>CAWDAJ010000001.1:0-252799 GCA_963800295.1 uncultured Acidimicrobiaceae bacterium
GGGTCGAACACCCGCCCCTGGAACGCCTCGATGATCTCGACGATCAGCCGGACAATCGAGTGCGCGTGAAGAACTCGCCACCGAGTCGACCCTCGGCCATGGCGAAGTTCGACAGGAAGTCCTCGTAGATGAGTCCGAAGGTATCGCCGGAGAGCTGGCGTGGGAGCGGGGCGAACAGACGACACAGCTCGATGAGCACCGACTGTTCCATCAACTGGTAGCCGCGGGGCAGCACGTCCTTGAGCTCCGGGTGGAAGCCTCGATGGCCTTCATGGCCTCGTCGACGGCCTTGCCCGGGTTCTCAGCCTCGGGAAGCGTGACCAGGTTCGACAGCCGGGCCTCGTCGGGCACGTAGAGCACCGAACGGGCCTTGTAGTGATCGGCGTGACCGGGATGTAGTTCGACGCCTTCTCCTCGAGTTCGGGCGTCACGAGGTCGAACCGGTGCTCGGCGTAGGCGAGGAAGATGAGTCCGAGGACGGGGCCGCGGTACTCGGCCGGGCCGAGCGACGAGTTGGCCCGCATCTCGTCGGCTGCCGCCCACAGCGTCTTGCGGACCTCAGCCAATCAGAACTCTTCACGCGTTGCTTCCTTCTGCTCGCCGACGGCGAACGGCGTTCGGTGTGATCGGGGCGACGCCCAGACGCTTCCACCCAGTAGCCGCCGGCCAGAGGTTACGGGCCAGACGTGACCCATTGCCGCGAGCACCGTGATCTTGTCCCACCACGCTGGTTGAATACGGGTGACGAGGAGGATGAACCTGACCACCACCGACGAGCTTCGCTTCGAGATCCCGCTGTATACGGTGTCCGATGCGGCGCGCATCGTCGGCGTACCTGCCTCCACCCTGGCCACCTGGGCGAAGGGCTACGTGCGGCATCCTCCGGGCCGACCCGTCGTCACCGGTGATCCGGTCGTCACCTACCTCGAGCCCGAACGCCACGGCGCACCAGTGATCCCCTTCGTCGGGCTCGCCGAGTCGATGGTGCTGGCCGCCGTTCGTCGCAGCGGCGTCCCGATGCAGCGGATCCGCCCCGCCCTCGACGCCCTCGAGCAGGAGATCGGCGTCGAGCACGCGCTCGCCTCTCGCCGCCTGTACAGCGACGGCGCCGAATTGCTCTTCGAGTACGGCGAGCGTCGCCGTGGATCCTCCGAGGGCGACTCGGCACTCGAGCTCGTCGTGGTCCGCAGCGGCCAGACCGTCTTTGCCGATGCTCTCGCCGCCTACCTGCAACGGATCGAGTACGGCAAGGATGGCTACGCCTCGCTGATTCATGTGCCGGTGTACGAGCACGCCGACGTCGTGGCCGACCCGACCCGGGCGTTCGGCGCACCGATCTTCGAGCGGGGCGGCGTCCGGGTGTCCGACGTGCTGGAGCGGTTCTGGGCCGGCGAGTCCCTCGAGGATCTGAGCGACGACTTCGGCGTGCCGCTCGACCAACTCGAGGACGTCCTGCGTGTCGCATCCCGACGGGCTGCCTGACCTCTTCCTCGATCGGAGTCTCGGCCGCAAGGTCGTCCCGACGCTCCTGCGAGCCGAGGGTCTGCGGCTCGTCACCCTCGCCGAGCACTACGGCATCCCGACCGACGAGGCCATCACCGACGAGGACTGGCTCGAACTCGCCGGCACCGAAGGCTGGGCGGTGCTGATGAAGGACACCCCGGATCCGGTACAACCGGGCCGAACGCGAGGCGGTGAAGCGCCATGCGGTCCGCTGCTTCTGCCTCACCCGGCAGGACCTCTCGGGCCCAGACATGGCGGCCCGGTTCATCGCGAACCTGCCGGCGATCACGCGCGCCTGCGCCGACCCCGGTCCGTTCATCTACGCCGTCCACAAGGACCGGATCGAGAAGCTCCCAATCGGCGACGACTGACGCCGGAGCGCTCGTTATCGGGGTCGAGGCCCGATAAGTAATCGGGCCAGCGCGCCGTTTGCTTATCGGCAAAGCCGCATGGCCGGTTTGACCGTCGTGGCGCGCTGCAGACCGCTCGGACGGATCAGCGCTCGACCGCGTTCACGTTCTCGTTCACGTTCCTGTCCTTTTCCGGCGCGGGAGCCGTGGCGTCGACCGGCCCTCTCGACACGACGGCTGCGGACACCGCTACGTCGACCACACGCGACAGGAGCGCTGGAGGCCCCATGACGCACGGTTGCTCCAGCGGCCCCAGCTCCACGCAGATCGAAGTCCAGTGGAGCCCGAATTCGTCCTCCTGCACCACGCTCCGTGAGAAGGACGCCGGATCGTGACCATCCTTTTCCCCGGACACACCCTTGCAGGTTCCCCCCGAGGGGGAACCTGCGCCACGCTCCGTACGCGGATCGGCCATCCGGCGGACCGTCGGCTGCTGGGGCTTCGAGATGACCACGAAATCCGATCATCCCGAAGTCGTCGCGAGATTTCGCGCCCGAGTCGGGCCTAGTGGCAGCAATGACCACGACCCTCGACAGGAGCCCCGTCATGACCACAGCCGACCCCGACCGCCGACTCGTCGACCTCCCGACGCTCGCCGAGTACCTCGGCGTCACCGAGCGCCACATCCGGCGCCTCGTCGCCGAGCGGCGCATCCCGTTCTACAAGTGGGGTCACTTCCTCCGCTTCGACCTCGCCGAGACCGATGCCTGGCTCGCTACCCACCGGGTCGCCCCGAAGCGTCGCCCGACTTCGTCGCCTGACGCACCGGTATCCTGACCATGCGCCTCGCAGGCCGGCGCCATCGGCCTCGCCTCCTCACCTCGATCACGAGGAGACCCTGATGGCGCGCCGCACATTCGGCTCGGCCCGCCGGCTGCCTTCCGGCCGGTGGCAGGCTCGCTACTCCACCAAGGACGGTGAGCGGATCACCGCCCCGATCACGTTCCCGACCAAGGCCGCCGCCCAGCGCTGGCTCGCCACCGTCGAGGCCGACATGGCCCGGGGCACCTGGCACGATCCCACCCTCGGGCACACCACCATCGCCGAGTGGGCCGACCGCTGGCTCGCCACCAAGCTGCCCACCGTCCGCCGCGCCACCGCAGACCAGTACGAGTACATCCTGCGGTTGCACATCGTGCCGCACCTCGGCGACCGGGAGCTCGGAACCTTCACACCGGCCGACGTCCAGGCCTGGCTCGGGATGATGCACCGACGCTCCGGCCTCGCACCGAACACCGTCGCCAAGGTGTACCGCCTGCTCAAGAACATGCTCGGCGGCGCCGTGGAGGTCGGCATGATCGCCCGCAACCCGTGCACCATCCGAGGCGCCGGGACCGAGCGGCCGCCCGAGATCGAGGTCGCCACGCCCGAGCAGGTCGCCGCCCTCGCCGACGCCTGCGGCGACCACTACGGAGCGCTCGTCTTCGTCGCCGCCTACGGCGGGCTCCGTTGGGGCGAGCTCGGCGGACTGCAACGCCGCCACGTCGACCTCGGCACAGGCGTGGTCGCTCGTCGAGCAGAAGCTCAGCGAGGTCAACGGCGTCCTCGAGATCGATGCCCCGAAGACGGACGCTGGCCGGCGCAGCGTTGCTCTGCCGGCGCTCGCCGTGCAGGAGCTCGAGCGCCACCTGCGCACCAACGTCGAACCGCTCGCACTGAGCCTCGTCTTCACCGCCGCCGAGGGCGGCTACCTCCGGCGCAGCAACTTCCGCCGGCGGGTCTGGGTCCCCGCCACCGAGTCAGTCGGCGTGCCCGGCTTACGGTTCCACGACCTTCGACACACCGGGGCGACGCTCGCTGCGTCGACCGGCGCACCGCTTCGGGCGCTGATGTCGCGGATGGGTCATGCGACGCCAGTCGCCGCGCTCCGGTATCAGCATCTCGTCGCCGGCCAGGATGTCGCGATCGCCAACTCGATCGACGACATGGTGCGTTCGAGCAGCGGTCCGCGTCTTCAGCCGTCGCGTTGAGGTTCTGGCCGTCGTTGACGACGGCGTTTGGTCGTCTCATCCATCCGGCGCCGGGCCTCGTCGATCGATACACCAAACCGGACGGCCTCGGCTTCCACGAGAAGCTCGTTTGCTGCAGCGAGGGCGTCGCTATTGGCCCGAGACAGCTCCTTGATGAGCCACGTGTGAAGGTCGGTCATCACCTGACCATGGCGTTCGACGACGGGCAGGAGCGCCAGCTGGGACCCAGCTTGTTGTTCGAGGTAATCACGTGCCGGACGCTTCCAACCGTCCCACTCCAAGAGCTGGGGGACTGATAGGCCCACTACACACTCGAACTGATCACCGGCGGCGAAGTTCACAGTCGACCCCGACACCGGCAGCGCTCTGTGCAGACTGAAGTTCCTCAGGCCTTGCATGAATGGCACCTCGGGCGTAGCGATCACCATCGCCTTCCGGGCCTCGAACTCCTCGACGAGCTCGCCTGAGCGCCCGATGAGGTGCCTGCGGACCTGGTCCACGAGCGTCATGGTGGAGGCCACGTAGTTGTGCAGCCGGCGGGCAAGCTCGGCGTGGTACCGCTGGCGCACGTCGTCCCGGTACACGTTCTGGACCAGTTCCATGGCGAGCTCGAGCTCATGGTTCGGCTGGTTCAGAAGCGATACGAGATCGGCCCGGTTTTCGCCGAACACTCCCGTGAGCATTCGGGCGAGGCCGTCGAGAGCCCGATACTCGAGGTAGCCGGGCGAACGGTGTGCTCGCTCGAGAATCCCGTCGCTGGCCGCAATGCACTGGCGCGCTTCATCGGCTTCCTCGCGATGCTCGGGCACATCATCGACCGTAGTAATGCGATCCGCTCGAGAGCCGGGTTCAACGCCCCGTGACTCTGATCCGGCGCATCCGAAGTACCCTGAACCACGTGGCGACGCCCGTGGACACCGGCAGCGAACGGCTCACCGACCGTGCCCTCGCGATCACCGATGATCTCCTCGGCGCCACGGCACGTCTCGTCCAGCGTCTTCACCGGAGCGTGCACGAACGGCGGGTCCTCCACGACGCGCGTCGAGGGGTGCTCGGTGAGCCGCGTGACGGCGACTACATCCGCAACTACGCCGACAAGCTCCGCCAGTCCTAACTGCGGTCAGCCCGCCCCGATGTAGCTGACGACGCACCAGTCGGCGTCGCCCTGGAGCAGCTCGACGAGGACGACCACATCGTCGACGGTGAGCTGTGCCTGGAACGCCGCCGAGTGCGGCACCCGCACCAGCTGGTCGAGCGTGACGGTTCCGTCGGCCACGTCGGCGAGGAACCCGAGCACCTGTTGCTGCTGATCGTCGGATGGGTGTCGGCGCTCGACCCACTCCTCGAACGCCGTCTCGAAGATCACCAGCATGGACTGGCGAGGCTACCGACGGACCACGACCCCTAGAGCCGCTCGCCCATTGGGCACGTAGTGGGCACGACCGTTGCGCTGGCAACCGTTGTCTGCGCAGGTACCGCCCCTGACCTGCGACTTCTGAGTGGAGACGATGGGACTCGAACCCACGACCCCCTGCTTGCAAAGCAGATCGGAGGTCGTCCGGACGGCCTGGTTGCGTTCCGAAGAGTGTCGCTCAGAGTCGCCCCGTTCGGCACGTTTCCCCAGCTCAGCAGGGGTTCGAACGTCCGAGTCGGTCCGGCTCGGTGGCCACGCCTCATTCGTGAGGCTCATCGGTCCGATCGACTCGACTGGCTACGTTCGTGGCTACGTCTCCCGACGATCGCTCAGTTTTCGGTTGATGTCGCTCGTAAACTAAGCGATAGTGGAGCCATGCCGGCCGAGGCGCCACCGCTGCTTCCAGTCTTCCGGTCGCGTCTCCAGGGCGAGATCCTGGCACTGACGCTCCCCGATCCCGACCGGGAGTGGACGGTCGATGAACTCTCCGAACGAACCGGCGAGCCCTACCAGACAGTTGCAGCAGAGGTCCGCCGGCTCCAGCGTGCCGAGGTGCTGGACGCAACGACCGTCGGTCGCACGAAGCTGCTCACCGCCAACCGCGAGAGCCCGTACCTGCGGCCTCTGTCCCAACTAGCCACGATGGCGTTCGGTCCCCCGTCGGTGATCGCCGACGAGTTCGGCCCGATCGACGACATCGAGGCCATCTTCATCTACGGCTCCTGGGCGGCCCGGTACGAAGGCGAGCCCGGTCCGTCACCGAAGGACATCGACGTACTCGTGCTCGGCAAGCCCAATCGAGACGAGGTCTTCGACGCGGCCCGACGAGCGGAGCGCCGGCTCGGCCGGGAAGTGAACGTCACCCAACGCACGCGCCGGCAGTGGGAGTCGGCCACGGACGGCTTCGCCGAACAGGTTCGGTCCTCGCCGATGGTCGAGGTCCCCTATGGTCCGACCGATGGCCAGGTGGAACAAGGGAAGTGAGGTCATCGAGCGCCTGCTCGATGACCGTCACCTGGAGGAAGTCCCCGCCGACGCTGACACCGTCGGCCGACTGATCGCTACGGCCCGCCGCCACATCGATTCAGCGACGACCAACGCCGAGTCAGATCCCGAGGGCGCGCTCGCCTTGGCCTACGACGCCAGCCGAAAGTCGGCCACGGCACTGCTCGGCCACCAAGGATTGCGGCCGACGTCAGCCGGCGGACACATTGCCGTCGTCGAGGCCATCAACGCCCAGTTCCCCGGGGTCGAGGGTCTCAAGTCGATCGACCGTCTCCGCCGACGGCGGAACCAGGCCGAATATCCCGACCCTCGCGACTACGACCCGGTCACGAAGGACGAGGTCGACGACGCCATCACGGCTGCAACCGCCTGTGTGACGGCTGCCGAGAAGCTCCTCGAGGCGCCGCAGCTCGGCCTATTCCGCTGATCGCAGACTCGGTCCAGCCGCAACCTCCCTGAGGAGGATCACGAGGACTTGGCCACGGCGGCAACCTCGTCGGCGATCTCGGTCAGCTGCATCACGCCTGTGTTCAGCGCCTTGAGATCGGCGAGCGTCGGACTCGCGGCCAATACATCGTCCTTCGTGACGCGGTGCCAGATCGGCAGGATCACCTTCGACCCACTGGCACGCTGCTTCGCCACCAAGCCGTCAAGCTCGGCCTGCGGCCACTCCTTGCGAAAGAAGTCCGGCGAGAGAATGATCACGCCGAATCTCGACCCCGCCAGCCCCCGATCGATGCTGCGTCGAAGGCTGTCCCCGACGGTCAGGGTGAAGTCGTCGTACCACACCTCCACACCGCGTCCGATGAGCAGATCCGCGAGCGGGCGGGCCACATCCTCCTTGTCCTCCGAGGCGTGGGAGATGAAGACGTCATGCTCCGGTGCGGCGCTTGACTCGAACACAGCTGGGGACAGGTCGGAGCTTGAAGGACGGAACTGACGCTCAGCGGTCTGCGCCCGAGTCTGCAACTTCTTGATCGCCCGCCTCTGCTCCTCGTCCCGCTTCTTGCCGAGCCTCGCTTCCGCGGTGTGGAGGGACTTCTGCTTCGCGGCCAGCTTCTTCTCGAGATCCGCCCGCTTCTTCTCCGCAGCGACGGCCGCCTTCGCCTGTCGGTCCGCTTCCTTGGACCGGCTGGAGGCCGAGGTGGCGCTCGATGCCTTGGAAGCCCGCTCGCGGTTGCTCGCCTCCTTCTCGCGGGCAGTCGCAACCCTGGCTGACTCTGCAGCGATCTTCTGCTGAAGACCTTGGATCTCGTTCCTCAGGCGGTTGACCTCGCTCTGGGAACTCATCGGACACCCAAGATGATGGAGGGGTGCGTCCGGCGGAACACCCTCGTGCGCATCGCCCGCCTCGTCGTAGCGGCAACCAAGAGCAGTCGCTGACAGAGCACGATTCAACCTGTCGGACGCAACCGCTCGTGCTTGATCTGCATGTCCAGCTCGTTGATTGGCAGGTACTCGTCTCGGCCATGGCGAGCGAGAGCTCGGTAGTGCCGGTACATCCGCTTGGACACAGGAGCGTGGCCCAGGCGGGCGAGCTCCTCGTTGAGGCGATCCAGAGGCGGCGGACCTTCCGGTCGATTGAAGATCTCCCATCCGGCGATGGCGTCGGTCTGCTTGGCGTTCGGCATGGCGCCCTCCTTTCAGGCCCCTCGAACGGTAAAGCGACGCGCTTGCGAAGTGGTGGATGGTGCACGTCGAGTGCCGATTCCAGAGAGTTTTCGCTAGCGGAAACCTCCCAGCGAACCGTGCTGGGTTTCCGCGCGCGGTATCCACCACTTCGCGCGCGCCCTCTCATAGTGTGCTCGCATGGCTCGACCGAAGGTGCACCACGAAGAACGCGTCACCACAGCGTTCAGGCTTCCCAAGGAGCTCCACGCCCGGCTCACGGAGGCCGCCGCTGAACGCGACCTCTCCGCCAACTTCCTCGCCGTCAAGGCGCTGGAGGAATTCCTCGACAACCTGGTTCCAGCCGACGAGCTCCGCTTGACACGCAACGCCTCATGATCAGTCTCGGCGTCTGAACCGAGGGACCCCTCGGGAGTCAAGCCGCAGCCTCTCACCCGCCGCCACCGCCGCCTCCCACCGGTTCGTCACCCGGGACCACAGGAGGATGTCGTGAAGACGTAGCCGAGTAGGCGCTGCGGTCGCGGTTCCCGCCAGTGCCTCCCCGACCACTACCTCGAGCTCAGACCAAGCGCTGGCCGTCGAGGTCAGGTCTCGATGCACGGTTGCCCAGGCGGATCCGCCCTTTCGGAGCCACGGAGTCGTCTCGTTGTCGATCAGGGGAAACACCGAAGGGCGCTTGTGGTGAAGGATCTTGTGCGCGCGGGCCACCTCGATGCCGGGAACACCCATCAAGATCGTCCAAGCTCTCCAAAGCGGCCACTCCGGTGCGCTCTGCTCCGAGGGAGCCTTGGACACCTGGTCAAGACTCAGCGTCCAGAACTTCACACCGGACTCGTCGATCCGAGTGATCTGCTCACCGATCTCACGTCCGACCGCAAGCACCCCGGCGATGTCCCGGGCGCGCATTTGCGCATTGAGTCCGTCTGCAACGAGGACGTCGATCGGTTCGATGTCAGCCGACGCCCCGGGAGCGATGCCGTCATACGTGGCGAACGCGAATGCTCCGACGGACAGACGGCCGACATCGTCACCGACCCCTGTCTTTGGACCGACCCAGGTGGTGGACTCCTTCCCGAGGCAGTATCCCCGGGCCACGGTGATCGCCGTCTCGATCGGAATGGGTTCTCCTGCAACGTCGTCGTTGTCTGGCATCTCTGACGTCACTCCCTCTCCGGCACGGACCTGGCCATGGTCTCAGCCGTCGGACGGCTCACCGAGCAGTTCGTCAGGTTCGACCCGTCTGAGCTCGTCGAGTCCCAGGTTCAACTCGACACTCGACGGCGGCCCCGACGTCTCGTTTCGTTGGATGATCGGCTCGAGATGGTCGTTCGCCTCGGCCAGGAGCCGGAGCGCCGAGTCGGGCTCCTGCTCAGCCAGGGCCTGGAACCCGGTTGGCGTGAGCTTCACCAGGTCGACGAGGAGGCCGGCCATCTGCTGGATGACCTCGTCGGCCGGCGTTGCTCGCTGCGCCAGTCGGACGTCGCGCAAGGCGCGCCGGCGCAGCTCGAGCTGCTCGTCGAACTCCGGACGGGTGACACCGCCCAGCGGCCAGTACACCGCCTTGTGGGTGGCGTCTTCGTCCTCGTCGGAGGCGAGCAGCTCGCGGATCCGGTCGACGAACGCCTCCCAACCGGTTGGTGTGCCGATGGCAATCGAAAGCAGCTCGGCGAGGTTGGCTCCCTCGCCCGCCGGCGGGTCCTCCGGTCCCGGCGTGGCGAGCGGCAGCGTCGTCATCGACGGCGGCGGCGTGAAGAACCAGGCAAGCGGAAGATCGAAGCACCGGGCGAAGGCGGCGACCTCGCCGACGTCGAGGTTGCGCTTGCGCTCGCTGTCGAAGGTCTTCTCGATCGCCGACACGCCGGCCTGCTTCAGCTTGTAGCCGAGGTACGGCGCCAGCTCGTCGCTGGTCTGGTCCTGCGTCCAGCCCTTGTCCTCGCGGGCGCGCCGGAAGTTGTAGGCGACCACCTGGTGGACGCTGACCGGTTCGGCCGCGGGTTCAGGTTGCGATCGGCGTCGGGCCATGACAACGACTCTAGCAGTGGAAACTTTGGGAATGAAGTCCTTGACTTCGTGTTCACAGTTGCGCGACACTCCCAGATCCGACTGTCAAACTGTGAAAGGAACGTTCCGATGTTCGACGACCTGCCTCCGTTCATGACGGTCGAGCAGGCAGCAGAGGTGCTGCAGCTCGGCCGCTCGAAGACCTACGCCCTCACCTCGGAGTGGGAGCGCACCGACGGACGGTCCGGCCTGCCGTTCGTGTGGATCGGTCGCCAGAAGCGAGTCCCTCGCGAGGCGCTCGACCACCTCGTCCGGGACCTCTTCGGTCCCGAGGCCGCCTGACCGGCAACACCAACCTCCTCGCTCGGGACCCGGCGAGGCACTGAACGGGTCCCCCCTCCACCCACGAGCCTGACGCCTCGCGTGCGTCCGCTCCGATCATCGGAGGTTCGGCCGTGCCCTCCGCAGGCCACCCGTCCGCAGTCGACGGGATCACGACGTCGAGCCACGACGCCAACCTCGACGGCTGCAACGACGCTGCGCTGGCCATCGGCCGTGAAGCGCTCGCCTCGATCCGATCGCTGGGAGCGACAGCGTGGGTCGTGCTCGAGGCCCTCGCCCTCGACGCCATCGTCGACGACGGCGCGCTCGTGACCCGTACCTCGGCGCGAGCCATCGCCGGAGCCGTGTCGGTGAGCAAGGACACGGCGGCGGGAGCGCTCCGCCGCCTGGCCGACGCCGGCTTGATCGAGCGACGCCCGCAGGGGCGCACGGGTGGGCGGTTCGGAGCCGGCGGCTACGTGCTCCACCTCCCGGCGGGGCTCGCCACGGCGTCACAACCGACCACACCCGCGCCGGCTCCGACGCCCTCGCCCAGCCGGCCTCGTCCTCGACGACGACCGCCCTCGAGCCCCGAACGACACGACCAGCTCACCCTCCTCGACGACCCCGAAGGACCTCAGCCATGAGCCCCACCTCCGCCTTCCCGATCGAACACTCTTCGACCCGGAACCGATCACTCTCCCCACCCGCCAAGAGAACACACGAATTTGCATCCTCGGATGCGTCAGTCGGTCGTGAACCGGATCGTGAACGCAATCGTGAATGTCTGGCGGGGTGGTCGACGTGCTGAGCATTGGCAAGCTCGCCAACCCGGAGTACGTCCTGAAAGGGATCGCCCAGAGCCCCGAGGAGTATTACCTCGGACACGGTGAGGCGACCGGGATCTGGCTCGGGTCCGGACGCTCGGAGTTCGGCCTCGACGGTGAGGTGGACGCCGACACACTGCGGTCGATCATCGCCGGCGAGAACCCGGCGACCGGGACACGGCTCGCGGCCAACAACCGGCGTGTCGCGGGCTACGACCTCTGCTTCCGAGCCCCGAAGTCCGTGTCCCTGTTGTTCGGACTCGGTGATCCGGAGCTGAGTCGGCTGGTACGGGACTGCCACGACGAGGCCGTCGAGGCGGGGCTCGCCTTCATGGAACGCTCCGCCGGTTGGACTCGCCGGGGTAAGGACGGCGTGCGCCCGGAGAAGGCGAGCCGGTTCATCTCGGCGGCGTTCCGGCACCGCACCTCCCGCGAGGGTGACCCCCATCTGCACACCCACGTGGTGACGGCCAACATGGTCCACAACAGGACCGGCGGCTGGACCACCTTCGACGGGCGTGTCCTCTATCGCCAGTCCAAGGCGGGTGGCTGCATCTACGAGGCCGAGCTGCGCCGGCTCCTCACGCTGCGCCTCGGGATCGAGTGGGGACCGGTCGAGAACGGCATCGCGGATGTCGCCGCCATGCCTTCCGAGGTGTTGCGGCAGTTCTCGAAGCGGCGTGCCCAGATCGAGGCGCAGCTCGACGAGCTCGGCTACTCCTCGCCCAAGGCGGCCGAGATTGCTGCGCTCGACACCCGCAAGCCCAAGGACCTCGGTGCCAGCCCGGTCGGGCTACGCGACCGCTGGGTCGACGAGGCACGGTCCATCGGCTACGAGCCCGACCAGTTCCCCGACCTGTTCGACCGGGGCGCGCCGACCATCCTCACCGCCGCCGACATCGAAGCCGTGCACCGCAAGCTCGAGAGTTCCCACGGGCTCACCACAGAGGCGTCGACGTTCAGCCGCTGCTCGGTGATCATCGAATGGACGAACCACCTTCCCCAAGGACTCCCACCGGCCGAGGTCGAAGCACTGGCCGACGAGTTCCTCGCCCGGGCCGAGGTGGTGTCCGTGTCGGGTCCATCGGACACGGGAGACCTGGCCACGGCGGGCATCGCCAAGGCCGGCATCTACTCCACCCGAGAGCTGGTCGCCCTCGAGCAACGGATGATGGACGACGCCGTGTCCCGCATCCACGACACCGTCGGCATCGTCGACGAAGCCCACCTCGCCGGCGCGCTTGCGGCCCGGCCGACGATCAGCACCGAACAAGCCCGCCTCGTCGCCACCCTCACCACGTCCGGCGCCGGCGTCGACATCGTCAACGCACCGGCCGGCACCGGCAAGACGTTCTGCCTCGACGCCGCTCGTGACGCCTGGGAAGCCGCCGGGCACACGGTCATCGGCTGCGCCCTCGCAGCACGAGCGGCGGCGCAGCTGGAATCGTCGGCCGGCATCCCGTCGTCGACGATCGCGCGCCTGCTCATCGACCTCGACACCCACCGAGAACACGGCGGACTACCAGAGCGCGCCGTGGTCGTGATCGACGAAGCCGCGATGGTCGACTCTCGCACGATGGTCCGACTCCTCGACCACGCCCACGCCGCTCGGGCCAAGGTCGTGCTGGTCGGCGACCACAAACAACTGGAGGAGATCGGACCCGGCGGAGCGTTCCGAGGCTTCACCGAGCGGCTCGACACCCTGCACCTGACCGAGAACCACCGACAGCGTGAGGCCTGGGAGAAGGCCGCACTCAAGGAACTGCGCGACGGTGACCTCGATGTCGCCCTCGCCGCCTACCAGGAGCACGGCCGCGTGGTCACAGCTGCCACGGCCTCCGACGTCCGTCAACAGATCGTCGCCGACTGGTGGGCGGCCACCGTGGCCGGCGAACAGGCCGTGATGATCGCTGCCCGCTGGGTCGACGTCGAAGCGCTCAACGCCATCGCTCGCGCCCGCATGACCATCGACGGCCGACTCACCGGCCCCGAGGTCACCACCGCCGACGGCGAGCGCACGTTCCAGGCTGGCGACCGGATCCTCGCGCTCCGCAACGACAAGCGCCGGGGGCTCACCAACGGCAGCGTCGGCACGGTGACCGCAGTCGACCTCGAGGCGCGGACGGTGTCGGTGCAGCTCGACACGGGAGCGCGCTGCGAGGTGCCGGCCAAGTACCTCGACGCCGGCCACCTCGCCCACGGCTACGCCACCACCGCCCACAAGGCCCAAGGCCTCACCTGCGACCGGGCCCTGCTGCTCGGCAACGACGCCCTCTACCGAGAACTCGGCTACGTCGGACTCTCACGCGGCCGACTCGGCAACCACCTCTACGTCGTCGGCCGAGACCGCGACGACACCCCCGAACACACCAGCCCTCCCCTCGAACCCGACGCCCTCGACGTCGTCACCGACGCACTCCGCCGATCGAGAGGACAACAGCTCGCCATCGACTTCGCCGGAGAGACAGCTGATCACCATGCGCCTGATCTCGGCGCGCTGCTCCGAGAGTGGCGGTCGCTGAGCGAACTGCTCACCACGGCGCCACCCGACCCGCAAACGGAGCTTGCCGCCCTGAAGCGCCAACGCTCCGACACGGCGGGACTTCTCAACCAGACCGCGGAGCGACTCACAGCGCTCGGACCCCGAGGGGTACGTGAACGACTCGGCCGACCGAACCCCGATCGCGTGATCCTCGAGACAGCAATCGAGCGCCACCGCTCCGGGCTCGGACGTCTCGACCAAGAGATCAAGCGGCTCCAACACCAAGCCGACGACCATCAAGCGTTGGCCGACCGCCATCGAGCGGAGATAGAGCGGCTCGCCGTTGTTGACCAGCGCGCCGAAGCGCTCCTCGCCCGACACCTTGGGCGCATCGGGCGCAACCCGCCAGAGCACCTCGTCCGAGTTCTCGGGCCGATCCCAGATCACCGCGGACGGGCCTCGGCGTGGTGGCACTCGGCAGAAGCCATCGAGCGCTACCGACTGGAGGCCGGCTACGAGGGCGACGACGTGCTCGGACCAATGCCAGATGACCCACAGCTCGCCGACTATCGCTCGATGGCCGTGATGAGTGTTCGCATGGACGCTCTTGTACTCCAGGAGGCGCCATCGCGATCGCTCGGCCATTCGCTGGCTTGATCGGTCAACGTGGATGCGTTGCGCACCGAATGCTCGATGCGCTGAGTGCGCGACGGAAGTCCCCATTGGCGATCACCAGAGTTGGATGGGCGTAGTCGGCCGCAGTAAACGGCATGAATAGCCCTGCCGCCGTCCGACTCAGAGGTGATAATACCGCCAACTTGATTGCCGGTAGTTGACACTAGGTCCGACCATGGATCCGTCGTTTCCTGCATTCGTTCCACCCGTGGGTGAGGCAACATAAGCGTCGCCATTTACCCAGCCGGTATCCCAGGTCTCTGTAAAGAATACGTACAGCGAAGTTCGGGCCCAGACGCAGTTGCCGATGGCAGCATCGTGCCGAGTTTCGGCCCAAGCCGACCAATACTTATCGTGGTCGTGCACCTCATTACAGCTAGGGTAGGTGCCGTCGCCGTTAATTGAATTCACCAACCAGTTAGTGCCATGGCCGTTTGATGCGCCCGCTGGGCATTCACCCGTGGGCAAGAGCACCAGCAGCCCCAGAACGAATGGGACCAATGCGAAGGCAAGCCGACGGCGAGCAAGTGGCAGAGCACCGCTCTCAGAAGCGCCATTGCGGCCTAGCTTGGACGTTACAGAGCGCATTCGGGGACCTCCACCGGCGGAATGACAGACTCAACGGCTTTCGACGTCTGCTCCAGAAGCCCCTTCAGATCGTCAGATCTGACGAACACGTAGAAGACGCTCGTCTCAAGGGCGGGGAACGCTTCGACTTCCACTCTTGTAAGGTTGGCGACGTTCGCTTGAAGCGCAGCTTCGAGATCCTTTGGAGCTGCCTTGTTCTGGCCCACGACGAAGAATCCGGTGCCATCGTCGCTCGGCCGGGTACCCTGCGAAGGGACAGCAAACGCGTCCGGAATTCGGCAGGGGCCGATCCCTATCGTGTCGACTGGCTCACCATCGAGAAGAAATCTGACAACTTCCGTGGAAGGTTCGTGCCTTTCCTCCACGTCGACGATTGCACACAGTCCGGAGCCATTAGCGCTGGGCACGGCGCTCCCGCCGGCCTCCTCCGCAGCTTCGCTGCAATTCGCCGATACAGTCGGGCCGCCTTGAACTGCGCTGGTCGGATCTACCCCGGTGCGCGCCCCAGCCTGTACCTGAGGTGGCTCATCGGAACCACATCCCGTCACGAGTAGAGCAAGTCCGATCGCTACAGTGACTATTCTGAGACCCATCAGTCCTCCAAGCCGTCCGGGTCACGTACCGGATCGTTCACATTTCTGACACTTGCCGCGGCCGTCGAAGCCCGCTGAGATCGGGTCTATGGGACGCCCGCGCCACTCAGGTCGCACACCTCATGGGCGCCCAGACCTAGGCTAGGGAGCTGGCTGGAACAACGGGGGCCTCGCGAGCTCCTCGGAAACCGCGTTGCCATTGCTATCGACTGCCACATACGTAAAGTTGATGCGTGCCGCTGGCATCAGGGTAGCTGCGAAGCCCAGGCCATCTGCATTTGTCGGCCGTACAATGGGGACTGCTGTCGTGTCGCCGCCCTCCCACGTCACGATGATTGATTCGACATTGTCAGGCGCCTGCCAGGCTAGATACGGGATAGGCACCCCGTCCCACAGCAACAGCTTGAACTCATGTGACAGACCAATTTCACAACCGCCACCTCCACCGGTAACTTCGATGCAGAATGACCGCAGCTCCGCGCCCTCCTCATTCGCGCCCAGGATGATCCTATAGTGGCCTTCGGGCGCGTAATTGCTCTCGCCCTCCGCTAGAACGACCGGATTCTGCGAAAGCCCCGTTTGAAGCTCTTCGAGTTCTGCGGTTGATTGATCCGCCTCGGTGCCCTGATCGACTACTACATCGGCCGAGAGACGCCCTCGCTGCTGGCCGGCCGTACCAGGGGATGCGGCGCTCACCGTCACTAGACCGGTGGTCAAGGCCACCAGCCCGAGACCTGCCACTGCCAACTTCGCCGCCGTTTTCTTGCTTATCGTTGGAAAATGCCACATCAGAGCACACTCCTGGTGGTGCCGGTGCCGTTCGCGTGAACCGAACCGACAAGCGAGCACGGGTTCGCTGGCCCAGCCATGCAAGCACCGTTGTACTGCACGCCGGGGTTGCCGTATGCGCCGCTGGAGTTCGGCGCATAGACGTAATTGGTGGTGCCGGACTGCTGATAGCCGGTAACTACGCCGTTCAGGTCGACGTATGACGTCACGGAGATCCAGTCGCAACGCACTGCACCGCCGCCACCCCATGGACTATTGATATACGCCTTCGTGATGTTCGGGCTTGTTTGCGCAAGCCATTGGGTCGCTCGCGCATCACACCAGGTCGAGCTAGACGTGAAGATAACGCTCGAAGCACTCGCGCTCCCGCCGGCGTTGACCACAAGGCCCGAGACTAACAATACGAGCGCAACCAGTATTCGCGAGGATCTTCTAAACATGCCCGCCCTCTCTTGATTCCGTCCTTGGTGTTTTATGAGCCGCAGCCGGATGAGTGAGGTCCATTCTTTCGATCCATCTGGCAGCGCCGTTAGTTGTCCGACAATCGGGGTCCGATGTCAAGCCCCGGAGATGCGAATTGCTGCCGAATTTGCAAGTCTAGTTGTTCCACTAAGTGCACGCGTCACTATGGCCTGCTACAGCGGCTCCCCTTGAGCCGCTCCCACGACCATTCCAGGAGGCCTCGGCGAATCACCAAGAATGGCGCATTAGTCCAGTGGTAACTCTCTGAGGTTCTGTTCGCTAATTCTCAGCGCTGGCGGCGAAGGCCCGCCCTCCTTTCGGATATATCGCATCGACGGTCATGGCGTCGTTCACGTGCACCACCACCGGCGACAGCATCCGCCCGTCTCTCATGGTTTCTGACAGCGACAGGACCGGCACGTGCAGGACCGCGGTCTCGCAAGGCGAACCATCAACCGGCCCCAGAGGCTCCCCCTGTGCGCGGATCGACGGACACAACGCTGCTCCACCAGCTGCATCGACGACCACGTCCACATTGAGTTGGTGCCAACCCGGCTCCAGATGGTCGATCGACGTCGTTTCCGGAAGTACTGGCATTGAGCTCCTGCCCTGGCCTCGCACTACAGCAATCGGAGATCCGGCGATCTTCGAATTGTCTGACCGTTCCACGGCTACTCGGCCATTGCGTACCACCGCACTAAGGCCAACTAGGTCGGAAACTCCTTGTATCGCTCGGCCGTGAGAGTCCCAGGTCAATGCCTGCGGCGGCACCTCGTCCATTAGGAGGACATCAAAGGCGCCATCTGCGTCCCACAGCACCGGATAGAGCACTTGCGCTGCCGGACCACCGATGGCATCCGTCGGGAAGAGGGCCGGAACGGCTGAGGCCGTACCGTCACCGTGGTTCACAATCCACACCGGCATGCCGTCTGTAAGAAGGACCGAGACCGCATCGCCAGGTGCTGGAAGTGGAAAAGAGTTCGGCGCTGGCACGGTGCCGGCACCCGGACCGGGACCAGCGGCCACATTCGTCGAGCTGTGTTCAGGCCGGAACGCTATCGCTGCAACGAAGACCACAATGACACCAGCGGCGACCACCGTGGTCGTCACCACCACCTGCAAGCGGTGCGCCCGGCGACGGGCTGACACGAAACATTCGTGAGCACCGTCGACATCCACGTCTGGCGCAAGCAACCGGACGTTCGCGAGCGGGTCGCTCGGAGCCTCAGAATCAGGCATGACTGTTGTCCTTCAGCGCCGCCCGCAGCTTCTGGCGAGCATCGTGAAGATTGGACTTCACCGTCCCTGGCGCAACGTCCAGACTCTCTGCGATCTCAGCGATTGAGAAGCCGGAGACATGATGCAGACACACGGCTAGACGCATACGCTCCGGCAGCTGCCCAATGGCACGCTCGAGATCGAGCATCTCGTCACTTGCGGACTCAAACTGGCGAGGCCGGACTGTCTCGAGAATCGCTCGGCGTCGCAGCCGATTTCGGCGGCCATTCATCAATCGGTTGAGCGCCACTCGACGCACCCACCCCGCAGGGTCCTCAAGGCGACGGACGTGCGTCCACCGATGGTGCGCCAACAGGAACGCCTCCTGCACAGCATCAGCCGCGGGCTCGGCGCCATATGCAACAGCGAGACCACTCACCAGTCGTGAGAACTCCTTGCGAAACAACGTGTCCACATCGTCGAGGTCCTCCATCCCACCCATGACACACCTCAGGCGGGTGATCGGTTGGGTCAGCCGCCAAAGATGGACTCTGCAGGCGCTGAGGTCCCGCAAGGGCTCTTCCATCGCATTGACGGCGCTTGCGGGCACGCGCGCCGCACTCGATCCAGACCGTTGTACTCACCAGCCGATAGGTACGGCGATGTGTCAACGCTCACGCGTGAGCACGGCCCGTCCGAGAACGACGGCTCCACCGCTGTCGCCTAAGCCTCGGTCTTGCCCTATCGCGTATTGAGCAGACCGTCCCAGGCGTGCACGGCGTGCGGCAGCGCCGGCCGGACGGAATGGCGGTAGCCCTCGGTCGTCCTTGTGTCGACATGCCCGGCGAGGTCGGCGACCTTGACCAGGTCGTCGAGCTGATCGGACACGAGCGACACGAACGAGTGGCGCAGCTCGTAGGTGGTCCAGTCATCGCCGAGGCCGGTGTTCTTGCACAGCGTCTTGAAGGCGCGCCGCAGGTTGGACATCGTCATCGGCGTCCCGTTCCTCGTGGGGAACGCGAAGCCGTCGTCCTCGTAGAGCCCAAGGATCTTCTGCTCCTCGCGGTGCCGGATCAGCGCGGCGACGAGCAGCGGGTGGAGCGCCATACGCCGGTTGCCTCGCTCGGTCTTCGGTGACGCCTGACCGACGTACTTGTCCTCGACCTCGAGCGCGCGCTCAGCGATCCTGAGGTTCGGCTCGTCGGAGTCGATGTCGACGAACGGCCACCGCAGGCCGGCGAGCTCGCCGGGACGGAGGCCACACATGAGCCCCGTCAGCCACATCGCCGAGCGAGGGTCCTCGGGGATCCCCTTCGTGATCAGCCTTTCGGCCTGCTCGAGGGTGAGGCTCTTGCGCTGCTTCGACGGACGGCGCGCCGGCAGCAGCACGTCGGCGGCTGGGTTGGTCTTGGTGCGCCGGCTCCGCTGCGCGTGCTGGCAGGCCTGGTTGAGGTAGTTCCAGGTCCGGTCGATCGTGCTGGTGGCGTAGTCCCGGTCGGCCATGTCCCGGAACAGCTCCTCGAGCCGCTCGGTCGTCGTTCGGTCGACCCACTGGTGGCCGATCACCGGCCGCACGCTCGTGCCGAGGAGCTGGCGTGCGTTGGCGATCGTGTTCGCCGACTTCTGCCGGGCGTGGCGCGAGTTCCTCGTCGGCGCGACGTTCGGGCAGCCGGCCTCGAACCAGTCGTCGAGCACCTCGTTGAAGGTGAGCTGGCGGGTGCGCCTCGGAGCAGGCGCCTGCTCCTGGGCTCGCAGCGCCAGCAGCTCGTCGAGGTCGGCCTGGGCGTCGGCCTTCTCGACCCGCTCGACCTTGCGGCGGGTGCCGTCCGGGAAGCGGACCCAAGCCATCCACCGCTGCTTCGACTCGTTCCAGCGGACGCTGGGCTTCCTGGCCACCGTGACACCCCCGACGTAGCCAACTGGCGAAAGGCTACGTTGAAAGTGGCTACGTCGGCAAGGCCCTCGCCGCCTAGAGTTGATTCTATGGTACCTGACCTGGGTTTTTGTAGTGGAGACGATGGGACTCGAACCCACGACCCCCTGCTTGCAAAGCAGGTGCTCTAGCCAGCTGAGCTACGTCCCCCAAAGGGAAGAAACGAGTGTAGCCGCCGCCGACCGACGGCCCGATCGGGCGGCGCAGTACGGTGGCAGCGACTCGAAACGCACCGGAAGGGTGCCCACATGGGCGACGTCCCGCGGCAGGCAGCGCCGTCTTCGGATCACACGGACGACGGCGGGGACCGCGAAGAAACTCTGGCTGCCCATCTCCACACCGCCTTCCTGACGGTGGCGGACGGTCTGGTGCTGGTCGACTTCGAGGGCGAGATACTGCTGGCAAATCCGGCCGCGGTCCAGACGATCCAGCGGTTCGGGCACGGCGGGCCGGTGGTCGGTGAGCAGCTCGCCACCCTCGACGTGCGACTCGTCGATGAGGACGGCAGGCCTGTCACCGTCGCCGATCTCTACGAGCAGCGGCATGCGCTCAGGAGCACTGACGATCTCACCGTCCGCGTCGGTGCGATCGCGCCCGACGGCACCATCGCGTGGTTCGAGCTGCGTGCGCGGACATCCTCCGGCCCGGCGAACCAGCGCGTCGCGCTCGTCTCCGTCCGTGAGATCACCGAGGAGCGGCGCCAGGTCCGCAGCGCCCAGCGCCTGGAACGGCTGCAGGCGGTGCTGGCCGACGTCAACGAGCTGCTGAGCCACCGACTGGAGATCGAGCTCGACGCCGACGAGTGGGACGTGTCGACGTTCCTCCACGACGTGTGTCGCGTCGCCAGCGACGTCGGCGGTTATCCCGCCGTGCAGATCGGGCTGCGCGACGAGCACGGCACGATGCGCCCGGCAGTGTCCTGCGGCACCGACATCGCTCTCCCGCAATCCTTCGTCGACGGCATCGGCCGGCGCGAGGTGCGCACCGCGGCGGAGGCCGGCCACGCATGGTTGATCGTCGAGATCGCCGGTGGCGGACGACGCGGTGCGCTGGCCTTGGCGGTCCCGTCGCTCGACCGCCCGGACGACCAGGAACGCTCGCTGGTGGTGGAGCTGGCCGCCGACGTGTCCCACGGCCTCGAGCTGCACGCCCAGGCCCAGCGACGGCGCGCCGCCGAGCAGGCCGTGCGCACCTCGGAGGAGTGGTTCCGCGCCCTCGTGCAGCACGCCTCGGATCTCGTCATGGTCATCGACGCGGCCGGCACCATCACGTACGTGACGCCTGGCGGTGGAGCCATGGTGGGACGCGACCCCGAGGCCTTGGTCGGGCAGTCCGCAGAAGGACTGATCGAGCCGGAGGATCGCGCCGAGTTGCAGGCGTGGCTGGACGACACCAAGACGCGGGCCGGCACCGCGCCGGTCATCACGTTCCGGACCAGGCACGTCGACGGGACCGTCCGGTGGGTGCGCGCTGTCGCCAACAACCAGCTCGACAACCCGGCCGTCCGGGGCATCGTCATCAACGCACACGACGTGACCGACGAGCACGAAGCACGGATCCGACTCGAGTTCCAGGCCCGCCTGCTGGCGTCGGTGGGCGAAGCGGTGATCGCCACCGACCCCGACGGCCGGATCCTGCACTGGAACGACGCCGCCGAGCAGCTGTACGGCTGGTCCGCCGAGGAGGCCATCGGCCAGCTCGTCCACAAGCTCGTTCCCCCGGTCGACCCGGACCTTCCGCGCCGGACCTCGGAGCGCATGCGGCTGGGCCATTCGTGGTCCGGTGAGATCGAGGTCCGCCGTCGCGACGGCACCATGGTCCCGGTCCAGGCCTTCGATCGCCCGGTGCTCGACGAACACGGCCGCATCACGGCGCTCATCGGTACGTCCTTCGACGTCACCGGTCAGCGACAGGCCGAACACGACGCCCTGGCCCGCGCCCGACAGCACGCCACGGTCGCCGCCCTGAGCCAGCAGGTGCTGCGCACCCGCGACCTCGACGCCCTGCTGACCGAGGCCACGGACGCCGTCCGCGAAGGTCTCGACGTCGACGTCGCCCGTGCCCTCATCCGTTCATCGAGCAATGGCGCCCTCGTCGTGCGGGCCGCCTCCGGGTCCGACCGCCTACCGCTCGGCCACGAGCTCGAGCCCGACGAGGCTCCACTGGCAGCGTCGGTGCTCGACGGTCGCCGGAGCATCGCGGTCGACGACCTCGGTTCGTCGGCGCAACGCAGCCACGTCGCCGAGAACGACGACGCCGCCAGCGGCATGGCGGCCGTGATCGAGTGTCAGGGCGTCGCCGAGGGCGCCCTCCTCGTCCTCTCCCGACCGGCGCGCCAGTTCACCTCCGAGGAGATCGACTTCCTGCAGAGCGTCGCCAACCTGGTGTCGGCGGCGATGGAGGCCGAACGGTCCGAGGAGCGCCTCCAACACCTCGCCCTGCACGATCCGCTCACCGGTCTCCCCAACCGCACGCTGTTCCGCGACCGGCTCGACCAGGCGATCCGGCGCCACGAGCGGGACGAGACGGGCATCGCCGTGCTGTTCTGCGACCTCGACCGCTTCAAGATGGTCAACGACGCCCTCGGCCACGCCATCGGTGACCAGCTCCTCCGCGAAGTGGCCGGGCGTCTGGTCGAGCTCGTCCGTCCCGGCGACACCGTCGCCCGCTTCGGTGGGGACGAGTTCGCCGTGCTCTGCGATGACGTCGACGCTCCGGCGGTGGGGCTCGAGGTCGCCCGCCGCATCACGCGCACGCTCGGACGCGAACCGATCGACCTCGCCGGAGCCGAGGTGCTCGCCAATCTGAGCATCGGCGTCGCTGCCTGCGTCGACGGTGGATGCACGGCCGAGGAGCTGCTCCGCAACGCCGACGCTGCCATGTACCGGGCCAAGGACCTCGGTCGAGGCCGGGCCGAGCTGTTCCACAGCGACGACCGCGATGCGCTGCTCGAGCGCTTCGAGCTCACCACGGCGCTGAGCTCGGCGCTGGCTCGGGACCAGTTCGTGCTGCGGTACCAGCCCGAAGTCGAGCTCGATGGCACCACCGTCTGGGTCGAAGCGCTGCTGCGCTGGCAGCACCCGTCCCGCGGTGAGCTCGACCCGAGCCAGTTCATGGCCATCGCCGAGGAGACCGGCGAGATCGCCGACATCGGTGCGTGGGCACTGCGCCAGGCATTGGCCGACTTCGCCCGGTGGCAGACCGACGCCGGAGCGGACGCGCCGTCCTGCGTCTCGGTGAACCTGTCGGCCCGGCAGCTGCAGGAGCCGGATCTGATCGGCTCCGTCCGTGACGCCCTCGCCGACTCGGGGGTCGAGCCCGCCGCGCTCTGGTTCGAGATCACCGAGACCGCGGTTCTGGTGCAACCCGACCTCGCTGCCGAGGTGCTCGACGAGCTGAAGGAACTGGGGGTCGGGCTGGCCATCGACGACTTCGGCACCGGCTACTCGTCACTCACCTACGCGCGGCGACTGCCCGCCGACGCGCTGAAGATCGACCGCTCGTTCGTCTCCGGCATGGGTTCGGACCTGCGCGACCATTCGATCGCGTCCGCGGTCATCGGGCTGGCCCACACGTTGGGGATCCTGGCCATCGCCGAAGGCGTGGAGACCGAGCAGCAGTTGGCGGCCCTTCGACGCGACGGCTGCGACTACGCGCAGGGTTACCTGTGGGCCCGCCCGCTCGCCGCCGACGACGTGGTGGCCTGGGTCCGAGACCACCGGTATGGAAGGCTCGACGGGTGAGCACGTCGAGCCCCTTCTACACCGAGGACCACGAGGCCTACCGCGAGGTGGTCCGGGCCTTCACCGCCACCGAGATCGCCCCCCACGTCCACGAGTGGGACGTGGCCGGCGAGGTACCGCGCGACCTCTACGTCAAGGCCGGCGCCATCGACCTGTTCGGTGACGGGTTCGACGCCGAGTACGGCGGGCACGGCCAGCGCGACGCCCTCATGCGCCTGGTGCTCATGGAGGAGCTGTGCCGCGCGGGCTCAGGGGGCGTGGTCGCCGCCCTGTTCTCCAACTACATCGGCCTGCCCCCGATCCAGCGGTTCGGTTCCGACGAGATGAAGGCGCGGGTCATCACACCGTGCATGAAGGGCGACAAGATCGCCGCGTTGGCCATCACCGAACCGTCGGGCGGCTCGGACGTGGCCCGCATCAAGACGACCGCCCGCCGCGAGGGCGACGAGTTCGTCGTCAACGGCTCCAAGACCTTCATCACCTCGGGCATGCGAGCCGACTTCTTCTCCACCGCGGTGCGCACGGGCGGCGAGGGACCGTCGGGCATCTCGATGCTGCTCATCGAAGGCGACCGGCCCGGTCTGGAACGGACCAAGCTCGACAAGATGGGCTGGCTGGCCTCCGACACGGCCACCCTGTACTTCGACGACCTGCGCGTGCCGGTGTCGAACCTGATCACCGAGGAGAACGCTGGCTTCTCGGCCATCGTCAACAACTTCAACGCCGAGCGCATGGACCTCGCCGTGCAGTCCACCGCGTTCAGCCGGGTGTGCTTCGACGAGGCGCTGGCCTGGGCCCGCGAGCGCGAGACGTTCGGCAAGCGCCTGGCCGACCACCAGGTGATCCGCCACAAGCTGGCCGAGATGGACCGGATGCATCAACGCCTCGAAGGCGTGGCTCGAGCTGCTCTCGTGGCGGCTCAACCAGGGCGACAACCCGGTGGCAGAGATCGCCGAGGCCAAGGTGAACGCCACCCTGTGCTTCGAGTTCTGCGCCCGGGAGGCGGCCCAGATCCTCGGCGGCGCCAGCTACCTGCGCGGCGACACCGTCGAGCGCCTCTACCGAGAGGTGCGGGTGCAGGCCATCGGTGGCGGCTCCGAGGAGATCATGCGCGACCTCGCATCCCGCCAGCTCGGCATCTGATCGCGGTACGGAGCGACTGCCAGTTCCGGTACGCGGGAGCTGCCAGTTTCTCGCGGGGCCTCAGGTGGGGGTGCGGTTCCAGCGGAGGGCGGCGCGGGCGCGGGCGGTGAGCTCGTCGGGGTCGAAGGGCTTGGCCACGAAGTCGGCGCCTCCGACCTGGCGGGCGCGAGCCTCGGCCCGGGGCTCGGCCGACACGACGATCACCGCGCACTCGTCGTTGCCGGGCTGGGCCCGGATCTCCTCGGTGGCGGTGATGCCGTCCTTGTTGGGCATCATCACGTCCATCACGAGAGCGTCGGGATGCCAGTCCTGGGCCATGGTCACGGCCTGCTCGCCGTCCTCGGCCTCCATCACGTCCCAGCCATCGAGCCGGAGCATGCTGGCGATCAGGGCGCGGATGCCGGAGTCGTCCTCGGCGACCAGGGCCCGCAGCAGGCGTCGTTCGGATTCCGACTCGATCTGCACGAATACCACTTCGGCATCCGCCGGCGATCCTTGAGCGGCCCCGCCCATGTGCCAATCGGGCTGCCGCTTCCCGGCGCGACCTACCTCGCGGCGGCGAGGAGGGCGTCGTAGGCGCCGGCGACGGCGTCGCGCAGCGCCGGCGGATCGGCGATGGCGCCGGCGTCGACGACCAGGCCCATGTCGAGGCGGCCGGCGTAGGAGAGGGTGCTCAGGTTGAACGCCGTGCCCGAGATCGGGCCCATCGGGTAGAGCGCCTCGCACCGGGCGCCGGCGATGTAGAGGTCGATCGGGGCTCCCCGCACGTTGGAGACGGTGAAGTCGACGGTGGCGGCGGTGTCCTTGGCGAAGCCGGTCAGCACCGACGTGGGCAGCAGGTTGATGATCATCGACAGGCTGCCGAGCACGTCGACCGAGCCGCCGGACTTCACGCGTGCCAGTCCGTCGCGCACCACCTGCAGGGCGATGATCGGGTCGGCGGGCGCAGGTAGGTCGGTGGTGGTGAGCGAGAAGCTGTTGCCGCCGGCGGTGCCACCCGTGCGGGTGCTGACCGGCATGGCCACGCGCAGCGCGTTGGGCGTCTCGCCCCGCTCGGCGTGGTAGGCGCCGGCGCCGGCGAGCGCGCCGGCCACGAAGATGTCGTTGACCGTGCCACCCAGCGCCTTGCCCGCCCGCTTCACGTCGTCGAAGGGCAGGGAGATGGTGCCGTACCAGCGGCGCAGCGACCGGTGCCGCCACAAGGGAGAGCCCACGACCTGGTCGGGGTCGGACGACGGGGCCAGCGCCTTGCGCAGTTCGCCGGCAACCTGCCCCACCCCGTTGGCGACACCGATCGGGTCGGTGACCACGGACCGACTCATCCGCTGGGCGACGCCGCCCAGACGACGGAGGTTGTGTGCGACGGTCTCACGGACGGCGTCGGGGAAGCGCTCGGTTTCGGCGACCGGGAACGGGATCACCGTGGTGTCGGGCGGGCCAGGATCGCGCTCGAGGTCGACGAACTGCTCGGCCATGCGGACGCCACCCTCGCCGTCGGTGATGGTGTGGTGCATCTTCTGGAACAGGGCGGCCCGGCCGTCGGGCAGGCCCTCGATCACGGTGAACTGCCACAGCGGCCGCGATCGCTCGAACGGGTCGAGCAGCAGCTTGACGGCGACCTCGTGGAGCTCGTCCTCGGTGCCGGGGGCCGGCAGGGCGAGGCGGCGGACGTGGAAGTCGAGGTCGAACGCGGCGTCGTCGACCCAGCGAGGCGGCGACAGCCGACCCAGCCCCGGAGCGACCCGCTGGCGCAGACGGGGGATGGCCACCACCGCGGCGGAGAGTCGGGCCCGCAGGCGCTCGATCGACGGGGCTGCGTCGAGGATGGTGATCGAGGCGAACCACGAGCTGAGCGCCGGGTCCTTCTCGAGGTTCCACATGAGCGCCTCGTTGTCGCTCATGTGCCGTTCGAACTGCATCGATCGGTCCCGGGCCATGGCGGGAGCGTATCGGCGAGGCGCGTGCTCAGGCCTTGTTGACGATCCCGTAGAGGTGCCCGGCCCGGGTGCCGATCAGGATGCGGCCGTCCCACACCGCCGGCGTCGCCTCGATGCAGCCACCGAGCTCCAACGACCACGCCTCGGCCGGCTCGGACCGGTCGGGTTCCAGCGTGAAGGCGTGGAACACACCCGAGCAGTCGCCGACCAGGAGCGTCCCGTCGACCACGACGGGCGACCCCCACAACGGACCCGGCAGCCGCTTGCTCCACAGCTGCTCGCCGGTGGCGGCATCGACGGCCAGCAACCGGCCCTCGTTGGTGGTGGCGTAGACGATCCCATCGACCACGGCCGGGGTTCCCCACAGCCCGCCGGGACGGGCGTCGTTGTCGAACACCGACCACACCAGTGGGTCCTCGCCGGCGGCGACGTCGACGCCGGGGTCGAGCTTGACGAGCTGCCCGACGGCGTCGCTGCGCGCCGCGGTGGCGGTCCGCTCGTACTCGACGGCCACGTAGAGCATGCCGTCGGCGTCGGCGACGAGCGTGGCGTCGGTGTCGTCGCCGACCCAGTAGCGGAACGTGCGGGTCGGGGCCCGGCCCTCCTTCAGGCCACTGAGGTCCCAGCCCTGCACCAGGCCACCCGAGTTGGCGAAGTACACGGTGTTGTCGACGACGGTGGGCGAGTTCTCGATGGAGACGGTGCGGTCGCCGATGTCGTCGAGCAGCTGCTGGTCCCAACCCGGCGTGTGGAACACGATCTCGGGATCGACGGTGACCGCGCCGGCGGCGTCGGTGCCCCGGTTGAGCTTGACGATGAAGAACTGGCTGTTCTCCCCGCCCTCGAACAGGTAGTCGTCGATGATGATCCCCGACGAGTCCCAGTCGTCGTTCCACAGCGTGGGAGAGACGTCGTCGGCGTCCATCGACCACAACTCGACCGGCTCGTCACCCTCGATGGACAGGATCCGGTACTTGTTGTCGCGCGAGCCGGTGTAGACGAGCGGGTAGCCGTCGGGGTCGACGGTGACCGATCCCTTCACGATGTCGTCGGTGGGGAAGTCGGGCAGGATCCGCTGGCCGGTGTCGGCGTCGATGAAGTGGATGGCCCCGTCGTAGGCCCCGAACACCGCCCATGTGCGCGTGGTGCCGTCGGGTCCCTGCCGTTCGAACACCGCCGGCTGCCCGGTCCAGCCCATGCCGCACCACTGCTTCGTCTCCCCGAGGTTCACCGACTCGCGACACATCTGCTCGTCTTCGGGGAAGCGCCAGGCCACCTCCGGATCGCCGGGCACGGGACCCTTGCCGTAGTAGCTGCGGGTCGGGTTGCCCCGGAAGGTCAACAGCCCGTCGACCGAGGCGTCGGGATACGGAGCGTTCGCCAGGGACGGGTCGGACCAGCCCTCATAGGGCGGCTGCGTGGTCGTGGTGGTCGTCGACTGCTCGGGACCGGCGACCACGGCGGGCTCGTCGGTGCCCGCCGGATCGGTGGTGCCGCGGTCGTCGGCCCACCACGTGACGGCGATGACCACGACGCTCACCAGCGCGATGGGGAGCAGTGGCAGCCGCCGGGGCACGGCGGGCGAGTGTACGGCTGCCGAGGGTGCGGACCCTGCGCGCGCTGCGTGTCGACAGGCGTCGCCATGGACCCGGGACCGAGACGCGACGTCGGTAGCCTGCTGCGAGTGCCGGAGATCCTTCGCTACGTCTCGCGCATCGCGCGGCTTCCCCTGGTCGACAGCGACGGCGAGACGATCGGGCAGGTGGAGGACGTCGTGCTCGCACCCGCCGGGCGGCGCCCGCCGCGCGTGCTCGGCTTCGTCGTGCTGGTCCAGCGGCGGCGCATCTTCGTGAACGCCGGTCGGATCAGCGACCTCGACGCCACGGGCGTGCGGATGCGCACCGGCACCATCGACGTCCGACCGTTCCGCAAGCGCGAAGGCGAGCTCCTCGCCCTGGCCGACCTGGTCGACGAGCCGGTGGGCGAACAGCACGTCCGCGACGTGGGCATCACGCCGGCGGCCGATCCCGGCGCCCGCTGGGAGCTGGCCACGCTCGCACTCGGTGGACGCGGGCCGCTGGCCCGCCGGCGAAGCCCGACCATCGTCCCGTGGACCGAGGCGGCCGACCTGTTCGACCTCGGTGCCGACGCCGCCGAGGTGGCCCGCTTCCGCGAGATGCGCCCGGCCGACGTGGCCGGTCGCATCCGTGCGCTGCCCATCGAGAAGCGCCAGCGCCTGGCCGAGATCATGGAGGACGAGCGGCTGGCCGACCTGCTGCAGGAGCTGCCCGAGGACGAGCAGATCCGCATCATCGACGGGCTCGACCTCGAGCGGGCCGCCGACGTGCTCGAGGAGATGGACCCCGACGACGCCGCCGACCTGCTGGGCGAGCTGCCCGCCGAGGAGCGAGCCCGACTGCTCGAGGCCATGGAGCCCGACGAGGCGACGCCCGTGCGCCGGTTGCTCATCTACGAGTCCACCACCGCCGGCGGTCTGATGACGCCCGAGCCGGTGATCATGTCGCCCTCCGCCACCGTGGCCGAGGCCCTGGCGCTGCTGCGCGAGCCATCGCTGCCGGTGGCGCTGGCCGCCCAGGTGTTCGTGGCCAACCCGCCCCTGTCGGTGCCCACCGGCCGCTTCCTCGGGGCCATCGGCTTCCAGCGGCTCCTGCGCCACCCGCCGTCCAACAACCTCGGCGACATCCTCCCCGAGCGCACCGAGTACCTGCGTCCCGACACCGTGCAGCTCGAGGTGGCCGGCCGGCTGGCCGCCTACGACATGGTGGCCATCGCCGTGTGCGATCCGTCGCGCCGGCTGGTCGGTGCGGTCACCATCGACGACGTCATGGACCACCTGCTGCCTGCCGGCTGGCGCCACAAGCTGCTCTCGCGCACGACCTCCCACATCGGCGCACCCGAGCGCGTGGAGGCCGAGTAGTGCTCGGCCTGCGACGATCGGGCGACCTGGCCCGGCCCGCCAGCGGCGGCGTCATCGGCGTCCACTTCGACCCGGAGGCGTTCGGTCGCTTCTCCGAGGGCATCGCCCGCTTCCTCGGCACCGGCCGGTTCCTGGCCGGCCAGACCGTGGTCGTCGCGATGTGGATCGCCTTCAACGCCCTCGCCGTGCGATTCCGGTGGGACCCGTATCCGTTCATCCTGTTGAACCTGGCGTTCTCGACCCAGGCCGCCTACGCCGCTCCGCTGATCCTGCTCGCCCAGAACCGACAGGACGAACGCGACCGCGCCCAGGCCGAGCAGGACCGCGAGGTGAACGCCCGCACCCAGGCCGAAGCCGAGTTCCTGGCCCGCGAGCTGGCCGGACTGCGCCTGACCCTGGCCGACGTGGCCACCGTCGACGAGCTGCAGGACGCCGTTTCCGGACTGGCCGAGGCGCTCGGACGCATCGAGACGAAGCTCGGCGGTGCGGGCGACGGTGGCGCCGGCGACGACGAGGGCGAGGGCGAGGGCGACGACAGCGGCGAGCACGGGTGAGCGCTCGGCGCCTCGCCGCGGCCGTGGCGGCGCTCGCCCTGGCGGTGGCGGCGTGCGGATCGTCCTCGCCCGAGACCGAGCGGTCGAAGCCCACCTCCACCACAACGGCGCCGGCGAGCTCGACGTCCACCGCCACCTCGTCGTCGGCGCCCACACCGGGCTTCGAGGTGGCGCCCATCGAGTGGTCCTCGTGCCGGGGCGGTGAGTGCGCGCAGGTGGAGGTCCCGCTCGACCACGCCGACCCGACCGGCCCGACCATCTCGCTCGCCGTCCGCCGCCGGCCGGCCACCGGCGACCGGATCGGAGCGCTCTTCTTCAACTTCGGCGGTCCGGGCTCGCCGGCCACCACGCTGCTGTCCGCCTTCCCCGTGCCCGATGCCGTCCGTGAGCACTTCGACCTGGTCGCCGTCGACCCCCGTGGTGTCGGCGGGTCGTCGCCGCTCGACTGCGGCGTCGATCCCCGGCAGCTGTACGGCGTCGACCCGACGGTGGAGGACCAGGCCGACGCCCAGGCGCTGATCGAGGTGAGCCGGCGCTACGCCGACGACTGCGAGACCAAGCGGGGTGATCTGCTGGCGCACGTGGGCACCTGGGACGTGGCCCGCGACCTCGATCTGGTGCGGGCGGCCATGGGCGACGAGCAGATGAACTACATCGGGTTCAGCTACGGGACCTCGATCGGTCAGGCCTATGCCCAGCTGTTCCCCGAGCGGGTGCGCACGATCGTGCTCGACGGCGTCGTCGACCCGGCGGCCACCGGCGCGGAGCTCGCCGTCGAGCAGGCCCGGGGCTTCGAGACGGCGCTGGCCAACTGGGCCGACGGTTGCGGGCAGCGCAGCTCGTGCTCGCTCGACGATCCGGTGGCCGCCGTCGAGCAGATGTTGCGCGACGCCGAAGCCGGCATCCCGTCGAGTGGCACTCGCACGCTCGGCGCCGGCGAGGCCGCCATCGGGTTGGCGCTGCCGTTGTACTCCCAGTCGTTGTGGCCGGCGCTCGACCAGGCCGTCGCCTCTGCCGTCGCCGGCGACGGCGCCCGGATGGTCAGCCTGGCCGACCAGTACGAGCAGCTCGTCGACTTCTCGGTGTACTTCGCCGTGTCGTGCCTGGACACCACGTGGCCCGACACGCCCGACGCGCTGCTGGCCGACGCCAAGCAGGCAGCGCAGGTCGCCCCCCACTTCGGCGAAGCCCTGATGACCGACTACCTGCGATGCCCCGTCTGGCCGGTGCCTCCCGATCCGCTCGGAGCCATCACCGCGCCGGGGACACCGCCGATCCTGGTCGTGTCGACCACCGGCGATCCGGCCACGCCCTACGAGAACGGCGTGACGGTGGCCGACCGGCTGGCCTCGGCGGTCCTGTTGACCAACGAGGGCGAGGGGCACACGGTCGTGTTCCAGGGCAGCTCGTGCGTCGACGGCGTGGTCGTCGACTACCTGGTCGACCAGCGGGTGCCCGACGACGGCGCCCGGTGCTCCTAGCGGCCGGTCTTCTCCCACCACTTCAGCAGGTCGGCCAGGTCACCGCGATCGGTGCTCGACACGGCGATGGAACCGATCCTCGACGCGTCCCTGGTCCAGAACACGACGTTCTGACCCGAGGAGTTCACGAAGCACAGCACCGTGCCGCTGACGTCGTGGTGGTCGTACGACGTGTACCCGACCGCCGGCGGCTCCGGGGCCTCCTTCGACGTGCACGCCTTCTCGCCGCGGTCGACCGACGGTGCCGACAGCGACGCCATGCGGTCCTCGATCCACTGCTGCATCGAGCCCGCGTCGGCGAAGCGCACCCAGGACACGACCGCCGCATCGCCGTCTCGAGCGTCGGTCTGCTCACACACGACCGCCGCCACCCCGGGCGCCTGGGCGGTGAGGTCGACGTCACGCCGGCAGTTGCCGACCAGGTCTTCGGGGAGCTGGGCCAGCAGGTCGGCCTCGATCGGCAGCGGGAACTCGGCGTCGGTGCGGCCGACGAGGTCGGACCAGAAGCGGTAGTAGGCGCCGTAGAAGCCCACGCCGCCGGCGGTGCCGAGCAGCGGCGCGTCGCCCCTTGTCCACACGATGTCGACGCGGCTGCCCTCGGTGCGGCACGCAACGCGACCGCGGCCGCTCGTCCCCACGTAGTCCTGGACCACGTCGTCGGCGAGGGCGCACTCGCCCGCCGCGCCGGGGTCGAGCTCGAGGCTCGTCACGGCGTCGTCGAACGCGGTGTCGACGGCGGCTCGGTCTGCGAAGAGCGTGAACGTCACCAGGTCGGGGGCGCTGTCGCGGGGACACACGAGCTGCACCTGCCCCTCCGCCGTCGGCGACCCCTCGGCCGGCGGCACGCAGGTGTCGAGCGAGTCGGGCACGAGGGCGCGCAACGCCTCCATCGTCGGCGGGGTCGACGCCGCCGCTGTGGTCGTGGTGCTGCCGGCGCCGAGCCGGTCGACGCCGCTGTCGGTGTTGACGGCGCGGATCACGAGCAGGGCGACCACGACCAGTGCCACGACGAACACCGCAGCCACGACCCAGGGCGTGCGCGAGCGGGGACGGTCGGCGTCGGGGTCGTCCCACTCCACCTCGATGACGCGGGGTCCGGGGGCGACGAGCGTGCGGTCGGGGATGTCATCGGCGGGTGGTGCCGCGTCGATCACCGTCGGCGCCGCCGGTGCCGCCGGCATCGCCGGGTCGGTGGGCGCCGGTGGCGGGGCCGGCGGTGTCGCCGGCGCCGCTCTGCCGTCGCGCACCGCGGCCAACGCCTCGGCCAGCTCGCCGCACGTGGCGTAGCGGTCGGCGGGGTCGACGGCCATGGCGGTGGCCAGCACCCCGTCGAGCGTCGGCGACAGGTCGGGGCGGTGGCGGGTGACGGTCGGCCGGTCGGCGTGCAGGTGCTGGTGGCCCACGTCGAGGTGGGTCCGCCCGGGGAACGGCACCCGCCCCGTGAGACACTCGAAGGCCGTGCAGCCCAGCGAGTAGACGTCGGTGGCGGCGCTCAGCTCGCCGTCGCCCGTGAGCTGCTCGGGCGAGGCGTAGTGCGGCGACGCCGGCAGCTCGCCCGTGCGGGTGAGCCCGTCACCCACCGGCTGGTCGACGTGGCGCGTGATCCCGAAGTCGGTCAGGTACACGTCGTCGCCGTCGGCGACGCAGAGGATGTTGGCCGGCTTCACGTCGCGGTGGATCAGCCCGCTGCGGTGCGCCCGGTCGAGCGCATCGGCGATCTGGCTCACCACCGACACCGTGCGGGCCAGGGTGAGCGGACCCTGACGCAGCTCACTGCGCAGGTCACCGCCGTCGACGAAGCGCATGACCAGGTACGGCATGCCCTCGAACTCGCCGGCGTGGTGGATGGGCACGATCCGCGGATGGTCGAGGCCGGCGGCGACCTGGGACTCGCGCAGGAAGCGCGCCCGTACGGCGGTGTCGACGTCGTCGCCGGCGAGGACCTTGAGCGCCACCCGACGCTGCAGTGACGGGTCCCACGCAGCGAAGACCCGACCGAAGCCGCCCTCGCCGATCTCCTCCTCGATGCGGAAACCGGCCCACTCGGCGCCGGGTTCGGGCAGTCCGGCCATCCGGCGAGGCTACCCGCCGGCGGGATCGCTCAGCCGGACAGGCCCTCGGCGACGAGCGCCTCGAGCTTCCAGTCCGGGTGATCCGACTCGATGCGCTGCAACCAGTACACCGACTCGAACAGGGCCAGCAGCGCGCCGTCGGAGCGTTCGAGGACGCGTACGCCCGTCATGCCCCGCAGATTGGCCATGGTCTCCTCGTCGGTGAGCCGGGCGATCGAGTAGCGGGTCATGGAGATCTCGGCCGGGGCGCCGAACTCGTCGGACAGCCGGGCCGAGGCCACCTCGAACTGCATCTGGCCCACGGCGGCGAGCATCGGCTCCTGGTCGCCGAGGTCGCGGTCGCGCAGCACCTGGACCACGCCTTCCTCGTCGAGCTGGGCGATGCCCTTGCGGAACTGCTTGAAGCGGCCCACGTCCTTGGGTCGGGCGATGGCGAACAGCTCGGGCGCGAACGCGGGGATGCCGGGGAACTCGACGGGCTCGTCGAGGTAGAGCGTGTCGCCGACCCGCACATCGGTGGCGTTGACCAGCCCGATCACATCCCCGGGGAAGGCCTCGTCGAGGGTCTCACGGTCCTGACCGAACACCGAGTGGGCGTACTTGGTGGCGAACGGCTTGCCCGTGCGCTGGTGGGTGACGACCGAGCCCCGCTCGAAGCGGCCCGAGCAGACCCGCACGAAGGCGATGCGGTCGCGGTGGGCGGGGTCCATGTTGGCCTGCACCTTGAAGGTGAACCCGGAGAACGGGGCGTCGAGGGGACGCGGATCGTCGTCGACGTCGGGGCGAGGCCGAGGCGAGGGAGCCAGGTCGACGACCGCGTCGAGGAGGAGCCGGACGCCGTAGTTGGTGAGCGCCGAGCCGAAGAACACCGGTGTGGCGTGGGCCTCCTCGAACAGCTCCTGGTCGAAGTCGGAGCCGACCGCTTCGAGCAGCTCGACCTGCTCCATGGCCGTCGTGTAGGCGTCGCCGTCGACCTCGCGGGCCTTGTCCGGGTCGAGGACCTCCTCGCCGGCGGCGGTGGCGCCGCGGGCCGAGCGAGTGAACCGGATGTAGTCGCCGCTGCGCCGGTCGATGAGCCCGCGGAAGTCGCCCGCGATGCCGACCGGCCACGACAGCGGCATGGTGGCCAGGCCGAGGGTCTCCTCGATCTCGTCGGTCAGCTCGAGGGCGTCCTTGCCCGGCCGGTCCCACTTGTTGATGAACGTGATGAGCGGGATGCGTCGCTCGCGGCACACCTCGAACAGCTTCAGCGTCTGCGGCTCGATGCCGGCGCTGGCGTCGAGGACCATGATCCCGGCGTCGGCGGCGGCCAGCACCCGGTAGGTGTCCTCGGAGAAGTCACGGTGGCCCGGGGTGTCGAGCAGGTTGAGCACGCGCTCGCGGTACGGGAACTGCATCACCGTCGACGTGATCGAGATGCCGCGCTGCTGCTCCATGTCCATCCAGTCGGAGCGCACGCGGCGCCGCTCACCCCGGGCCTTGACCTGTCCGGCGTCCTGGACGGCGCCGCCGTAGAGCAGGAACTTCTCGGTGAGCGTGGTCTTGCCCGCGTCGGGGTGGCTGATGATGGCGAAGGTTCGCCGGCGCGAGGCCTCGGCCGAGGGGGCGGTGGTCACAGGTCAAGTGAACCGGTCCCCCGGCCGGGCCTCCAACTCCGGCGTGGTGCGGACTCGTCGCCAGCGCTCGCCGGCGCGCCGGCGGATGCGTCGCATCGTCGCGCCGGGCACCGACCCCGCCACGTACCGGCCCCGGCCGGTGCGCACGACGCGCCCTCGCCCCTGCTCCCAGCGCAGGGCGTCGGCCACGACCTTGCTGGGACGGCCGCCGACGTCGAACCCGGCCTCGACGAGACGGCTGGCAAGCTCCGCCGTCGACCAGGTGCGCGACTCCGACCAGATCAGCGCGGTCAACACGTAGCGGAGCTCGACGCCGTGGAGGGAGGTGGGGTCGGTGAACATGGGCCGATCCTGCTCGCTGGCTACCGACAGGAACTCCCTGCTGGCGCTGCCGAGGCCGGGCCCGGCCGCATGCCCGCCTCCCAACCGCCACCTCGGAGCGACAATCTGGCTTGCGGCCGAGCCCCGGCCGTGCGGGGCAACCCGCGCCTCCACCTCCGAGCGACAATTGGAGCAGCGCGCCGAGCGCGCTCCCGGCGGGCGGCACGTTGTCGCTCCGAGGTGGCGCTTCGGCGCTACCTACCCGGGCGTGCCCGCCCGGACGGCAGTAAGGGCCGGGCGCCGGCGGCGGCTCGGATCACCTCAGAAGCGCAAGGGCGCGACGTAGAGCCGGCGCTCGCCGCCGCAGGAGTAGTCGTGGCAGCCCTCGGGCCAGGCGTGGTAGCTGATCCACCAGTTGCCGGCCAGGTCGACGGCCACCGTGCCGCCGCCCGGGCCGGCCACACCCGGGTAGCTCGACAGGATCTGTCCCTTGGTGTCGCACGGGCCGGTGGGACCGGCGCAGACCGCGTACCCCACGGAGTACGACGAGTCACCGACGTAGTTCCCGCCGGTGTGGAACAGGTAGTACACGCCGCCGCGCAGGACCATCTGGGGGTTGTCCACCGTCGTCTGCCACGGATGGTGCTGCGTGTCCTTCACCAGCACCTCGCCGAAGCCGCCCACCGGCGTCTTGCCGTCGGCAGCGAGGCGGGTGACGAGCACCCGGGAGACGATGTCGTTGCCGAAGCCGTTGTTGTCCATGCCGTCGTTGTTCTTGAAGTGCAGCCACGGCGTGCCGTCGGCATCGACGAACGGATGTGGATCGATGACGCCGCCGAGGTGGTCCTGGCAGATGGTCGGACCGGTCGAGCCGTCGTGGAACGGACCGGCGGGTGCGGAGGCGGTCGCCACGCTGATGCACCACTCCCCCGTCGCCTGCCGCTGGGCGGCGTAGAACATGACGTAGCGGCCGGCGAAGCGGTAGACGGCCGGCGCCCACTGCGTGTCGGCCGTCTGCCAGGCCGGGATCTGGCCGTCGAGGGCGCTCGACCCCCAGTCCTTGCCCGTGGTGGTGTGCCAGCCGCCATCGGGACGATCCGACACCAGCACGCCGATGTGGTTCCCCCACGTGGTCCCGGTGGTGTAGGCGTACCACTGGTTGCCGAAGCGGATGATGTCGGGATCGGGGCCGTCGTCGTTCCAGGCCGGGGCGGCGGCGGGCGTCACCGACGGGCTGCCCGCTGCGGCACCGGCGTAGGGGCAGCGCGTGCGGTCCTCGACGCCCCGTCCCACAGCCCGGTCGCCGCCGAGCAGCACCAGCCGGGAGGGGGCGAGCCGATCGAGCTCGGTCAGCACGCTGCCCGGCACGCAGTTGGTGCTGACGAGCAGCACGGGCGCACCGGCGAGCCCGGCGACCGGACCGGCGGCCAGGGCGTCGGCGAAGCTCGTACCGGTGGCGAGGTAGGCAGCCGGAACGCCCGGGCCGAAGTTCTTGGCCGACAGCGCCGCCGACGTGGCGCTGCGGTTGGCTCCGGCCACCCGGTCGACGCTGCCGACGACATCGGCGAGCTGGGCGGCGACGCCAGCGCTGACGCTGGCCTCGCCGCCGAGGATCGTGGCGCTGGTGGCACCGAGCCGGCGCAGCTCGCTGGCCGTGGTATCGGGCAGCGTCGACCGAGCCGTGAGCAGCAGTGGGGAGCCGTTGCGGACGGCGACGGGCACGGCGGCCAGGGCGTCGGCGAACACCTCGCCGCTGGCGACGTAGACGTGGGCAGCGCTGTCGAAGCTGCGCCCGGACACCTCGGCTGCGGTGGCGTAGCGGTCGGTGCCGGTCCAGCGGGTGACCGAGCCAGTGGTGTGGCGGCCGAGCTCGGCCACGACGGAGTCCGACACGGCCCCGGTGCCGCCGACGACGACGATCTCCCCCGGAGCAAGCCGATCGAGCTCACCAACAGTCGCCGTGGGCAGCGACGTCCGGGTGGTCAGCAGCACCGGTCCACCGTCGACGCCGGCCGCGACGCCGGCGGCCAGTGCGTCGGCGAAGCCGGCGCCGGTCACGACGAAGGCGACCGGCACGCCCGGACTGAACCGCGAGCGGGACACCGCCGCGGCGGTGGCGTAGCGGTCGGCACCCTCGAGCCGATGGGGAACCCACCGAGGCGGCCGCCGCCGGTTCGCGCCCGCCGCGCCGGGGAGAGCACCGGCCACCAGCGCGACGGTGAACATGATGCGTGCGTCGTGGGTTCCCACCACCATCTCCCGTTCCGTCGTAGAGCGACCACATATCGTAGTGGCCGGACGTTGGGTGACGACCGCAGCCCCGGCGGATGGCGAGACGGGTTCAGTCGGTGAACGGTGGCAGGCGCAGCTGCGGTAGCCCGCGAGCGAGCGAGCCCGTCACGCCCAACAGCAACCAGATGCCCAGCGGGAGCAGCCCGGCTGCGGCGGCGGTGAGCAGACCGATCGGTGTCGTGTCGATCGGGAGTCGGACCAGCTGGGAGTTGGCCGTCTCCTCCATCGGCTGGTCGACCGGTCCGGGTGCGGGGGCCGGGGGCTGGTTCGGCGCCGGGGCCGGTCCGCTGGTGACGGACGTGGAACCGGTGGCCGGTGGCGGCGCCACCGACTCCGAGCTGTTCGACGGGTTGGCCGATGGTTCGCTCGGCGGCGGTACGAACCCTCCAGAGCCCGACCGCGGTAGCCCCGACTCGCGGTTGTCCGTCTGGCCCACGGCGGCGAACGTCTTGCCATAGGTGTAGGTGACGCCGCTGCCGCCTTGGGCGCCGGCGTAGACGGTGAGCCGAGGACCGCGGCAGCTCGCCTGGAGCCCACCGCCGGCGAGGTGTTCGACCTCCGGTTCGGTGGCCGGTTCGAACTCCACCCGCAGGTCACCGCCCAGCGTGAGCGGTGCCAACGCCTGCTGGAGCTGCTTGTTGTCGTTCACCGGCTGGCCGGCCACGGTGACCTCGCCTTCGCAGTTGATCTCGACCGTCGACCCCTGGAGCGACGTGGTCACCGACTGCTCGGCGAGGAAGGACTCGACCATGATCGGTGTGCCCGGCACACCCTGCTCGGAGCCCTCGTTGCGCTGTGTGCCCACGACGCTGCCGTGGGCCTGCGGCTCGATCGTGGACGAGGAGCGGGCATCACCCTGACCGTCACCACCCTCGTTGCGGCCGATTCCGGTGGCCCTGGGTGTGTTCTGGTCGGGAACGACCTGGGCGAACGCGTAGGGGCCCGGCTGATCGCGGCACTCGGGTGCCTCGCGGGACTCGGTCTCGTTGGCGGCGCACTTCTCCGCCACCTGCGAGAAGCCCTCGAAGGTGGGGAAGAACGCCTGGGCGTAGCCCGGGAGGTTGTTGCCGTCGGTCGGCACGTCGCCGCCGAAGAGGGCGGCACCCCCCAGCCCGGCCCACTGGTCGTTGGCCCCACGCGCTTCGATGTCGAGCCCACGGCCGCCGTCGAGGTCGAGCGACGAGTAGATCTTGGCGTAGGAGTAGGCGGTACGGGGCGTGACGGCCGTCGCCGTGCTGTAGGAGTTGACCTCCACGGCGAAGCCCTCGAGCCGGAGGCCGAAGGTGTTCGGAGGCGGCGTCGCCGGCTCGCCGAGGGCGCGCAGCTGTCCCCACAGCGGAGCGACCACAACCAACGCGGCGATGGCCAGGACGATGCGGCGCGTGGCAGGTGCACGGACATGGCGGTCCCCTCGTGTCGGTTCCCCACCCTCTGCTTCGCCGCCAGTGCCACCGAGTCCTCCCCGGATCCGACCGGCCAGGAGGGATGTGGACGGCGGCCGTCGAACCAACGGTGTGGGAACACATCCAACGGGAACGCATCGGCTCCGGCCGAGGGGGACCACACCGTGGGAGATCTGCAGTTCTATCTGAACGTGGCGGTCACCGGCCTCTCGGTCGGCGCGGTCTACGCCCTGTTCGGGCAGGGCATCACCCTCATCTACAAGGGCACCCGCGTCCCCAACTTCGCCCACGCGGCCATCGGCACGGTCGGGGCCTACACGTTCGTGAAGTTCTGGGATGCGACGAACCTGCAGGATCCGACGCTGCGGTTCCAGCTCCCCTTCACCCACCTGACCTGGAGGCCCGACCCACCCGCACTGCCGTTCGTGGCCGCGCTGCTGATCGCCCTGGTGGTCACCGGCGTCCTCGGCCTGCTCATCGAGCGGGTCGTGATGCGACCGTTGGCCAACGCGCCGATGCTGACGCTGATCATCATCACCATCGCGTTGTTCACGCTGCTCACCGGCGTCGGCGGGGATGTGTTCGGACAGCGGACCGAGGCCGTCCCGCGCATCTTCGGCGGGGGCATCTGGGTGCTCGGCGGCGTCAACTTCACGCACAACGCCATGGGCACGCTGGCCGTCACGGTCGTCCTCGCCGGCGTGCTCGCCGCCTTCTTCAAGTTCACCGACCTCGGCATCGCCATCCGGGCCACGGCCGACTCACGCGAGGTGTCTCGGCTACTCGGCATCTCTGCCGACCAGGTCGCCGGCTTCGCCTGGGCGGTCGGGTCCATGCTGGCCACGGTCGCCGGGATCCTCATCGCCTCGGGCGCGGGCATCTCGCCCGCCGGGCTCGCCAACCTCATCGTGTTCGGCTTCGCCGCCAGCCTGGTCGGCGGGTTCACCAGCCTCGTCGGCACCCTGGCCGGCGGGCTGCTGATCGGCGTCAGCACCAACCTCGTGTCCGCAGCGCCCTGGCCCGACGGCGTCCTCACCGACATCTTCGCCGGCAAGGCCGGTCCCACGCTGGTGACGCTGCTGCTGGTCGTCGGCCTGCTGATGACCCGTCCGAAGTTCATCTTCGCCGGTTTGCGCATCGACGAGGACACCGGCGTGAGCTTCGCCCGGCCCGTCGGCGGCGCCAACCCCGAGGACGAGATGCGGCGCAACCTCGACCGCACCGGCCAGCTGCAACTGCTCCTGCGCGACTGGGCCAGCTCCCGCTGGGTGCTCGGCGCGCTCGTGGCCGTGTTCGCCGTGGTGTACCCGCTGTTCTTCACGTCGTCGTTCCGCGACGGCGTGCTGCTGAACGGCGTGATCATCTCGACCATCGCCCTGTCGGTCGTGGTGCTCACCGGCTGGACCGGCCAGATCAGCCTGGCGCCGCTGACCTTCGCCGGCATCGGCGCCTTCGGCGCCGCCATCGCCCAGACGTCGTGGCACTTCCCCATCCCGCTGGTCATCCTCTTCAGCGGTGTCGTGACCATCCCGTTCTCGCTGCTGCTCGGCCTTCCGGCACTGCGCCTGCGCGGCTTCTTCCTGGCGCTGGTCACCCTGACCTTCGCCTACTTCGGCGAGAACTTCCTGTTCATCCAGCCCGAGGTCCTGGCTCGTTCCGACCTCGACCGCCAGTGGTTCGGGCTCGAGAACGAACCCATGTACTTCACCGCCCTCGGCCTCGCCGTGCTGGCCTTCCTCGCCATGCGCAACCTGCGCGACACGCGCGTCGCCCGCGCGTTCTACGCCCTGCGCGACAGCGAGATCACCGCCCAGGCGATGGGTATCAACCCGGTCGGCTACAAGCTGCTGGCGTTCAGCACGTCGGGGTTCATCGCCGGCATCGGCGGCGCCATGCTCGGCTTCTTCCTGCGCGACATCGACGGAAGCAGCTTCCTGCTGTTCTTCTCGTTGGGCATCGTGCTGCAGGTTGTCGTGTCCGGCGTCGGCGTGCTGTTCGGAGCGGCCCTCGTGGGCGTGCTGTTCGAGATCCTGCCCCAGCTCACCGCCACGCCGACCTCGGGCGTCAACCAGGCGCCCACGATCCTGGCCGGGTTCCTGGCCATCTTCACCATGATCCAGAACCCCAACGGGATCGCCGGCTCGCTCGTCCGCTTCGTCCGACCGTTCGACTCCTCCGAGCGGGTGGCCTGGGCGTCCGCCGATGCCGGCGGCGAACTGGCCGATCTCGACCAGGAGCCCACCAGCGCCCTCGAGACCGCCGGAGCCACCACGTGACCGAGCCGTTCTTCCAGATCCGTGACCTCCGGCTGGCGTTCGGCGCGGCACAGGTGCTCGAGGGCGTGGACCTCGACGTCCACCGCGGCGAGATCGTCGGGCTCATCGGACCCAACGGAGCCGGGAAGACGACGCTGTTCGACGCCATCTCCGGCTTCCGCGAGCAGGCCACGGGTCGTGTGCTGCTCAACGGGGTCGACCTGCTGGGGCGACGGGCGTGGGAGCGGGCCTGGCTCGGGCTCGGGCGCACCTTCCAGCAGGTGACGCTGTACCCGAACCTCAGCGTCTACGACTGCATCCGCACCAGCCTCCACCGGCGCACGCCGAACCAACCGGTGCGCAACCTGTTCCGCGCCTGCCTGCGCACGGCCTCGTCGCTCGAGGAGGAGGACCGAATCCGAGCCAAGACCGACGAGGTGATCGCCCGGCTCGGCCTGGCCGATTACGCCAACAAGCTGGCGTCCGACCTCTCGTACGGAACCCTGCGCATGGCCGAGATCGCGTGCGTGCTCGCACTCGAACTCGAGATCGTCCTGCTGGACGAGCCCAGTTCGGGCATCGCCCAGCGCGAGACCGAGGCGCTCGGACCGGTCCTGCGCGATCTGCGGCGCGAGCTCGGCGCCACGTTCGTGCTCATCGAGCACGACATGCCGCTGATCATGAGCATCTCCGACCGCATCTACGCCCTGGCCAACGGCAACATCCTGGCCGAGGGCACACCCGAGGAGATCCAGACCAACGCCGAGGTCATCGAGAGCTACCTGGGCGGCAGCATCGACCTCGACGACAAGCCGGAGCAACGGCGATGAGCGACGACGGCAGCCACGACGATCTGGTGCTCGACGTCCAGGGGCTCTACGCCTCGTACGGGTCGGTGCAGGTGCTGCGTTCGGTCGACTTCTCCGTCCGGCGGGGCGAGATCGTCGCCCTCCTCGGCACCAACGGCGCCGGCAAGTCCACGATCCTTCGCTGCGTCTCCGGGGTGATGAAGCCCGACGCCGGCCGTGTGCTGCTCGACGGCGAGGACATCACCGCGCTGCCGCAGAGGAGACCGTTCGGCGCGGGGTGTGCCAGGTCCCCGGCGGCCGCGGGCTGCTGCCGTCGCTCACCATCGAGGAGAACCTGCGGATGGGCGCCTACCCCGTCCGCAAGGACAAGGAACGGGTGAAGGCCGGCTTCGACAAGGTCTACGAGGCATTCCCCCGGCTCGCCGAGCGGCGCACCCAGCTGGCCGGGACGCTGTCGGGTGGCGAGGCCCAGATGCTGGCCATCGGCCGGGCGTTCATGACCACGCCCAAGCTGATGATGATCGACGAGCTCTCGCTCGGCTTGGCGCCGCTCATCGTGCAGGACCTCGTCGAGCGGGTGCGCGAGATCAACGCCGAGGGCGTCTCCATGGTGCTGGTCGAGCAGTCGGCCAACCTCGCCCTCACCATCACCGATCACTCGTACTTCATCGAGAAGGGGCAGGTCCGCTTCGACGGCCTGTCCTCCGACCTGCTCGAGCGCGACGACCTGCTGCGGTCCGTCTTCCTGGCGTCGAGCACCGCCGACTGACCACCCGAGGGGGATCCATGGACTCCAAGACGCTGCGCACCGTCCAGACGCTCATCGGCATCGCCGTGGTGGTGATGCTGTCGATCAGCTTCGCCGCGCTGTCCGTGGTGCGGGCCGACAACTCCGATGGCGAGCTCGTCGCCGCCGGTGGCGGCGACAGCGGCAACCCCGACACGTTCGGGAGCGCGCCGGCGTCCTCGCCCGACGACGGCACCACCTCACCGACCATCACCGGCTCGTCCGGCCAGTCGCAGAGCTCGACCGATGCTTCCGGTTCGAACAGCACGTTGAGCGGCGGCGGTACCACCGGCACCACCGCGCGGTCGGGTACGACCTCCGGTGCCACCGACAGCTCGTCCACCGCCGGTGGTTCATCGACCTCGGGCAGCTCCGGGAACGCAGGTGGCCAGGCGGCGCCGACCACGCAGGCCCAGGCGCAGGGCGGTCGGTGCCAGGACTACAACCCCGACGAGGGCGTGTACTGCGACCGCTGGCTAGTCGGCGGCACCACCGTGCTGTCCGGTCCGCTGGCCATCTACGGCGAGCAGGGCCTCAAGGGCGGGCAGGCCTGGATCGAGTACTTCCGGCGCAACGTCGCCCCTCAGCTCGGGGTCCGGCCCGGCCAGCTCATCTACTACGACGACAACCTCGAGCCCCGGAAGACCCTGCAGTTCGTGCAGAAGCTGGTCGAGGAGGACAAGGTCCTGCTGATCGGCGGCGTCACCAACCCGGGCGCCGTCGCCTCGTACCTCGAGGAGAAGGGTGTGGCGTTCATCGGCGACCTGGGACTGAACCCCGGTTCCTACGACTCGTCATCGATCTTCCCGACGGCGGCCCCGTTCTCGGTGTCGTTCCGGCTGCGTGCCCGCACGGCCAAGCGGAACGGGGCGAAGTCCATCTCGGTGATCCAGGACGTGTTGCCGGCCTCCGATCCCGAGGAGTTCCACCAGCTCTGGGTCCAGGCCGCCGAGAAGGAGGGTCTGAAGCTGCTCAGCTACCAACCCATCGACTCGCAGGCCAACACGTGCGACTCCAAGATGCTCAACGTCATCCGCGAGCAACCCGACTGGGTCATGCTGCCGGTCGCCGCCTCACCGATGCTCGGTTGCATGCGCGAGGCGGCTTCGCAGCAGTACAAGCCCGGATCGCCCACCGCACCCAACCTCGTCAACTGGAGCGGCGGCTCCAACCTGGCCTTCGAGGTCGAGCAGTGCGGGTCGCAGTGCTACGGGATGTACTCCGGCGGCACGCCGTTCCTCGATCCGCGCACGAACCCGAGCGACGTGGCCAAGACCTACATCGCAAACATGGCCAAGTACTCACCCGGCATCGACGTCACCGGGTTCATCGCCATCAACTACTACCAAGCCGGTCTCCTGCAGTTCGAGGTCATGAAGCAGGGCGGGATCCTGCACGACCTGAGCCGGGCCAACGTGCTGAAGGCCGCCGAGGGCTTCGGCCCCTTCGAGACCGGCTTCGGCAACACCGTCGAGTGGAAGGCCGGCCAGCTGCCGCGGGTGCCCACCACCTGCGGCTACGAGGTCATCCTCGATCCGAAGGAGAAGCGGTGGGTGTTCCAGACCGAGAAGCTGTGCCTGTAGCCGTGCTCGCGCAGGAAGAAGGAGTCGCATCATGATCTTCGTGTCCATCGCCCTGCTCGTCGTGGCCGCCGTCGCGCTCGGCATCGGCATCGTGTCGTCGTCGGTGCCGCCGCTGGTCGTCAGCATCCTGTTGACCCTGGTGGCCGCCGGTGTCCTGTGGGCGTCGTTCGTCCGGTACCGCAGCGAAGCGGCCGCCGCCGGCGCCACGGTCCAGGGCCTGGGCGGCAACCAGGCCCGCCAGCCAGGCTGGCCCAACGCCTACGCCGACAACGGCCGCCCGACCGAGGCGGTCGCCACCGCGACCGGCGCCATGCCACCGGTGTTCGCCATGCCGGTGGCGGGCCCGACCGTCGATCCGGTACCCGACGGCTGGGATGACCTGGGCGACGACGAGGCCGCCGCCCAGGTGGCAGCCTTCAACCTCGAGGAGCTGCACGGCCTGCGCCGGCACGAGGTCGAACACGCCCACCGCGACGCCGTGTTGGCCGCAGTCGACGCCCGCATCGACGACCTGGTCGCCCTCCGGAAGCGCCTCGCCACGCACTGATCCGGAAACTGGCAGCCCGGGCGTCACAGGTCATCCGCCGGTGAGCGCGCCCGTCTCGGCCACCTCGAGCACCGCTCCGGCGAGCGCCATCGCCTCACCGTCGCCACCGGCGTCGCCCAGCATCGCCAGCTGACCGGCCCGGGCCACGTCGGCGCGCAGCAGCCACGCCAGTCCGAGCCGGTCGGCGCGGCCGCGGTCGCCCTCCGGCACGGGAACTACTCGCAGGGATTCGGCGGCGTCGATCAGCCGGCCGGCCAGCCGACCGAGCTGGTCGACCTCCCCGGCATCGAGCGCGGCGGCGACCGCTTCAGCCGTCGGCGCGTCGAGCTCCTCGACCGCGTCCCGCCACTCCGACTCGGGCAGCGACGCCCGTTCGTCTTCTCGCTCGAGCGGCTCGTCGTCGACGTTCGTGTCGGCGGGCACCAGCGGTGGGCCGACCGCCAGGCCCAGCCGCGTCCAGTCGGGCACCTCGGCGGGGAGGTGGAGGTCAACGGCGTCCCCGGGATCGAACGGAGCGGCCGTGCGCTCACGGGCACGATCGAAGACGCGGTCGCCGAGGATCCGCAGGCGCCGGCCCAGTCGGCCGTACTGGGTGGCCGCCGCATGGTCGGCCACCGCCAACGACAGCTCGTGGGCATCGACCGACAGGACGTAGAGCCGGGCCATCGATCGGATGAGCGGCGTCGCCAGGCGGTCCCCGGGGTGGGCAGGCAAGCGCTGGGTGGCATGCTCGACGGCGCCGAACATCGGGCCGAGCCGGTCGAGCTCCGCGCGCAGGTCGGCGTCGCTGCGGTCTCCCGCCTCCCAACCGGTGACAGCGTCGGCGAGGTCGGGAATGGCACGACCAAGCGGTTCCAGGGCATCGGCGAGCGCATCGTCCCACGCCCGGTCGACGGCGACCGGCGACGCCGTGCCGGTCGTGTCCGTGCTCACCGTGGTGGACGGATCGACGGTCACCGACTCGTCGTCGTCCCCTCCGGTTGCCTGCGCGAACAGCACCACGCCGAGGATGATGGCGGGGATGGCAACGGCCACGGCGATCACGCGGCGGTCGACCGTCCCCCCAGGCATGGACGCATCGTAGGGCTGCGAGGGCTTCTTGACCGGTCGGTCAAGAGACCGGCTACCTTGAGCCCAGCACCTGGCACCCGAGGGGGACCCCATGGCCGACACCACGCCCGGCAAGAAGATCGTGACCGTCCTCGAGCCCGAGGACGAGTACACGCACGAGCCCGACGAGGCCACGAACTACAACGAGTCGATGTACCTCAACGCCTTCGACGTCGATCAGGAGGCAGGCGGGTGGTTCCGGCTCGGCAACCGGGTCAACGAGGGCTACGCCGAGATGACGGTGTGCGTCTACCTGCCCGCCAAGGACGGGAAGCGTCGGGTCGGCTTCGTCTACGGCCGTCCTCAGATCGAGACCAACGACAAGATGGACGCCGGCGGCCTGTCCATCGAGGTGGTCGAGCCGTTCACACACCTGAAGGTGCGCTACCAGGGCAAGATCTGCCTGCTCGACGAGCCCCGCCAGATGGCCGACCCCCGCACGGCATTCAAGACCAATCCGTGGGTCGAGTGCGAGGTCGACCTCGACTACACCGGCGTCTCCCCCATGTACGGCGGCAAGCCGCAGTACGAGGACGGCACCGAGATCGAGATCGATCCCGAGACGTCCTTCGCCAAGGCGCACTACGAGCAGCACTGCGCGGTGCGGGGCACCATCCGGGTCGGCGAGGAGACCATCGACCTCGACGGGCTCGGCCTGCGCGACAAGTCGTGGGGACCGCGCCACTGGCAGGCCATCACCTGGTACCGCTGGCTGCCGCTGACGTTCTCCAAGGACTTCGCCATGATGATCTCGATCGTGGCCGGCAAGCCGGGCGGCATGGTGCTCGAGGGCGACGAGTACCACCTCATCCGCAACTGCACCATCGAGTCCGACTGGGACGCCGACACGTACCAGACGTCCATGCGCTGCCACGTCGAGACCGACCACAAGAGCTACGACGTCTCCGGCGAGGTCATCTCGCTCATCCCGCTGCGCAACCGCCGGCAGGACCCCGAGGGCAACGAGCTGCTCACCCGCATCACCGAGGCCATGACCCGCTACGAGTGCGACGGCCAGCGGGGCATCGGCATGAGCGAGTACCTCGACCAGATCGTCGACGACGTGCCCATCGGCGACGACGTCCGCTGACCCCCTCCCGGTTCTGGCAGCCGCTGCGTACCGGCCGGCCGCCTCGACTCAGCCGTTGAGGGCGGCGCTGATCGGCCGTAGCGCCTCGAACACCGCCTCGAACTGCGGTTGGTGGCGGGCATAGACGGCGTGGTCGGCGGCGCCGGACTCGAACACCGCCCCCTCGGACGCCAGCGCCGACAGCTCGCGCCGGTCGAGCTCGCCGTGGCGGTGCAGCGCCAGCAGCGCGGTCGCCCGGGCGATCGCCACCTCGGGCCGGTCGGGCACCTGGACGGGCCGGTCGAGGACGTCGGCCACGATCTGCGCCCAGCCGGCCGAACGGGCGGCGCCGCCCACGAACACCAGGTCGGTGATGGGGCGGCCGGTGAGGGACTCGACATGGGGCAGCAACCACGCCAGGTTGTGGGCCACGCCCTCGCATGTCGCCCGCACCAGTTCGGCGCGACCCGTCTCCAGGCTCATGTTCACGTACCCGCCGCGCATCCGTCGGTCGTTGACCGGGGCCATCGAGCCGTGAAGCCAGGGAAGGAACAGCACGCCGCCGCTTCCTGCCGGCACGCCGGCCAGCACCTCGTCGAGCGTGTGGAAGCCACCCGTGTGCACGACGTTGTCGAGCACGTGCTCGAGCGGCTTGCCGCCGAGGCCGTTCTCGGCGAACACCAGGTACTGGTCGGTGAACGGACCGGGGCACGAGAGCACGTCGTGGTCGAGGTCGACCTCCTTGGTGGCGATGGTGTCCACCAGCACGCTGGTGGTCCCGATCGACAGGCCAGCACGGCCGGACCGGAAGGCATCGGTCGCCACTGACCCGGCCTGGGTGTCGTTGACGGCGGCGTGCACGAGGGTGGTGGAGGGAAGCCCGAGGATGTCGGCGACGTCGTCGCGGAGGCGACCGACGGGTGCGTCGAGCGGCAGCAGCTCGGGAAGGCGCGACGCGTCGACGCCCGACCAGCTGAGCAGCGCCTCGTCGTAGACGGTCTGGCCGAGTGAGCGGTTGTCGACCAGCTGGCTCATGAACATCGTCGCCTGGTTCGCCGCCAGCCGGCCGGTGAGGCGGGCGTTGAGGTAGTCCATCGGCTCGAGGTAGGCCGCCGTCGCCTCATGGACGTCGGGGCACTCGTGCTGCAGGTGGAGGATGTGGCCGAGGCTGAGCCCGCCCCCAACCGGGGGGATGCCGTGCCGCTCGACGAAGCCGAGGAAGGCGTCCTCGTGGGAACGCAGGACGGCGCGGCTGGGTGCGGTGCCCCGACGGTCGGACCACAGGCGCATCGGTGCGACCGGCTTGCCGTCGACATCGACCGGCACGATCGAGGAGTACTGGCTGTCGACGCCCACGGCGACCACCGCCCTCGCGGCGTCCGGCGCCGCGGCCACGCACTCGCGCAGGGTGTCGACCGCCGCCTGCCACAGCGCCTCGGCGTCGAGCTCGGCCACCTCGCCGTCGACGTGGGCGATCACGTTGCGGCTGGCGGCCGCGTACACGGTGCCGTCGACGCCGACGAGCACCGCCTTGACGTTCGTCGTGCCGGCGTCGATGCCCAGCGCACAGGGGATCACGCCCGCCATCTCATCACAGGGAATTTCGTCAGTTGGTCAGGACTGCCCTGACCAGGAAACGAAATTCTCGGGTGGGCTACCGCTTGGGGCCGACGACGACGGTCTTGGCGTTGACGAACTCCTGGATGCCCAGGTGGCTGAGCTCGCGGCCGTAGCCCGAGTCCTTGATGCCGCCGAAGGGCAGGCGCGGGTCGGAGGCGACGAAGTCGTTCACGAAGCAGCAGCCGGCCTCGAGCTCGTCGGCGGCGATGCGCTCGCCCCGTTCCAGGTCGCGGGTGAACACGGCGGCTCCCAGCCCGAAGCGGCTGGCGTTGGCGATGCGGATGGCGTCGGCCTCGTCGCTGGCCCGCATGACGGCGGCCACCGGGCCGAAGAGCTCCTCGGTGCCGGCGACCATCTCGGGGCGCACGTCGACGAGCACGGTCGGTGGGTACCACGCCCCGGGGCCGGTGGGCAGCTGGCCGCCGAGCACCAGCGAGGCGCCCTCGCCGATCGAGCGCTGCACCTGGTCGTGGAGCTCGTCGCGCAGCGACTCCTGCGCCTGGGGTCCGACGGTGGTGTCGCCGTCGTGAGGGTCGCCGACCTTGGCCGCCGCCATCTCGGCCACGAACGCCTCGACGAACTCGTCGTGGACCTCGTCGACCACCACGAACCGCTTGGCGGCGATGCACGACTGGCCCGAGTTGATGAGCCGGCTGGTGGCGCACGTCTTCGCCGCAGCCTCGACGTCGGCGTCGGCCAGCACGACGTAGGGGTCGCTGCCGCCCAGTTCGAGCACCGTCTTCTTCAGGTGGCTTCCGGCGGCGGCGGCCACGGAGGCGCCGGCGGGGACGCTGCCGGTGAGCGTCGCCGCCCGCACCAGGTCGTGCCCCAGCACGTCGGCCACGGCGTCGGAGCCGATCACCAGGCTGCGGAACAAGCCCTCCGGTGCGCCGCCGGCCACGATCATCTCCTCGATGGCCAGCGAGCAGCCGGTGACGTTGGACGCGTGCTTCAACAGACCGCCGTTGCCGGCCATCAGCGCCGGGGCGGCGAAGCGGAAGACCTGCCACAGCGGGAAGTTCCACGGCATCACGGCCAGCACCACACCGAGCGGCTCGTAGTGGATGTAGGAGCGCTGGCGGTCGGCCTCGATGGGGACGTCGGCCAGGTGCTGGGCGGCGTTGTCGGCGTAGTAGCGGCAGACCCACGCGCACTTCTCGGCCTCGCCGCGCCCCGCCGTCACCGGCTTGCCCATCTCGTCGGCCATGAGGGTGGCCAGCTCGTCGCGCCGGGCGTCGAGCTGGTCGGCGACGCCGCGCAGGACGGCCGCCCGGTCGTCGAAGCTCGTCCGCCGCCACTGGCGCTGGCACTCGGCCGCCCGCTCGATGGCGGCGTTCACCTCGTCGGGGCTGTGCGGGTCGTACGTGGCGACGACGTCGCCCGTGGCGGGGTTCACGCTCTGCGGCATGGTTCCACTCATACCCGGATCAGCCCGGAGGGAGCCGCCAGGCGACCGGTCACCCCACCGGCGGAGTTCCTTGGTGCTTGTCCATCATGTCGGCCATCAGGGTCCGGATGAACTCGTCGGCTTCCTCGGTCATGCCGCCGACCACGCCGCCGTAGACGGCGGCCGACTTGGGCGCCTCGTCCTTGTGCTCGACGGCGTAGGCCACCGCCTCGTCGAGGTCCGCGGCGAAGGCCTCGACCACGCCGGGTTGGGTCTGCGGGCGGGTCACCGCCATGTGGATGGCGTTGGGGTACTGCTGGCCGTTGAAGCGCCAGCCACGCAGCTTCATGAAGTCGTTGACGTGGTAGATGTCGAACTCGACGCCGCTGCTCGGGTCGTTGGTGAAGCTGAAGCAGAACGTGGGGTCGCCCATGATCCGCAACTCGGGGTGCGAGCGCACGGCGTCCTTCATGGCGTCGGCCGTGTCGAAGATCTGGCGGGCGTAGCCCAGGTAGCCGTCGTGTCCGAGGCTGACCATCGACGCCCAGGTGGCGGCCAGCAGCCCGCCGCTGCGCGAGCCCTCCATGCCCGGCGAGCAGTACTTGCCGCCGGTCCAGTCGGTGCGGAAGAAGTACTGGCTGTTGCGCAGCTCCTTGTCGCGGAACAGCAGCGTCGATGTGCCCTTGAGGGCGTAGCCGTACTTGTGGGTGTCGGCGGAGATCGACGTGACGCCGGGCAGCCGGAAGTCGAACACCGGGATCTGCTCGTACCCCAGCTCCTGGCCGAAAGGCAGGATGAACCCGCCGAGGCAGCCGTCGACGTGGAGGCCCACGCCGCGCTCCAGCGCCAGCTCGGACAGCGCGGGGATGGGGTCGACCGTGCCGTACCCGTAGTTGCAGGCCGACCCGATGATGGCGACCGTGTTCTCGTCGATCTGCTCGGCGACGACCTCGGGCCGGACCACGGTGGTGTCGGGGTCGACGGGGACGTTGCGGGCCTCGATGCCGAACAGGTGGCAGCCCTTGTCGAACGCCGGGTGGCTGGTCTCGGGCTTGACCACGTTGGGGTTGGTGATGCCGCGCGTCTGCCGGGCGTGGTCGCGGTAGGCGAGCATGGCGTGCATGATCGAGCCGCTGCCGCCCGAGGTCACCATGCCGACGGTCTCGTGGCCGGCGTCGCGCGCCGCGTCGGCATGCATCAGGTCGAGCGCCATGGCGATGATCTCGCCCTCGAACCGGGTGGCCGACGGGCACATGTCGCGCTGGAGGATGTTCATGTGGCTGAAGAGCCCGAACACCTCGTTGAGGAACCCGTAGTGCTCGTGGTCGCCGCAGTACATCGAGCCCGAGCACTTGCCGGTCTCCCAGGAGGCGTCCTCCTCGGCGGCCAGCTGGCGCAGCTCGTCGAGGATCGACTGGCGGCTCCGGCCCTGGTCGGGCAGGCCACGGTTCACGGGGTAGCGGTCGACGTACGGATACAGCGAGCTCATGGCCGTGGACCGTAGCCAGCCCGGTGCGATGACGGCGGCCCCGGGCGGGGCGGGGGCGCCGGCGGGTCAGTAGCGCAGGAGCGCGCCGAGCGGGCCCTTGGGGGAATCGGGACCGTGCTCGGGGACCACGACGACGGCGGCGCCGCCGGCGACCGCCGCGGCGACGGCGGCGTCGGTGAGCCGGGCACCGATGATGTCCTCGAAGCCGGCATCGGCGAGAAGCTGGCGGTCGCGGGCCACCTCACGGTGGTCGTCGGCGGCGACGAAGACCTCGTCGTCGACGTCCTCGGCCACCAGCAGCGTGTCGACGGCACCGCGGCGGAGCGCCGAGAGCACCTCGTCCACGTCGTCGGTGCCCAGGTCGCCACGCCCGCGACCCTCGGCGAAGCGCTGCAGCAGCTCCACCAGCTCGTGGGCAGCGCGGTCGCGGACGAGGGTGCCGGCCCGCTCGAAGACGAGCTCGTCGCCCTCGGGGTCGGTGGGCTCGGTGTCGTCGGTGACCAGGCGGTCGGTCCACGACTCGGGCAGGTGCTGCTCGACCAGCTGCACGGCCCGGCCGTCGCCGGTGACCACGATCAGTGCGGCGTCGATGGCCCCGGCGTCGCGGACGACGGCATCGACGATCTCCTGGGCGTTCTGGTCCCAGGTGTGTTCGCTGTGGCGCTGGAGGCGCGCCTGCGACCAACCGCCCTGATGGACCTTCTGCACGTGCTGCTCGTCGCCGTGCACGGCGCGCTCGGCTCGGTGGTCGCGGTACACACGGGCGATGTCGGCCCCGGTGCGGTCGCAGCGCACCACCAGGTGCGGACGATGCTCGAACCGGTCGTGGACGAAGGGCACGAAGCGGGGCAGCGAGCCGACGGACACGACCTCGGCCGGCACGTCGACCACGGGCACGACGGTGGCGCCGCCGTTGTCGGCGACGATGCCGACCCACATGCCGCTGGGGGCACCGTCGAGGGTGCTGCGCAACGTCGACGTGACCTCCTCGATCAACGCCTGCGGTGCGCCGTCCGCCTCGAGGCGGCTGGCCACGTCCTTGACCCTGATCTCGACCTGATCGCGCGCGTTCTCGCCGGCGTTGGGCGCCGCCACCACGACGGTGGCGACGGGTGCGTCGAAGTCGGACAGGTCGTCGAGCATCGGGGCGTGCACGGATGCGATCGGGGACACGAGGGCTCCGTTCGGTCTGCGTCGGTGGACACGCGATCCGTACCCGCCGTCCCGGACGGCCAGTCGACGACTGGCGTAACGTCGCGCCCCGTGGATCTCCGCACCCTGCTCGTCGAGCAGGTCGATCCGGACTGGGACCATCGGCTGGCCCGCCGACTGCTGGGTACCGACGACCCCGAGGAGATGAGCGTCGCCGTCGACGTGCTCGTGCGTGCCCTGCTGCGCGACAGCGTGCGGTGCGGGCTCCACTACCACGAGTCCGTCGGCATCGTCGTCGGGCTGCAGCTGAGCGGCGGCGACCGGGTGGCGGTCAAGCTGCACCGTCCCGAACGGGCCACCTGCCTCGAGGAGCGCTGCCGCATCCAGGAGCACCTGCGTCGAGCCGGACTCCCCTGCCCCGAGGTGCTCGTCGACGCCACCGACTGCGGCGACGCCGTGGTCACGGTCGAGCGGTGGCTCGACGGTGGCCATCCGGACCACCCGGCCGCCGAGACGACCCGGCGGACGCTCGCCGAGGGGCTCCACCGCTTCATCGAGGCGGCCCGGTCCTTCGGCGACGCCGACCTCGCCCGGGCGTGGGACACCGACGACGGCCTCTACCCCGAGCCCCACGACCTGCGCTTCGACTTCGCCGCCACCGCTGCGGGAGCGGAGTGGATCGACGACCTGGCCCGCCGCGCCCGGCAGCGGATCGGGACCCAGCCCGACGTGGTCGGCCACGTGGACTGGCGCAGCGCCAACGTGGTCGTCTCCGGCGGCACCCTGACGGCGATCTACGACTGGGACAGCCTGGCCATCGGCAGCGAGGCCGGTTTGGTCGGCGAGGCTTCCACCACGTGGTGCCTGGCGTGGGAGTGGGGCCATCGAGCGCTCCCCGACGTCGCCCAGATGGATGCGTTCGTCCGCGACTACGAGCGCCAGCGGGACACCGACTTCACCGCCGCCGAACGGGCCGAGCTGTGCGCCGCCCAGGTCCTCACGCTGGCCTACCTGGCGCGGTGCGAGCACAGCGACCGCGTGCTCGGCGTCAACGACGGGTGGGGGTTCGACGAACTGCTGCGGGCGGCGGCCGGACGAGACGTTCAGGCCGGCTGGGCGGCGAGCCAGTCGTCGTAGGCGGCCGGCAGCTCCTGGTCGCCGGGACGGAAGTCCGGCGCCACGTAGCGGGCGACCTCCTGGCCGATGTTGGCGAGGAAGCGGGTGGACATGGCCACCAGATCGACGTTCGGTCGACGGGGACGCAGCGCCAGCGGGCGACGGATCGCCTCGGCGGCGGCGAACAGGGCGACGCCGGCGGCGGGCACGACCAGGATGAGGGCGGTACCGAGCACGAGACCGGCCAGCCGGAGCGCCTGGTCGTCGTCGATCTGGGACAACACGTCGAAGGCGACGCTGCGGTGCTCGAGCTCTTCGGCGCCGTGCCAGGCGAGCAGCGCCGACATCTCTTCGGGGAGCACGCCGGTCAGGTCCTCCTCGAGGAACGCCCGGCCGAACGCCGCCGTGTAGTGCTCGAGCGCCGCGGTGATCGACAGCTGGAGCTCGCCGGGCACGAGCGGGTCGAGGGCGGCGCGCAACGCCTCGATCGCCCGGACGTAGGCGTCGATGGGCACGCCCTGACGGCGCAGCTCGTCCCACACCGACTCGTGCACGCGGGCGTGCACCGCCTCCTGACCGATGAACGATGCCACCTGGCGGCGCAGGTCGGGGTCGTCGATGCGGTCGCGGAACGCCTTGACGGCATCGATGAAGAACTGCTCGCCGAGCGGGATGAACACGTGGCCGGCGTCGCCGAACCAGGTGCCGAGACGACTTCCGCCCACCCACCAGCGGGGCAGGTCGCTCAGGTCGAACCGCGGCCGTCTGACGGTGATGGTGCCCATCGGCAGCGACCGTACCCAGGCCGGCGCCGCCGGATGCGAATGGGACCACACACGAGAGCGAGGCGGTCGCCGGCGCCTACAGGTAGCGCTCGAGGAAGGCCAGCATCTCGGCGGCGCTGAGTCGGCCGAGCAGCGGTTCGGCGTCGAAGGCGTGGGGCTGCTCGGCGTGCACGTGCAGGTCGACGGGCACGCCATGGCGCACGAGCTCCTCGTAGAGCAGGAAGCTGGCGGCGACCGGCACCAGCTCGTCGGCGTTGCCGTGGATCAGCTGCGTCGGCGGGAACGACGGTGTGATGTGGCGCAGCGGGCTGGCCGCGTGGGCCAGCTCGGGCGATCCACCGTCGTCGGCCAGGGCCAGCAGCGGCACCGACCCGTGCTCGAGCTCGCCGTGGCTGAGCAGCGTGGGCGGGTACACGGCGATGCAGGCCCGGATCGGCAGGTCCTTGTCGGCGGCGAGCAGCAACGCCAGGTGAGCACCGGCGGAGTTGCCCTCGACGGCGATGCGATCGCGGTCGACGCCCAGCTCGTCGGCGTGGTCGACGAGCCATTGCAGGGCGACGCGGACGTCGTCGAGCTGCGCCGGCCACGGCGCCTCGGGCACCAGGCGGTACTCGGGCGCCACGCACACGTAGCCCTCGCGACCGATGAGCACGCCGTAGCCCTTGAGCTGGGTGCGGTCGCCCTGCCGCCAGCCGCCGCCGTGGATGAGCAGGACGGCCGGTTTGGGTTCGTCGGGGCCGTCGGGCCGGTACACGTCGCAGCGCAGATCACGGATGGTGCCGTCGGCGCTCGCCCCCTGTCCGTAGACCACGCCTTCATCGATGCTCACGTGCTGTCCCCTGGCCATGGCGGCAGTAGAGCCCATCGCGGCCCGCTCGGCAACCGGGCCTGTGCCAAGGTGGCGCGGATGTTGGAGATCGAGGACCTCGCGGTGCGCTTCGGCGACGTGCGGGCCCTCGACGGCATGACGTTCCAGGTGCCGGCCGGGCGGCTGGTCGGATTCGTCGGCCCCAACGGCTCGGGCAAGACGACGACGATGCGCACCATCGTCGGTCTGATCGATCCCCAGCGAGGTCGGGTCCGCTGGGACGGCGCGGCCATCGACGACGAGCGGCGCCGGCGCATCGGCTACATGCCCGAGGAGCGCGGGCTGTACCTGCGCTGGGGGGTGCTCGAGCAGGTCACCTACTTCGGCCAACTGGCCGGCATGGACGCCGAGGCCGCCCAGACCGCAGCGCGCAGCTGGCTCGAGCGGGTCGGCCTCGGCGACCGCCTCGACGACGACGTGCAGACCCTCAGCCACGGCAACCAGCAGCGCGTCCAGCTGGCCGTAGCTCTGGTCCACGACCCCGATCTGCTGCTGCTCGACGAGCCGTTCTCCGGACTCGACCCCCTGGCGCTGGTCACCATGGCCGACCTCCTCCGCGAGGTGGCAGCCCGGGGCGTCGTGGTCCTGTTCTCCAGCCACCAGCTCGAGCTGGTCGAGGAGCTGTGCCAGGACGCCGTCATCGTCGCCGACGGCCGCTGCGTCGCCGCCGGCGACGTGGCCGAGCTGCGGGCCCGATCACCGCATCGCACGGTGCACATCACCTTCACCGAGCCCGTGCAGTGGGGCGGGGAAACGGGGACGCTGGTCGCCTCCGACGGTCGCCGCATCGAGCTCCTCGTCGACCGCGACGTCGGCGTCGACCAGGCCCTGGCCGAGGCGCGCGCCCACGGTGCCGTCGAGGCCTTCAGCTACGCACCACCCGATCTGTCCGACCTCTTCCGCGAGCTCGTCTCGTGAGGGCCGTGTCGTGAGAGCGGGCGACGCCATCCGCCTGGTCGCCTGGCGCGAGATACGCACGCGGACCCGCACCAAGGCGTTCCGCATCTCGACGGCCCTGGTCAGCGCCGCCGTGGCGCTGCTGATCGTGGCGCCGGCCGTGTTCGGCGACCAGGGTCCCAGCACGGTCACCATCGCCGTGCCGCCCGACACGGTCGGGTCCACGTTCACCTCCGGTGCCGAATCCGTCGCTTCCGCTCTCGACGTCGAGGTCGAGCTCGTCACCACCGACGACGTTCGCCAGCTGGTGGCCGACGGCGACGCCGACGTCGGCCTCCTGTCGAGCGACGAGGCGCTCTGGAACGAACGGGTCGACGAGACCCAGGCCGCGGTCGTCCGAGCCGGCGTCCAGGCCGTCGCCATCGAGCAACGCAGTCACGACCTGGGCATCGCACCGGCGGACGCCAGCACGCTGCTGCAGCCGGTCGAGCTGCGCACGACCACCATCGAGCCGCCCGACCCTGATCGCAGCCAGAAGGTCGCCACCGCCTTCATCGGCGTCGTGCTGCTGTTCCTGGCCATCCAGTTCCACGGCGCCGCCGTGCTGCAGGGCGTCATCGAGGAGAAGTCCAGCCGCGTCGTCGAGATCGTGCTCACCCACATCCGGGCCAGCCAGCTGCTGGCCGGCAAGACGGTGGGCATCGGCGTGGTCGGCCTGCTCCAGGCCGCGGTGGTCGCCACGGTCGCGCTGGTGGCGTCGATGACGGTCGAGGGCGCCGACGTGCCCCAGATCGGGGTGGCCCAGGTGGCGATCCTGCTGTTCTGGTTCGTGCTCGGCTTCCTGCTCTACGCCACCGGGTTCGCCACCGCCGGATCGCTGGTGTCCCGCCAGGAGGACGCCCAGGCGGCCACCGCACCACTGGCTCTGCCGTTCCTCGCTGCCTACATCGCCAGCCTGAGCATCGCCGACAACCCCGACAGCACGGTCGGGCGGGTGCTGTCGATCTTCCCGCTCACCGCGCCGCTGGCCATGCCGGTGCGCATGGCCGCCGGCGACCCACCGGTGATCGAGGTCGTGGCCGGCGCCGTGCTCACGGTGGCCACCATCGCCGCCCTCACCCAGATCGGCGGGGCGATCTACCGCCGGAACCTGCTGCGCACCGGGGCCCGCGTGCCGTGGCGCGAGGCGCTGCGGGGCATCCGCGCCGACCCCACCGACACCTGAGCGGCTCCGGTCAGCGGGGCTTCGATGCGAGCACGCCGGCGGCCTCGAGCGCGTCGATCCGCTCGTCGTCGTACCCGAGCAGACCGGTGAGCACCGACCGGTTGTGCTCTCCCAGCAGCGGCGCGCCGGTGTCGGGTGCCGGGCGCTGGTCGTCGAACGCCAGCGGGAAGCCAGGCACGTCGACGGGTCCGGCGATGCGGTCGTCGACGGTCCGGATCATCCCCCGCTCGACCAGGTGGGGCTGGTCGCGGAACTCGGCCGGCGACAGGACCTTCGAGCACGGCACCCGGTGCGCGTCCAGGGCGGCGATCACGTCGTCGTCGGTGTCGAAGCCGGCCATCCAGCGCTCGATGATCGCCGTGAGCTCGGCCCGGTGGGCGAGGCGACCGTCGTTGTTGCGGAATCGCTCGTCGCCTCCCTCCTCGGCAGATCGGCCGAACTCCGGATGCCCGAGCGCGTCCCACAGTCCCTGGATCTGGCCCTGGGTGCAGAACACGACGATCCAGCCCTCGGGACCGCGGAACGAGCTGCCCGGAGCGGAGGGCTGGTAGTCGCGCCCCGCCCGCAGCGGGACATAGGGATCGTCGGTGTCGCGGGTGATCGACGGTGCGTAGATCGAGGTCTCGTGCAGGTGGACCAGCGAGTCGACCATGGAGGCGTCGATGTGTGTGCCCTCCCCCGTCATCGACCGCCGGAACAGCGCGTAGCCGATGGCGGCGAAGGCGTGGACGCCGGCGATGCTGTCGGCCAGGCCGATGCCCACGAACAGCGGCGGTCCGTCGGGGTCGCCGGTCATGTGCATGATGCCGCCGTAGGCCTGGGCGACGAAGTCGAACGCCGGTTTGTCGCGCAGCGGACCGGTCTGGCCGAAGCCCGAGACCGACGCCATGATCAGCCCGGGGTTGGTGGACGACAGTTCGTCGTAGCCCCAGCCCTTGCGGTCCATCACCCCGGGGCTGAAGTTCTCGACCACGACGTCGACGTGGTCGGCCAGCTCCCGCACGATGCGGACACCGTCGTCGGTGCGCAGGTCGAGGCAGACGCTCTGCTTGCCGCGGTGCTGCTGCACGAAGAACCCGGCCCGGCGGTTGCGGCGGGGCGTGAACGCCCGGCTCGGGTCTCCGTACGGAGCGGCCTCGACCTTGATCACCTCGGCCCCCATCTCGGCCAGCAGGCGCGTACACGCCGGGCCGGCCAGGTACTGCGTCAGATCGAGGACGCGCACACCGTCGAGCCATGTCATCGCTACCTCGTCCTCCACCTTCATTCGGGGGTGACGTAGGCGGCGGTGATGCCGCCGTCCACGGTGAAGGTGGCGCCGGTGAGGTACGACGAGTCGTCGGTGGCCAGGAACAGCGCCGCCTTGGCCATCTCCTCGGCCTCGCCGAAGCGGCCCATCGGCACGTGCACCAGCCGGCGCTGCTTCTTCTCCTCGGTGTCGAGGAAGTCCATCAGCAGCTTGGTGCGCAGCGGACCCGGGCACAGGGCGTTCACCCGGATGTTCTCCCGGGCGTGGAGGACGGCGAGCTCGCGCGTCATGGACAGCACCGCCCCCTTCGACGCGGTGTACGCGAGCTGCGGCGTGGCCGCTCCCATCAACGCCACGAACGACGCCGTGTTGATGATCGAGCCGCCGCCGGTGTCGCGGATGGCGGGGATGCCGTACTTGCAGCCCAGCCACACGCCCTTGACGTTGACGGCGAAGGTGCGGTCCCACACGTCCTCGGTGGTGGTCTCGGCGTCGCCGTCGTCGGCGAGCATGACCCCGGCGTTGTTGAACAGCACGTCGAGACGACCGAACTCCTCCACGGTCCGGTCCACCACGCCGCGCACCTCCTCCTCCGACGACACATCGGCGGTCAGCGCCAACCCCCGGCCGCCGGCCACCGTGATCTCGTTCACCACCGCGTTGGCGCCGTGGTGGTCGCGGTCGACGCACACGACCGTGGCCCCCTCCTCGGCGAACAGGCGGGCGGCGTGGGCGCCGATGCCGGCGCCGGCACCGGTGACGATGGCGACCTTCCACTGCAGCTTCATGAAGAGGTGACGCTAGGCCACCCGCGAAATCGCCGTGGATTCCTGCCGGTATCCGATCGCGATCGGCAGGAATTTCTCCGGCGGTCAGATGCGCTCGAAGTAGCGACGCCGTTCCCAGTCGGTGACCGCCGCGTCGTACTGGCGCACCTCTTCTCGGAAGAAGCGCACGTAGTGGTCGACGACGTCGTCGCCGAAGGCCGAGCGGGCGAAGGCCGACCCGTCGAAGGCCTCGACCGCGTCGGCCAGGCTGCGCGGCAGCGGGGTGAGGTCGGCGGTGTAGGCGTCGCCCTCGAGCGCCGGCGGTGGCTCGGTTCCCCGCTCGATGCCGTCCAGTCCGCTGGCCAGAACCGCTGCGTAGGCCAGGTAGGGGTTCACGTCGGCGCCCGGAAGCCGGCACTCGATCCGCCGCGACGCTCCACCGCCGACGATGCGGAACCCGCAGGTGCGGTTGTCGTGCGACCACGCGAGCGAGGTCGGTGCCCAGGACTGGGCCTGGTAGCGCTTGTAGCTGTTGACGGTGGGGGCGTAGCAGACCATCAGCTCGGCGGCGTGTGCCATCCAGCCGCCGAGGAAGTGGCGGAACGTGTCGTCCACACCGTCGACCCCGAACAGGTTGACGCCACCGCGCCACAGCGAGACATGCAGGTGCGACGACGAGCCGACCTCGCCGTCCTGGGGCTTGGCCATGAACGTGACCGCCGAGCCGAGCTGATCGGCGATCTCCTTGCACGCGTGCTTCACCAGCACGTGCCGATCGGCCATGACGTCGACGTCGGCATAGCGGATGTTGATCTCGTGCTGGCCCCGGCTGGCCTCACCCTTGGTCGACTCGATGGGCACACCCGATGCGGCCAGGTGCCGGCGGAAGGCGCCGTTGACGTCCTCGGTCCGGGTGGCCTGGAGAAGGTGGTAGTCCTCGATGTACCAGCCGGCCAGATTCAGGTCGCGGTAGTCGTCGCGGGCCAGGTCCAGGTAGCGGTTCCGGTACAGGAAGTACTCGAGCTCGCTGGCGGCCAGGGCGTGGTACCCGGCATCGGAGAGCCGGGCGACCTGCTCGGCCAGGATCGACCGAGGTGCCACCCGCACGGGTTCGTGCGCGTCGCTGAGCTCCACCGCGCACAGGACCAGCGCCGTGCGGTCGAGCCACGTGCACCGGCGCAGCGTGGTGTGGTCGGGCACGAGGTGGACGTCGCCGTAGCCGCGCTCCCAGTTGGCGAAGGCGTAGCCCTCGACCGGTTCCATCTCCATGTCGACGGTGAACAGGTAGTCACAGGCATGGGTGCCGCCGGTGGCTGCCGTGTCGAGGTAGTGGTGGGCATCGAGCCGCTTGCCCAGCAGTCGGCCGTAGAGGTCGGGGAAGGCGCAGACGACGGTGTCGACGGCGCCGGACCCCACCAGCGAGCGGAGGTCGTCGATGCTGAGGAGGCCGGGTTCCACGACCGGCAGTGCACCACGTGGCCGGCACCTCGGCAACCGACACGGCGCCGCGGGCCGCCGTCAGGTCCCCCCGGGGAAGCTGGGGTTGGCCAGCAGCGGGACCACCAGCTGCGCCGAGTCGGGCGTGTACGGGTGGTCGCGAAGGAACTCGGTCAAGCCCGCTCGGGGAACGACCCTCGTCTCGACGACCTCGCCGTCGGGACAGGGGTAGGGCCCGTCGTGCACGCACTCGTAGATCCGGCCGTTGATCGCGGTGTCGCCGTCGTCGTAGTGCCCGGTGGCCAGCGGTCGCAGCTCGGCCTCGATGCCGGCCTCCTCGGCCAGCTCGCGCCGGGCGGCGTCGTCCCAGGCCTCGCCGGCGTCGAGCACACCCCCGAAGCACACGTCCCACGCTCCGGGATAGATGTCCTTCCAGTCGGCTCGGCGGTGCACCACGACGCCGTCGTCGGTGGTGCGGACCACGACGTAGACGGCCCGGTGGCGCAACCCGTGGGCCCGCATCTCGGCCCGCGTCACCTGCCGGGTGACCCGGTCGTCCTCGTCGACGACATCGACGAGGTCGTCGTCGGCCACGAGGTCAGGCTGCCGCGTCGACGGGCCGGATGGACACACGGGTGTCGTCGTGGCGCAACTCGAGCGCGTGCCCGGTGTCGCGCACGTCGACGACGGTGAGGTCCTCGGCCCAGCTGTCCAGCGTGGCGGGGATGATGAGCGACAGCATCCCGGTGCCGGGGCGGGCGCCGACGATGGTGACGGGGCGGCCCGGCTCGTCGCCGGCGTGCAGGACGCCGTCGATCACGAGGGCACCGGGTTCACGATGGGTGAAGAGAACCTGGAGTTGCACGAGGGGCTCCGATCCGCTGGGTGGGGGGCGAGGCTGTGCTACGCGCTCTACCCAGCGGCGAAGCCGGTGATGACGAGGTTCTCGCCGGTGTCAGCGCTCTTCTTTGAACGCGACGTGCTTGCGCAGCACCGGGTCGTACTTCATGAGCTCGAGCCGCTCGCGGGTGTTGGTCTTGTTCTTCCGGGTCACGTACGTGTAGCCGGTGCCACCCGTGCTCTTGAGCTTGATGATCGGTCGCTTGTCGTTCTTGGGCATCAGAGCTTCACCCCTCGGCGGCGCATGTCGGCCAGCACGGCGTCGATGCCCTTCTTGTTGATCGTCTTGATGCCCTTCGCCGACACGTTGAGGGTGACCCAGCGCTTCTCGGACTCGACCCAGAAGCGCTGCTTCTGGATGTTGGGGGTCCAGCGACGGTTCCCGCGGCGGTGCGAGTGGCTGATGGTCTTGCCGAACGAGGGCTTGCGACCGGTGACCTGGCAGATCTTCGACATGAGAAAGGTTCCTTCTGGGGCGCCGTGCGACTGGGTGCCGTGCGCCGGTACGGGCAGCGGAACAGTCTCGCAGGCGCGACCGTCGAACGACAACCCGACGCCGAGGCCGGTGCGACGCTGCCGAAAGCACATCCATGTAATCACAGGTGTGGAGTTCCTGTGGATAGTCGGCGACGGTGCCGCGGGTGCCGGCCGATACCGTCCCGACCATGGAACCCGCCACCTGCCTCGAGCACCTGCGCCGCGACGTCGCCGCCATCCTGGCCACGCCGCCCGAGTCGCTGTCGGCCCCGGTGCAGGCCTGCCCGGGATGGACGGTCACCGATCTGCTCGAGCACCACGCCGGCGTCTTCCGCTTCGCCACCGCCCAGCTGCGGGCCGAACCGGGATCCGATCTGGTGCCCTTCGACCCGCCGGGCGAGGCCACCTCGCCACTCGACCTGTTCTCGTTCTCGGCCGACGAGCTGCTGGCCGAGCTGGTCGCCGTCGACCCCGACGAGCACCGGCCGAACTGGGCCGGCGCCCCGACGGCTCGCTTCTGGTTCCGCCGCATGACGGTGGAGACGGCCATCCACCGATTCGACGTCGAATCGACGCACACGGAGCCGGCGGCGATCGACGGTGCTCTGGCCGTCGACGGCATCGACGAGTTCGCCGAGGTCTTCCTCGCCAGCGCCAAGCGGCGGGGCATCACGGGCAACGGCGAGACCGTCCACCTCCACGCCACCGACGAACCCGGCGAGTGGATGTTCACCTTCACCGCCGACGGGGTCGACGTCACCCGCGAACACGGCAAGGGCGACATGGCCGGCCGGGGACCGGCCTCCGACCTGCTGCTGCTGGTCTGGAACCGCCGGCCGGTCGACGTGCAGGCCTTCGGCGAGCCCGACCTGCTCGAGTGGTGGTCGCGGACGGTGCGGATCTGAGGATCGGGCAGGCGGGCTGGCAAGCTCGACCCGTGAGCTCCCCCGCAACCGCTCCCCCGGCCGACCCCGAGCTGCTCCAGTGGGCCGTCGACCTGCTCAAGGAGACCGGCCGCCGCACGCTGAGCCGGTTCCGCAGCGACGACCTCGCCGTCGAGGCCAAGGGCGACGGCACCCCGGTCACCGAGGCCGACAAGGACGCCGAGTCCTACCTGCGCGCCGAACTGACCGCCGCCCACCCCGACGACGCCGTCCTGGGCGAGGAGGAGGGCGCCACCGAGGGCACCAGCGGACGCCGCTGGATCGTCGACCCCATCGACGGGACCAAGGCCTTCATGCGCGGCGTCCCCCTGTACTCGAACCTGCTGGCGGTCGAGGACGAGCACGGCTGGCTCCTGGGCGTCATCAACCTGCCCGGCGCCGGCGAGTGCGTGTACGCCGGTCGCGGCCTGGGCGCCTTCCAGGACGACCGCATCGGCGAGCACCGCCCCGCCCGGGTCGGTCCCCGTTCGGCCACGCCGTTCCTCACGGCCTCGGGGTTCACCCGCTGGGACGACGACACGCTCATCCGCGTCAAGCGAGCCGGTTGGGCGCTGCGCACCTGGGGCGACGGCTTCGGCTACGCCATGGTCGCCACCGGCCGCATCGACGCCATGGTCGACCCCACCGCCGCCCTCTGGGACCTGGCGCCGATGCCGATCATCCTTTCCGAGGCCGGTGGGCGCTTCACCAGCTGGTCGGGCAGCGACGACCCGCGCGACGGCTCCGGCGTGGCCACCAACGGCGAGGGCCACGACGAGCTCCTCGCGCTCCTCCGCGGCGATTGACCGCCCGGACCTAGCGTCGGTCGGATGAGCGACTTCGACGCCGTCATCGACGAGTACCTGCGCGAGCACTGGGAGCTGTACCCCACGGGGGCGAGCAGCGCCGGCATCGAGGGCCACAGCGGCGAGCTGGGCGACTACTCGGCTGCGGCGTTCGAGGACCGCGCCCGGCGCGACGATCGCTGGATCGAGCGGCTGCGCGCCATCCCCGACGACACCCTGGACCACGACGAGCGGATCGATCGCGATCTGGTGATCAGCGCCCACCGGGGTCGCCAGCTGCTGCACGACTGGTCCGAGTGGCGCCGCAGCGCCGACCTGTACGCCGGCGCCGGGCTGTCCGGCGTGTTCGGGCTGTTCCTGCGGCGCTTCGAGGACGACCCCGAGCTGACCGATGCCGCCGTGTCGCGCATGGACCAGATCCCCGGCGTGCTCGCCCATGGCAAGGCCAACCTCGATCCCGAGCTCGCCGACGCCGCCCTGCTGCGACGGGCCATCGGCCAGTGCCACGCCGGGGTCGCCTACTTCCGCGACGTGGTGCCCGCCGAGGTCACCGACGCCGCGCTGCAGACCCGGCTGGCCGAGGCCGGGGCCATCGCCGCCGAGGCGTACCAGGACTTCGCCGGCGTCCTCGACGAGCTCGCCGACCGGGCCACGGGGTCGTTCGCCCTCGGCGAGGACCGGTACTCGTCGTTGCTGCGCGAGCGGGAGGCCCTGCCCTTCGACGCCCGGTCACTGCGCGAGCGCGGCCAGGCCGCCTACGACGAGCTCGACGCCGAGATGCGAGACCTGGCTCGAGCCATCGACCCAGCCTCCGACGGCGACTGGGCAGGGGTGCTGCAACGACTGAAGGGGAACCACGCCGCCGATCCGGAGGGCATGCGAGCGGAGTACGAGTCGCTGTGCACCGAGGCCCGGCAGTTCCTGGTCGACCACGACCTGGTCACGTTCCCCGACGGCGAGGAGTGCGAGGTCGTGCCGTCACCGCCGTTCCAGCGTCCGGTGCTGGCCGTCGCCTCCTACATCCAGCCGCCTGCGTTCCGCGAGTCGCTGCGCGGCCGGTTCAACGTGCCGTACCCGCCCGACGACGCCTCCGACGAGCAGATCGACGAGCGGCTGCGCGACAACAGTCGCGTGCTGGCGCCGTCCATCACCGTCCACGAGGCCTACCCCGGCCACCACTGGCACTTCGCCGTGCTCAGCCACGGCGCCCGGCCGATCCGGCGGGTGCTCACGACGCCGTACTTCGTCGAGGGCTGGGGCCTGTACGCCGAGAAGATGATGGACGAGCAGGGGTTCTTCGAAGACCCGGGGGCGCGACTGGGGTTCCTCCAGGCCCGCATCTTCCGGGCCGCACGCATCGTGGTGGACACCTCGCTGCACCTGGGCGAGATGGACCGCGACGAGGCGACGCGCACGATGATGGACAAGGCGGCGATGGAGGAATCGGTCGCCCGGGCCGAGGTCCTGCGGTACACGGCCTGGCCCACGCAGGCGGCGTCGTACCTCACCGGCTGCCTGGTGCTCGAGGACCTGCGTGCCGACTACCTGGCCGCCGATCCTTCGAACACGTTGAAGGGCTTCCACGACGCGGTGGCCGCATCCGGCGCCATGCCGTTGGGTCTGGCCCGGCGGGCGCTGCGTCTGTGACTCACGTGCCCACGAACACGGCGGCCCGGACGCCGTGGTCGACGAGCTCGTGCAGGAAGGCCACCGGTTCGACCAGCGAGGCGAGGCCGGCGGCTCCGGGCTCGAAGCGGCCGGCCAGCGCCCAGCGGGCGGCCAGCCCTGCCACGGCACCGGCGGCGACCGCCGGCCGATCGATGGCCCCGACCACCTCGGTGACCGCTTCGCCGTCGCGGTGGCCACGGACCTCGACCCGCACGGCGCCGATGCGGCCCTCGGGATGGGGTCGGCGGAGCATGGGCAACCAGGCGGTGAGCCGCTGGCGCCGGTTGGCGGCCTGACGAGCCATGATGCGCTGCACACCGGGGAAGGCGGGCTGCAACAGCGCGGCGTCGGGCAAGGCCGCCCGGTAGCAGTCCAGCGACCCGACCGGATCGGGGAAGACGACGAGCTCGCGGCCCGACCCGCTCGTGCGCTTCACCCACTCGCCGTCGCGCCAGTCGAGTGACCGGTCGGCGAGGGCGGCGTGGTGCTGGCGCGCGCACGCCGGGCCACCGGTGCCGAACCGTGCGAGGTGGATCTCGTCGACCCGGTCCATCCAGCTGGCGACGTGACGGGCGAGCACGCAGCTCAGACCGGGGGCGAAGCCGGCGCCGACCACGACCCGCACGCCGGCGGCGCGCGCCCGCTGGTCGAGGCCGAGGAGTCCCTCGACCTCACCGAGATCGTCGCTGACCGAGACCACGTCGATGCCCCGCTCGATGCAGCGCTGCGCGGCCGGTAGGTGCGTGCCGGTGGGACCGGCGAGCACGATCAACGACGCACCGGCGTCGAAGGGGTCACCCACCCGGGCAGCATCGCCGAGCGAGCGTCGCAGCGCCGCCGGCCGCTCGCCGGGCCCGCCGAGCACGACGGTGCCGACGTCGTCGACCGATGCGAGTTGCCGGGCGGCGCGGGCGCCGGTGGCCCCGATGCCATGCACGCCCACGACGGGCTTCGTGGTGGCGCTCACCGCAGTTCGGGACCGCGCAGCTCTCGCCAGCCACCGCTCTGCGGGGGGATCCCGCCGGTGCCACGGATGCGCAGCCCGGCGGCGATGAGCGCGGCGACACCGAGTGCGGCGACAGCCCGTCGGATCAGCGTCATCACGGGTGGTGCTCCCTGCGGATTGGCACCCGTTGGACCGGGCACGGGTGCAGTAGCGACGGATGCGGAGCATCCGTCAACGAACCCGGAGGCCCTCCGGGCCGGAGGGTTCGCGTGGGGCTAACAAGATTCGAACTTGTGACCTCACCCTTATCAGGGGTGCGCTCTAACCAACTGAGCTATAGCCCCGGGAGGTTCGACAACCTAGCAGCAACCCCCGCAGCCCGAACCAAGCCGGACGGCGGCTCAGGCCGGCGGTGCCGCCGTGCCGGGAACCGCGGTGGGATCGACGCGATCGGTGGGTGCGGTGACGTCGCGACGGCGAGGCGTGGGCGCCACGACGAGGTCCTCGTCGATGACCGTCATGCGCACGCCGCCGGTGAGATCGCTGATCAGGTTGAACAGCAACGCGGTGAGCACGACCAGGAACACGCCGAGCACGGCCAGGACGAGACCGATGATCGCGGCCGACCGGAACACGACCGAGCCGGCCAGGTGGAAGGTGTCGTAGCCACCCGAGTCCTCGAAGAACCCCTCGATGCCGTCGATGGTCCCGACGCGGTCGGCGGCCCGCCACAGCAGGTAGCCGCTGACCATGCCCACGAAGTAGGCGCAGACGGCGAAGATCGAGGCGACCTTCGCGACCGACCACACGTCGAGGTGCCGGACGACCCGGTGGACGCGCCGGACCTTGCGCACCCGGCGGCTGCGGCGCGTGGCCGATGGCCGCTCGGTGCCGTTCTGTCCGCTGCCGCGTTCGCGGCGCCGGCCGGCGGATTCGGCACCGTCGATGCCGGCGTTCGGCCGCAGGCCAGTGGAATCGGTCGACATCGCGCTCCAGTGTAGGAATCGGGGCCCGCCCCCCGGTGCCGCGCCGAGCGTACCCCGGTGCCCCGCTGTCGACAGCACGCGGCAGGGCCGGCGGGCGCACACGGGCATGCGCGCGACAGAGGAGCCACCCCAGGCCGGGGGCGGCCCCTCTGGACGCTGCGATCAGCGCCGTTCGCTCAGCTGCGAACGGATGCCAGCTTGCCGATCCGTTGCAGACCGAACCCGGCCGCCAGCAGCAAGACGCCGGTGATGGCCAGCACGATCGTCGAGCTGGTGCCCGTCCGGGGCAGCGAGCTGCGAGTCACCTCGGCGCCGAGCACGGCGGTCTCACGCCGGGGCTGCGGCGTGGCCGTCGTCACGACGGGCTGGCCGCCCTCGGTGTCGTTCACGACCTGTTCGCTCTCGACGTCGGTGGTCGGCGCTTCGGTCGTCGGAGACTCTTCGTTCACGACCTCGTCACCGCCGACCTCGACGGGCTGCTCCTCGGGCGTGGTCGAGGGCTGCTCCTGCGGCGTCGGGGTCACCGTGGAACCGCCGTTGTCGCCGGTGTTCTCGTCGCCACCGACGTCGGTGGTCTGGCAGTCGGGGGCGTCGACGGCGTGGCTCGCGGTGGTGTCGTCGTAGTCGATCGACACGCTCAGCGAACCGGTGACCGTCGTCGGGGTAGTCGAACTGACCGCTGGCCTCGCCATCGGCAAAGGCGACCGTCACCGAATCGACCTCGGACTCGCCGTCGAGCAGCACGACCGTGGCGTCACCGTCCTCGACCGAGCCCTCGAGATCGAACTCGATCGTCGGGGTGCCGTCGGACTCCTCCGGGCACACCGTCGACACCGACACGAAGTCAACCGTCGACGACTCCGGCGTCGACCGGTGTCCCCTGGTCACCACCTCCTGGTCACCACAGGGCCCGTGCGAGAGGTTGAACTGACCGTTGGCCTCCGCCGTCCAGCCGTCGTACGGCAGCGGCGCCGTGGCACCGCTGAGGCAGTCGATGTCTTCGGCGTCGTCGACCGGCAGGGTGTAGTGCGTCTTCCCGGCCACGCCGCCGTCACCTTCATCTCAACGAGACCGTCACGGTCAGGTGCCGGAGTGACGAAGGTCCACGGTGATGGCTTCCGGGGCGTTCTCCGGTGTCACCTGGGTGATCACGAAGTGCCACTCGGTCGAATCGCACTCGTGGTCGTTGATGGCCTTGGCCGAGATGGTCTCGGTCGACGTGGTCTGGCTGCTTCCGCCGTTCTCCTGTACCGGCGAGGCGCCGGCCACGGTGGCCCCGGACACGACCAGTGTCAGGGCGCCGAGGGCGGCGAGAACGGTTCGGAGGAGTCTGAGGAGAGGTGTTCGCAAGGGGGGTCTCCTTGGGTCGGCCGCACCTCTGCGGTGCGGTGGCTGGCTGGGACCGGAGTGCTCCGGCACGACACGCTCCGTGTCCAGGCACGCGCGTCGACTGAACCCGTCAGCACGCGAAATCCGGCTCCTTTGCCCCGAGCGGGCGCTTCAGCGCCGAATCCGGGACGATTTGCGCGCGCTTCGTGGGGTTGTCGGCACGCTTTGGGGAGAAGAGGCCCGTGTCCGAGGGCCTGTCGGTCCCCCGGCGCTAGAATCACCCCGCTGTGATTTGTCGTGCGACGGAGTGTGCCCGTGTCTGATCAGACCCCACCGCCCCCCTCCGACGGCGGCGACACCGACGTCGAGCACTACGACATCGAGCCCATCGAGATCCAGGACGAGATGGAGAACTCGTTCCTCGAGTACGCCATGTCGGTCATCATGCAGCGGGCCCTGCCCGATGCCGCGCGACGGCCTCAAGCCCGTGCACCGCCGGATCCTGTGGGGCATGGAGGACATCGGCGCCCGCCCCGATCGCAGCCACATGAAGTGCGCGCGCGTCACCGGTCACGTGATGGGCCACTTCCACCCCCACGGCGACAGCGCCATCTACGACGCGCTGGTGCGCATGGCCCAGCCGTTCTCGCTGCGCCACCCGCTCATCGACTTCCACGGAAACTACGGATCCCCAGACTTCGGACCGGCTGCCGCCCGCTACTGCGTCGTCGGCGACACCCGGGTGCGGTTGGCCGACGGCACCAGCCCCCGCATCGGTGACCTCGTGGATCTTCCGCCGGACAGCGAGCGCGACATCAACGTCGACGTGTTGGACAAGGACGGCAAGCCCGTCCACGCGTCCAAGGCCTTCAACTCGGGTGTCCACCCGACGAAGCGCATCACCACCCACTCAGGGTTCTCGCTGCGTGGCACCCACAACCATCTCGTCCTGACGCTCGCCGCGCCGGCGGGGGTGCCGATGTTCCAGTGGGTACGACTGGACGAAGTCGGACCCGGCACGGTCGTCTGCATCGCCCGCAACGCATGGACGACGGTCGTCCCGACGTCTCGCGAGTACGACCTCGGTCTGTTGGCGGGCGCATGGGTCTCCGAGGGCTGGGCGTCGGAGGACCGGGCCGGGTTCAACAACACCGACGAGCACTTCTTCGACGAGGTCCTCAACGCCTACGACGCGGTCGTCGGCGGCCCCCGCTACATCTCGAGCCGGCAGACGCGTCGGGACCGCAAGCGGATCCACGAACTCGACGTCCAGAACCTCGAAGCCCTCCGGGCCAGCCCGCTCGGCGAGTGCATCGGCCTGCGATCGGCCGACAAGCGCGTGCCCGAGTGCGTGTGGAGCGGCGGCATGGGCACCAAGCGCGCCTTCCTGATGGCTGCATTCGAAGGGGACGGCGGCCCCCGGGTGGCCCGCGACGGTTTCAGCATCCACTACACCACCTACAGCGACCGTCTGGCACGAGAGCTCCAGCAGCTCCTCGCAGAGTTCGGCGTGATCGCCGTCCATCGTCGTTACACACGCAAGAGCGGCAACGTCGAGCACCGGCTGATGGTCAGCGGCCTGCGCAACGTCCGAGCGTTCGCCGAGCGCATCGGTTTCCTTCGCACGAAGCAGAACAAGCTGCACGAGCTGATCTCGCACGCACCCGTGCGCCCGCACCGGCTCAGCCGTGACCGCGTGCCGTTCATCGCCGACTACGTCCGCGACGCCACGCCGTCAGCCCGGGGCAACGGCCGGAAGTGGCTGACCACGCACAACTTCGACCGAGTGGAGCGCTGGGAGACCGAGCGACTCCGAATCATCGACCGCATCAAGGACGACGAGATCCTGCGAGTGATCCTGCCGATCATGGACTCGGGCTACCGCTTCGAGGAGATCGTCAGCGTCGAGGACGACGACCCCGCCGAGGTGTACTCCCTGCGGGTCGACTCGGACGACCACTCGTTCCTCGCCGATGGGTTCGTCAACCACAACACCGAGTGCCGGCTGTCCAACCTGGCCATGCGACTGCTCGACGGCATCAACGAGGAGACCGTCGACTTCACCGACACCTACTCGGGCGAGTTCACCGAGCCGTCGGTGCTGCCGGCGCGCTTCCCCAACCTGCTGGTCAACGGCTCCGAGGGCATCGCGGTGGGCATGGCCACCAAGATCCCGCCCCACAACCTGGGCGAGGTCATCGACGCCACCGTCCACCTCATCGACAACCCCGAGGCCACCGTCGACGACCTCATGCAGTACGTGAAGGGTCCCGACTTCCCCACCGGCGCGCTGATGATGGGTCGCCAGGGCATCCTCGACGCCTACCGCACCGGCAAGGGCACCGTGAAGCTGCGGGCCAAGGCCGAGATCATCGAGGGCAAGCAGCGCGACAAGATCGTCGTGACCGAGATGCCGTACCAGACCTCGATCTCGGCCACCGCGGCCAAGATCAAGGAGCTGGTCAACGACAAGACCATCGAGGGCATCGCCGACGTCAACGATGCGTCGTCCAAGGGCCGTACCGAGCTGGTCATCACGCTCAAGCGCGACGCGCCGGGCCTGGTCGTGCTCAACAACCTGTACAAGCACACGCCGCTGCAGACCAGCTACGCCATGAACATGGTCGCCCTGGTCGACGGCGTGCCCCGCACGCTCAACCTGCTCGACGCCCTGCAGGCCTACGTCGCCCACCAGATCGAGGTCATCACCCGCCGGTCCGAGTTCCGGCTGCGCAAGGCGCGCGACCGCGCCCACATCGTCGAGGGTCTGCTGAAGGCACTCGACATGATCGACGAGATCATCGCCGCCATCCGGGCCTCGGCCGACAAGCCCGAGGCTCGTGAGCGCCTGCAGGCCGAACCCTTCGAGTTCTCCGACACCCAGGCCGAGCACATCCTCGACATGACGCTGTCCCGCCTCACCCGCCTGGGACGCAGCGACCTCGAGGAGGAGATGGAGACCCTGCGCGAGACCATCGCCGAGCTCGAGGCGATCCTCGCCGACGAGGGCCGCCTGCGCCAGGTGATCAAGGACGAGCTGGGTGAGGTGCGCTCCGGCTACGCCACCGATCGCAAGTCCCAGATCACGCTCGACCCCGGCGACATCGACATCGAGGACCTCATCGACGACGAGGAGCTTGTCGTCACCCTGTCGCATCGCGGCTACGTGAAGACGGTCGAGGCCGATGCCTTCCGGCGTCAGGGCCGCGGCGGGCGCGGCGTCGCCGGCGCCAAGCTGCGCGACGAGGACTTCGTCACCAAGATCCTCACCACCACCGCACACGCCTACCTGCTGTTCTTCTCCAACCGCGGCAAGGTGTACCGGCTCAAGGCCCACGAGATCCCCAAGAAGGACCGCACAGCGCGGGGCACGGCCATCATCAACCTCCTCCAGCTCGAACCCGACGAGACCATCCAGGCCATCATCGACACCCGCGACTACGAGAGCTACCGGTACCTGTTCTTCGCCACCAAGAAGGGGCAGGTCAAGAAGACCAAGTTCTCCGAGTACGACTCGTCGCTGCGGACCGGCCTCATCGCCATCAACCTTCGCGACGGCGACGAACTCGTGCAGGTGATCCCGACCAACGGCGACACCGACATCTTCATGGTCGCCAAGTCGGGCATGACGATCCGCTTCGACGAGAACGACGTCCGGGCCATGGGTCGGGCCGCAGCCGGCGTGCGGGGGATGAAGCTCAAGGGCGACGACGAGGTCGTGTCCTGCGACTACGGCCGCGACGAGGCCGCGCTGCTCATCGTGACCGACGCCGGCTACGGCAAGCGGACCCAGCTCGACAAGTTCAACACCCAGGGCCGGGGCGGCCAGGGCGTGCGGGGCATGAAGCTCACCGCCAAGAAGGGCGAAGTCGTCGCTGCGTTCATGGTCGGCATCGACGACGAGATCTTCGTCATCTCCTCCCACGGCACCGTCATCCGCATGGGTGTGCGCGACATCTCCTCCCAGGGCCGCGACGCCACCGGCGTCAAGGTCATGGACGTCGGCGACGACGAGCGTGTGGCCGCCGTGGCGCCGGTGCTCTTCGAAGAAGACGACGACGAGTGATCTCCACCACTCTCGGCTAGTCTCATCACGCTTCCCCCGGCTCCACGTCCCGGAGGGAAGTCATGTGCCATCGTTGCCACCACGACCGCGGGCAGGCCACGCCGCTGCTCGCCATCGTCCTGGTCCTCGCCGCCCTGCTGCTGGTCCCCACCGGCCTGCTCATCCGGGCCACGGTCGAGCGGGCACAAGCCCAGTCGGCCGCCGATGCCGCCGCCCTGGCCGGTGCCCTCGACGGCGAGGACGCGGCGCGCCAGGTGGCGGCCGACAACGGTGCCCGCCTGGTCGCCTACGCCGCGTTCGACGACTGGGTGCAGGTCACGGTGGTCATCGGCGATCGCCGGGCCATGGCCCGGGCCGTGCGCGAGCTGATGGCACCAACCGTGTCAGGAACCCGTATCGTGGACGGGTGACCTCCCGCCGTGGTCATTCGACCCTGGCCTCCCACGGGCGGGGTGCCGATGATGGCACCATGAGTGCGGCGCGGCGTCCCCGCCTCCGTACGATCCTGCTCCTCGGGATGCTCCTGCCCATCGTCGGCGGCAGCCTGTTGGCCGGGGTGGTGGTGAAGCAGCGTTGGGACGAGCGCGCTGCGTCGGTCCATCTGCAGGAGGCCACCGCCCGACTCGGGCCGACCATCGACCTGGCCACGGCGCTCGGCGAGGAGCAGGCCCGCTCCACCGTCATCGCCCTCGCCCGTGAGTACGGCATCGACCGCACCGAGCTGTCGCCGCTGGACGACCTCGACCCGGTGCGGGCCCGGGTGGACGGGTTGCCGTTGCCGGACGGTGACGCCGGCGTGGCCCGGGCCATGAGCGACCTGGGTGATCTGCGCGAGCGCCTCGACGCCGGGACCGCCGACTACCGCGACGTCGACAGCGCCTTCGCCCGCGTCGACGCAGCCGTCGAGACGCGCTGGCGCCTCGAGATGGCCGACATCGAGACGTTCGCCGACGACCGTCCGCTGGGGGCCGACCTCCGGGCGAGGCTACGGACGCTGCGGAACTCGCTCGAACGTCTGGGCCCAGGCTTCGCCTCGGATCCGCGGTGCCGTCGGCGTCCTGCTCGGGTTGGGCACCACCGAGGAGCTGCATCGCCTGTTGGAGGCCAACGCGCGGGCTGGGACCGCGCTGGAGTCCATCGATCCGGTGCCGGGCACCCGTGCCGCTGCTGCCTGGGACGACTTCCGCGAAGAACCGGCCGTGCGGAGGACCGAACGCCTGCTGGTCAGTGCCGAGCAGGTCGGGTTGGGTGAGACCGAATCGCCGCTCGCGGGCGATCTGAGCCAATTGGCCACCGCACTCGACGACGGCGCGCAGTGGTCCCTGGTGCTCAACGCCGCGGTGCAGTCGTCGGCGCTCGACCTCCGAGAGGCGGCCGGCAACGCGGTCACCGACGCCGGGCGGGCGATGCAGCTGTGGATCGCCGCGGTGCTGGGTCTCGGCCTGGCAGCGGTGCTGGTCGCCATCGTCACCGCCCGCCACCTGACCCGGCCGGCGATCGATCTGGAATCCGCGGCCCGGCGGGTCGAGCACGGCGAGTTCGGCATCGAGCCGGTGCCGGTCCGTGGACCGCGGGAGGTCATCGCCACCGTCGCCGCCTTCAACGACATGGCCGCCACCCTGTCGGCCGTCGAGGACCACGCCGTCGCGCTGGCCGAGGATCCCGACGCACCGGTGCTCGCCGAACCCCTCCCCGGACGCACCGGACAGGCTCTGCAGGCGGCCCTCGACCGCCTGCGTGCTTCCGTCCAGCAGGCGGAAGCCCATCGCCTCGAGTTGACCGAGCTCGCCACCCACGATGCCCTCACCGGTGTCCTCAACCGTGGCGCCGCGCTCGAGGCCATCGAGCGGGATCTGGCGCGATCACGTCGCGACGGCACGGTGCTGGTGGCGCTGTATCTCGACCTCGACGGTCTGAAGGAGCTCAACGACACCTACGGACACGCGGTCGGCGACGAGGCCATCCGGCGGGCGGCCGCGGCCCTGTCCGACAGCACGCGCGAGGGCGACGTCCTCGGCCGGCTCGGCGGCGACGAGTTCATCGTCGCCGGCGTGGCGCCGATCGGGGGTCCCGAGGCGGTCGAAGCACTCGCCGAGCGGCTGCGGGCAGCGGTGGGCACCCAGACCGTCACGGTCGCCGACGACACGTGGCTTCCGTTGCGGGCCAGCGTGGGCATCGCCCTGTCCGACCCGAGCACCCGCGCCGCCGACCAGCTCGTGCAGCGAGCCGACCAGGCCCTCTACCGTGCCAAGGGGGCCGGCCGCGACGCCGTTGCCTGGTGACCGCAGCGCTACGCGGCGACGCGGTCGACCACCACGGTGGCGTCGACCACCAGCCGGAACCGCCCTCGCGCCGTCTTCTCGATCCGGATGGGCGCGTCGCGCTCGTCGAGTCGCCGCTTCAGCAGGATCAACCGGCTCTCGAAGTTGTCCTTGAACGCCGGGAGGTCGAGGGTCGGATCGAGGCGCATCTCACGGTTGGTGAACTCGGTCCGGCCTTCGCGTTCGTGGGCGTCGAGGAGCGCGCCGAGCAACCGTCCGGCGACCCCCTTGATCAGGTAGTCGCCGTCGAGGAACACGCTGCCGTCGACCTCGAAGAACCGGACCTGCACGCTGGCCTCGCCGGCCGGGATGATCGTCGTCGCTTCGGTGTGGGTCGCTGCCGGGGCGGCGTCGCGCTCGTGGGCCTGGTCGGCCTGGATGGCCGCGGCGAGCTGCCCGGCGACGACCGTCAGCACCGCCTCGTCGGCCGGACCGTAGGCCACCGGCCGGCGGCTCTCGACCGTGAGCACGCCGACGAGCTCACCCTTGGCCATGGCCGGGACGGCGCAACGACTGGCGGCATCGGTGAGTCCGGGCACGGGAATCTCACGGCCGGGACCGATCTCGCCGCTCTCCTGGTACGAACGACGCACCGAACGCGAGTACTTGGCGGCTTGGGCGACGTTGCCCAGGGTCACCGGTGCCCCGGTCTGCCCGGCAAGGCCGATCACGCCGTCGCCGAGCGCCACCTCCGAGCCCACGCCTTCGGTGTCGTAGCCGTGGCTGGCGATGGTGTAGAGGCGCTCGCCGGCCTCGTCGAGCAACAACAGGAGCGAGTGCTCGTAACCGAAGAGATCGGCGAGGCCGTCGACGGCCGTCCGCACCAGCGTGGCCAGATCGGGACAACGGCCGAGGCGGAGGCTGAGCTCGGCGATGCGCCCGGCGTCGAGACCGTCGCGGGACCAACCCGGCACCTCCACCGGCGGTGCGGCCGACGGGATGGCCTCGACGTCGGTCACCCGGTAGATGTCCGCGGCTCGCAGGCGGTACACGTCCTGCATGCCCTCGAGGGCGGCGGCCACGTCGACGTCGACGCGCAGCCGGTCGAACACCGGCCCGCGACGATCGGTGCGCTCGTAGCGCAACGACAACCGGTACTGGTCGTAGGTCCGGGGATCGATCACCAGGACGCTGGCCCGCGGGTTCTCGACCAGATTGCGTGCCGTCTTCGAGAAGAACTGGTTCGACAGCGCCACCCGCTCGGGATCGACCATCCGGACCTTGGACAGATACGTCACGTTGGGGACACCGTCGGCCGAGGCGGTGGCGATCACGGCCGGGATGGCTCCCTCGAAGCAGTCCGTGATGTCGTCGAGGGTGAGCCGGCGCTCGGGCTCGCCTGCGTCGGAGGCCACGGGGTCGTCGACGTCGCTCATGGCGCACCCCCACCGACCCGGCTACCGGCACGGGGACCCGGCGTCTGGTCGTAGACCTCCTCGACGCCCACGACGGCCACCACGTAGCTGGACGGCACCATCCGGCCACTGAGCGCACGCGGGTAGAAGTCGGTCTTCTCGATGTCGTCGAGCAGCTCGTCGTTGTGCTGCTGCGCCCGCTCGAGATCCTCCGGCTGTGGCGGTTCGGTCCCGACGATGCGGCCCTTCAGCTGCACCGAGCGCAGATCGCGCACATCGGCGGCGGTGAGCGCGATCCAGCCCCCGGCAGCCAGGTGGGACGCCAGAACCGGATCGGTGTCGTCCAGCAGCAGACGCACGGTCACCGGATCGACCACGAGGCACCCCCAACCCCGCTGGGCGTGTGGCGCACCATCGGCACCCACGGTTCCCACGATCGTGGCGCATCCTCGTTCGAGGAACGCCGCCATGGTGCGATCGATCACGTTCTCCACCCGCGCTTCAGGTTGTTTCGCAGATTCTTAGCATTCCCGCACGGGCAGTTGAGGAGCGGGGCCGACGCGGATCCCCGACGATGACAGGCGACGGGAACCACAAGCCAGCTCGGACGGTCCGAGCACTGGTTCCCGGGGAGAAGCACCATGACCATCATCGAACCCCGTCCGATCACCCTGCTCCGCCCGGTGGTCCACGATCTGTACCGGGACATCCACAAGGGCATCCGCGCCGAGCTGTTCGCGGTCACCGAGACCGCCGGTGCCCTCGACCCGGGCAGCGACGACGATCGCGCCGCTCTCGCCGCCCATGTCGGGCGGGTCGTGGAACTGCTGGTGAACCACGCCGAGCACGAGGACACCCACATGCAGCCGGTGATCGAGCAGCACCTGCCGGCGCTCGCCGAGCAGATCGAGGATGAGCACCACCGGATCGAGACCCGGCTGCTCGAGCTCGGCACCCGGGCCGACGAACTGGCGGCGGTCCCCAACGACCAGCGCTGGCACGCCCACGCGTTCTACATCGACTTCGCCGCCTTCACCAGCAGCTACCTGGCTCACCAGGACCTGGAGGAGCGCATGGTGATGCCGGCCCTGGAGGACGCCATCGGCCCGGAGGCCTGCTTCGCCATGAACCAGGCGCTCGTCGGGTCGATCCCGCCGGATGAGCTGGTGTCCGGCTTGGCGGTCATGCTGCCGGCCATGAACGTCGACGATGCGTCGGAGATGCTCGGTGGCATGCAGGCGGGCGCGCCCGCCGAGGTGTTCGCCGGCGTGTGGAAGCTGGCCCTGTCGGTGCTCGACCGGCCGAAGGCGGTGGCGATCGCCGCCCGCCTCGGTTTGTAGCCGTCCCGCCCGTCTGGGGGTCTGGGGGCGGAGCCCCCAGCGGGGTCCACGGGGCGGAGCCCCGTGTGACTAGATATCGACGAAGCGGACGTCCTTGGCGTTGGCCACGATGAACTCCTTGCGAGCGGCGACGTCGTCGCCCATGAGCGTCGACATGATCTCGTCGGCGAGGGCGGCCTGCTCGACGGTCACCTGCAGCAACGTGCGGGTGGCCGGGTTCATCGTGGTCTCCTCCAACTCGTCGGCGTCCATCTCGCCCAGACCCTTCAGACGCTGGAAGTCCTTCTTGTGGTTGGGGTTGTCGCCGAGGAACGCGGCTCGGGCCCGGTCGTCCTTCAGGTAGACCTTCGACTTGCCCACCTGGGTGGAGAACAGCGGCGGCTGGGCGATGTAGATGCACCCGGCCTCGACCAGCGGCTTCATCTGGCGGAAGAAGAACGTGAGGAGCAGGGTGCGGATGTGCGAGCCGTCGACGTCGGCGTCGCACATGGCGATGATCTTGTCGTAGCGCCGCTTGTCGACGTCGAACTCGTCGCCGACGCCGGCGCCGATGGCCGAGACCAGCGCCTGGATCTCGGTGTTCTTGAGCATCTTGTCGAGACGGGCCCGCTCGACGTTGAGGATCTTGCCCCGGATGGGCAGGATCGCCTGCGTGCGGGGATCGCGCGCCGACACGGCCGAACCGCCGGCGGAATCGCCCTCGACGATGAACAGCTCGCGCTCTTCGCGGTTCTTGGCCGAGCAGTCCTTGAGCTTGTCGGGCATTCCGGCACCGTCGAGGAGCGTCTTGGACCGGATGGCGTTGCGCGCCGACTTGGCCGCCTCGCGCGCCTCGGCCGCCGAGTACGCCTTCTTGATGACCTTGTTGGCCTCGGTCGGGTTCTCCTCGAACCAGGCGGCCAGGTGCTCGTTGGTGACCTTGGTGACCAACGAGCGCATGGACGTGTTGCCCAGCTTGGCCTTGGTCTGGCCCTCGAACTGCGGCTCCTGCAGGCGGACCGACACCACGGCGGTGAGACCCTCGCGCACGTCGTCGCCGGTGAGGGCCAGGTCCTTCTTGTTGGCCGGCCGGTTCTCCTTGGCGTAGGCGTTGACCACACGGGTGAGAGCGGTCTTGAAGCCCTCCTCGTGGGTGCCGCCCTCGATGGTGGCGATGCCGTTGGCGAAGGAGTGGATGCCGTCGCGGTTGTAGCCGGTGTTCCACTGGAAGGCGACCTCGACCTCCTGGGTCTCGTCACTGCCCTCGAAGTAGCCGACCTTGGACCACAGTGACTCCTTGGTCCGGTTGATGTGCCGGACGAAGTCGACGATGCCGCCGCTGTACTTGTAGGAGATCCGCTCGTTGTCGTGGCCCTCGCGCTGGTCCTGGAAGCGGATCTCGAGGCCCTTGTTCAGGAAGGCCATCATCTGGATGCGCTCGCGGATGGTCTGGCCGCGGAACTCGGTGGTCTCGAAGATGCTGCCGTCGGGCCAGAACGTGACCGTGGTGCCGGTGCGGCCGCGTGGGGCCTCGCCGACGACCTCGAGGGGGCCCTGCGGCTTGCCCCCGTCGGCGAAGGTCATGGTGTGGCGCTGGCCGTCGCGGTCGACCTCGACGATGAGCTTGGACGACAGGGCGTTGACCACCGAGACACCCACACCGTGCAGGCCGCCGGAGACCTTGTAGCCCTCACCGTCGAACTTGCCGCCACCGTGGAGCTTGGTGAGGGCGATCTCCACGCCGGAGAGACCCTGCTGCTTGTTGATGTCGGTGGGGATGCCGCGGCCGTCGTCGACCACGCGGCAGGCACCGTCGGGAAGGATCGTGATGTCGATGCGGGTGCAGTAGCCGGCCATGGCCTCGTCGACGGAGTTGTCGACGACCTCCCACACGCAGTGGTGCAGGCCGTTGGGTCCGGTCGAACCGATGTACATGCCCGGCCGCTTGCGCACCGCCTCCAGGCCCTCGAGGACCCGCATGTTGTTTGCGCCGTAGGTCGTGGGCTGAGCGGCCACGCGTGCTCCTTCGAGATGGGGGCGGACACCGGCGGTGAGCAGGGATTTCGCGCCTGGGAAGCACCCAAATCACACCAACGTCATCCTACCAGCGGGCGGGCTGTCTCCCGCTCATGGAGAGGCCGGCCGCGAGCCGCCGCCGCGACGCCGCGCCGGGGTGACGCGGACCTCGACCGATGACACGCGACCCGGGCCGAGGAGCTCGGCGAGCCGGGCCAGCAGATCCTGCTCGAGCCAGCGGACGTGGCTGACCACGGCGGGGTCGTCGGCCTGGAGGACCAGCCGCCCGTTGTCGAGCGCCACCGGCTGGGTGCGGCTGGCCAGCACCCCGCCGACCACGTCGGCCCAGCGGTTGAACACCAGGTCGACGGCGTCGGTGCCGGGAGCGCCCATGCCCCGCACCACCCGGTCGAGCAAGGCCCGCACATCGGTGGGCGCACCTGACGACGGACCGTCGCCCATGACGCGGTGATTGGCCATGACCGGCATTGTGCCAGGGGGTACCGACAGCCATCGGCCAGGGCGGCCCCGACCAGTCACGGGGCCGCGGATGCGATCGTGCCGTCGGCGACCCGCAGGACCAGCTCCGGCGTGGTCTGACGGGGCAGCGGACCCGCCGTGGTGAGCAGGGTCTGGCCGGGAGGCAGGTGGGCGAGGAGGGCCTCGGTGCGGGACTCGTCGAGCTCGGAGAACACGTCGTCGAGCAACAGGACCGGGCTCTCGCCCGAGGTCTCGGTGACGGCCCGGTGCACCGCCAGGCGCAGCGCCAGCGCCAGTGAGCGCTGCTCGCCCTGGCTGGCGTGGGAGCGCGCCGGCAGCTCGTCGAGGGAGAACACCACCTCGTCGCGGTGGGGGCCGACGGTGGTGATGCCCCGCCGCAGGTCGTCGTCGCGCGCGGCAGCCAGGGCGGCCGCGAGACCACCGACGCGCCACGGCGCGTCGTAGACGGCGCCGACCGGCAGGGCCTGCCCGGCCAGGTCCCGGTAGGCCTCGGTGATCCGGGGAACCAGCTCGGCCAGGGCAGCGGCGCGGCGTTCGGCCAGCTGCTCGCCGGCGCGGGTGAGGCGGTCGTCCCACACGTCGAGCGTGAGGGCGGCGGCCTCGTCGGGTCGTCCACGGGTCTGCTTCAGCAGGGCGTTGCGCTGCTTGAGGATGCGCTCGACGTCGCTGCGCACCACCTCGGTCTGGTGGTCGAGGCCCGTGGCCGCGTCGTCCAACCATCGGCGCCGCTCCCCCGGTCCACCCTTGACCAGCACCAGGTCGTCGGGGCTGAACAGCGTGACCGTGAGGGCATCGAGCAGGTCGCGGCGGCGCTTGACCGGCTGCCGGTTGAGCTGGATGCGGTTGCGGCCCCGCGTCGCCAGCTCGGCTTCGAGCAACAGGGCCCGAGGACCGCGTGTGGCTTCGGCCCGGATCACGGCCCGGTCGGCACCGACGCGGATCATCGTCTCGGTGGTCGCCCCGCGCAGCGACGTGCCGGCCAGGTACGCCACCGCCTCGAGCAGGTTCGTCTTGCCCTGCCCGTTCTGCCCGATGACGGCGGTCGTGCCTGGCGGGAGCTCGACGTCGACCTCGCGGTAGCTGCGGAAGTCGGTCAGCCAGAGGTGCCCGAGGTGCAGTGCCACTACTCGCAGACGAATGCGGAGCAGTCGTCAGGATCCTCGCCCGCAAGGGCGAGGATCATTGCACCCGGACCGGCATCAGCAGGTACAGGTAGTCGTCGGACGCCGGGGTGCGGACCACCGCGGGCTTCAGCGAGTCGATGGTGGCCAGCGTGATCTCGTCGCCGCTCGCCGCCTCGATGCCGGCCAGCAGGTAGTCGGGGTTGAACGCCACCGTGAGCTCTTCGCCCTCGTAGGTGGCGTCGAGGCTCTCGGAGCCTTCGCCGACGTCCTGGGTGACCGCCTTGAGCTCGAGGCCGTCGGCCGACATCAGCAGGCGCACCGGGGTGGCGTCGCGAGCCAGCAGCTTCACGCGCCGCAACGCCTCGACCAGTGGCTCGCGGGCCACGGTGAGCAGGTTGGGCTGGTTCTGCGGGATCAGGCCCTGGTAGTTGGGGTAGTCGCCCTCGATCAACCGGGTGGTGAGGACCACGCCGCCGGACTCGTTTCGGGCGGCGAAGCTGGCGTCGCGCTCGCCGAGGCGCAGGGTGATCTCGCCGCCGTCGCCGAGCGAACGGCTGAGCTCGGCCAACGCCCGGGACGGCACCAGGACCTGCTTGCCCGAGGACAGCACGCTGACGCCGGGCAGATCGCGGACCGCCAGACGGTACGAGTCGGTGGCCACCAGGCGCAGCCCCTCGTTCTCGGCGGCCAGGAGCACGCCGGTGAGGATGGGCCGGTTGTCGTCGCCGCTGGCCGCGGGCAGCACCTGGCGCAGGGCACTGACCAGGGCCTCGGCGTCGAAGCGGACCTCGTCACCCTCGACGGGGCTGACGCGGGGAACTCCTCGGCCGGCAGCGTCTTGAGCGCGAACTCGGAGCGTCCCGAGGCGATGCGGGCCTCTTCGTCGCCGGTCTCCAGTTCGACGGCACCGGGTTCGAGGGCCTTGACGATGTCGTTCACCAGGCGGCTGGGCACGACGGCGACACCGTCGGCCAGGCCGGCCACGGTGAGCTCGACCATGATCGTGAGCTCGAGGTCGGACCCGGTGAGGGTGAGGCGATCGCCGGCCAGTTCCATGCGGACCCCGGACAGCACCGGCAGCGCTCCCCTGCTGGCGACCGCACGGCCCGCCGTGGCCAGGGCGTCGGCCAGCACGTCTCGTTCACATCGCAGCTTCATCGGATCGTGGGTCCCTTCCCGTGCGGGGTCATCTTCCTCCCAGGTGAATGTTGAAGGCTCGGAGGAGGTGGTGGGGCTTGTGGATTGTGGATACTGCCCCATCGCGGCAGGTCAACGGGGTGATCTTCGTCCGACCACCGTCCCCAGCGTTCCACGGGTCGGCCGGGGGTGCGGCACCGGGCACGCCTGTGGTCCCCAGTCGCGGCCCTTTCCCCACACGTCGTGCACAGCATGGTCCACCGCCTGGGCGGGCGACCTGTGGACGACGCTGCCGACGTCGTGACGGTCGTCCCCATGGCGTGCACCGTCCGTCCCGAGGTCGTACCCAGGCGGAGACGGCCCGCGCCCACAAGTTGTCCACAGGGGTGGACGGACCGGGTGGTGACGGTGATGGTCATCCCTGCCCCTTGAGCTCCTGGATGAGCTCGGTGACCTGCTGGAAGACCTGCCTGCGTTCCTTCATCTGGGTCTTGATGCGGTCGACGGCGTGGATGACCGTGGTGTGGTCGCGGCCGCCGAACTCCTTGGCGATGTTCGGGAAGCTCAGGTCGGTCAGCTCGCGGAACAGGTACATGCCCACGTGCCGGGCCGTGGTGAGCGGCCGCGTCCGCGATCGACCGGTGAGCTCCTCGACCGTGTAGCCGAAGTAGTCGGCGGTGGTGGTGAGGATCGTCTCGGGCGTGATCGGCTTGGCCTCACGCTCGGACACCAGGTCGGCGAGGATCTCGGTGGCCTTCTCGGCGGTGAGGGGCTCGTCGGTGAGCGACGCCCACGCGGTGAGTCGGGTGAGCGCGCCCTCGAGTGAGCGGATGTTGTTGTCGTTGATCGACGCCGCGATGAACTCGAGGACCTCGTCGGGCACGGGCGAGACCTCGTCCTCGGCCTTCTTGCGCAGGATGGCCAGGCGGGTCTCGAGGTCGGGAGGCTGGATGTCGGTGAGCAGGCCCATGACGAACCGGGTGCGGAGCCGGTCCTCGAGGGTGGGGATGGCGTCGGGGGCCCGATCCGAGGACAGCACGATCTGGCGGTTGGACTGGTGCAGGTGGTTGAAGGTGTGGAAGAACTCCTCCTGGGTCTCCTTCTTGCCCTCGAAGAACTGCACGTCGTCGACCAACAGGACGTCGATGTCGCGGAAGCGCCGCTTGAACGCCTCGTTGGTGCCGCCGCGGATGGAGTCGACGAACTCGGACAGGAACTGCTCGGAGGTGACGTACCGCACGCGGTAGGTCGGGTAGTTCTCGAGCACGTAGTTGCCGATGGCCTGGAGCAGGTGGGTCTTGCCCAGGCCGGCGTCGCCGTACACGAACAGGGGGTTGTAGGAGCGGGCCGGGGTCTCGGCCACCCGGAGCGCGGCGGCGTGGGCGAAGCGGTTGGAGGCACCGGTGACGAACGCGTCGAAGGTGTAGCGGTCGTTGAGCGTCGCCCGGCCCTCGGCCGCCACGGGCACGGCGGGTTGCGGGTGGCCGTTGGGCCGCGGGGCGCCGGCGCGGATGTCGGCCAGCTCGTCGAACAGCGGCAGCTCTTGGGGTGCCGGCGGCCTGGTCTCCAGGATGACGTCGACGTCGAGGTGGCCGAGCTCGGTCAGGTTGGCCCGCAGAAGGGGCAGGTAGCGGTCCTGGACGCGGTCGCGCACGACGCTGGACGGCAACCCGAGCACCAGCGTGGTGCCGTCGAAGCTGATGGGCTCGACGTTCTGGAAGGACGAGCTCCACACCACGCTGGACACCTGCTCACGCAGGAGGGCGGCGCAGCCCTTCCAAACGGTTTCGGCGTCGTTCATGGACGAACCGCCTTCCGTGTTCAAAGCCCAAGAATCCACAACTCGATCCACACACTGTGGAAAAGAAAAAAGACGACGACCCGGGACTCCGGGCGGCGTCCGCTACAGGCGGGACGGAGCGGTCCAGATGTGAGCACCGGGAGCGTCGTTTCCCGCCGTGGCGGCGCACCGTAGCAGCACGCCGCGGGGCCGGTGCAAGGGCGTCGGCGAACAATCGCGAAGTCCCAGGTCGTGACGCATGTCACGCCGTCCCGGACGTCCTCCCACCCGCCAAGAGGAGGCGCAGACGGCCCCGCCTTGGCCCACCGACCGCTGCGTCGGTAGCGTATTCGGTTGGTCGGGTGCGCCGAGCGGCGCGCCCCCCGCACGGTCATCGCCGTCGGCCCGGGCTCGCCCGTCCAACCGTCTCCGTTGTCGTCGGCCCTCCGTGCGGCCCAGTTCGAGGAGGACTCCGAAAGTGAAGCGCACCTACCAGCCCAAGAAGCAGCGTCGTGCCCGTCGGCACGGGTTTCGTTCCCGGATGCGCACGCGCGCTGGCCGTGCCGTCGTCCGGAACCGCCGCCAGAAGGGCCGCGCCCGCCTCTCGGCCTGAGCCTCGTCATCGCTGCGATCCGGTTCCCGGTGTGGTCGCCCCCGTGCGCACCCGTGCCGAGTTCGCCGCGCTCTCGCGCACGCGGCGGCGCGGTCGCAGCGGACCCGTGTGGGTCGCCCACGTCGCCGTCCCGACGCCGGGCGGAGCGGAACCACAGGTGGCCTACGCCGTGGGCCGTTCGGTCGGCACCGCCGTGGTCCGCAACCGGGTCCGCCGTCGGTTGCGCGCCGTGATCGCCCAGTTCGACACCGAGCGGGGCTTGCCATCGGGCCTGTACCTGGTGGGCACCCGCCCCGACGTCGTCGGCCTGCCCTTCGACGTGCTGCGGTCCCACCTGTTCGACGCGCTCGACCGCGTCCTTCCGGAGCCGGCATGAGCCCCATCGCCCGCCTGCTCGACCGGATCTTCTGGGCCTACCAGAAGCTCACCGAAGGCCGGATGTCTCCCTGCCGCTACGTCCCGTCCTGCTCCACCTACGCCCGTGAGGCGGTCGCCCACCACGGCGCCGCTCGCGGCGGATGGCTGGCGCTGCGCCGCCTGGTGCGCTGCGCACCCTGGGGTGGTTGGGGTTACGACCCGGTTCCCGGCACCGAGACGTCCGGCACCGAGTCCGGTGGCCCGCACGCCCACGACGACGCGCACTCCCACGACGACGCGCATCCCCACGACCACGTGTCGCCGCGCCCCGAAACGCTTCGAAGGACCGCCTGATGTTCGAGTTCCTCGCCCAGATCCTGGATTTCTTCTACGGACTGGTGCCCAACTACGCCATCGCCATCATGCTGATGACGCTGCTCGTGATGATCATCACGACGCCGCTCACGCTGAAGGGCACCCGCTCGATGATCAAGATGCAGCTCCTGCAGCCGGAGCTGAAGAAGATCCAGGAGAAGCACAAGGGCGGCGACCGCAACGAGATGAACCAGGAGTTGATGGCGTTCTACCAGGAGAACGACCTCAACCCGCTGGGCGGGTGCTTCCCCCTGCTGGTGCAGGCGCCGGTGTTCTTCATCCTGTTCCGCCTGATCCGGGGTCTCACCCACGTCGGCGCCGACGGCACGTTCGACCCGCAGTACCTCGACCACAGCAGCACCCTGTACCGGGCGCTCCACGGCCAGAAGCAGATGCTCAGCTTCGGCTTCGACCTGGCCCAGTCCACCAGCGACGCCGTGGGCCAGTCGATCGTCCATGGTTTGCCCTACCTGGCGCTCATCCTGTTGATGGTCGCCGCCCAGTACCTGCAGCAGAAGCAGATCTCGGCCCGCAACACCAACCAGGCGTCGGCCATGCCCCAGCAACAGATGCTGCTCAAGGTCATGCCCGCCTTCTTCGCCGTGATCTCGATCGGCTTCCCCGCCGCCCTCGTCATCTACTGGGTGACCTCGAGCGTGTACCGCATCGGCCTGCAGGGTTACATCACCAAGTCGCTCTACGGCCACGAGGACTCCATCGGCGCCCAGGCCAGCAAGGCGGCCGCCGAGGCCCGCAAGATGAAGGAGCAGGAGAAGAAGGACAAGGCCGGCGGTGGCAGCAAGGGCGGTGGCACGGGGGGCACTCGCAGCTCGAAGGGCAGCTCGGCCGCCGGCAACGGCAAGGCACCCGACGCCGACCCACCGGGCAAGTACCAACCGAGCTCCAAGAAGAAGAAGCGGAAGCGGAGGTAGCGCCCCGTTGCAGTGGGTCGTCACCACCGGCCGAACGGTCGACGAGGCTCGCAACCGGGCCCTGGATGCGCTCGGCATCGACGAATCCGACCTCGAGTACGAGGTGCTCGACGAGCCCCGGAGCGCCCTGTTCGGGCTCCGGCAGACCGATGCTCGCGTGCGGGCCCGCGTCCGGCCGACTCGCCCGCGCCCCAAGATCGACCGGCGCAACCGCCGCAAGAGCTCGACGCGGGCCGGGAAGCGCCGCAAGTCCAAGAAGCAGCCCACCGGTCGCGGTCCCGCGGGCAAGGACCGCAGCGACACCGGGCGCGACCGCGACGCCGGCAACGGTGACGACACCGGATCAGGGCCCGTACGAGGCGATGGCGGTTCATCCGACGTACGGTCCACAAACGAACCGGCCACCGACACGGCGGCCACGACCCCTTCGAACGACCACGACACGCCTCCGAGAGAGGCGACAGGAGCAACCATGAGCGACATCCCCCTGGCTGATCAGGAACCCACCGCCGTCGGTTTCCTCGAGGGTCTGCTCGACGCCTTCGACGTCGACGCCGACGTCGAAGCGTCGGTCACCGATGACGACACGCTCGAGGTCAGCGTCGACGGCGACGACCTGGGTCTGCTCGTCGGTCCCCGTGGGGCCACGCTCAACGCCCTGCAGGAGCTCACCCGCACCGCGGTCGCCCAGCAGCACTCGGGGCGACTCGAGGGACGTCTCCGGGTCGATGTCGCCGGCTACCGGGCTCGCCGCAAGGAGGCCCTCATCCGCTTCGTCAACCAGCAGGCCGATCGGGTGAAGGAGACCGGCGCTCGCGTGGCGCTGGAGCCGATGTCGCCGCCCGATCGCAAGATCGTCCACGACGCGGTCAACGAGATCGACGGTGTGCACACGGTGAGCGAGGGCGAGGACCGTCGTCGCCACGTCGTGATCCTCCCCGACGACTGACCGAACACACGTTCGTCGGCCACGAAGCCGTTCTCCGTTCACCAACCATGCCGTCGCCTGCCCACGACGCCGAGCCGTGGGTGGAGCACGTCGTGGCCGGCTTCGAGGAGGGGCAGCGGCTGTCGATCGTCGGACCCGGCGACGTGCGCACCCACATCGCCCACGCCCGCGCCATGGCCGGGGTGCTCGACGTCCCCGGCCGGGCACTCGACCTGGGCTCCGGCGCCGGCATCCCGGGCCTGGTGCTGGCCGGCCTCTGGCCGGAGAGTCGATGGGTGCTCCTCGATGCCGCCCTGCGGCGCGTCCGCCTCGTGGAGCAGGTGGTCGAGCGACTCGGCTGGACGGATCGTGTCGAGGTCGTGCACGGGCGGGCCGAGCTGCTGGGACGGGACGCGACCTACCGCGGTCGGTTCGACCTGGTCACCGCGCGGTTGTTCGCCGGCCCCGCGGTCACGGCCGAGTGCGGTGCACCGTTCCTTCGACTCGGCGGCGTGCTGGCGGTCACGGAGCCGCCGGGCGCTCACGGTGAGCGCTGGCCGGCCGCGGCGCTGCGCCCGCTCGGACTGGAACCGGACCGGGTGGAGGCCGGTGTCCAGCGCCTGGTGCGTGCCCACCCGATCGAGGACCGCTTTCCCCGGAACGTGGGCGTACCCGAGCGGCGTCCCCTGTTCTGACGTTCCACGTGAAACGTCGGCGTGCTCCGCGCTCGACGGTGGCTCCCCCGGCGCCACGAACGCCTCGATCCAGCGTTTCGGAACACTGATCCGCCGGATCCGGCGTGCCGAAGAAGCATTGACCCACGGCCGCGCCAGCAGCCTGGACGCGTCCTGCGGGGGATCCACGGCGGCGCGGCCGACGCACCCGGTCCGGTCGCATCGGGTCGGCTCCGGGTCTCGGAACGCCGGCGGGCCGGTCGCCGCCGCGATGTGCGATGGCGGTGATCGGGGTCGCGCCGTACCGCTCGGTCTGCATGGCGCCAGGCGTCCGTACGACACCGAGCCGCCGGTCTTCGGTCCCGATCCCGAGGCCCGCCGTGGAGGTTGGACCGTGTCGGATCTCGGGTGCGCCGGTCCGCCGGGGCGGTAGCCGGGTACCCGCACGAAGCTCGGGCGCCTCCGCCCGGCAGCCGGGGCCGCCCGGGAGCTGCGTGAGCGCCGCCGGGATCGAACGTTGCGACTCCCGTCGCGATCACCTCCGTCGGGGGGACGGGGCAGGCATCGACGGACCGGTGGGGGGCTCGAGCTCCTGGCGCTGACCATGGCCGGCGACGTCGTCCGTACGTCGCCGTACCGTGCTCGACGGGTGCACGAGGCATGGGCCTCGATCCTCCACCGGACCACCCGGTCCTGGGCATCGGCGTCGAGCGGCGCTGTCCACCGCCTCGCCATTGGTTGCGTCGCGGTCGCGTCGCCCGGAGGTGCCGCTGGTGGCCTCCGGGTGGGTCGGATGGAGACGGCCGGTGCCGTCGGGTGGGGACCATGGGCGGGCTCGACCTTGGTGCGGGCTGCGAGCGGCAGACCAGTTCGTACGGCGGGAGCGGCGTTGCCCGAGGTCGGCGGGGGAGGAGCGACGGTGATGGCCCGTCTCGCGCTGCGGTCTTCTTCGACCTCGCACCGGCACTGGCTCGGCGGACGCTGCGACGGCCTCGCGGACACCGAAGGCCGACCGCCGTGGTGTCGGGGTGGTTCTGGGTGCCGTGCATGTCGGCGCAGGTCCGGCTTCCTCGGCGGCGAGCGGGGGGTCGCGTGCCGACCCGCTGGGTAGCGCGGTCGACTTCCGGCGGCCCGGAACCACGCGGCCCCTGGCCCCTGCGGACGGGCCCGCGCAGACGGCCGAAGCCGGTCGGTGACACCGTCCGTCGCTCATCACGGGTTCGATGACGCTCCGGCAGCGTTGCGTGGTGCGTCGAGCACGCAGATGTCCGGCGCGCCGGGCAGCAACGAGGCACCGGACCGGTCTGCCCGTCGGACACGAACGGACGCCGGGCGCGCCGCCGAGGTCCGTCGCCCCCCGTGCCGCTCCCCTCGCTCGATGGCCGCCGTACGACCGACGTCCGTCCAGGACGACCTACCGTCGCTCGTCTCGCGTTGAGGCCCATCGTCCGGTGCCCCGACGTTTCACGTGAAACATCGCGCCTCGAAGGGAAGGAACGGCACCCGGGCACGTTTCACGTGAAACGTCGCGGAGCGGTACCACGCTCCGGTCCGTGTTTCACGTGAAACGTTCGTCGAACCTCCAGTGGTACTTGACCCCGTACCGTCCGGCCGAGCACCATGGCGCCCATGTCGGACGGTGACCCGCTCAAGGACCGAGGAGAGGCGATCTTCGCCGAACTACGGGAACGAGCGGAACAGGCCGACGACTCCGCTGCTCCGGCGTCATCGCCCGTCGATCCGCCCGATGCGGGCGACGAAGAAGGCGAAGTCAGCGATGAGACCGCATCCTCCGATGACGATCCGGAGACCTCGACGTCCACGGCACCGCTGGCGCCCCGGCCGGTCCAGATGCCTTCGGAGACGGCGGCCATCGCCTCGGATGTCGCGGCCGCCGCGGAAGCCATGCCGGAGGGTCCGGCCGACACCGACACGTCCACCGCCGATGGGGCGGACATCGGCGTCGCCGCCGCGCCCGCCGCCGGACGCAGGGACGCCGCCGGCCACCCGCTGCCCCGCATCTTTGCGGTGGCCAACCAAAAGGGTGGCGTGGGTAAGACCACCACGGCGGTGAACCTGGCCGCCGCGCTGGCCGACGCGGGCTACCGCACCCTGGTGGTCGATCTCGACCCCCAGGGCAACGCCTCGACCGGGCTGGGGATCAACATCCGTGACCTCCAGCTGTCGATGTACGACGTCATCATCCACGAGGCCAGCATCGACGACACCATCGAGGCGACGGCGATGAAGAACCTCTTCGTGGCCCCGTCGTCACTCGACCTCGCCGGCGCCGAGATCGAACTGGTCCCGGCGTTCTCCCGAGAGCTGCGCCTACGTCACGCCCTCGACGAGGTGCGCGACCAGTTCGACTACATCCTCATCGACTGCCCCCCGTCGCTGGGCCTGCTCACCGTCAACGGCCTGGCCGCGGCGGCCGAGGTCCTGGTGCCCATCCAGTGCGAGTACTACGCCCTCGAGGGCCTGGGCCAGCTCCTGCGCAACGTCTCGCTGGTGCAACGCAACGTCAACCAGCAGCTGCAGCTGTCCACCTTCGTCTGTGTCATGTACGACGCCCGCACCAAGCTCGCCGATCAGGTCGTCGCCGAGGTACGGGAGCACTTCGGCGAGAAGGTCTGCCGCATCGTCATCCCACGCACGGTCCGTCTCTCCGAGGCTCCCTCGTACGGGCAGCCCATCCTGGCGTTCGATCCGCGTTCTCGCGGGGCGATCGCCTATCGCGAGCTGGCCCGTGAGGTCAGCGGGGGCCCGGTCGAGCCCGTGACCAGCGCATCCACATCGTGACCGTCCGTCCGCACCAGCAGGGGGAGCAATGAGCCGCAAGTCTGGCCTAGGCCGGGGCCTGGGTGCCCTGATCCCATCCGAGTACAGCGAGGCCAGCGGGTCCGACGCGGCGTCGGCCCCGACCGAGGTCCCCGTGGCCGCGGTGCGTCCCAACCCACACCAGCCGCGGGCCCACTTCGACGAGGAGTCACTGGCCGGACTCACCGCATCGATCGCCGAGCTCGGGGTGCTCCAGCCCATCCTGGTACGGGCCGCCGAGGACGGCGGCTACGAGCTCATCGCTGGCGAGCGCCGCTGGCGGGCGTCCAAGCGGGCCGGGCTGCAGACCATTCCGGTGGTGGTGCGCGACGCATCGACGGATGCGTCGATGCTCGAGCAGGCCCTGGTCGAGAACCTCCACCGGGCGGACCTCAACCCGATGGAAGAAGCGGCCGCCTACCAGCAGTTGATCGAGGACTTCGGCCTCACCCAGGAGGCGGTGGCCAAGCGCGTCGGCAAGAGTCGGGCGGCGGTCAGCAACACCCTGCGTCTGTTCCAGCTCCCTCCGGCCATCCAGGCGTTGGTGGCCGAGAACCAACTGTCGGCCGGCCATGCCCGGGCGCTGCTCGGCACCCCCGACCGCGCCTACCAGACCAGCCTGGCGCAGCGCATCGTCCGGGACGGACTGTCGGTACGAGAGGCCGAGGAGGCCGTCAGGCTGCGTTCCGGCGGTTCGCCGGACACCGGTAGCCCGGCAGGGCCCGATTCGCCGCAGAAGCCCACACAGCGGGAGCGTCCCGCGCCCGAACCCGGGTTCCTCGAGCTCGAGCAGCTGCTGGCTGAGCACCTCGACACCCGTGTCCACATCGCCGGTGGTGCCGGCGGAAAGGGCAGGGTGACGATCGAGTTCGCCGACTTGGCCGACCTCGAGCGCATCTACCGGCAGATGGTCGAGGGCCGGGCCGGCGGCGAAGCCTGACCCTCGACCTCGACCTACTTGCGATCAGGTCGAGGTCGAGATCCACAACTGGGGACGCGCTGTGGATAACCGGGCCCTCGACGTGTGAACGGCGGGCGCGGAGGCTGTGGAGAACCTGCTGTCCACCGGGCACGGCAGGCCCGGCGGGCGTTGGTTCAGAGGAACTCGGCGAGGTCCTCGAGCAGCGCGCCCTTGCCCTTGGCGCCGATCATCTTCTTGGCCGGCTGTCCGTCCTTGAAGACGATGAGCGTGGGGATCGACATCACGTCGAAGCGACGGGCGGTGTCCTGGTTCTCGTCGACGTTGAGCTTGACGACCTTGACCTTGCCGGCCTGCTCCTCGGCGATCTCGTCGAGGATGGGGGCGATCATCTTGCACGGACCACACCACTCGGCCCAGAAGTCCACGATCACCGCTTCGTCGGCCGAACCGATGATCTCGTCGAACGTGGCGTCGGTGGCTGCAGTGGCGGCCATGAGGGGCACTCCCTTGTCTCTCGGTCGGATACGGGTGGAACAACGGACCCAGGTGGTCGGTCATTCCCCACACCGGATCCAAACAGATGTGGAAACGGCCGTTACCAGTCGGTCTCGGTGCGGACCTGGTCGATGTCGTGGTGGGCCTCGAGCCAGCGCTCGGCATCGATGGCCGCCTGGCAGCCGGATCCGGCGGCGGTGATGGCCTGCCGGTAGGTGTGGTCCTGGACGTCGCCGCAGGCGAACACGCCGTCGACGTCGGTGGCCGAGGCCATCTCGGAGCCGGTGGCGCCGGTGATGAGGTAGCCGTTGTCCTCCATGGCCACCTGCCCCTTGAACAGGTCGGTGTTGGGGCGATGGCCGATGGCGATGAAGACCCCGGTGACGGGCAGTTCGGTGACCTCGTCGGTGTTGACGTTGCGCAGCTTCAGTCCGGAGATCTTCGGGCCCATGCCGCTGTCGTCGGCGAGGTACTCCTCGACCACCGAGTTCCAGACGAAGTCGAGCTTGTCGTTGCGGAAGGCCCGGTCCTGCATGATCTTGGAAGCCCGCAGCTCGTCGCGGCGGTGGATGATGCTCACCTTCGAGGCGAACTTGGTGAGGAAGGTGGCCTCCTCGATGGCCGAGTCGCCACCGCCGACCACCGCGATGTGCTGGTCGCGGAAGAAGAAGCCGTCGCAGGTGGCGCAGGTGGACAGGCCGTGGCCGATGAGCTCGCGCTCGCGGGGCAGTTCGAGCATCAAGGACTGCGCGCCGGTGGAGATGATCACCGTGGTACCCCGGTACGTGGGCTCGGGTGCGTCGGGATCGCCCACCCACACGCCGAAGGGGCGGCTGGAGAAGTCGACGCGGGTGACCTTCTCGGTGCGGATGTCGGCACCGAAGCGCAGTGCCTGCTCGCGCATGTTCGTCATGAGCTCGGGGCCCATGACGCCCTGGGGGAAGCCGGGGAAGTTCTCGACCTCGGTCGTCACCATCAGCTGTCCGCCGGGGGTGTCGGTGGTGGAGGACGGCTCACCTTCGATGACCAGGGGATCGAGGTTGGCGCGCGCCGTGTAGATGGCGGCGGTGAGACCGGCTGGGCCGGACCCGATGATGATGACGTTGCGGGTGTCGCCGGACGAGGGTGTCGTGGTCACGTGGTGCTCCAGAGCGTGGTTCGGGTTCAGTCCTTGGCGCCGCGCATCTTGCGGCTGGTGAGCAGGCCGCCGAGCACGAAGAGCGCGCCCAGCAGCGAGTGTGCGGCCCACATGTGGGTCTCGCCGAACGCGGCGTCGGGCAGGTAGACGTCGAGCGCCCGGACGGCACCGATCACGAAGAGCAGCAGGGCGACCGTGCCGAGGAGCGTTGCGAAGGCGCCGAAGATCACGTAGCGGGCGATCTTGAGCGCCGGGCCGGTGGTCTTGTCGCGGACCTTGCCGACCTGTTCGACGATGACGTCGGCCGCCTGGGCCGGCCAGTCGGGCTCGGGTGCCGTGGGCGTCGCTGCCGGTGCGGCGAGGGACGATGCCGCAGGGGTCGTGCCGCGTGGCGCTGCCGGTGTCGTCGAAGCCATGCCGGTCACCCTATCCAGGCGCTCCGCGGACCCGGTGTGCCACCACGCTGGACGTCACGTCTCCTACCGTGGCGGGGTGGTCCGGATGCGCGTGCTGGGTGCGATGCTGCTGGGTGCTGTGGCGGCGACGCTCGGCGCCCTGTTCCTCGGCGAGTACGAGTTCGACCAGGCGCTGCCCGTCGCGGCCGGACCGCTGCTCGGCCTGGTCATCGCCGAGATCGTGGTGTCCGTCGGCCGTCTCCGGGCGTGGGGCATGGCGGCGATGGTGGCGGCCGGGTCGGCGGTGGCCGTCGTGTTGGCCGGATGGCTCGATGCCAACGGCGTCGAGCCGATCAAGAGCGGCGCCTACGTCAGTGCCGGCCTGGCTGCGGTGGTGGCCTTCGCCCGTGCCGCGCCGTGGGGCCGGGCCACCCGTGGGGCGCCGGACGGACGGACGGCTCAGAGCGGCTGATCGACCGTGACCGCGCACGTCTCGTCGTCGACGATGACGAGACGGCTGCGTCGTCGGTCTGGTGCACGATCGCCGTCACCGGTCGTCCGTCGACCAGCGCCGGCAGGATGGCCACCACCGCCGTGGGGTCGAGGTCGGCGACGCTGACGGCGTCGCACGGATCGACCGGCGGGGGAGCGGAGGTGGAGGGGGCGGCGCCGTCGGAGTCGCCGGCCGAGCTGCCGCTGGATGCGGTACCAAGGTCCTGGGCGGTGCGCTCGTCCACGGAGTCGCCGCTGGTCGCGGTCCGTTCCTCGAGGTAGGCGGCCAGCTCGTCGACGTCGGCGAAGGTGAGTCGCCCGTCGACGAACCGGCCCGTCTCCGGGGCACCCAGCGTGTCGGGGAGGGGTCCGGACTCGGCGCCCCCCGATGCTGCGTCGGCCGCCGATGCCGTGGTGTCCTCGGCCGAGCGGGCGGCGGTGTCGGCGTTGTCGCGATCGGACGAGCCGAGCCATCCGATGGCGCCGACGAGCACCAGCAGGACCGCGGCCGCGGCGGCGACGGCGGCCAGGGGCAGTCGCCGCCAACGAGCGCGCCGGGAACCCAGATCGATGAGGGTTCCGCGGTCAGCGGCGGACGGACCCTCGGCGGATGCACCGGTCGGGAAGGCGTCGAGGGCGGCGGCGACGGCGGCGTCGCGCGAGCCGTCGGGAGCGGGCGGCACCGCACGGATCTGGTCGGCCGCGCTGCGGTAACGCTCGGCTCGGGCGAGGAGGTCCGGGTCGGCCTCGACGCGCTCGACCTGTTCGATCGTGGCCTCCTCGTCGACGTACGCGGTGACGGCTGCCTCGTCGGGGTCGACGGGAGCCTCTGCGTCGGGGGAGTGGTCGGGGGTGCGAGGGTCGGTCATGGTCGAGGTCTTGGACGGCGGGGGGCCGGTGTCTGGTTCCCGCGATCGTTACCCGATCCGTCGTCAGGGCCGGCGTCGGGGTCGAGCAGCTCGGCCAGCCGGGCACGGCCCCGGGCGATGCGGGAGCGGACGGTGCCGGCGGGGATCTCCAGGATGGTGGCGATCTCGGCGTAGTCGTGGCCGGTGAGGTCGCGCAGGACGATGGGCACCCGGAACTCCTCGGGCAGCTGCGCCAGCGCGGCGTCGATGCTGAGCCGGTCGGCGACCTGGCCGTCGAACGCGGGAGCAGCAGAAGCGGTGGCCCGGTGCTGGTCCGGGTCGTCGTCGGGCAGACCGGTACGTGGTCGTCGCCCGCGCCGGCGGAGCTCGTCGAGGCAGGCGTTGGTCGCCACCCGGTACACCCAGGTCGAGAACCGGGCCCGGCCGTCGAAGGTCCCCAGGCGCCGGACGACGAGCAGCAGCGCCTCCTGGGTGGCATCGGCGGCGTCGGCGTCGTTGCCCGCCAACCGCCGGCAGATCGCCCAGATGCGGTCGTGGTGCCGCCGGAGGAGCGCGTCCATGGCCACCCGTTCGCCGGCCTGGGCGGCGGTCACCAGCTCGTCGTCGGTGCGGGGATCCCCAGCGATGTCGCGAGCGTACCGAGGCCGCTCAGCCCGGGCGGCGGAGCGGGTTCATCGAGCGGGGCTCACCGGGCCAGGACGGAGATCTCAGAGAGCTCGACCTGCCCACCCGAGCCGCTGCCGAGGTCGGTCAACCACACCAGGACACGCGAACCCTCGGCCTCGGAGACGGCGATGGTGGCGGTACCGGCCTCGGCGGGTGGGAGCGAGGCGACCGGCTCGCCCCAGTCGGCCAGCGTCGACGGGTCGCCGTCGCTGACGTACACCGCGCCCGACCAGCCGGCGGTGGGTGAGGTGATGCGGAGCTCGGTGATCGTGTGACTGCCGCCGAGATCGACGATCAGCCCGACGCCGTCCTTGAGGCCGCCGAAGGAGGCGGAGTCGTAGTGCTCGGTGGTCCATCCGGTGCTCGGATCGCCGTCGATGGCCAGCGGCACCTCGTCGTTGTGCTCGCCGCCGGTGCCCTGCGGGTCGAACGCCTCGGCGGCGACGGGTTCGATCACCGCCGGTTCGGCCTGGGCGGCGGGCGCGGTCCGACCCGGCGCGACCCGATCGACCAGATCGAGGAAGTCACGACGGGCCTCGGTGCCGCCGATGAGCAGCCAGGCCAGACCGAGCGCCACGGCGACCAGGCTGACCAGCAGCGCCGGGACCATCCACGATCGTTCGGCCCGGGCGAAGGAGCGTGCCGAGCCGTCGTCGCCCTCGGTGAGGTGGACGGGAGCCATGACCTCGTCGCCGGTGGGGCAGGACTCGAGGTCGGCCCACAGCGCCGATGCCGAGGAATGCCGTTCATCGGGATCGTTGGCCAGGGCCCGCATGACGATCTCGTCGAGGCGGCGCGGCAGGGTGGGCAGCACGGACCGCGGTCTCGGCGGGGGTCCGTGCAACCGGGCCGTGGCCACGGCGAGGTCGTTGTCGCCGGTGAACGGTGGCCGTCCGCACAACATCTCGTAGAGCACGGTGCCCACGGCGTACACGTCGGTACGGGCGTCGACGTCGCCACCCGACACCTGCTCGGGCGCCAGGTACTTGGCGGTACCGACCATGCGTCCCACGGTGGTGAGGTCGGGGAGGTCGTCGTCGGCCTCGGACCGTGCCGCCTTGGCGATGCCGAAGTCGGCGACCTTGACCCGGCCTTCGGCGGACAGCAGCACGTTGGCCGGCTTCACGTCGCGGTGCACGATGCCGGCCCGGTGGGCGGCCTCGAGTGCCAGACAGATCGACGAGGCGATGCTGACCGCCTCGGCCGGGGGCAGGAACCCCCGTGCGTCGAGCTCGTCGCGCAGCGTCCGGCCCTCGACCAGCTCCATGACGATGGCCTCGGGCTCGTCGGCCGTGTCGTAGATGGCGACGATCGACGGATGTGCCAACCGGGCGGCGGCGACGGCCTCGCGGCGGAAGCGGGCAACGAACTCGGGGTCGGCCGCCAGGTCGGCGTGCAGCACCTTCACGGCCACCGGACGGGTGAGGACGGTGTCGGTGGCCCGCCACACGGTGGCCATGCCCCCGGTCGCCAGGGGCGATTCGAGGCGGTAGCGGCCGCCGATGGTGGTTCCCGTCTCCAACGGCGTCCGGCGGGGGAGTGCCGTCGGACGCGTGGGATGGTCCGACACCTTCCTGACCGTACCCGCCCGCCGGGCGCGCGGCTCACGCGGCCGTGCGCTCGGGATCAGGAGCTACGGCCGATCAGGGTCCGGGTCAGGGGGCGTCGAGCCAGCAGGCGCCGATCACCCGGGGGCCACCGTGGGTGCCGATGACGGCACCGATGTGACCGAGCCGGTACTCGAAGCCGGCTTCGTCGAGCTGCCGGGTCATCACGTCGATGTCAGGTGCCATGCCGTGCATGATCGCCAGGTCGTCGACCGATCCGGATTCCTTGAGCTTGCCCACCAGCGCCTCGATCGACTTCTTGCGGGTGCGGGCCTTGCCGGCCTCTTCGACCTTGCCGTCGGAGATGTCGATCATGGGCTTGATCGACAGCAACGAGCCGAGCAGTGCCTGGGCGTTGCCGATGCGGCCGCCCTTCTTCAGGTTCTCGAGGGTGTCGAGCACGCCGAACACCCGGGTGCGCTCGCGCAGCCCCTCGACCAGCGTCACGACGTCCTCGGCCGAGGCGCCGTCGGCCGCCCGCTCGGCAGCCCGGAGCACCTGCGTGCCCAGGCCGGCGGTGATCGAGCGCGAGTCGACCACGTGGACGGGCAGGTCGTCGGCGATGGCGCGCGCCGCGTTCTGGGCCGCGGCCATGGTGGCGGAGAGCTCGGAGGAGATGTTGATGCACACCACGGCGTCGGCGCCCGCCTCGGCCTGGCGACGGAAGGCGGCCTCGAACTTGCCCGGCGCCGGCGCCGCGGTCTCGGGCAGCTCGTCGCGCTGGTCCATGAGGCCGTAGAAGCCTTCGACGGAGAGCTCGGTGCGGTCCTCGAACTCGTCACTCCCGAAGCGGATGGACAGCGGCACCACCTCGATGCCGAAACGCTCGGCCTCGTCGGCCGTGAGGTCGCAGGAGCTGTCGGTGACGATGCGGACGCCGGCCATGGCCTTCCCCCGGTGTTCGGTCGTGTGCTGGTGGCGTCCGGTGGACGCGCCTGAGTGTCTAGTCCACGGCCGGCGCGGTCGTGTCGTCGTCGCCGGCCGTGCCGCGGGAGCGGCGCCAGCTGCGGAACCACCAGACGACGAGCACGGCCAGGGCGCCCAACGACAGGGCGACGCCGACGCCGCTGACCGCCGTGGAGCGGACGTTCAGCTGGCGGGCGTCGAGCTTCACCTGGTCGTCGCCGGTCCACAGCTCGACGAACGTGGGCACCGAACCGGTGGCCAGCGCCTCCACCGGGACGTCGATGCGGGTTCCTCCGCTCGGCACGGTGGCGGTCAGGACCTCGCCCTGGGGGAAGCGGAGACGGTCGCTGCGCACGCGGATCACCACGTCGACGGCGAAGGGGTTGTCGTTGGCGACGGTGACCGGAAGGGTCCCCTCCCGCGAGGTCAGGTTGAGGTTCGCCTCGCCGGCCAGCCGGACGGCCCCGAAGGCGTCGTCGAGGGTCTGCTCCACGGTGGCCATGGCGTCGTCCCGGAGCGCCGGGGACGTGGTGGCTGCGACCGCGGTGGCGATCTGGAGGTGCAGCTGGTCGGCCCGCGACGAGCGAGGGTCGATGATGGCGGCGAAGGAGTTGACCCGGCTGACGTCCTGGAGCACCCGATCGGCGATGGAGGACAGGTCGGGCGCCCGTGCGCCGACCCAGGTGATCGGTTGCGTGTCCTCGTCGGGTCGGGCATCGACGATGCCGAGACCGCCGACCCGGACGGGCGCGCCGTCGGCGTCGAGCAGATCGACCAGGCCGGCCAGCGTGGAGTTGTCCGGGAGCGGCCCCGGTCGGACCAGGACGGAGGTGCCGCCCCGGTCGTCGCGCACCAGCAGCTCGGCGAGGGCGACGTGGGCGGCGTCCGGGCGATCGGTGAGCGGTGCGGCGAGATCGCTCGACAGCCGGCTGTCGACGACCAGGCCGGTGAGCGGGTCGAGCCCGTCGAGCGGTGCCGGCCCCGCGTCGACGAGGGCGGCGCTGCCCGCGCCGTCGGCGTCTTCGCGCTCGCTGGAGGGCACGAGCAGCGACCGGTAGCCGAGGTCGGCGAGCAGCCGGGCGTCGGTCTCGCGCATGGCGGCGGCCGGATCCCAGATGCCACCGCGGAGCCGGGCGCCCAAGCGGTCGGTCAGCACCGTGGTGCCCCGCTGGAGCAACGTCGGGATCAGACCGATGAGGTCGGTGTCCTGGAGCGACCGGACCGCCACCGGGACGTAGGGGAGGCTGAGCAGCTCCGCGCCCCGGAGGCGGTCGAGCAGCTCCACGGCGAGCGGGTCGGTCGACGCCCCCAGCGCCTCGACGGTGTCGGGGGTGGCCGCAACCGTCAACCCCAGGTCGGGGTGCGCGGCCAGGATGGAGCCCACCTCCGACAGCTCCCGCAGGCGATCGGTGGTGAGGCGTCGGCTGCCGTCGGGCAGCAGCGTCGGCGATGCGTCCACGTCGAGGAGCACCGCGAGGTCGGGGGCGTCGAGCGGCGTGTCCTCGTCGCCGAGGCGCACCAGGGGGGTGCGGATCTCGTCGACGACCGCGCCGTCGGCGTCGGTGAACGTGAGTACCAGGGGGTACACACCGGGGCGGGTCAGGCGGGCGGTGTAGGCGTCGGACGGCCCCGTGCTGGTCTTGACGGCCACCACGAGCGTGCCGGCCGCCCCCGGCGCCAGCTGCTCGACCGGGATGGACGGTGAGCGGAACAGACGTCGGCCGACGTCCTCGTCGAGCGACGTCTCGAGCTCGTCCACCGTGTCGACCGGCTGCCAGAGCTCGACGCTGACCCGCGTGCCGGCCACGTCGCCCGCCGTGGTGATCGAGAAGGGAACGGCGTCGTCCGGCCCGGCCCACGGAGGCCGGTCGGCCAGGCGGAACGACGGTGGCTCGGCGGCGAGCTCGACCTGTCCCGGCTCCTGCTGGACGGGTTCGAGCTGTCCGGGCCCGGCCGGTCCGGCGCCGGCCGGCTGGACTCCCACGCACAGGACCACGATCGCCGCCGCGACGGCAGCGGCCGCGAGACGCCGGAGGGCGCCGCCGACCCGCACGGGCGCGCCGGCCATCCACACGGGCGCGCCGGCCCGGCGCCGGCGCCTCACCGGTCGCTGCCCGGTCGCAGGTCGATCTCCAGGACGGCGAGCCCGTCGGGACGGGACCGGAAGCCGAGCCGCCGGTACAGCGCCAGGGCCCGCTCGTTGCCGACCTGGGTGTTGACCAGTGCCTCTCGCACCCGCCAGCGACGCAGCCACCACAGGCCGTCCAGCACCAGCGCCCGTCCCAGGCCGCCGCCCTGGGCGGTGGGGACCACGGCCAGGCGCTGCACGTACCCGCGGTCGCCCGCCCGGCCGGTGAGCGCGTAGCCGGTGTCGTCCGTGGTGATCCGCATCCGGGACGAGGGCGTGGCCCGCACGGCGTCGTCGAGGGCGCCGCCGTCGAGCCGCCAGAACGGTTGGAAGGCGGCGTGGTCGATGCGCAGGATCCGGTCGCGGTCCCGCCGGCCGACGCCGCGCATGGACACCGGCGCCAGTGCGCCGAGCATCGGGGAGGCCACCCGGCGCAGGCGCACCGGCTCGCGCGGCGGCAGATCGAGCAGCGGGTGGGCCAACAGATGGAGGTGCTCGCGCACGACGAAGCCGCTGTCGAGGTACGGGCGCCACTCGAAGGTGGGCAGCGCCGGCGTCACCACCCAGCGGTACCCGCGTTCGTCGGCCCGCTCGAGCGCGCGGGACACCAACGTCGGCGAGACCGCCGCTCCGGCGGGGACCGCGGCCATCTCCGCGGTGTCGCTGCGACCGCGCCACGGCCGGACGCGCAGGCGGACGCCACCCGCCGCAACCGTCTCGGCCGCGGTCATGCGCGGGGCCTGGGCGTGGACTCCATCGACCCGGAACGATACGGCGACCGGTCGGGTCGTCACCGAACGGGGCGGGTGGTCGGGCAGGCGGTCGGGTGGTCGGGCAGGCGGTCGGGTGGCCGCGCCGCCGGTCCGCCGCTCGGGCACGGTGCAGAGGGAGGCGGCGGAGGCAGACTGTGACCATGGCCACGTTGCTCTACACCGACCCGCGCTTCGTCGAGCACGACACGCGGCCGGGCCATCCCGAGCGGCCCGAGCGGATGCGGGCGGTCGAGCAGGGCGTGACCGACTCCACGGTGATCGACGACCTCGTCCGGGCCGCCCCCCGGTCAGCGGAGATCGACGAGCTGGCCGCCGTCCACCAGCGGAGCTACCTCGAGGCGCTCGAGCGCTTCTGCGAGAGCGGCGGCGGCATGCTCGATCCCGACACGGTCGCCGCCGCCGGCTCGTGGGGCATCGCCCGCCTGGCGGCCGGCGCCGGCCTCGACGCCATCGAGCGCCTGCGCGCCGGCGACGCCGACGCCGCGTTCATGGCCGTCCGTCCCCCGGGCCACCACGCCACGCCGTCCCGGGCCATGGGCTTCTGCCTGCTCAACAACGTGGCCGTGGCCGCCGCTGCGCTGGCGGGCGCCGGCGAGCGGGTGCTCATCGTCGACATCGACGCCCACCACGGCAACGGCACCCAGGACGCCTTCTACGACGATCCGCGCGTCACGTACGTGTCGATCCACGAGCACCCGATGTATCCGGGCACCGGCATGCTCAACGAGACCGGCGGCGCCAACGCCCCGGGCGGCACGGTGAACCTCCCGGTGCCCGCCGGCACGGCCGGTGACGTCTACCGCCGGGCGATCGACGAGGTCCTGGTGCCGCTCGCCGAACGCACGGCACCCACCTGGCTGCTGCTGTCCACCGGGTTCGACGCCCACCGCAACGATCCACTCACCGATCTCGGGCTCAGCGCCGGCGACTACCACGACCTCACCGCGCGGATCATGGCCCTCGTTCCCCGCGGTCGCCGCCTCGTCTTCCTCGAGGGCGGCTACGACCTCGACGCCGTCGCCAGCTCGACCGCGGCCACCTTGGCTGCGCTGTCGGGCGTCGACCTCCACCCCGAGCCCGTCACCAGCGAAGGCCCCGGCGCCGAGGTGCTCGGCGCCGTCCGCCACTTCCACCACCTGCTGTGAGCGACCACACCGACCTCCTCCGCCAGCTCGTCGAGCGCGGCGCCTCCGACCTCCACTGCAAGGCGGGCAGCGCGCCGGCCTTCCGGATCGGGGGCGAGCTCGAGCGCACCGAGAGCCCGCCGATGTCGGCCGAGGAGGTGGCCCGCGTCGCGCAGGCCCTGCTGAGTGCCGACCAGCAACAGGCGCTGCTGCGCGACGGTTGGGTGGTCGCCGCCCACTCGGCACCCGGCGTCGGGCGGTTCCGGGTGGCCGGGTTCCGCCAGCGTGGTTCGGCCGCCATCGTCGTCCACGCCGTGCCCGACGAGATCCGGCCACTCGACGAGCTGGGGTTGCCCCCGGCGGCCGCCGAGCTGGCCGATCTCCAGCGGGGTCTGGTTCTGGTGGCGAGTCCGGTCGGCAACGGCGCCACCACGACGCTGGCCGCCATGGTCGATCACGTGAACCGCAACCGGCGGCGCCACATCGTGACGGTCGACGAGCCCATCGAGACGTTGCACCGCGACGCCGAGAGCCTGGTGTCCCAACTCGAGGTCGGTGCCGACGTCGCCACCATGGCCGAGGGCGTGCGGTCGGCGTCCCGGCTCGATGCCGACGTGGTCGCCGTGTCCGACCTGCACGACCGCGACGTGGCCCTCGCCGCGCTCGATGCCGTGGCGCGCGGACGCACCGTCTTCGCGGTGATCGGGGGCGACACCGTGCGCAACGTCGTCAACGGCTTCCTCGAGCTGTTCACGTTCCAGGAGCGGACCGTGGTCCGTCAGAACTTCGCCCGGGCCCTCGCCGGCGTGCTGGTGCAACGCCTGCTGCCGGGTACGACCGGGGGTCCCGTCGTGACCGCCGAGGTGCTGGTGAAGACGCCCAAGATCCAGGCCGTCCTGGCCGACGAGCAGCGCATGGACGAGCTGCCCGGGCTGCTGCGCGAGGGGACCTTCCACGGCATGCAGACCATGGACCAGTCGTTGCGCGACCGCGTGCGCGAGGGCTCCCTCGACGAGAACACGGCTCTGGAGGCCGCGGTCGACGCCGAGGAGCTGCGCATCGAGCTGCTGCGCGGGTGAGAAATCGCTCGCAACCGCCCCGGGTCGGCGCCGCGGCGAACGTAGGATCACACGCATGGAATTCTCGGTGTGGCCCGGCACACAGCAGCCGTGGCAGGACATCCTCGAGGTGGCCCGTCACGCCGAGCTGACCGGCTGGGACCGCGTCTACGTGGCCGATCACTTCATGAGCAACGACGAGCCGGCCGATGGTCCCATGCTCGAGTGCTGGAGCGCGGTCACCGCGCTCGCCATGGCCGTGCCCCGCGTCGGGATCGGCACCCTCGTGTGCGGCAACACGTACCGACACCCGGCCGTGCTGGCCAACCAGGCGGCCACGGCCGACATCGTCAGCGGCGGCCGCGTCATCCTCGGCCTGGGTGCCGGCTGGCAGCAGAACGAGCACGACAAGTACGGCATCGAGCTGTACGGCGTGAAGGAACGGCTCGATCGCTTCGAGGAGGCCTGCCGGATCGTGCGCAGCCTCACCACCCAGGAGCGCACCACCTTCCACGGCGAGCACTACCGCCTCGACGACGCCCCGATGAACCCGAAGCCCGTCGGCCCGCTGCCGCTGCTGGTCGGTGGCGGCGGCGAGAAGCGCACCATGCGCATCGCCGCCGAACACGCCCAGGAGTGGAACGTGTGGGGCACGCCCGAGAGCTTCGGCCACAAGTCCCAGGTGATGGACCGGCACTGCGAGGACCTCGGTCGCGATCCGGCCACCATGCGACGGTCGACCCAGGCACTGCTGTTCCTGTCCGACGACCAGGAGTTCCTCGCCAAGATGCGCGAGCGCAGCGTCGGCCGGCCGAGCCTCATCGGCACGCCCGAGGAGCTGGTCGACCAGGTGGCCGCCTTCCGCGACGCCGGCGCCGACGAGCTCATCGTGCCCGACTTCACCCTGGGCACCGGCAACCGGCGCACCGAGACGCTCGATCGATTCCAGACCGAGGTCGCGGTCCACTTCCGCGACTGATCGGCAGCCATCCGGTCCGCGCTCGGCGGTCGCTGCGCCACCGGCCCCGAATCTCAGGTGCGACAGGACGCGCTGGGATCGAGGGCGTCGATGTCGGCAGCGATGTCGTCTGGGATCTGGTGGGTGCTGCCGATGAGCAGCACCTCGACCTGCGCGGAACCGGTGCACGACTGCAGCGACGGCACGGCTTCCTCTGGCACCACCAGGTCGGTGACCATGGCGAAGGGCATGTTCTCCGAGGCGGCGGGCAGGGCGACGGCGAGGCCGAACGCCCAGCCCTGCGGGTCCCGACCGTTCAGCACCGCGACGCCGCGCGGGCCCGTCAACGGTCGAGCGGGAACGAGCATCCCCGGTGCGCTGAAGAGCTCCCGCTCGATGCGCGCCGTGGTGTCGAACCGGTTCGTCCCCGCGATCCGTCTCACCGGCCAACCCAGCGCCTGGACCTCCCGTTCGACCTCCGCGGGCACCGCTCCTTCGCCGCCGAGGATCGTGACCTGCTCGGGTGCCAGGCGGGCGAGCAGGTCACGGTGCTCCTGCCAGAGCGAGTCGACCACCAACACGATGGCGACGTCGCCGCTGCCGGCGGTGTAGGGCGCCACGGCGATGGAATCGGCCCAGGCGGCGGTGTCGTTGGGCGCCAGCGACGAGCCGAAGGCCCGGGCGAGCACGACCTCACGGACGTGGTCCATCCGGTCGGCCACGGCGATCGAGGTCTCGACGCGGTTCACGCCCGCGACGCGGCGGGGCTCCAGGCCGAGCGCCCGGACCTGGTCGAGGACCGCGTCGCTCACCGCGGTCGTGCCCCCGAGGACGTAGACCGGCGCACCGGCGGGCAGCAGTCGCTGGAGCTCACTCGAGGTCGCAGAGGGCAGCTCCGCGGTGTGGGTGAAGAGCAGGGGACCGCCGGCGGTGGCGAGCAACGAAGACCCGGCGAGCGCGTCGGGGAAGACATCGACGGTGGCGAGCACGGCACCGCTGGCGCCCCTGCGGACGAGCCGCTGACTGCCGGCGACCGCCATGCCGATGGGATCGCCGACGGCGAAGCGGTCCGTCGTGGCCGGGTCGCCGTCGATCAGCCCGCTCAGCGCGTGTGAGCCGCTGCCGTAGGTGTCCAGCAGGACGCGGGCGTCGAGGATGTCGCCGGTGGTCGAGTCGAGCGCCAGGACGTCGAGGAAGGCGAGGTCCGGCGGATCGATGCAGATCGGCGGCACGCTGATGGTGAGCTGCGAGGTGTGCGCGCCCTGCACCGTGGCGTCAGGGCACTGGCGCGTGGAGCCGTACGCGTCGAAGGTGACGACCTGCGGTGGTTCCTGCTCGAGGACCAGGACACCCTCGCCGCCGCCACCGTAGGGCGAGTCGAGGCTGACGATCACCGCCCGGAAGGCGTCGTCGCCCGAACCGCGGCTGATCGTCACCTGCACGCCGGCGCTCACGTCGGCGCTGACCTGCAGCAGGTCGCTCGGCGAGCTCGGCGCCTGGGTGCCGTCGGTTCGCACGGCGTCTCCGGCCGGGTCATCGACCACCGTGGACGTGCTCGCACCGGCCGGCGCCGTGCTCGTCAGTGCGAGCGCGGCCAATGCGCCCATCGCCTTCATCCGTCGTCGGACCACCCGTCGCTCCCTCGTTCGTCGTTGCCCGCCACCGACCCCGGGGCGCCGGGGAGGTCAGGCTCCCCTGATGTCGAGGTTCCACGCCGGGTGCGGCGATTCCTGCCACGGCGTGCAGAGCGTGGCCCGGATGGGCTTCCTCGGGAGTCGGTCCACCTCCGAGGGCGCCGGTACCGTTCAGCGCGTGATCCCCGAGCGCTTCACGCCGGTCCTGGACGACATCCGCCCCCTGGCGGACGCGTTCGCCGCGGCCGGCCACCACCTGTACCTGGTGGGCGGTGTGGTGCGCGACCTGTTGGTGGGCGACACCGTGCCCTCGGACTACGACCTCACCACCGACGCTCCACCCGACGAGATCGAGCGCATCGTGCGCGCACACGAGCCCGTGCAGGCGGTGTGGACCCAGGGCAAGCGCTTCGGCACCATCGGCGCCAAGATCGCCTGCGTCGGCGGCAAGGTCCACGACCACGAGATCACCACGCACCGGGCCGAGGCCTACGACCCCGACTCGCGCAAGCCCGAGGTCACCTTCAGCACCGAGATCGAATCGGACCTGTCCCGGCGCGACTTCACGGTGAACGCCATGGCGCTGTCGATCCCCACCGGCCCCGACGACACCGCCACGCTGGTCGATCCCTTCGGTGGCACCGCCGACCTGGCCGCCCAGGTGCTGCGCACCCCGCTGTCGCCGCACGAGTCGTTCTCCGACGACCCGCTGCGCATGATGCGGGCGGCTCGGTTCATCACCCGCTTCGACCTCAAGCCCGAGGACGACCTGGTCCACGCCGTCGAGACCATGGGCGAGCGGCTCGAGATCGTCTCCGCCGAGCGGGTGCGCGACGAGCTCGACCGGCTGCTGGTGCTCGACGATCCCTCACCGGGGCTGTGGTTCCTGACCGACACCGGCCTGGTCGAGCACTTCCTGCCCGAACTGGCGGCGATGCGCCTCGAGCAGGACCCCATCCACCGGCACAAGGACGTCCTGGCCCACACCATCGCCGTGGTGCGCAACACGTCCCCGCAGCTGGTGCTGCGCCTGGCGGCGCTGTTCCACGACGTGGGCAAGCCACGCACCCGCGACTTCGGGCCCAAGGGCGTGACGTTCCACCACCACGAGGTCGTGGGCGCCCGCATGACCCGCAGCCGGATGAAGGCGCTGAAGTACTCCAACGAGATGATCGACGACGTCTCCAAGCTGGTGTTCCTGCACCTGCGCTTCCACGGGTACGGCGACGACGCCTGGACCGACTCGGCCGTGCGCCGGTACGTCCGCGACGCCGGCCACCTGCTCGACGAGCTCAACGAGCTGACCCGCTGCGACTGCACCACCCGCAACCGGCGCAAGGCCGAGCAGCTGTCCCGCCGCATGGACGCCCTCGAGGAGCGCATCGAGGTGCTCCAGGAGCAGGAGGCGCTGCAGGCCATCCGACCCGACCTCGACGGTCGTCAGGTGATGGAGCTCCTCGATCTCCGTCCCGGGCCCGAGGTCGGCGAGGCGCTCGACTTCCTGCTCGAGCTGCGCATGGAGGAGGGCTCGCTCGGCGAGGACGAGGCCGCTCGCCGCCTCGTCGCCTGGTGGCGCTCGCGCTAGATGCCTTCCTTGCGCGCCCGCACGATGAGGGTGGCCGGCACCTGGGTCATGGCGGGCGACCAGTGGGGGCCGTGGCCGCCCCCGGCTGATGTCGGTGCCGGCTCGAGGACCTGGTCGACCCGGAAGCCGGCGCGGCCGAGCTCGGTGAACAACGACGCGAACGATCGGGCGTAGCTGCCCTCGCGAGGGTCGCCCGGACGGAACGGCGCGGCGTCGAACGCGCTGCGGCGGATGCGCAGCGGTTCGGGATCGCCGGGGTCGAGCAGCAAGAACGTGGGGTGGGGGAGCGCGATCACGAACGGGCGCTCGGTGCGCAGCACCCGGTGCACCTGGCGGAACACGCGCCCGAGGTCCTCGGTGCGGGTGAGCGACCACACGCTGATGGCGGCGTCGATGGTGTCGGCCCGCAGGAAGGCGAGCTCGGCGAGCGGCGCCTGGTGGAGCTCGACCTTGACGTCGGCGGCGTCGATGGCCGCCCGGGCGGCGGCCACGTTGTCGGCGTCGGAGTCGACGGCGATCGTGCGGGCGCCGCCGCGCGAGACGGCGATGGCGTTGCGGCCCGCCCCGCAGCCCAGGTCGAGCACCCGCTTGCCCGACATGTCGCCGAGGAGGCGGAGGTCTCGCTCGCGGGGGATCTCGGGGCCGTACGTGACGGAGTCGTCGGCCAGCGCGGTGCCCGCCGGTGCCGACACGGTGAACGGGGTCCAGGCCATGGGGACAGTTTCGTTCCTCCGGTCGTGCCGGTCCGCCATGGTGGCCCCCGACGGTTCGCTCGAACGCTTCCCCGCACGGCCGTCGGAGCCGGTGATCGGCTCGCTAGCCTCGCAGCCGTGTCGTTCCAGCCCGGTGCGCCCCGGATCAACGGTGCCGGCGTCGACCGGCCCGCCGGGGCCGTCGACTACCGGATGGCGCGCCACGCCCTGGTGGCCGAGTACCGCCGCGGCCGCCTGGCCCAGCACGAGGTCTGCGACGCCCACCCCGAGCTGCGCCGTGCCGCCGAGCACATCAGCCGCAAGACATCCGAGATCTGCCCCATCTGCGAGGACCGCTTCCTGGTGCTGGTCACCTACGCGTTCGGTCCGCACCTCTCCAAGTCCGGGTACGCCATCGAGAACCGGGCCGACATGAACAAGGTGCGGCGCATGACGCCCGAGTGCACCTGCTACGTGGTCGAGGTCTGCAACGGGTGTGGTTGGAACCACCTGGTCCAGACCTTCCCGGTCCAGGGCTTCCGGGGGAAGTGACCACGACCGACCCGGCTCCGCCGGCCGCCGCCGGCGCGGTTCGCGGCGTACCGATCGCGGGCGCGTCGTCGTCGGGTGCGTTCCCGGTGCCCGGCACCAGAGAGGCCGTCGTCGTCGCCGCCATCGCCCTCGCGGTGTTGGCCGGTTCCTCGACCGGCTCGCTCGTGATCGCCGCCGTGTTGGTCGGCATCGCCACCGCCGACCGCTGGCGGGGCGCTGCCGTGCTGCTGGCCTGCCTCGCCGTCTCCCTCCGGTTCGGGACGACGACCTTCGACGACGTCGCCGGCATCCAGAGCGTCCTCGGCCCGGCCGTCGTGGTGGGACCGCCCGTCGCCGCCGCCTCGGCCTGGTGTGCCGGCGCCGCCGTGCTGCTCGCGGCCCGGGTGCCACCCGTGCTGGCCGGCGAGGCGCTGCCGCTGCGGTGGTGCGGCCCCGTGGCGATCGGGCTCTTCTCCGCGGCGCTGGTTGCCGGTCCCGGCCCCGATGACCTCTGGATGCGCGTGGGCGCGTCGGCGGTGGCGGTCGTCGCCGCTGTCGGGCTCTGTGTGCTCGACGACCGTCTCCGGTGGTTGCGGCTGCGGTGGATCCCCGCCCTGGCCGCCGGTGCAGCGGCGTGCGCCCTGGCCGCGTGGCCGGCATGAGCGCCCTCTTCGCCGCACTGCTCGCCCTCCCGCTCGTGGGGGCGGTCGCCGTGGTCGTCGTCCGGCGGTGGGCGACCGCGATCACCGTGGGCGTGGCCAGCGCCACCGCCGCCGGTTGGGTCGTGCTCGTGGCGGCCACCGCCGGCGACGACCCGTCCCGGGTCGCGCTGGGGCAGCTGCTCGTCCGGCCCGACACCGCAGCTGCCGTCGCCGGCGCCGCCCTGCTGGTGGCGGCGCTGCCGCTGCGGTCGACCTTCGCTTCGTCCACCGCGCTCACGTCGCTCACCGTGCTCGCGGGTGCGGCCACCGTCGACCAGGTCCGGCCCCCCGACCGGCCGCTGGCCGCCGGCTTCGTGGTCCTGGTGATGCTGGCGCTCGCCCGGGCGCGGATCGACCGCCTTCCCGTGGTCGGCGTCGTCGCCGGAGCCGTCGGCGGGCTGCTGGTCACCGTGGGCCTGACCTTCGACGACCCCCGCCGGGCGGCCGTGTTCGTCCTCGCGGGGGCCGGCCTGGTCGTGGTCGCCGCCGTCCCCGCCCCGCCGGCACAGCTCCTGCTGCCGGCCGGCCTGCTCGCGGTCGCCCGGGTCACCGACCTGACCGCGCCGAGCGCCGGCGACGTCGACCGGGTGGTGCTCGTCGGCGCCGGCTCGGCTGTCGTCGCCGCGCTGCTGTTGCTGCTGACCCGTCGCCGCCCCTGGGCGGGGCCGTGGTGGCTGCGCCGGTTCCCCGCGGCGGCGGGCATGGCCGGCCTCGCCCTGCTCGCCCTCGACGTCCCCGAGCTGCGCGCCGCCGGTCTCCTGCTGGCCGCCGGCGCCGTCCTCGCCGCCGCGGCGCGCCATCCGCTCGGGGCGCTGGCGACGCTGCCCGGCATCGTGGCGGCCGTCGGTGCGGCCGGCGTCGCGTCCCAGCCCGAGCACGCCGCCGCCGGCGCGGCCGTGGTCCTGGTGCTGGCCGCCGGCGCGGTCGGAGCCTCCGGCGAGCGGCTCGTCGAGCATGCTGGGCCCGTGTTGGCCTGGACGGTCGCACCGGCCGTGGTGTTCGGGTTGGTGCCGCTCTGGGGGTGGGCCGGCGTCGACCTGCCGGCCTACGTCGACACGCTCGTCGTCACCGCCGCGGTCGCGGCCGTGGGCGTGGTGGGCCTCGTCGCCCTGCCGTCGGCTCGGCGCGCGGCCGCCGCGAACCGACCCCGGTAGGCTTGCCCTTCGCCGCAGCGCCCTCTGCGGATCCTCCCCACGGGGCCCCACGAAGATGGCAGCGCGCACCCCAAACCGATCGCGGAAGACGCCGGCACGCAAGGACGCCACGGCCCCTCGCCGTCGCAGCTTCCTGTGGCGTGCCCGACGCGGGCTCTTCCTGGTCGCCCTGCTGCTGGTGGCCGGCGTCGCCGGCGCCGGCTTCGTGCTGGCCCAGGTCGACATCCCCAAGGAAGAGCCGCTGTTGCAGTCGACCTTCGTCTGTGCCGCCGACGTGGTCGACCAGTGCGGCCCCGACAACGCCATCGCCAAGCTGGCCGGCGTCGAGGACCGGGTGTCGGTGCCCCTCGAGGAGATGCCCAAGCGCTTCATCAACGCCGTGCTGGCCGCCGAGGACCGCAAGTTCTTCTCCCACCGCGGCATCGACCCGGTGGGCATCGTGCGCGCCCTGTACCGCGACGCCCGCAACGAGGGTGCTCGCCAGGGCGGTTCCACCATCACCCAGCAGTACGCCAAGAACGAGTACCTGACCTCCGAGCGGACCATCACCCGCAAGCTCAAGGAAGCCGTGCTGGCCGTGAAGCTCGAGCGCGAGCTGTCCAAGGAGCAGATCCTGGGCCGGTACCTCAACACCGTCTACTTCGGCCGGGGCGCCTACGGCGCCGAGGCGGCGGCTCGGGCCTACTTCGGGGTGTCGATCCGCGACGTCGACCTGTCCGAGGCCGCCTACCTGGCCGGCCTCATCCGCTCGCCCGAGTCCGCCGATGCCACCCGCGACCCCGAACGGGCCACCTTCCGTCGCAACTCCGTGCTCGACGGCATGCTCCACGAGGAGTGGATCACCCCGGCCGAGCACGACGCCGCCACCGCGGTCTCCCTCGGCGACCAGGTGGTCGAGCGCTCGGCGCGCGACGGGCTCACCATGCTCCGGGGCGACGACGACGGATCCACCTACTACGTCGAGTACGTCCGACGGCTGCTCTACAAGAAGTACGGCGCCGAGGTGGTCAACGGCGGTGGCCTGCGCGTCTACACCGCCCTGAACCCGACGCTGCAGCGCGAGGCCTACGACTCGGTGTGGGGCTTCCTCGACCAGCCCGACGACCCGGCCGGCGCGCTCGTGTCCGTCGACGAGTTGGGACGCGTGGTGGCCATGGTGGGCGGGCGCGACTTCGAGGCGTCGCAGGTGAACCTGGCCCTCGGGGCCGCCGCCGGTGGCTCCGGCCGCCAGCCGGGCTCCTCCTTCAAGCCCATCGTCTTGGCCACCGCCATCGACCAGGGCATCTCGCTCGAGTCGCGGTTCCGCAACCAGAACGAGATCGTCTTCCCCAAGGCCAACGGCGGCGAGGACTGGAAGGTCTCCAACTACTCGCCCGGCGCCGAGGGCATCGTCGACCTGCTCGAGGCCACCAGGGTCTCGTCCAACACCGTCTTCGCCCAGCTGATGCTCGAGGTGGGTCCGGCCAAGGTCGTGGAGATGGCCCACGAGCTGGGCATCAGCAGCGACATCCCCACCGTCAACTCGCTGGTGCTCGGTGCCGGCGAGGTGTCGGTGCTCGACATGGCCAGCGCCTACTCGACGTTCGCCCGGCGGGGCGAGGCCATCGAGCCCATCATCATCACCAAGGTCGAGCAGGTCGTCGACGGCGAGGTGAAGGTGCTCGAGACGGCATCCACCAAGTCCGACCAGGTCCTGGCGCCCGACACCGCCGACGAGGTCGACTACGCCCTGCGCCAGGTCGTGCTGGGCGGCACCGGCCGGGCCGCCGACTTCGGCGTGCCCGTGGCCGGCAAGACCGGCACCACCCAGGATTACCGCGACGCCTGGTTCGTGGGCTTCACCCCCAAGCTCACCACGGCGGTCTGGATGGGCTACCCCGACCCCGACGAGAACGGCGATCCCCGGTTCATGACCAACGTCCGGGGGCGACGGGTCACCGGCGGCTCGTTCCCCGCCGAGATCTGGCGGACCTACATGCAGCAGGCCGTGGCCGGCGAGGACCAGGGCGACTTCCACTCACCGGGCAGCTTCAGCGGCGAGCTGCTCAACTCGGACCTCACCACCACGACCACCACCACGACATTGCCGCCGTGTGAGCCGTTGGCCGACGGCGAGTCGCCGGAGGACACGGCACCGTGCGAGCCGACCACCACCACGACCACCGAACCCGACGGATCGACCACCACCAAGCCAGGGTCAGGCTCGTCCAGCTCGACGACGTCGTCGACGTCCACCACCGAGCCGAGCAGCACCAGCTCCACCAGCTCGACGACCACGTCGTCGACCACGACCACCTCGGCACCACCGCCGCAGTCGACGGCGCCCGGCTTCGGGGTGGGCGACTGAAACACTTGCCGGTTCGTCGCAGGCTCCTCACCGGCGCGTACACGCAGACGCGTTGCGCTGCCTGCGTGACCGGTCGCCTGGCGGCTCCCTCCGGGCCGGTGACTACACGGGTTCCTGGTGGGGGTAGTGCGCCCGGCAGGCGTAGCACCACACCTCGGTGTCCGACTGAGGTTCGGCCTTGCCCTCGGTGTCCCAGGACTCGGGGGTGACGTACACCCGGCGCACCTCGGTGACCTCTTCCTCGCTGCCGCAGCTGTCGCACGTTCCGATGGCCATGCCGGCACGCTAGCGGTACTCTGGAGGGGCACCGCCGGCAGGCACCCGCCGCTGGACGGAGTCAACCGAGGAGATCCGATGCGCAAGTCCTGGAACGCGCCCGCGATCCGTGCCACCAAGACGGGGCCGGACGTGGAGCCGTTGGTGATGGTGACCGCCTACGACGCCCCCGGCGCCCGCATGGCCCACGAGGCCGCCGTCGACCTGCTCCTGGTCGGCGACTCCCTCGCCATGGTCGTGCTCGGCTACGACGACACGCTCCAGGTCACCGTCGACGACATCGCCCACCACACCGGCGCGGTCGCCCGGGGCCTGCGGACCTCCACCGCCGAGCACCGTGCACCGATGATCGTGGCCGACCTGCCGTGGATGAGCTACCACACCGACCCGCACGAGGCGGTCCGCAACGCCGCCGCCCTGATCCGGGCCGGGGCGCACTCGGTCAAGCTCGAGGGTGGACGCAAGCGGCTGCCGGTGATCGAGGCCATCCTCGACGCCGAGATCCCGGTCATGGGCCACCTGGGCCTCACCCCGCAGTCGATCCACGCCATGGGCGGGTTCAAGGTGCAGGGCAAGCAGCACGACGCCGCCCTCGCCCTCGTCGACGACGCCAAGGCGCTGGCCGCCGCCGGCTGCTTCGCCATCGTGCTCGAGGGCGTGCCCGACGCCGTGGCCCGGATGGTCACCGAATCGGTCGACGTCCCCACCATCGGCATCGGTGCCGGCGCCGACTGCGACGGGCAGGTGCTCGTGTACCACGACGTGCTCGGCATCGAGGACCGGATCACGCCCAAGTTCGTCCGCCGCTACGCCGATGTCCGCTCGGCCTCGGTCGAGGGCCTCGCCGCCTTCGCCGCCGACGTGCGCGGCCGTGTCTTCCCCTCCGACGACGAGAGCTACCACCTCTCGGCCGATCAGGCCGAGACACTGGGTCTCTACGGCTCCATGACGACGAAGTCGGAATGAGCCGCAGGACGTGACGGGGCTCCGCCAGGAGACCGGTCACACCTACGGCAGCTGAGGTCGCCCGGCAGGGTCGGTACCCGGGCTTCCGAGACCCATCGTGCACACTGACCGGGTGTCCGAACCCGGCGCGCCCGACCCGCTGCTCGATCCGCCGTCGTGGGCGCCGTCCTGGCTGCCCACGGTCGACGACAGCCGTGGCTTCCGGATCCTGCGCTGGGCGGTCTACGCCGTCCTCTTCGCCGGCCTGGCGGCGTGCATGTCCCGGGGTGCCGACTCGCCCGCCGACCCGACGCTGGGGCCCGAGCCGAGCCCCACGGTCAGCACCTCGGCGTCCTTCCCTGACGCGCCGGTCACCGCCGACTCGCTGGCCGACACGTTCGGGACCGCGCTCGCCGAGCTCGTCTCGGCGTCGGGCAAGGCCCTGGAGCTGTGCGTGCTGCAGGCCGACACCCCCCAGGAGCGGGGGCAGGGGCTCATGCAGGTGACCGATCTCGGCGGGTACGACGGGATGGTGTTCACCAACGACGCCCCGTCCGAGAACCCCTTCTACATGTACCGGACGCTGCTGCCGCTCACGGTCGCCTGGTGGGACGGCTCCGGGGCGTTCGTCTCCGCCGCCGACATGAGCCCGTGCGACTCCACCGATCCCAACGCCTGCGAGCGGTACCCACCGGCGGGTCCCTACCGGCTGGCGCTCGAGGTCGAGCAGGGCTCGTCCCTGACCGCCGCCTTCCAGCCGGGTGCATCGCTCCGCCTCACCGGCGAGGCCTGTCCCGCGGCCTCCTGAGCACGCTGGTCGCCGGGGGTCGGGCCCCCGATCGGGCCTCGCCCAACGGGTTCCTGTCAGACCCACTCGGCATGCTGATCGACGTGGATGTGACCGCAACCCGATCCCGTCGCTACCATGGCCTGCTCTTGTCCGTCCTGCCCCAACCCGGGGCTCCGGCTGGCGCCGGATCCAGAGGAAGGAACCCGTAGGCATGCGCGCCTATGAGCTCATGGTCATCATCGACGGCGATCTCGACGAAGCGGCGGCCCAGGCCGAAGCCGACTCGATCGAGGGTCGCCTGAACGAGAACGGCATGGTGGCGTCGACCGATTTCTGGGGTCGTCGCACCTTCGCGTACGAGATCAACCACAAGACCGAGGGGACCTACGTGGTCTACGAGGTCCTCGCCGAGCCCGGAGCGCTCGACGGTGTGGAGCGGTCCCTGCGACTCGCGGACCAGATCGTCCGCCACAAGCTGCTCCGCCTGCCCGACCACGAGGCCGAACGTCGTGGTCTCATCGGGTCCGGCGCCTGAGCGACTCCGAGGAGGAGACCATGGCATTCGACAACACCGTCACCATCGTGGGGAACGTCACCCGCGATCCCGAGCTGCGCTACCTCACCAGTGGCACGGCCCTCACCACGCTCGGCGTGGCCGTCAACCGGCGCTACACGCGCAACGGCGAGCAGGTCGAGGACACGTCGTTCTTCGACGTGGTCTGCTGGCGTGACCTCGCCGACAACGTGTCCGAGTCCATCACCAAGGGCGATCGGGTGATCGTCTACGGCCGGCTCGAACAGCGCACCTGGGAGACCCAGGACGGCGACAAGCGCTCCAAGATCGAGATCATCGCCGACGAGGTCGCACCGTCGCTGCGTTGGGCCACGGCCCGGGTCGAAAAGATCCGCCGTGACGGTCCCGGCGGCGGCGGAGGTGGCGGCGGAGCCCACGAGCCGCCCCGCGACGAACCCCCTTCCTACGACGACGCCGAGGAGCCCTTCTAGAGATGGCACGCCCCCGCAGCAAGAACAAGGACAACGCCCGGCGCTCCAAGAAGCGCACGAGCATCCTCACCCAGGAGAAGGTCACCTACGTCGACTACAAGGACGTCAACCTGCTCCGTCGTTTCCAGTCCGACCGCGCCAAGATCCGGGCTCGCCGGGTCACCGGGAACGACTCCCAGCAGCAGTCCGAGGTCGCCGCGGCCGTGAAGAACGCCCGCGAGATGGCCCTGCTGCCCTACACCAGCCGCGTCACCCAGCAGCGTGGTGGCCGGGGTCGCGACGACCGCCGTGGCGGCGGTCGCGATCGTGACGATCGCGACCGTGACGAGGAGACCACCGACGAGTCCGTCGACGAGTCCACCGCGTCCGAGGAGACCACCGACGAGTCCACCGAGACCGAGGAGAACGAGGCATGAAGGTCATCCTCCGCCAAGACGTCGATCTCGTCGGCAAGCGCGGTGACCTCGTCGACGTCAGCGACGGCCACGCTCGCAACCACCTGATCCCCAAGGGTCTGGCCATGCGGGCCACCGCCGACGCCGAGCAGCAGGCCGAGCAGATGCGCAAGGCCCGCGAGGTGCGCGACACCAAGGCCATCGAGGCGGCCCAGGACATCGCCACCACGCTCGTGCCCAAGGTGATCCACATCCAGGCCAAGGCCGCCGAGACCGGTGGTCTGTTCGGTTCGGTGTCCGAAGCCGACGTGGTCGCCGCTGTCGCCGAGCAGACCGAGATCGAGCTCGACAAGAAGGCGATCATGATCGACGAGCCGATCAAGACCACCGGCACCCACTACGTCATGGCCAAGCTGCACCAAGAGGTGCAGTTCCCCATCACCGTCGAGGTCGACGCCGTCTGAGCTGGGTGAACGGCAGATGTCCCGGGACTGGTGCCCGTCACCGACCGGCCATCTGCCTGTCACCCTTCGTAGCCGGAGCCGCACGCCAGGTGCCGGCTCTCCACAGAATCCACAGGGCTGTCCACAGGGTTGTGCCCCTAGCGGCCCACAGGGAGATGGCGCGACGGTGAACAGCGCTCGCTGCCGTCCGGAAGGTCCCCGCGTTGCCGAACCCGATGCCTGAAACCGACCGTGCGCGCCCCTCCGGCGGCGCCGGCCGGGTGCCCCCCAGCGACCTGGTCGCCGAGCAGAACCTGCTCGGCGCCATGATGCTCTCCAAGGACGCCATCTCGGCCACCGCATCGATGCTGCGTCCAGAGGACTTCTACAAGCCCGCGCACGCCCACATCTTCGACGCCATCCTGTCGCTCGACTCGGCCGGCGAGCCGGCCGACCCGGTCACCGTCGCCGACGAACTGGCTCGTGCCGGCGTCTTGGAGACCATCGGCGGGCGCTCGCTGCTGGCCGACATCGTGTCGACCGCGCCGGCCGTCACCAACGCCGCCCGGTACGCCCGGATCATCAGCGACCACGCCGTTCTGCGCAAGCTCATCGGCGTCGGTGGCGAGATCAGCGAGCTCGGCTACGACATCCCCGACGATGTCGAGAAGGCGGTCGACCAGGCCGAGTCGCTCGTCTACGAGCTCGGCCAGCGCCGCGTCACCGACTCGATGGTGCCCATCGACACGTTGCTCGGCGACACGCTCGATCGCCTCGAGGCCCTCGTCGAACGCGGCGACTCCATCACCGGTCTGCCCACCGGGTTCGTGGACCTCGACCGGCTGCTGTCGGGTCTCCAACCATCCACGCTCAACATCGTCGGCGCCCGCCCAGCCATGGGCAAGACCAGCTTCGCCCTCAACCTCACCGCGAACGCGGCGTTCCAGTCACGCCGACCGGTGCTGTTCTTCTCGCTCGAGATGGGCAACCTCGAGCTCACCCAGCGGCTGCTGTGCGCCGAAGCCCAGATCGACTCGATCAAGGTGCGCGACGGTCGCCTCCAGGACGCCGAGTGGGACCGCATCGCACTCGGCGTCTCCCGGTTGGCCGAGGCCCGCCTGTACCTCGACGACAACCCCAACATCTCGGTCATGGAGATCCGGGCCAAGGCCCGCCGGCTCAAGTCCCAACTCGGCGACCTCGGCCTGGTGGTCATCGACTACCTGCAGCTCATGCAGGGCCGCGGGCGTTCCGAGTCGCGCCAGCTCGAGGTCTCGGAGATGTCCCGGGGCCTCAAGATCCTGGCCCGCGAGCTCGAATGCCCGGTCATGGCGCTGTCCCAGCTGTCCCGCACGCTCGAGTCCCGCACCGACAAGCGTCCCATGCTCTCCGACCTACGCGAGTCGGGCTCGATCGAGCAGGATGCCGACGTGGTGATGTTCCTGTACCGCGACGAGGTCTACAACCCCGATTCACCCGACCGGGGCATGGCCGAGGTCATCGTGGCCAAGCACCGCAACGGCCCCACCGGCAAGGTGAACCTGGCGTTCCGCAACCATCTGACGCGCTTCGACAACATGGCCCAGCTCTAGTGATCTGTGCGGGCCTGCCAGTACCTGGGGCCCCCGCACCGCCGGCGTACCGTCGACGAGGACCCTCTCGTTCGGTGTCACTGGCGTCTGTTCGCCGAGGGTCCTCGGGTTCGGAACGCCTGGCCCGGCGTTCCTTCGGCGAGGGTCCTCTGGTTCGCGGTCACCGGGGTTCGTTCGGCGAGGATCCTCTGGTTGGGCACAACAGCTCGAGCGTCACCGTCGCGCGTGCAGCACGCGCTGCTCAGTGGTCGTGCTCGTCGGCGTCGGCGTCGGCCTTGGTGTCGTGCACGGTCCCGTCGGGGTGCTCGGGCGGGCTGTACAGCGAGTACAGCTTGAGCGCGCCGTCGCCGGTGTTGACCACGTTGTGCCACGTGCCGCCGGGGACGATCACCGCCCAGTCGTCGGAGACGTCGTGGGTCTCGTCGACCTGGTCCTCGGACGGGCCGAGGGTGACCCGGGCCTGGCCGGACTCGATGCGGATGAACTGATCGAGCCCCTCGTGCATCTCGAGACCGACCTCGCCACCGGGCGGGATGCTCATCACCGTGAGCTGCAGCTTCGCACCGGTGAACAGCACCCGGCGGAAGTGGGGGTTGTCGAGCGTCGCCTGCTCGATGTCGCCGAGGAAGCCGATGGCGGATGCGTTTCCGGGTGTCGGTGGGGTCATGTCCGGGACGCTACCGAGTCGCTGGCCGGTGCCGACCCGGGCACGGCGCCGTGGCGCGCGGCACGACCGGCGATTCGCGCGCATGCCCGGTTGTGCCAACGGGTAACAACCGAAGCGTTGCCAGTCAAGCATCTGAGAGGCCCCCGCCATGTACGTACTCGATCCTGATCGGACCGACCACGGCCCCCGTCCTGCGGACGACATCCACGACGACGCCACCGCCGAGCAGGCGACCTCCACCGATCGCGTCACCGAGCATCCCGACGTCACCGAGCATGACGACACCGATCACGACGACACGGTCATCGACCTCGCTGCCGACGAGCAGGTCGACGACGCCTACGCCGATGACGGCACCGACGAGGTGAACGTCCCCGCCAAGCGTGGCCTGGTCCGGGTGCGCGGCATGCGCGTCAAGCGGATCCGCATCTGGAGCGTCGCCAAGATCGCCGCCGTCTTCTTCGCCCTCGGGTACGCGGCCGTACTGGCCACGGCGGTCTTCACCTGGGCGATCGCCAACCAGATCGGCGTGATCTCCAGCATCGAGGACACGGCCGTGACGTCGTTGGGTCTGGAGACCTTCCAGATCGCCGGCGCCCCGCTGTTCCAGGTCTTCGCCATCATCACCGGCATCCTGACGCTCTTCGGCTACGTGATCACACTGCTGCTGGCCGTCATCTACAACGCCGCTGGCTCGGTCTTCGGCGGTGTCGCCGTCGAGACCGGCCCGCTGCGCCGCCCGCGCCGCGTCTTCTCGCTGCGCCACCGGCGCTTCGTCACGGTGTCGTAGATGCGTTCCCTCTTCCGAGATCTCGGCTGGATCACCGGTCGCTGGGGGCGCCTCGCGCTCACCGTCGCCGCCGTCATGGCGCTCATCGTCACCATGATGACCGCCGCCACCCTCACGGCCGGCACGGTTGCGCTCGAGAGCGTGCCGGACCTGCCCGAGCCCAGCGTCAACGTGGCCGCCATCAAGAACCTGGATGCCGCCGTCAACCGCAACGCGTCGCAGCCGTCGGTCGTCGTCGACGCCAGCGGCAAGGTCATCGGGCGCTTCTCGCCCGAAGAGCTCTACCTGCCCTTCGAGCCCGGCGAGGTGCCCGACAACGTCAAGACGGCGCTGCTCGCCTCCGAGGACAAGGACTTCTACCACCACCACGGCTTCAACCCCGCCTCGATCGCCCGGGCCGCCATCAAGAACGCGGCCAGCGGTGGGATCGAGCAGGGAGGCTCGACCCTGACCCAGCAGCTGGCCAAGAACCTGTTCACCGGCAACGACGACAGCATCGAGCGCAAGCTCGAGGAGCTCCAGGTGGCCGTCGAGATCGAGAAGCGGTTCAGCAAGGAGGAGATCCTCGCCGCCTACGCCAACTCGGTCTTCCTCGGCAACGGCGCCTACGGGTTCAAGGCGGCGGCGCGCACGTACTTCGACAAGCCGGCCAAGGACCTGACGCTCAGCGAAGCCGCCCTGCTCGTCGGCGTGCTGCCCGCTCCCACCGCCCGCGACCCGCGCGCCCACTTCGACGCCGCCAAGAAGGCGTGGAAGGAGGTGCTCAACCGGGTGGAGGAGACCGGCATGGCGCCGAAGGCGAAGGTCGAGGCGGCACGCCGCCACGTGCCCAAGGTGCTCGACAAGAAGCCCCGGGCCGAGGCCTTCCCCTACTACCTCGACTACGTGCGTCGGTACCTGCTCGACGAGAAGGGCATCGATCCCGACGTCCTCTTCGGCGGCGGTCTCACCATCAAGACCGCGCTCGATCGCGACCTCCAGTACGTGGCCCGTGTGGCGGTCAACAAGCACCTGCCCGACCCGAACGGCCCCGAGGCCGCCCTGTCGGTGGTCGACGTCCACACCGGTCTCGTGAAGGCGCTCGTCGGTGGCCGCAACTTCCAGCAGGAGCAGGTGAACCTCGCTCTCGGTCGGCTCGGCGGCGGAACCGGACGACAGGCCGGCTCGTCGTTCAAGCCGTTCGTGCTGGCCGCTGCCTTCGAACAGGGCGCGCTGCCGACCCAGCGGATCAACGCCCCGACGACGTACACGCCCAAGACCGTCGACAACGCCAAGCCGGTCCACAACTACTCCGGTCGCGGCTACGGCATGGTCACCCTGGTCAAGGCCACGCTCAACTCCATCAACACGGCGTTCGTCAATCTGACCGAGGCCGTCGGTGCCAAGTCCGTGCGCGACGCTGCGACGCTGCTCGGCGTCCGCAACCTGCCCGACTACGTCGGTCCCAGCATCGGCATCGGTGCCTACGAGACCAATCCGCTCGACATGGCCCGGGCCTACGCCGGCTTCGCCACCGAGGGCCGGCGCGTCGACGTCGGTCCCGTGACCCAGATCGTCGGTCCCGACGGCAAGGTGGTGGCTGACATGACCCCGACGCCACACGACAAGCGCACGCGGGTCATCAGCGCCCAGACCGCCCGCGAGATCAGCGCCATTCTCGAGCAGAACGTGCAGCGAGGCACGGCGACACGCGCCGACATCGGACGGCCCGCTGCCGCCAAGACCGGCACCACGAACGACTTCACCAACGCCTGGCTGGTCGGGTTCACCCCGGATCTGGCCGCTGCGGTGTGGGTCGGCTACCCGGAGACCAACAAGTCGATGTACAACGTCTCCGGCTTCCCCCGGGTCTTCGGCGGCAGCATCCCGGCCCTCATCTGGCGTGACGTGATGGCGTTCGCCCATCGGGGCATCCCGCCGCACCAGTTCAACCCGCCGGCACCGCCCAGCGGTCCCGGAATCTCGCTGCTGCGGCGGACCACCACCACGAAGCGGTCCCTGACGCGTGCGCAGACGACCACGACCCGAACCCCCACCACGCAGGCTCCGTCGACCACCGCTGCGCCGACCACCGCGGCCCCGACCACGACGGCTGCCCCGTCGACCACCACCGCTCCATCGACGACGACCACGACGGCGCCCACCACCACACAGCCGTCGACCACGACCACCAGCCAGCCGTCGACCACGACGACGACGGCGCCAGCGTCGACCACGACGACCACTCAGCCGTCGACGACCACGACGACCTCTCCGACCACCACGGCCTCGTCGACCACCACGTCGTCATCGAGCACCACGTCGGGCTGACGGGCGTTCAGGGCGTGACGAAGACGGCCCAGTCCTCGAGCGGCATGCGCTCGCTGCGCAGCGCGTTCACCGGTGCACCGGGGTCGGCGTGCCCGATGGCCACCCCGCAGAACAGCATCTCCTCCGGGGGAGCGCCGACGAACTCGGCGACGGCCTCGGACCACACGGCCCACGCCTCCTGCGGGCAGGTGTCGAGACCGGCCTCGGTGGCCAGGAGCATGAAGTTCTGCAGGAACATCCCCAGGTCGGCCCACTGCGGCGGGCCCATGCGCCGATCGATGAAGCAGAAGATGGCGGCCGGCGCTCCGAAGAAGCGGTAGTTCTCGGCCAGGTGGGCCCACCGCGACGCCTTGTCGTCACGGGGGATGCCGAGCCGCTCGTACATCTGCTCGCCCAGGACGAAGCGGTTCGTGCGGTAGGGCTCCCACAGCTTCGGCGGGTAGATCTCGTACCCGGCTGTCTCCATCTCGCGCCCGGCCAGGAACTGCTGGAAACCGGGCATGGTCTCGGTCCCGATCACGTAGATGCGCCACGGTTGCACGTTGCCTCCACTGGGCGCCCGGCTGGCACCTACGAGGAGCTCGGCGATGGTCTCGTCGGCCACCGGGGTGTCGAGGAAGGCGCGCACCGACTTCCTGCGCTGGACGGCGTCGCGGACGTGCACAGCTCGCTCCGTGGTCGCGGCGGTCACCCGGCTGGTGACCGCCCTGGGGTCACCCGGTTGTAGTCCATCGGAGAGGCAGCGATGTTCGGCGCAAGAACGTGACAGGACCGACACGCATCTGTAATGTCATCGGCCGGCGGCGGGCTGCCCCGAGACCCCGGAAAGCCCGTGATGCCTGCCTTCTTCTCCCGCGCCCGCCGTCATGTTTCGTTTCCGTTGCTGATGCGCAACGTCGCACGGCGTGTCTTCCTTCCGTGGTTGGCCGTCGCCCTCGTCATCACCGGCACCGTCGTCGTGGTGCAGGCGCACCCAGCGGCGGCCGCCACCGCCGTGCAGCTGACCACCGACGAATCGGCGCAGCTGTCGCTGATCAACGAGCACCGCCGTCGCAACGGCCTGCCGGCGTTGGTCGTGGACGCTCGCGCCCAGAGCGACGCCCGGGACTGGGCCCGTCGCCTCGGCCAGGCGGGCACGATCGCCCACGACCCCGGCCTCGAAGCCGACTGCGATGCAGCCAGCTCCACGTGCTCGGGCTGGGCGGAGAACGTCGGCGTCGCCGCCAGCGCGGCCGAGGTGTTCGACCGCTTCGTCGCCTCGCCGCCGCACGAGCACAACCTCCGTCTGAGCTCCGCCGCCGGCCAGGACCCCTACCGGGTGGGGATCGGGGTCTACCGGGCCGGCGGGAGCGTGTACGTCGTGCATCGCTTCATCCGCTGCGACTGCCACAACGATGCGTTGGCTGGCTGGATGAACGAAGCCCGGCAGGGTTCGCTCGCCTTCGCCAGCGCGCTCTACCACGACTTCCTCGACCGGTCGGCCACCACCGCCGGGCTCGACACCGTCGCCGCTCCGATCCTGTACGGGCTGTCCCGGCGCGACGCCGTCTGGAGCCTGGCCTACTCCGACGCGTGGATCGGTGCGCTCGTCGACCGCTACTACGTGTCGACCCTGGGCCGCCATGCCGACGATGCCGGCAAGCGCTTCTGGATCGGTGCCATAGGCGCCGGCGAGTCACCGGCCGAGGTCGCCGCCGAGTTCTTCGCCTCCGACGAGCACTACGCACGCGTGGGCGGTACCGACCGCGACTGGATCGCCGACCTGTACCAGCAGCTGCTGGGCCGCCGTGTGGAGCGCTCGGGCCTCGACTACTGGCTGGATGCGCTCCATCGCAGCTCGCGACGCGACGTGGCCGTCGTTCTCTACCAGTCGGTCGAGTCGCGACAGCGACGGGTGCGTGGGCTCTACGAGCTGCTCCTCGGTCGGCAGCCCGACGGCGCCGGCCTCGACTTCTGGACCGGCCAGCTCGCCGACGGACAGGACGTCCGGCTGGCCGTCGAGCTCGCCAGCTGCGACGAGTACGTCCAGCGGGCGCGACAGCGGTTCGGCTGAGCGGGTCAGGCGCCGAGGCCGCGCATCTGCTCCACCAGCGCGGCGCACGGGTGGTCGGCATCGGGTTGCCACGGTTCGACCGAGCCGGGGCGGACCAGGAACGGTGCCGGCCACAGCGTGCGGGTCTCGTGCTCGACGATGGTCCGTGTGCTGGCCAGGATCGACTCCAGGAGCGAGACGGCGGTCGGGTCGACCATGACCAGCTCGGTCACGAGCGGTGCCAGCACCACGGCCTCGTCGAGCCCGGCTGCGGCCAGCAGCCGGTCGGGTGCGCAGAGCCAGCTGGCCAGCTGACCCGGCGGTTGGGTCGGGACCCAGGCCGGCTCGCTCGGGCCGATCGGATCGAGCTCGGGGTCGAGTGACGCCAGATTGGCCTCGGCAGCGGCGCGCACCGCGTCGCCGTCGACGCCCCACTCGGCCAGCTCGCCCGGGCCCACGGGCAGGGCCATGGGCCCGTCCAGGACGACCGTGGCCTCGAGCACGCCGGCGACCGACCAACGCACGGTGTCGGCCCCGGGCGCCGCCGGCAGGCTGATCGATGGGCGCAGGCGGGGTCGGGCGGCGGCCCAGGCGGCGCCGGTGTCGGGCTCGGCGGTCGGGGGCACGGACGGGGTATCGGCGTCCGGGGTGGCGTCGGCCGGTTCAGGGGCGGCCGGCGCCTCGCCCGGAACCGGCGGGGCGAGGCTGTTCACGAAGTCGTCCATGACCTCGATGCGGTCGAACCCGCTGGCCGCGGTCCACCGGTCGCGGATCCCGGCGAGCGACACCGTGGCCGGTGCACCGGCACCGGTCCAGGTCACGGCCAGCGTGTCGCCGTCGACCACGTCGATGCCCTGGACGCCGGGTACCGCCCGGACCCGGGCGACGGCCTCACGGGTCAGCGCGTCGGGAGCGGCGGAGTGCTCCTTCTTGAACCGGTCGAGCAGGCCCATGGCCTGGTGACGCTACCGAACGGCTCGACGCGGCCACCGGTCGGCGGCGCGGTCCCACGGAGCGCCGTCGTCAGCGCCGGCGGTAGCAGAGGTCGACGACCGGCCGGCCGGCATGGCGCGCCTTGGCCTCGTACCCCGAGAGCGGCCGCCAGGCGGGGCGCTCGGCCGGTCCGCCGGCGAAGGCCGCATGCTCGTCGAGCAGGTGCCGGGCGGCGGACGCGTAGTCGGCGGCATCGCTGGCCACCAGCAGCGCGGCACCGGAGGCCATGCGGTCGGCGAGCAGATCGACGACGTCCGGGCGCAGGAACCGGCGCTTGTGGTGGCGGACCTTGGGCCACGGATCAGGGAAGAACACGTGCACGCCGGCGAGCTCGCCGGAGCCGATGGCGTCGTCGAGCAGGTCGAGGGCGTCGCCGTGTTCCACCCACACGTTGGGCCGCGGTCGGTCATCGAGGGCCTGGAGCAGATGAGCCACGCCCGGCGTGTGGACGTCGGCGGCGAGGACGTCGCAGTCGGGGTGGGCGTCGGCGAAGGCCAGGGCGGCATCGCCGTGTCCGCATCCGACCTCCAGCACCAGGGGCCGGTCGGCGCTGCGCCGGTCGAGGGCGTGCCGGGGGGCGACCTCGTCGAGCGCCCGGCGCATCGAGGCCGTGGTGCGGCCGTGTCGGGCGTGGAACGTGCGGACGCGAGGATGGACCCGTTCGGTGTTGGTGTCGCCAGCGGTGGGGGAGTCCACGTCTCCATGCTGGCAGGGGCCGATGCCGCAGCAGGAGCCGGTCCCTCCGATCTGGCGGGTTGCTACCACACTGCGTAGTCGGCGCGGTACGCTGCCGTTCGCCGATGGGCGGCGGTGTGACGCCAGAGGTGTGCCCATGGGGCGGCCCGCAAGAGACAACCAGCCTCGCCGCACGACCCGCCCTCGGGCGGTCGCGGCTGCGGCCGTGCTGGTGCTGGTGGCGCTCGTGCCCACCACTGCCGGGGCCCAGAGCGACACCGGCGCCCAGGACGACACGAGGGCGCAACGCGACGCGGTGCGCGATCGCCAGGATGCCGTGGCCGAGCAGATCGACGTGCTCCGGGCGTCGGACAGCCAGATCGAGGCGGCCCTCGACGACCTCGACGCAGCCATCGCCGACCAGCAGCACGTCCTCGACGATGCGCTGGCCCAGGCCGATGCTGCAGCTGCGGCCGAGCGCGAGGCCAAGGTCGACCTGCGGGCCGCCGAACGCGATGTCGTCGCGCTCCAGGACGCCATCCGTGAGATGGCGGTCGCGTCCTTCGTGCACCCGCCCACCGCCGATCTGGTCCAGAGCCTGCAGGCCCGGTCGATCTCCGACGTCCTGAAGCAGAAGATCTACCTCGACGCCCGGGCGCAACGCGACCTCGACCTGCTGGGACTGCTGGAGCAGGCCCAGCAGCGAGCCGTGCGCAAGGCCGACGAGGTCACCGCGGCATCAGAGGCCGCCGACGCAGCCGTCGCCCACGCCAACGCCGAGCTCGCCGGCCTGCACGCCGAGCAGCAGCGGCAGGCGACGTTCGCCGCCGACCTCCAGGACCGCATCGACGGTGCCCTGGCCGAGGCCGCCGTCCTCGCCGACCTCGACGCTGAGCTGTCCCAGCAGATCCAGCAGCAGCAGGCGGCGCTGATCGCCCGCCTCCCACCGCCGACCACCACCACGACGCCGCCGACGACCGTGCCACCGACCACCGTGCCGGCCGACCTCCACGACGGTCGTGTCCGACGACACCGAGACCACCACGTCGACCTCCCGACCACCGACGTCGACGACGGTGGCCGAAGACGACGACGGTGCGGACTCCGGCGGCTCGACCACCACCACCCGGCCGTCCACCACGGCCCCACCGCTGCGCACGGTCCAGGGCATCACCGTCCATGCCGACATCGCCGATGACGTCGACGCCATGCTCACCGCCGCCGCCGACGACGGGGTCTCCCTCGGTGGCAGCGGGTACCGCAGCACGCAGCGCCAGATCGAGCTGCGCCGGGCCAACTGCGGGCCCACCGACTACGACATCTGGGACCGCCCGGCCAGCTCCTGCTCACCGCCGACGGCCAAGCCGGGACGGTCGATGCACGAACAGGGCCGGGCCATCGACCTGCTCTACGAGGGTCGCCTCATCACCTCGCACAGCAACCCCGGGTACGTGTGGCTGGCCGCCAACGCCGCCGACTACGGCCTGTTCAACCTGCCCAGCGAACCCTGGCACTGGTCGACGACGGGCAGCTAGCTGGGCAGGCCCTGCCCACGACCTGGCACGGTCGACGATCAGTTCTGGGCAGCGTCAGGAGTCGCCGAAGGAGCCGTGGCGTCCGGCGCCCCGGGCGAAGCGAGCGGCGCCGGCCTCGGTCTCGCCGGATCGGATGGTGTCGAGCCCCAGGTGGACCTCGTTGGCCAGGGCATCCCACTCGCTCATGCCCCACTGCTGCATGGCCGAGCGCCGGTCGGAACGCAGGCAGCGCTGCGGGAACGCGGCCAGCTGTGCGGCCAGGTCGAGGGCGCCGGCCAGCGCCTTGCCGGGTTCGGTGACCCGGTTGGCCAGACCCCACTCGAGGGCCTCGGTGCCGGTGACGCCGCGGCCGCTGAGGATCATGTCCATGGCCCGGCTGTGGCCGATGAGCCGGGGCAGGCGGACGGTGCCGCCGTCGACCAGCGGCACCCCCCACCGCCGGCAGTAGACCCCGAACACGGCGTCGGCGGCCGCCACCCGCAGGTCGCACCACAGCGACAGCTCGAGGCCACCGGCCACGGCGTGGCCCTCGACGGCGGCGATCACCGGCTTGGACAGCTGCATGCGGGTGGGCCCCATGGGGCCGAGGTCGCGCAGGTCGTGGTCGGCGTCGAGCTCGCTCACCCGGTTGCCGCCACCGGCGGAGATGGCCTTGAGGTCGGCGCCGGCGCAGAAGGTGCCCCCGCCGCCGGTGAGGACGGCGACCGCCTGGTCGTCGTCGGCGTCGAAGGCGAGGAAGGCGTCGTGCAGCTCTTGCGCCGCCGCCAGGTCGACGGCGTTGCGCACCTCGGGCCGGTCGATGGTGACGACCGTGATCGGTCCCTCGGTGGTGACGGTGACGGCCACCGCGCTAGCCCTTCGCCTTGTCGCGCGTGCGCCCGGGCTTGGCGTTCTTCTCGATGAACTCGATCACCTTGCCGGCCACGTCGATGCCGGTGGTCTGCTCGATGCCCTCGAGGCCGGGGGAGGAGTTGACCTCCATCACGACCGGTCCGTGGTTGGAGCGCAACATGTCGACACCGCAGACGTTGAGGCCCATGGTCTTGGCCGCCCGGACGGCGGTGGAGCGCTCTTCGGGCGTGAGCTTGATCTTCTCGGCCGAGCCGCCGCGGTGCAGGTTGGAGCGGAAGTCGCCGGCCGCGCCCTGGCGGCGCATCGAGGCGATGACCCGTCCGCCGACGACGAAGGCGCGGATGTCGGAACCCCCGGCCTCCTTGATGAACTCCTGCACGAGGATGTTGGCGTCGAGCTGGCGGAAGGCGGCGATGACCGACTCGGCCGCCTTCTTCGTCTCGGCGAGCACCACACCCACGCCCTGCGTGCCCTCGATGAGCTTGACGATGAGGGGCGCGCCACCGACCAGCTCGATGAGACCGTCGATGTCCTTGGTGGAGTGGGCGAAGCCGGTGACCGGCAGCCCGATGCCGTTGCGGGACAGCAGCTGCAGCGAACGGAGCTTGTCGCGGGACCGCGAGATGCCCTGGCTCTCGTTGGTCGGGAACACGTTCATCATCTCGAACTGGCGGACCACCGCCGTGCCGTAGAACGTGTGCGTGGCGCCGATGCGGGGGATGACGGCGTCGACCGGCGCCAGCTCCTGACCCCCGTAGCGGATGTTGGGCCGGTGCGAGGTGATGTCCATCACGCACCGCAGGTAGTCGATGACCCGGATCTCGTGTCCCCGCTCCTCGGCGGCTTCCTTGAGGCGCTGCGTCGAGTAGAGGTTCGGGTTGCGCGACAGCAGGGCGATCTTCATCGGGCGTCCGTCCATACCGGCCCGACGCTATCCCGCCGGCGGATGGCGGCGATCGCCGCCGAGCAGGTAGGAGCGGCCGGGGTCGACGAGGAGGTGGTCGGCCATGCCGGTGCGCCCGAGCAGCATCCGGAACCCCATCTGGTCGCGGTTGGTGAGGGTGAGCTCGATCGGGTAGCGCTCGCCGCCGAGCGCGAGCGTGGTCTCCACCACCGGGCGCAGCTCGAGCTCGCCGTTCGAGGATCGCACTTCGCGCTCGTCGAGCAGGCGGGCCTCGGCCTGCACCACGTGGGTGTCGTCGTGCTGGCGCGGGTGCAGGCAGAAGCGGATCCAGGTCTCGTCGCCGCGCGTGCGTGTGGTGAGGTCCCAGGCGTGGATCGCCGATGTCCGGGCGCCGGTGTCGACCTTGGCCTTCACCCAGTCGTCGATCATGAGATCCGGGAGGTGGATCCACTCGCGCCAGCCGATGATCGTGCGATCACCGAGAGGATGGTCGTTGCCGCGGGTCACGTGCGGTTCCGCAGCCAGTCGACCACCAGGTCGATGCCCTCGCGCCGGTGACCGTGGAGGTAGTGCGGCGCGCCGGGCAGCTCGGTGTAGGTGACGTCGTCGGCCCCGGACACCTCGGCCAGCTCGCGGGCCTGGTGCACGCGGATCTCGGTGTCGGCGGTGGGGTGGACCACCAGCGTGGGAACGGTCACGTCGGGCATGTTCGTCGCCATGCGGGCGTGGCTCGACAGCCCCGACCACGTGGAGAGCCATCCGCGCGGCGTCATCACGCGGCCCAGCCCGAAGCTGCCGTAGTTGGCATCGAGCGGATCGGGGAAGGCGAAGATCGATCCGGGTGCCCGACCCGGTGTGCACCGGTCGTCGGGGTCGATGTCGGGGTCGAGGTGGGCCGGGTCGGCGAGCGTGCGGTACACGGTCAGGTAGCGACCGAAGACGGCCCGCCGGCGGAGCTGGTTCCACTGGCGCGAACCGTGGTCGGCCTCCTGGGCCAGCGCCCGGAACTCGGCGGCCCGGGCGACCTCGGCCCGCGCCATGGCGTCGATGCGGGCCACCCGGTCGCGCTGGGCCTGCCGATAGGTCTCCAGCCACGCCGGGTCGTAGCTGCTGGCCTCGGGGAAGGGCCGCCAGCCGTTGTCGGGGTTGTACATGTCGAGGGCGGGATCGACCGAGAACGGGTCGGCCTCGTCGGTGACCGACGGGTCGATCACCTGGAGCATGAAGACCCCCTCGCCCGGGTGGGCGGCCAGGGCGACGAAGGCGTCGCCGAGGTGGCGGCCGTCGCGTTCGGCGGCGGCCTGGGCCTCGGCCATCAGCGAGCCGCCGCCCGAGTTGCCGAGCAGGACCACGTTGTCCACCCCCCGGGCGCGCATGGCGTCCACGGCGGTGCGGACGTCGGTGGCGGCCAGCTCGTGCTGGCAGTCGGTGTCGTTGTTCACGTACCGGGTGGCGAACCCGAAGGCGGCGTAGCCGGCGGCGGCGAGCAGCGGGCACGCGTAGTGGGTGGAGAAGTCGCCCCGTGGGTGCGAGAGCACGACCGCCGTGCGCCACGGCGTGCCGGCCGGTGGCGTCCACAGGATGCCCCGGACCACGGCACCGTCGGGCGACAGCAGCGTCAGCGGTTCACGGCCGACGTCGACGCCCGGGTCGTCGGCCGGGTCGGGCCAGTAGCCGAGGAAGGTCCGGCGCTCGGCCGGCCACCACAGGTCGGGCACTCAGGTGGTGGGGATGCTGGCGGCGCTGGCGACCGGCTCGGCCTCCCGGGCCGCGCGGTGCTCCGCCGCCGAGTGGAACACCGGAGTGGGAGGCGTCTCGAGCTCGGGCGAGTCGGACCACAGCACGTCGAGGGCATGGTCGCGATCGGCCTGCGTGTAGGGCTGGGTGTCGGTGCAGAACTCCACCAGGATCCCGTTGGGGTCCATGGTGTAGATGCTGGTGCAGAACCCGTGGTCGATCTCCATGACGTCGTGACCGCCGTCGAGCCACTGGTCGCGGCGCCGGGCGATGTCGTCGAGGTCGGTGGCGGCGAAGGCCACGTGGTTGACCCAAGCCTCGAGTCCCAACCCGGTCGAGATGGCCGTCTCGGGGTTCTGCATGCGCTCGTCGTGCAGCTCCCAGAAGGCGATGAGCGTGGTCTCGCCCTCGGCGGAACCGGTGTCGTAGAAGAGGTGCTTGGCCCAGCCCCCCGGACGGTCGGTGGGCGCGGCCACCGCCTTGACCAGCTCGAAGCCGAGCACCTCGGCGTAGAAGTGGTGCGTGGCCCGCATGTCACGGGCGGCGAATGCCAGGTGGTGGTAGCCCATCGTCGGTTCCCCTGCGGTCGTCTGGCGGACCTCAGGAGTCTCGCACAACCGGCGCTCGGCTTCGACCGCCCCTGATGACCGGTCATCGGCGCCTTGGGCTGAGCGACTCCCGAATGACGCCGACGACCGGTCCTCGAGGGGGTGGTGGAGCGGCACCGGCGAGCCGGTCTGTCGACCGACGGGCGATGCGGGATTGGGAGGGAGTCGATACCGCCCCACCGTCCCTCTGTGGTTTGCCGATCCTTGGAGGGGTGACCGACACCATTGATTTCGGCAGCGTGTCAGCCCACCTTGAGAGGCAATCTGGCAGCCGATCGCGATCAGGACGTGACCGGTGCAGCGCCGTAGCCTGGGGCCATGTTCCTCGGAGAGGACCTCCTCGCCTACCTCGTCCTCGCCATCGGTGGAGCGATGGCCGTGGGCTCCATCCTCGCCGTCGTGCGTCCGCCCGAAGAGGTGCGCGAAGGCGACCTCGAGCGGGCGCCCGTCGGCCGCAGCATCGCCTTTGCCGCCATCGGACTGGTGGGCGCGCTGTGGGCGCTGGCCAGCCTGCTCGCCGGCTGACTCAGGCTCGTTCGACGCGGCGCACCTCGAGGCCCAGCGACTGGAGGGTCTCGAGCGGCTTGTTGTAGCCGCGCTCGAGGTGGTGGACGCCTCCGATCACCGAGGAGCCCTCGGCGACGGCGGCGGCGATGACGCCGGAGAAGCCGGCCCGCAGGTCGGGGATCTCCACCGTCGCACCCCGCAGCTTGGACACGCCCCGCACCACGGCCGAGTGCACGGCGTTGGTGTCGTGGAACCGGCAGGCCGGTCCGCCCAGACAGGTCTCGAACAGCTCGATCTCGCCGCCCATCGCCTGCACCACGGTGGCCGGGTAGCGGACCCGGTCCTCGAACACCGTCTCGTGCAGCACCGACATGCCCTCGGCCTGGGTCATGAGCACGAACAGCGGCGACTGCCAGTCGGTCATGAACCCGGGGTGGGTGTCGGTGTGGATGGCGATGGCCCGGAGGCCGTCGCCGGCGTGGGCGCTGATCCAGTCGTCGTTGATCTCGAGCTCGGCGCCCATCCGCTGCAACGTCGAGATGGCCGTGACCATCCGTTCCTGTGCGCAGCCGGCGACCCGAACCTGTCCGCCGGTGACCAGGCCGGCCACCAGGTACGAGAAGGCTTCGAGGCGGTCGCCCTCGAGCCGGGTGGTGGCGCCGTGCAGGTGCTCGACCCCGTCGATGACGAAGCGACGACCGGGGGACAGCTCGATGCGGGCACCCATGCGCTGGAGGAACAGGGCCAGCTCGATGATCTCGGGCTCGGTGGCGGCGTTCTTGAGCACGGTCCGGCCTTCGGCCAGCGCGGCGGTGAGCAGGACGGTCTCGGTGGCGCCGACGGAGGGATACGGCAGGATGATCTGCGTCCCCTGCAGGCGACCGGCGACGCGAGCCTCGATGCCTTCGTCGGTCTCGGAGATCTCGGCACCGAACGAGCGGAGGGCCTCGACGTGGAAGTCGACCGGTCGGGCTCCGATGCGGTCGCCGCCGACCACGGGGACGAACGCCTCCTGGCGGAGGTGCAGCAGCGGGCCGAGCAGCAGGATCGGGATCCGGTTGAGGCCCGAGTAGCGCAGCGGCACCTGCGAGTCGAGGTCTTCGGCGGGCGAGATGGTGATGACGTCGGCCTCGTGCGCGACGCCGACGCCCAGCGATTCGAGTACGTCGGTGGTGATGCCGACGTCGCCGACGGCGGGGACGTTCTCGATGCGGGACGGTGTCGATCCCATGATCGCCGCCACCATGTGCTTGGTGATGGCGTTCTTCGAGCCGGCGACCCGCACCTCACCGCGGAGGGGGCCGGACGGCTCGACGGCCCAGGCCGAGGCTTCGGTCATGGAACGAGTCTACGGGGGATCCGTCCCGAGAATTTCGTCGGTGGGTCAGGAGCCTGCTGACCCAGTGACGACAGAGCCCGTCACGGGCGGGCGGCGTCGAGGTCGTCGTTCATGACGTCGAGGGCGTCGCGGGCGGCGGCGCCGACGTCCTCGGTGCCGGCGGCGTGCCAGGCGCCGGTGATGCCCCGGCTGGACGAGACGATCACGCCACGGCCGTCGGGCCGCAGCCCGGCGACGGCGTCGGCCGCCGAGGCGCCCTGTGCTCCGTAGCCGGGCACGAGGAACACGGTGTTGGGCATCCGGTCGCGCAGGGCGACGGCGTCGTCGGGGTGGGTTGCCCCCACCACGGCACCGACGTCGCTGAGTCCGCAGTCTCCGAGCCGCTTGGAACCCCATTCGTGGACCAGGTCGGCCATGCGCTGGCTCACCGTTCGCCCGTCGTCGGTGACCACGTCCTGCAGGTCGGCGCTGGACGGGTTCGACGTCTTCACCAGGACGAACACGCCGTGGTCGGAGCGCACGCCGGCGTCGAGCACGGGGCCGACGCCGTCGATGCCGAGGTAGCCGTTCACGGTCATCCAGTCGGCGCCGATGCCAGGGAGCGGCCCCCCGTCGAGGTCGGGAGCGCCACCGAACGCCAGCTGGCCGTAGTGGGTGGCGGTGGAGCCGATGTCACCCCGCTTGGCGTCGAGGATCACCGGGATGCCGGCCGCCGACGCATGTTCGATGGTGGCGGTGAGCGCCGCCCACCCCGGCACGCCGTAGGCCTCGTAGCAGGCGGCTTGCGGCTTCACCGCCGCGCACCGGTCGGCGATGGCGTCGATGATGCGCCGGTTGGCGTCCACGAACGCGGCGGCGACCGCGGCCTCGGGCCCCTCGGCATGCCCCCGGTGGTGCTCGCGCAGGCTCGGCGGCAGCAGCGACGGCCGCGGATCGAGTCCGACGCAGGCGATGGACCCGGTCTCTCGGATCCGTTGTTCCAGCGCATCGGCGGCGTGCACGGGGCAGACGGTAGCGGTGGCGCTGCCGACCGCCGGTCGCCGTTGCGCAGCCGGCGCAACGTCGACCTCAAGCCTGGGCCTGTTCGTCCCGATGGTATGTCTGATGCATCCGCTGAGCAGATCCCACGGCGAGCGAGGCGCGTCCCTCGTCGAGCTGGCCTTGATCGCGCCGGTGATGATGTTGCTCGTGTTCGGGGTCCTCGACCTCACCCGGGCCTACCGCATGCAGATCCGGCTGGAGAACGCCGCACGCGAAGGTGCCGCCTTCGCGGAGAACCACCCGAACGACGTGGATTGCGCCGGAGACGACGACATCCAGGGGCACGTCATGGCCGAGGACGATTCGCTCTCGTCCCTGACGAACTTCACGATCGAGGTCTGGACGGACACGGAGGGCACCAGCGACATGGCCCTGCCCATCACCGGTTGCGGTGGCACCTACGGCGATCGCGGCGACCGTGTGCGTGTCGACGTGCGCTCCGACTTCGCCGTCATGACGCCGATGATCCAGCGCATCGTCGGCAGCACGATCGAGATCACCGGATCCGCCATGGTCGAGGTGCCGCGATGAGCCGGTCTCGACACGACCGCGCGGATGCCGGCGTCACGATCGTCGAAGCGGCGTTCGCGCTGCCCATCCTGCTGCTGTTCATCTTCGGCCTGGTCGACATGGGCATGTGGACGTTCAACTCGAACCAGGCGACGAACGCCGCGAAGGATGGCGCCCGCGCGGCGATCCTCGACTACGAGCAGGCGGACGTGGTCGGCAGCGGCGACTGGAACGCCGTGGTGGCCAAGGTCGAGTCCCATCTCGACCGCGACATCGGTGCGGGCGAGATCACCATCGAGTGCGTCGATGACAGCGGAACGGCGATCAGCGGTGGTTGTGCGGCGGCGGAGCCGGATCTCGGCGACCGGGTTCGGGTCGCGGTGGACTGGAACTGGCATCTGGTCACCCCGGTCGCATCGGTGATCGGGCTGACCGAGGGCAAGGCCTCGGGCACCGCCACCATGGCCCTCATCGGGTTGCCCGTCGGAACCGAGACCACCGTTCCACCCGACACCGAGCCGCCCCCACCACCACCGACGACCGAACCCCCGCCCGGCCCGGTGGACTGCACGATCAACAACCTCAAGGTCGGGGCCAACAAGGGCTCGAACAGCGTGATCCACGTCAAGAGCAACGGCCAGCTCTGGGATCACATCTGGGTGTCCTTCGACACGAACGGTGTCGAACGCTGCAACGGCCTCGCCGTGCAGTTGATCGCCCCGGATGGAGAGACCACCCGCAGCGCGGTGTGCGGCGACTGCGTGATCACGAACGACCACGACTGGGAGTACTACGACAACAACGAGAAGATCTGGAAGATCCCCTCGGGATCGAGCACGTCGGCCACCGTGCGGATCTTCAACGAGTTCGTCGATGTCACCGGATCCTTCACCTTGTCCTCGTGAGGTCAACCATGCGCGCTCGCTCTCGCCACCACAGCCAGGACCGAGGCATCACCCTTCTCGTCTTCGCGCTCAGCGTCAGCGCGCTGTTCGCCAGCGCCGCGTTGGTCATGGGAGGCAGCAACGGCTACAGCGCCTCGCGCAACTCCCAGACCGCGGCAGACGCAGCGGCGCTCGCGGCGACGAACGCCTTGCGTGCCGTCTGGCAGGACATGACCCTGGATCCGTCCACCGACACGACCGCAACGGTCAACGACACCGCGGTGTCGGTCGCAGAGGAGAACGGAGCGGACACGGGAAGCGTGACCTGCGAGCTCGTCACGGCAGCGTACGCCGTCACCAGGTCGGAGGCCGACGTACTCGGCGACTGCGATGGCACCTACGAGGACGCCATGACGGACCATGGCACTCCGGTGGCAGGCGGGGTTCGCGTGAGCGTGCAGGAGACCCGCGACGTCCCATTCGGCGGGATCATCGGCGCCGAGACCATCACCGCCGGCTCCACGGCCACGGCCACGGTGCAGCCCGTCCGGGGTGGCTTCCGGGCACCGTTCATGTTGTGTGCGTTCGGTGAGGACCACGGGATCAACCTGCTCGCTCGACGACCCGGACACGGACCCCCCCTACAGGATCAATCCGGCGGCGATCGGGACCGAGTTCCTCCTGTGGGCGAACGGCAACGGGTTCGGGAGCAGGAACTGCGACGTCAGCGCCTGGCACGGACTGGTCAACAGCGACATCACCTACCAGGTGCCGTCCGATCCCGACGACGACGAAGGCTGGTGGGACATCGACACGGGCTCTCGCGTCGGCCACATCCCGCGACTGCTCGTCGGCCCGACGGGTGCGACTGGGCCACCGACGAGGACGTCGACAATGCTGCGGGCTGTCGCCTCCCGCTCCCGTTGTGCGTCGGCGAGGTCGGTGACGGCACCAACGTTCGCTTCAACTGCGTCCGGATGGCCACGTTCCTCATCACCTACGTCGGGGACGGTGAGAGCGAGGGTTCCTGCGTGTCGGTCAACAAGAAGGTCGTGTGCGGCAAGCTCGAGGCTGACGCCGGCACCACGATCTCGGGCCAGGGCACGCTCGACGAGGTCGACCCGTTCGAGCTGGCGGTGGTCAGGCTCGTGGAGTAGTTGCCGCTCAGCGCCGGCTGGGCACCGAGCAGGTCAGCTCACCCCGCTCGGCTCGCCGGATCCAGAGCAGCCCTCGCCCGGTCCCGGCCAGCCAGGTCGCGCCGATGATCCCGCCGGCGACCCAGCCGTGGTCGCGCAGGAGCGTGCCCAGCGCCGTACCCCCGAACACGCCGGCCAGCAGGCCCAGCGTGAGCGGGAGGTGACAGGGACAGAACAGGAACGACACGGCCAACCACCACCGACCCCGTCGCTCGAGCCGTGACGGATCGAGCGCGGGGTCGGGGTGGACGGACGGGATGGCCAGGTCAGGCGACGCCGGCTTGCTGCTCGGCGACGGCACGGTGCACCTCTTCCATGTCGAGGTCGCGGATCTGGCGGATCAGCTCCTCGACGGCGGAGGCGGGCAGCGCACCGGGCTGGGAGAAGACCAGCACGCCCTCGCGGAAGGCCATCAGCGTCGGGATCGACATGATCCCGGCGGCGGCGGACAGGTTCTGCTCGGCCTCGGTGTCGATCTTGCCGAACACGATGTCGGTGTGGGTCTCGGAGGCCGCTTCGTAGACGGGGGCGAAGGCCTTGCACGGCCCGCACCAGGACGCCCACCAGTCGACGAGGACGATGTCGTTGTCCTTGATGGTGTCCTCGAAGGTGGCCTCGGTGAGTTCGACGGTCGCCATGTGGATGTGCTCCTGTTCAGATCGGTTGCAGCTCGTACAACGGATATACCCACCGAGGTATTCCCGGATGCGGGCGAGGTCCAGGGATCGCGGCTGTTCGCGGTGGCGCTGGGGTAGGACTGGTCCATGCCCGCTGCCGTGGTGGCCACCCAGGGGTCGTTGCTGACCGCGTTCGGCGTCGGTCTGCTGGTGGCGCTCCTGGCGACGGGCTGGTCGCTGGGCCTGGCGGCGTGGGCGCATCGCCATGACCGGTACGGCTCCACGGCACCGCAGCGGGTGCCGTTCCTCGGTGGCTTCGAACCCGACACCCATGCCTGGAGCCGGTTCCACGTCCGGTACTACCCGATGACCCTGATCTTCATCGCCTTCGAGATGGAGATGATGTTCATGTATCCGTGGGCGGTCGTCTACGTGGAGGAAGGCGTGAAGGCCCTGGTCGAGATGGGGATGTTCCTCACCATCCTCTCGGTCGGCATCGTCTACGGAGCCCGAGAGGGGGCGTTCCGTTGGCAGTGATGCCCGTGCCGGTCTTCGCGGCCGTCGGCGCCGGCGCCTGGGGACCGGTCCAGGAGCTGCGCGGCCGGCCCGAGGTGCGCCTCGTCGCCAGCCCCCGCCACGCCTCGGTGCTGCTCGTCGCCGGCGCCATCGCCGGCGAGCACGGCGAGGCACTCGACCGGGTCCACGACCAGATCCCCCACCCGCGCGCCGTCGTCGCCTGGACCGGAGCGACCGAGCACCCGCTGACGGCCACCGTCGTCAGGGGTGGCGCCGACGAACTGGTTGCGATGCTCCAGGAGGCGCACCGGAGCGTGCTGGCCGACCCCGCGTCGTCCTCTCCGGATCGCCTGCCCGACGAGGAGCCGAACGAGTGGCGAGGGGTCGGCCCATTCGGCCAGGGCGGCGAGGGGATGATGGGTGGCACCCCGTACGGGCGGCCGATGGCGATGACCGGCGACGACCGCGACGGCCTCGCCCTCGATCAGCTGCACCTGCCGCTCGGCCCCTTCCTCGAGTGGCTGCCGCCCGGTGTCGTCCTCGACGTGACGCTCCAGGGCGAGGTGCTCCAGGCGGTCACGCCTCGACTGGCCAGTCCGGGCGGTGAGATCGGGTCGCCGCCGGCCCCGGGGAACGCGCCGGCGAGCGCCGCTCACCAGAGCCTGCGCCTGCTGGCGCTCGCGCTCCACCTCCACGGACTCGATGCACTGGCTGCCCGGGCAGCCCGGCTGCCGGCGGCCGGGGACGACGATGCCGCCCGCGCCTTCCGTCGACTCGAGGGCGCCGTGCGGCGCAGCGGGCATGCTGTGGACGCTGCGCGGCGTCGGTCGCGGTCGAGGGGCTCGGCGACGCCGCCGACCGGTGGCGACGGCGCCTCGACGGCATCGCCGCCACGATCGACGGCGACCGGCCGCCCGACGATCCGCCGGCGCAGCTCGCCTGGGACGGCCTCGCCTCAGCGCTCGAGGGCATGACGCTCACCGACGCCGTCGCCACGGTGACCAGCGTCCACGACCTGCTCGTCACCCCGCAGGTGGTGCTGGGGACGTGACGGTCGAGCAGCTCCACCCCGTGCTCGCCCTGGCGTTGGTCGGCGCCGTCCTGGTCGGCGGTGCCTACGCCGTGCGGTTCGCCACGCTGGCCGCGTCGTCGCTGGTGGCCGGCCAGGGAGCGGACCTCCGGCGGGCCGCCGCCGTACCGCTCGTCGAGGTGCGCTGGCTGCTGGCCCAGCAGACGACCCGGCCCGAGCGGCCCAGACCTGGCCACCTGGGTGCTCGCTCCGGCCGCCTACCTCGGGCTCGCTGCGGCGGCGCTCACGGTCGTGCCCGTGGCCGAGCACGTGGTGGTCGCCGACGTGCGCACGGGCATCGTGGTGTTCGGTGCCGCCGAGGCGCTGGCGATCGTCGCCATCTTCCTGCACGGCTGGTCGCCGAACTCGCCGTTCGCCCTCGTCTCCGGCTACCGCTTCGTCGGTCTCGCCCTGTCGTACGAGCTGCTCAGCATGTTCGTGCTCATCGCCGCGGCGATCCCCGCCGAGTCGCTGTCGATGGGGGCGATCGTCGAGTCGCAGCACGGGTTGTGGAACGTGGTGCGCCAGCCCTTGGGGCTGCCGCTCTGGCTGATCGTGACGCTCGGCGTCACCTTCCGCGGTCCGCTGGCCGTGGTCGACTCGCCTGACCTCGCCGGCGGCGGCGCAGTCGAGGACAGCGGCGTGCAGCGACTGCTCTGGGGCCTCGCCCGGGCGGCGATGACCGTCGTGTTCGCCATCGCCGGCGCCGCCGTGTTCCTCGGGGGATGGCAGGGTCCGCTGCTGCCCGGCGCGCTCTGGATGGCGCTGAAGACGGTCGTGCTCGTCGGCGTCGTCGCCTGGCTCGGCGAGTCGGTCGCCCGCGTCAGCGTCGAGCGCTTCGTGCGCGTCGCCTGGACCGTGCTGCTCCCGATCGCCTTCGCCGACCTGCTCATCGCCGGGGTGACATCGCTGTGATCGACGTGGCCTTCGCCGTCTTCTCCGTGGCTGCCGTGGCCTGCGGATACCTGGTGTTCCGCACCGACTCGATGGTCCGCGCCTCGTTCCTGCTGCTGGCCTCGTTCCTCAACGTCGGGGCCGTGCTCGTGTTGCTGCTCGCCGAGTACCTCGGCACCGCGCTGCTGTTCATGATGACCGTCGAGATGGTGGTCATGGCCCTGTTCATGGTGATGTTCATGATGAACCCGGCCGGTCTGAACCCCATGAACATGGTCCACCAACCCCGCCTCGCTGCCATCGCCGGCGTGGTCACGGCCGCAGGGATCTGGGCGGTGGCGCTGCTCGCCGAGTTCCCCGATCGCCCCCTCATTGCCGTCGAGCCGGCTGTCAGGGAGCAGGCCATCCGCGACCTGGGCACCGAGCTGCTCGGCGGGTCGATGCTGGTGTTCGAGACAGCGGGCGTCACCCTCCTGGCCACGATGATCTGCGCGGTGGTGCTGTCCTCGGCCCGCGGGCGGTACGGCGACGCCCACGACGGCGCCGTCGCACCTCCGCTCGAGCCGGGTGGCGACCACCGTCCCGACGACGACCTCGTCGACGCCGGCGGCGGGCACGACATGCACGGCCACGGTGGACACGACATGCACGGGGGGCACGGATGAACCTGACCACCGTGCTCATCGTGGCCGGTGCCCTCATCGGCATCGGCGTCTGGGGCGCCCTGGCCCAGCAGACGTTCGTGATGATCATGATGGGCGTCGAGCTCGTCGTGAACGGGACGATCCTGGCCGCCGCCGGCTTCTGGGCCTACACCGGGGCGGGTGCGCCGCAAGGTCAGGTGCTGGTGATCGTGGCCATGGCGGTGATGGCCGTGGAGATGGCGATCGGCTTCGCCCTCGTGGCCGCCGTCTACCGCCAGCGCCAGGCCGACATGACCGAAGGCATCGGATCGTTGCGGGGCTGACCGGTGCTCGTCGCCCTCGTCCTGGTGCCGGTGCTGACCGGGCTCGCGGTGTGGATCGCCGGCGACGAGCGCGCCGTGGTGCGCGGGGTCATGTCGTTGACCGCACTCGCCGCCACGGTCGCGTTGGCGATCGCCGCGGCGGCCGATCCGACCGCCACCACCATCCGTTGGGGCGCCGGCCTCGATCTGCGACTCGTGGTCGCCGACGTGGCGCGTGCACCGCTGATGCTCGTCCCCGCCGTCGGTCTGGCGGTCGTCGGCCTACGCCCTCGGCTACGGCGAGCGGCGCGGCCGGGCTCGCATGGTCGGGCTGCTGGTCGCCTTCGTGGGTGCCATGGAGCTGCTGGTGCTCGCTGGCGACTTCCTCACGCTGGTCACCGGGTGGGAGCTCGTGGGGCTGGTGTCGTGGGGCCTCATCGCCCACCACTGGCGCACCGATGCGCCGGCGGCAGCGGCCCAGGCGTTCCTCGCCACCCGCGCCGGTGACCTCGGGCTGTTCGCCGCCGCCGGCGCGGCCTTCGCCGCCACGGGCACGCTCGGCTTCGACGACCTGTCCGGCGCCACCGGCGGCTGGGCGCACGTCATCGTCGCCGGCGTGGTGATCGCCGCTGTCGCCAAGTCGGCCCAGCTTCCGTTCTCCCCGTGGCTCTTCTCGGCGATGGCCGGCCCCACGCCGGCATCCGCGCTGCTGCACTCGGCCACCATGGTGGCGGCCGGCGCCTACCTGCTCGCCCGGCTCCAGCCGTTCCTCGACACCGTGGCCTGGTTCTCCCCGGTGGTGATCGCCGTCGGTCTCACCACGGCCGTGACCGGGGGGATCGTCGCCTTCCTGCACGCCGATGCCAAGAAGCTCCTGGCCGCCTCCACCTCGGCGCAGTACGGGCTGATGTTCGTCGCCGTCGGCGCCGGCTACCCGGCGGTCGCCATCGCCCACCTCGTCGCCCATGGGCTGTTCAAGGCGCTGCTGTTCGTGTCGGCCGGCGTGGCCATCGACGCCAGCGGCACCGAGCAGCTCGTCGGGATGCGGCTCGGGCGCCGCCTGCCGCTCGTCGCCGGCCTGACCGCCGTGGGCGCACTTGGCCTGGCAGCCGTGCCGCCACTCGGTGCGGCATGGACGAAGGAGTGGGTGGTGGCGGCGGCGACGCACACCGAGCCGTGGCTCGGGCTGATCGTCCTCGTGGCCGGCGGGCTCAGCGTCCTGTACGCCGCCCGGTTCGCGCTCGTGGCCTACGGGCGCCCGCAGACCGACGTCGTGGCGCGGCAGCCGGAGTCACCGGCGGCGTCCGTTCGTCGCCGGCCCGGGGCCGTCGCCGCGCTGAGCACCCTGGCGCTCGCCACCGTCGTGCTCGGCATCATCCGGTCGGGCTGGGGCGGCGAGCTGCTGCTCGACGTCACCGGTGGCCACCTGCCGAGCACGACCGCCTGGGAGCAGGTCGCGGCGATCGCCACCATCGTGCTCGGCGTGTACGCGGCCGTGGTCGCCGACCGGCGAGGCCTGCTGGCTGCGCCGGCGACCACGCCGTTCCTCCACGGCGTCGCCGACTGGATGGCCATCCCCGTGCTGACCCGGCGGGCTCTCGTGGACCCCGTCCTACGGCTCGCCGGCGCAGCTGCCCGCTTCGACGACGTGGTCGTCGACGCCGGCGCCCGCGCCGCCGCCACCGTGGGCCGCCGGCTGTCCGGCGTGCTCGCCACCGGCGACGACCGGGTGGTCGACGCCGGGGTCCGCGGCACCGCCCGCGCCGCCACCTGGCTGTCCGGCATGTCCGACCGGGTGGGGGAGTGGACCTTCGACGGTGCGGTCGAGGGTCTCGCCCGGCTCACCGGTGCCGCCGGCCGCGATGGCCGCAGGCTCCAGTCCGGCCAGACCCAGCACTACTACGTCGGCCTCGTCGCCGGCCTCGCCCTGCTCGTCCTCGCCAGCGTCCTGTGGAGATGACCCGTTGCTGACCTCCGCCGTCCTCGTTCCGATCGTCGTCGCCGGCGCCCTCGCCGTGGGGACGAAGTGGCCCGAGACCGTCACCCGCTGGTTGTCGCTGGTCGCTGCCGCCGTACCGCTCGCGCTGCTGGTCGCCACCTGGATCCGCTTCGACACCGGGGCGTCCGGGCCGTTCCAGCTCGTCGAGGAAGCGGAGTGGATCCCCACCCTCGGCGTCGGCTGGCGGCTCGGCGTCGACGGCATCTCCCTGGCGCTCGCGTTGCTGAGCGCCCTCCTGTTCGTCGCCGCCCTCGCCTACCCGGTCGACCTCCAGGGCCGCCACCGCCAGTACCGGGCCTGGTTCCTCTTCCTCGAGGGCGTCTCGCTGGGCCTGTTCCTGACGCTCGACCTGCTGGTCTTCTACGTGTTCTTCGACCTGTCGCTCGTCGGCATGTACTTCCTGATCGGCCGGTGGGGCCACGGCGACGCCCGCACCTCGGCCCTCAAGTTCTTCCTCTACACCCTCGCTGGTTCGCTGGTGATGCTGCTCGGCTTCCTCGCGCTCTACCTGCAGACCGACCCGCTCACCTTCGACATGCGGACCCTCATCGCCGAGCAGCCACTCGCCGGCCACGGGGCCACGGCCGGCCTGACCCTGCTGGCCATCCTCGTCGGTCTCGGCATCAAGACCCCGCTCGTGCCCGTCCACACGTGGCTGCCGCCGGCACACGTCGACGCGCCCGGGCCGGCCTCGGCCATCCTCGCCGGCGTGCTGCTGAAGATGGGCACCTACGGCATGATCCGCATTCCCCTGTCGATGATGCGAGAGACCTTCCACACCTGGGCGCCGGTGCTCGCCGTCGTCGCCGTGGTCAGCATCGTGTACGGCGCGCTCGTCGCCCTCGGCCAGACCGACCTGAAGCGACGCATCGCCTACACGTCGGTGAACCACATGGGATACGCCGTGCTCGGCATCGCGGTGGCCGGAGCGGTCGTCACCGGCGACGAAGCCGCCCGCCAGCTGGCCATCACCGGCGCCACCGTCGAGATGGTCGCCCACGGGCTGATCACCGGCTCGCTGTTCCTCCTGGCCGGCTCCTTCTGGTCACGCACCGAGGACTACGACCTGGACCACTACGGCGGTCTCGCCGGCCGGGCCGGCACGCTCACCACCGCCACGACCGTCGCCGCGTTCGCCAGCCTCGGCCTCCCGGGTCTGGCCGGCTTCGTGGCCGAGTTCCAGATCTTCGTGGGCACGTTCGCCGTGTACCCCGTCCTGGCCGGCATCGCACTGCTCGGCGTGCTCATCACGGCCGCGCTGTTCCTCCAGCTCTTGCAGAAGCTGTTCTTCGGTGACCTTCCCGAGCGGCTCGCCGACTTCCCCGACCTCGGACGGTGGGAGCTGGCGGCCCTGGCTCCGCTGCTGGGCCTGGTGGTGCTCATCGGCGTGTGGCCCACGTGGTTGCTGGACCTCATCAGCCCGGCCAGTGAGTTCATCGTGGGTGCCCTCCCCTGATGGTGCACGGCATGCAGCAGGGCATGAACCTCGGTCATCTGACGCCGGAGATCATCCTCGTCGTCGGAGCGGTGCTGGTCGTCCTCACGGCGGCGTTCACCCGCCGCGACCGGCAGTGGGTCACCACACCGCTCGCACTGCTCACGGTCCTGGCGTCGGCCGGAGCCAGCGTGGTGCTGGCCGCCACCGCGGCCGGGCAGATCACCTTCGAGGATGCATGGGCCATGGATGCCGCCACCCACGGCGTCGAGCTGCTGGTCCTGGCGGTCACCGCCGTGACCCTGCTCCTCAGCGGCGAGTGGTTCCGCACCGACGCCCGGCGCGGCGAGTACCCGGCCGTGCTGCTGTTCTGCGCGGCGGGCGCCATCACGCTGGCCGGCGCCGCCGACACCATGGAGCTGGTCGTCGGCATGCTCCTGGTCTCGGTCACGGGCTACACGCTGGCCGCCTACCACCGCGGCTCGCCGGCGGCGCTGGAGGCGGGGATGAAGTACTTCCTCATCGGAGCCGTGACCAACAGCATCCTGCTGGTCGGTGTCGTGATCCTGTTCGGCATCACCGGCACCACCTCGTTCAGCGGCACCGCGCAGCAGCTGGTCGGCGGCGCCGACCAGGTGGCCCTGACCGCAGCGGTCGTGTGCCTGGTGGTCGGCCTCGCCTTCGAGATCGGTGCGGCGCCCGCTCACGCCTGGCTGCCCGACGTCGCCCAGGCGGCGCCAGCCCCCTCGGCGGCGTTCCTCACCGTCGCCCCCAAGATCGGAGCCGTCGTCGCGCTCGCTCGCGTGCTGCAGCTCGTCCCCGACCACCTCGTGGGCTGGCGCCCGATGGTCGCGGTCGCCGCCGCCGTCACCATGACGCTGGGCAACGTGCTCGCCCTGTGGCAGGACGACCTGCGCCGGCTGCTCGGCTGGTCGTCGGTCTCCCAGGCCGGCTACGCCCTGGTGGCCGTCGTCGTGGTGGACCGAGCCGATACCGCCGTCACCGCGCTCGTCGTGTTCCTCGCCGGATACGCCGCCGCCACCGTGGCCGCGTTCGCGGTCGTGAGCGAGCTTCGCGGGCGAACTCGCCTGGACGGGTACCGGGGGCTGGGAACGACCCGACCCTGGCTGGCCGCCGCGCTGGTCGTGGCGCTGTTGTCGCTGGTGGGCATCCCGCCTCTCGGCGGCTTCGTCGGGAAGCTGACGCTGTTCACCGCCGCCATCGACGGCGGCTACGCCTGGCTGGCCGCGCTCGCCGTGGCCAACACCGTCGTGTCGCTCTTCTACTACCTGCGGGTGATCGCCCCGATGTACTTCGACTCGGGCGAGGACGTCGTGCCGGTACCCGTCCTGGGGCGCACCGCCGCCGTCGGCGTCGGCATCGCGACCACTGCGATCGTCGCGGTCGGCGTCGTGGCCGAGCCGCTCCTGGCCGCGCTCGACCACGCTCGGCTGCTGCCCTGAGCGATCAGGAGGCGGAGGTCACGAGCGCGGATCCCGCCACATGCCCCAGATCGTCGGACCGCCCGGGATCTGGATCTCCTCGGTGACCTCGAAGCCGTGCCGGCCGTAGAACGGAAGGTTCGACTCCTTGGACGACTCGAGGTAGGCGGGGATGCCCTCGGTGTCGCACTCCTCCAGCACCGGGGCGAGCAGGGCCGACCCGATGCCACGTCCCTGCTTGCTCGGGTCGGTGCCCAGCACCGCCAGGTACCAGTGAGCCTCGGTGGGGTGGGCACGCTCGACGGCTGACAGGGTGCGAAGCGCACGGGGAAGCGACGTGGCGAACGTCGGCAGCAGCGAGGGCACCGAGCGCGCCATCTCGCTCACCGGCATCCGCCAGTGGCCCGGTTCGGCCCACAGCGATGCACCGGCCGTGTCGGGCGTGGTGTACACCCGGCCGCGCCCGCGGACCAGGCGGGCGTCGGAGGCGAAGAAGCGCGCGACGCGCTGCTCACGGTTTCGTTCCGAGACCAGGTGGCACATCAACGGATCGTCGTGGAACGCTCGGGCCAGGGCGCGGCTCAGTCCTGGCCACTCGTCTCGGCGGGCGGGTCGGACGGGCAACGGGCTAGCCATGGTGGCAAGTGTTGCAGTCGCAGACGGTGTCGTCGGCCGCTTGAATCGGGGCATGCCGTCGCTCACCGCTCGACTCGCCCGCAAGGTCCTCCGCTCGCAGATGAAGCCCAAGGAGATCGGCCCCGACTTCGTCGACGATCTCCGCAACCGCATCTCGGGACGTACCCCGCCGATGCCCCTCGGCCGTGGGGTCGGGCACCGCGTGGTCGAGCCCGAGGAGCTCGGTGGCGTGCGGGGCGAGTGGGTCGGCGTGCCCGCCGCCCGCCGGCACGTGCTCTACCTGCACGGTGGGTACTACCTGGCCGGCCGGACCGAGACGTACCGGGCGCTGACCGCCCGTCTGGCCAAGGGCATCGGCGCCGACGTCCTCCTCGCCGACTACCGCCTGGCGCCCGAGCACCCGTACCCGGCCGCGGTCGACGACGCGTTCGATGCCTACGTGGCCCTGCTCGATGCCGGCGCCCAGCCCAACAGCACGGCGGTCGCCGGTGATTCCGCCGGTGGCGGCCTCACGTTGGCGCTGCTGCAACGCATCCGCGCCGAGGGCCGGCCCATGCCCGCCGCCGCCGTCCTGTTCTCGCCCTGGGTCGACCTCACCTGCTCGGCTCCCAGCCTCGACCGCAACGACGACGCCGACGACCTGCTCACGGCGGCCGCGCTCCGGAAGGCCGCGGACCTCTACGCCGGCGACACCGACCGGGGCGACGCCGGGCCCTCTCCGCTGCTCGGCGACCTCAGCGGGCTGCCGCCGCTGTTCGTCACCGTCGACGAGTCCGAGACCCTCTTCGACGACTCGGTGCGGCTGGTCGAGAAGGCCAACGCCGCCGAGACCCGGGCCGAGCTCCACCAGCGCGCCGGCCTCTTCCACGTGTGGCCGGTGCTGGTACCGCTGCTGGCCGAGGCCCGCCACACCGTCGACGCCGCCATCACCTTCCTCGACCGAGAGCTCGACTGAACCGGTCGCTCCAACCCGCCCCACCGTGACCGTCCGTCGGCGAGGGTCCTCTGGCTCGATGCCGCCAGCGTTGCTTCGCCGAGGATCCTCGGGTTCGACACACCCCGGGACCGCTGCTCCGTCGGCGAGGACCCGCTCGTTCGGTGCCGTTCACGACGCTTCGCCGAGGATCCTCGGGTTCGGGTCAGAGCGGCGGAGGCCCTCGGGGTGCTGCGACGTGCCCTGCACGGTGACCCCGCTGATTCATGGGGCGTTTGCGGAGAGCGGGTGACGGGAATCGAACCCGCGTTGTGAGCTTGGGAAGCTCATGTTCTGCCATTGAACTACACCCGCATCGACGGACCGCCGGCCCGTCGGTGGGCGGCCATCCTAGGCATCGGAGCGACCGGCCGCCCAGGGAGCACCCGCGTGTGGCGTCCTGCCGGCCACGCTCGGTGAGAGCAGAGGACCAATCTGGCGCGATCTCGGCGAAAGTGGACTGGGGGTCCCCGAGATCGGGCAAAGCCTGGCGTAGCGTTTTCTCGGTGGCTGCACCAGGAGGATCCATGAGCACCCGGAACGGGCGCACCGACGTCGAGATCGATCTGGCGGCCGACGCCGCCATCCGTGGCGCGGTCGAGGACCTGACGCGGGGCGACGTGAGCCAGCAGCTCCAGGCCGCGGCGCGGTTGCGCCACGCGTCCGAGGCGTTGATGGCCGAGCTGGTCGCCGAAGCTCGTGAGGCCGGCGCCACGTGGGCCGACATCGGCGAGACGCTGGGAGTCTCCACGCAAGCGGCCCACCAGAAGTACCGCTACGTGGCCGCCGCCCAGAGCGACTGAGCCCCACGCCCGTGGGCCGCTGATGCCGTCGGGGACGCGGGTCGGCCCCTACATTGAGCGGGCGTGATCCTCTCCGACCACACGATCCGAGAAGAGCTGGCGGCCGGGCGGATCGTGATCGATCCCCTCGACGAGTCGTTCATCCAGCCCTCGTCCGTCGACCTCACGCTCGATCCCCGCTTCCTGGTCTTCCGCAACCACACCCGGGGCATGATCGACGTGAAGAAGGACGCCACCGACCTCACCGAGATGGTCACCGTCGACGACGACGCCCCGTTCGTGCTGCACCCCGGCGAGTTCGTGCTCGGCGCCACCTTCGAGCGCATCGGCGTCCCCGAGGACCTCGTCGCCCGCCTCGACGGCAAGTCCAGCCTCGGGCGACTCGGGCTGCTGATCCACTCGACCGCCGGCTTCATCGACCCGGGCTTCTACGGCCAGATCACGCTCGAGCTGTCGAACGTCCACAACCTGCCGATCACGCTGTACCCGCACATGAAGATCGGTCAGGTCAGCTTCCTGCGCATGACCACGGCCGCCGACGTCCCGTACGGCACCGGCGCGCTCAAGTCGAAGTACCACGGGCAGGACGGGCCCACCCCCAGCCAGTACTGGAAGAACTTCGAACAGTCGTGACCAATCCGTGACTAATCCGAGAAGGTGAGCGGCGAGTTGGCCTCGCGCTCCTCGCCCGCCTCGATGGCCTCGAGCACGTGCATCGAGATGTCGGCCACGCGGACCTCGTCCTCTTCCTTGCCGTTGGCCTTCACGCCGTCGTCCATCATCACGTAGCAGAACGGGCAGGCGGTGGCGATGCGGCTGGCGCCGGTGGCCACCAGCTCGCGGGAGCGCTCGTCGTTGACCTTGGTGCCGATCGACTCCTCCATCCACATGCGGGCACCGCCGGCGCCACAGCACATGCCCTTCGTGCCGTTCCGCGGCGCCTCGACGATCTCGACGCCGGCGAGGGAGCCGATGACCTTGCGGGGGCTCATGTAGATGTCGTTGTGGCGGCCCAGGTAGCAGCTGTCGTGGTACACGATGCGCTCGTCGAGGCGGGCCCGGGACAGGTCGAGCTTGCCCTCGGCCACCAGCTGCTCGAGCAGCTGGGTGTGGTGGATGACCTCGTAGTGACCGTCGAGCTGCGGGTACTCGTTGCCCAGCGTGTTGAAGCAGTGCGGGCACTGGGTGACGATCTTCTTGACGCCCATCTCGTTGAGCATCTCGATGTTCTGCATCGCCAGCATCTGGTAGATGTACTCGTTCCCCGAGCGGCGGGCGGGGTCGCCGGTGCACATCTCGTTGGGGCCGAGGATGGCGAAGTCGAGGCCGGCCCGCTTCATGAGCTTGGCCATGGCCTCGGAGACCTTCTGGTTCTTGTCGTCGAACGACCCGGCGCAGCCGACCCAGTACAGGTACTCGTGGTCGAAGGCGTCGCCGGGGTCGACGATGTCGATGCCGTCGACCTTCTCGGCCCAGTCGCCTCGGGTCTGGTTGGAGATGCCCCAGGGGTTGGACTGGTTCTCCATGTTCATGTAGGCGCTGCCGAGCTCGGTGGGGAAGTCGGACTCCATCAGCGACAGGTAGCGCCGCATGTCGAGGATCTTGTCGAGGATCTCGATGTTGACCGGGCAGATCTCGTCGCACGCCTTGCAGCTGGTGCAGGCCCAGACCTCTTCGGGGGTGATGCGCTCGAACAGGCTGTCGGCGCCGACGGTGATCTCGGGGACGGTGCCGATGGGCGGGGAGACCTTGGGCTCGCCGGTGGCGGCCATGACCTCGCCCGACTTGAGCACGATCTCGCGGGGGTCCAGCGGCTTGCCGGTGGCGTGCGCCGGGCAGACGCTGGTGCAACGACCGCACATCGTGCAGGCGTCGAGATCCATGAGCTGCTTCCACGTGAAGTCCTCGACCGTCGAGGCACCGAAGCTCTCGAGCTCGGTCTCCATGAGGTTGGGCATGGCCTTCATGGCGCCCTTGGGGCGCTCGCGGTCGCGCAGGTACATGTTCATCGGGCTGGTGAACATGTGGCGAAGCATGGTGACCGGCAGGATGGCCAGGAAGGCGATGAACGCGACCACGTGGGTGATCCAGATCGCCTGGTGCCAGCCGTGGATGGTGCTGACCGTGTCGACCAGGCCCGACAGCGGGTAGCCGACGAAGCTCCACTTCTCGAAGTCGGGGCGACCGTCGATGGCGATGCGGAACATCTCGGCGAGGAAGCCGGTGACGCCGATGGTGGCGAACACGCCGAGGATGACGGCGTGCTCGGGCTTGGTCTTCATGCGGATGCGGTACGGGCGCTGGATGTAGCGCCGGCCGATGGCCCAGAACACGCCGATCAGGAACAGCACGCCGGCGGCGTCGCCGACGAATGAGTACGCCTCGTAGACGCTGCCGTGCAGGAACTTCGCGCCCTCGGGCATCTGGTGGTTGATCTCGAGGACCGTGGTGACGGCCAGCAGCACCAGGAACGGGAAGTAGATGAGGCTGTGCATCACGCCGGCGGCGGGATCGCGCAGCAGGGTCTGCATGTAGACGCCGGCGCGGAAGTCCTTCATGCGCTGGGCGACGTTCTTGGGGGTGGTGGCCCGGCTCTCGGGGCCGCCCCGCTCCCAGTTGCGCATGCGCTGGCTGAACAGCACCGCGCCGTAGACCAACACGATGGGCACGATGGTGTAGAACGCGGCCTTGAGCGGCGAGGGGATGTTCTCGAACACCTCTCGCGTGGTCTCGGACTCGTCGTGGAACTGGAACACCGTGGCGGCGATGCCCGAGATGACGGTGACGACCCCGATCACCACGCCGAGGCCGAGGGCCAGCTGGTGGGGCTTGAACCTGCGTGCGGAGGGTTCCATAGCGCAGGTGAGGGTACCTGGGACGCCGAACGGGTGGGAAAGCCGTCAGGGACCGGGCATCAGCCGTCGGCGCGGACGTGGAGTCCGAGGCCCGCGGCGAGGCGGGCGGCCAGCACCGACGCCTGCGTCGCCGAGATGGTGCATCCCCGCAGCGAGGCCACGTCCCGAACCGCCGTGAGGTCCGTGGCGGTGAGGTCGACGCGCTCGAAGCGGACCCGGTCGAGCACGACGTCGGTGAGGCTGACGTCCCCGAGCACGACGTCGGTCAACCGGGCGCCGCTCAGGTCGACGCCATCGAACCGGCCACCCGCGACCACGACCCGCTCGACGGTCGCACCCCGCCACGCCGACAGATCGAGGACGCAGTCGTGGAAGGTCACGTCGCGGACGCTGGCGTCGCCGAGGTCCACGCCGCCGAGCCGGCACCGCTCGAGACGGCTGCGGGTGATGCCCTCGATCCGGCGCCCGGTCAGGTCGACGCCGGCGACCACGCTGTCGTGGACCTCGATGGGCACCTCGGGGTCGACATCGAGCACGACGTCGGTGAGCTCGCACCGCAACAGGGCGAGCGTCCTCGCGTCGGGCAGGGCAACGGTCTCGTCGCGAAGCGCAATGCCGTCGAGATCGGGGTACTCGGGATCGAGATCGGCGTCGGGCCAGGCGGCGGGTGATGGGCCGGCGCCGACGGGCTCGGTCGGTGGAGCGACGAGACGAGCGTCGGTGCGGTCGGCCACGCACGCACGGTACGGCGTCGGCCCCGCTGCCGTGGGCGGGTGGTTCGTCGCAAGTGTCCGCTCCGCGTGGCGCGCGGCGTTGCCAGGGTGCACGATGGAGCGGTGACCGCCGTTCGACGCTGGGTGCGGCGCATGCTGTTCGTGGCGGCGGCGGTACTCGCCGCGGCGATCGGCGTAGCGCCGGCATGGGCTGCTGCCCCCGAGTGGAACATCGCCCGCATCGGCGCGCCACGGTCGGCGCCCGGTGTGGTGATCGCCGTGGTCGACACCGGCGTCGACGGCGCGCATCCGGCGTTCGGCAACCGGGTCCTGCCCGAGATCGACGTGGTCAACGACGGTCGTCACGGCGATCCCGAGGGGCACGGAACACACGTCGCCGGCACCGCCGCCGGCGCCGACAACGGCTGCGGCGTGATCGGTGTCGCCCCCGACGCCCGGATCCTGCCGGTGCGGGTGCTCGACGAGAACGGCCAGGGCAACACGGCCGACGTCGCCACCGGCATCCGCAAGGCGGCCGACGCCGGCGCCACCGTCATCAACCTCTCGCTGGGCAGCGACGTCGTGATCCGCAGCGTGGCCGGCTCCGGTCTCGAAGACGCCATCAACTACGCCTGGTCGAAGGGCTCGATCCCCGTGCTCGCCGCCGGCAACGACGGCCTGCTCGGCGGACTGTTCGGGTCCGGATACGGCGATCTCCCCGCCGTGGTCGTGACCGCCACCGACAACCAGGACCGCATCGCCTCGTACGCCACCTCGGTCGGTAGCGCCCGCTGGGGCATCGCCGCGCCGGGAGGCGACGCCAGCGGCGAGGCGGGCCGCGACATCTTCTCTGCCTACCCGGGCTCCCGCTGCGCGCTGTCGGCGGGAACGTCCATGGCCGCTCCCCATGTCTCCGGGTCGCTCGCGGTGCTGCGTGCCCGCGGCCTCGGGCCCCAACAGGCCATCGACCGGCTGCTCGCCACGGCTCGCGACCTCGGCTCCGAGAGCACCTACGGCGCAGGTCTGGTCGACCTCGGCGCCGCGGTCGGCGGCCCCGCTCCGTCGACGCCGCCACCGACGGCGCCCCCTCCCACCGCACCGCCGGCAACCACCACGCCCACCACGGTCGCGACCGGTGGCGGAACGGCCTCGTCGGTCGTCACCACCTCGACGTCGGTACCGTCGACGTCGTCGCCGTCCGCCGCCGACACCAGCGCGCCCACGTCGACGGTCTCGACCGCCGGCTCGCCCCTCCCCTCGACGGACGGCACCACCACCACGACGGGCCGCGCCTCGAGCGACGAGCAGGGTGCGGGCGTCATCTACGCCGACGACGGCGACGGTCCCCCCGCCGCCCTGATCGTGGTCGCCGCAGCCGCCGTGGCGGCCGTCGGGGCCGGGGCCGGCGCTGCAGCACTACGGGCGCGTCGGCGCCCGCGTACCTGAGCTGACGGGACTAGCCGTAGTTCTTGGTGTCGAGCTCGCGCACGCGGGCGGCGAGGGCCTTCATCAGCTTGTGGCTGATGGTGGGCACCTCGTCGAGCAGCGCCGCGAACTCGCGGGGTCCGAGCACCAGCACCTCGATGGGACCGTCGGCCACCACGGTGGCGGTGCGGGGGCCACGGTCGAGCAGGCCGAGCTCTCCGACGACCGACCCCGCGCCGAGCTCGGCGATCTTGCGGTTGTTCCGCCGCACCGAGACCTTGCCCTCCATGATGACGAACGCCTCGCGCGAGATCTCGTCCTGGGTGGTCAGCACCTTGCCGTCGTCGAACCGCATCTGATCGCCCGCCCGGGCGATCTTGGCCAGCTCCTTCTTGGAGCAGGCCGAGAACAGAGGGACTTCGGCCAGATGATCGGTTGCGCTTGTCTTCGCCATGGCGGGAGCATACGGAACCTTTGACAGCGGCGCCGGTTTGTCGGATTCTCCGCGCCACGTCGCGGAGACCGACGAAAACAACTGGGCATGCCGACGAAACAATGGGGAAACCCTCGCCTCGTACCGTCCGGTCCTGATGGACGACGTGCAGATGGTCCGCTGGCCGAGCGAACGGGACACCCGTGAGGACCTCGCCCGTGCCGGCCGGGCCCGCCTCCTGCTCGTCGACACCGACGCTGCCCCGCCGCTCGTCGCCGATCCCCTCGAGGACTGGGTCCGCGAGCCGGTGTCGGAGCTCGATCTGCGAGCCCGCGTCGAGGGACTGCGACTGCGTCTCGTACAGATGCTGGAGGTCCTGCCCGAGCTCGACGACGACGGCGTCATCCGCTTCGGCGAGCGCTGGGTGCCGCTCCCACCGGTCGAAGCGCGACTCACCCAGGTGATGGTGGAGCGCTTCGGCACCGTCGTCAGCCGAGGTGAGCTGTCCGCCGCGGGTTGGCCCGACGGGGCACCCGGCCGCAACGCGCTCGACGTGCACGTGCTGCGGCTGCGCAGGCGCCTGGAACCGGTGCGCCTCGTGATCCGCACGGTGCGCTCCGCGGGTACCTGATGGAGCCGGCCGCCGCCGGGTCCTGAGCGAAACATTGCGGTCACACAGCGTTGCGAATGCTGCAACGCCGAGCGAACAACCGTGCAACGGAGGCTGCTTACGGTCCGGGTGGGTCAGATCAGCGTCATCGCCGACGCCCCCGCGAACCATCCACGACACAAGGAGTCAGAGTCTCGTGAAGCGCAAGTTGCTCATCGGAGCCGGGGTGGCGGGAGCAGCCCTGCTGCTGCTCGCCAACCCGGCATCAGCCCAGGACGCCGGGGAGGCTGCACCCGCAGCGACCCAGGCGATCCTGGACAACATCTTCGTGTTCATGGCGGGGATCCTCGTCTTCTTCATGCAGGCCGGGTTCGCCCTGGTCGAGGCCGGTCTCACCCGGGCCAAGAACGTCTCCAACATCATGATGAAGAACCTCATGGACGGCATGGCCGGCGTGCTGGCCTTCGCCCTCGTGGGATACGGCATCGGCTTCGGCGGCAGCGAGCTGCTGGGTGGCTGGTTCGGGTTCGGGCTGGGCATCAAGGGCATCGAGAACGCGGATGCCATCCAGACCCTCAACCTGTCGCCGGCCACGTTCTTCTTCTTCCAGGCCGCCTTCGCCGCCGCCGGCGCCACGATCGTGTCGGGCGCCATGGCCGAGCGGACGAAGTTCAAGAGCTACTTCATCTACAGCCTGGTGATCACGTCGTTCATCTACCCGGTGGTCCTGCGCTGGACCTGGGGTGGCGGGTGGCTGGCCCAGCTCAGCACGCCGTTCTCCGACTTCGCCGGTTCGACCATCGTGCACGCCACCGGCGGTTGGGCGGCCCTGGCCGGCGCCATCGTGCTCGGACCCCGCATCGGCAAGTTCGGCGCCGACGGCAAGCCCCGGGCCATCCCCGGCCACAACGTCCCGTACGTGGTGCTCGGCGGCATGATCCTGTTCATCGGTTGGTTCGGCTTCAACCCCGGCTCGGAGCTCGGCGCCGACAACTTCGTCGCCCAGATCGCGGTCCGCACGCTGGTCGCCGCTTGCGCCGGCGCCGTGGTCGCCATGCTCGTGAACTGGATCAGGGACGGCAAGCCCGACGTCACCATGGCGACCAACGGCATGCTCGCCGGTCTGGTCTCGATCACGGCCCCCTGTGGTTCGGTCGAGACCTGGGCGGCGATCGTGATCGGCGCCATCGGCGGCTTCATCGTCGTGTTCGCCGTGTCCTTCTTCGACCGGATGAAGGTCGACGACCCGGTCGGCGCCATCTCGGTGCACGGCGTCTGCGGCACCTGGGGCACGCTCTCCATCGCCCTGTTCGCCCGCTACGACGATGCCTTCCTCGGCCGGGAGAACGCCGGCCTGTTCTACGGCGGTGGCCTCGACCAGCTCGGCACCCAGGCGCTGTTCGTGGCCGTGCACTTCGTGTTCGTCTTCGGCGCCGCCTTCCTGCTCTTCAAGGCGATCAAGGCCACCATCGGCCTGCGCACCACCGCGGAAGAGGAGATCAACGGCCTCGACGTCGAGGAGCACGGTCACATGGGCTACGCCCCCGACCTCGTCATGAGCGGTGCCGGCTCGTCCGGCTCCGCGTCGTCCACCACGTCCGTCACGACGGTCTGAACGTCCCAACCACCGAAAGAGAGCACCCGTGTTGCACCTCATCACCGCGGTGATCAAGCCGCACAAGCTCGAGGACGTGAAGGAGGCGCTCAAGGGCGTCGGCGTCCAGGGCATCACCGTCTCCGAGGTCAAGGGGTTCGGCCGCCAGGGCGGACACACCGAGACCTACCGCGGCGCCGAGTACACCATCGACTTCGTCCCCAAGGTGAAGATCGAAGTGGTGTGCGGCACCGAGGACGCCGAGAAGGTCGCCGAGGCCATCGCCGCCTCGGCCCAGACCGGCAAGATCGGTGACGGCAAGATCTGGATGACCAGCGTCGACCGCCTCACCCGCATCCGCACCGGGGAGATGGGTACCGACGCCGTCTAGGCGAGCCCTTCGGGTTCGCGACCTGGACCGACCGTGCCCCCGGGTTCCCCCTCCCGGGGGCACGGTACGGGTGGTCTGACCGATTGCTCCGGTGGGTACGTGCGCGAGGCTGATGCTCGACGTGCTCGCCCAGGTCACGCCCGATGCGAACGCGGTCGACCAGGCCGTGCCGTCGGGGCTGACGCTCACCGACTGGTTGCAGGCCGGGGTCATCGTGGTGGCCGCCGCGGTGGTCGCCGGCGTCATCGCCCGCGTCGCCCGCCGGGCGCTGGCCAACCGCTCGGAGGGCTCGGCGCAACTCGTCGGCCGGGTCGGCGCCTTGCTCGTCTTCGTGGTCGGCTTCGTCTATGCCCTGAAGTCGATCGGGGTCGAGGTCGGCCTGCTGGTCGGGGCGCTGGGCATCGGTGGCATCGCGCTGGCGTTCGCCTTCCAGGACATCCTGGAGAACTTCATCGCCGGCGTCATCCTGCAGGTCAAGCGGCCGTTCCGCCCCGGCAACATCGTCGAGGCCGGCGCCGACCGCCACCTCGGCATCGTCCGTGAGATCGACTCCCGCTCGGTGATCCTCGACATGTTCAGCGGCGAGCGGATCATCCTCCCCGCGGCCGAGGTCCTGAAGTCACCGATCATCAACTGGACGGCCCACCCCCGCCGGCGGCTCGCCGTCCCCATCGGCATCCACTACCGAGCCGACCCGCAACGGGCCATCGACGCCATCGAACCCCGCCTCCGCGAGATCGACGAGGTGCTGGACGAGCCGGCGCCCCGGGTCCTCATCTCCGAGCTCGGCGACAGCGCTGTCAACCTGACCGCCTACGTCTGGCACGCCGCGTACGGGGACCTGTTCTGGATCGAGCACCGGGTGATCCAGGAGGCCAAGCGCCGCGCTCGAGGCCGTCGGCATCGAGATCCCGTTCCCCCAGCGCGTCATCACGCTCTCCCACGACGATGAGCGCAGCGACGACAACCCAGAGAAATTCCTGTGAGTTGCCTCCGGTAGCCGGAGGCAACTCACAGGGAGATTCTCACGGGGCGGTCGCGGTGGCGGTCAGGATCGCCGCCCGCACCGTCTGCACGACGTAGTCCGGCCGGTACATGACGTCCTCCCAGGTGAAGTGGAAGACGGTCCAGCCGAGCAGCTGCACGTTGTTGCGCCGGCGATGATCACCCTGGCGAACGTCGTCGTCACCGTGGATCCGGCCCTCGGTCTCTATCCCGATGCGCAGCTCCGGGTACGCCAGGTCGAACCGGGCTCGACGACCGTCGGGCCGCAGGACCTCGTGCTGGTGCACCGGCGCCGGAAGGCCGGCGGCGCGGAGCAGTTCGGCGCAGCGGATCTCCACCACCTCGTCGGGTGCGCCCTGTTCGCCGAAGTGACGGTCGAGCAGCTCGTGCAACGCGCCGCCGCCGTCACGACCTTGGGCCGCGATCCGCCGGTACTGCTTCTCGAGAGCGATCCAATCGACACCGTGCTGCCGCCGCAGCTTCGCCACGGCCCGGCGGTACTGGTCGAACGGCACCACGGCACCGAGGTCCGCGGCGAGCCGCACTGGCGACGTGGTGGGGATGCCGTCGATGAGCCACGGGGTGATGGAGCGGTAGTCGAGCCGCTCGTGCACGACGATGGGCAGATCGGGTGCGCGATCCCGGGTGAGCTCGAAGTCGCGCAGCGGTGTGCGCCCCGCCGGCACCGACAGCTCGATGGGCGGGGTCGCCCGGTCGTCCCAGTGGGCGCCGAGCAACGTGGCGGCCGCCCGGTGCGAGGCCACGGCTTGTCGCAGCGACAGCACCACCGCCGCCAGGTTGCGCCGCCACGTCCACCCCACACCGCTCAGCGCGTAGACGCCGCGCTCGGCGAGTTGCCACGCACCGTTCCGCAACCGTCGGCTGATCGCCGACTCCGAGCCGCCTGCGGCCAGCACCTGTCGGCGGGTCACCACGGCCAGTTGCGCGGCGAACGTCGGGGCCAGCTTTCGATCGAGATCTCGCACCTCTGCCTCGCATCGTCGAGATGTCGGGGGAAGTGCGAGCCCGAACGCTAGTCGCCGTGCCGCCACCGTGAGATTTCGCAGCCGTTTGCCTCCGGCTACCGGAGGCAAACAGCAGGAATTTGTCTGGTGGGGCCGGCGGGTGGGGAGGGGGTGGAGTCAGCCCTTGGCCTGGTCGGCCACCGCCCTGGCCGCGGCGGCGACCTCGTCGGGGTCGGCCAGGTAGCGCTGCTCGACCGGCTTGTCGTCGAGCGGCCGGAAGTCGTCGCCCAGCTCGTACACGAGGGGTTGGCCGGTGGGGATGTTCAGACCGGGGATCTCGTCGTCGCTGATGTCGTTGAGGTGCTTGACCAGCGCCCGCAGCGAGTTGCCGTGGGCGGCCACCAGCACGGTGTGGCCGTCGGCCAGGTCGGGGATGATGGCGTCGAACCAGTACGGCAGCATGCGCTCGACCACGTCCTTGAGGCACTCGCTCTCGGGGCGAAGTTCCGGCGGGACGTGGGCGTAGCGGGGGTCGCCGTTGGGGTTGAACTCGTTGTCGTCGGCGATGGGCGGCGGCGGCACGTCGTAGCTGCGACGCCAGATGTGCACCTGGTCGTCGCCGAACTTCTCGGCGGTCTGGGCCTTGTCCCTGCCGGTGAGGTCGCCGTAGTGGCGCTCGTTCAGCCGCCAGTGCCGCCGCACCGGGATCCAGAGGCGATCGCAGGCGCGCAGGGCGAGCTCGGCGGTGCGGATGGCCCGGGTCTGCAGCGAGGTGTGGCAGACGTCGGGCAGCACGCCCTTCTCGAGCAGCAGCTCGCCGCCGGTGCGTGCCTCGGTCTCGCCCTGCTCGGTGAGGTCAGCGTCGTACCAGCCGGTGAACAGGTTCTCGAGGTTCCAGACCGACTGCCCGTGGCGGAGGAGGACGAGGGTGTGGGCCATGTCCGGAAGGTAGTGCGTTCGGTCCACCTTCCCCGTCTCCGCTCAACAACGTACGATCGGCGCCGAGAGGGGGAACTGATGCTCGACACCGACGAGGTCATCGACCACACCGTCACCGCCGCCCGTCAGCGCTACGTGGTCCCGCGGCTGGCGCTGCGCATCTCCGATCTCACCGACACGCTGGGGGGCTACGCGTGCTCGGTGGTCGAGGTCGACCACGACCTGATCTGGATCAACCTGCCCATCCGCCGCGACGGCATGCTCGACCTGCACGAGGGTCAGCTCGTGGCGGCACGCTTCGACCGGCCGGGCGACGCCGCCTACCTGTTCGACTCGGTCGTGGCCGAGGTGCGCAGCGACGACCACGCCCCGTTCGGGCTGGCCATGCCGGTGACGATCAACCGCCGGCCCCATCGCGCCGACGCCCGCCTGGCCATGGTGCTCGACGCCGAGTACGAGGGTCGAGGCGTCCGGGGCGAGGGCAAGGTCGTCGACCTGTCCGCCGGCGGCCTGGGACTGATCTGTGCCGACGAGTTCTCACCCGACACCGAGCTGGTGGTCCGCTGCTCGGTGCCCGGACCCAACGGTGAGCTGGCCATCGAGCAGGCCGCGGTCATCCGCTCGGTGTCGATGTACGGCCGGACGCCGGCGGGTACGACGCTGCACCAGTACGGCATGAGGTTCTCCACGCCCGACGAGGAGCTGCGCGAGCGGATCCTGACCTCGGTGATCTGGAACCTCACCCGCAATCCCGAGGTTCTCTGACCGGGGTCAGTCCCGCGGTCCGCTGAGCCGGAGCCGGCGCAATCCGTAGGCGGCGCCGGCCAGGCAGACCGCCGTGATGATCCCGAGCCGCACCACGGCCCCCCATCCCTCGGGGATGCCCGAGCGGTGCAGGAACTCGGCGTCGGCGAGACCGCTGTAGGCGGCGCGCCCCTGCCACGTGGGCGACAGCTGGGCGATGCCGGACAGCACGGCGCCCAGCAGGCGCTCGACCAGGAACACCACGCCCAGCGACCAGACCGCGGCCCGGCGGGTCCAGCACCCGATGAGTACGAACAGGGCGATGTGCGCAGCCGACTCCGCTGCGGTGGCCACGACGATGGGTCCGATGTGGCTGCCGACGCCGGCGAGCACCGCCGCCAGTGCCGCCGATGGCACCAGGGTGATCAGCGCGATGATCCACCCGCCGGTCCAGCGGGCCAGCGCCAGCTCCCACCGGCGCACGGGCGTCGACCACGTGAGGGCCAGGGTCCCCGAGCGCACCTCGGCACCGAGGACGGCGTCGCCGACGATGAGCGTGCCGAGGGGCATGGCCAGCCCGAAGATGGCGACCGCCGCCACCTGTGCGAAGGCCTTGGCCGGGCGGGCGTCGACGGCCAGGGACAGCAGACCCGAGCCGACGATCGCCAGGCAGGGCAGTCCGAGCACCGCCAGCCGGCGGGCGGGAAGGCAGGCCCGGAAGACGTAGGTGACCATGGCGGTGAACCGCCGAGCCCGGCGCGCCGGCGTGTGCGCCTCGGCGAGCGTGGCCGCCGTGTGGTCAGTCGTCGTCGGGTCGGCCGTCATCGGGTCACCTCGGCGAACACCCGCTCGAGCGACTCGTCCAACGGGCGCACCTCGTGGAGCCGCAGACCGAGGTCGTGGGCCAGGTGGGGGAGCGTGGTGGCCAGTGCGCCGGCGTTGCTGGTGGCGACCACCAGGCCGCCGGCACCGAGCTCGACGCCGGCGACCGCCTCGAGGCTCACCAGGTTGGCGGCCAGCTGCCGGTCGTCGGCGCTGCGCACCAGCACGCGTCGGGGTCGGTCGGCCATGGCGTCGCGGATGGCGCGGTGCCCTCCGGCGGCGGCGAGCCGTCCGTGGACGAGGACGATCACCCGGTCGGCGAGACGCTCGACCTCGTGGAGGACGTGGCTCGACACGATGACGGTCCGACCACCGTGGCCGAGCCGGCGGAAGAGCTCGATGAGCGCCACCCGCTGGACCGGGTCGGCGCCGTTGAGCGGCTCGTCGAGCACCAGTATCTGCGGGTCGGACACGAGGGCGGCCGCCACCTTGGCCCGCTGGCGCATGCCCTTGGAGAACCCACCCAGCCGACGGTCGGCCACATCGAGCAGGTCGACCTCGGCCAGCGCCTCGTCCACGGCACTCCGGTCGTCGACGCCGCACAGCGTGGCGCGGTAGCGCACGAGCTGGCGGGCGGACAGGGACTCGGGGACGGCGTCCTCCTCGGGGACCAGCGCCAGACGGGCGTGGACGTCGCGGTCGACGCGGGGGTCTCGACCCAGCACCGACACCGTGCCGCGCTGGGGCGGCGACAGGCCGCAGAGCACCCGCATGAGCGTGGTCTTGCCGGCGCCGTTTGGGCCGAGCAGGCCGGTGACGCCGGCGCCGAACGAGCACGACAGCTCGGACAGGGCGACGTTCTGGCCGAACCACACCGACACCTCGCGCACCTCGATGGTGGGGTCGGTGGCGAAGGCCGGGTCGCCGGTGGCCGGGCCGCTTGCGTTCGGGGGACCGGCCGTCGCCGCGACGTCGCTCATGTCTCCACCCAGCGGTGCCGCCACAGGAGGGTGGCGAGCGAGCCGGCGACCACCACCGCGTACACGCCCACGGCGAGGGCGCCGCCTCCTGCCACGCCGGCGAGAGGCGCTTCGAGCACTCGCCCCTCGAACACGAGATCGCGCAGGTGGAGCGGCAGGGAGAGGAGGTTGGCGACAGCCCATGCCGATTGCGGCTCGGCCGTCACCCGTCCGCTGTTGCCGCTGAGGACGTTGGCGAACGCCGACGACACGAGCAGCGTGATGAGCAGCGCGGCGGCGGCCACGATGCGCCGGGTGGTGAACGAGGCGATGGCCACGGCGAAGCTGGCGTAGTAGAGCGCCAGGACGGCCACGGCGACCGGCACCTTCCAGAGGACGGCGGCGTTGTCCCGCAGGTACTCGAGGGCGGCGTCGCTGACCAGCATCTGGCCCACGAACAGCACGATCTGGGGCAGCAGGCCGAAGGCGAACACGATGGCGGCGATGGCACCGACCTTGGCCAGCACGTAGTCGGCACCGGTGAGGGGGCGCGAGAACAGCAGTGGCAGCACCCGCTGGCGCCGGTCGGGGCAGATGACGTCGGGGGCGGTGAGACCGACGAAGACCAACAGCGCCGTGGAGACGCCCACGTACTCGCGGTAGGTGATGATGCTGATGGCGTCGGCCGGCGTGTTGCGGGTGACGTACGCGATGCCGACGTTGATGATCGCCGGCACGGTGGCGATGGCCAGCAGCAACCAGGGGAAGACCTTCTGACGCCACGACCGCCGCATACCCAGCGCCCGGCGCACCGAGGCGCGGAACAGTGCGAGGCGGGCCGCCCGCCGGCCGCCGAGGGTGCCCTCGTAGGGCCGGTAGCCGCGGTCGTAGATGCGGCCGGTGGCGCCGGCGACGCTCACGCGGGCCGCCCTGGCACGTGGTCCGGGTGCCGCGCGAGCTGGCGATCGAGGAACACCTCGTCGAGGCTGGTGCGCCGACTGGACAACGCATGGAGCGGCAGATCGGCACCGGCCACGGCGGCGACGATGGCGTCGAGGTCGTCGTCGGAGTCGACGGCCACCTCGACGGTGCCGTCGTCGAGCAGGGTGGCGCCGTCGGCGAGGCGGCCGGTGAGCACGGCGAGCAGGTCGGGGCCCCGCCCGGAGACGTCGACGCGCACCAGACCCGTGGTCTCCAGGAGCGACTCGGTGCGCCCGGCCGCCACCAGCCGACCGGCGTCGATCATGGCGACCTGGTCGCACGTGGCCTGGACGTCGTCGAGCAGGTGGGTGGCGAGCACGACCGAGATGCCGAAGTCGCCCAGGCGACGCACCAGGTCGAGCATCTCGTGCCGGCCGGCGGGGTCGAGACCGGCCGTCGGCTCGTCGAGCAGCACGACCTCGGGGTCGGCCACGATGGCCTGGGCCAGCTTGGTGCGCTGGCGCATGCCCGTGGAGAAGCCCTCGATGGGTCGGAAGCGGGCCTCGTCGAGCCCGACCAGGTCGAGCACGTCGCTGGCCCGCTGGCGGGCGGCCCGAGCCGGAAGGCCGGCGATCTCGCCCAGGGTGGCCACGACATCGGCGGCGCTCTGGTCGGTGGGCAGGCACTCGTGCTCGGGCATGAACCCCATGCGGCTGCGGGCGGCGATCGGGTCGGCCCGCACGTCGATGCCGGCGATGCGGACCTCGCCGGCATCGGGACGGGTGAGTCCGAGCAGGATCCGGAACAGCGTCGACTTGCCGGCGCCGTTGGCGCCGACCAGACCGATGATCCCCGGCTCGAGGGTCAGGTCGAGGTCGTCTAGGGCCCGCACACCACCCGGGTAGGTCTTGGTCAACCCCCGGGTCTCGAGCAGCGCCACCACCGCTGCAGTCTCCCATGCCCGGAGCGCGAAGGCGATGACGCCAAAGTTGTCAACGCCACACTCAGGTTTTATGCTGGCCCCAGGCGTCAGGCCCGGAACGACCGGCCTGGCAACCGTCGCAATCCCCCACCCCGTCCCGATCTGGAGGACAACCCATGCCCAAGGCCGTCGGAATCGACCTCGGTACCACCAACTCCGTCGTCTCGGTGCTCGAAGCCGGCGACCCGGTGGTCATCCCCAACAGCGAGGGTTCGCGCACGACGCCCTCGGTCGTCGCCTTCTCCAAGGCCGGCGAGGTGCTGGTGGGCGAGGTGGCCAAGCGCCAGGCCATCACCAACCCCGACCGCACCGTCCGCTCCGTCAAGCGCCACATGGGCACCAACTGGAGCATCAAGATCGACGACAAGGACTACACGTCCCAGGAGATCTCGGCCCGCACGCTGCAGAAGCTGAAGCGAGACGCCGAGAGCTACCTCGGTGACACCGTGACCCAGGCGGTCATCACCGTGCCGGCGTACTTCGACGACGCCCAGCGCACGGCCACCAAGGAGGCCGGCCAGATCGCCGGGCTCGAGGTGCTGCGCATCATCAACGAGCCCACGGCGGCCGCCCTGGCCTACGGGCTCGACAAGGAGGGCGAGGCCGACCAGACCGTGCTCGTGTTCGACCTCGGCGGCGGCACCTTCGACGTGTCGGTGCTCGAGATCGGCGAGGGCGTCTTCGAGGTCAAGTCCACCCACGGCGACACCAACCTCGGTGGCGACGACTGGGACCAGCGCGTCATCGACTGGCTGGTCGAGCAGTTCAAGGGCGCCCACGGCGTCGACCTCTCCAAGGACAACATGGCCCTGCAGCGCCTCAAGGAGGCCGCCGAGAAGGCCAAGATCGAGCTGTCCCAGGTCCAGCAGACCCAGATCAACCTGCCGTTCATCACCGCCACCCAGGAGGGTCCGCTCCACCTCGACGAGCAGCTGAGCCGGGCCAAGTTCCAGGAGCTGACCCAGGACCTGCTCGATCGGTGCAAGGGCCCGTTCGAGCAGGCGCTGTCCGACGCCGGCATCGGCAAGGGCGACCTCGACCACGTGATCCTGGTCGGCGGCTCCACCCGCATGCCCGCCGTCACCGACCTGGTCAAGGACTTCACCGGCAAGGACCCCAACAAGTCGGTCAACCCCGACGAGGTCGTCGCCATCGGCGCCGCCGTCCAGGCCGGCGTGCTCAAGGGCGAGGTCAAGGACGTGCTGCTCCTCGACGTCACGCCGCTGAGCCTCGGCATCGAGACCAAGGGCGGGGTCATGACCCGCCTCATCGAGCGCAACACCACCATCCCCACCAAGAAGACCGAGGTGTTCACCACGGCCGAGGACATGCAGCCCTCGGTGGAGATCCACGTCCTCCAGGGCGAGCGCGAGATGGCCAGCTACAACAAGACGCTCGGCAAGTTCCAGCTGGTGGACCTGCCCCCGGCGCCCCGTGGCGTGCCCCAGATCGAGGTCACCTTCGACATCGACGCCAACGGCATCGTCCACGTGTCGGCCAAGGACCGGGCCACCAACAAGGAGCAGTCGATGACCATCACCGGTCAGAGCTCGCTCAACAAGGACGACATCGAGCGCATGGTCAAGGACGCCGAGGCTCACGCCGAGGAGGACGCCCGCCGGCGCGAAGAGGCCGAGGCCCGCAACCAGGGCGACACGCTCGTCTACCAGACCGAGAAGCTGCTCAAGGAGCAGGGCGACAAGATCGAGGGCGACGAGAAGGTCAAGGTCGAAGAGGCCCTCGAGTCCCTCAAGTCCGCCCTCGCCGGCGAGGACGTGGCGGCCATCAAGGACGCCACCGAGAAGCTGATGACCGTCTCGCAGGACTTCACCCAGAAGCTCTACGAGTCGGCCGCCCAGTCCGAGGGAGCGGCTGCGGGTGCCGGAGGTGCCTCCGGCGCCACCTCGGCCGACGACGACGAGGTCGTCGACGCCGAGATCGTCGACGAGTGATCGGGAGCGACATGTCTGACCACGACGACATCGTCCCCACCGGGGAACACGACGTCGCCGGAAGAGGTCGAGCAGGAACTGGTGGCCGACGCCGAAGACGGTGGCCGAACACGTCGACCCGGAGGCCCACCCGGTCTCCGGGGACCCGACCTCCGGAGCCGACGTCGAGTTCACCCCCGAGCAGATCGACGCCCTGGTCGCCGAGCGCGACCAGTTCCTCGAGGCGTACCAGCGCACCGCGGCCGACTTCGACAACTTCCGCAAGCAGGTGCAGAAGCGCATCGCCGACGAGGTCGCCCGCACCCAGGGCGCCTTCGTCGAGCGGCTGCTGCCGGTGCTCGACGCCATCGAGGCGGCCCGCGCCCACGCCAAGGCCGACGAGGCCAGCGGCATCGAGGCGGTGGCCGGTCAGCTGTTCGGCTTCCTCGAGAAGGAGGGCCTCGAGCGGGTCCACCCCGCCGGCGAGGAGTTCGATCCCAACGTGGCCGAGGCGGTCATGCACGAACCCGGCGAGGGCGAACCCACGGTCACCGAGGTCCTGCGCACCGGCTACCTGTGGAACGGCCGGGTCATCCGCGCCGCCATGGTCAAGGTGGCAGGCTGAAGGAGGTGACGGATGCCTCCGCAGCGTGAATGGTTCGAGAAGGACTACTACAAGGTGCTCGGGGTGTCCGAGACCGCCACCAAGTCCGAGATCACCAAGGCGTACCGCAAGCTGGCCCGCGAGAACCACCCCGACCAGCACCCCGGCGACACCGCCGCCGAGGACCGCTTCAAGGAGGTCTCGGCCGCCTACGACGTGCTCGGCGACGAGGAGAAGCGCAAGGAGTACGACGAGGTCCGTCGCATGGGCCCGGTGGGTGGCATGGGCGGCGGTATGGGCGGTCAAGGCGGCGCCGGTTTCCGCTTCGAGGACCTCGGCGACCTGGGCGACCTGTTCGGCGGCCTGTTCAACCGAGGAGGCGCCGCCGGCGGTGCCGGCGGCCGAGGTCGGCGCGCCAGTCGGGGCACCGGCCCCCAGCGGGGCACCGATCTGCAGTCCGAGCTGCACCTCTCCTTCGAGGACGCCGTCCACGGCGTCACCACCGCGGTGCACCTCACGTCCGAGGCGGCGTGCACCCGCTGCGGCGGGTCCGGCGCCGAGCCCGGCACCCGGCCCGTTCCGTGCGGCAACTGCGGCGGTCGGGGCGTGCTCGACGAGAACCAGGGCTTCTTCTCGTTCTCGCAGCCGTGCCCGGTGTGCCAGGGCCGAGGCGCGCTCATCGAGGACCCGTGCACGCAGTGCCGGGGCAGCGGCATCGAGCACCGCCCCCGCGAGGTCAAGGTGCGGGTCCCGGCCGGCGTCAAGGACGGCCAGCGCATCCGCCTGAAGGGCCGAGGCGGCCCCGGCCGCCACGGCGGTCCGCCCGGCGACCTGCACGTGATCGTCCACGTCGCCCCACACCGGCTGTTCGGGCGGTCCGGCGACGACCTCACCATCACCGTGCCGGTGACGTTCGCCGAGGCCGCGCTCGGCGCCGACATCGAGGTGCCCACGCTCGACGGCGAGACCGTCAAGATCCGGGTGCCGGCGGGCACGCGCTCGGGCAAGGTCTTCCGCGTCTCCGGGCGTGGTGTCGAGCACAAGTCCAAGAAGGGCTCGCTGCTCGTCACCATCGAGGTCGCGGTACCGGCCAAGCTCTCGGCTGCCGAGCGCAAGGCCATCGAGACGTTGGCGTCGGTGTCCACCGAATCGCCACGCTCGCATCTGGGAGTCTGACCAAGGGGGCCGATGATGGCTGACAAGGAACCGAAGCGGAGCGTCTCGTTCAGCTCCCGTGCGGTGTACGTCATCTCCGTCGCCGCCGAGCTCGCCGGGATGCACCCCCAGACCCTGCGCATCTACGAGCGCAAGGGCTTGGTCGACCCGGCGCGCACCAGTGGCGGCAGCCGCCGCTACTCCGACGAGGACATCGAGATGCTGCGTCGCATCTCCGAGCTCACCGACGAGGGCCTCAACCTGGCCGGGGTCAAGAAGGTCCTCGAGCTCGAGGACGAGGTGGCCCGGCTGCGCGCCGAACTGGCCGAGGCCCGCCGGGCCGTCGGCGAGGCGGTCGAATCCACCCACCGCCAGTACCGGCGCGACCTGGTGCCGTTGCGCCAGGAAGTCACGGTGTTCGGCCGCATCGACCTGCCCGACCGAAGTTGAGTCGAGCGTTGTCAGGTTTCCTGAGCGGGAGTAGACTCTGACCATGGCGCTGGACCCCAACAAATGGACGCTGAAGACGCAGGAGGCCTTCTCGGCCGCGGTCGAACAGGCCAAGTCGCTGAACAATCCCGAGGTGACCGCCGATCACCTCCTGGCTGCCCTGCTGCGCCAGACCGACGGCGGCATCGCCCTGCCGATCCTCGACAAGGTCGGCGTCGACCACCGCAGCGTGCGCAACGCCGCCGACGAAGCCGTGGCCAAGCTGCCCAAGGCCTACGGCGGCAGCGAGCCGCGCCTGTCCCGCCAGCTGCAGACGGTCATGAACGATGCCGAGGCGGCCAAGTCCGAGCTCGGCGACGAGTACCTGTCGGTCGAGCACCTGCTGCTCGCCCTGACCGATCGGCTCGGCGTCAGCAAGGACGAGCTGCTCACCGGTCTGCGCGAGGTCCGGGGCAGCCACCGTGTCACCAGCCAGAACCCCGAGGAGCAGTACCAGGCGCTCGAGCGCTACGGCCGCGACCTCACGGCCGCGGCCCGGGCCGGCAAGCTCGACCCGGTCATCGGCCGCGACGAGGAGATCCGCCGCGTCATCCAGGTGCTGTCCCGCCGCACCAAGAACAACCCGGTCCTCATCGGCGAGCCCGGCGTCGGCAAGACCGCCATCGTCGAGGGTCTGGCTCGACGTGTGGTCGAGGGTGACGTTCCCGATTCGCTGAAGGACAAGCGGGTCATCACCCTCGACATCTCCGCCATGGTCGCCGGCGCCAAGTACCGCGGCGAGTTCGAGGAGCGGTTGAAGGCCGTCCTCAAGGAGATCACCGACTCCGAGGGCCAGGTCATCACCTTCATCGACGAGATGCACACGGTCGTGGGCGCCGGCGCCACCGAGGGCTCCACCGGCGCGGGCGACATGCTCAAGCCCATGCTCGCCCGGGGCGAGCTGCGCATGATCGGCGCCACCACCCTCGACGAGTTCCGCAAGTACGTCGAGAAGGACCCCGCCCTCGAGCGCCGCTTCCAGCAGGTGTTCGTCGGCGAGCCCTCGGTCGAGGACACGGTCGCCATCCTGCGCGGCCTCAAGGAGCGCTACGAGGTCCACCACGGCGTGCGCATCCAGGACGCTGCCCTCGTCGCCGCCGCCACGCTGTCCGACCGCTACCTCACCGGCCGGTTCCTGCCCGACAAGGCCATCGACCTGGTCGACGAGGCCGCCTCCAAGCTGCGCATCGAGATCGACTCGCTGCCCACCGAGATCGACGTGGTCGAGCGCCGCATCCGCCAGCTCGAGATCGAGCGGGTGGCCCTGGCCAAGGAGACCGACGACGCCTCGCTGGCCCGGCTCGAGGACCTCGACGAGGAGCTCGCCAACCTGCGCGAGGAGCGCGACGGCATGCTCGCCCACTGGGACCGCGAGAAGCAGGCCATCGGCGCCATCCGCACGCTCAAGGAAGAGCTCGAGGGGCTCAAGGAGCAGCTCGAGCGCGAGCAGGACCTCGAGCGGGCCGCCGAGATCCGCTACGGCCGCATCCCCGAGCTCGAGCGCCAGGTCGACGAGGCCACCAAGCGCCTGAACGAGCTGCAGTCCGAGTCACGCATGCTGAAGGAGGAGGTCGACGAGGAGGACGTTGCCGAGATCGTCTCCCGCTGGACCGGCGTGCCCGTCTCCCGACTCATGGAGGGCGAGATGGCCAAGCTCGTCCGCATGGAAGAGGTCCTCCACCAGCGGGTGGTCGGCCAGGACGAGGCGGTCGCCGCGGTCGCCAACGCCATCCGGCGCAGCCGGGCCGGCCTGTCCGACCCCAACCGGCCGATCGGATCGTTCCTGTTCCTCGGCCCCACCGGCGTCGGCAAGACCGAACTGGCCCGCACGCTGGCCGAGTTCCTCTTCGACGACGAACGGGCCATGGTCCGCGTCGACATGTCGGAGTACTCCGAGAAGCACTCGGTGGCCCGCCTCGTCGGTGCGCCTCCCGGGTACGTCGGCTACGACGAGGGCGGTCAGCTCACCGAGCTCGTCCGGCGCCGGCCCTACTCGGTGATCCTGCTCGACGAGCTCGAGAAGGCCCATCCCGACGTGTTCAACATCCTGCTGCAGGTGCTCGACGACGGGCGCCTCACCGACGGGCAGGGCCGCACCGTCGACTTCTCCAACACCGTGCTGATCATGACCTCGAACATGCCCGGCGACCCACGCGACCACCTGCGTCCCGAGTTCGTGAACCGCATCGACGACATCGTCCGCTTCCGTGAGCTCACCGAGGACGACCTGAAGCCGATCGTCGAGATCCAGCTCGACCACCTGCGCCGCCGTCTCGCCGACAAGCGCATCACGCTCGAGGTCACCGACGCGGCCAAGGCAAGGCTGGCTCAACTCGGCTACGACCCCGCCTTCGGCGCCCGCCCGCTCAAGCGGGTCATCCAGCGGGAGGTGTCCGACCGCATGGCCGGCGCCATCCTCGAGGGCCACCTCACCGACGGCGACACCGCGACGCTCGACACCGCCAGCGGCGACGCCGAGTTCGACCTCCACGTCGAACACCCCGCCGCCCCCTGAGCCGAAATCGCAGCGACTTGCCTCCGGTAACCGGAGGCAAGTCACAGCGATTTGCGGAGCGATCTGCGGACGGAGGTCACTCGGTGGCGCCGCCGGCGTAGGTACCGAAGCTCCAGCTGTTGCCCTCGGCGTCGCGGACCGAGAACCCCATGCCGTCGGGGTCGTAGTGCGGGGCGTACGGCTCGCGCAGGACCTCGACGCCGGCCGCCCGGCAGCGCTCCCACACCGCGTGGGGGTCGGACGTGATGACGTAGAGGCCCTGCGTGCCGGGCCGGGGGATGAACGGGTTGTCCTCCTGCCAGCTGGCCACCTGCACGATGCCGCCCTCGGGCCAGCGGTACTCGCTGTGCACGATCGTGGTTGCATCGTCGGGGTCGGTCACCAGCACGTACTCCTCGAAGCCGAGCACGTCGGTGACGAACCGGATGCCGGCGGCCACGTCGTGGTACGTCACCACCGCCCAGATCCCGTCCCGGTACTGGGTTGCGTCGCCGCGCTCCGCGCCCGGCCCGGCGTGCACCGTGAAGCCGCCGCCCTCGCGCTCGGCGTAGGTGTCCAGGTCGAACGCCTCGAGCGGCTGGGACAGCATCCACCGGTGCCCGAACGGGTCGAACAGCGTGCCGGTCCGGTTGCCGTGGGTCTGGTCGGCGGGCTCGCGCTGGGCGGTGGCGCCGGCCTCGACGGCCCGCCGGTAGAGCGTGTCGATGTCGGTGACCTCGAGGTAGAGGGCCGTGGAGGTGCCGCCCAACGTGGTCGGGGACACGACCCCGATCTCCTCGTGCTCGTCGGAGAGCATGATGCGGGCGGCGCCGATGGTGAGCTCGGCATGGCCGACGCGACCGTCGTCGCCGACCACCCGGAACTGCTCGATCGCTCCGAAGGCGTCGGTGTACCACTCGATGGCGGCCGCTCCGTCGGAGACGGTGATGTAGGGGGTGACGGCGGTGGCGGTGACGGCGTCCGACGTTGCGGTGGTGGTGGGCATGACAGCTCTCCTCTGGGGAAGGTCGACGGTGGGAATGGCGTCCTCGGGTCGCAGCCCGAGCTCGTCGAGCAGGCGGGCACGCAACGCCCGGCGGAAGCTCGGTCGTGGCATCTGGCTCGGCGCGGGAGACGAGAGGTCGTCGAAGGGATCGGTCATCGTTCCTCCTCCCGCGCGTTGGTGCTCTGTTCGTAGGTGGACCGGAACGCCTTGCGGGCTCGGACGAGCAGCACCTCGGTGGCGCCGACCGTCCGGCCCAGGCACGACGCGACCTCGGGGACCGGGAGACCGTCGAGGTAGCGGAGGGTGAGCGCGCTGCGGTGGTGGGCGCCGAGCGTGGCCAGCGTGTCGTGCGCCCGCATGATGTCGAGGCGCACGTCCCACGCGTCGTCGACGTTCCCTCCGGGGTCGTCGACCGCCTGCAGGGCACGTCCCTCGCGCTCGGCGCGGCGCCAGTGATCGACCAGCTTGTGGCGGGCCACGCCGATCAGCCAGGCGACCGTGAGCTCCGGGACCGCGTGCCGTCGGACGGCATCGACGGCGGCGAGGAACGTCTCGGACGTCAGGTCTTCGGCGACGTTGGCCGAACCGCAGCGCGACGCGAGGTAGCCGTACACCTCGGGCAACGCCGAGTCGTAGAGGGAGACCAGCGCCAGGCGCTGATCATCCGCGTCGGTCGGGAACTCGCTCACCACCCCTCCCATCGTCCGAGCCCGCCGAAGTCCTACACCTCCCGTTCAGCGAGTGCAGCCGTGCGCCCCGAGAAGAACGCTCACCGTATGGGTCCTTGGACTCTGGTCACGCTGAGCGTTTAGATGTCTCCTGGAGTCGAAGGATTCCACCCGGTTCACTCGACCGAGGCGGGGGGTCCGATCGAGCGGTTCGGAGTGGACCTGACGAGGAGGTCAGGTCATGACACGTCGAACGACGCTCCAACTGATGAGCACGGCAGGTCTGCTGATGCTGTCGGCAGGTTTGTTCCTCACCATCTCGCCCACGGTCGGTGCGACCCCGCCCGACAAGGACGGTGAGCACAAGGTGACGGTCTGCCACCGCACGAACTCGGTGAGCAACCCCTACGTGATCATCACGGTGGACTACGCCGCCGCCGACGGTGCGCTCGGCCAGGGCAATGGTGACCACACGATCCACACCGGCCCCGTCTTCAACTTCGAGGCCGATCCGGATGTGGCGTATCCGACGCCGCGCAACGGTGACCAGTGGGGCGACATCATCCCTCTGTACGGCGACGAAGATCAGTTCGGTGGCCTGAACTGGACAACCGGGCAAGCGATCTTCGACGCCGGGTGCGCCCGGCCGGTGACGACCACGTCTGGCGAAGGGCCGACGACCACGAAGGACACGACGACGACCACCGAGGGTTCGACCACGACCGAGGGCTCGACGACCACCGAGAGCACAGAGGTCACGATCGCCCCGGTGACGGTCACGACGGTTTCGCCGACCGTTCCGCCGACCGTCGAGCCCGATGTGGTGACCACCACGCCGGCAACCGTCCCGGACACCGAAGCCCATGTGCTTCCCGACGTCGTGACCCGGCCCGAGGCGCTGCCCCGGACCGGTCAGTCCACGGGCTGGCTGACCGTGGCCGGCACGGGTCTGCTGGTCTCGGGTGCCGTCCTCGTCGGTGGCAGCCGGCGGGCGGCGGCCCGGCTCGGCTGATCGATTCCGCTCCGGACACCGCATGAGCGAGGGACACGGGAGGATCGCCTCCCGTGTCCCTTTCGCGCGTTCCGCAGGTTGGAGATGCCAAGCTCGGCGGATGACCGACACCCCGTGGACCGGTGACGCCTGCTCGCTCGTCGACGCCTTCCGTGCCGGAGAGCGATCGCCGGTCGAGGAGCTCGACGCCACGCTGGCCGCCATCGAGGCCAGCGACCTCAACTGCTTCTCCCACGTCGACCCCGACCGCGCCCGAGCGGTCGCGGCGGCGGCCGACGTCTCCCAGCCCTTCGGCGGCGTGCCGTCGGGCATCAAGGAGCTCGAGGCCGTGGAGGGCTGGCCCAACACCGAGGCCTCGCTGGTGTTCCGGGACCGTGTCGCCACCTACACCGGCGCAGTGATCGACCGCCTGCTTCGACGGGGTGGGGCCGTGCCGGTCGGACTGACCACGGCCAGCGAGTTCGGCGGCCTCAACGTGAGCGTCACCAAGCTCAACGGTGTGACGCACAACCCGTGGCGGTTCGGCCGCACCGTGGGTGGCTCGTCGGGCGGCTCGGCGTCGGCGGTGAGCGGCGGCCTCGTGAGCCTGGCCACCGGTGGCGATGGCGGTGGGTCGATCCGCATCCCCGCCGGGTACACGGGGCTACTGGGCATGAAGGGCACGTTCGGACGCACCCCGCGCAGCCCCAACGCCTACATGCGGCCCCACACGGTGGTGCTCGGGAACCTGGCCCGGTCCGTGCGCGATGCCGCCCGGTACTTCGATGTGGTCTCCGGCTACCACGGCGAGGACCCGACGAGCCTGCCCAAGCACCCGGGCTTCGAGGCCGGGCTCGGGTCGCACGATCTGGCCGGCCGGCGGGTGGCCGTGATCCCGGGTCTGGGCGATGTGGCCCTCGACCCCGGCGTCGAGGAGCACCTGCGCGCCGAGGCTGACGCCCTCATCGCCGCCACCGGCATGGAGCGCGTCGACCTCGACGTCCGGCCACCGAACCTCGCCGCCCAGTGGATGATGGGCAACCTGGCCACCTTGCTCGCCGACCTCGGCGACCGCTGGCCGGGCTGTGCAGAGGAACTGACCGAGGAGGTCGCCATCGGGCTCCGGCTGGCGACCTCGCTGTACAACCTCCACACGGCTTCCGTCGCAGAGGCGAGGCGGGTGCAGGCCAACCAGGTGATGGCCGCGGCGTTCGAGGAGGTCGACTTCATCATCGCCGCCACCAACCCGGGCCCGGCCTTCCCCGCAGATGCCACCACCAGCAACCCGACCGACAGCTTCCTCGAGTGGGCGCAGACGAGTCCGGCGGCCAAGTGGGCGTTCCGCGGCGTGCTCGGCGGCGTCCGGATGGCGTCGGCTTTCGCGCCGAACCTTCCCAACTGGCTCCTGGACCAGGCAGCCGAGCGTTTCCCCGACCTGGTCTCGATGGGCGGGCTGACCATCATCTCCAACATCTACGGCAACCCGGCGGTGTCGATCCCCGCCGGCACGGTCGACGGTCTGCCCGTGGGGATGCAGGTGCTGGGCCGTCACCACGAGGACGAGCTGCTGTTCGACGTGGCCCTGGCCGTCGAGCGGGAGCGCCCGTGGCCGCTGGTGGCGCCGACGGTCGAGGGTCAACTCGAAGCCTCGTCGTGACACGTTGCGGCCGTGTGTGAACGCAGAGAGCGTTCAATCTGCGCGCGAAACGTGAGACGGTCACTACGTGGCGTGACATTTCGTAGTGCAGTGTGCGCAGCCCGTGAAATTTCTTCGGACATTGCGCTAAAAATGGTCGAACACCGACTGTCCTTCGCGCGCAGCGTGCCGTTCGATGGAGATGCGAGGCGATCGGAACCCGATCACCTGGCCCCATCAACCAAGTCCGTCGACGGACGGCACGCACCTAGGAGAACGACATCATGGGCACCCACACCGCTCACCGCCGACCGAAGCTCATGGCGACCATCGGCTCGCTGGCCATGCTCGCCGGCGTCTTCGTGATCTTCATCCCGGCCGCCGGCGCTGCGCAGCCGGGCGAAAAGGGCAACAAGCCCGCCGTAACCGGCCAGGACAAGGACAACAACGGGAACCACGGCGAAGGCAACAACGGCCAGAACGGAAACCAGGGCGAAGGCAACAACGGCCAGAACGGGAACCAGGGCGACAACGGCAACGGGAACGGGAATGGTGGCAAGCCCGGCACGTCGGACGGCCACAAGGTGACGATTTGTCACGCCACACATTCCGAGACGAACCCGTGGCGGGTCATCACCGTCGACAAGAGCTCGAACACGATCGAGGCGCACAAGAGCCACGTTGACGATCAGGTCCTTGACGGAGAGGTTCCGTGCCCCACCGGTGGTGCAACCGACGATGACGGCACCAACGATGATGACGACACCACCACCGACGACACCACCACCGACGACACCACCACCGATGTGATCACCACTCCGGCCGATCCCGCGACCCCGCCGGCGAAGCCGCAGACCGAGACCGAGGTCGAGGGCGAGATCGTGAACCGGCCCGTCCCGGCGCCGGCGCCCCAGCCGAATCCGGCCCCGCAGGCCACGCCGCTGCCCGACCAGACGCCGCAGGTCCTGCCCTCCGTCGTCGAGCGGCCGACCGAGCTCGCCTTCACCGGTTCCGGCACCCGGTACCTCGGAGGCTTCGGCCTCCTGCTCTTCGGCGCCGGCCTGCTGCTGGTGGCGGCCAGCCGGCGCACCATGATCACCGTGGGTTGACGAACCGGGCACTTTGCCCGACGCGGTTGATGGGAGACGATGGCCCGGCGATTCGCCGGGCCATCGTCGCGTTCGAAGGATCGCCACGCCAGTGCCCGTGCCTGGGACGAAGTGTCGGAATACGGAAGTAGGCGACGGGTTGGCGGGTCAGGGCGGGATGGTGGCGATGCGCGTTTCCCGCACGAAATGTCGCGCGATCTGTTGTCCGTCCACTACTCAGCGAGCGATTTCCTTGGAGGCAACCGCGCTGCGTGGACCAGCTTTCACATAAAACGGTCATTCCGTCGTACTCCCCCCTGGATGTTGGCGACCCCGTGCCATTGGATTGAGTTGCGGGGAGCTTCCGCTCCGTCGCTCAGCCAGTGACACGCCAGCCACGACGTCGGCATGACCGGCGCCACGAAGGAGACCCATGGCCCGCCCTACCGATACGCGCCGAGCGAAGCTGATCGCCATGCTCGGCGCGCTCATCATGCTCGCCGGCACTCTGCTCGTCGTAGCTCCGAGGGCCGGTGCGGTCGTCGATGAGGGACCGATCCTCGAGCTCGGTTCGAAGGTGACCGTGTGTCACCGCACCAACTCCGTGCATAACCCCTACGTCTCCGCGACGGTCGACTTCGAGGCGAGCAATCCGGGATCCAAGGACGACCACACCCACCACCTGGGGCCACTGTTTGATCCTTCGACGATCTATCCGACGCCGCGCAGCGACGATGCCTGGGGCGACATCGTGCCGAGTTACGACGCCAACGACGACGGCGACGTCACCGACGAAGGAGATTTCGAGGGGCTGAACTGGACCGCCGAGGGCTATGCCATCTGGAACGGCGACTGCAGCATCCCCCAGCCCGTCGCCGATCTCACGCTCGTCAAGAAGGTCACGGGTACGGTCCCGGACCAGGGGTGGTCGTTTGGCTTCACCGTGACGCCGGAGGAGGGTGACCCGGTCGACGTCACCCTCAGCGGCTCCGGCGAGGACACCGAAGCGAGCACCGACCCGGCGCTGGGTCTGCCTCCGGGTGACTACACGGTGAGCGAGAACGGTGCGGGCGATGCTGACTTCGTCGGTTTCGTCTGCACGGACGACAACGACGACGACGCAGTGGTGGCGCAGTCCACGGACGCGACCGACATGGACGCCGTGCTCGATGGGCTGGTGGACGGTGACGCCATCACCTGCACCTTCACCAACGACTTCCCCGGGGACTCCCTGGACGACGCGTACCTCACGATTGCCAAGGAGGTGAGCCCGGCGCCTGCCGAGGGTGCCGATCCACAGTTCCACTTCACGGGACCGGACGAGGAGGAGTACGACCTGGGCCACGGCGACAGCACGGATGCGTTCGCCCTGACCCCCGGCACCTACACCGTGACCGAAGCCGACACGTCGGCGTACGACCTGAAGGACGTGACCTGCACGACGTGGAACGAGCAGGAGCAGCAGGTCGACTTCGACAACTACTCCGATGTGACCGACGGCGTCCAGGTGACGCTCGGCGAGGGCGACGCCGTCACCTGCACCTTCACGAACGGCCCGACGACCACGACGCAAACGGTGCCGATCCCCACGCCCACGACGGCGCCTCCGGTGGGATCGCTCCAGATCGTCAAGGCGGTGACGGGTGATGCGCCGGCCAACTGGGCCTTCCAGTTCACCGGCGACCTCGGCACCTTCCCGCTGACCAACGTGAAGCCGTCCAACACCGGGGTGGATCTGCCGGTGGGGGCGTACACCGTCACGGAGTCGTCCGACGAGACCGCGGTCTTGACTGACATCTCGTGCACGGGCGCAGACGCGGCCGTGGACCTGGCCACCCGATCGGTGACCGTGGACCTCGAGGCGGACGCAGACGTTCAGTGCACCTTCACCAACAACTACCCCGAGGTCGAACCGGACGTCGTGACGACGAGCACGGAACCGCCGACGACCCAGCCGGCGGAGGTCCTGCCCGACGTAGTCGTCCGTCCCGAGACGCTGCCCCGCACGGGTGACAACACCCGCAACATGGCCGGCATCGGGTTCGCCCTGTTGGCCTTCGGTTCGGTGCTCGTCGGCGCCAGTCGCCGGGAGTTCCTCAAGCTCCACTGATCCACGGAGGCGGGCGGGCACCCTCTGATCAGCGAGCGACGTGACGATGACCCGGCGGTGACGCCGGGTCATCGTCGCGTCTGGCGGGCTGTCGGTGCGGCACTCATCGCGCGCTGTGTAGCGGCCGCACCTCCGGCGAGACCACGAGCCCGGGCGAGGGCGGCAACGAAGGCGACACCGGAGACACTGGGGACCCCGGCGGCGAGGACACTGGCGGGAACGCTGACAACGGTGGCACCGAGAACACCGGCACCGAGAACACCGGCGGGTCGTCGCAGCCGTCGACCGCTCCCGAGGACACCGACGTCCAGGTCGAGGGCAACACGGTCGAGAACCAGTCGCCGGCGCCGAGCCCCGCGGCCTCGCCCAACGAGAACACTGCCCCCGCTACGCAGGCGAACGGCACGCAGGTCCTCGGCAGCGTCACCGAGCGTCCGTCGAACGTCGCATCGAACGCCGGCGCCCAGCCGTCGAGCGTCCGCGGCGAGCTGGCCTACACCGGCAGCAGCACCGGCGTCCTCGCCGCCGTCGGCGCTGCCCTGATGGCACTGGGCGGCCTGATGCTGCTCGCCATCCGCCGGCGCACGGCCACGGTGTCGTGACCGCGCCGTAAGCGCAACCACACCGAGAACGGGTCCGGCCCTCGTGGCCGGGCCCGTTTCAGGTTCGCGCCTTCGGTCACGCTGGCGGTACCATGGTCCAACGGCTCTCCGATTGGGGAGCCGGTCCGTTGTTTTCGGGCCGATCGAACGCTGCGGGCACGCAGTGCCGAAGGAACCAGTGCAAGGGAGGGCCGCACCATGCCGGCCACCATCGTCGTGGGCACGCAGTGGGGGGACGAGGGCAAGGGACGCTTCGTCGACCTGTTCTCCAAGGAGATGTCGATGGTGGTGCGCTACCAGGGCGGCCACAACGCCGGCCACACCATCGTGGTGGGCGACGAGTCGTTCGCCCTCCAGCTCATCCCCTCCGGCGTCCTCTACGACCACATCACCCCGGTCATCGGCAACGGCGTGGTCGTCGACCCCAAGGTCATGCTCGCCGAGATCGACATGCTGCAATCACGCGGCGTCGACTGCTCGAAGCTGCGCCTGTCGGGCAACGCCCACCTGATCTTCCCGTACCACCAGCTGCTCGACCGGATGACCGAGCGCTGGTTGGGCCGCAACAAGCTGGGCACCACCAAGCGGGGCATCGGTCCGGCGTATGCCGACAAGGCCTCCCGCGTGGGCATCCGGGTGCAGGACCTCTACGACGAGAAGATCTTCCGCGAGAAGCTGCGCATCGTCCTGCGCGAGACCAACCCCGTGCTGGCCAAGGTCTACAACCAGCTACCGGTCGACGAGGAGGAGATCGCCGAGACCTACCTCGGCACCTACCGCGACGCCATCGCCCCCTACGTCGACGACACCGTCAATCTCGTGCACGAGGCGCTGGAAGCCGGCCAGCACGTCCTGTTCGAGGGCGCGCAGGCCACGTTCCTCGACCTCGACCACGGCACCTATCCCTACGTGACGTCGTCGAACCCGGTGGCCGGTGGCGCCTGCGTGGGTGCCGGCATCGGTCCCCGCCACGTCGAGCGCGTGGTCGGCGTCGGCAAGGCCTACCTGACCCGGGTCGGCTCGGGCCCGTTCCCCACCGAGCTGTTCGGCGAGCTGGGCGACCGCATCGTCGACATCGGCCACGAGTACGGCGTCAACACCAAGCGCCGCCGCCGGCCCGGCTGGTTCGATGCGGTGATGATGCGCCACGCCGTCCGGCTCAATTCGCTGTCCGAGCTGGCCATCACCAAGCTCGACGTGCTCGACGGCTTCGACACCATCAAGGTCTGCGTCGCCTACGAGGTCGACGGCAAGCGGATCGAGCGCATGCCCGACAACCAGTCCATCCTCCACAAGTGCACGCCCGTGTACGAGGAGCTGCCCGGCTGGAAGACCGACGTGTCCGAGTCGACCGAGCCGCACCATCTGCCGGCCAACGCCCGCGCCTACGTCGAGTTCCTCGAGCAGCAGTGCGGCGTGCCGATCTCGCTCCTGGGTGTCGGCCCGAGCCGCGACCAGTACGTCCAACTCGCCTCGTAGGTCCCACCGAGGAATATTCCAGCCGATTGCCTCCGGTATCCGGAGGCAATTCCCGGCGATTTTCCCGAGGGCTCTAGGGTCCCGGCCGTGAAGGTCTGTGTCGTCGGATCCGGAGGGCGCGAACACGCGCTCGTGTCGGTGCTCTCCCGCACCGCCGAGGTCGTCATCACACCGGGCAACCCGGGCATCCCCGGCTCCGTCGCCACACCGCCGGAGGAGATCGACGCCGACCTGTTCGTCATCGGTCCCGAGGCACCGCTCGTCGCCGGTCTCGCCGACCGCTTGCGTGCCCAGGGCAAGCTCGTGTTCGGGCCCGGAGCCGACGGCGCTCGGCTCGAAGGATCCAAGGCGTGGATGAAGGAGGTCGTCGAGGCGGCCGGCGTGCCGACGGCCCGCTACGCCGACTTCGACGACCCCGACGAGGCCATCGCCTACCTCGACACGCTCTCCGGTCCTTCGGGTGACGGCGGCTACGTCATCAAGACCGACGGGTTGGCCGCCGGCAAGGGCGTGTTCGTCACCGACGACCGGGACGCCGCCGAGGCCGACATCCGCGACAAGCTCGCCGGCACCAGCTTCGGCGACGCCGGCCTCCGGGTGGTGGTCGAGGAGAAGATGACCGGCCCGGAGCTCAGCATCCTCGCCGTGTGCGACGGCCAGCGTGCGGTCGCCCTGGCACCGGCGCAGGACTTCAAGCGGGTCGGCGACGGCGACACCGGCCCCAACACCGGGGGCATGGGTTCCTACTCGCCGGTTCCGGCAGCCGACGACGCGGTGGTGCAGACCGTGCTCGACGACTTCGTCGACCCCACGCTGGCCGAGCTGCGCCGCCGGGGTATCGACTACCGGGGCGTCCTCTACGCCGGACTCATGCTGACCCCGGACGGCCCCAAGCTGGTCGAGTACAACGTCCGCTTCGGCGACCCCGAGTCACAGGTCGTCCTGCCCCGCCTCACCAGCGATCTGGCTGCGCTGCTGGCAGAGGCCGCCACCGGCGAGCTGCGCACCGAGCCGGCCTTCACCGACGACGCATGCGTCGCCGTGGCGCTGGCCTCCGAGGGCTACCCGTCCAGCACCCGCACCGGCGACGTCATCGCCGGCCTCGACGAGGCGCGAGCGGTGGACGGTGTGGAGATCCTGTTCGCCGGTGTGGCGGCAGGTGAGGAACCGGGATCGTTGCTCACCGCCGGCGGCCGGGTGCTGTACGTGTGCGGCACGGCGCCGACCATCGCCGAGGCCCGTGACCGCGCCTACGCCGGCGTGGCCGAGATCTCCTGGCCCGGCATGCACCACCGCAGCGACATCGCCGCCGACCCCACCTGACGGCGCTGGGCTCGAGACCCGCGGCGGAATGGTGGTTGGCGCCAGGAGACGTTGTGAGCGCCAGCGAGCAACTCTCGAAGTGAGCGAAGCGAACGACTCAGGCGTCGCGCTCGCGCAGTCGCCGGCCCTTCTCGATGGCCAGGTCGCGGAGCTCACCGGCGAAGGTCGCCAGGCGATCGCGCAGCTGCTCGGCCGCACCGTCGGTGCCGGCGGCCAGGATCCGGGCGGCGAGCAGACCGGCGTTGCGGGCACCCCCGATGGACACAGTGGCCACGGGGATGCCGGCGGGCATCTGCACGATGGACAGCAGCGAGTCCATGCCGTCGAGGTGCTTGAGCGGGACCGGGACGCCGATGACCGGCAGCACGGTGACCGACGCCAGCATCCCGGGCAGGTGGGCGGCGCCGCCGGCGCCGGCGATGATCACCCGCAGCCCGCGCTCGGCCGCCGTGCGCCCGTACCGGATCATGTCGTCGGGCATCCGGTGGGCGGACACGACGTCGGCCTCGTAGGCGACGCCGAGCTCGTCGAGCGCCAATGCCGCCTGCTCCATGACCGGCCAGTCGCTGTCGCTGCCCATGACGATCCCGACGACGGGTGTGGCTCCGGTGTCGCTCATGGCTGATCGGCTCCTCGCAGTTGGTCGGCGGCCCGCACGGCTCGTGCCCGGAGGTCGTCGAGGTCATCGCCGCACAGCGTGACGTGTCCGATCTTGCGACCGGGGCGGACCTCCTTGCCGTACAGGTGGACGCGCAGCTCTGGGTCCTGGGCGAGCAGCCGGCGGACCTCGGGGTACAGATCCTGGCGAGGGCCGCCCAACACGTTGGCCATCACCGTCCACGGTGCCCGGGTGTGGGTGGCGCCCAGGGGGAGGTCGACGACAGCCCGAAGGTGCTGCTCGAACTGGCTGGTGACCGAGCCGTCGATGGTCCAGTGGCCGCTGTTGTGCGGGCGCATGGCGAGCTCGTTGACGAGGAACGTCGGCCGGCCCTGCCCGTCGACGACCACGAACAGCTCGACGGCGAGCACGCCGGTGACGCCCAGCTCCTCGGCGATGCGCAGTGCCATGTCGGTGGCCTCCTGCGCCGCTGAAGCGTCGATGCCGGGGGCGGGGGCCAGCACCTCGGTGCAGATGCCGTCCTCCTGCACGGTCTCCACCAGCGGCCACGCCCGGGCCTCGCCGCTGGGATTCCGGGCCACGAGGGCCGCGACCTCCCGTGAGAACGGGACCGCCTCTTCGAGCAGCACCCCGTCGGCCAGCGGGCCCGGCTCGCCGACCGCCGCCAGCCAGTCGTCGAGCTCGTCGGCGCTCTCGACCCGGCGGACGCCCTTCCCGTCGTAGCCGCCTCGCGGCGTCTTGGCGATGATCGGCCAGCCGACCTCGTCGGCGAACGCGGCGACATCCTCGGCCGTGTGGGCCGCGGTCCAGCGCGGACAGCCGATGCCGGGTTCCTCGCTGAGACGGCGGCGCATCGCCAGCTTGTCCTGGGCGTACCGCAGCGCCTCGGGTGTCGGGTGCAGACGGACGCCGTCGGCGGCCAGGGCGGCGAGCACGTCGCCCGGCACGTGCTCGTGGTCGAAGGTGACCACGTCGGAGCGGGCGGCCAGGCGACGCACGGCGTCGAGGTCGTCGGGCGCGCCGACGAGGGTGTCGGGCACGACGAGCGTGGCGGACTCGGCCTCGGACGCAGCGAGCACCGACAGCGTGACCGACAGCGCCACCGCCGGCGGTTGGCACATCCGCGCCAGCTGCCCGGCGCCGACGATGCCCACCACGGGGAACCCATCGACGGCCAGGGGCGGCGCTTGATCGTCGCGACGGCCGGGGTTGGTCGGAGGTGCCTGGCGCACCCGGTCACCCTAACCGCCGGCCCGGAAGCCACTGTCGGCCGCACCGACGAGACGTGCCATGGATCGGCGCCGATCTCGGCGGCGGCGCCGCCGGGTTGCCAGACTGGAGCGGTGAGCCCCCGCGACGTCCCCAACGTGCTGGCGTCCCGCTACGCCAGCGACGCCATGGTCCGACTGTGGTCGCCCGAGCACAAGATCGTCCTCGAGCGTCAGCTCTGGCTCGCCGTGCTCGAGGCCCAGGCCGAGGCCGGGCTCGACGTGCCGCCGGAGGCCATCGAGGACTACCGGCGGGTCGTCGACCAGGTCGACCTGGCCTCGATCGAGGAGCGCGAGCGCGTCACCAAGCACGACGTGAAGGCCCGCATCGAGGAGTTCTCCGCGCTGGCCGGCCACGAGCTCATCCATGCCGGTATGACCTCGCGCGACCTCACCGAGAACGTCGAGCAGCTCCAGGTGCGCGACGCCATGGCGCTCATCCGCGACCGGGCCGTCGCCACCCTGGCCGCCCTGGCCCGGCTGGCCGTGCAGTACGAGGACACGGCGATGGCGGCCCGCAGCCACAACGTCGCCGCCCAGGTCACCACGCTGGGCAAGCGCTTCGCCGTGGCCGGCGAAGAGCTGCTCGTGGCCTTCGACCGGCTCGACGCGCTCATCGAGCGCTACCCGCTGCGCGGCATCAAGGGACCCGTCGGCACCCAGACCGATCAGCTCGACCTGCTCGGTTCCGCCCAGGCCGTCGACGCGGTGGAGCAGGCCGTCGCTCGCCACCTGGGTTTCGCCCACACCTTCACCAACGTCGGGCAGGTGTACCCCCGCAGCCTCGACCTCGAGGTCGTGGGCGCCCTCGTGCAACTGGTGTCGGGGCCGTCGAGCCTGGCCACCACCATCCGCCTGATGGCCGGCCACGAGCTGGCCACCGAGGGCTTCCTCCCCGGTCAGGTCGGATCCTCGGCCATGCCCCACAAGATGAACAGCCGCTCGTGCGAGCGCGTCAACGGCCTCAAGCACGTCCTCGCCGGCTACCAGACCATGGTCACCGGGCTGGCCGGCGAGCAGTGGAACGAGGGCGACGTCAGCTGCTCGGTCGTACGGCGCGTCGCGCTGCCCGACGCCTTCCTGGCCGCCGACGGACTGTTCGAGACGTTCCTCACCGTGCTGCGCGGCTTCGGCGCCTACCCGGCCGTCATCGAAGCCGAGCTCCAGCGCTACCTGCCGTTCCTCGCCACCACCAAGGTGCTGATGGCTGCCGTTCGCGCCGGCGCCGGCCGCGAAGAGGCCCACGAGGCCATCAAGGAGCACGCCGTGGCCGTCGCCCTGGCCATGCGCGAGCAGGGACAGGCCGACAACGACCTGCTCGACCGGCTGGCCGCCGACGCCCGTCTGCCGCTCGACCGAGGTGCCCTCGACGCCGCGCTCGCCGACCCGCTGTCGGTCGCCGGGCGGGCCGTGGCCCAGGTCGAGGCGTTCGCGACCTCGGTCGAGAAGATCGCCGCCCGGTATCCCGAGGCCGCGTCCTACACGCCGGGCGACATCCTCTGATCTGATCCTGCGTTCCTCGGCGCCCGAGAACTTCGCCCCCGAGGCCTGACACGGCGAGATGGGCCCGGACGCGCCGGTGGGGCGGCGACAGCCGCCCCACCGGTACCTCGACGGATGGCGACTAGTTCAGCATCGCGTCCCTGAGCTGCGCGACGAGCGCCTCGGCGATGGCCTCCGTACCGCCGAGCAGCCGCATGGACGCGGGGTCCAGATGGTTCACCTGGGCCTCGGTCGAGGCCGGGACACCGGCTGCGACGAGCAGGATCGGCGACTGCGCGGCACCGGCGGCCGGCACGCCCGTGAGCGCATCCGGGAAGGCGGTGCCCGTGGCGACGAACAGCGACTGCGTCGGCGTGGTGAAGGTCTCGGCGATCGCCGCCGCCGTCTCGTAACGGTCGTCCACCGCTCAGCCGAGTGACCGGAGCGATCGCCGCGAGCTCGTCGGCGACGGCGTCGCTGACGGCAGCCGGTGCCGCCGAGCACGACGATCTGCTCCGGATGGAGGCGCGACAATTCGTCCGTCGACGGCCGCCGGGATCGACGTCGGCGACACGAGCAGCACCGGCGCACCGTCCCGGGCGGCAGCCGCCCCACCGGTGAGCGCGTCGGCGAACCGGAGGCCCGTCGCCACGTAGGCGACATCCACCCCCGGCGAGAAGGTCGACGCCGACACCGCTGCCGACGTGGCGTACCGGTCGGCGCCGGCGAGACGTGTCACCGTGCCGTCGGTCATCGCCGCCAACTGCTCCACGACGTCATCGCTGATCGCAGTGGTGCCGCCGAGCACGACGATCGAACCCGGGTCGAGCCGGGCCAGCTCGGTCGCGGTGTCGGCTGGGATGCCGTCCTCGCTCACGAGCAGCACCGGACCACCCTCGGCGGCAGCGGCCGGACCGCCCGACAGGGCGTCGGCGAAGTCGTCGCCCGTGGCGACGTAGGCCACCGGGGCGCCCGAGGCGAAGGTCGCCGCCGAGATCGCCGCTGCGGTCGCCGCCCGGTCGCCGCCGGCGAGACGATCGACGTCGAGGATCCCGATGGCGAAGGGGGAGAACGACGCCGTCTCACCACAGATGATGTGGTCCTCCGTGTCGATCGACGTGGTGATGTCGTCCGGCGTGCCGTCGTCGCGGTAGTGGACCAGGGCGAGATCGCCCTCGTCATAGCCGGCGGCGGTCAGGGCCGCTTCGTCGTAGGGCAGGCACACCTCGGCACCGTCGAACTGGAAGCCGGCAGGCGCCGTGATGTTCCACGACTGCCCGAGCATCCGGAAGTTGTCCGGCGTGCCGGCGGGCTCGCCGCCGGGGACGAGGGTGAACGTGCCGCCGCTGCCGTTGCCGAACGTGGTGATCGACCCCGCGCCGCCCGGAAGCGTCGAGCTGCCGGTTCCGCCGCCGGCGGGCACCGTGATCGCATACCCCTGGAAGCCGCCGCCGCTCGAGGCCAGGAAGTCGAACGTGTCGAGGAGGTCGTTGCCCTCGAGCCCGATGCTGAACCGATCGACGAGCGCGGGGCCCGGAACCGGTGTGGACTCTTCGGCGACGGCATCGACCGGCGGTCCGCCGACCAGGAAGCTCGGGTCCACGTGGGTGAACGCGATGCCGCCCGGGATCCGGTAGTTCTCACCCTGGAGAGGAGCGATCACCGCGTTCTCCGAGCCCTCGGCCGCGAGGAACTCGTCCAGCAGGGTCTCATCCTGCGCGCTGACGAGACCGGGACGGACGTCGAACGTGATCCAGCCCGGCTCGGTGGGAAGGGTCTCCGGCTCCTCGTACCAGCTGACGCAGGGCCAGTAGACGAAGGGGTACGTGTCATCGGTCGTGCCGAGATCACCGTCGACGTCCACCCCCACGAACACGAAGGGCATCTCGCAGGCGTCTGCCCCCGGATCGAGCCACATCGTCGCCGTGAAGCTGTCGAGGCGGGAGACCGGCTCACCGTCGTAGTGGTCGAAGACGGCGAAATCGGGGACCGTCGCGCCGTCGAACTGTCCGAACGGCAGCTTCAGCGCGTCGACGCCCTCCGGGCCGCTCACGATCGATGCGCCGGGCGACATGGTGCCGCCGACCGCGCCCAACGAGCTCGCTCGGACCTGGGTGACCGTCTCGCCGGGTTCGAAGGACCACGCGAAGCGATCGAAGTACGGACCGTCGTCGCCCGTCGCGGGCTCGATGCGGACGGCGTCGGCGTAGGAGATACCGGCGTCTGCCGCGACGCCGAGGCTGAGGCTGACCCCCGTGATCGTCGCATCGGCCGGCAGGTCCGCCAGCACCACCGGGGTGTCCTCGCCACCGGATCGCTGCGCCCACACGCTGTCACCAGGCTGCGCCCGCCAGAACTGCCACCGACCGGTGGTTGCCGCCTGCTCCGTGCCCGAACGGTCGAGGTGCTCGTCGGCACCAGCGTGATCGGAGATTCCGGTCCATGCTCCGTCGGGGTCGACGTCCACGACGAGGTAGGGGACGGCGCCGGACTCGACCTGTGGCACGAACGTCGCCCAACCGAACTCGGCGACGTGCTCGAGCTTGATGCCGTCCGCCTGGTGCGTGCGGAGCTCCGGGAGCGTCGTCGGGTCGGCCTGGTCTGCATTGACGAAGCGGGCCGAACCCGCCCCGATCTCGGTGTAGTCCTGCGGCGAGCCGGTCGGCGCTCTCGTCCAGGACGAATGCGCCTTCGAACGCCGGTGGACCGACCACGTAGGTGACGGAATCACCGCCAGGTCCGTCGGGGTCCACGACCGTCCAGCTGCTGTCGTTCGGCAACACCGGGGTCATGTCGGGTAGGTACTCGCACGCAGAGCCGAGGAGCGCTGTGGCCGCGAGCAGCCCGGCGCCCGCGCGCCGTCGGCGCGCGTTCGGGAACAACTTCATTCATCTCTCCCATGTGTTCGGGGCGCGCCGAACCGAGGTCCGCCGTTGAGCGAGATCCGCCGCCGCCCACCCGTCGCACCGCTGAATCCGCCGGCGCTCTGGGCAAGTTAGGCGCGGAGCGCGCCCAGTACCTCGTCCTTGACCGAAATGGGCCGGACGGCCTACGGATGGCCGGCGAACGACCTGGAGCTGGGTGGGGTCGACGGCACCCTCGCCAGCTGCGACGAGGTCCTCACGGCCGGCTCGTCGCGTCCCCGGCCCAGCTCACCAGCGGTCGAGCACGTCGGCGGCCAACGAGGTGAGGGCGTCCTTCGCCGCCGCCTCGTCGGTCCAGAACGTGCCACCGGGAAGCAGGAGCAGCGCCCGGTCGCCCTGCAGCACGTAGAGCTGGGCCATGGTGCCCATCTGGGCGTTGCCCGAGAACGCCCACCGCGCCTGGTCACCCGGGCCGTCGATCTCGGTGTAGAGGTCGCCCATGCCCTCGGTGCGCGACCGGTACTCGCTCTCCGGCATCAGTACCAGCTGCAGGCTCGTCTCCGACATGCCGAGGTCGGCCTGCGGGTCGTCCTCGGGGACGGGCAGCGTCCACTCGCACGTCTCGAGGGAACCGGCGGTACCTTCCTGGTACGAGCTGCTGAGCGGTGCCTGCCCGGTGGCGTCCTCGATCTCCTGAGCGGTCAACAGCTTGCAGGCACCACCGTTGTCGGAGGTGCTGGCCGTGCTCGAGGTGCCGGCGTCCTGGGTGTTCTGGTCCTGGGTGATCTCGGGGGCCAGATCGCCTGAGCCCCGGTCGGCCTCGTTCGAGTCGGAGCTGCACGCGCCGGCGAGCAGCAGCGCGCCGAGGATGACGGCGGTGGCGAGACGTGCGGGGCGGCGTCGAGACAGGGACACGGTGCTTCTCCGGGGTGGTGGCTGGGTGCGCCTGCCAGGGTCGGACACGCCACCGACACGATGCAAGCCGTGGCCGCGACCGTCACTCCGGTCGGGGGCCGACACGCGCCATGCTGGTCGTCGTGAACGTCGACCTCCCGCTCCTCAACACCGGCAAGGTCCGCGGCATCTACGACGCCGGCTCCGACGAGAACGGCCACGAACGCCTGTTGCTGGTCACCTCTGATCGGATCTCGGCGTTCGACGTGGTGATGAACGAGACGATCCCCGACAAGGGACGGGTGCTCACCGCCATGTCCGCGTTCTGGTTCTCGCTGTTGGAGGACGTGGCGCCCAACCACCTCATCTCCACCGACATCGCCGACTTCCCCGAGCGCGCTCGGGACCCGGCGCTGGCCGGGCGCACGATGCTCACCCGCAAGGCCGAGATGCTGCCCATCGAGTGCGTCGTCCGTGGGTACCTCACTGGCTCGGCGTGGAAGGAGTACCAGCAGGACGGGACCATGCACGGCCAGCCCATGCCGGCGGGTCTGCAGGAGTCCGACCGCTTCCCCGAGCCCGTGTTCACCCCGGCCACCAAGGCCGAGCAGGGCGAGCACGACGTCAACATCGGCTTCGCCGAAGCCGTCGACCTGGTGGGCACGGACGTGGCCGCTCGGGCGCGCGACATCGCCATGGCCGCCTACCAGAAGGGTGCCGGCTGGGCCCGTGAGCGGGGCATCCTCATCGCCGACACGAAGTTCGAGCTCGGCTGGATCGACGGCGAGCTCGCCATCTGCGACGAGGTCCTCACCCCCGACTCGTCGCGCTTCTGGCCGGCGGCCGAGTGGAAGCCCGGTACCACCCCGCCCAGCTTCGACAAGCAGCCCGTGCGCGACTGGCTGGCCGCCGTCGAGGGATGGGACAAGACACCACCGCCGCCGACCCTGCCCGACGAAGTCGTCGCCGCCACCGCCGCCCGCTACCGCGAGGCGTACGAGCGCATCTGCGGCCGCTCGCTCGACGACTGGCCGGGCTGATGTCTCGCTGCGCCATCCATGGCGCCGCGTAGATTGGCACCATGCGCTTCGACGTCCAGGTGGAGACTCGCCCCCGTGAAGGGATCGCCGATCCCGAGGGGCACACCATCGAGCGGTCGCTGCCCGCCCTGGGGTTCGAGGGCATCCACGACGTGCGGGTTGGCAAGTCGTTCCGCTTCACCGTCGACGCCGACGACGAGGACGGCGCCCGCCGCCGCGTCGAGGACGTCTGCGCCCGGTTCCTGACCAATCCGGTGATCGAGGACTCCGAGATCACGGTGCGGCCCCACGCCGGAGCCTCCGCCTGATGGCCGCCCGCATCGGGGTCGTCCTCTTCCCCGGATCCAACTGCGAACAGGACGCTCTCGAAGCGGTCCGTGGGTTGGGTGGCGAGGCCGAGGTGCTCTGGCACGGCGATGCGTCGGTCCGAGGCGTCGACGGCGTGGTCGTCCCCGGGGGCTTCGCCCACGGCGACTACCTGCGGCCCGGAGCCATCGCCCGGTTCTCGCCCGTGATGCAGGCGGTGCAGCGCTTCGCCGACGAAGGCGGCCCGGTCGTGGGCATCTGCAACGGATTCCAGGTGCTCACCGAGGCGGGCATGCTGCCCGGTGCGCTCCAGAAGAACGCCGGACTGAAGTTCCTGTGCACCACGGTGACGCTGCGGGTCGAGACGACGAATTCACCGTTGACGGCCGCCGCCGACGTGGGCCAAGAGCTCCGTATCCCGATCAACCACTTCGAAGGCAACTTCACCTGCGATGCCGACACGTTGCGCCGGCTGCAGGACGAAGATCGAGTCGTCTTCCGCTACGTCGACAACCCCAATGGATCCCTCGACGACATCGCCGGCGTCTGCAACCAGACCCGCAACGTGGTGGGCCTGATGCCCCACCCGGAACGTGCCTGTGATCCGCTGCTCGGGTCCGCCGACGGCGTGCCGCTGCTGCGGTCGCTGCTCGACGTGGCCGCCGGCGTCCGGGCCTGATCAGGCCCGGGATCTGGGCTCAGCTGCCCCGCTTGATGCCGGCCTTCTTCAGAACGGACGCCTCGACGCCGAGCTCTCGCCAGGCCGCGTACGAGATGCCCTTGCGCTCGCTGTAGGGCTCTGCCGCCGCTACGAAGTCGGCTTCGAGCGCCTCGAGATCGGGCTTGTTCTCGGCAGCATCGAGCTCGGCTTCGATGTCGATGCGGTCCTGGATCAGCTGCAGCTTCTTCACCGGATCGGCGTCGTCGAGCTGGTTCGATATGCGCTCGAGCTGGGCGCGCATCGATTCGGGAGTGCGCTTGCGACCGCGCTTGGGTTTGTGCTGTTCCAGCGCTTCGAGGTAGTCGCGAACGGCACGTCCCTGGCGACGTCCTTCGGCCAGGGCGGCCTTGTGTTCTTCGGTCATTTCTCGCTTCGGAGCCATCGACGACAGGAAACCACACCGCACCCACATTTGGCAATGTCTGCGACTCATTGATCTGCCATATGGTCAATTCTGGTCGTGGCCATCGTGCGGTCCCGTCGGGTTCCATCTCTCCCGACAATGGAGAGGCGGGTGTCCGGCCACGGGACGCGTAGCGTGCGGGCCATGGCGTCCCCCGACCCCTCGGTCCACCGTTCCCTCGGTCTCACCGACGACGAAGCCGCCGAGATCGCCCGCATCCTCGGCCGCCAGCCGAACCACCTCGAGCTGGCCATGTACTCGGTCATGTGGTCCGAGCACTGCTCCTACAAGTCGTCGCGGCTGCACCTGCGCCGGCTCCCCAGCGAGGGTCCTCGCGTCCTGGTCGGACCCGGCGAGGGGGCCGGTGTGGTCGACGTCGGCGACGGCATCGCCGCCGCGTTCCGGATCGAGAGCCACAACCACCCGTCCGCCATCGAGCCCTACGAGGGGGCGGCCACCGGCGTGGGCGGCATCCTGCGTGACGTCTTCTCGATGGGGGCGCGCCCCATCGCCCTGATGGACCCGCTGCGGTTCGGTCCGCTCGACGACCCTCGGAGCCGCTGGATCGCCGAGGGCGTGGTGTCGGGCGTGTCCGGCTACGGCAACTCGGTCGGCGTCCCCACCGTGGGCGGCGAGACCGTGTTCGACGCCACCTATCAAGGCAATCCGCTGGTCAACGTCTTCTGCCTGGGCGTGCTGCCCCAGGACCGACTGGCGCTGGCCCGGGCATCGGGCGTCGGCAACCTCACCGTCCTCTTCGGGTCGGCCACCGGGCGCGACGGCATCGGTGGGGCCAGCGTCCTGGCGTCGGCGGGCTTCGAGGAGGGCCACGAGGAGAAGCGGCCCAGCGTGCAGGTCGGCGACCCGTTCGAGGAGAAGCGGCTGATCGAGGCCTGCCTCGAGATCCTCGACGAGGGCCTCGTCGTCGGCATCCAGGACCTCGGCGCCGCCGGCATCACCGGGGCGGCCAGTGAGACATCGGCCAAGGGCGGCGTCGGCATGGACCTGTACCTGTCCGAGGTGCACGTGCGCGAGCAGGGCATGGACCCGTTCGAGATCATGATCAGCGAGAGCCAGGAGCGGATGCTCGCCATCTGCGAACCGGCCAAGCTCGACCGCCTGCTCGCCATCTGCGAGAAGTGGGAGATCTCGGCGTCGGTCATCGGCACCGTCACCGGCAGCCGTCGGTTCCGCGTCCTCGACCGGCCCGACGGCGAGGTGCTGGCCGACATCCCCGCCAACTCCCTCGACGACGACGCGCCCGTGTACCACCGGCCGCTCGAAGAGCCGGCCGATCGCGACGCTGCGCTCGCCGATGCCGCCGAGGACGCCCTGGCCCCGCCCGACGACGCCGGCGCCGACCTGCTCGCCACGCTGTGCGACACGTCGTGGGTGTGGTCCCAGTACGACCACCAGCTGTTCCTCAACACCGTCGAGGGGCCCGGCGGCGACGCCACCGTGTTGCGCTTGAAGGACCCGCGCACCGGCGAGCCGACCGGCCGGGCGCTCGGGCTCACCACCGACGGCAACCACCGGTGGTGCCGACTCGATCCCCGGGCCGGCACGGCTGCCGTCGTGGCCGAGTCGGTGATGAACCTGGCTTGCGTCGGCGCCGAACCGCTGGCGCTGGTGAACTGCCTCAACTTCGGGAACCCCGAGCACCCCGAGGTGATGTGGCAGCTGTCCGAGGCCATCGACGGCATGGGTGAGGCCGCCCGGGCGCTGTCGGTCCCGGTCATCGGCGGCAACGTGTCGCTGTACAACGAGTCGCACGGCACCGACATCGACCCATCGCCCGTGGTGGGCACGGTCGGCATCATCGAGTCGCTCGAGCGTCGGCCGCCGGGCGTGCGGCTGGTCGCCGACACGCGCGTCGTGCTCATCGGCGAACCCGCCACCGGCCTGTCGGGCAGCGCGTGGGCCTGGTCCCGAGGCCACCACCGCGGCACACCGCCCACCGTCGACCTGGCCGGCCACCGAGCCACGGCGGAGCTCGTGCGCAGCCTCGTCGCCGCCGGCCGCCTCCGGGGGATCCACGACCTGGCCGGTGGCTTCGGCCCGGCGCTGGCCGAGATGGCCGTGCGTGGCGGCGTCGGCGCCAGCGTCTCGCTTCCCGCGCCCGGCGGGCACGTGGCCCTGTTCGGCGAGACCCCGTCCGCGGTGCTGGCGTGCGTCGCGGCCGGCGACGTCGAAGGCGTGCTCGCCGACGCCGGGGCCGCCGGCGTGCCGGCCGCCGAGGTCGGACGGGCGGGAGGCGATCGCCTGGTGATCGGCGACCTCGTCGACGTCGCGGTGGCCGACGCCGTCCAGCGCGTGGCGCGACCGGTTGCCCAACGCCCTCGGCGCCGGCACCACCCAGGCGTGACCGAGAATGTCGTCACCTCGTCAGGACGGTCCTGACCAGGTGACGAAAATCTCGGACGATCAGTCGTCGTCGACGGTGTGCAGGTGGAGGTGGCCCGCTTCGTCCTCGTGGTGCTCGACGATCTCGGCCAGCGGGGCGAAGAGCAGCTTGTCGAGGATGAAGTAGCGGGCGACCCACAGCACGCCGAACGCACCGATGTTTGCCGCCATGAGAGCGACGATGTTGCCGTCGAACTGGTCGTCGGCCCAACCGACGGCGATCGTCGACAGCAGCAGACCGAGGATGGCCATGCCCCAGAACGGCAGGACCTCGCGGGTGAGCGAGTGGGCGCCTCGTTTGTTGAACGTCCACGCCCGGTTGATGAGGTAGTTGGGGGCGGCCCCGACGATCACCGCGATGACGTTGGCCCACTCGGCGGTCATGTCGAAGACGACGATGCAGACGATCAGCACCGCCTGGCTGGTGACGACGCCGGACAGCGACGCGGCCGAGTACTTGACCCACTTGGTGATCGCCGGTCGGTGGCCCAGCCGGCGCTCGAGCGTGGCATCCAGGCTGAGCGGCATGAGACGACAGTACTGAGGGTCGTGCCCCGATCCGACGCACGGAGCGCCAACACGTCGACCCGAGCGTGCCCGACCCGCGGTCGATGGCCGATTCGCGGTGCCTGATGCGGCAGGATGGCAGCTGCACGCTGCTCCATCCGGAGGGACCATGAGCGACGACCAGGGCGACGCCGACTTCGAGGCCAGCCTCGCCAACCTCGGCAACTCGGGCGACACGGGCGCGCCCCGACCCGGCACCGGCGACGCCGCGCTGGCCGGGCGGATCGACAGCCTCGGTGCCGGCCTGCACGAGGACCTGCTGCAGGTGCGCGCCATCGCTTCGGCGATCGCCGAGCGCGACCTCACCGACGACCTCCAGGCGGTGCGCAGCACCGTCGAGGAGCTGGCATCCCGCGACCCCAACGCGCCGGTGCGCAACGACCTGGCCGCTCTGCGCGACATGGTCGTCTCCATCCAGGCGTCAGACCCGGCCGGCGAGCTGCGAGCCGAGCTCGAACCGCTGCGGGCCGGCATCGACCGCATCGCCGAGCAGCTGTCCGACGACTCCGCCCACCAGCGGTTGCTGCAGCGGCTCGGCGATCTCGAAGACCGGCTCCAGGCCCGGGCCGATGCCGATCGCAGCGACGAGCTGCTGCAGCGCCTCGACGAGCTGGCCACGCGCGAGCAGGTGCGTGGCCTGGCCGCCGACCTGCGGGCCCACCTCGCCGACGCCATCGGTGGCCTCGACGGCAACTCGCTCACCGCCGAGATGCGTCAGGTCAAGGATGCGGTCGAGCAGGATTCGCGCTCCATCGCCGACACGCTCGACCGGCTCCAGGAGACACTTCTCGATGTGGCCTCGGGCGAGGTCGTCGGAGCGCTGTGGGACGAGTTCCGCGGGCTGCGTGACCACCTCGAGCTGCGGGGTCGCCTCGACGAGCTGCGGACCGAGCCGGAGCCGACCGCGGCCGGCGAGCGCCCCGAGCAGGCGGAGGTGCGCGGTGACGACACGGTCGCCGCGCTCGACGGGCTGCACCAGCAGCTCGACGCCCTGCGCGATGCGCTCGAGCGCATGCCCACTCCCGCTCCCGCGGACGACACTGCGGCGCGCGAGGCCGCCGATGGCGTCGCCCGGACCTCGGCCGACATCCGGGCGCTCAGCCACGACCTCAACAACGCGATCGACGAGATCCGGGCCCTGGCCGCTGCGGTCGACGAGCTGGGCGAGACGGCGACGCCGGGCACGGTCGCACCTGCCGAGGTCAGCGAGGGTCCGACCCTGCACGACCTGGCCGACCAGCTCGCTGCCCTCCGGGCCGAGCTCGCCGACGGGCTCGTGGTCGAGCCGTCCGAGGACCTCACGTCCACGCTCGAGGCGCTGCAGGGCGACCTCGACGGCCTGCGCACCGGACTCGAGTCGCTGCCCGCGATCCGCGAGGCCATCGACGCCGTGCAGGAGCGGCTCGACGAGGGGTTGGTGCTGGCCGACGACGTCGAACTGCCCGCCGCAGCCGCAGCGTCTCCCCCGACCGACGGTGCCGACGGGTCCGGCGCCGCCGTGGCCGACCAGATCGCCGCCCTGCGCGACCACCTGGCCACCGAGCTCGACGGCGTGCGGGCGCTCATCAGCCAGGCCGCCTCGCCGGCGCCGAACGACGAGCCGGTCCAGGCCGGCCTCGACCCCGACACGCTCGACCTGCTCCGCGACGAGATCCGGGCCGCCGGCGCCGTACCCGACCAGGTCCTCGACGCCCTCCGCCAGGAGCTCAAGGCCCTGCGCCGTCGCCTGGCGGTCAAGGCCCAGGAGCGGGTGCTGTCCGACGAACAGCTCGGCGCCATCGCCGATGCGGTCGCCGAGCGACTGCACCAGGACTGAACCCCCGCGACATCCGGAGGCGGCGTGGGTGACCGGCGGCCGTCAGCGGGTAGCCTGGCGGGCGACACCGCCCGGCGACGTCGAAGGGTGTCGACGAACCCCATGCACCAGGACCCGTCCGCCGACATTCCTGCCCTCGATGGCGACGAGCTGAAGGAGGCCTGCGGGGTCTTCGGCATCTACGCGCCGGGGCAGTCGGTCGCCCATCTGACCTACCTCGGGCTGTTCGCCCTGCAGCACCGCGGCCAGGAAGCCGCCGGCATGGCCGTGTCCGACGGCGCCGAGCTGATCACCCTGAAGGACAACGGCCTCGTGTCGTCCGTCTTCGACGACCGCAAGCTCAACGGGCTGCCGGGTCACCTCGCCATCGGGCACACCCGGTACAGCACCACGGGCGCCAGCACCTGGCAGAACGCCCAGCCCGTCACCCGTGAAGCCGCCGGCCACCAGATCGCCCTCGGCCACAACGGCAACCTGGTGAACACCGCCGAGCTCGCCGCCGACCTGGGCATGCTCCCCGGCTCGGGTGCGGTCACCTCCGACAGCGACCTGGTGGCCGAGATGCTCGCCCGGGCCATCGAGCGCAGCGACCACGACGCCGGCGACGGCCGGCACCTCGAGCGAGCGCTGCTCGACGTCCTCCCGCACCTGAAGGGCGCCTTCTCCATCGTCGCCATGGACGAGGCCCACGTCATGGGCGTGCGCGACCCCAACGGCTTCCGGCCCTTGTGCCTCGGCCGCCTCGAGTCCGGGTTCGTCCTGGCGTCGGAGACGCCGGCGCTCGACCTCATCGGCGCCCACTTCGTGCGAGAGCTCGAACCCGGCGAGATGGTGGTCATCGACGCCACCGGCTACCGGTCGATCCGGGTGTTCCCGCCCGAGACCGTGCGCCCCAGCCTGTGCCTGTTCGAGTTCGTCTACTTCGCCCGTCCCGACTCGACGCTCTACGGCAAGAACGTGCACCAGGCCCGGGTGCGGATGGGTGAGCAGCTCGCCGAGCAGGCGCCCGTCGAGGCCGACATGGTCATGGGCGTGCCCGAGTCGGGCGTGCCCGCCGCCGAGGGCTTCGCCCGCCGCTCCGGCATCCCCTCCGGCCAGGGGCTGGTCAAGAACCGCTACATCGGCCGCAGCTTCATCGCCCCGTCGCAGCAGGCGCGCGAGGCCGCGGTGCGCATGAAGCTCAACCCCCTCAAAGAGAACCTCGAGGGCAAGCGCATCGTCGTGGTCGACGACACCATCGTCCGTGGCACCACCCAGCGGACCCTCACGCAGATGCTGCGCGAGGCCGGCGCCACCGAGGTCCACCTGCGCATCTCGGCGCCTCCGGTGATGTGGTCGTGCTTCTACGGCATCGACACCGGCGTCCGCAGCGAGCTGCTGGCCGCCAACCTCGACCTCGAGGAGATCCGCGACTACCTCAAGGTCGACTCGCTGGCCTACCTCACCCTCGACCGCCTGGTCACCGCCACCGGCACACCCCAGAGCGGCTTCTGCGACGCCTGCTTCACCGGCGACTACCCGGTGGAGATCCCCGTGTCACTCTCCAAGGGCGTGCTCGAGGCGCCGGGCGCACCCGCGCAGGAGACCAGCCGCATCGCCACCACGCTGGCCGAGCGCAGTGCGTCCACCGGCGTCTCCGCCGGCACCTCGGCGCTCGGGCAGCTGGACTTCGATCGCTGATGGGCGAGACCTACGAAGCGGCCGGCGTCGACATCGGCGCCGGCGAGGAGGCCGTCCGCCGCATCAAGGACGACGTCCGCTCCACGTTCCGACCCGAGGTCATCGGCGACATCGGCGGATTCGGCGGGCTGTTCCAGTTCCCCCAGCACCGCTTCACCCACCCGGTGCTGGTCTCGTCCACCGACGGCGTCGGCACCAAGGCCCTGGTCGCCCAGCAGGCGGGCGTGTTCGAGTCCATCGGCGTCGACCTGGTCGCCATGTGCGTCGACGACATCGCCTGCGCCGGCGCCGAGCCGCTGTTCTTCCTCGACTACATCGCCGTCGGCAAGCTCGACCCCGACCACATCGAGCAGCTCGTCACCGGCGTGGCCAAGGGATGCCGAGAGGCCGGCTGCGCCCTGATCGGCGGCGAGATGGCCGAGCACCCGGGCGCCATGGAGCCGGGCGAGTTCGACCTGGTCGGCTTCGCCGTCGGTGTCGCCGAGCGCGACCGCATCCTCGACGGCTCCACGGTGGGCGCCGGCGACGCCCTCATCGCCCTGCCGTCGCCCAACCTGCGATCCAACGGCTACTCGCTGGCCCGACGCATCTTCTTCGACGTGGCCGGACGCAACCTCGACGACCCGGCCTGGGACGGCGCCCACCACACCCTGGGCGACGAGCTCCTGTCGCCGTCGGTCGTGTACTCCCCGGCCATCGCCCAGCTGCTGCGGGTCGTCGACGTCCGGGCCGTGGCCCACATCACCGGGGGTGGGTTGCCGGGCAACCTCAACCGCGTCCTGCCCGACGCCCTCGACGCCGTCATCGACCGGGCCACGTGGGAGCCGCCCCGCGTCTTCACCGAGCTCCAGGAGCTCGGTGGGGTCAGCGACCGCGAGATGTTCAAGGTGTTCAACATGGGCATCGGCATGGTCGCTGTCGTGCCGGCCGACGAGGTGTACGTGGCGCTCGACGTGCTGCGGACCGCCGGTCACCGGGCCGTGGAGATCGGCGCCATCGAACCGGGTGACGGTTCGGTCCGGTTGCTCGGCCCGGTGTCCTGACGCTCGGCTCGGCGCGGGCAGCGCCGGCCCTACTCGCCCCAACCGATCCGACACCACGCCGTGTGGTGGCAGCCCGGGCACCTCATCCGGTGCGGATGGTTGCGCCGGAGCAGGGGCAGGTACACCGAAAGCGACGCCAGCCGGACCAGCAGGTCGCCCATGCCGATGCGGGTGCGGCTGTCGCAGCGGGAGCACTCGACCACGACCGTGCCCGGCACGTGGGCGCCCGTGGAGAACAGCGCCGCCCGGCCGACCCGGTCGTCGCCGGGGCGGAGCGTGTCGGGTGCCGCCATCACCGGGCTCTCGAACAGCGCCCGCTTGCCCGTGGGATCGAGGCCGCTGCGGCGGGCGCGAGCGGGCATCGGCGATGGCGTGTTGGACGGCATCAGGACCTCCGGGATCGGGGCGGGCGGTCGTCGGCGATGAGGCGTTCGGCCAGCTCGCGGTACGCGGCGGCGGCCTTGGAGCGGGAGGCGTGGGTGAGCACCGACCGGTTGCGTGCCGGCGCCTCGGCGACGCGCACCGACTTGGGCACCGGCGGCTCGAGCACCTCGATGCCGTAGCCGTCTCGGACCTGCTCGATGACCTGGTGGGCGAGGTTGGTCCGACCGTCGAACATGGTGGCGATGGCGCCCCGCACCCGCAGGTGTTCGTTGGTGTAGGCCCGGACGTCCTCGACGGTGTCGAGCAGCTGGCCGACACCGCGATGGCTGAGCGTTTCGCACTGCACCGGGATCAGCACCTCGTCGGCGGCGGTCAGCCCGCAGATCGTGAGGATGCCGAGCGACGGCGGGCAGTCGATCAGGGTGATGTCGTGGTCCTGCACGACGGAGCCGATGGCCCGGGACACGGCGTACTCGCGGCCGGTGCGCGACAGCAGGTGGACCTCGGCGCCGGCGAGGTCGATGGTGGACGGGAGCAGCGAGAGCTCGTCGATCTTCACCAGCACGTCGGCGGCATCGGTGCGGTGCACGAGCACGTCGTGCATCGAGCGGTCGAGCGAGTCGGGATCGGCGCCCAGCGAGTAGGTGAGACACGCCTGGGGGTCGAGGTCGACGAGCAGGACGCGCAGGCCACGCTCGGCCATGGCGGCCCCGAGGGTGTGGACCGTGGTGGTCTTGGCCACCCCACCCTTCTGGTTCGCGACGGCGATCACCCGGGCCACGCCCGGCGAGTGTAGGAGTCGCCGATGGTCGATTCGTAGGCAGGGCGCCGCTGACGCCGGAGAGTACGGTCGGCACCCGTGCGCGTGGTCATCCGATCGGTCTGCTGGGTGCTGGCCGTCACCGCCGTCGCCGTGGTCGCCGTGGCCTGGTCGTCGACCAGACCGACGCTCGACGCCGCCGACGCGGCCGACGTCGCCGTCCGGGCGTTGGACTCGGCCGGCTTCGCCGCCGTGGTCACCGACCCGCCGATCGCCGGCCGGCACGAGACCCACGACGGCCAGGTCCTCGACGTCTGGATCGTCGACGCAACCGTCCGCGACGGCGAGCAGCGGGCCACCATCGAACTGCGCGTGCAGAAGTCGGCCGGCCACGTCGTCTACGTCGACGACCGCATCGGCCCCCACCAGCAGGACCAGTTGCTCTCGGCCGAGCAGTTCGAGCGCCTGGGCCGATACGAGGACGACACCTACGCCGATCGCTGGGCCCTGCAGAACGGGCTCGGCTCGGCGAGCGCCATCTTCGTCGTGGTGGTCAGCGTGGTGCTGAGCCGACGCACCGACACCCTCTGGAGGCCAACGTGAACCCATCCGATGCCCGTCCCCCCGGTTCGGAGACGGGGGTCGACCCCGACCGGCTGATGCCCGACGGCACCGCCCACGCCGCCCTGGTCGAGCACCTGCGCACCCACTCGGTGCGCCTGGGCGAGTTCGTGCTCAAGTCGGGCAAGACCAGCAACTGGTTCTGCGACGCCAAGCAGACCACCTGCCGTCCTGACGGCATGCTGCTGGTCGCCGACGCCGCCCTGTCGATCCTGCCCGACGACGTCACCGCCATCGGCGGCCTCACCATGGGCGCCGACGCCGTGGCGTTCTCGGTGGCCGCCATCGCCGCGACCCGAGGCCGTCAGCTGCGGTCGTTCAGCGTGCGCAAGGAGGCCAAGGACCACGGCGGCGGCGGTCGGGTGGCCGGTGCGCTCGAGCCCACCGATCGAGTGGTCATCGTCGAGGACGCCGTCACCCGTGGCGTCTCCATGCTCGAGGCCGCCGATGTCATCGCCGACGAGGTCGGCGCCACCACCGTCCTGCTGCTGCCGGTGGTCGATCGAGGGGGCACCGTCACCGCGCTGGCGGCGGGGCGGGGACTACGGGTGTGGCCGCTGGTGACCGCGCCCGAGCTGGGTCATCCCTTCGAGGGTCCGAGCTGACCGGTCGGTCTCGTCGAGGTCACGGGCGCCCGGTGCCGATGCGGGCCACCCCGGCGACGGCCTCGATGCGCTCTTCGGCGTAGCGATCGGCGGCACGCCCGGGCGTGATGTCGTCGCGCTCGGCCAGGGCCAGCACCGCCCGGACCGTGTCGTGGATGCTCGACACCCGGGCGAAGGCCCGGTCGTGGTCGTAACCGGCGGGCTCCTCGGCGATGTTGATCACGCCGCCGGCGTTGGCGACGTAGTCGGGGACGTAGAGGATGTTGTGCTCGGCGAGGCGGTCGTCGTCGGCGGGCTCCTCGAGCTGGTTGTTGGCCGAGCCGGCGATCACCGCACAGCGCAGCTCGGGGATGGTCGAGGCGTTGAGGACGGCGCCGAGCGCACACGGGGCGAAGACGTCGCACTCGAGGGCGTGGGCGCGGTCGGCGTCGACCACCGCGACCTCACCATGGCGCTCGCGCACCGAGCGGATCGCCGCATCGCGGACATCGGCCACCGTGACCCTCGCACCGACGTCGACGAGGTGATCGACGAGCGCGCTGCCCACCTTGCCGACGCCGGAGACCACCACGTGGCGGCCGGCGATGTCGGCGTCGCCCCAGCGGACCTCGGCGGCAGCGCGGATGGCGCAGAGCACGCCCCACGCCGTGGCCGGTGACGGATCGCCCGATCCGCCGAGCGACGGGCTCACGCCGGTGACGTGCGGGGTCTCGCGGCGGATCAGGTCCATGTCGGCCTGGGTGGTCCCCACGTCCTCGGCGGTGAGGTACCGGCCGGCGAGGCCGTGGACGAACCGGCCGTAGGCGCGGATGAGCGCCTCGGAGCGGTCGGTCCGCGGATCGCCCCAGATCACCGCCTTGCCGCCGCCCTGGTCGAGCCCGGCGGCGGCGTGCTTGTAGGTCATGCCCTTCGCCAGGCGGCACACGTCGGTCAGCGCGTCGGCCTCGGTCTCGTACGGCCAGAACCGGGTGCCGCCGAGCGCCGGACCGAGTGCGGTCGAGTGGATGGCCACGATGGCCCGCAGACCGCTCGGCCGGTGCCAGCAGTACGCGACCTGCTCGAAGTCGCCGTCGGGACCGGCGACGGTGTCCATGGTGGTGAAGACGTCGCCCACACGGCCGACCGTACCGGCATCCCGCCCATGGATGGTCGCTCGGAACGAACCGATCGCATCGTCGCGGAACGGCGAGCCACCCCGAGCCGCCCGAAAACGGACTAGTCCGTCAACCGTGGGAAATGACGCGGGTGGGCTATCGCCATCTCGCCGCCCCTTCCGTACGTTAGTGAACGAACCGGACACCGCGTGCGCCGGCGAGGACGAGGAAGTCACAGCATCATGGCCGAACACGAAGATCTCGACACCCCCGAAGCGCTGCTCACACCGTCCGAGGTGGCGGCGATGTTCCGCGTCAACCCCAAGACCGTGACCCGATGGGCGCGGGCGGGCAAGCTGAACGCCATCCGCACCCTTGGCGGCCACCGCCGCTTCAAGGCCTCCGAGATCCGCAAGTGTCTCGAGGAGATGTCGCAGTCCGAGGTTTGAGCGGCCCGTCCGGGTCTGCCTGAACCAAACCGCAGCCACCGCGCCGGCTCCCGCCGGTGCGGTCGCGCGCCGTAGTGTCGTTCGCCATGGCCACACCGACCGCCGCCTTCTCCCTCCACCTCCGGGTGCGCCTCGACAACACCCCCGGCTCGCTGGGCCGGCTCGCCGTCGCCATCGGTGAGGCGGGTGGGAACATCACCCAGCTCGAGGGCTTCGACGTGCGCGGCGAGTTCCTCGACGAGGACATCGTCGTCAACTGCCACGGCGAGGAGCACCAGGAGCAGGTGAAGGCGGCCATCAGCGGCCTCGAAGGCGTCGAGATCATGACCTGCCGTGACCGCACCTTCGAGATGCACGAGGGCGGCAAGATCGAGGTGCTGGCGCGGATGCCCATCCGCGACCGCGAAGACCTGTCGATGGCGTACACACCGGGCGTGGCCCGCGTGTGCATGGCCATCCACGACGCCCCCGAGCGCAGCCACGAGCTGACCATCCGCAAGAACACCGTCGCCATCGTCTCCGACGGCACCGCCGTGCTCGGCCTGGGCGACATCGGCCCCCGCGCCGCCATGCCGGTGATGGAGGGCAAGGCGCTGCTGTTCAAGAACTTCGGTGGCGTCGACGCCTTCCCGGTGTGCATCGACGTGCACTCCGCCGACGAGATCGTCGAGACCGTCGAACGCATCGCCCCCACCTTCGGGGGCGTCAACCTCGAGGACATCGCCGCCCCGGTGTGCTTCGAGGTCGAGGAGCGGCTGAAGAAGAGCCTCGACATCCCCGTGTTCCACGACGACCAGCACGGCACCGCCGTGGTCGTCCTCGCTGCGCTGCAGAACGCCCTGAAGCTCACCGACAAGAAGATGAGCGACCTGCGGGTGGTCATCGCCGGCGTCGGTGCCGCCGGCGTGGCCTGCGGCAAGATCCTGCTCGAGGCGGGCGTGGCCGAGGTCGTGGGCGCCGACCGCAAGGGCGCCATCTGGGAGGGCCGCGAGGAGCTGAACTTCGCCAAGCAGTGGTTCGCCGAGCACACCAACCCCGACCGCCGCAAGGGTGCCGTCGGCGAGCTGCTGGCCGGTGCCGACGTGTTCATCGGCGTGTCCGGGCCCGGCATCATCGAGGCCACCGACCTCGACCGCATGAACGCCGATCCGTTCGTGTTCGCCCTGGCCAACCCCGATCCCGAGATCCGCCCCGAGGACGCCAAGGGTCGGGCCGCCATCATCGCCACCGGCCGCTCCGACTACCCGAACCAGATCAACAACGTGCTCGCCTTCCCCGGCATCTTCCGGGGTGCGCTCGACGTGCACGCCACGCAGATCACCGAGGGGATGAAGCTGGCGGCGGCCGAGGCCATCGCCGAGTCGATCCCGATGGGCGAGCTCGAGCCCGACTTCATCATCCCGTCGGTGTTCGACACCACGGTGGCGCCGCGGGTGGCCAACGCCGTGGCCGAGGCGGCCAAGGCCGACGGCGTGGTGCGCCAGATCCCGCAGCGGCTGAACGCCCTGGGCAGGGGAGCGTCCTGCTGGCAGCGAAGTCCTGAGGGACAGCCGCGACCAGGAGGGCCCCGGTGGGCGTCCCACCGACCGAGACGAACCGCACGAGCTCTCGACTGCTCGCGCTCGCGCTCGTGCTGGTCGCGCTCCTGCCCGGAGCCATGCTGCCGGCGGCCGACGCCAGCCCCGACGGTCGAGCGGCGCTGACGCGAGACGTCCCCGACCCCGACGTGGTGATCCGGGGCAGCGCGGTGCTGGTGTTCTCCACCAACTCGGCCACCGCTCGCGGTCCCATGCAGGTGCCGGTGCGGCGTTGGGAGGCCGGAAAGGGTTGGTCGCTGCTCGGCGACGCCCTGCCCACGGTGCCCCGCTGGACACGACCGGGTGATGTCTGGGCGCCGGGCGTGCTGCAGCTCGGGGCCAACCGTTGGGCGCTCTACTTCACCAGCCGCGACCGCTCGACCGGCGTGCAGTGCATCGGTCGCGCCGAGGCGACCCAGGCCGCCGGGCCGTACCGGGGCGATCCGTCACCGCTGGTGTGCGACGCCCCCGAAGGAGGCTCGATCGACGCCTCGACCTTCGTCGACGCCGACGGAAGCAGGTGGTTGCTGTGGAAGACCGACGGCAACCGGCTCGGCCGACCGTCGGTCCTGAAGTCGGTGCGCCTCGACGGCGACGGACGGCCGGTTGGTCCGGTCTCGGTGCTGCTGCGCTCGGGGATGTGGTGGGAACACGGGGTGATCGAGAGTCCTGAGCTCGTGCGCGGCGCCGCTGGCCTGGTGCTCGTCTACAGCGGCGGCCGCTGGAACGACCACACCTATGCCGTCGGTACGGCCCGCTGCGATACGCCCGCCGGCCCGTGCCGGCGATCCGCGGCGGGCCCCGTCATCGCGAGCGGTGACGGTCTGCTCGGTCCCGGCGGCGCATCCCTGGCCGTCGACCAGAACGGGACGCCGCAGCTCGTCTTCCACTCGTGGGTGCCCCGGGCGGGCTATGGCACCGGCGGCGTCCGTTCGCTTCGCACGCTGCCGGTCGACGTCGACGCCGGCACACTGCGGCTCCGCACCGAGCGAGCGCCCATCGGGCGGCCCGACCAGCGGCCGCGCATCGTGCTCCGCCGCACCCCGACGCCGGCACCGGCAGCCGATCACGCGGCCCGCTTCGGCGGCGTCGGTGGCCGGTACCTGGCCTGCGACTTCGATGGCGACGGCGTCGACGCCGTGATCTGGTTCCACGACGGCGTCTGGGAACGCAGCGACCGACCGGCCGTGGATCCCGCAAGCCGATTCGTCTTCGGTCAGCGCGGCGACCAGCCGCTCTGCGGCGACCTCGACGGGGATGGCGACGACGACGCCATCCTTCGCCGGGGAGCGTCGTTCCTGCTGGCATCCACCGTCAGAGGCAAGCCGGCCCGCATCGACCGTGGCCGGTCGAGGCAGCTCGGCGTGGTCGGTGATTGGGACGGCAACGGCCGCGACGAGCTCGGCCTGTACGACCCGTCGACCGGTCGCTTCCAGCTGCGCTGGGGCCACGGCGCGGGACTGGACGTGGTGTTCGGGCCTCGTGGCGCGGTCCCGGTCGTCGGCGACTGGGACGCCGATGGTCGGACGAACCTGGGGGTTCGGGCCAGCGAGGTCTTCCACCTCGACCTGTACGGCGGTGGTACGGCCGCCATCACGGTGCGCCTCGGCTCCGAGGACTCGGACCCGCTCGCCGGTCGCTGGTCGGCGCGAGTCGCCGGCCGGCGACTCGATCGGCACCGCCCGCTGAGTCCGGACGTGGACGGGGCCGGCGCCGTCCCCTGAACGGAAACTGGCAGTTGCTGCGTACCACTCGGCGGTACGCAGCGGCTGCCAGTTTCAGAAGTGGTGGTCGGGACCGGCGCGTGCGCTCGGGTCAGGTGCTCGAGAACGCTGCGGCTGGGCGTTCGCTGAGGACGATGCTCGGGGTCTGCTCCACGACGGTGGGCGCAGCGGACGTGAGGTCGATGAGCGCCGGTGCTCGCTCGGCGCCGATGGCCCAGCGGGGCACCTCGAACAGGTTGATCCGGCGGCCGAGCACCACCTTGCGGACCGTTGACCACAGGATCCACAGATCGAGCCGAGCGTTGCGGTGCCGGACGTAGAGCCGGTCGTACTCCACGCGGTCGCAGATCAGGCCGTCGCAGTGCACGCTCACCTGCCACAGCCCGGTGACGCCGGGACGGACGCTGACGCGCTCAGCTGCCGCCTCGGGAGCGATGCGCTCGTGGAGCACCGCCATCTCCGCCCGGGGGCCGACGAGCGAGAGGCGGCCGGCGAGCACCAGCCACAACTGCGGGAGCTCATCGAGATGCGTGCGACGGAGCAGCTGCATCACACGTGGCACCTCGACACGGTCGAGGGCGTGCTTGTCGATGTAGCGCGAGGTGGCCGGCGGAAGCGTTCGGACCTTCGCGAACGCGAAGCGACGACCGTGTCGGCCCACACGCTCGTGCACGAAGAGCGGCCAGCACCGGTACACCGCCGCCGAACTCGCGAGGACGAGTGCGAGCAGGGGAAGCGTCAGGACGGCCAGGGCCAGAGCGATCGTCCACTCCGTTGCCCGATGAACTGTCGAGAAGGCTCGTGCCACAGGTTTCTCCTCAACCGACCCCTCGGCTGATGTCTGGTCCCCCCGTGTTCCCGCCATCTCTTCTGGACGAGCGGTTCGTTCTCCTGCTCCGATCCCGAAAAATCTCGGAGCGCAGGACATCGTCCGACAGGCGGCGAAGTCTCGGCGGGGTCGATCACCTTCGACGAGGAAGCGAGGACTGCGATGAAGACCGTCATCCTCTGCGGTGGCAAGGGCACCCGGGCGTACCCCCACACGGTGGACGTGCCGAAGCCGCTCCTGTACGTGGGGGGTCGACCGGTGCTGTCGCACGTGATGGAGATCTACGCCAACCAGGGCTTCCGGGAGTTCGTCCTGGCCGCCGGATACAAGCGCGAACTGATCGAGAACTTCGCCATCTCCGCGGACGCCGCGTGGAACGTCGAGGTCGTCGACACCGGTGAGGAGACCAACACGGGCGGGCGCGTCGCCCGGGTGGCCGACCGGCTCGGCGACACCTTCTTCGTCACCTACGCCGACGGTCTCGGCGACGTCGACCTCGGCGCGCTCCTGGAGTTCCACCATGGTCACGACGGCTGCGCCACGCTCACCACGGTCCCGCTGCCGAGTCAGTACGGCACCCTCGCCATCCGCGGCGACGGACGCATCGAGGACTTCCGCGAGAAGCCACGGCTGCCCGATCACCCCATCAACGCCGGCTTCTTCGTCTTCGATCGGCGGGCGTTCGACTTCTGGGCGGGCGAGGATCTCGAGCGCGACGTCCTTCCGGCGCTGGGCGCGGCCGGCGAGCTCTACGCGTACTCGCACGGCGGGTTCTGGAAGTCGATGGACACGCACAAGGACAGCCGCGAGCTGAGCGCGCTGTTCGAGAACGGGCGCGGTCCGTGGACGATCGACGCCCCCGCCGCGGTCTCCTGAACGGGCATCGGAACCAGCGAACGGCCTGGCCGTGATCTTCAACTCGCTCGAGTACGCCGTCTTCCTCCCGGTGGTCCTGGGCCTCTACTGGGTTCTGCGACACCGGGCGCGGCTGTGGCTGCTCCTGGTCGCGTCCTACGTCTTCTACGGGTGGTGGGACGTCCGGTTCCTCGGCCTCATCATCGTGTCGACGCTGATCGACTACACGGTGGCCCGCCGGATGGCCGCCGCGGTCACCGAACGGGCACGCACCCGGCTGCTCCTGGTCAGCGTGGTGGCGAACCTGGGCATCCTCGGCACGTTCAAGTACGCGGACTTCTTCGTGTACTCCGCCCAGCGGGCCCTGACGACGTTCGGGCTGACCGAGACCTCGACGTGGACGCTCGGCGTGCTGCTCCCCGTGGGCATCAGCTTCTACACGTTCCAGACGATCAGCTACAGCTTCGACGTCTACCGGCGTCGTCTCGAACCCGTCGACGATCTGCTCACCTTCGCCGTCTACGTGGCCTTCTTCCCGCAGCTCGTGGCGGGACCGATCGAACGCGCCCACCATCTGCTCCCGCAGTTCCAGCACCCCCGTCCCCGGCCGGGGCGCGACGACGTCCGCAGCGCCGGGGTTCTCATCCTCCAGGGGTTGGTGAAGAAGGTCGTCATCGCCGACGTGATGGCCGGCGTCGTCCAGACCGGTTTCGCCGGCGCGTCAGCGACCGGCGCCAGGTCGGCCGGCTCGGTCACCGTGCTGCTCGGCGTGTATGCCTTCGCGTTGCAGATCTACGGCGACTTCTCCGGTTACACCGACATCGCGCGCGGTTCAGCCCGGCTGTTCGGCATCGACTTGATGCGGAACTTCGAAGCGCCGTACCTCTCCAGGAGCATCACGGAGTTCTGGCGGCGTTGGCACATCTCGCTGTCGGAGTGGCTGCGCGACTACCTGTACGTGCCGCTCGGTGGCAACCGGGGGACGCGCTGGCGCACCTACCGGAACCTGATGTTGACCATGCTGCTGGGGGGCCTCTGGCACGGCGCCGCCTGGACCTTCGTCGTGTGGGGCCTGCTCCACGGTCTGTTCCTGGTCGCCCATCGTCCGGTCCGGGACCGGTCGCGGCGGGACACCGGCCCCCTGACCCGCCGAGACGTCCTCCCCATCCTGGGCACCTTCCACCTGGTCTGCTTCGCGTGGATCTTCTTCCGGGCCGACTCCTTCGGGCAGGCGGCCGACGTGATCACCGGGATCCTCTCGCTGCGTGGTGGCTCGATCGACGTCGGCGACGTCGTCCTCGTGGCCCTGGCGGCGGGCGTCCTGCTCGCGCTCGACCTCGCCCAGCGGGTCAGCGGCAGCCATGCGGTCGTCCTGCGGCTTCCGGCCACCGTGCGGGGTGTCGTGTACGGCGGCGCGCTCGTGGGACTCGTGCTGTTCTCCGGGGGGACGCCCGTGCCCTTCCTCTACTTCCAGTTCTGACGGCGTGCTGGTGCGAGCCCGGTCAGGAGAGCGTGTCCCGGACGAGCTGGGTCAGTCGGCGGGCGCCGGCGCCATTGGTGTGGAGCGGGTCGGCCATGTAGGCGTCGTCCCAGACCCCCGCCGACGCGAACTCGACGCCGACCTCGTCGGCGAGGTCGGACACGGTGGCGAGGTACCGCTCGTGGTCGGCCGCTCCTCGGGGGTACTGGTCGACGTAGTCCTGGCTCACCGGCGTGGCGAGCAGGAGGACCCGGCGGCCGCCACGTCGCAGGTCGGTGAGCAGTCGACGGAGCGTGGCGACCTGATCCGACCCGATCTCGAAGTCGCGCAGTGCCCCGTAGCGCATCCGGCGCAGGACGGTGGGATCGTCGTGATAGGTACTGTCGAGGAAGTCGAGGAACAGCCCGTCGTCCCGGGTGATCGAGCCGTCCCAGGCCGGGGTCGGGTCGATCCAGTTCTCTGGGTCTCGGAGCACCGAGCGGTAGCGCACGACCTCGAAGACGTCGCCGAGGACGCGGTCGGCACGGTCGAGGATCGACTCGGTGCCCAGTCGATGACGCAGCTCGGAGGCGTCGAAGAAGCGGGACTCGATTGCGTCCTGCTCCGGAGCGTTGGCGTTCAGCTCCCGGGACGAGATGCCGACCACGACGACATCGGGGTCGAGGTCGGGGACCACCACGGCGCGCGTGAACGCGGCCACCATGCCGATCGTGGCCGACCCGAGAGCAGCGTTGTACGCGTCGCCGGCCAACGCGCTCGGGGTCGACCGAGACGTCGACCACCGACGACCCGACGACCACGGTCCCTGCATCAGCGCGTCGGTCCATCTGGTCGACCTTGAACTGGGTCTCCGGTGTCGACCACCGCTGTGGCTCGGGAAGGTAGTCGTCGACCAGGCGGACGCCGACCTCGACGACCAGGAGTGCCACCACGAGCCCGGCGAGCACACGTGCACCGACGCCACGGGACTCGCTCGTCGTGCCAGCTGGGTCGCGGGGGTCCGGCATGGGTGAGGAACGCCTGAGCCTCGGGTTTCGTGCGATCCGCGATCGTCAGCGGACCGAGTGCGGGCTGGGAAGCTGGCGGAGGGCCGAAGATACCATTTGCCTGATCGAGCCCCGACTCCCCGACTTCCTCGTGATCGGCGCCCCGAAGGCGGGAACCAGCACCCTCGCCGCCGATCTGGCGTGGCACCCCGAGCTCTGGCTGCCCCAGCGCAAGGAGCTCGGCTACTTCGACGTCCGGTGGCGGCGGGAGCCGGTCGAGTCGTACCTCGCCGAGTACGCCAGTGCACCTCCCGACGTGCTGGTCGGTGAGGCGACTCCGACGTACCTGCACGTCCCGGGCGCCATCGACCGCATCGCCGACGTTGCGCCCGCCGTCCGCCTCGTCGTGGCGCTCCGCGATCCTGTGGCCCGCGCCTGGTCGCACTACTGGTACAACCGCACGGCGAGGCTGGTCGAGGATCGTCCTCCGGAGGAGGCCTTCGCGGACGACCCCGATGAGTACCTGGCGCCGGGCCGCTACGCCCAGCACCTCCGTGCGGTGCTCGAACGGTTCGACCGGAGCCAGGTCTACGCGTTCACGCTCGACGACATGATCGCCGACCCCGGTGCCACGTTCCGGGACATCTGCCGGCACCTCGACGTCGCCGAGCTGGTCCCGGAGCACGTGGGTCGGGCCCGCAACCGCGCCTACTCGGTGCGGTGGCCGGTGCTGCGACGGCAGATGGTGCGGTTTCGCCTCTGGAGGCGTCTGCCGTTCCGGCTCGGCTTCCGTCTCGACGAGTGGAACCGGCTCCCACTGGACGTACCTCCGATGCCCGCCGACCTCCGGGCCCGGGTCGCCGACCACTACGCCGCCGACACCGCTGACCTCGTGACGCTCCTCGGTCGACACGTGCCCTGGGGGCCCGAGCCGGACGGTTCTCTCGCCTCGGGGGCCACCCGGTGACCCGCCTCCGGATCAGCGTCGTGTGCTCGACCCACGGCCGCGCCCACCTACTGCCGACCCTGGTCGCCGCTCTGGGTGCCCAACACATGGACCCCGACACGTTCGAGGTGGTGGTCGTCGACGACGGCTCGCCGGACGACACCCCTGCGGTGCTCGAACGGCTCGCCGCCGAGGCGCCGTTTCGCCTCCGGATCCTGCGGCACGCGGTGAACCGCGGCGCCGCGGCCGGACGGAACACGGCGTGGCGTGCGGCGGAAGCCGACGTCGTTGCGTTCACCGACGACGACTGCGTCCCGGAAGCGGACTGGCTCGAGAAGGGTCTGGCGGCTCTGGCGGCCGGAGGCGACGCCACATTCGCGGTCGGAGCGACCCGACCCGACCCCGATGCCATGCACCTGCTCGATCGACCCTTCAGCCGTTCGCTGACCGTGGACGGCATCCGCTTCTTCGAGACGTGCAACGTCTTCTACCGGAAGGCCGATCTCGAGCAGGTCGGCGGACTGGACGAACGCTTCGGCACCGGCGAGGACACCGACCTCGGCCTCCGGATGCTCGAGGCCGGTCGCACGGCGGTGTGGGCTCCTGAGGCCGTCGTCCACCACCGGGTCCGGCCTCCGTCCTTCCTGGCGCACCTGCGCGAGGCACGGCGGTGGCCGGATCTGGCACTCGTCGTGAAGCGCCATCCCTCTCGTCGGTCTGCGCTCGTGCACCGCCGATGGTTCTGGAAGCGGACCCACCCGCCGACGATCATCGCGGTCGTCGGGATCGTCGCCGCCGCGACGACGAGGTCTGCGGGTCCGCTCGCTCTCGGCGGATGGTGGGTGTGGCACCGACTCGTCGCCGAACCCGCCTGCCCCGGACAGCGCCGCCGGCTCGTCGCGCTCCCAGGCACCTTCGCGGTCGACGTCGCCGAGCTCGCCACCATGGTCGAAGGCAGCATCCGCCACCGGACGGTGCTGCTGTGAGCGACCGCCCGATGGTCGACGTGGGGGTGGTCACCTGGAACACGGCCGACCTCACGGTCAGGGCACTGCGCCACCTCCTCGACACGGAGCAGGGCGCGCGGCTGCGCCTCCTCGTACGTGACAATGCTTCTACGGACGGGACGCCCGAACGGATCGCGGCCGAGGTCCCCGAAGCCGAGGTCGACGCGGGGGATCGCAACGTCGGGTTCGCCGCCGGCATGAACACCATCCTCGCCCGCTCGTCCGCCCCCTGGTTTCTCGCTCTCAACTCCGATGCCTGGCCTCGGCCCGCCGCCGTCGGCGCCATGCTGGCGGCGGCGTCGTCGCCCCACGTCGCGGCGGTGGCGCCACGCCTCGAGCGGCCTGACGGTTCGCTCGAACACTCCACGCACCCGTTCCCGTCCCTGCCGGTCGCCGGCGTGATGGCGCTCGGCGGGCACCGCTGGCTGCCCACGGCGCTCGCCGACCGGCTGCTGCTCGAGCCGGCCTGGGACCACACCAGGGCACGCCGCGTCGACTGGGCGGTCGGCGCTGCCCTGCTCATGCGCCGAGCGGCCATCGATGACGTAGGCGGATTCGACGAACGGTTCTTCATGTACGCCGAGGACCTGGCTTGGTGTCACCGGGCGCGGTCGCGGGGATGGTCGATCCGCTTCGAGCCATCGGCCGTCGTCATCCACGTCGGGAACGCCTCGGGCGCCTCGCGGTACGGGGGACGCCGCACCCGCACGTACCTCGAGAACACCCATCGGTGGTACCTGACGACGCACGGACCACTCCGCAGCAGGTTGTACCGGTTGCTGAACGCCGCCGCAGCGGTGCACGAGGAGCGGCGTTGCCGGCATCGAGGCGACGCGGAGGGCGCCCGCTGGTGGCGCTCGATCCGACGGCTTCACCTGGCCCCCGTGCCCCGGCACGACACGTCCGCCCCCACGGCACCACGGCCGGGGGCGAGGTGAGGATCGCCCTCGTCCACCCGTTCGAGTGGCCCGAGGTCCGACGAGGCGCAGAGCGGTACGTGGACGACCTCGCCTGGTACCTGCGCGGCAGCGGCCACGATGTCGAGCTCGTGACCGGTACGAACGGCCCGACGTGCACCGAGACCAGGCTCGACGGGACGGTCGTGCAACGTCGGCACCACGTCGGCATGGCGAAGCTGGCGCGCCTGGGCATCGACCGGGTGCAGGCCTTCCTGCTCACCGCGCTGCCGGCGCTGCGAGGGCGAGATTTCGACGTCGTGCACGCCATGGTCCCCGCCGCGTCGCTCGCAGCGCGCATCGCTGGGATCCCTGCCGTCTTCACCTTCATCGGTCACCCGACCCGCGACCAGTTCGAGGCGCTCAGCCACTCCGAGCGCCTCCTGTACCGGGCCGCCAACCGCAGTGCCAGGGTCACGACGGCGCTCAGCGCCGCGTCGGCCACCTCGGTCGAGACCCTGTTGGGCAGACGCCCCGAGGTGCTCGCTCCAGGCGTGCGGCTCGACCGCTTTCCGCTTCGTTCCGACGCGCGGACCGGACCGCCGCGACTGCTCTTCTGCGCGGCGCCGAGCGATCGTCGCAAACGGCTCGATCTGGTGCTGGCCGCGCTGCCGGCGGTGCTCGACCGTCACCCCGGAGCCCGGCTGCTCGTATCGGGCCAGGGGGACCCTCAGTGGGCACTCGATGCCCTCGACGGACCGAGCCGCAGACGGGTCGACGATGCCATCGACCTCCTGGGTCCCGGGACGCCGGAGGAGACCCCGACCCGGTATCAGCTGGCGACGGTCACCGTCCTGCCAGCGGTCGACGAGGCGTTCGGACTCGTCCTCGTCGAGTCGCTCGCGTCGGGGACCCCCGTCGTCGCGAGCGCCGATGCCGGCATGGCCGACATCGTCACCGACGACGAGATCGGGCGGTCCGTCTCACCAGGCGACGTCGACGGCCTCGCCCGGTCCCTGATCGAGGTCATCGAGCTCGCCGCGGCGACCGGAACGCCCCAGAAGTGCGCCGACCACGCCCGTCGGTGGGGCTGGTCCGAGGCGGTGGGTCGGCGGCACGAGGCCGTGTACGAGCGCGCCGCCGGCTGAGGTCAGCTCGCGTCGGCCGGCGGCGCCACTTGGAACGACGCCCCGAGGTCGGCGACGCCCTGCACCATCCGCCGGCCCGACACGTAGAAGGAGACCGTCCGGCTCCCGATCCGATCCTCGGACGTGCCGCCCCACGCCACGACGCTGCGTGCCTCGTAGCTGCCGGTGACCAGCTGCGGGCGGAGTCGTGCCTCGACGGTGACGGTCTGGCCGGCGTCGACGGACCGGTGGTGATCTGCGAGCTCGGTCGAGTCGGCGTAGACGTTGACCCCGCTCGCCGCGTTGACGACGAGCCCGTACACGGGTCGGTCGACGGACTCGCGAAAGCGCACCGTCGTCCGGACGACGACGTCTTCGTCGTGGTGCACATAGGCGGTGGGCTCGCCGTCCGGTCCGACCAGGACCGCCTCGATCGTCTCGACCGGTCCCCGGTCCTCGACAGGGTGCCCCGCGGCTCCCTCGACCCCACGGGGCGGCGACGACGACAGCAGCTCGTGGTACACGGAGATCGCGTCCGGTGTGGGCCCGAGGAACCGAGGTTCCCCGTCGTGCAGGACGAGCGTGCGGTCGCACATGTTGCGGGTGGCCTGCAGGTTGTGGGTGACGAGCACCACGGTGGCCCCGTCGTTCTTCATGTCGTCCATGCGCTCGTAGCACTTCGCCTGGAAGCGGAGGTCGCCGACGGCGAGCACCTCGTCGATCAGCAGCACGTCGGGTTGAGCGGCGACGGCGACGGCGAAGCCGAGCCGGACGAACATGCCCGATGAGTAGAACTTCACGGGCGTGTCGATGAATCCGGGAAGCTCGGCGAAGTCGACGATTGTGTCGAACAGCTCGTCGATCTCCTCGTTCGTCAGGCCGAGCACCGTCCCGTTCACGTAGACGTTCTCGCGACCCGTGAGCTCGGGGTGGAAACCGACCCCGACGGAGATGAGGGGTGCCACGCGACCGCGAACGGTCACCCGGCCCTCGGTCGGCGACGTCACGCCGGCGAGCATGCGGAGCATCGTCGACTTGCCCGACCCGTTCCTGCCGATCACACCGAGCGTCTCACCGCGCCGGATCTCCAGGTCGACCCCACGGACCGCCCAGAACGGACTCCGTTTCGTGCGGTGCCGCAGCTGGATGGCGCGTCCCAGGAGGGTCGGGGTGTCGTCGTACTTGACGTACTGCTTGCCGACCCCGGCGAGCTCGATGACGGCGTCGCTGGTCACAGCAGATCGATGAAGACCCGGTCGCGGCGCGAGTGCAGCAGCAGGGCGCACGCTGCGAGGAGAACCGTCCAGGCACAGGTCGACACCAGGGCGGGACCGAGGCCCGACGTCCCCGTGTTGCTCACCGCCGCACGGAACAGCGTGACCATGCCGGTGGCAGGGTTCAGGAGCAGCACGGTGCGAAGCAGACCGGTGGCTCGATCGAGGGGATAGATCACCGGCGTGCCGTAGAACCAGGCGATGGTGCTCGCCTGCACCACGAAGCGCAGGTCGCGGAAGTACACGTGCAGGCCGGCGAAGAGCAGGGTCATGGCGGCGACGAACAGCACCATGAGGATCGTGGCGGGGATGAGGAGCACCACGTCGGCGCCGAGTCCCTCGCCGATGGTCGCGGCACCGAGGAGCAGGATTGCGACTCCGGGGACGAAGCCGTACAGGTTCGCCCCGAGCGTCACGAGCGGGAGCAGGGCCCGCGGGAAGTAGATCTTGGTGGCGAGGGCCGAACCGTCGACGATCGAGGTCGAACCCGTGGTGACCGTTCCGGACAGGAACGTCCACGGCAACATGCCGCTGAAGACGTAGATGCCGTAGTTGCCGCCGGTCTCGATGCGAACCACCCGCGTGAACACGATGGCGAGCACCGTCGCCTGGACCAACGGGAGGCCGACGGCCCAGAGCACCCCGAAGGACGTTCGCCGGAAGCGGACGAAGAAGTCCTTGCGGGCCAGGGTGACGAGCAGGTCGCGCGAAGCCCAGATGTCGCGGACGAGCCGGACGACGGGGGTCGGGGTGCCGACCAGTTCGAAGCCACCGGGCGGAAGGGACGTTCCGGTCGATCCTCGTGGTGCCGGCGTTGGCAAGATGGTGCTCCGGGCTCGACTCGACTGGGGGCGGGCAGACTACTTGAGGGGACCAGAGGTGACTCCGGTCCGAAGTGAGGACGCCTTCGATGCAACCGAGACTCCGACGCACCCTGCAGCGGCTCCTGACACGGTGGGAACGCACGCGTTCTGGCATCCTTTCGGTCCACCACGGCGACCCGCTCGCTCGCGAGTTCGCGGCGTTCGGCCGGGGCGCCTGGATCGAGCATCCGTGGCGTGCGCTCGGCAACACCCGTTCGGTGGCGATCGGCGAGCGCACCCGGATCCGCCCCGGCGTGCTCTTCGAGGCGCTCGCTCCCCCGGGAACCGTGATCATCGACATCGGCGCCGACTGCCATCTGGGCACCAACCTGCGCGTCGTGGCGGTGAACGGCGTGACCTTCGAAGACGAGGTCGCGATCGCCGACAACGTCTTTCTCGCCGACACCATTCACGACTACCGGTCGATCGGCGTGGATGACCCGAGCTGGCAGGCGGGCCTGAAGCTGGGTGATCCACTCGTGATCCGTCGCGGAGCATGGATCGGTGCGAACTGCGTCGTGACCGGGGGGATCGAGATCGGAGCGAACGCCATCGTCGCTCCGGGCACCGTCGTGAGTCGTGACGTCCCCGCCGGCTCGCTGGTCATCGGCAATCCCGCGTACGTCCAGCGGACCCGGCGCGATGACGGCGGCTGGGACTGGGTGTCCGACCGAGATCCGAGAGCCGAGCGGACGTGAGCCGCGGGTTGCGTCGTCGGCTCCGGCGGGTTGTCCGGCCGCCGAAGGGAGCCGTCCACGAGCACCGGCCGATCGAGGACCGGCCGCCCAGGCCACGACCTCCGGTCGGTGCCCGGAGTCTGGTGGTCGTCGTGCTGGACAGCCTCCGCCACGACGCCAGCCTCGAGGCGCACACCCCGACGCTCGATGCGCTCGGTGTCAGCGAGCGCCGGTGGAGCTACGCGTCGTGGACGGCGCCGAGCCACTACAACCTGCTCACCGGGCTGCTCCCACACACCAGCCCGTCGCACGTGTACGCCTCCGATCTCTATCGCGATGAGTACCGGCGCTACGGCCAACGGTTGGGTATTCCCTCGATGGGCCTCGAGTCGATGCTTCCCGGGCTGTGGTTGCCGTCGTACCTGCACGACGTGGTCGGCTACGAGACGCACGGCCTCGTGTCCATGCCCGTCCTCAATCCCTCGACCGGGATCAACCGGGCCTTCGACACCTACGCGTTGATGGAATCGCACTTCGACCTGCCGGGCATGATCGAGCAGGTCCACCTTGACGCCGACGTGCCCTCCTTCTGGATGCTGAACGTGGGTGAGACCCACTACCCGTACACGTTCGCCGGCGACGACCCGTCGCGGTGGCCGCGGATCTCGGGTGTCCACGGGGTCGTCAAGCGGCTTGGCGATGGCCCCACGACCGACATCGACTGGTTCACGCCCGGCGAGCTCGACGAGCTCCGAGCGCGCCAGGTCGCCGCCCTCGAGTACTGCGACCGGGAACTGGCGCGGCTCTTCGACCGGCTGCCCGACGACACGTGGGTGGTCGTGACGGCCGACCACGGAGAGCTCTTCGGCGAGGACGACTACTTCGGGCACGGGCCGATCAATCACCCGAAGGTGCACGAGGTGCCCTTCGTCGAGGGGATCGTGCCCTGAGTGATGTCGGATCCGACCTTCCTCGTCATCGGGGCGCAGAAGTGCGGGACGACCTGGCTCGCGGAGGTCCTCCGCCAGCACCCCGACGTCTTCGTCGCCGCCGAGAAGGAGATCCACTACTACGACGACTGGACGCGGCACGCCCGGGGTCTGGACTGGTACCTGGGACACTTCGATGCCGCCGGAGCGTTTCCGGCGGCCGGTGAGGCGACCCCCAACTACCTGTGGACGCGAGCGTCTGCGCTCGAACGTGAGCTGCACCACGTCAACACCGACATCCCGGCCAAGATCCGAGCTGACTTCCCCGACCTCCGGTTGGTCGTGTGCCTGCGGGACCCGGCGGATCGAGCGGTGTCGGCGTATCACCACTCGATTCACAGTCGGTACATCGCACCGTCGCGCCGTATCCTCGATGTCGCCGACACCTTCGGCATCGAGACCGCAGGTCGTTATACGGACAGCGTCGGCGACTGGCTCGAGCACTGGCCCCGGGACCGCTTCGAGTTCGTCGTCTACGAGGACGACATCCGGGACGGCGACAAGCGGGCGACGATCGACCGGGTGTGTGCCTTCATCGGCGTCGACGCGCTTCCGCCAACGGTCGACGTCGAAGGGACGTACAACGTCCGGCCGGGCGGCGCCTTCCTCCGACTCCACCACCGGTGGCCGCTGGGGGCCCGTGCGTTGCGGCGTCTGTGGCCGAGCTTCGGTCGATGGGACGCGCTGCCCATCGATGTGAGCGAGGACGAGCGCGAGGAGCTGCGCCGCCGGTTCCATGCCGACATCGAGCCCCTCGAGGAGTTGATCGGCCGTGACCTGTCGTCTTGGCCGAGCGCGGGGCGCTCCGCTGGGTGACGACCGTGCTAGAGGTAGCCGAGGGTGCGGAGCTGGCCGACCAGCTCGTCGTCGTCTCCCGATCGATGCGCTGCCCGGGCCGCGGTCGACGGGACCGATGACGCTGACGGTCGATCGCGATCGGCCTGGGCCAGGGCCTCACCGAGTCGGGCGACCTCGTCGGGGTGTTCGGCGCTCACGTCCCGGACCTCGAGCGGGTCGGCGTCGAGGTCGTGGAGGCGCTCGTCGACGCGGTCCCCGAGCTCGTCGCGTACCAGCTTGAAGCGGGCGCCGATCGCCGCGACCATGGGCTGGTCGAGGCGGGCGATGGCCTCGTGGTCAAGCTGCCACTCACTTGCGAAAATGCGGGCGAAGGCGGGATCGACGGCGGAGTACCCGTCGTTCTGTGCCAGAGCGATCCCGTCCGGGCATGCGGGACGCTTCCACGGATGGCGTTCGAGTCCGATCGCGGATGCGACGAACCTCGGCACGTCGGCCAAGGACCGGAGCCCGTCGGGGCCGGCGCCGTCAAGCCCGGTGTCGTCGATCCCGGGGCCGGCCGCCACCAGCGGGACCCGCAGCAGGCGCTCGTCGACGGAGAGCGTGTGGCCCAGCCGACCGCACTCCCCGATGTTCTCGCCGTGGTCGGACGTCACCACGATCAGGGTGTCGCCCAGCTGGCCTCGGTCCGCCAGTCGCTCGTGCATCCGCCCCAGCCAGGCGTCCATCATCGACACCGCCCGACCGTAGAGGCGGCGCATGCGCCGGACGCTGGTCGCCGGCACCTCGTGGCGGCCGAGGCAGGCGTCGACGACCGCCGCATGCGACTGGTGCCGGCGAACATCGGTGGCGGCACGCAGTCGTCCGAGTCCACCGAGGTCGTTCCACGGGCGGGGCGGCAGGTACGGCGCGTGGCACTCCATCAGGTTGACGAACGCGAACCAGGGCCGGTCCGAGGGAGCGTCGTCGATCGCGGCGTCAAGAGTCTCCTCGACCCTTGCGAGCCCGTCGTCGACGTCGGCCAGCACGGCGTCGAGCGCGTCTTCGGCTCGGCCCAGGACGCCCGGGCGGGGCGCGGCGCGCGCCGAGGTGACGTCGAAGTAGCGGTCGAAGCCGAGCCCGAAGCCGTGCACGGGCGAGACGAAGGGATTCGCGCTCACCCCGACCGTGTGCCATCCCTCGTCGTGGAGCACCGGCGCGAGCAGACGCTGCTCGTTCGCAGCCAGGACGTGGCGCAGCGGTGCGCCCGATCCGATCCCCAGCGCCCGCGGAAGCCGTCCGGAGAACAGGGAGGCGTGGCTGGGCAGGGTCCAATTCGCCGTGGCGTGGACGACCGGTGCCGCCCCGCCCGCTCGGGCGAGCGCGGCCACCGCCGGCGTCGACCCGGGCAGGGCGCCGTAGGGCTCGAAGGCATCGGCGCGCGCGGTGTCCATCACCACGATCAGGACGTTCGGTCGCACGGTCATCGGGCCGGGTACAGATGACCGTAGGCGGCGTAGTCGGAGGCGAACCAGCGACGGATCTTCGCGCCGAGCTCCGGGGCGTGGCGCAGCATGTCGGTCCGGACCTCGGGGAACACCGAGTCGGGAGGCCGGTGGGCCACGTAGCCGGTGCTCAACGCCGCCCGCAGTTGGTCGGGGTCGGCCGGCGCCTTGTCGGTGTGGTGTCCCGACGACAACAACGAGCCGAGTGCGGCCTCGTCGGTCGGCTCGAGCCCGAAGCACGCCTCGAGATCCGAGAAGAGCGTGGGGCCGTCCTCGAGCCGTCGCACGGTGAGGCGGGACCCGAGTGACTCCTCCAGACGGGTTCGTTGCGGAGCGAGGTGCGGGTTCACACGGTGAGGATCCTGCTCGACGAGCCAGTCGACGTACTGCTCGAACGAGAACGGCGTGATGTAGTCGGCGCCGGGGCCGAAGAGGTCCCGGATGACGCGCGTGCGCCAGTACACGGTCCAGTGGTCGAGGCGCTGGAGCACGGCCCAGTGTTCGTTGAGTTGCAGGTACCCGCTGTAGGCGCGGCTCGCCGGGTCGCGCACGATCTTCACGACCGGGCTCCCGTCCCGGAGCCGGCGGCGGAACCCGCGGAGGTACCCGGGCCTGCGGACGAACACCTGCTGCTCGTAGTCGTGGATCCACCGGCTGTGCGCCCGGGCGTCTTCGAGGACACCGGCTTGGAGGAAGAACCACTTCGCTGCCGACGTCGAGCCGGCCTTCTGGCTCGTCAGCAGCACGAACGGCAGGGTCGGGTGATGGAGCGGCGTCCGGCCGAACTCCCGTGCTCCCCGCGGGTGGACGACGCGACCGAGACGGTCCCGGAGCCACTCGCGTTGCTCCGCTCTGAGGCTCGGTCTGCTCACCGTCGACACCACCGCGGTCGTCACTGGAACGGGGGATGGTACCCGAGCAGCCCGCCGGGGAATCCCTGCGCCGACGACGGTCCGAGGCGCGGGTCCTCCACCGTTCCGGGGTCGGGATCAGCAGGGGTCAAGATGGAGGGGCAAGGTCGCCGACAGTCGCCCGTTCCCGTTGTGAGGACCATGAGCAGGACAGCATCACCACTCCGGGACCGTGTCGTGTTCCTCGTCGGGGTCCGGCGCAGCGGGACGAATTGGCTGCGCCGGATCGTCGACGCCCATCCGGACGCGACGGTGATCCCCGCCGAGACCTATCTGCTGTCGCACGGGATCTCGCCGCTCCTCGAACGGGTCCAGCACGGGCTCGCGGGTTCGGCCCGCACGGGAGCGCTGTTCGTGGACCGCGACATGTTCCTGGACGCGGTGCGCGAGCTCTGTGACCGTCTCCTCGGGAGCCACCTCGACACCCTCGACCAACCGGTCCGTCTGCTGGCCGAGCGAACACCGGACCACGTGCGGGTGTTGGACCTGATCGGCGACGTCTATCCCGACGCAGCCGTGGTGCACATCATCCGCGACGGGCGGGACGTCGCCCGCTCGTTGGTGAGCCAGCCGTGGGGCCCCGACTCCCACGCCGACGCCGCCCGCGAGTGGGTGTCCGGGATCGAGGCGGCGAGGCGGAGTGCCCCCCGGCTCGCTCGGTACCGGGAGGTCTCGTACGAGGCGCTTCTGTCCGACCCGGCCGCAGAGGTGCCCGAGCTGTACCGGTTCCTCGGTCTCGACACCGCCCCCAGCGTCGTGGCGGCCGCGCTCGACGAGGCGCGGGCCCATTACAACGTCGACCCGCGGGCCACCGAGGTGACGGCATCGAAGTGGCGCGGCGGCCTCGGGGAATCGGAACTCGCCGAGGTCGTCGGCGTGGCCGGACCGCTGCTGCGCGAGCTCGGCTACGAGGTCGACGACCCGGCTGTGGTCCCCGCCGGCAGCGCCACCGACACGGGTGCGTCTCCGGGACGGGTGTCCTTGCTCGCCGACGCGGTGCGGGGTCGACTCGACGACGCGGCGTTCCAGCGGGAGCTGCTCAGGCGGTTCGACCGGAGCATGTCGGCGCTCGATGGCTTGCTCGACGACGTGGCCGCGCACCGGTTCGACGAGTTGTCCCGCCACTTCGGTCCCGATCCGCGCATCAGGGTCATCGACGGGGCTCGGAGCTGGGAAGAGCGCGGACCAGCCGCGGTGCGTCGGCTCGGCACCGTGTGGGCGGCCGACCCCGCGCTGAGGGGGAGGCAGTTGCGCGGTGACGTGCACCCGGGGATCCCGGCGTTCACCGTGGTCGCCACGTGGGATGCCGAGGGGGTGGGCCACGACCGGGTGCTGGTCGTGACGCGGTACGGCGGGCGCATCGACGAGCTGGTCTGGTACGTCCTGCCCAGGGTCGCTGATCGAGACGTCGTGTCCGACCCGTGACGAGGATCCTCACGATCTCGAACCTGTACCCGCCGCACGCGCTGGGTGGCTACGAGTGGTCCTGTCACGACGTCATGCGGCGTCTGGTCGAGCGTGGCCACGAGGTCGCGGTGGTCACCACCACGACCCGGTTCCCCGGGGCGGTCGGCGGTGCGGTGGCGATCGAGCACCCGGTGCACCGGGTCCTGGACTGGTACTGGGCCGACCACGAGCTCGTCAGTCCGCCTCTGCGCGATCGCATCCGCATCGAACGCCGGAACGATCGTCTTCTCCGCGCCCTGCTCGACGAGCACCGACCCGAGGTCGTGTCGGTCTGGAACGTTGGCGCGATGTCACTCGGCCTGCTGCGCACCGTCGCCGAGCGCGGCATCCCGATGGTGTTCGCGGTCTGCGACGAGTGGCCGGTGTACGCGCCGGCGATGGACGCCTGGGGTCGGTTGTTCACCCGCCGGCCGCGCCTGGCTGCGGTTGCCGAGGCGCTCCTCCGCACCCCGAGCGCGCCGGTGGACCTCGGTCCGACGGGCGCGTGGTGCTTCGTGTCCGAGTACACCCGCGACGCCTGCCGGTCGCGCTCCCCGTTCGGCTTCCCGATCTCGACGGTCGTGCACAGCGGGATCGAACCGGACGACTTCCCGTTGGTGGAGCCGGAGCCCGACGACGCGTTCGACTGGTCGCTCCTGTACGTCGGACGGCTCGACGAACGCAAGGGTGTGCTGACCGCAGTCGACGCGCTCGCCCGCCTGCCGTCGGCGGCGACGCTCACCTTCGTGGGTGTGGGAGACGCTGCGGACGCGATCCGCGACCGGGCGAACGGCCACGGGCTCACCGAACGGGTCACGATCACCGCGGTCCGCCGCTCGGAGCTCGCGGCCGTGTACCGGGGGGCCGACGCCTTGCTGTTCACCAGCGAGTGGGACGAGCCGTTCGGGCTGACCCCCATCGAGGCGATGGCGTGCGGTACCCCCGTCGTCGGCACCGGCACCGGGGGGAGCGGTGCATTCCTCGTCGATCGCCGGACGTGCCTGCGGTATCCGCCGGGCGACGCCCAGGCGCTCGCCGCAACGGTCGAGGAGCTCGCCGGCGATCCCGAATTGCGGCGCGAGCTGCGCCGGCACGGCCACGATCTGGCCGCCGCGATGACCACCGACCGGTTGGCCGACACCTTCGAGGCGTGGCACCTCGCCGCCGCCGCCCGGTTCGCCGGCGAGCTGCCACCCGACCGCCGGCTCCCGGTGATCGGCGCATGACGCGGGTGATGCACTTCCACCACCGCTGGCTCCCTGCCTCCGAGCCGTTCGTGTGGGACCTCGTGCGGCACCTGCCCGGACGCTCCTTCGTGGTCTCCGACCAAGAGCCGGAGAACCTGGATCGCTTCCCTGTCGACCGACTCGTCCCGTTGCACCCCCGGCTGGGTCGGGTCCCGGTCCGCTGGAGGCAGCGGGCGGCGACCGTGTGGTTGGGCGCGCTCGCGGTACGTCACCGCGCCGAGGTGATCCACGCACACCACGGTTACGAGCTCGTCCGCGTCGCCGGCGCGGCGGGTCGGATGCGGCTCCCGCTCGTCGTGTCGCTCCACGGTCACGACGTCTTCGGTTGGGTCGACGACCGGCCGGGTGTCTACGACAGCCTCCTCGGACGCGCCGAGGTGATCGTGCCGTCGCGGTTCCTCGTGCCGAGGGTCCTCGAGCTCGGGGCGCGCTCCGATCACGTGCACGTCATCGGCAGCGGCATCGACACCGGCTTCTTCTCGCCCTCGCCGTTGCCTCCCCGCCCCGAGGTCGTGTTCGTCGGGCGGTTCGTCGAGAAGAAGGGCCTCGACGTGCTCGCCGAGGCGTGGCCTCGCGTACGCGAGGCGGTGCCCGGGTCCTCTCTGCGCGTGCTCGGCTTCGGGCCGCTCGAGCACCTGGCGCGCTCCATCGGCGCGACCGTCGAGGTCCGTCCCGACCGTGAGAGGGTGCGCGACGCGCTCCGGGAGGCCCGCGTGGTGGTGAGCCCCAGCCGGACCGCCACCGACGACGTGGCCGAGACGCTGCTCATGGTCAACCTCGAAGCGCAGGCCTCCGGGCGGCCGGTGGTCACGACGGATCATGGCGGCATCCCTGAGTACGTAACCGCCGGCGAGACGGCGATCGTGGTCCCCGAAGCCGATCCGCGGGCGCTGGCCGACGCGCTGATCACCGTGCTGCGCGACGATTCTCTGGCTGAGCGCCTCGGCCGGGCGGGCCCGGCCAGGGTCGCGACCCAGGACGTACGGGCCGTCGCCTCGAGGGTGTCGGCGATCCACGCGGAGCTCGTGCGATGACCGGGAGACCCGCAATGGGTCGCCTCCCGAACGTGTTCCTCGTTGGCGTTCCCAAGGCGGGAACGAGCGCGCTGGCTCGCGGCCTCGCGACGCGTCCGGACGTGTACCTGCCCGCGGACAAGGAGGTCCACTTCTTCGACGAACGAGCCTCGGAGGGCCTCGACTGGTACCGCGGCCACTTTCCCGTCGGTGGCGACTGCCCGATCGTCATGGACGCGACACCGACCTATGCGCTCCGCGACGACTGGTTCGAACATCTGGCGTCGACCGTGCCCGACGCACGGATCGTGCTGCTCCTCCGGCATCCCGTCGAGCGGCTGTGGTCGGGCTACTGGTACCTGCGTTCACTTGGCATGGAGCCCCGGTCCCTCGAGCGGGCCGTGAGTGACGAGCTCGCCGGACGGTCCGACCTCCCGTACGACCACATCGACACCGGCGTGTACCCGCCCGTTCTCGACCGTGTCGTCCGCTCGTTCCCCGACGACCGCGTGCTCGTGCTGCTCCACGATGATCTCCGCGCGGACCCGGAGGCGACCCACGACCGCACGTGCCGCTTCCTCGGGCTCGATCCGGCTGCTGGTCACCACCAGCTCGGTCAGGCGTCCAACGTCACGGGGACGTTGCGCTCGTTCCCGCTCCGGTACTGGACGCTCCGCCTGCACCTGTTCCGCCGGGCGCCTCGGCTTGCCCACGCCCTGGATCGCTGGAACCGGACCGAGCGCCGGCCTCCGCCGATGCCCGAGCACCTGCGCGCCGAACTGCTCGATCACTACGCCGCGTCGATCGACGAGCTCGAGCGTCGTCTCGGACGCGACCTGTCGAACTGGCGCCGATGACCTGTGCGGCGGTGAGACGCCCGCCTCCGCTCAGCGCGTGCGCGGCCGCGCGTCGGCCGGGACCCCGAGTGCCACGTGGTGGTCGGGGACGTCGCGGACCACCACCGCGCTTCCGGCGATCACGCACTGGTCGCCCACGGCGACACCACGGCCGATGGTGGCCTTCGCGCCGACCCAAGTGTCCTCGCCGACGCGGACCGGCGAGGTCCGGATCTGGTCGACGTGCCACCCACCCTCGACGTGCTCGTGCGTGGAGTCGGTCACCGTCACGTACTCACCGAATGTCGACCGCCGTCCCAGGACCACCGACTCGTCGCAGTGCACCACCATGCCCCAGGACAGCACGTTCTGCCCGAGCGCCTCGAGGGTCCCGGAGGCCATGAGCCGGACCCCACTGCGGATCTCGACCCAGTCGGCGATGCGGACGGACCCGCCACGCAGCCGGATCTCCACACCATCGTCGAGCGTGGTGTGCTCACCGATGTGCAGCTGCGAGGGGCCGGTCGGGTCGAGCCGGACGGTGATCCGACCGATGCGCGCCGTCTTCGCCACCCGGAGGTCGAGGTCGGCGCCGGCGAGCCGTGCCGATGCGCGGATCCGCACGATGGCCCTCGCCCGGCGGGCCGCGAGCAGGAGATCGTGGGCCCAGGAGATCAGTGACACCTAGCGGGCCCCCGACGGTGGTGTCGCCCCGGGGGAGAACGGACCGTTCCACACACCGGCGGGCGGCGCCGGGTCGGAGGGCGGTCCGGCCTTCCGGGCGTGCAGGAAGATGTGGCACCCGAGTTTGTTGACGCCGGGGAGGCGTTGGCAGACGGCTTCGATGACGTCAACGGCCCGCTGTCCCCGCTCGCCCTGCGCGTCCAGCCACTGACCGAACTCCGCCTGCGGGGGCGGGAACTCGAAGCTCGACCAGTGGAAGGTCTCCAGTCCGGCCGCCCGGAACAGCGCGCGCGTCTCGGCGTAGATGTGGTGGGTGTGCGGTACGTAGACGGCATCACCGGTCGACACGATGGAAGGGTCGACGGGCTCCGGCCAGATCCAGGGCCGTACGGAGATGAGCGACGGCAGCCGAGCGCCGATGAGCTTCTCGAGCCAGGCGAACAGGTGGGTGAGCGGCGAGCGGAGCGGCATCTCGGAGGCGTTGTTGGTGGTCATGACGAACACGCCGCCCGGCTTCAGCACCCGGGCGACCTCCCAGGTGGCGCGTTCGGGACGCATGAGGTGCTCGATGACCTCGCTCATCACGACCACGTCGAAGGTCTCGTCGGGGAACGGCAGCAGTTCGCCGTCGCAGCGTCCGATCACGGACCGGAGGGGCTGACCAGCCTCGGACAGACGCGTCCCGGCGTACGCCGCGTGGTGCCCGCCGTAGTCGACGCCCACGTAGGTGGCGTCGAGATCCGCGATGCGGTCCGCCACGAGCGCGGAGCCACAGCCCACGTCCAGCACGCGGCCTCCGGCGGGAAGGTGCGTTCGAACCGCGTCCGCAACGAGGTCGTAGCGCATCTCGTGCCGATGCTGGTGGTACTCGCCCCACAGGTCGAACTCCTCCTCGATCGTGGGGACGCGCTCGTTGTAGTGGCGCGAGTACGCCTCCATGCTCGCCGTTCGCAGCAGGTCGTACTCGCGTGCGGTGCGGGCGCGCCCCCCGGAGCGATAGCGCGCGTAGACGGTCGTCCACAGCGCCACCAGACATGCTCCCGCCACGAAGCGGCGGGCACGCGAGCGGGCGCGCAGGAGTACGGCGAGGAGACCCACGGGGAGGAGCTGTCGGACGAGTTGGGCTATCCGGTGTCTGGGACCCACGCCTAGAGTCTGGCGGGTGCCGGACGTCCGAAGCGCCTCGACGCCCGCCTCGGCCCGTCGTCCGGCTCCGGTCGAGTCCTGCTCGAGCGCGAGCTGGGAGGCGGGCCGACCGGTGGAGGTCACCGTCCACGTGCCCACCTTCGACCGGTCATCGTTCCTCTCCACCCTGGTGGAACGTCTCGCTTCTCAGTCCCTTGCGGCGGAGCGGTTCGAGGTCGTGGTGGTCGACAACGGCTCGTCGGACGACACCTGGGAGGTGCTCCGTGACCTGGTCGCGCGCACCCACCTGCGGATGACCGCGTGCCGGCTCCACACCAACGTCGGCCCGGCCGGTGCCCGGAACGTCGCGGTGTCCGTGTCCCGCGCTCCGCTGTTGGCCTTCACTGACGACGACTGCCTCCCGGCGCCGGGCTGGCTCGAGGCGGTCCTCGCCGCAGCGGCAGGCGGCGCCGATGTGGTGCAGGGACGCACCGAACCCGACCCGAGTCGTGACGGAGCGGGTGCGTGGGCGCGCACGATTCGCATCGTCGAGCCGACGCCGCTGTTCGAGACGTGCAACATCGCCTACCGGCGCCAGGCGTTCGCGGCCGCGGGCGGCTTCGACGAGTCCGATGCCATCTCGGCACGTCCGGGGGGACGCGCCTTCGGCGAGGACGTGCTGCTCGGGACAGCGGTGCTCGCCGCCGGGGGCCACCGGGTCTTCGCCGGTGACGCGCTGGTGCACCACCGCTACCTGCCGGCCGGCTACGAGGACCACGTGCGGGAGATGCGCAACCTGGCCGGGTTCCCCGCCCTCGCCCGACGGTGCCCGCCACTCGCCGACGCCCTGTGGCACCGCTGGTTCCTCACCCGGGAGACCGCCGCCTTCGACCTCGCCGCGCTGGCCGTCGTCGCCACCGTGCTGTCGCGTCGTGCACGGTGGCTCGCCGGGTCGCTTCCCTGGTTCGGGCTGGCCGTAGGGAGGACGCGGAACCACGGCGGACGCAGTACCGCGGTCCGCCTCGCGCAGCTCGCCTTCGTAGACGCCGCGGGTGCGCTCTCCCTCATCGAGGGGAGCATTCGGCACCGGCGTCTGGTGCTCTGACGTCGGGTGCGCGTCCTGCTGGTCAACGACCTGCCCCCGGGGCCCACCGGCGGCGCCGAGGTGCACGTGGGCCGCCTCGCCGACGCCCTGACCGCGCTCGGATGCCGGGTGCATACCTTCTTCCCGGAGCGCCGGCACGGGGGCGTGCGGAGGGTGCTGGATCTCTGGGATCCGTTCGCTCGCGCCGAGCTCCGACGCGTGGTCCGGTCCTTCGGACCGGACGTGGTGCACTACCACAACCTGCTCAATGAGCTGTCGACATCCGTCGTCGGCCTCGGAGTGCCGTCCGTGCTCACCGTGCACGATCCCCGTCTTCTCGGGATCCGCTTCGGTCTGGATCAGGACCGGTCGCCCTGGGCGCCGGACGTCGCGCTCCGCTCCGCCAAGAACCTCCTCGCCCGGGTCCGCCTGCGCCGCTCCGTGGACGCCACCGTGGCGCCCAGCCGGGCCTTGGCGGACGCGCTCCGCGCCGCCGGGTTCCCCTCGGTGCACCACGTCGAGAACGCCGCGGCCACGGTGTCGGCCGCGGAGCTCGGCGACGAGGTGGTGTACGTCGGCAGCCTCCGCACGCACAAGGGCCCCCAGGTGCTCCTCGAGGCCTGGACACGCATCGCCGAGCGCCATCCAGGCGTGGTGGTGCGGTTCGTGGGGGATGGGCCGCTCAGGAGCGAGATCGAACGCACCGCCAGGTGCGCCGGACTCGCCGACCGGGTCGTCACCGCCGGTCAGGTCGACCCGGATGACGTCCCGTCCGAGCTCCGCCGTGCGGCGGTCGTCGTCGTGCCGTCCCTCGGCGTGGAGGGCGGAGGACCGACGCTCAGCGTCATCGATGCCATGGCGACGGGCCGGGGCGTGGTCGTGAGCGATCGTCCGGGGGTGACCGAGGGTGTCGACCCCGAGGTCGGGGTCGTCGTTCCCGCAGGCGATCCGGCTGCGCTGGCATCGGCGCTCGACGGCCTGCTCGGCGACCGGAGTCGACTGGAGGCGCTCGGTCGGGCCGCGGCGCAGCGGGCTGTCGAGCGATGGGCGCCGGAGATCGCCGCCGGCAGGCTCCTCGCGGTGTACGAGTCACTGCTGTGACCAGGCTCGACGAGCTCACGGTCGTCGTCCCCACCCGCGACCGGCCGGACCGACTGGCGAGGTGCCTGGCCGCCATCGCCGCGCTGGACCCTGCTCCGGGCGCCGTCGTGGTCGTCGACTCGGCCTCCACCGACGCGCACGCCATGGCGACCGTCGTCGGAGGTGCGGCCGCCCTCGTGCGGTGCGAGCGTCCCGGTGCGAGCCGGGCGCGCAATGCCGGTGCCCTCGCCGCCGCGACCCCCCTCGTGGCCTTCGTTGACGACGACGTCCGCGTCGCGCCGGACTGGGCAGCCCGCATCGTCGCACCTTTCGCGGATCCCGACGTCGTGCTCGTGACGGGGTCGGTGCGCGCCGGTGCGGCGGAGGGACTCGAGCGCGCGGTGGCGGTCACCGATGACGTCCCCGGGGGCCGATTCGACGGATCGTTCGTCGGCAACGTCGGCGCCTCGGCGAACCTCGCCGTCCGTCGCGAGGCACTGGTGTCCGTCGGTGGCTTCGACGTCCTGCTGGGCGCCGGCGGCCGGTTCCGCGCCGCCGAGGACCTCGACCTGATCGATCGGGTCCTGCGCCAGACGTCGGTTCAGCCCGGGTCGGGATGGCACGCGTCCGACGCCGTCGTCCTGCACGATCAGTGGCGATCGCGCCGGGAGCTCCTGCGTCTCGAGGTCGACTACGGCATCGGGTACGGCGTCCGCCTGTCGAAGGTGCTGCGCGCCGACCGGGGCCGAGCCCGGCGCGTGGTCGCCTACGAGGTGCGTCGGTTGCTGCGCGATCTCGTCGGCGACACCCGCCGGCGGTATCGGTTCGGACTCCTCAGTCGGCTGACGTGGGCGTCGGCGGTCGTGTCCGGAACCGCGGTCGGTCTGCTCGTGCCGGTGCACGACGGTCATCTCTCCGGGCGGACGCCGACATCGAAGCGGACGGACGGAACGTGATCAGGATCACCAATGCGATCGCGATCCACACCGGTGCCGTGGCGATCGGCGCCGGCAGCCCCCGGACGTCGCCCGACGTCCGGCGCAACTCGAAGTGCACCAGGCGCGAACCGACGTCGAGCATCCGCTCCTCCAGCTCGTCGAGCTGCGCCGTGCTTCCGGCCTCGGTGCGCAGCCGTCCGACCCCCGGCACGTACACCGAGTAGTCACCCGAGTTCTGCTGGTACGCCCCCGGACGAATGCAGGTGATCCGCCCCGGCTCGGTCTCGTCGAGCGCGTTCATCGCGTCGCACACGGTCGTCTCCGCCGAGAACGCCGGTCGTGAGTAGTCCGCCGAGGTGTTGGCCAGGATCTTCGTGGGAACGTCCTGGAACTGGTACGTGCGACTGACATGCTCCGGGTAGACGAACGGAAGCGCGCACCCGGCGATCAGCAGGATCGCTGCGGTCCCCGCCGCCACGACATGCGCGGAGCGGTGAGGTGGTCGGGCGGGTGGCGCCTGCTCACCGAGGACCAGGCCGATGGACGCGATGAGCCAGAACAGCGGTCCGGACAGGGCGAGGTTCGCGGCGTCGTACGCCGCGTTGGCGCCGACCCACACGACCAGTCCGGCAACGATCGCCGCGGCCAGGTCACGGCGCTCGCCGGGTGGTGACCGGAGAAGCGCCCGTGCCGCAGTCACGATGGCCAGCAGCACGGTGGCGGCGTACGCAGCGAGACCGACCGCTCCAGTGTCGGTGTACAGGAGGAGCCACCCGTCGTCCGGGGTGACGTAGCCACGGGACCGCAGTCCGCCGAGACCGAGCCCGTCGAGCGGCTGGGGGGCGACCTCGGCGAGGATCCCGGGCAGCCGATCGATGCGTACGTCCTGCGTCGTCGCTTCGGCCGGACGGTCGAGGTCGTAGATGTTGTCGACGGCGCTCGTCGACAGGAGGAAGATCCCCGTTACCACCGCAGCTGCGATGATCGGCCACGCCACGCGTCGTCGGAACCCGGAGACGACCAGGAGCAGCACGACCGCCGCGGCGCACGCCACCAGGGCGCTGCGCGACCGGGTCCACACCAGCACGCTGCCGCTTCCGGCGAGCAGCACGAGTACCGCCGTCCGCCACCGTCCGGAGAGGTGCCCGACGAGTCGCTGGAACGCAAGCGGCACGATGACGGCGATCACCCAGCCGAACTCCAGCGCGAAGAGCGCGCCGGCTCGCACGCGGGCACCGCCCCGTTGCTCGAGCGGGTTGAGCAGAATCCTGGACTGCGAGCCGGGCACGGGAAACAGCTGTGACCAGCTTCGCCCCGACACGTGCTCCCACGCGCCGATCAGCAGAGCGGTACCGAGCCCGAGGAGCACGATGTCGGCGACCCGACGAGCCCCCAGGACCCGGCAGGCGACAACGCCGATCACGAGCATCGTGAGCTGGTCGACGAAGATCAGCCAGACCTCGAAGGTCGACCGAAGGGTGAGGTCGGTCCCGGCGAACCCGATGCCGGTGACGGCAAGAAGGGCGGCCGCCATGACCAGCGCGATCAGCAGCGGTGGCGGTCGGAGCGCCTGTCGGTCGATCTCTCCACGACGGACCCGCGCCGGGAACGACATGGCGAACGCGAGGAACACGATGCGCGTCACCCTCGTTCCCGCGAAGCCGGTGAACGGCAGCAGTAGGTAGGCGGGGACGAGCAGCAGGCACCCGACCACGACACCGAGCGCCCACTCGAAGCGCAGTCGGGCGACCAGGAGGACGAGGAGCCCGGTGAGCGCGTAGAGGGCGATGGCCTCCATCGGCGGTCAGCTGGTCGCGCTTTGCCGGTTCAACACCGTTCCGAGCAGCTCGAAGGCGACGTATGAGGCGCCGAGCGTCAGCAGGCCGAACGAGATCGCCGCCCGGACGGCCGCGTCACTCGTGGGTTCGATCTTGGCGGCACCGACCGCGGGCGTCAGCACGGTGAACTCGTACCGCTGGGCCGGCGGGACATCGGCGGCCTCGAGCTCGTCGGCCACGTAGGCGACCAGCGAGTCGGCCGCCGCGTTGGCGATGGCGACGGCCTGTTCGTCGTCGCCGGCGCGCGCGGCGATGACGACCGTCAGGCTGAGCGGCGGGGCGCTGGCGGACAGCGAGCCGATCACCTTCCCCACGGGCAGACCGAGCTCGTCGGCGGCGTCGGTCGCGACCTCGGGGGTGGCGATCAGGTCGGTGTACTTGATCCGCAGTCGCGAGAGCTTGTCGAGCAGTCCGCCGTCAGTGCTCGCCGCAAGGGCAGCGGGTTGGTCGATCGACAGCAGGGTCTGGCTGCGGTAGACGGGGTCGCCTGCGAGTGTGACCAGGCCGGCGATCGCTGCAGCGACCACCCCGACCAGCGCGATGACGACGAGGCGACCCACGTTCCTGGGCAGGCGGGACCGGAGCTCAGGCGAGCGGTCTTCGCCCGTGTCGTCTGTCAGTGAGGAGGTGTTCACGGTGGCTACCGGGGTGGTCTGGTGAGGCGGATGGAGTGTACGGGTCGAGCCGGGGGGACGTTGGTGCCGCGGGGCCCACCGCGATCGTCGCCGGTCAGCCGTGGAAGCGTGACGTCCAGGTCGTGGTCTGCTGGAGGGCCTCCCAGCCGTAGTCGGCCGACGGCGCGATGTGCGTCGACTCGTACCACTCGTTCCACGAGGTGACGAGGATCCACTCCGGATGGCTCCGGGTCGCGATCCGCCAGAGTCTGTCGTAGCGTGCGCCGCTCTCCCGGTTGCGGGTCCGGGTCGGAGCGGCGAGGGTCATGCCCTTGCCGGGCGAGACCGTCGCGGCGAAGAGACGGACCGGGAGCTCCGGGTGCACGATCGGCGACAGGTGCGTCGAGCGGTAGATGCCCTGGTAACGGGATTCCAGTTCGGCCGCAGACGGTTCGTTCGGGTCGTAGAGGTACACACCGTCGAGTCCGCGCGACGGGTCCGTCGAGTCACCCAGCAGGAAGGGATCGACAGGGGCCAGTGCCTGGCGGAACCGCTGCCACTCAGCCTCGGGCACCCGGTCGACTCCGAACGCCGCGAGCACCGGTCGATCACCGACGTGCAGGTACTCCTTGCGGGAGGACCGATCGAGCGCGGCACGCGCCGCCGTCACGGCAGCCTGCACGTCGAGGTGCGATCGCCCGAGCACGTCGTCGTGGACATGGGGCAGCAACTCGAGCAGCGCGCCGACCGAGAAGTCCCCACGCGCCGCCGCCGCGTCCATGACCAGGTCGAGCTCCTCGCCGTCGGTCTCCTCGCCTCCCCAGGAGACGAGGAAGCCGTCGAGTCCGGCGCCCCTGGCCTGGTCGACCATGACGGAGACGTCGCCGGGGTCATCCGTGCGCCACGCCGACGCCGGACGATCGAGGAACGGTCGCGACCGCATCGAGCCGTCGGGCCACCATGGGTAGTAGAACGCGAGGGTGAGGCGGCGATCGTCGACCACAGGCACCGTGACGCCGTCGCCGATCAGCTGCTCGGGCGCCAGCTCGATCGTGACCACCTGGTGGTCGCCGGTGTGGAGGTCGTCATCGAGCTTCGCGAGGCCCACCGGGGGCGTGTCCATCCGTTCGAGCCTCGCCGTCGCGGTGCCGTCGTAGCCCTTGTCGAGGCGCAACGCGACCCGATCCGAGACCCGGACCAGGAGGTCGACGGTGGCCGTCGACGGGGCGGTTCCGACCACCGTCAGCGACGCGCCGGTGAGGTAGGCGCGGTCGTCCCCCGGGCCCGGCACGACGTTGGCCGTCACGACCTCGACTCCACTGAGTTGCGCGGTGGACCAATCGGACGTGCTGTCGAGCGTGAGCCGGACGTGCGCGAGCGGATCGTCGGTCGCAGCTTCGGTCGGACGGACCGTGAGCACCGCGAGCAGCGCCGCCACGGCGGTGAGGACGAGCGGTACCCGGAGCCGTCGGCGGCCGGGGTGTGAATGGGTGGTCTCGTTCATGGGGGGTTCACCGGAGGGCTCGGAGTCGTTCGGGGTGTTGGCGCACGAAGTGGGTCATGCCTCGCAGGTGCCACCAGGTGCGCCGGGTGAGGAATCGCTCGTCGATGACTGCGTGGTAGCGGTGGGTCACCGTTGCTGAGGGGACGAGCCAGCTCTCCCAGCCCGCCCGGTGCACCCGGTAGCCGAGATCGATGTCCTCGCCGTAGAGGCGGTACGCCTCATCCATGCCGCCCAGCGCGTCGAAGTGGCTCCGGCGGACCAGCAGGAAGCCCCCGAGCAACCAGTCCGCGAGCGAGGGCCGGGTCGGTCGCTCGTCGAGTAGGTAGTGCGCGCGCTGACGGGACCGGGGATCGAGCAGGAGCCGCAGCGGTGTCCGTCGCACGAGCGTGCCGAGCACCGTGGGGAACGCGCGACGCGATGGCTGCCAGGACCCGTCGGGGTAGCGCAGCTCCGGTCCGAAGACGGCACCGTCCGAGTGAGCGTCGGCGAAGGACACGAGTTCGTCGACCGTGCCCGGTGAGGCGACGGCGTCGGGGTTGCAGATCACCACGAACTCGCTATCGGTTCGTTTCACCCCGAAGTTGACATTTGTCGCGAATCCGACAGACCGGCGGTTGTCGTAGCGGATGCACCCGGGCGGCGGCACTGCCGGCACGCCGGGCAGGTCGGCGACGATCACGATCCGTGAAACCTGACCGAGGAGGGCGTCGAGGCAGTGGTCGAGGTCGTCGTCGGGCCCGTGGGTGACGACCACGGCCTCCACCCGCGCCGCTGCCGTCACGAGAGCACCTCGCGGTAGACGTTCGCCGTACGCTCGGCCGTGGCGGACCAGCGGTACTCGGCAGCCCTGCGCAGTCCCGCGGCCACCAGCGTCGCGGCCTCGTCGAGCGCCCGCACCACGCCGTCGGCGAGCGCGTCGGTGTCGCCCGGTGGGACGAGCACCGCGGCGCCGCCGGCCACCTCGGGGATCGAGGTGGTGTCGGCTGCGACCACCGGCGTTCCGCAGGCCATGGCCTCGAGCACGGGCAGGCCGAACCCCTCGTAGCGGGACGGGAAGACCAGCGCCTCAGCACCCCGGTAGAGGGCGAGCAGGTCGTCACGCGTGACGTAGTCGAGCAGGTGCACGCGGTCGTCGAGTTCGTGCTCGGTGATCGCCGCCCGCACCGCGGGTCCTTCGCCCCGGTCGCGTCCGGCGATGACGAGGTCGAGCCGTTCGGGCAGTCTGGCCAGCGCGCGCACCGCGGTCACGGGGTCCTTCCGTCGTTGGAGTCCGCCGACGAACAAGAGGTAGGGCGGACGGTCGGGGACCGGACCGTCCGGCCGGAGGTCCCCGTCGAGTCCATTCGGCGTCACCACCACGTTCTCCTCGTTCAGCCCGTAGCGGTCGAGGATGTCCTCTCGGGCCCACTCGGTGACGGTGAGCACGCGGTCAGCCTGGCGCATGGCCCGGGGCACCAGGGTCCGGAACGCGAGGAGGTCCGAGTTGGGCATGAAGTCCCGATGGCGGGCGAAGGAGATGTCATGGACGGTCACCACGGACCGCCCGCGCCAGCGTGGCGGGAGGAAGTAGTTGCCGTGGAACAGATCGGCTCCCGACGCCCGCAGCGCGGCCGGCAGATCGACCAGCAGGCGCAGGAGCTGACCGCGACCACCGACATCGAGACTCCTGATCCCCGTCGGGACGAGATCCGGTCGGGTGGTCGCGGCGGCCAGATCGAGATCGGGTGCCGCGGCGGCGAGCTCGCCCAGCAGTCCGCGGACGTACGTCTCGTCGCCGGTGCGGTTGCGGCCGAGGACGTCGGCGTCGATGACGACGCTTCCGCTGGTCATGGGTCACACACGCAGCCACCAGCGGGGGTCGTGCACGCGCCGGTCGCGGGCCGCGGTGGCCCTGCGCGGAGCGACCGCGAGTGCGATGCAGCGCGATGGAATCCTGCCCGGCCCCCGGAGTCCGCCGAGAGCAGCTCTCCTCGCTGCCCAACTGCGGCCGACGCGCGCGAGTTCGTGGGCGCGGTACATGGCGCCCTTGGCGTCGACGCGGCGCAGGGTCCGCTCGAGCACGGAGCGATCCGCGTCGTTCGTGGACTCGTCGAGCGCGGCGAGCACGACCCGCCGCTCCTCGGCGACCATCCGGTGGTCGGCGGAGACGCTGGTCGCGCTCAGGCGGTAGAGGACCGTCGGGTGATCGGCCCGCGTGACCACGACCCCGTTGCGGATCATGCGGATCCACAGGTCCCAGTCCTCGGGGCCGCGGAAGTCGCGGAAGCCGCCCGCCTCCTCGAGCGCGGCACGGGTGAACAGCGACCCGATGAACACGAAGTCGTGGTCGAGGATCGCAGCGCGCTGGCGATCCGCCGGGGGCACCGGCATCGACGCCTCGACACCCCGGGACGCCACCGCCCGCCCCGGGATCCATCGCAGCGGATCGGAGGTCACCAAACCGCCGTGCTCGTCGTGGCATCGAACGAGCGTCTCGAGGTGGTCGGGCAACCAGACGTCGTCTGCGTCCAGGAGCGCGATCCGTGAGCCCGTCGACTTCGCCACGGCCTCGCGCCGGGCCCGTCCGGGGCCGCCGTTCTCGGTGAGCTCGACGACTTGTACCGGGAGACGATCGGCCCAGGCCCGGACGACATCGGGTGTGCCGTCCCCGGACGCGTCGTCGGTGACGACGACCTCGGATGGGGAGACGGTCTGACCGGCGACAGAGGCCAGGGCCGTGTCGAGCTCGGGTCCGCACCGGTGGGCGGGGATGATCACGGACACGTCGACGGTGCTCACGGCAGCACGAGCTCGATTCCGAGGTCCGACGCGGTCGTCGTGGGCGTGGCTGGACGGGCGGGGAGCAGCGGGCCGGCGCGGCGTGCGGTCATGCAGCCCCGCAGCGTGCCGGCGCTGTGCGCCGCGTCCTCGAGGGCGCGCACGAGCAACCAGGACGCGGCGCCATCGATGCTCTCCCGCCTCGCCAGGAGCGAACCCCACCGGCCGAGCACCGCCGCTCCCACCGGGAGCCGCGCCGGCGGGTGCAGGGACGCGACCAGCACGGCAAGAGGCAGCCACGGTCGCGAGATCGAGGCCGCGAGGCCGCGAGCCGCGTCGATCGAGGCGCGCGCGGCGAGGGCGATGGCGTCGTCGGCGGCCACGCCGAGCCGTCGCAGCTGCCAGGCCGTGCGGGCGAATCCCAGCCCCGCGAGGGCGATGCCCGGGCGCCGGGCGCCGAGCGTGGCGGCCAGCGCACCGGTCGCCAGCAGCGGTGGCGCCAGGCACGCTCGCGGGCGGCCGTGCCGTCGCTCGAGCTCCCCGCTGGCCGTCGCGTAGGCGTACTGGTTGCGCAGGTGGGCGTCGACTGTGGAGCGGTGGTGGTGTCGGACGCACGACGCCGGCTCGTACTGCACCGGGGTTCCGCTCGCAGCGAGCCGCCACACGAGGTCGAGATCCTCGCCGAACCGAAGGTCGTCGTCGAAGCCTCCGATCTCCAGGAAGCGGTTCCGGCGCACGACGAGCGCGGTCGTCGACACGAAGGGGATCCGTCCCGTCGGGCGGACGGTGCCCGGTTCGGTGCCGAGGTCGAGCGCGCCGGACGACGCCTCGTACCGGCCGACGAGCGAGTCGCCGCCGAGGGTCCGCACCCGTGGCGCCGCACCCGCGACCAGCGGATCGGCGAGGTGCGCGAGGAGCGGATCGATCCACGACGGGTCGGCCTCCACGTCGGCGTCGAGGAAGACGATCACGTCGGCGTCGGTGTGCCGGACGCCTTCGTTCCTCGCCGCCGCCGGCCCACCGGACGTATCGAGCCGGACGACGCGTGCACCGGCGGCTTCGGCGGCGGCCGCCGTGTCGTCGGTCGACCCGTCGTCGACGACGACCACCTCGTCGGCGGCGCCGAGCGAACGCACCGCTGCGGCGATGGTGGCCGTGGCGTTCCGCGCCGGTATGACCCCCGCCACCCTCATGGTGGCGTCGGGTGTGCGACCGCCGGGGCGTGCCGTGGCGATGTCGAGCAGGCACAGGCGGCGGGCGAGATCGTCGACGACGACGTCGCCGACCGTGACGTTGCCGACGGGTACGCCGTTGAGCAGTGCCGCCACGGCCGCGGCTGCTCGAGGTTCGAGATCGATCCGCACCCGTGGGACGCCACCCTGCACGCGTCCGCTCTCGATCCATGTGCCGGGGCTCGGCGCGAGCCGGTAGTCGGCGGGCAGCGGTACGGCCATGCGGGCCCGCACCGTAGCTCCTACCCTGCACTGATGGTCCGGTCTGCGTCGCTCGCACCCAGCGTCGGCGTCACGATCGCGAGCCGCGATCGGCCGCGGGCGCTCGAGGGGGCGCTCCGAGCGTTGCGACCCGTCGTCCCGCCCGGGATCGACGTGCTCGTCGTCGACTCGGCGAGCGTGGACGACCGAACGCGACGGGTGGCCGAGGACGCCGGCGTGCGTTACGTCCGCTCCGACGTGCCCGGACTCTCGGTGGCGCGCAACGTCGCCATCGAGCGGATGGACAGCGAGGTCGTCGCGTTCACCGACGACGACTGCCGGCCGGCTCCGGGTTGGGTGGAGGCGCTGGCGGCCCCCTTCGCGGACGACCGGGTCGGCTTCGCCACCGGTCCGCTGCACGGCGCGGGTGGGGGGACGGCGGCCGATGTCGTCGGACTCGGCGCGCGGCGCTGGCAGTGGCCCGACGATCCACTCGCCATGGGTTCCGGCGCCAACATGGCGGTGCGTCGTCGACCGGCGCTCGACGTCGGCGGCTTCGACCCACGGCTCGGGGCCGGCGCCCCGGTGCCCTCGGGCGAGGAGCACGACATGTTCCTGCGCCTGCTCCGAGGAGGGTGGAGCGGCGTGCACGTCCCGTCCGCGCTCGTCGACCACCACGACGAGCGGTCACACCTCGCGACGTTGCGGATGTTCTACGGCTACGGCCTCGGTTCGGGGGTGCTGTGCGCGCTCGCCGGCGACCTGGACCGCGCGGTCGCGCGCGCGATGCTCCGCCGTCGCCTCTGGGACCATGGCGCGCGCCGCGTCGCCGCCGACCTCCGCCGCGGATGGGAGGAGCCGGCGGCTCGGGCGGCGGTGTACGCCTGCGGCGTGGCCATGGGCCGATGGCGCGGCCGTGGACTGGCGCCGCGCCCGCTCGGCTGATCGCGGTGGTCGGCTACCGTCGGCTCGGTGCGCGACGAAGGTGACGAACTGCGCGATCCGGTCTTCATCGTCGGCGGCCGGCGGTCCGGCTCGAGCCTGCTCTACCGGACGCTCCAGAAGCACAGCGCCTTCCGTCCGCGCATCGAGCACCTCGTCGAGTCGCAGTTCTTCATGCACCTCCCGGAGGCGCACACGTGGGACGGCGACCCGCCGCACGACATCTTCGACTTCCTCATGTTCAACCGGGACGAGCTCGACAGGTTCCTCGGAGCCACCCGGCGATGGCGCCGGATCCGATCGCCCCTCGCTCCGCTGCACCGCCGTTTGGTCCGCCGCCGGATCCCGGTGTGGTGGTGGCGGATGTCGGGTGGCTCGGCCATCGCCGCCGCCTACTTCTCTGCCGCGCATCGGGCTCGTGGAGCCCACCGTCTGCTGGAGAAGACACCTGCCAACTTCGTCCACGTCGACGAGCTGCTGGCCACGTTTCCGTCAGCCCGGACCGTGTACATCTCCCGGCATCCGATCGACACGTTCACGTCCCATCTGCGACGGACCCACGACGACCCCACGGCCGGGTGGGCTGGGATCGACGCCGACCATTTCGTCCGGTACTGGACCAACGCCGCCCGGCACGTCACCCGGGCGCTCGACCGACACCCGGACCGTTTCCGTCTGATGCGCTACGAGAGCTTCACCTCGGACCCCGTCGGGGAGTTCCGGGAGCTGTGTCGCTACCTTGGCGAGCCGTTCGAGGCCTCCTGCGTCGAAGAGCGGGAGCCGGACCTCGATCGACACCCGGCCGACCCGCACCTGTTCGGCGAGATCGTGCCCACGACCAAGGATTGGCGTTCCTGGGTCGAGGAGACCGATGCCGAGCGGATCGAGCACCGCCTCCGCGAGCCGATGCGGTCGCTCGGCTACCAGCCGTACACCGGTACCTGAGTCTCAGCCCGCGCGGTGCAGTTGGGCCGACCAGCGGGCGGTGGCCGCCAGCGCGTCGTCGCCGTACTCGAGCGACGGAGCGATGCTCGTCCCCTCGTACCACTCGTTCCAGGACGTGACGACGACCCAGTCCGGCTGGGTCGCCAGGGCGGCCTTCCACGTGGCGTCGTAGGTGGACGTGCCGTTCCGCTCGATCACCGGGTGAAGGTCGCCGCGCAGCGGCTCGTCGTCGAAGCCCGGCTCCACGGTGGCGATGTGCAGGGTCGGCTGCTCGCCGCGCAGCGTGGCGCCGGCACGGGCGAACAGCTCGCTGTCGAGGTTGGCCCGGACCAGGCCGGATTCGAGGTCGGCGGGCTGGAAGCCCTGCAGCACGTCGTAGCGGTAGCCACCAGCGATGCCGGGCCGCTTCGAGATGTGGGCATCGGTCACGAAATCGACAGGAGTGCCCTCGGTGGCGAGCTCCGCCGCGAGGTCGCCCAGCACGGTCGGCTCCAGGGTGAACGCGCCCCAGACGAAGACGACCGGCACGCCGTCGTAGTGGAGGAACGCCTCGTCGTCCGCCTGGCGCAGCGCCTCGCGGACCCACTGCTCGACGGCGGCGGCGCTCCCGGCTCGGCGGGCTTCGATCAGCACGGAAGCCGTGCCGTTCGTGGCGCGTGCGGCCTGGAGCGCCTGGTACAGGTCCAGACCGTTCTCCCTGCCGCCGGCGAAGGACATGACGAAGCCGTCCACACCGTTCGCTCGTGCCAGCTGGGCGGCGGCGAGGGCACTCGGTGCGCGGTCGGCGAGCAAGGGATCGATCGGGTGCACCGAGAGCTCGGTGTCGGTCACGGCGGCCTCGGAGAACCAGGGGTAGGTGAAGGCGAGAACCTGGCGATGGGCGGGATCGGCCACCGCTCGGGCGAGCTCGAGGTCGTCGCTACCGAACAGGTCGGCGACGGGGACCGTCACGGTCGCGGCACGCTCGGACGAGACCACGGGCAGGCGTGTCGGGCTCGCCCCGGTGTCGCTCACCTGCTGCACCCAGGCCGCGGTCGTGCCGGCCGCTCCCTGCTGGACCGTGAGGCGGACCTCGGTGGCGTCGACGGGGATCTCGCTGACCACATCGATGCCGATGGCGCCAAAGGAGCCGGCGACGCCACGCACGGTGAAGCCGTGCCGGGTCGGCGCGAGCTCGCGGCTCGCCGGCTCGTTGACGACGTGGTGCCCGGCGCTGACGCCGGGCAGGGTGACCCGCACCCAGTCGGAGGTGGTCAGGACCACGGCGCGGAGGTGGGCCCGTCGGACCGGGGCCGTGACGGCGTCACCGGTCGACGCCGATGCCTGTGGAGCCCCCAAGAGGGCGACGGTCGCGGCGATGATCAGCGCGACGGTCGGGATGCGGAAGCGGGACATGGGGGGTGAGCTCCTCTGGCCTGGCGGCCTACGGCTTTGTCCTTCTCCTCCAAACGGTACGAATCCGGACCTCTCGGAAGCGATAGCCCGTTCGCGTCATTTCAGGACGTTCGTGTCAATGACCCGGTTCGGGGCAATGGCCGGGCACGACCCGACCCGGCACGAGTCCGCCCGGCGCACGGATCGCTAGGAACCGCTGAGCAGGGACCCGATCTCGTCGTGCAGCCGTTCGGCCAGCATCCGGTGGCCGAGCACCGACAGGTGGATTCCGTCGGGCAGCAGCTCGGACCGGTCGGCGTCGACGAGTGCTCGCAGGTCGACCAGGCGGGCATCGCTGTTGGCGACGGCGGCCTCGATCGCCGCCGATGTCTGGCGGAGCCGCCGCCCGGTGGTCGGAAGGAACGATTCGATCCGATCGTCGGTCGCCGGCACGTTGGCGCACAGGACCAGCGCGCCGCGCTCCTTGCGCGCCAGTGCCGCGAGGTGCTCGGTCTCCCTGCGGACCCGGTCGGGAGCCACCCGCGACGGCAGGCCGGGAAGCCGGGCGAGGAGGGGGGCCGTCTGCAGGAAGACCCGCCGGCCACGAGGGAGCAGTATCGCCCTGGCCCGTGCACTCCAGCGGTCAGACCGGGGCCACGGGTTGAACAGCCACTTCGCAAACCAGCGAGGACACACCAAGGGCTGAGACTCGATGTAGCCGAACAGGACGACGACGACATGTGGCCGGAACCAGGTCAACAGGTCGGGTAGTCGACGATTCCCTTCCAGCAGGGTCTCGAACCACCGACTCGCGTTGCGCACGTCGGCGTCGAAGCCGCTCGTCCGCAACAACTGCTCGAGACACTCGTCGACGGCCTGCTCGTCGGCGCCATCGCCCGGCGGCCGGACGTAGTAGCCGACCGACGACCCCACGATCAGCACCCGAAGGCGCCGGCCGTGGCCGTCGGTGGTCACGACAGGTGCTCGCGGTACCAGGCCGCGGTGCGGTCCAGGGCTTCCTCGAGCGTGAGTGTGGGCTCCCAACCGATGCGGGCGCGGGCCTTGTCGGCGCTGAGGTGCTGGGCATCGATCTCGTTGCCGGCGGTTCCCCGGATGTCGGGTTCGAGGTCGGTTCCGGCGGCCTGTTGGACGGCGGCGACCATCTCGAGCACCGAGAGCGGACGCCCGGTCGAGAAGTTGAACGCCTCGCCGGCGAGCCCGTCGTCGTCGGCCATCGCCTCGGCCAGACGGAGGTAGGCGAGCGCGCCGTCTTCGACCGACAGGTAGTCGCGCACCATCGTCCCGTCGGAGCGGATGATCGGCCGTTCTCCACGCAACACCGAGCGGAAGGTCCCCGGCACGATGCGCTGCCAGTTGGTGTCGCCGGGACCGAAGAAGTTGCCGCAGCGGGTCACGCACGCCGGCAGTCCGTAGGACACGGCGTAGGCGTGGGTGAGGATGTCAGCGCAGGCCTTGGAGGCGTCGTAGGGGTGCTCGGCGAGCAGGGCCATGTCCTCGGTGTAGGGCAGCGTCGGCTGCGTGCCGTAGGCCTTGTCGCTGCTCGCGGTCACCAACTGCTCGACGGTGGGGGTGCGCCGCGCCGCCTCCAGCACCGACCACGTGCCGTGGATGTTGGCCGAGAAGGTCTCGACCGGGTTCCGGTTGGCCACCGGGACCTGGCTCTGGGCCGCCAGGTGGAGCACCGTGCGGGCCTCGTAGTCCCCGATCGCCCGCTCCATGAGGGCTTGGTCCACGATGTCGCCCCGTACCAGGCGCACCTGGTCCATCCAGTCGCGGACGATGGCGTTCTGCGGTACCTCGTCGCGGGCGACGACGGTGACCGAGGCACCGGCATCGACGAGCGCCGCCGTGACGTGGGAGCCGAGGAAGCCAGTGGCCCCGGTGACGAGCGTCTCACGGTCACGCCAGAACGAGCGGTCGGGGCTCCAGTTCATGGCCATCCTCGCCAAACTAGCCGGGCGACGCCAAGCGGACATTCGGTGGATAGGGGCCGCAGCTCGACCCCACCCTCGGACGGTACCGAAACTGGCAGGTGCTGCATCACACCGCGGTGTGATGCAGCACCTGCCAGTTTCGGGAGTGGTGGTCGGGACCGGCGTCGATCCGGTGACCTTCCGCTTTTCAGCTGGAATCTGGCGTGTTCGCTGGTGTCCGCTCATGTCCCCTGGTGCGCGTAAGTCCTGGTCAGAGGCACTGGGCGACACTCGACGACATTCGGCGATACGCACCGGACGCGGGACGCCCGCGGGATTTTCGCGGGATCGGCCGCTCGGCACGCCCGCCTACGATCCGTAGGAAACCTCGCCGGTCACTCAGCGTGATGCGAGTCGGAGAAGCACCGTCACGGCTGCGATGCGACCGACGCAGCGGAACTGCCGAGTCCCCTACGGTCGAACGGGTGCCGCACAGGATGGCCACCGAGGACGAGCGTCAGGAGGCGATCCGCCGCCTGCTCATCGGGCTCGAGACCGGCCAGGACGTCTTCGAGCTGTCTGCGGCCGTCGTGGATCTGCACTGGAAGAACAACACGTTCCCCGGCGAGGTGTACCTGCGCCTGGCCGCCGAGGTCCTTGCCGACACGACCGCCGCAGGCGCCGGCCCCATCAACTACGACGGTCTGCGGGAGACCCACCTTGCGGAGATCGAGTTCCGCGGCAAGGAGAACCGCAAGATCCAGTACGCGGTGCTGTGCAGCGCCGCCCTGGCCGGCGGGCTCGAGCCCGACCTGCTCGATGAGGTCATCTGGTGGGGCACCGATGACTTCTGGCGCTACGGCCTGCTCGCCGCCGTAGCAGTCATCCGAGCCAGCGCCGCGGCCCGCCAGGTCCCGGTCAGCGAGATCGTGGCCGAGCTCGCGGCACGCCACGACGTGGCTCTGTGATCGGCCCACCTCCGCAGGGAGGTGATGTCTGCCGACCGAGTCGGGACGAGCAGGGTCAAGGGGCGGCGGCGGAGCCGGCGAGCGAGAACCGGAGCGCAGCGGAGGCTCGCAGCGACCCTTGACGCCGTGAAGGCCCGGCGTCACTCCCCTGCCGATATGCGCGCGTTCCACCGCACCATCCGACGTGCAAGACCGATCCGATATCCGGCAGCGAGGATGCGGGTAGCGGTGATCGGCTGGTGTCGGTCAGCGTGAGGGCGAGCATCGAGGGTTCGGTCTGACCCAAGTTTCCGGCTGACGTCCCGCGGTGCGGGTTGTCCTTCGAATGATCAGTCGACCGGGTTTCCTCGCTGCTCGCCCGACACCCACCGGTCGGGCGGAGTGACCTACTAGGAGCCTGTCTCAGAGGCCCATCGCTGTCTTGTCCGCCGTCCCGGCAGGTGTGGTGACAACCCCCACTGCATGAAGGGACCGTCATGACCACGATGGCATCACGAATCACGATCGGTGTCGACACCCACCTCGACGTCCACGTCGCCGCCGCACTCGACGAACGCGGCGGACTGCTCGACGTCGAGGGCTTCGAGACCACCCCGGCCGGCTACGCCAAGCTGCTCGACTGGGCCCGATCCTTCGGCGACGTCGAGCTGGCCGGCGTCGAAGGGCACCGGCAGCTATGGCGCCGGCCTCACCCGCCACCTCCACGCCAACGACATCACCGTCGTCGAGGTCGATCGACCGAACCGTCAGCGTCGACGGCTACGCGGCAAGTCCGACCCGCAGGACGCGATCTCCGCCGCCCGAGCCGCCCAGGGTGGTGATGCCACGAGCATCGCCAAGACCCGCGACGGGGCCGTGGAATCGCTGCGGGTCCTGCGTGTTGCCCGCTGTTCGGCCCGCAAGGCCAAGGCCCAGGCGCTCAACCAGATGCGCAGCCTCGTCTCCACCGCACCGGACGAGATCCGCGCCGAGCTGCGTCACACGACCGGCAAGCAGCTCGTCGCTCGCTGCTCGAAGTTCCGTCACACCGGCCGCACCGACCCGGCCTCGGTCACCAAGATCACGCTGCGCAGCCTGGCCCGGCGCATCAACGACCTGGCCGACGAGATCGCCGAGCTCGACCTGCTGATCGAACCGCTCGTGAACGACACCGCACCCGAGTTGGTCGAGCTCACCGGCGTCGGCACCGAAATCGCTTCCGCGCTCCTCGTCGCCGCCGGCGACAACCCCGAGCGTCTCCGCAACGAGTCGACGTTCGCTCACCTCTGTGGCGTCGCCCCCATCGACGCCAGCTCCGGCAAGCAGGAACGACATCGCCTCAACCGGGGCGGCGACCGCCAGGCCAACTCGGCGCTCTGGCGCATCGTGATCACCCGCCTCGTCTACGACCCACGCACCCGCGAGTACTTCCAACGGCGCACCAAGGAAGGGCTCTCCAAGAAGGAGACGATCCGCTGCTTGAAGCGCTACGTCGCCCGCGAGGTCTTCAACGCCCTACCTCGAGAACGCCTCGCTTGACATCCCTAGGAGCATCATTCGGCGCGTTCCTATCGCGATAGGAGCAGAGCGATTGAGGAAATGTTGGTCCCTTGCCAACCGGACGGTTGGTCCCGTGCGTCCTTACGGTGATGGCAATGGATGGCAGCCTTGTCGAGCGGTGCATTCGCGAGGAGTATGACCGCTTGGTCGCGCGCAGTGGCGGGCGTCTGTGAGTCCATCGCGCTCTGCCGAAGAAGCGGTGCAAGAGGCGTTCGCCCGAGCATGGGAGCGTGAACAGCGCGGGGAGCCGTTCGATCATCTCGCCGGGTGGGTGGCGACCGTTGCCCTGAACCTTGCCCGCAGCGGGCGACGTCGCCGCAAGGCGGAGCGGCGAGCCATCGAGCGAATGAACGCCCGACCGCAGATCGGCGGCGGCGAGCCGTGGTCCAGCGTCGCTGGAGTGGTCCGCGAGGCGGTGGACGACCTGCCTTGGCGGCAACGCGATGTCGTTTGCCTCTACTACTTCCTGGACCTGGACGTTGCCACCGTCGCTGAACTGCTCGACGTCTCGCAAGGGACTGTCAAGACGGCGTTGTCGCGGGCGAGGACTCGCCTGGCAGCGAATCTCGTGGAGTTGGAGGTGGAGACGTGATGCATGACGACCGAGTGGACGAACGAATCCGCGATGTATTGGCCGGGAGTCACGACCAAGGCCCTGCTACTGCCGAACGCGATCCGGTAGGTGCAGTGCGGTCTCGGGTCGTCCGTCACCGGCGGCGGCGGCGAGCCGCGGCAGGCGCCACCGCTCTGTGCATGGTGCTAGCTGCGGGGATGTTTGCGGTGCTGTCCGGCAGCTCTGAGCCACAGGACCTGCAGACCGCTGGACGTGGAGGGCCCGCTCAGCAGCCGAGCGCATCCTCTTCCGCCGAGCATGGCGAGGGTGTTGTTGCGCCCGAGTGTCGTGCCTTGGCGGAGAAGCCCGGAACACGCGCATTGGTTAGCACGGATCCGGCGGGACTCTGCGCCGTCCTCGACATGGCTGCCAGCGAGGCCCCGACGCATGGCGCAGTGCGCTTCTTCCTGGACGGCAAACCGATCGCCACCGTGGGCCTGGAGCCCTGTCCGCTACCTGAAGCCTTCGCGGTGCCCAGCGCAGAGGGACGGCCCCTTCCCGACGGCAACGGCCACCGCATTACCGGCACTGTTCCTGCAGCGGCAGGTGATGTGCGAACAGCACTTGGACCGATCACAGCCAAGAGCGATCGCGTAGCCGTCGACTACTTCCCCGAGCTGAAGGCGAGCCTGTACGTCGTTGACCAGCGAGGCGCGACGATGGCCGCCACGATTGGCGAAATCGACGCTGCGACCGCCCCTCTCCGAAGCGGGCTCTCGATGCCCGAATGTGCCCGCGAGGACGCAACGCAAGCGGCGGCGGGGACGTTTCCGCTGCCGGCGTCCGGTGAGGCGGAATCCGTCCTGTGGAACGACGGGATGCCCGTGTGGGTGGTGAACCACGGTGACGGCACCGCCTCTGCCGTGCCTGCGCTGATCTCGGGCGCATCGTTGCCGAATGCGCTGATCGCCGGTGACCGGGTGTTCAACCAAGTGCTGTGGGATCCGGACGGAGCGTTCGACGTTTTCTCTCCCAGCGACGTGCCAGGCAAGGTGCTCAGCTGGGACGACCACGGCCGGGCCGTTACCGCCGATGCAGATCTCGGCGGATTCACGGCGGTGGTCGAAGGCGAGACCGTCCGGATTGAACGAGTCGCCACCGCAGATGTGCCCGGGCGTGCCGAGCCTGCCACCCGCTCAGAAACGGGCGTCGAGTCGCCGCAGCTCCCACCGGTGGTTCCCATGCAAGGCCTGACTCCGGGGTGGCACCAGATCGAGGCGGACATCGTTCTCGACAGTGAGGGCAATGCAACGGTGTGCGAGCCGGTCGACCAGACGGAAGCGCTCGGCCCTGGCACCAGTTCAACGTGTCCTCCCGATGCCCCCTCCGTCGCTCGGTTGTCGCTCAGGTCCTCGACACCTGGTACTGACATCGTGGAAGCACGGATCCACTCACCCGTAGTCGTACACGTGGACGAGCGGCTCGTGATCGACGGCGTATTCCCAGCAAACGGGGTGTCCGCAATCCAGCGGTGACCGGACCTACGTGCCGATATCCGAGAGAGTCCGCCGGGGTGGCTCAGTCCCGAATCGCGTGGGCCGGGATTCGTTGGCGTATCGCGCTGGCGAAGCCGCTGGTGATCCGGCACTATCCAGCGATCCGCGGGCTCGTCCGAATGGCGGTAGTGCTTGTCGCCACAGCACTCCTCGCTATGGGCGTCGCGGCCTGCGGTGATGACGAGGTGCAGTCATCGGTCGACGGTGGTCAGGCATTGGGACGGTGCCATTTCGGCGGGCCTCCGGTGATCGGCAACGTCGTGATCTGGTTCCTCGGCGATGTGCAGCAAGGGCGGGACCCTCTGATTGAAGGCGGCGTCGATGACCCTTGGGGCTGTGCGTACCGAACTCTGTGCAGCGAGCAGCGGGAGGCCGTATCGGAAGAGTCTTTCGAGGAGTCGCAGGGAGAAGCGGTGTCGGCTCTGTTGACGGCCGACACCCATGCTGGTCCCTCGGTGTACGTCGATCGTGGCCTGCGCGAGGAGTACCCGAAGGAAGATCCACCAGCGGAGGTCACCGAGGCATGGATGGAGGTCGAGGCCACCTGGTACGAGCACATCGACGACCGGACCATCGTGTCGGACTCCGGGCGTTCGGAGGTCTGGCGCCGTGGATCTCGTCCGGCGAGGGCGACTGGACTCGCAGGTGTATCACTTCACGCCCGTCCGTTAGGAAAACCGTCCCGCTCCGAGGTGCTTCGCTCGGGACGGGGTGCCGTCGCGATGCTCGAACAGCCCGACCGCCCCGAGAGATCTGTTCTTCGTCGACGCCGCAGGACGCAGCTCGATCGGCGTGCGGTGCGACTTGCAGTCAGGCAGCGTGGACCGCGATGAAGAACAGCCGGGCTCCGAGGACTATCAAGCCGAGTCCGAAGAACGACCAGACTCGGCCCGCCGAGCAAGGTGCGGACCACCTACTGAGTACCTACGGAGTCCGATTTGGCGATGGGCCCGCTCAGAAGAGACAACGGCGAGGCCGAGAGGCGATGAGCAAGACTCGAGCGGCGCACCAGCATCGTCGGGCGAGACCTGCCACGTCGGGTCGTTGGTCATTCCGCACCGAGGTGCCGCCATCCGGGCCCCTACTTCGGCGGCCATCCTCGCGGAGTCCGCCAGTAGAACCAGGAAGCAATGAAGCCCACGACGAGGACACCAGGGCGATCCCGGAACCCGGAGTGGCGGTGTCTGCAGAAGACCAGTCATCGTCGGGATCACCCAGCGCACGGTCGGAGCGATGAGAAGGACGACCCGACCACGGCCAGTGCGCCCTGCGCAGCAGACGAAGCGACGATCGTCCGTGCCCTGACCCGTCTCGGACGACTCGGCACACGCTCCGGAGACGGATCACAGCGACTCCAGCCTGCTATCGGCGCCACCGCCATCCGGCGAGCGAGCCTCCCGGGGGATCCAGCCTTCGCCGGCCCGGCCTGATAAGTCACCGGCCCGTTCCGACGTGCCGTTCTCCGGGTGATCTGGGGTGTCACCTATCGCTCTGCGGTCGGCCCCTGGCCGCGTCAGAGGCTGAGCCCGGGCGGTTCTTGTTCGAGGGCGGGTCGGCGGGTGAGGTTGTCGAGGCGCTGTCGCATGCGTTGGGTGTCGAGTTGTTGGTCGATCTGGTTCCGGTGGTCGACGGCCCGGGACAGGGCCGTACGGGTGGGTTGGGCGGCATCGACGGCCGTTTCGTAGCGGGCGGTGGCCGCCTCGACGTCCTGGCGGGCGGCCTCGAGGGGTTGGTGGTAGCGGCGGCGTTGCCAGGGCCGGGCCTGGTCGGCCTGCCGTTCGAGCTCTCGGAGGCGCTGGTTGGCGTCGGTGAGGCGTTGGTGGGTGTGCTCGACCGCTCGCTCGAAGGGAGCGGCGCGGTGGTGGGCGGCGGTGACGGCCTGGTGGGCGGCGTCGAGTTGGGCCTGGAGGGGCAGGGTGGGTGCTTGGTGGGCGGCTTCGGTGAGCCGGCGGCGCTGGACGACGGCGGGGATGTCGGCGCGGTCGTTGGTGAGGACCCATTCGAGGATGCCGGTGGCTGCTCCGAGGTCGGGGGTGTCGGTGATGACGTGGAGTTGGTTGTCGTGGCGACCGCGGGTGGCGCCGACGTAGAGGCCTCGGTGGGTGGTGGCGGTGGAGATGAGCGTGTAGCTGACATCGACGGTGTCGCCCTGATGACCATGCGCAGTCGCGGCGTAGCCGAGGCGCACGTGCTCTTGGACGTAGTCGGCAGGTAGACGCACCCGGCCGGGCCCGGTGGTGCGGGCGACGGTGAGGCTGCCGTCGGGGTGCACGTGGTCGAGGTGCCAGGACTCGCGGTTGCGGACCGGCTCCCCGTGCTCGTCGACGAGCGTGCGGTCGTTGCGACGGGTCACGATGAGGTCACCAGGTCCGGCGGCCTCACCTGCGGCGATGGGCACGGCCAGGGACGGGTCGAGGTCACCTCGCTGGCGACGTCGGGTCTGGATGGCTTCGTTCAGCAGGTCGACATGCGCGTTGGTCTGCGCGGTCACGGCCACCGACCGGCGGGCGGCGTGATGCTTGGTCCAGGCGTGGGCGATGGCCTCGAGGTGGTCGTCGATGCCACCAGGGCTCACCCGGTCGTGGGCCAGGTAGGTGTCGAGCACGCCGGGGCGGGCGTCGCGGAGTTGGAGGGTGGCGGTTTGTTCCCAGCGCTGCGTGAAGCGGTGGACGGTGGCGAGGTGGTGGGTGCGGCCGATGCGGCACAGTTCGGAGAACATGCCACCCCGGCCGACGGCTTGGAGTTGGGCGGGGTCCCCGACCAACACCAGCCGCCACTGTTGGGTGCGGGCGAGGCCGACGAGGCGGTCGAGGCTGGCGGTGCCGACCATGCCGGCCTCGTCACACACCACCGTCGTCCCGGCCGGCAAGTGGAACGCCGGGTGGGGTCCGGTGGGTCGGTTCCATTCGTGCAGGAGTTTGGCGAGGGTGTCGGCGCGCATGCCGGTCTCGGCTTCCAGGACCCGGGCGGCTTTGGCGGTGGGGGCGATCCCGAACACCGGCCGGTGCTGCTGATCGGTCAGATCCAGCCGGGCCCGCTCGAGCGTGGTGGTCTTGCCGGTCCCGGCCGGGCCGACCACCAACACCAGGGCGTCCTGGCCGGCGACCGCTCGGGCGACGTCGGCTTGGAGGACGTCGAGGCCGGCGCAGTCGACGGTGGCCGAGGGCGTGGGGTCTGCCTCGTGGGTGTCGAGGGCGAAGGTGAGGATGCGTTCTTCTTGGGCGAGCACCGTCGGGTGGGTGAGATGCGACGTGTTCGGGTCCACCCAGATGGAGCGGCCGTCGGAGGCCCGCACCAGCCCCTCGGCGGTGCTTGGTGGATCCAGGTGGAGGTGGTCGGCGATGACCTGGTCGGTGGTGGCTTCGAGGGTGCGGGCCCAGGACTGGCCGTCGAAGCCGGCCTGGACGGGGGTGAGGTCGCAGATGGCCTGCAGGACATCGATGCGCTTCCACGTCGACGCCTGCGTGGAGACGCGGTCGAGGATGTCGTCGAGTGTCGGGCTGGGTTGCCGGGTGACGGTGCGTGCGACTTCCCGGGCGGCGGTGAGGACGCGCTGGCCGGTCCAGCCGATGCCTTCGGCCTCGCCCCGCCACCGGGGCATCAACTGCTCGAGCGGGATGCCGGTCTTGTCCCGGCGGGAATCGGCAGCAGCTTCCCGGG
>CAWDAJ010000002.1:0-436342 GCA_963800295.1 uncultured Acidimicrobiaceae bacterium
GTGATCGCGGACCAGAAGGCGTGTGGGCACGCCGCGGCGACGACCGGCGGACGCGTGCGCGGGCAGGCCCCGGAGACGCGATGTCTCCGGGGTGGTCGCGTGGATTCGGTGCGGCCCGCTGGTGGTGGCTCAGTCGGCGAGGGTGAACAGGTCGCCCTGCTCAGGTGGTGGTCTCTGCGCCGGTGGATCCTGCCCTGGCGACCGGGATTGGTCGGTCGGGTCGGCCGAACCGGGTGGGCCCGCCGCCTGGCGGGCGACCGGGTCGTCGATGACCGGGTCCCATGGTTCACCGTCTTTGGTGACCAACCGTTTGTTGCCGGGTGGGCCGACGAAACGCAGGTCGTGGCGGGTCTTGAGCGTGTGGCAGTGCCCGCACGCCCAACCGAGCTCCTCGAGCTGGGTCACGTAAGTGTCGGCCCAGTCGTCGTGGTGTTCGATGTCGAGCAAGTGCAGGCTCCCGCATCGCTCACATCGCGGCCCCCGAGCTTCCAGGGCGGTGCGCTGGTGGGCGGTGGCGTGTCGGCCGAAGTGGGTGACGTGCAACACGTCGACCCCGTCCTTGATCACCACCGCCAACATCGCATCGTCCAACAACGCCCGCACCGCCGACACGCTGACCGGGCCGACGCCGGCGATCTCACACGTCTCGCCGGGCTCGACGCGACCACGGTTCAGTGCCGCCAGCTCGATCAAGGCGATGACCTTCTTGTCGGGTCGCACCGCCTGCCCCGTCGGCCGACCACCACTGTCATCGCTGCCCGAGCCGCCGCTGCGGCCGGTGAGCAGATCGCGGACCACGTCGGCCGCGTACTGCTCCCACGTCTCGAACGCCCGGCGTCGCGAGCGTCGGCGTAGGCCTGGTCGACCTTGCGTTGCAGCACTGCGTCGACCTCGGCCATGTCCTCATCCGGCAACTTCAGCAGCAGGTTCTGCAGTCCGTCCCGGTCCTTCCAACGCCGCACACACCGGGCCTTGCGCTGCCGACGACGACGCTCCTCCCGGTCCTTGTCCGCCTTGGCCCGGGCCTCGTCGGCCTTGCGGCGCAACTCGTGCAACCGATCGGTGCCCGCGGAGGCCAACAACCGGTCCTCGTCCTCGGGGGAGGCGTCCGCCCCGGAGGACACCTCATCGGCCTGCTCGTCGGACAACTCTCCCCGCGGACCGCCTGGTCGGTCTTGGGATGCTTGGCCAACCGTTTGCTGGTGGCCAACTTCCGGCGGGCCGAACGGTTGCTGGTGCCGGTCTTGCGGGCGACCTCGTCCTCGGGCGACTTGGCCCCGTTGCGCTTCCACGCACCCGACTCCTCATACCGCGCCGTCAACCGGGTGACCGCACCCGACGCCAGGCGCTGCATGGCCACCACAGCGTCGAACACCGCCGGCACCTCATGATCACCCAACACCGACGGATCCAACCGACCACACACCTCACGCACCAGCGTGAGCGTCCCCAGCACCTCCTCGGCAGTGGCCGGCCTCCCCATACGACCCACGATAGCTCGAACTGATGTTCGATACAACCGATTCGCGGCAATTTCATGCAGGCCGTGCGCAGACGCGCCACACTCATCTGGTGCGAACGTGAGGGTCCTCGCTGAACAGACGCTGGATGCACCGAACGAGAGGATCCTCGCCGACGGTGCGCTGTCGAGGTCGCCCGAGGCGGGGCAGGTGGCGCGGCGGGGCAGGTGGCGCGGCGGAGTGGGGTCGCTCCGCGCCGTCAGGTGGCCGGGGCGCCCTGGTAGGGACGCGGATCGCCGGCGGCGGGGATCTCGGGTCCCTTCCACGACATGATCGTGGCCAGGTTGTCGGCGACGGCCCGCCACTCGGCCGGGTCCCAGCCCTCGGCGGAACCGAGGAGCGACCCGTCGATGCCCAGGTGGACGAAGGCGGGCAGCTGCTCGAGCTGGAGCGACTTCACGAACGCCTTGTCGGGGTCGCACAGCACGAAGAGCCGGTCGGCCCAGGGGCCGAGGAACTCCTTGGCGTCGGCGGGGGAGGAGGTGATCACGAACCCGACCCGCACATCGGCACCGGCGAAGGTGCTGAGGATGCGCCCCGCCGTCTCGAGGAGCCAGGCGCTCTCGTACTCGTAGGGGTCGAGGACGGCCACCGCGAGGTGGAACGTCGTCAGCCAGTCGTCGAGCGGGAGCTCGGCGCCGGACAGGTGGGTGAGCGTGACGTCGCCAGCGGGGTCGGTCGGCACGGTGGAGCAAGGTAGCGCGGTAGGTTCCGCGGGAGCAGATCCGCACCCTTGACCCCTGGAGCCCCCGTGCTACTCGCTGCAGTCGACGACAACGTCTACAACGTCTTCCTCTACCTCCACATCCTGTCGTTCCTCGTGGCGTTCGCCCCGGCGATCATCAACCCGCTGCTCGAGGCGTACTTCAAGAAGAACGGCGGCGACGCCGCGCTCACCAACTGGGCCGGCTTCACCGTCACCTACACCCGCGTGTTCTCGCTCGGGGCGCTCGCCGTGCTGCTGGTCACCGGCATGGCGATGATCGGCCTGTCCGACGACGTCATGGCAGTTCTCCGACGGCTGGATCTCCTTCGCCTTCCTGATCTGGATCGCCATCGGTGGCGTGGTCAGTGCCATGATCCTCAAGGGCGAGAAGCAGGTCGCCGCCGGCGACACCTCCGCCGCCCCGCTCATCGCCCGCGGTGGGCAGATCGCCACCGTCCTCATGGTCGTGATGCTGTACCTGATGATCTTCAAGCCCGGAGCCTGATGCACCCGATCGAGCGGCTGCGCTACGTCGCCCGCGCCGGCGGGGTCGACCACGGGGCCCTGGCCGAGGAGACGGCCCGGGCCCTGGCCGGCTTCGTCGACGATCCCACCGGCCTGGTCACGGCGTGCCGTCGCATCATCGATCGGCACCCCACGTCGGGTCCCATGTGGTGGTTGGCCGCCCGCGTCCTGGCCACCAACGACCCTCGGGCCGAGGCCTTCGCCTGCGTCACGGCGCTGCAGGACGATCCCACGCCGGCGGCGCTGGCCTACGAGCTGCCCGACGACGCCACCGTCACGGTCATCGGCTGGCCCGAGCAGATCGGCGGCGCCCTCATTCGCCGGGGCGACGTCCGCTCGCTCGTCGTCGACTCGCTCGGCGAAGGGGCGGGTTTGGTCCGCCGGCTGGAGTACGCCGACTCGTCCGCCGAGGAGATCCCGCCGGCGAACATCGGCGGCGCGGTGGCCTGGAGCGATCTCGTCCTGCTCGAGGCATCGGCCGTCGGTCCCGAGGCCTTCGTGGCCGTGGCCGGGTCGCTGCCCGCCGCCGCCGTGGCCCGCGAGCACGACGCCCAGGTCTGGTTGGTGGCCGGCGAGGGCCGGCTCCTCCCCGAGCGGCTCTGGGAGTCCCTCGCCGACCGCCTCGACCAGAGCGGCGAGCCCTGGGAGCTCGACGAGGAGATCGTGCCGCTCTCGCTCGTCGACCAGGTCGTGGGCCCGCGCGGCCTCGAATCGGTGGCGGCCATGCTCCGCCGCACCGACACCCCGGTCGTTCCCGAGCTGCTGCGTTGACCCGACCGTGCGCGAACCGACGCCGTCACCGTTCGAGACCGATGCCGCCCGGTCGGAGTGGACCGTCGATGTCGTCATCCCGGCCCGCAACGAAGCGCTGACCGTCGCCGAGAACATCCGCGTGGCGCGCGGCTGTCGCTACGCCCGCCGGGTGATCGTGGTCGACGACGGATCCACCGACGACACCGCCGCCATCGCCGCCGAGGCCGGGGCCGAGGTCGTGCGCAGGGACGCGCCCACCGGCTCCAAGGCCCACGCCATGCAGGTCGGGGTCGAAGCCACCGAGTCCACCCACGTGCTGTTCGTCGACGCCGACTGCCGGGGCCTCGACGCGAAGCACCTGGACCGCATCTGCGAACCGGTCCTCCAGGGACAGGCCGAGATGAGCCTGGGGGCGTTCGACTACGGGCCCCTCAACTGGCTGGTGCTGCGGCTCCCACCGCTGAGCGGCGAGCGGATCGTTCCCCGCTGGGTGTGGGACCAGATCCCGCCCGAGAAGCTCGACGGCTACACGATCGAGTCCCGGCTCGACGAGGTGATCGCCCGGGGCCGTCACCGCACCGCCGTGTTCACCATGGCCGGGGTGCGCCACCGGACCAAGCGCCAGAAGCTCGGCTTCGTCCGGGGTTACCGCGGCACGTGGGAGATGTACCGCGACCTGTTCGCCATGCTGTGGCCCGTCGGCGACGTGCCCTGGCGGGCGTACTGGTGGTACCTGCGTGGTCTGCAGGTTGGGCCGAAGGGTTGACGCCAACTATCAAGAGCGCCATGAGCAAGACGAACCCGGGCAACTTCTTCGAGGACTTCACCGTCGGCCAGGTCATCGACCACGCCACCCCGCGCACGGTCTCCGATGGCGACCGGGCGCTGTACCAGGCCCTGTACCCGAGCCGGTTCCCCATCCCGTCGTCGGCCGAGTTCGCCGCCGCCTGCGGCCTGTCGCCGGCGCCGGTCGAGGAGCTCATCGGCTTCCACGTCGGCTTCGGCAAGACCGTGCCCGACGTGTCGCTGAACGCCGTCGCCAACCTGGGCTACGCCGAATGCCGCTTCCACCGGCCGGTGCGTCCCGGCGACACGCTGCGCACCAGCTCCGAGGTCATCGGCGTCAAGCAGAACTCCAGCGGCAAGACCGGCGTGGTGTGGGTCCGGTCGACCGCCACCAACCAGCGGGGCGAGACCGCCATCGACTGGGCCCGGTGGGTGATGGTCCGCAAGAACGACCTCGATGCGCCGGAGCCCGAGACGGTCGTCCCCGACCTCGCCGACGTCGTGGCGCCCGAGGATCTGATCGTGCCCGACGGCCTCGACCTCACCGGCTACGACTTCGCCGCCGCCGGCGAGCCCTACCGGTTCGGCGACTACGAGGTGGGCGAGAAGATCGACCACGTCGACGGCGTCACCCTCACCGACGCCGAGCACATGCTGGCCACCCGTCTGTGGCAGAACACCGCCAAGGTCCACTTCAACACCGAGGCCCGCGACGACGGTCGCCGCTTGATCTACGGCGGCCACATCATCAGCCTCGCCCGTGCCCTGCAGTTCAACGGCATGGCCAACGCCGCCATGATCGCTGCCATCAACGGCGGCGCCCACACCGCTCCGGCCTTCGCCGGCGACACCGTCTACGCCTGGTCCGAGATCCTCGACAAGGCCGAACTGGATGCTCCCGGAGTCGGCGCGCTGCGCGTGCGTCTCGTGGCCACCAAGGGCCGCGACGAGTCGATGATCCTGCGCGACGACGAGGGCAAGTACGCGCCGCAGGTCCTGCTCGACCTTGACGCCTGGGTGCTCTGCCCCGTCTGAGTTCAGCGAACGGGTGAGACAGGGGTGGGTGAAGGGGTTACGAAGGCGCGGGCGGAAGCCGCCGCACGCGCCGAGTGCTGCCCCCACACGCCACGTCGCGGCCGTCGCTCGCCCGGGACGAACACGAGGATCCTCGCCGAGGATGCGCTTGCCACACGCAGGGAGAGGATCCTCGGCGACGCGACGAGGCCAGCGGGCGCACGCAATCCGAGGATCCTCGCCGAGGATGCGCTGAGCACACCGAGCCCGAGGATCCTCGCCCCGGTGAGGAGCTCGACCTACGGAGTAGGTGGTCACGGTGGGGTGACCGGTCGCCTGGCGGCTCTCGGGAACGACGGCAGTCGATCCGCCTACTTGGCGGCGGCGACCAGGCGGCGGGCGATGACCTTGAGGCAGAGCGTCTCGTCGGCGCCCTCGAAGATCGACAGCACGCGGGCGTCGACCCAGTAGCGGCTGACCGGGTACTCCTCGGCGTAGCCGTAGCCGCCGTGGATCTGCAGCGCCTCGCGGGTGACCCACTCGGCGGCCTTGCACACGTACGCCTTGACCAGCGTGGCCTCCATGGCGCCCTCGCCCTTGGCCATCATCTTGGCCACGGAGTAGGCGAACTGGCGGCTGGCCTGGATGATGAAGGCCATCCGGGCCAGCTTGACCTGGGTGAGCTGGTACTCGGCGATGGGTTGGCCGAACACGACGCGATCGGCCGCGTACTGCTTGGCCTCCTCGTAGGCGGCCTGCATGACGCCCACGGCACGGGCCGCCGTCTGGAGGCGGCCGTTCTCGAAGCCCTCCATCTGCAGGTAGAAGCCGCGGCCCAGGCCCTCGTCGCCACCGATCAGGTTGTCGTGGGGGACGAACCAGTTGTCGAGGGCGATCTCGTAGGAGTGCATGCCCCGGTAGCCGATGGTGTCGATGGGCCGACCCTCCATCTTGCCGCCGTGGCCGTCCTCGAACTGGAAGCCATGGCCCTCGCCCTGGGGCTTGGGAACGATGAACATGGACAGGCCCTTGTGGCCGAGCGACCGGTCGGGATCGGTGCGGGCCAGCAGCAGCAGCACGTCGGCACGGGCGCCGAAGGTGCACCAGGTCTTCACGCCGTTGATGCGCCAACCCTCGGTGCCGTCGTCGAGCGTGTCGCGGGTGGCGGTGGTCTTGAGAGCGGCCACGTCGGAGCCGTAGTCGGGCTCGGTCACCGCGACCGCGCACATGACCTCGGTGCTGGCCAGCTTGGGGAGCCAGTGCTCCTTCTGCTCCTGGGTGCCGCCCTTCTCGACGGCCCGGGTCATGATCTCGGGGCGGGTGATGAGCGAGCCGCCGATGCCGAGCGAGCCGCGGGACAGCTCCTCGGTGGCCACGACCATGCCCATGTAGTCGGACTCGCCACCGGCGGCGAAGCCGCCGAACTCCTCGGGGATCGACAGGCCGAAGGCGCCCAGCTCGGCGAGGCCGGCGATGACCTCCTCGGGCACGTCGCCGTTGGTGCGGTGCACGTGCTCGGCGTGGGGCTTGATCTGCTCCTCGGCGAAGCGCCGGAAGGTGTCCTGGACCAGCTCGAAGTCCTCGTCGAGGTGGCGGGGTCCGTCGCCGTCGATGGACACGAGGAACTCGGGCGAACGGAAGGTGCCGACGAAGTCGCGGGCGGCGTCGAGCGCACCCGGCTCGACGCCCCACTCGGCCTCGCGGCCGTAGAGCTTGGCCGCCAGCTCGCCGATGGCGTCGGCGGCGAAGGCGCAGGCGATGCGGGCTTCGGTGTCGCCCTTGGCGCCGTAGTCGAGCAGCGTTCCGGACATCTCGACGGCGGCGGTGGAGTGGGCCAGGTCGTAGGCCAGGACCTGGTTGGCGTCGATGTCGCCGGTGTCGGCCAGGCGGGCGGCGGCGGCCGACAGGACGGACCGGGCGGCGTCGATCGCGGTGGCGGCGGCGGAGAGATCGGGGGCGGTCATGGGCGGGCAGGGTACCGGCGTTCCACGAAGCCGACGAAGCCCTCGGCGGGCATCGGCGGCCCCAGGAACCGACCCTGACCGCGGTCGCAGCCCATGTCGCGCAGCGCATCGAGCGTCTCGGCGTCCTCGATTCCCTCGGCCACCACCTGCTTCCCCAGGTCGTGGGCCAGGTCGACGGCGGAGCGCACGACCGTGGCGGCGTGACTGCCGGAGGTGATCTGGGTCACGAACGACGCATCGATCTTCAGCTCGTCGACGGGCAGCCGGTGCAGGTAGGCCAGCGAGGAGTACCCGGTGCCGAAGTGGTCGACCGAGGTACGGACACCGATGTCGTGCAAGCGACCGATCACGTCCATCGCCAGCACGGGGTCGTCCATGACCTGCGACTCGGTGAGCTCCCACCGGAAGCTGCCGGGCGGCAACCCCGTCTCCTCCAGCAGCGTCTGTAGCCAGTCGACCAGGTTGCGGTCGTACAGGTTGCGCGAGGAGAGGTTGGCGGAGACGGCGAGCGCGGTGCCGGCGCTCCGCCAGGTGCTGGCCTGCGATGCCGCGGTGCGGGCGACGAAGTGCGTGAGGTGGCCGACCAGGCCGGTCAGTTCGGCCAGCTCGACCACCATCTCGGGATTGAGCGGGCCCAGGTGCGGGTGGTCCCAGCGCAACAGGGCCTCGGCGGCCACGACCGAGTCGGACGCCAGGTCGACGACCGGCTGGTAGCGCAGCGCCATGCCGTCGGGCCGGTCGTCGTCGAGCTGGCGGTGCAGGTCGGACAGCAGCGTCAGCCGCTCGATGTTGGTCTGGTCGTGGGCGGGGGAGTACAGGCTCCAGCCGCCGCCGCCCCGCTTGGCCGTGTACATGGCCACGTCGGCCCGCTGGGTGAGCAGGTCGGCGTCGTCGGCGTGATCGGGGTAGATCGCCACGCCGAGGCTGGCGTTGGTCTGGAGGGTGACGCCGTCGAGCTCGAAGGGCTCCTGCATGGCGTTCAGGACCTTCTGCACGACCTGGCGCGCTCCCTCGGTGGTGGCGCGGGTGAGCAGCAGGCCGAACTCGTCGCCGCCCAGGCGGGCGATGGTGTCGCACTCGCGGAGCAGGTGCTCGAGCCGCTTGGCGAACGCGGTGAGCAGGCGGTCTCCGTACTGGTGCCCCAGGGTGTCGTTGACCTCCTTGAAGTGGTCGAGGTCGAGGAGGATGAGCGCGACGCGCTCGTTGCGGCGGCGGGCCTCGGTGAGCGAGACCCGGAGGCGGTCGCGCAGCAACGTGCGGTTGGGGAGGCCGGTGAGCCCGTCGTGGAGCGCCTGGCGCCGCAGGGCGGCGGCGACCATGGTGGGTCCGGTCACGTCGTCGAGCGCGACGCCGACGGCGCCCTCGCCCAGCGGGAACGCCTGCAACGAGTAGGTCTTCTGCCGGTCGGCGCCCAGCTCCTCGACCCGCTCGATGGCGAACCCCGGGCCGCCGGCGGCGACACCGAGGAGCCGCTGGACCACCGAGTCCTGGCGCGGTCCGAGCAACTCGGCCAGGAGGTGCTGCCCGAGCTCGTCGGACGACCGGCCGAAGAGCTGCTCGGCCGCCGGGTTGGCGGTGGTCACCGCCAGCGCACCGCCGCGGGCCGGATCCGGTCGAGCGGTGACGATGGCGCTCTGGAGGCGGTCGACGACCTGGTGGCAGACATCGGGGACCGAGGGAGGGGGCGCGGCCGGGGGCACGTCCGATCGCCGGCGGGCTCGCACGGCGAGGGCGGTCACCGCACCGGCGAGCGCGGCGAGGGCGATCTGCGCCGATCTGCTCACCCAGGCTTGCCGACGACCGTCCACCTCAGCCCTTTCCACCGACTCGTCCCCGGACTCTATGCCCGGAACCGGCGATTCCTCCCCGTCGGAACGGCGCCGTTCGGTAGGGACGAGCGGTGGTGCCGGCGAAGGATGGCGCGTGCACCGTCGCGCCCTGATCCTCCTCGCCCTCGTCCTGGCCGGCCTGCTCGGCACGGGTGCGGCCGAGGCCGAGCAGCCGTCCCAACAGCCGGCCGACCCGCCCTACTCCGTCCCCGAGCCGATGCTCGCCGACGCGGTCGACTGCTGGGCCCCCGACGGCGGCGTCACCGGCGAGCCGGTCGTGCTCGTTCACGGCACCTTCACCGAGGGCCACGAGGAGTACGCCTGGAACTACGAGTTGCGCCTCCGCGACGAAGGTCTGGCCTACTGCGTCGTCACGTACCCCGACCGCGGGATGGCCGACCAGCAGATCAGCGCCGAGTACGTCGCCTACGCCGTGCAGACGGCGGCTGCGCTGTCGCCCACCGGCAAGGTCGACCTGGTCGGACACAGCCAGGGTGCGTCGATGCCGCGCTGGGCCATCAAGTACTGGCCGTCGGTGCGGGCCGCGCTCGACGACGTCGTGCTCCACGCCGGCCCCCACCACGGGACCCGGGTCGCGAACGCCGACGCCCTGGGCGTCAACCCGGCGCTGCTGCTCGGCGGCATGCCTGCCGGCTTCTGGCAGTTCGACCCCGACAGCAACTTCGTCCGCCTCCTCAACGAGGGCGACGAGACGCCGGGTGACATCGACTACACCAGCATCTACGCCGAGACGGACGAGCTCGTGCAGCCGTCGGGTCTCGAGCCCGGCGTCACACCCACGGCCGTCCTGTCCGACCGACCGGGCGACCCGTCGCAGGTCGTCAACATCGACATCCAGGCCCCCGACGTGTGCCCGGGCCGTCTCGTCGACCACCTGTCGCTGGGCACCACCGACCGGTTCGTGATGGAGCTGACCATCGCCACGCTGGTGAACGACGGGCCGGCGCACCTGACGCCGGAGCTGCTCGCCAACTGCTCGCTGCCCGATCAGTACCTCACGCCGGCCCAGTTCGGTGCCTTCGGGCGCACCGGCGACGGCCCCAGCCTCGCCGACCTGGCCGCCATGCAGGAGAACCAGACCACCGAGGAACCGCCGACTCGGCCGTACGCAGCCGACTGATCGCTCGGCGACTCCCCGTCCGGATCGACGTGCGCGAGCATCGGCGGCCGTGGAGGCGATGCAGGACGCGCTGATCGGTTGGTGGTCGCGCCACGGGCGCGACCTCCCGTGGCGACGCAGCCGCGATCCCTGGGCGGTGCTGGTGTCCGAGCTCATGCTCCAACAGACGCAGGTCGCACGGGTCGAGGACCGCTGGGGGCGCTTCCTGGACCGGTTCCCCGACCCCGGGGCGTGCGCGGCGGCGCCGGCCGGCGACGTCGTCGACGAGTGGGCCGGACTCGGGTACAACCGTCGAGCCGTCCACCTGCACCGCGCGGCGACCGTCTGCGTCGAGCGCTTCGGCGGCCGGTTGCCCGACTCGCTCGCCGACCTGCTGTCGCTGCCCGGCGTCGGTCCGTACACCGCCCGGGCCGTGCTCGTGTTCGCCCACGAGCGCGACATCGGTCTGGTCGACACCAACGCCGGCCGGTTCCTGGCCCGCGCCGTCGCCGGACGTCCCCTGGCGGGTCGCGAGGCGCAGCAGACCGCGGACGACACCGTCCCCGACGGATGGGGCTGGACGTGGGGCCAGGCGGTCTTCGACCTGGGCGCGTCGGTGTGTCGCAAGCGCGAACCCCGGTGCGACGACTGCCCGATCCGTCCGCACTGCGCCTGGGCGCAGGCCGGCTTCCCGGGGCCCGACCCGGTCACCGGTTCGGCCGGCGTCAGCTCCCCGCAGTCGCGCTTCGAGGGGTCCGACCGGCAGGGCCGGGGTCGCCTGGTCGACGCGCTGCGCTCCGGACCGGTCCCGGGCGGGCAGCTGCCGTCGGTGATGGGCTGGCCCGACGACCCCGACCGCGCCGGCCGGGTGGCCGGCACACTGGTCCGGGACGGACTCGCCGTGGTCGACGACGGGTCGGACGGACCGGTGTACCGGCTCCCGTGAGGCCTCCTGGACCCTCTACCGGATGCGCACCGCCAGCAACTGGCGACCCGAGGCGGGCACGAACAACCCCTTGGCGTCGCCCAGGCGGGCCAGGTAGTCCTCGTCCTTGCCCAGCAACTCGGCGATGCGGTCGACCTCGGTGATGTCTCGCACCGTCGAGGTCCACTGCAGCTCGCCGAACGGGCCGTGCTCGACGGTGCCGAGGTGGGTCGGCACGCCGCTGATCTGGGCCACCAGGTCTGCCATGCCGATGCTCCAGCCGATGGCCTCGGCCGACCGGTCGACCTCGACCTGCGCGGCGGTGATCTCCGCCACCGACCCCACGTCGGCACGCTGCAGCTCGCCGCCGGCGTTGTGCATGATGGTGACCAGGCGGTCCTCCGCAGGCATGACGTAGTACTCCTGGCCCCGATCCAGCAGATCGAAGTAGTCGTCGTCGGCCTCGAGTTGAGCCATCCCGGCCAGGAGCGCAGCCCGTGACTCGACCAGCGCCGAGAACGCGAACGAGCCGACCGGCATGCCGAGCAGCCCTTGCCACAGCGAGACGTCGAACGGCGACCGTTCGCTGACCAGATCGCAGATGTCCTGGACGTAGGGCGTGGTGTCGCGCGGGTTGCCGCGCAAGGTCACCATTCTGCTGAACAGCAGCATGTGCAATTCCCCCTCTGTTCCCCCGGCCCATCGCCGGGCCCGGGTTCCACGTTCCTCCGCGAGGACCGGGATGTCAGGGGGACGAATGGGACAAGGGGCGGCGCCCGCACGGCGGGGGTCCCGTGGGACGGGCGCGTGCGCCCCGCCGCTACGGGCGGTGCCCGCGAGAGAACCGAGCGTGGTCCCGGCCGGAGGAGGCCAGGCGCTCGATGGCGAATCACCTTGCATGTCCGCCGCCAAGATCCGTCCGATCGCCGTGCTCGCCCTCGTCGGGGCGTTGGCGTCCGGACTCACCTTCGCCGCCCGGCCGTCGGTGGCCGAATCGGGCGCCGACGTCGTCGAGGCGTGCGCGCCGCTCACCGACGTTCCCGAGCTCGGCCCCCGCACCTGCAAGTCGGTCCAGGCCGGACTGTGGCTGAGCGCGCAGACCTGCCGCCGGGTCCCCGGCGCCGCCGACGAGGTGTGCCCAGCCGTCGACGGTCGACGGATCAGCGAGGCGGCGATGGACGGGTACGAGACCGGCTGGCTGGCCCGTGCCCTCGACCTCCAGCGGGACCTCGACCGCGACGTCCCGCTCGTCCAGTCGCTGATCCCCCACACCCACAACTCGGCCAACTCCGCGGCGTACGACCCGACCGTCAGCACGCTCGACGCCAACCAGGTGCTCACCATCACCGACCAGCTCCGCCTCGGCATCCGGGGCATCGAGATCGACGTCCACTGGGCACCGAACCCGTCCGGTGATCCGGCCAACGGCTTCCGTGAGGTGGTGCAGTGCCACGGCGAGCCGGTCGACACGCCGGCCGGCGTCGCGCACGCCGGCTGCTCCGTGGACCGGACCCTCGAGCAGAACCTGCGCGAACTGCGAGCCTGGCTCGACCAGCCCTCCAACGCCGACGAGCTCGTGCTCCTGTACCTCGAGAACGTGCTCGACGGTGACGAGACCGCGCATGCCCGGGCGGTCCAGGTGATCGAGGCGACGCTCGGCGATCTGGTCTTCCGGCCGACCGCCTCCGCCGGTTGCCAGCCCCTCCCGGTGACCTCGCAGTCGAAGGGATCGATCCTGGCCACCGGTGCTCGCGTGCTCATCACCGGCAACTGCGGACCCGGCGGCTGGACCGACTGGGTGTTCGAGCGGGGCGACGCCTGGGACGAGAGCGGTTCGACCACCGACTACGAGTGCGCCGCCGACCGAGCCGACACCGACTACGACACCACGTTCGTCCGGCGCTACGAGGACTCGACCTGGTTGTCGAAGATGGCCGGCGGTGGCTCGCACATCGCCCCCGAGGTCATGGCCGACATGGTCCGCTGCGGCGTGAACCTCCCGGGCCTCGACCAGGTGTATCCCGGCGACCCGCGGCTGCCGTCGCTCGTGTGGAGCTGGGCGCCCGATCAGCCGGCCGCCGGTGCCACCGACGGGTGTGCCGTCCAGCGCGCCGACGGCCGCTTCGTCGCCGACGACTGCGAGTCGCACCACGCGGTGGCGTGTCGTACGGCAGCCGGCCACTGGGCCGTGGTGACGACGGAGGTGCCGTGGGCCGCAGCCGCCGGCGTGTGCTCGCGCGACGGGTACTTCGACACCCCGCACAACGGCTGGGACGACGCGCAACTGCGAGCGGTGGCCGATGCCGCCGGCGCCGGCGAGCTCTGGCTCGCCTACCGACAGGACGCCACCGGGCGCTGGGTGGCGGCCTGACGCTGCCGCCACGGCGGACGCTGGTCGATCGGCCGTGCCGGCGACGCCCTGGATCACCGCACGTAAGCTCGGTCCAGAGCCCACCGGAAGGAGCGTGCGGTGAGCGGCGACGAGATCCCCGATCTGCCCGAGGGGGCGCAGATCAACCAGGACGAGTGGGAGCTCTTCTTCCGCCAGTTCGGCAACCACGCGTACCGGGGTGCGGTCCGGCTCCTGAGCCGCATCCCGTCCGAGCCCCGGTGCGAGGCCTGCGGTTCGCCGTTCAGCGGCTTCGGGGGTGCCGTGATGCGTGCGGCGGGCAAGGGCCCGTCCCGCAAGAACCCACGGTGGTGCAACCGGTGCTTCGAGCTGTCGCCCCACGGTGGCGCCACCCTCACCATCGGCGTGCTGTTCGCCGACATCCGGGGCTCGACCGCCCTCGCCGAGGGGATCAGCCCCCAGCAGATGGCCGACACGCTCAACCGCTTCTACGGTGCCGCCACCCGGGTGATCGTCCGGCACGGCCTGGTCGACAAGTTGATCGGCGACGAGGTCATGGGGATGTACATCCCCGCGCTCGCTCCTGGCGGCCGCTTCGTCGACGCCATGGTGGGCGACGCCCGCGAGCTGCTGCGCGCGGTGGGCTACGGGACGACGGACGGCGCACCGGTGCCGGTCGGGGTCGGCCTCGATGTGGGCAAGGCCTACGTCGGCAACGTCGGCGACGGCGACATCACCGATTTCACCGCCATCGGCGACGTGGTCAACACGGCGGCCCGGCTGCAGTCGGTGGCCGAGGGCGGTCAGATCGTCCTGTCCGCCGAGGTGGCGACGATGGCCGGCCTCGATCCGAGCGAGGGCGAGTCGGTCGAGCTCGACCTGAAGGGCAAGCACGAGCCGGTCGCCGCCCGGGTGCTGACCATCGGCGGTCGGGTCCTGTAGCGAACCCGCGGATCCTCGGCGAAGGGACGCCGGTGGGGCGTAACGGGAGGATCCTCGGCGAAGGTGCGACCCTCGCCGCCCGTGCGCAACCCGAGGACCCTCGGCGGAGGTGCATCCGAGTCACGGAATCCGAGGGTCCTCGCCGACGGCACTGCGGCGCTTGCACGTGCTGCGGGACGATCAGCCGGCGCTGGTGAGCGCGGCCACGATCTCGTCGGCGGCGGCCTCGGCCAGGGCGCGCATCTCGTCGTCGGTGCGGTCCTGGATGGGGTGGGCGACGAACACCCGCGCCGGGTCGAAGCCGAGCGCCTTCGCCTGGGCGGCGGCGGCGTCGACGAACTCGGCGGAGGCGACGAAGACGCCCGGGAGGCCCCGGCGTTCGAGATCGGCGATGTCGTGCACACTGCACGACGTGCAGGACCCTCAGTCGGCCAGGGCCTCGATCACCGCGTCGCAGGTGGTGGCGATCTCGTGGCGCAGGTCGACCGGCGCCGGCTTGGTGTAGGTGGGCTTGGTGTAGCGGACGACCTCGGCCACGCCGCGCTGGCGCAACTGCTGCTCGAGCTGGTCGAGGAAGACGTTGCCGCGCGGCTTGGAGATGTCGAGCAGGCCGACCGTGGCGCCGTCGAGCGACGGAAGGCGCTCGATCCGCCGGCGCTCGGCGACCTGGCGCTCGCCGGTGGGATCCAGGACGGTGGTGGTCACGGCACGATCTCCTTGGTCACGGGGTCGGAGCCCTCGTCCCCGTTCACCCACCCGCCCAGGATGGCAGAGAACAGCCCGGCGCCGCCGCCGGCGTGGCACACCAGCAGGCCGCCGTCGCGGAACTTCGGCAGCTGCATGCCCTCGAACCCCTCGGGGATGCCCTCGGCGATGCCGCCGGCGCCCTGGATGAGCTCGTCGGAGTCGAGCAGCAGGAGCTCGCCGAGGCGCTCCATCAGCTGCGCTCGGCTCCAGCCGGCCTCTCGGTAGATGCGACCGTGCTCGGGCGAGATCACCAGCACGGCGTCGATCTTGAGCGGCAACTTGGGATGGGCGTTGGCCCGCAGCACGGCGGCGAACGAGCGGGTCAGCGACTCGGGCTCGCGGGACTTCTGGTCGATGATCGAGGTGGGTCCGTGGCCGGCGAACAGGGTCACGGCGTCGACGCCCGGCTCCACGCCGCGCGCCACCGAGAGCGGCGTGAACGGCGACCCCTCCTCGTCCTCGGCGAAGCAGAAGCCGATCTTCCCGGGCGAGCCGAGCGTGGCCCGGTCGACGCCGCCGGGCACGCCGCCGCCGACGTTGCGGACGACGAGCTGCAACGCGCGGCCGATGGTGCTGTTGGCGCGGTTTCCCTGGCCCAGGGCGTTGACGCCGGAGTTCATGCCGATGCGCTGTCGGACGGGGCCGTTGACGATCAGGATCGGCCCGGAGAAGAACGTCGTGGCCAACAACCCGTGCATGTTGAACTCGGGTGTGCAGGCCGCCTCGAGCGCGGTGAGCACCACCGGCAGGTACTCGGGCCGGCAGCCGGCCATCACCGCGTTGACCGCCACCTTCTCGACGGTGCACTCGACCAGGTCGGGCGGCACCAGCGTGACGACGTCGTCGGGGGAGCGCGTCGTCCCCTCGAGCATCCGGGCGACGCGGGCCTCGGTCGGCGGGACCACCGGCAGCCCGTCGCTCCAGCCGCGGTCGTACATGGCCTCGAAGGTGTCCTCGAGCTCGGCGAACTCGACCCGACGGCTGCGCAGGCCCGACGCCGAGAACCGGCTCAGCAGCTCGTCGGCCCGCGACGGATCGACGGACAGCGATCCGCACCCGGGGCGCCACTCGGGCAGACCGGGACCGAGATCGGCGACACCGGTGAAGTGCACCCACTGGTCACGGTCCCAGCCGACGATGCGCTCGACCTCGTCGCCGTCCTCGATGCGCAGCAGCGTCGGCACCGTCTCGATGTCCCACAGGTACGACACCGCCAGGTCCTCGTCGAACGTCACGGCCGCCGGCGCGCCCTGCTCGGGGACGGCACCGCCGAGGTCGGGGAAGTCGGGGTCGTCCTGGGTGACGATCGCCGCCAGCGTCGCCGACCGCACGAGCTGGGCCAGAACCGGCTGCACGAGCTCGCACGTGGGGCAGTCGCGCTTGACGACGGCGACGAAGCCGTCGGGGAGGCTCGGACGGTCGGGACGCGCCACGGCTCAGCCCTCGTCGAGGAAGTCGAGGATCAGACGGTTCACCGTCTCGGGTTGCTCGAGCTGCAGGAAGTGGCCGGCGCCGTCGATGATCTCGGTGCGGCTGCGCTCGTGCGTGAGCATCGGTGCGGCGGCGTCGGCCACGCCGACGCCGACGCAGCCGTCGTCGCGGCCGTGCAGGTACAGGGCGGGGATGGTGACCGGCTGGCCGCCGGCCCCTTGGATCTCGTCGTAGGCCGGATCGAGCCCCACGCCGCCGAGCGTGGCCCGGTAGTAGCCGAGCGCCGCCGCCAGGTTGGCCGGGTCGCGCAGGGCGTCCTTGACGTGCGCCACCGCCTCGCGGGCGGCGGCCTCGTCGAGGCCGGGGGACCAGTCGGCCCAGAGGCGGTCGATGAAGTCCAGGTCGTTCATCTGGACGATGGCCTCGGCCAGCGGGTGCTGGAACACGAACATGTAGAACGAGCGCTTCAGCTGGTCGTAGTCGAAGAACATGCCGGCCACGGCGCTGGGGTGCGGAACGGCCGCGGCGACCATCGCCGACCAGCGATCGGGTTCGTGGTTCACGGCGGGGTACACGGCCGTGGCGCCCCAGTCGTGGCCGATCAGCACGGCGTCGGCGTCGCCGCCCAGCGCCTCGTGCAGGGCGTTGGCGTCGGCGGCCAGCGCACCGACCTGGTAGTGCCCGCCGGCGGGGATGCCCGTCGGCGCGTAGCCGCGCATCCACGGGGCCACGGCGCGGTAGCCGGCGTTGGCCAGGGCGGGCAGGAGGTGACGCCAGCCGTAGGGGCTGTCCGGGAAGCCGTGCAGGCAGAGGGCCAGGGGTCCACTGCCCACCTCGAGGTAGGCGAACTCCAGGTCGTTGGCACGGACCGTGCCCTGCGTGGGCTCCATGGGTTTCGTCTCCATGGGTGTGCTCCCGTGTGGTCGGGGTGGGGATGGATGTGACATCGGTAACGCTGCTGTGAAGGCTCCGGCGTCGAGCAGTACCCTGCCATGTCCTCGACCGAGGGGGCTCAGACGGTGCACGTCACGTTCTACGGGGTCCGGGGTTCGACCCCGTGTCCGTGCGAGGAGAATCGGCGGTACGGCGGCAACACGTCCTGCGTCGCGCTCGAGTCCGCCGGACACGACCCGATCGTCCTCGATCTCGGCACCGGCCTGCGTCGTTGGGGCGACACGCTTCCCCACGACGGCTCCTTCCGGGGCCACGGTCTGGTGACCCACGTCCACTGGGACCACGTCCAGGGCCTGCCCTTCTTCGTGCCGGTCCTGCGTGACGGGGCCAGCTTCGACGTCTACGGCCCGCCGCCGAACCCGCCCGGCACCGAGACGCTGGCCCAGTGCTTCGAGCACTTCGTGGCGCCGCCGTACTTCCCGGTCACCATCGCCGACCTGCCGGGCTCGGTCCACTTCCACACCGTCCGCGACACCGAGTTCGTGGTCGGCGACGCCAAGGTCACCGCCCGCGACGTGCCCCACACCGGCGTCACCAACGGCTACCGCATCGAACAGGACGGCGTGGTCGTCACCTACATCTCCGACCACCAGATGCCGGCCGACGGCTCCCACGAGGTCACCGACGCCGTGCTCGAACTGTGCGACGGCGCCGACCTGTTGATCCACGACGCGCAGTACACGCCGGAAGAGTTCGCCGAGAAGAGCACGTGGGGGCACTGCACGACCGAGTTCGCCGTGCACGTGGCCGCCGAGGCCGGGGTGAAGCGGCTGGCGCTGTTCCACCACGACCCGGCCCACGACGACGACTTCGTCGACTGTCTCGCCGAGCAGGCCAGCACCCTGGCGGGCGGTCGCGTCGACGAGGTCGTGGCCGCCGCCGAGGGGCTCACCTTCGTCCTCTGAGGCGGCGCCGCCGGTGTTCTTCGGACGCTGACGGGTGCGTCACCTAGCCTCGCCGGCCATGAGTGCCATCGACCAGGCGACGTTCCGGCAGGTCCTCGGACACTTCCCCACGGGGGTGACCGTGGTGGCGGGCATGGACGGCGACGAGCCCGTGGGCCTCGCCGTGGGCTCGTTCTTCTCCGTGTCGCTCGAACCCCCGCTGGTGGGTTTCTGCGTGGACAAGTCCTCGGGTTCGTGGGGGCGCATGGCGGACACGAAGCGGTTCTGCGTCAACGTCCTCGGCGACGACCAGGAGGACATCTGCCGCGTGTTCGCCACCAGCGGCGACGACAAGTTCGCCACCATCGGGTGGCATCCCACCGAGCTGGGGTCGCCCCGGATCGACGGCGTGCTGGCCTGGATCGACTGCGAGGTCGACGCCGTGCACGAAGCCGGCGACCACGACATCATCGTCGGCCGGGTCCGGGGTCTGGCGCTCGGTCACGAGGGCGATCCGCTGGTGTTCTTCCGCGGTGGGTACGCGAATCTCGCTCGCTGACACGCCGAACGGTGATGGGCGAATGCGAAGCATTCGCCGGTTTCCCGGAGGTCGCCCGACGACCGCAGGGAAAACTTGACCGGCGGGTCAAGTGGCCCGATACGGTGGTCAGCCGCCAAGGGGGTGGCCACCATCAGCCAGTTCGACACACGCGCCGGATGGCGCCTCATCGCAGACACGCTCCGACCGCGGAAGGCCGGGGTCGCCGCCGGCGTCCTCGTCGGCCTGGGCTGGTCGATCTCCAACGTCAGCATCGGCCTGCTCGTGCGTGAGGCCATCGACCGTGGCATCGAGGCCGACGACATGTCGGCACTGCTGCAGTGGGCCCTGTACATCGCCGCCGTCGGCGTGGTGGCCGGCATCCTCACCGGCGGTCGCCGCTACCTGGCCTTCCGCGAGGCCCGCTGGGTCGAGAAGCGCCTGCGCGACCGGCTGTTCGCCCACGTGCAGCGCCTGCACTTCGCCTACCACGACGAGGTCCAGGCCGGTCAGCTGATGAGCCGGGGCAACACCGACCTGCAGCAGCTGCAGGCGTTCGTGGTGCTCATCCCGCTCACCATCGCCAACCTGACCACCGTCGTCAGCGTCACCGCCATCCTGTTGATCATCGACCCGGTCCTCGCCCTGCTGGCGCTGGCCGCCCTGCCGCTCATCAACGTGGTGGCCAAGCGGTTCGGCAACCGCCTGTTCCCGTTCGTCATGGGCGTCCAGCAGGAGTCGGCCGAGCTGGCCGCCGTGGTCGAGGAGTCCGTCGCCGGTGTCCGGGTGGTCAAGGGGTTCGGCGCCGAGTCCGTCGTCCGTGGCCGACTGCGGGTCGAGGCCGACGACGTCTGGCGTGAGTCGATGGGCGCAGCCCGCACCCGGGCCGTGTTCCTGCCGGCCCTCGAGCTGCTCCCCAACATCGGCCTCATCACCGTCCTCTTCGTGGGCGGCCACCGGGTGATCGAGGGGTCCCTCAGCATCGGCTCGTTCGTGCTGTTCAACTTCTTCGTGGTGCTGCTCGTGTTCCCGCTGCGCATGCTCGGCATGGTCATCGCATCGGGTCAGCGGGCCTCGGCAGCGGCCACGCGGGTCGCCGAGGTCCTGTCCACCGACCCGGTCATCGTCGACCGCCCAGGCGCCCGGTCGCTGCCCGAGGGTCGGGGTCAGGTCCACTTCGACCACGTCGACTTCTCCTACGGCGACGGCACCATCCCCGTGCTGTCCGACTTCGAGCTCACCATCGAGGCGGGTACGTCGGTGGCGCTCGTCGGTCCCACGGGCTGCGGCAAGAGCACGGTGGGCCGGCTGCTGCCCCGCTTCTACGACGTCGATGCCGGTCGGGTCCTGCTCGACGGCGTCGATGTGCGCGACGTGCGCGTCGGCGAGCTGCGCCGATCGGTCGGGCTGGTGTTCGAGGAGACCTTCCTGTTCTCCGACACCATCGCCGCCAACATCGCCTTCGCCGACCCGGGCGCCCCGCGCGAGGCCATCGAGCGGGCCGCCCGCCTGGCCGGCGCCCACGACTTCATCGTGGCACTCGACCACGGCTACGAGTCGGTGATCGGCGAGCGCGGCTACTCGCTGTCGGGCGGCCAGCGCCAGCGCATCGCCATCGCCCGGGCCATCCTGGCCGACCCACGCGTGCTCATCCTCGACGACGCCACCTCGTCGGTCGATCCCACCAAGGAGCACGAGATCCGCGACGCCCTGGCCGAGGTCATGGAGGGACGCACCACGATCGTGATCGCCCACCGGGCCGCCACCATCGCCCTGGCCGACCGCGTGATCCTCCTCGACGAGGGACGGGTCCTGGCCACCGGCACCCACCAGGAGCTGCTGGCCACCAACGAGCGGTACCGAGAGGTGCTGGCCGCGGCCGACCGTGGCACCGGCGCGGGGGTGGGGGCCTGATGCGTGGCGCTGGCGCCGTCAGCGGCGAGACGCTCGACCGCAACGAGGCCGGGCACGTCCTGCGGCGGACCTACGAGCGGATGGCGGCGTACCGGCGACGTCTGGTCGTGGCCTCGCTGCTGGTGATCGGGTTCACCATGACCAAGCTGGGCGGGCCCTTCCTGGTCAGCATCGGCATCGACAAGGGCATCAAGGGCGGCCACGGCGACGTCCTCAACCAGACCGTGGTGGCCTACATCGTCATCTCGGTGCTCGGGTACATCCTGTACCGGTTCCAGGTGGTGGCCATCGCCAGCATCGGCGAGGACTTCCTGCGCGACCTGCGCATCAAGGTGTTCGACCACCTCCAGCGGCTGTCGATGCCGTTCTACGACCGCGAGAAGGCCGGCGTGGTCGTGTCCCGCATGACCTCCGACGTCGACTCGCTGCAGGAGCTCGTCCAGCAGGGCATGCTCATGTTCGTCTCCAACGCCCTGTTGCTGGTGGTGTCGATCGTCTGGCTCGGGGCGGTCAGCCTCAAGCTGCTGCTGCTGTGCCTCGTCGCCCTGCCGCCGGTGGTGCTGGCCAGCAAGAAGTTCCAGCGCGAGTCCAACGTCGCCTACCTCGACGTGCGCGACGGCATCGGCTCCACGCTGTCGCAGCTCCAGGAGGGCATCGCCGGCGTGCGGGTCGTGCAGGCCTTCGCCCGCGAAGACGTCGAGACCGACCGCTTCGAGGCACAGAACCGTGGCCTGTACGACGCCCACATGCGCTCGGTGAAGGTGTCGGCCTGGTACCTGCCCATCATCGAGTTCGCCGGCAAGGGCACCACCGCCATCGCCGTCGGCGTCGGCGGGTTCTGGGTCCACCAGGGCGACCTCACCATCGGCACGGTCACGTTCTTCGTGCTCACGCTGTCCAACCTGTTCGAGCCCGTCCAGCAGCTGAGCCAGCTGTTCAACATGCTCCAGTCGGCCGGCGCCGGCCTCCAGAAGCTGTACCGCCTGCTCGACACCGACGTCGACGTGCCCGAGCGTCCCGGCGCCCTCGACCTGCCTCGCGGTGGCGCCATCGAGGTGCGCGACCTGGGCTTCGCCTACGGCGACGGCACCCGGGTGCTCGACGACGTCGACCTCACGATCCACCCGGGCGAGCGCCTGGCGCTGGTCGGGCCCACGGGCGCGGGCAAGTCGACGCTGGCCAAGCTCATCGCCCGCTTCTACGACCCGGTCGAGGGGTCGGTGTCCATCGGCGGGGTCGACCTGCGCGACGCCACGCTGTCGTCGCTGCGGCGCACCATGGCCGTGGTGCCCCAGGAGGGGTTCCTGTTCAACGGCACGCTGTACGAGAACGTGCGCCTGGCCCGACCCGACGCCACCGACGCCGAGGTCGCCGAGGCCATGGCCTCCATCGGCATCCTCGACCGGTTCGAGGCGCTGCCCGACGGTCTGGCCACCGAGGTCCGCGAGCGGGGCAGCCGGTTCTCGGCCGGCGAGAAGCAGCTCATCTCGCTCGCCCGCGCCGCGCTGGCCGCCCCCGACGTCCTGGTGCTCGACGAGGCCACGTCCTCGCTCGACCCGGGCACCGAAGCGGTGGTCGAGCAGGCGATGGAGCGCCTGTCCGAGGGGCGCACCACCATCGTCATCGCCCACCGGCTCACCACCGCCGCCCGGGCCGACCGTGTGGCCGTGGTCGCCGCCGGCCGCCTGGCCGAGGTCGGCACCCACGACGAGCTGATGGCCACCGACGGCCACTACGCCGCCCTGTTCGCCGCCTGGGCCGGCGGCCAACCCGTCTGAGCGATCCCGTCCTCCACCGTTCACACGACCGGTTCTGACGCGATCTCGTCGATTCTGGTCATGTGAACGCCAGGCATCTGGTTCACACGACCGGTTCTGACGGGATCTCGTCACTTCTGGTCGTGTGAAGGGCTGCGGCGGGGTGGCACGCTCGGGGTCGTGAGCCTCGACCCCGCCATCGCTGCGCAGGTGGCGCACCTGTTCGACGCCACGCTGGCCCAGGTGCTGGCGGGCGAGGTGCCGGGGCGGCCGTCGGCCCGGCGGATGGACCGGCCCGACGTCGAGCGGCGCGACGGTGAGCTGCCCGGTGCCGAAGGCCCGGTCCGGGTGCGCTGGTACCGGCGGCGGGGGCTCGACGGCGTGGCGCCGGCGCTGGTGTGGGCTCACGGTGGCGGTTGGCGCTACGGCGGCCTGGACATGCCCGAGGCCGACTCGGTGGCCCAGATGGTGGCCGCCGAGGGCGTGGTCGTGGTGTCGGTCGACTATCGGCTGGCGCCCGAACACACCCACCCCGCGGCGCTCGACGACGTGGTCGGTGCCGCCGGCTGGCTGCTGCGCGACGCCGCCGCCCACGGTGTCGACCCCGATCGCATCGCCCTGGGGGGAGCGTCGGCCGGCGCCCACCTGGCGTCGCTCGCCGCCCTCGACCTGGCCGACGCCGGCACCCCACCGGCCGCGCTGTGGCTCGCCTACCCCGTCACCGACCCGGTCGACGGGCGCTGGGAGGACTGTCACCCCGACTGCCCGCCGGTGGTGTGGACCGACCGCGACGCCATCGTCGCCATGTTCGCCACGTACCTCGGCGTCGACCCGGCCGACGTGGAGCGAGATCCCGAGCTGGTGCCCGCCGCGCGCGACCTGGCCGGGCTGCCGCCCACGTTGGTCACCACCGCCGAGGTCGACGGGCTGCGGGCCCAGGGCGAGGACTTCGTGCGCCTCGTCCGGGCGGCCGGCGCAGCGGTCACCCACCACCACGTCGAGGGCGTGATGCACGGCTATCTCGACACCGTGGGGGACGAACCGTTGGCCGACGCCGCCCTCGCCCGACACCTGGCCTGGCTGCACGAGATCCTTCATCTCTGATCGGCGTAGGCCTTGGGGCGTGGAATTACTACAATGCGGGTAGGAGAAATTCGTACGCACGCCACCCCCGCTCTGGAGGCACCCCGTGGCAGTCACCGATCTCGACCTCGGCAAGTACAAGCTCGGCTGGGCTGACGAGGAGAACTACGTCTTCAAGCCCAAGCGCGGCCTCAACGAGGACATCATCCGCGAGATGACGTGGATGAAGGGCGAGCCCGATTGGATGATCAACAAGCGGCTCAAGTCCTACAAGTACTTCCAGAAGCGCCCGCTGCCCAACTGGGGCGGCGACATGTCCGAGATCTACTTCGACGACATCTACTACTACATCAAGCCGACCGATCAGCAGGTCGACGCATGGGACCAGTTGCCCGACTCGGTCAAGGAGACCTACGAGAAGCTGGGCATCCCCGAGGCCGAGCGCAAGTACCTGGCCGGCGTCACCGCCCAGTACGAGTCCGAGGTCGTCTACCACCGCAACCGCGAAGACCTCGAGAAGCAGGGCGTGCTGTTCACCGACATGGACACCGCCCTGCGCGAGTACCCCGAGCTGGTCAAGGAGTACTTCGGCACCGTCATCCCGCCCAACGACAACAAGTTCGCCGCCCTCAACTCGGCGGTGTGGTCGGGCGGCTCGTTCATCTACGTCCCGCCCGGCGTCGAGGTCGAGATGCCGCTGCAGGCCTACTTCCGCATCAACGCCGAGAACATGGGCCAGTTCGAGCGGACGCTGATCATCGCCGACGAGGGCTCCAAGGTCCACTACATCGAGGGCTGCTCGGCGCCCACCTACACCACCGACTCGCTGCACTCCGCCGTGGTCGAGATCGTGGTCAAGCAAGGCGGCCCGCGTCACCTACACCACCATCCAGAACTGGTCGAACAACGTCTTCAACCTGGTCACCAAGCGGGCCAAGGTCGAGGCCGAGGGCCACATGGAGTGGATCGACGGCAACATCGGCTCCCGCCTCACCATGAAGTACCCGGCCGTGTGGCTGATGGGCCCGAAGGCCTCCGGCGAGGTCCTGTCGGTCGCCTACGCCGGCGAGGGCCAGCACCAGGACACCGGCGCCAAGATGGTGCACGCCGCCCCCGAGACCACGTCCAAGATCGTCTCCAAGTCGATCTCCAAGGACGGCGGCCGCACCAGCTACCGCGGTCTGGTCCGGGTCGAGGACGACGCCTACGGCTGCAAGAGCCACGTCCAGTGCGACGCGCTGATCCTCGACGAGGACTCGGTCAGCGACACCTACCCCTACATGGAGGTGGGCAACCGCGACGCCGTCATCGGCCACGAGGCCACGGTGTCCAAGGTCGCCGACGAGCAGCTCTTCTACCTGCGCAGCCGCGGCCTCACCGAGGAGCAGGCCATCGGCATGATCGTGAACGGCTTCATCGAGCCGGTCACCCGCACCCTGCCCATGGAGTACGCGGTCGAGTGGAGCCGCCTCATCGAGCTGCAGATGGAAGGTTCCGTCGGGTAGCCGAATCCTTCGGGAACTCGGAGCAGGGCTCGCATCGTCGGAGAGACATGCGAGCCCTCTTCGCGTCCCTGACCATCTCCGTCCTGCTCCTCGCCGGCTGCGGTGACGACGAGTCGCCCGTCGCGGCCAACGGGACGACCACCAGCGAGGTCACGGCGCCGCCGGCAGCCACCGGCGAACAGGCGCGCCTGGACGAGGCGAGGGCGCGCTGGCAGGAGGCAGGCTTCGACGAGTACCGGCTGCGCTGGACGCTTCGCTGCTTCTGCCCGGAGACGTCCTACGTCGACACGGTCGGGGGCGGCGACGTGGTGGAGCACCGGGCGGCGGCGGGCTCGCAGCCCTTCGAGGACCCGGGACCCGAAGACGATGGAGACGGTCTTCGACGAGGTGCAGGCCGCCATCGACTCCGGGCCCGACTCGCTGACCGTGGAGTACGACGAAGACACCGGCGCCGTGCGCTCGTACTTCGTCGACCCCGACGAGCGGATGGCCGACGAGGAGCACGGCCTCGAGGTGCAGGTGCGCGAGTTGGTGGACGGGCAGGTCCCCGGCCTGCCTGCGGTCGATCTCGCCGAGCTCACCGAGTCGTACGGTTGCGGCTACGGCTTCCAGGCCGGCCGGCCCGACCAGCGCGTCGGCCTGTTCCTCCGGCGGGATACGCCGGCCGCCAGCGGCACCGTCACCCTGCCGGCGGATGGCTGGACGGGTGAGATCCGACTCGGCGACGACTTGTTCGCCAACTGGTGCGACGACGTCATGGAGCCGGACGAGCCGACCCCGGAGGTCGCCGAGGCCTGGACACTCGTCGAAGGGACGCTCGAGGTCACCGTGCCCGACAGCGGCCAGGGCCGGGCGACGCTGACCGCCACCGGTCTGGTCGCCGAACGCCCCGACGGCGAGCGCGTTCCGCTGGGCGACATCACCATCGACAACGAGTACTACGGCCAGTTCGCCGGCTAGCGCGGCCGAGAACGGCCCCGGTGACGGGGTGCAGCGGCGATCCGCTGACAGACTGGGTGCATGCCGATGCGGCAGGACTGCAAGTACTTCGAGTCGCGCACGTACGCCAACGGCGACACGGTGCGCAAGTGCGACCTCGACCTCGCGCCCGAGGCGCCGTGGCGCTGCCCCGCCGATTGTCCGAAGTACACGCCCCGGCTGGTCGACGTGAACTGGCAGCACGGCACGCTCGTGACGCCGGAGACACCCGAGGAGCCCGCCAGCCTGGCCGACGACGACGGGTCGATCGCCCGCCTGCTCGACGAGGCCGAGGACATCGTCAACGCCGCCGGCCAGTACGTACACGCCGACGTCGAGCGCGAACGCCGCGAGGCGGCGCAGCCACGCTGGAAGCGGCTGTTCAAGCGCAAGCGCAAGTCCGACTGAGCGCGCCCTCGGGCGTGCGGCCCGGAATGCGGGAACCCGGCCGACCCTCAGTAGGCTGAGCTCTCCGGAGGCCGGAGTTGGCCTCCGGTTCCGCGAGCAGGCCGAGGACGCCGCCCCCACGATGACGACCGCATTCTCCACCGACACCGCCGCTGCGCAGCCCGGGCCCGACTGGCTCGTCCGCCGCCGACGCGAGGCGGCGCAGCGCTTCGAGGCCGCCTCGTTGCCGTCGACGGGGGAAGAGGTCTGGCGCTACAGCCGCATCGGCGATCTCGACCTGGGCGCGCACCGTCCGGCCACCGGCGCCGACGTGCCTGCCGAGCCCGACGACGTGGTCACCGAGCTGCTCGGCCGGGCCGGCGACGACGCCACCGTCGTGTGGACCGCCGCCGGTCATGTCGCCCGGATCGCCGCCGCCGAGGGCCGGAAGGTCCACGTCGTCCACGGCGACGACCTCGAGCCCGACGGCCCGCTCGGCACCGTGCTCGGCGAATCGGCCGACCCGCTGGTCGACCTGCACGACGCCTTCGCCGTGCCCGTGCTGGTGCAGGTGCCCGAGGGTGCCGACGGCGGCACCGTCGTGGTCGTCCACAGCGCCGGCACCGGCGATGTCGCCTCGTTCCCCCGCCTGGTGGTCGACGTCGGCCAGGCCGGTCAGGCCGAGGTCATCGAGATCTTCGTGAGCCCCGACGGCACCAACACGCTGTCGTTCCCCATCACCGAGCTGCGCGTCGGCCGCGACGCCACCTTGCGCCACGCCAGCGTGCAGATCCTCGGCGACGCCTCCTGGCAGATCGGGCGCCTGGCGTCGTCGGTCGACCAGGGCGGGTCGCTCCACGCCGGCGCCGTGGCCCTCGGCGGCGACTACGCCCGCATCCGGGCCGACACGACGCTGGCCGGACGGGGCGCCCACGGCGACCTCAGCGCCGCCTACTTCGGCGACGGCTCGCAGCTGCTCGACTTCCGCACCTTCCAGGACCACGTCGCCCCCGACACCACCTCCGACCTGCTCTTCAAGGGGGCGCTGGGCGAGAAGGGGGCCTCGGTCTACACCGGGCTCATCAAGATCCGCCCTGGTGCCCGCGGGTCGCAGGCGTTCCAGACCAACCGCAACCTGAAGCTGTCCGACGACGCCTGGGCCGAGTCGGTCCCCAACCTCGAGATCGAGAACAACGAGGTCCAGTGCAGCCACGCGTCCACCGTCGGACCGGTCGACGCCGAGCAGCTCTTCTACCTGGAGAGCCGCGGCGTGCCCACCGGCCGGGCCGAACGACTGATCGTGCGGGGCTTCTTCGACGAGGTCCTCGACCGGTTGCCCCTCGGCGCCTACGAGCCGCTGGTGCGTGACACCCTCGAACGCAAGCTCGAGAGGACCATGCCGTGAGCACCCGCATCTGCGCCGTCGACGACGTCGAGCCCAACGCCGCCATCCGCGTCGACCTCGAAGGTCACCGGCTGGCCGTCGTCCGCATCGACGACGACTTCTACGTCATCGGTGACCGCTGCACCCACCAGGACATCTCGCTGTCCGAGGGCGAGGTCGACGCCGACGACTGCACCATCGAGTGCTGGAAGCACGGCAGCACCTTCGACCTGCGCACCGGCAAGCCCACCGTGCTGCCCGCCACCAAGCCGACCCCCACCTACGACGTGACGGTGAAGGACGGCGACGTCTACGTGGAGCTGACCTGATGAGCACGCTGGAGATCCGGGGACTCGAAGCCGCCGTCGCCGGCAAGCAGATCCTGCACGGCATCGACCTCACCGTCGCCTCGGGCGAGGTCCACGCGGTGATGGGGCCCAACGGCGCCGGCAAGTCGACGCTGTCCGGTGTGCTCGCCGGCCATCCCAGCTACGAGGTGCTCGCCGGCTCCGTCACCCTCGACGGCGAGGACCTGCTGGCCATGCCCGCCTGGGAGCGGGCCCGTGCCGGGCTGTTCCTGGCCATGCAGTACCCCATCGAGGTGCCGGGCGTCCGTCTCGAGGAGGTGCTGGTCGAGTCGGCCCGAGCCGCCGGCCGTGACGCCGACGCCGTGCCCGCCCTCATCGCCGCCGAGGCGCAGCGCATCGGCTTCGACGAGCGCTTCCTCGACCGTCCGCTCAACGTCGACCTGTCCGGTGGCGAGAAGAAGCGCAACGAGACGCTCCAGCTGGCCACCGTCCAACCCAAGATCGCCATCCTCGACGAGATCGACTCCGGCCTCGACATCGACGCCCTGCGCGACGTGAGCCGCCGCATCGAGGAACTCACCGGTGGCGGCTCCGACGACGGGCGCCTCGGCGTGCTCGCCATCACCCACTACCGGCGCCTGTTCTCCGAGCTGCGCGCCGACCAGGTCCACGTCCTGGTCAAGGGACGCATCGAGCGCAGCGGCGGCCCCGAGCTGGTCGAGGAGCTCGAGAAGTACGGCTACACCGACGTCCTCGAGTGACCCACCCGATCCGAGAATTTCGTCGTCTGGTCAGACCTGTCCTGACCAACTGACGAAATTCTCCGCTCGTGGCACCCTTGGGGGCATGGCTGACGCACTGACCGACGCCCAGATCGCCGACTTCCTCGACGCTCGTCCCGGCTGGGAGCTGGTCGACGGCAAGCTCCACCGCGAGCTGCGGTTCGCCGACTTCGTCGAGGCCTTCGCCTTCATGACCCGTGTGGCGATGGTGGCCGAGAAGCGGAACCACCATCCCGAGTGGTCCAACGTCTACAACCAGGTCACCATCGACCTGACCAGTCACGACGCCGGCGGCATCACCCAGCGCGACCTCGACCTGGCCGAGACCATCGACGCCTTCGCCGGGGGCTGACGACCCTCAGTCGGTGACCACCGGCAGCCCGGCCGCCGTCCACGCGGTGATGCCACCGTCGACATCGGCCACGTCGGCGAAGCCGAGCTGGTCCATGAGCTGGCGGGCCTGCGCCGAGCGGTTGCCCGAGTGGCAGTAGATGACGTACGAGCCGTCGCGGTCGAGCTCGGCGATGCGGTCCTGGAAGTCGGGTGCCTGGAGGTCGATCAGCTGGGCGCCCTCGAGGTGACCCTGCGCGTACTCCTCGGGCGTCCGCACGTCGATGAGCGTGATGCCCGGATCGTCGGCGAGCAGCTGCTGCGCCGCCTCGGGCGCAACGACGCGCACGCCCGACGATTCCGAGCCGGCGGCGCTGTCGGCCACGGTGGTGGTCGTCTGCTGGCCGGCGCCTGCGGTGGTGTCGTCGTCGCCGCAGGCGGCCAAGCCGACGGTCAGGGCTCCGGCGAGCACGCCGGCGAGGAGACGACGGGTGATGGTGGGGGACACGGCAACCTCCGGGACAGCGTCGATCACCCCCTAGGGTATCGGGACGACCGGCGTTGCCACGGTCAGGTGCTCAGAAGCGCGTCGGCGGCTCGGAGCGCTCGCGACGGAAGCGTCCGATCCCGCGTCCCCGGTCGGCGGGAACCGCCACCGGCGAACCGGCACCCGCTCGGGCGTCGGCGAGGCCACCCAGCAGGCGAGGGGCTCGGGCCTCCTGCCCGCTGAGGTACCACAGGCCCAGACCGAGCAGGAGGAGCAGGGTGACCGAGATGATCCGGGACGTCCGGCTCTCGGTGAGCGGCTGGAACACCTGGGCGACCGGCTGCGGGAGCGGGCCGTTGCCGCCACCGATCTCGACCGGCGGGGCGGCGCTCTCCCCGGCGGCCGTCGTCGTGGTGGTGGCGGGCAGCTCCGGGGCGTTGCCGGTGTCGAACGTGGCGGGCGGCATCGTGGTGGGCAGCGCCGACTGCTCGGGCTCGGGGAGCTCGGGTTCGGGCTCGGGAACCTGCTGGCCGGCGAAGACCTCGAACGAGTCGGGTCCGGGCGCCTCGAAGTAGAGGTCGAACGGCTCGCCGGCACCGGTGGCCGGTCGGATGCCGATGTCGAGCACGCGCTCGCCGAACTCGCTGAACCCCTGGGGGATGGCGAACGTCAGCTGCGTGTTGTCGGCGCTGTAGCGGCCGGTGAGCTCGAAGCGGTCGCAGTCGATGGCGGGGCGGTCGCGCCAGGCGCCTTCGGGCCCCGGCGACCAGTTCGAGATGATCGGGCAGACGACCACGGGCCCGGCGATGGTGGAGCCGGGCGCCAGCGTGAGGGTCAGCTCGCCAGAGCCGATGTCTCCGCGGTACCGAAGGGCCGAGACGGCGTGGGGACCAGACGGATCGTTCCCGACCCAGAGGCCACCGTCGGGCACCCCGGGGTTCGGTGCCCCGGTGCCGGGGTCGGGTGTGGTGACGGGCGACTCGGGCAGGGTCGGCGGGCTCACCGGTAGGGGAGCGGTGGTGACCGGCCCCGATCCCGGCAGCGTGGTGTCCACCGGCGGCGCCTGCTCGGCCGAGACAGGGCTGCGGAAGCGCACGGGTGCGGTCGCCGACTGCCCGGTGACCTCGCCGGCAGACGCGCCGGCTTCGCCTTCGGCGCGGCTGTCGTCCTGGGTGGGCAGCTGCTTGCTCCACCACCCGACGGCGTCGGGTCCGGATGCACCCGACGTGCCCGGCGTGACGACCACGAGTGCGGCGGTGACGACGCAGCAGCTGGCGCCGATGCGGAGCAGTCGGCGCATCAGGACACACCCGACCGGGCCGATCCTCCGGACCGGGCCGATCCTCCGGATCGGTTGATGATGTCGAGGTCGCCGCCGAGGTAGGCGTCGACGACACGCTTGTCGTTCAAGACGGTGTCGGCATCGCCCTCGACGACCACCTCGCCCAGCTCGAGGGCGATGATCCGGTCGGAGACGCCGGTGATGAGCGGCATGTCGTGCTCGATCACGAGGATGGCGCACTTGGCTTCGCGCTGGATGCGCTTGATGAGGGGCCCGAGCGCCTCGGTCTCCTTCTGGGCGATGCCCGACGACGGCTCGTCGAGCAGGAGCACGGTGGGATCGTGGGCGATGGACATGGCCAGGTCGACGATCCGCCGGGAGCCGGTGGACAGCTCGGAGACGAACTTGTTGCGGTAGTCGCCCAGGTTCATCAGCTCGATGAGGTCGTCGACCGTGTAGCGGACGTCCATCTCCGAATCGAAGATCGCGGGTAGCCCGAGCAGCGGCGACAGGTGGTCGCGCACCTCGATGTGGCGTTCCAGGCCCAGCGCGACGTTCTCGGCGACGGTCAGGGACGAGAAGATCCGGGCGTCCTGGAACGAGCGGCCGAGGCCGAACGCCGCCCGCTTGTCGGGGGACCAGTCGGTGATGTCCTCGCCGCGGAGGAGCACGCTGCCCTCGTCGAGCTTCAAGAAGCCGGAGATCTCGTCGAAGATGGTGGTCTTGCCGGCGCCGTTCGGTCCGATCAACCCGAGGATCTCGCCGGGCATCAGCTGGAAGCTGACGTCGTTCGTGGCGGTGATGCCGCCGAAGCGCTTCACCAGGTTCCGGACCTCGAGGACCGGTTGCCCGGGCTCGACGCCGGCCTTCTCGGTGACCGCCCGGGCGAGCGCCTCGGCGGAACCGCCGTGCCCCGGCCGCGCCGTTGCCGTCGTGACGTCGCCGTCGCTCCCGCCGGCCCCCTCGAGGAACACCGAGCGCAGGATGTCGCTGCGCTCGAGCAGCTCTTCGGTCTTGCCGTCGAAGCGGACCTCGCCCTTCTCCATGAAGAACGCCCGGGTGGCGACGGTGAGGGCGACGTTGATCGACTGCTCGACGAGGATGATCGTGGTGCCCTGGGCATGGATCTCGCGGACCATGCGGAGCAGCTGCTCGACGATGGTGGGTGCCAGGCCCAGCGACAGCTCGTCGATGATGAGCAACCGCGGCCGGGCGACGAAGGCCATGCCCACCGCCAGCTGCTGGGCCTCGCCACCGGAGAGGTTGCCGGCGAGCTGCTTCCAGCGCTCGCGCAGGCGGGGGAACTCGTCGAGGACCCGTTGGGTGCGTTCCTCGATCACCTTCGGGTCGTCGTTCTTGTCGAAGAGGAACGTGCCGCACTGGAAGTGCTCCTCGACGGTGAGCGTGGGGAAGATCGCCTTGCCGCCAGGCACGACGATGATGCCCATCTTCGAGGTGGTGACGGCGTCGGCCATGGTGATGTCCTGGCCGTCGAAGGTGATGGTGCCGGCGCAGGGCGGAGCCAGGCCCGAGATCGCCTTGAGGATCGTCGACTTGCCGGCACCGTTCGTGCCGAGCAGGGCGATGATCTCGCCTTCGTGGACGTCCATGTCGACGCCGAAGAGGATCTGGACGCTGCCGTACTTGAGGTCGACGCCCTGGCAGGACAGCAGCGGTGCGTCGGTGGTCATGACGGGACCTCCCCCTGGTCGGCGACCGGGTCTTCGACGCGGAGGTGCTCGTGGTCGAGGGCGTCGGCGACCGGCAGCACCTCGCCGCACACCGGGCACTGCAGGGTGCGCTCCTCGTCGAAGTGCTCGGCGGATTCCTCGGCGTCGGCGATGATGTGGTCCTCGGCCCGGCCGGCGCCCTCGCCGGTCTCCTCGACCCGCACGTCGGCGACCAGCGAGGGCACGACGATGTCGTGCTTGGCCGCCAGGTGGCGCAGGTACCGGTCACGCAGGCTGAAGAACCCCTGGGCCAGGCCGCCGGGCAGCAGGTACAGCACCAGCAGCAGCCCGGGGCCGGTCACCAGCAGCGACAGGCCGTCGAGGAGGTCTTCGCCGAACAGGTCGATGCCCTTGACGATCAGGATCCCTGCAGCTGCTCCGCCGAGCGACGTGAGGCCACCGATGACCGTGGCCACGAACACGTCGATCGAGTTGATGACGCCGTACACCGAGGCGTCGATGCTGCGCAGCTGGTAGAAGAGCAGCCCGCCGGCCACGGCGCTGATGGCGCCCGACACGGCGAACGCGGCCAGCCGGGTGCGCACGATGCTGATGGAGAACGACTGGGCAGCGCGCTCGTTGTCGCGGCTGGCGATGAGCAGCCGGCCGCCGTGGTGGCGCCGGTAGCTGGTGGTGGCCAGGAACACCAGGCCGAGCATGATCACGCAGAAGAAGTAGAAGCCGCGGTCGCCGGAGAAGAAGCCGTTCTCGGCCGTCGACCGGTAGTCGATGCGCCCCCACAGGAGGGGGCGTGTCATGAAGTCGATCTTGTCGCCGGGCAGGATCGCCTGGCCGACCTTGTAGTTCTCGTTGCGGTCCTGGAAGAGGTAGCCGGCGGCGGCCGCGGCGAGGGCGAGCGACGACACGGCCAGCATGAGGCCCTGCACCCGCAGGGCGGGCAGGCCGACGATGGCGGCGACGACGGCGCCGGCGATGGCGGCGGCGATGAGGGTCATCCAGAAGTCCCAGCCGAAGTCCACGAACAGCTTCGCCGAGGTGACGGCACCGACCCCCACGAACGCGAACTGGCCGAGGGAGATCTGCCCGGCCCAGCCGGTGAGCACGACGAGCGACAGGCCCACCATGGCGAAGATCGGCAGCAGGGTGAGCTTGCCGAGCTTCGGGTCGCCCACCAGGAACGGTGCCCACACGAACAGGCCGACGATCACGGCGAAGCCGATGCCGCGAGCGATGCGGATCTCGCGCAGCCCGCGCAGCTCGGGCGGGATGGGCCGGAACTCCTGCAGCGTCTTGAAGGAGGACACGCCCGTGTCCTTGGCCCGGCTCCCGCCGCCGCGCTGGAACAGCAGCGACACCAGGATGAACACCAGCATCACCGCGCTCGAGATGTTGGACTCGCCGGTGTTCTGCACGGTGGCGAAGTCGACGATGCCGATGCCGATGCCGGCGAACACGGCGGTGGGGATCGACTCCATGCGGGCGACCACGGCGGCGGCGAGGGCGAACAGCAACGTGTTGTAGCCGAGCGTGCCGTTGAGCGGGATGGTGGTGACCGAGGCCTGGAAGTAGATGACCGTGGCGCCGAAGAAGCCGGCGATCGCCCACGAGACCGTCTGCACCTTCTTCACGGGGATGCCCAGGAGACCGGCGCGATCGGCGTTCTCGGCCGATGCCCGCAGGGCGATGCCCATGCGGGACCGCTTGAAGAACGTCTGCAGGCCGAGGGCACACAGGATCACGACGGCCAGCGCCGCCATGTTGTTGCCGGTTCCGTAGGGCACGCCGGCCGAGTTCGAGAACGAGAAGCGGGCGAACGGCGTCTTGTCCGAGAAGTTGGTGGGAGGCAGCCCGTCGACGTTCAGGATCCGTGGGACGTAGATCATCATGAACGCCAGGATCTGGCTGACGCCGATGGTGGCCACGGTGACGATCAGACGCGGTGCATCACGGAACCGGCGGATCACGAGGATGTCGACCAGCGCCCCGAACAGGACGCCGCCGGCCAGAGCGATGGGCAGCGTGACGGCGAAGGGCACGCCCTTCACCAGCGTCAGGAGCACGGCGAACGTGGCCGGCACGGCCCCCACCGCAGCCACGGCGAAGTTGATGATCTTGTTGGTGCGGTAGATGAGGATGAGGCCCACGGCCAGCAGGCCGTAGAGCGTGCCCTGGGAGCCGCCGTTGGTGATGGTGGGCAGGCTGTTGAGGACGCCGTCCCACGACAGGGACAGATCCGACCAGCCGGGGCCGGTGAACTTCAGCAGCCCGACCGTGTCGAGGGCGAACAGGAAGCCGAAGGCGGCGAGCGCAGCGCGAGCCAGGCCTGCGGTCCGGCCATCGCCCCGCAGGGGAGCGGTGGCGGTCCGGTAGGCGTCGGCGGCGGTGTCGATGGCGCTCATCGCGGCATCGGGGGCAGCTCGAGCTTCGAGGACGGCCACTTGCCGAGCGCGATGCGGCCCTGGTCGAGGTGGACGTAGGTGCCCTTGTCGCCGTTGTAGGAGCTGGTCTTGGTGGACGACCAGTACACCCGGGCCACGTCCTGGTTCCAGTAGTAGTTGCCGGGGGAGATCTGGCGGGTGACGTGGTTGGCGTCACCCCGGCCGCCGAGGCGGAACGCGCCCTGCTCGAAGGTCTCCGGGTTCAGGTTGGGCCCGGCCATCTGGATGGCGGAGGCCACCAGGTTCCAGTAGTCCCACTCGACGTCCACGGACTCGAACGGCGGGTTCCCCTTGCCGCCGGCCGCCGCCCAGACACGGCTGCCCGCCCCCTTGAACTTGGGCTCGGCCTTGTTGACGGAGCGGAACCCGAAGGCGCCGTCGAAGGCGCAGTTGGTGCCCTGCGGGCAGCCGACCGAACCGATGTAGGCCTGCGACGCGGCGTCGGAGTCCATGAAGCCGGTGCCGGTGATGATGTTCTCCGGGTGGTACTGCTGGTTGTCCTCCTCCTGGTAGAGGAAGGCGGGGGCGACCAGGTCGCAGAAGCACATCACCGAGGTGGCGTCGTCGTTGGGGTCGATGGCGTCGCCACGCATGGCCAGCACGCCGGCCCGGCGCTGCTGGTCGGCGGTGGAGATGTCCTGTTCGTAGAAGTACTTGCGCCCGCCGTAGCTCTGGCCGCACGTGGCCAGCTCGGACTTCAGGTCGATCTCGATGGTCTCCTGGTTCTGCGGATCGTTGGTGGCGATCACGCCCAGTTGTCGCTTCATGCCCTGGTATCGGGCGTCGGCGGAGTACTCGGCGTTGCCGCCGTTGAGCTGCTTTGCACCAGAACTCGGCGGCGTGTCTGGCCAGCTTCGTGCCGCTCATCGTCACGTCGTAGTGGTACGGCCGCCACTTGGCGCCGAACTCGTCGCGGAAGTTCCAGCCGCCGAGGTTGACGGTGCGCAGCTTGGACATCTCGGCGAAGCAGACCGAGCACAGCGACGTGTTCCACTGGATGGCGAAGGGCTTCTTCGCCTGGATCAGCTGGCGGAACTCGTTGCGCAGGCAGGCTTCGTCGGGCGGGATCGTGCCGCACGAGCCCTCGAAGACCTCGAAGCGGACCTTGCGGCCGTAGAGCTCGTAGTGGCCGTTGATGAACGTGGCGACCTTGTCGAGGTAGGCGCGGTGCTGTTCTGGCGTGACGTACGCGTCCTGGGCCTGGAGGATGGCGTTCACCGCCGGATCGCCGGCGCCGTAGTAGCGGATGAGCAGGATCTCGTCGCCGCTCACACCCTGATAGGTCTCGCCCGGGTTCTGGCCGTTGGACTTGGGGACGCACGGCGGGGCGTAGAAGTCGATCGTCGGGTCGAACTGGCGGTCGCCGACGCAGTGGCTGGTGTCGCCCTGCGCCGCCTGCTGGCCGCTGCCGCCCGCTTGCTGGCCGGCGGACCCGCCCTGGCCGCTCGAGCCGTCGGTGGTGCCGCCGGCGGTGCTGCCACCGCCACCGCTGGCTCCGCTCTGGTTGCCCGAGCCGGAGGCGCCGCCCGTGGATGTGCCGTCGCCGGCGGTCACCGGGGTGCCGACGGCGCCCTCGTCGTCGACCGGAACGCCCTGGCTGGGGTCGGTGTAGGTGCCCTGTCCCTGCGTGGGGTCGAAGGCGTCAGCGCCGGCGGCGACGGTCTGCTTCTCCTGCACCGACGGCGCGACGGCGACGATGAGCAACTGGATGGCCACCAGCCCGGCAAGCGGGAGGTAGCGCACGCCGAGTGAGCGCTTCATGTGGGTCCGACCCCTCTGTGGTTCGTCGTGGCGTTGACGCGGAGATCCTTGTGACCGCGCGCCCATGTGTCCTTCGCCACGGACGACCCCCTGTCCTTCCGATGGAGACCATCGTCACAGGAGGCGTCGAGTTGAGGTTCAGCCGGCGGTGGCTTCCTCGATGCCCTGGGCCAGGGTGTTCCACGAGAGGGTGGCGCACTTGATGCGCACCGGGAACTTGACCACGCCGCGCAGCGCCTCGAGGTCGCCGAGGTTGACCTCGGGCGCCTCCTCGAGCGCTTCGTCGCCGAGACCCGAGTCGCCGGCCTGCTCCTTGCCCTCGCCCTCGCCATCGAGGTTCTGCTCGTGGATCGACATCATCGCCTTGAACGCCTTGGTGAGGTCCTTGACCTCGTCGAGCGTCTTGCCCTTGACCGCCGCCGACATCATCGACGCCGACGACTGGCTGATCGAGCAGCCCTGGCCGGCGATGCGGATGTCCTTGACCGTGTCGTCCTCGACGTCGACGTAGACGACGATCTCGTCGCCGCACAGCGGGTTGAAGCCCTCGACGCGGTGGGCCGGCGGCGTTTCGAGCTCGCCCCGGTTCCGCGGGCTGCGGTAGTGGTCGAGGATGATCTCGCGGTAGAGGTCTTCGAGGCCTGGCATGGTGGTGGCTCCCTGGGGCTTCCTAGAAGGCGAAGAAGTCGCCGGCCGCTTGGAGGGCGTCGCCGAGCGCATCGATGTCGTCGGTGTCGTTGTACACGTAGAGCGACGCACGGGCGGTGGCGTTGACGCCGAGCGCCTTCATGAGCGGCTTGGCGCAGTGGTGGCCGGCTCGCACGCAGACGCCGTGCTCGTCGAACACCTGGGTGAGGTCGTGGGGGTGGATGTCCTTGTAGGCGAGGGAGAACACGCCGCCGCGGCTGGCGGGCTCGGCCGGGCCGTGGATGACGAGGTCGTCGCCGAAGCGCTCGGTGAGCGTGCGCAGGGTGTAGGCGGTGAGCTCGACCTCGTGACGGCGCACGGCCTCCATGCCCAGGGCGTCGAGGTAGTCGCACGCTGCGCCCAGGCCCACGGCTTCGGCGATCATCGGCGTGCCGGCCTCGAACTTCCAGGGCAGCTCGGTGTGGGTGAAGCCGTCCTTGGTGACGTTGAGGATCATCTCGCCACCACCGAGGAACGGCGGCGTGGCCTCGAGGATCTCCTCGGTGCCGTACAGCACGCCGATGCCGGTGGGGCCGAGCAGCTTGTGGCCGGTGAAGGCCACGAAGTCGGCACCCCAGGCCTGCACGTCGGTGGGCAGGTGGGGGACGTGCTGGCTGGCGTCGACGATGGCGATGGCTCCGGCATCATGGGCCCGGGACACCAGCTCGGCCACCGGCGTGATCGTGCCGAGCACGTTGGACATCGCGGTGACCGACAGGGCCCTGGCGCCGTCGAGCAGGCGGTCGAGGTCGGTGAGATCGAGCTGACCGTCAGAGGTCAGCGGGATCCAGCGCAGCTCGATGCCGATGGCCTCGGCCAGCTGGTGCCACGGGACGATGTTGGCGTGGTGCTCCATCTCGGAGAGCACCACGGCGTCGCCGGACTTCAGGTGGGCGGTGCCCCACGCTCGCACGACCAGGTTGAGCGCCTCGGTGGCGTTCTTGGTGAAGACGACGGTGCGGTTCGACGGGGCGCCGATGAAGTTGCGCACCTTGGCCCGGGCGCCCTCGAGCGCCTCGGTGGCCTCCTGGGCGATGAGGTAGGTGCCGCGGTGCACGTTGGCGTTCGAGCGCTCGTAGTAGTCGTCCATGGCGTCGAGCACCGACTGCGGCTTCTGGGAGGTGTTGGCCGAGTCGAGGTACACCAGCCGCGTGCCGTGGACCTCGCGGGCGAGGATGGGGAAGTCCTTGCGGATGCGGGCCGTGTCGAGGCGAGCAGGGTCGAGGGGAGCGGGGTCGAGGCCGGTCACTGCACCTCCCCGTCGGCCGCCGCCGCCGTGCGCCGGAACGATTCGTATCCCTCGGCCTCGAGCTGCTCGGCCAGCTCCATCCCGCCCGAGGCGACGATGCGGCCGTCGACCAGCACGTGCACGACGTCGGGACGGAGATGATCGAGCAGACGCTGGTAGTGGGTGATGAGCACGACCCCCAGCTCGGGGCGGGCGGCGCGGACCTCGTTCACGCCCTTGGCCACCACCTGGAGCGCGTCGATGTCGAGCCCGGAGTCGGTCTCGTCGAGGATGGCGATCTCGGGTTCGAGGATGGCCATCTGCAGGATCTCGTTGCGCTTCTTCTCACCGCCGGAGAACCCCTCGTTGAGGTACCGGTCGGCGAAGGACGGGTCCATGTCGAGGCGCTCCATCCACTCCATGATGGCCAGCCGCAGCTCGAGCACCGACAGCTCGATGCCCTTGCGGGCCGACAGTGCCTGGCGCAGGAAGTTGATCACCGACACGCCGGCGATCGACTGGGGGTACTGGAAGGCGAGGAACATGCCGGCCTTGCCCCGCACGTCGACGTCCCAGTCGGTGATGTCGTCGCCTCGCAGCCGGATGTGCCCGTCGGTCACTTCGTACTCGGGGTTCCCCAGCAGCGTGTTGGCCAGCGTCGACTTGCCCGACCCGTTGGGGCCCATGATGGCGTGGACCTCGCCGGGCAGCACCGTGAGATCGATGCCGCGCAGGATCTCGGCGTCGGCGTCGGTCCCCGCGGCGGAGGGATCGGCCACGCGCGCGTGCAGGTTGTCGATCTCGAAGAGCGGGGTCTCGGAGGCGGCCATGCCGTCGAGTCTATTACCACTATGGCGATAGTGATAATGCCGCGAACGTAGAAACCTTCGGGTCTTCGGTCACGAACCGGCGCCGATCAGGCGTCGGTGGACTTCTCGTCGGCGTCCGACTCGCTGTTCTCCGCGCCCTCGCGCATGCCCTTCTTGAACTCGTTCTGGGCCTGGCCCAGGGAACGAGCGAGTTGGGGCAGCTTGGCGCCACCGAACAGGAGCAGGATGACGATCAAGATGATGATGAGCTCGGGTCCCTGCGGCATACGTGGACCACGCTACTCCACCCCGCTCCGAAGCGGTCAGCGCGGCGATCACGATCGTCACGTCATCGTTACGGCCCGCGACCAGACCACTACGGACGGTGCCTGTATGGTGGCCCGGTCCCCTGGCGGGCGGAACGCCTGGGAGGAACCCGAAACACGTGCGACGCGTGCACGCCGACCGCCTCATGACCGCTCGATCGCGGCCGATGCATACCACGATGACCCTGCGGTTGCTCGCGCTCGTGCTGGCGTCCGTCGCCCTCGCTGTGGTGGCGACGTCGACGGCTGGCGTCGCCGGTGCGTCGCCGGCGGTCGGTGAGCCCCAGATCAACCTCGAAGGCCCCATCGCCGATGGGGTGTACCTCCGTGAGCGCGTCGACCCCGGGCCCGTCACCAGCGTGACCGTCGAGATCGAGCCCGACTCGCCGACCGCGTTCGTGCCCGTGCTGTCGGGCAACCGCGTCGACGGCGGCACCGAACGGGTCTCGTCGATGTGCCATCGGGTGGGCGGGGTGCTCTGCGTCAACGCCAACTTCGCCATCTGCCCCACCTGCGGCCAACCCTTCGGCGGTGTCGTGCAGGACGGCGTCCTGCTGCGCTCGCCGACGCCGTTCGCCCAGCAGGTGTCGGTCATCAACGGCCGGTTCACGCTCGATCCCTGGATGTGGTCGGCGGGCCTGTGGTCGAGCGACGGTGGCGCGTCGCTGGACATGCACGGGGTCAACACCGGCCTCAGCCCGGGCGGGCTGTACCTGTACACGCGCGCCTACGGCGACTCGACCGGCACGCCCCCCGGCACCTTCGAGCTCGTGCTGCGCGCGCCCGAGCCGCTGTGGACCGGCATCGGCATGCGCCAGCCGGTCGAGCTGCTGGCGCTCAACAACACCGGCGACACGACCATCCCCGAGGGCGGTGCGGTGGTGGCGGCCTACGGGTCGACCGTGCCCGAGCTTCGGCAGTTCGTCGATGCCCACAAGCAGTCGCGCATCGAACTGGTGACGAACACTCCCGGGGGACTCGAGGAGTCCTTCGCCGGACATCCGGTGATCCTCCGGAACGGCCAGGTGGCGCCCATGGACCCTGCCGACGGCATGGTGACCAATCGTCACCCGCGCACGCTGGTGGGCTGGAACGACGCCGGCAAGGTGTGGGTCGTCGCCGTCGACGGTCGCCGGGCCCGCAGTCGGGGCATGACCCTGCCCGAGGCGGCGGAGTACCTGCGGTCGATGGGCGCCAGCGACGCCGTCAACCTCGACGGCGGTGGGTCGACGGCGATGGTCACCACGTGCCCGTCGCCCTCCGGCTGGTGCCTGCGCAACCGTCCCTCCGACGGCTTCGAGCGCAACGTGTGGGTCGCCCTCGCCCTGGTGCCGCGGGCGCCCGCCTCGCCGCCGCCGGCGCCGGCGCAGAAGAAGCCGGCGCAGAAGAAGCCCGTGTCCAAGAAGCCGGCCCAGAAGAAGCCGGCGCAGAAGAAGCCTGCCCAGAAGAAGCAGGTGACGACGACGACCAGCACGGTGCTGCAGGGGCGCTCCACCGACGCCGAGGGCGGACCAGACCAGCGCGGTGAGGCCAAGACCGACGCCGAGGCTTCCGCACCGGCCTCGACGCCCACCGCCGACGACCCGCTCTGGACGGCAGCCCCCGCCCCGGACCCTGCCGCACACGATGCCGGCGAGCGGTCAGGGGCCCAGTCGTTGCGCGCCTCGTCATCGACGACGATGGCCGGGCCCGACGAGCTCGATGACGTCGCCGCCGGAGTGCCCGCCGCCGCACGCGGCCGCGACCTCCGCGGTGTCGTCGCCGCCGCCGTCGCTCTGGTGGGTGTCGAGGCCGCCGGGCTGGGCCTGCTCGCCCGCCGTCGCCGCCTCAGTCGTGGTCGCGCAGATCTTCCTTCCACGACCGGAAGCGGTCGTGGCGCTCGCCGCTGGGGCCGGCGCCGTCGGCCGACCCGTCGGGGAACAGGCGCAGGGTGAAGGCACGGTCGAGGTCGGCCTCGTGGGCGGCCCAGTAGCGGGCGTGCCCCCTCGACGCCGGGCCGGCACGCCACAGGATCCACGGCCCGATCCGCCGCTTGTACTCGGCCACCGGCGCATCGGGCAGGTCGTCGCCCAGGCTGCGCAGCGACTCGGGTGCCTCGATCCACGCCGTGGCCGGGATGTTGCGATCGCGGATGGGCGTGGGTGGGAGGTCGCCGGTGTGAACGGGCGTGTGATCGGTGGGGCGCTCGTCGTAGGGGAGTGCGTCGGCCATCGGGGTCACCAACCCCGGTCGATCCACTCCTGGAGGTGCGGGCGCTCCGTGCCGATCGTGGTGTCGTCGCCGTGACCGGGCAGCACCAGCGTGTCCTGGGGGAGCGTGAACAGCTTCCGGTCGATGGACTCGATGATGGTGTCGAAGTCGCCGAGGTCGGTGGCGGTGTTGCCCGGTCCGCCGGGGAAGAGCGTGTCGCCGGAGAACAGGACCGGTGAGCCCTCGAGTCGGAAGCAGATCGAGCCGGGCGTGTGCCCGGGGGTCTGGATGGTGTGCAGCCGCAGTCGCCCGACGTCGATGGCCGAGTCGTCCTCGAGCAGTTGGTCGTACGACGGGAGCATGTCGGCGTCTTCGGCGGTGATGTGCACCTGGTAGCCGGCGTCTCGCAGCTGCGGAACGGCCTGGATGTGGTCCCAGTGGCCGTGGGTCTCGATGACCTGACCGACGTTGAGCCGCCGGCACAGCTCGAGCAGCTTGTCGTGCTCGTTGGCGGCGTCGATGAGCAGTGCCTCGCCGGTCTGCTTGCAGCGGAGCACGAACACGTTGTTGGCGATGGGGCCGACCACCAGCTTGTGGATCTCGGCCTGCTCGTCCTCCCAGTGCAACGTGCTCATGGGCTCAGCCTAGGAGCGGCGTCGGTCGCTTGTTCACCGAGCCGAAACGCGCGTCGAAGACGCAGGAAACAACGGGGCGCGATGGTGAGCGCACTTCGTGTAGCGGGGCTGGAACCGCACGGGGGGTGGTCGGCGTCCGCCGGACCACGGCGCACCGTGAGGTGCTCGGAAGCAGGAGACAACACACCGTGGATCAACTCGACGCGGTGACCGCGCTCGGCACGCAGCTGAACCTCCTCTGGGTGGTCATCGGCGCCGCGCTGGTCATCTTCATGCAGGCGGGCTTCGCGCTCGTGGAGACCGGCTTCTGCCGGGCGAAGCACGCCGCCCACGTCGTCAGCACCAACTTCGCCATCTTCGGACTCGGGTTCGTGGCCTTCTTCGCGGTCGGCTTCCCGTTGGCCTTCGGGAGCTTCTCGACCTCCCTGATCGGACTCGACAACCCCGTCGGCCACGCGTTGATCGGCTCGGGTGACTGGAAGTTCCTCCACCAGGGAGGCTGGTTCCTGTCCGGCGACGCCGCCGGCGCCGGCGGGGCGGCGCTGTTCGGCTTCTTCCTCTACATGGTCGCCTTCATGGACACGACCGCCACCATCCCCACCGGTTCGATGGCCGAGCGGTGGCGGTGGAGCAGCTTCTGCCTGTGGGGCCTGTTCTGCGGTGCCCTGTACTACCCGCTGTTCGCGGCGTGGACGTGGGGCGGCGGGTGGCTGGCCATGACGTGGCACTCCATGCACCTCGGCGCCGGCTACGTCGACTTCGCCGGCTCGGGTGTCGTCCACGCCGCCGGTGGGGTCGCCGCCATGGCGGGTGCGCTGGTGCTCGGTCCCCGGGTCGGCAAGTTCCGGGGCGGCAAGCCCCAGGCCATGCCCGGCCACCACATCCCGATGGCCATGCTCGGCACGTTCATCCTGCTGTTCGGGTGGTTCGGCTTCAACGCCGCCTCGACCTTCGCCGCCACCGACGTGCAGTTCGCCACGGTCGCCGCCAACACGGCCATCGCCGCCGCCTTCGGTGCCACCGCCTCCATCGCCTGGATCACCAAGCGCACCGGCAAGCCCGATCCGGCCATGATGGCCAACGGGATGCTCGCCGGCCTGGTGGCCATCACCGCCCCGTGCGCCTTCGTCGCCCCGTGGGCGGCGGCGGTCATCGGCGTCATCGCCGGCGTGCTGGTCATCGAATCGGTGTTCTTCGTCGAGCAGCGCCTCGGCATCGACGATCCGGTGGGAGCCATCTCGGTCCACGGGGTGTGCGGCCTGTTCGGTGTGCTCGCCGTCGGCATCTTCGCCAACGGCAGCTACGGCGGCGGCTGGAACGGCTCGTCGGTCGAGGGCGTCAAGGGCATCATCGCCGGCGACTGGGGCCAGCTCGGCGCCCAGGCGCTGGGGTGCCTGGTCCTCTGCACGGTCATCTTCGGGGTGGCGTATGCCTTCTTCCGGATCCAGGATCGGCTCACCGAGGGCGGCATCCGCTCCGACGTCGACGACGAGATCGCCGGCCTCGACCTGCCCGAGATGGGCGTACTCGCCTACCCCGAGTTCCACACCCGGGCCGGCGTGCCGATCCACGGCGAGGCCGCTCATGCCTCGAACGGCGCCACCACCTCGAAGTCGAGCCCGGCAGCCGCCGGGATCTGACGCCGGTCGAACGTGAGGTAACGGACCGGGCGGGGGAGACGGTCGGCCGCCGCCAGATGGATCGCATCCGTCGAGCGCACGCGGAACGCCGCACCGATCTCCACCGCCCGGGCCAGGCAGCGCTCGTCGACCGGCACCACGTGGAACCGCTCCCAGTCGCTTCGCAACGCGGCCCACAGGTGGTCGTGCTGGCCGGGCGTCACCGCCAGGTGGTGCATGGCCTGCAACGTCTCGGCCCGGGCCAGCGCCGAGGCGCACCACACGTCGTCCTCGGCCATCGCTTCGGTGACCAACCCGTGGCCCGGGGTGCGCACGTAGCGCCGCAGCAGCGCCGACGTGTCGATCACCAGGGTCATGCGCCACCCCGCAGCCCGTCGAGCACGTCGTCGAAGCGGATGTCGACGGGCAGGTCGATGGGGCGGGGGTCGTCGTCGCCGGGCCGCGGCCGGCGGGGGGCCTCGACCAACCCGGTGGCCACCAGATCGTCGAGCGTGGGTGCGCCGTGTGGGTCGAGTGGACCGATGCGGGCGGTCGGGACCCCGTCGACGGTGACGGTGAGGTGCTCGCCGGCCGCCGCTCGCCGCAGGACGGCGGCGACGTTGTTGCGCAGCTCGCGCACGCCGATCGATTCCGTGCCCCCGGTGACGCGCTCCACGCCGACAGACCGTAGCACGCGTGTACACATCTCGGCTTGTGCGGTTGGGTGGCGGTGCCTAGCTTGACCGGGCAGTCAATCGATCCGAGTCGGGAGCACCGCAGTGAACTTCGCCTTCTCCGAAGAGCAGGAAGAACTCCGCAACATCGTCCGCCGGTTCCTCGAGGACAAGTCCTCCGAGGCGGCCGTGCGCGAGCAGATGGACACCGAGAAGGGCTACGACGACGCCGTCTGGTCCCAGATGGCCGAGCAGCTCGGCCTCCAGAGCCTGATCGTGCCCGAAGAGTACGACGGCCAGGGCTTCAGCTACGTCGAGCTGTGCGTCGTGCTCGAGGAGATGGGCCGGGCCCTGCTGTGCGCCCCGTACTTCTCCACCGTGGTGCTGGCGACCAACGCCATCCTCCAGAGCGGCGACGACGCCGCCAAGAAGTCGCTGCTGCCGGGCATCGCCTCCGGCGAGACCACGGCCACGCTCGCCCTCACCGAGGCCAACGGCCGTTGGGACGAGGCCGGCATCGAGGCCACCGCCACCCCTTCATCGGACGGTGGGGCCGGCGACGGCTACAAGATCAACGGCGAGAAGATGTTCGTGCTCGACGGCCACACCGCCGACCTCATCATCGTCGCCGCCAAGACCGACGCCGGCACCAGCCTGTTCCACCTGAACAGCGACGCCTCCGGTCTCACCCGCGAGGCGCTGTCCACCATGGACCAGACCCGCAAGCAGGCCAAGCTCACGTTCTCCGACACGCCGGCCACGCTGCTGGGCACCGACGGCAAGGGCTGGGACACCCTGTCCACCGTCCTCGACCTCACCGCCGTGGCGCTCGCCGCCGAGCAGGTCGGTGGCGCCCAGTTCGTGCTCGAGATGGCCGTCCAGTACGCCAAGGACCGCGTCCAGTTCGGCCGGCCCATCGGCTCGTTCCAGGCCATCAAGCACAAGTGCGCCGACATGCTGCTCGAGGTCGAGTCGGCCAAGTCCGCCGCCTACTACGCCGCGTGGTGCGCCGCCGAGATGAACGACGAGCTGCCCTCGGTCGCGTCGCTGGCCAAGGCCTACTGCTCCGAGGCGTACTTCCACGCCGCCGCCGAGAACATCCAGATCCACGGTGGCATCGGCTTCACGTGGGAGCACCCGGCCCACCTGTACTTCAAGCGGGCCAAGAGCTCCGAGCTGCTCTTCGGTGACCCCACCTACCACCGCGAGCTGCTCGCCCAGCGCATCGGCATCTGAGCCGCTTCAACTCCGCCGCTTCGGCGATTCGACGGGGAGGTGCTTCGGCACCTCCCCGTCCGCGTTTTCGACCGGTCTGCATCCGGACCGTCGGCGCCGATTCGACGTCGATTCGACGACTTGACAGAACCCGCGGCGAATCGTCGGCGAATCGTTCCCCACGTCTTCGGGGAAGGCGTGAAGGATCCACCGCCGACGTGCGTCCAAGGACATGATGCAGATGACCGACGACCCACGCGTGGCCCGGCCACGGCGGCGCGAGGCCCGGGACGACCGACTCCTCGACGCCGCCCGCGCCGGTGACCACACCGCCTTCGCAGCGCTGCTGCGCCGCCACGACGACCAGATGCGCGCCCTGGCCTGGAGCGTGCTCCGGGACCGCAGCGCCATGGACGACGTCCTCCAGGACGCCTACCTCAAGGCGTTCCGCAACCTCGACCGCTTCCGGGGCGACGCCCGGTTCTCGACCTGGCTCCATCAGATCGTGTACCGCAGCTGCCTCGACCACCTGCGGCGCCGCCGCCAGGTCGTGCCCATCGACGAGGTGCCCGAACCGGCCGCCGTCGGAGGCAACGCCGACGAGGGCGTGACCGAGCGCATGCGGGTCACCCAGGCCCTGGCCTCCCTCGACCCGGAGACGGCTGCCGCCGTCGTCCTCGTCGACCGCGACGGGCACAGCTACGAGGAGGCCGGCCGGGTGTTGGGCATCGCCGCCGGCACCGTCGCCAGCCGACTGCACCGTGGCCGGCGCGCCCTGCGCGCCGCCCTCACCGACCAACCCGACGCCGAGCGGCGCCAGCACGACCACGACCTCGACAACCCGGGGGAGAACCGATGACCGAACGACGCGATCCCATCGTCGCCGACGCCCTGCGCCGGCTCGACGTTCCCGACCACGGTCCCGGGTTCTGGGCCGACCTCGAGGCCCGGCTGGCCGACGAGGCCGATGCCGCAAGTCGACCGACCGACACGACCGAGTCGACCGATGACCGTGACGACGTCGAGATCGTCGAGCTGCGCGCCCGGCGCGACGCCAAGGTCGACCGGCCCCGCAGCCTCCCCACCCGTCAGTTGGTGGCCGCGGTCCTCGTGATCGTCGCCCTGCTGGTGGGCATCAGCCTGCTCAACCCACTCGGCGACGAAGACTCCTCGGTGGGCATCGCCGGCCAACCCGGCGCCACGAGCACCCCGACCACGCAACCCCCACCGGCCACCGACGTGTCGAACACGGCGGCCGCCGCAACCGATGCGGCCGTTGCATGGCTGTCGGCCCTCGGCGCCGGCGACGTCGACGGCGCCTACGCCATGCTCGATTCCGGCTCACGGGGGAGGCTGCCCAGGAGCGAGTTCGATGCTGCCGGCCTCGCCGAGGGCGGAGCTGCGTTCCGGGACGTGGCGACCCGTTACGTGTTCGCGTACAGCGCCGGCGACCGGCAGGCGCACGTGGTCACCTTCGTCGGGCAGGTCGAGCGCGAAGGCATGGTGGAGACGGACGCCTTCCCTGTGGTCGTGGTCGAGGAGGACGGCCAGGCCCGGATCGCCCTCGAAGTGACGCAGTTCCGCTTGCTCGCCACCTCCGACGGCAGCTTCGACATCCTCGCTCCGCCGGGAGCGAGCGTGCTCGCCTCCGTTGACGGCTCGTCGGCCCGCTCGATCCCGGTTGACAGCGAAGGCCGTGGGACCATCACCCCCGACGTGACGGGAGCGGGACCCCACGCACTCACCCTCGTGGCCGTGACGGACGGTGTCCCGGTGGCGCGCGCCGCGGTGGTTGGCACCTGACGCGCGCAACGACGGGACGGCGCGGTGCGCCGTCCCGTCGTCACCCTGATTCCCCTTGGTCGAACGCCGAAGCTTGACCCGTCCACGACGTCCTCGCTGTGCCATCGGCACGACGCGCGCGGACCTTGAGAGATGTTCGCCGAAAATTCTCCGGCTGAGTAGCGTGCCGGCGTGGTCATCGTGTTCCTGGTCCTCGGCGCCGTGCTGGTGTTCGCCATCGCGGCGGCGTTCGTGGGCACCGAGGCCTTCCGGCTCGGGCACACGCCCACCACCACGGTGTTCGACCTCGACGAAGCCGTGGCCGAGGTCGCCGAGCAGCTCAGCGACTCCTCCGCTGCCGGATTGACCATGGACGAGCTGCGCCAGCTCATCCGGTTCTCGCTCCAGCACTTCCGCTCCAAGGGCGTCACCGCCATGCCGGGCGAGGAGCTCGACCTCGGCCACGACGGGCCCCCGGTGGTGCTGGCCGACGACGATGCCGTCGCCGTGGTGCTCGGCGAGGCCGACGAGCGGGGCATGGAGGTCACCGACGACGCCGTGCTCGAGGTGCTCGACCTGCTGCTCGCCCACCTGGTCCGCATCGGTGCCGTGGGGCCGGCGGTTCCGCCGGCGGAGAACCACTGAAAGCGCGCTCACGCGACCGCCTCGATGTGCTGAACTGTTGGGCACCAGAGAAAGGAGGTGGTCCAAGCACATGACTGATTGTCTTATTGGGACCCTGGAGGTGGCTGGCCACTAGGTCAGTCTCAGGACCGATCTGGTGGAAACCCACCAGTCCACCGCTGAGCGCTTCGGCCGGAAGCTGGTCCCGTCCGGTGCACAACGAACGCTCGGTCCTCAGAATCTGACGGAACGGGGAGGCGTCGCGTTGTCGGCTGCCTCCCCGTCCCGCGTATGGTGCACGCCATGTCGAACCGCCTCGTCCGCGCCGAAGAGTTCCGCTGGCTCGGTGACAAGCGCTCGTTCGTGGTCCACGACCAGGACCACATCTGCGATCCGGCCGTGCTCGAGAGCATCGAAGCGGCGCAGTCGTGGCTGACCTTCGGCCCCGACACCAGCGTCGAGGCGCGCAACCGTGGGTACCGGGTCTGCCGGGCCTGCGCCGCCAACGTCGCCGTCGCCGAGTCGGCTGACGCCGACTGAGCGCCGACACCGGCCTCACGTTGCAGGAGCACTTCGCCTCGGGCTCGCTGCAGCTGGTCGGACATCTGGCCGGGGTGACACGCGGGTCGGGGATCCGCCCGGGCGTCGTCATCGTCCACGGTTACCCCTCCGGGCCGGCCGGTACGGCGGGCGCGGTGTCGGCCATGCCCGAGCTGGCGGATCGGATCGCCGACGACATGGGGTTCGTGGCGTTCTCCCCGTGCCTGCGGGGCATGGGCGAGAGCGAGGGTGAGTTCTCCGTGCAGGGCTGGCTGGTCGACATCCACGCGGCCGTCGCCCACGTCCGCGAGGTCGCTCGGGTGAGCGGGGTGTGGCTCGTCGGGTTCGGCACCGGGGGCGCGCTGGCGGTCTGCGCCGGCGCCGACGATCCCGAGATCCCCGGCGTGGCCGCGCTGGCGGCCCCCGCCGACTTCGACGACTGGGCCCACAACCCCAGGCCCCTCTACCAGCACGCGCAGGAGGTGGGCATCGTGTCCGGCGCGCCGACGGCGGCGCAGATCGACACGTGGACCCGCGAGATGCGGCTCATCAAGGCGGTCGAGTGCGCCCAGCGCCTGAAGCCCCGGCCGTTGCTGGTGGTTCACGGCTCCGACGACGACCTGGTGCCCGACTTCGACGCCCGGGTCATCGCCGACGCCCACACCTCGGCCGAGCTGCGGTTGCTCGACGGTGCCGCGCACCGCCTGCGCCACGACCCCCGGGCCATGGCCATCCTGCTCGGGTGGCTCGACCGCCAGCGGTCCGCCCTCGCCTGACCGCTGCTATTCCTGTTTGGACTTCTTCTTGGCCTTCTGGGCCTTCTTCCAGCGACGGACCTCCTGGAGGGCTTCGTCGGAGGAGATGTCGGCCACCGATCGCGGGGTGTCGTCGGAGAACGGTGCCGCCACCGCCTCCCAGCCGTCGGGGGCTTGGCCGAGTCGCTTGCCGAGGATGGCGATGAAGATCTTGGTCTTCTCGTCGCCGTAGCCGGGCACGGCTCGCAGCCGCTCGTAGAGGTCCTCGGCGCCGGCGGCCTTGCTCCAGATGTGCTCGGCGTGCCCGTCGTGGTGCTCGACGACGTGCTCGCAGACGGCGTGGACGCGCTCGCCCATCGACTTGGGGAACCGGTGGATCGCCGGCTTCTGCCGGCAGATGTCGACGAACTCGTCGACGGGCATGGCGGCGATCTTGACCGGGTCGAGGTGGCCCAGCCGCTCCTTGAGCGTGTGGGGCCCGGTGAACGCCCACTCCATCGGCACCTGCTGGTCGAGGAGCATGCCGAGCAGCAAGGCGAGAGGATCGTCGACGAGGAGGCGGTCGGCGTCGGGGTTCCCGGTCACCGGGATGGTCGCGTCGTTCCCTGGGGAGGAGGCCATGAGCGGCGAGCATAGGATCCGCACCGATGGCCCGGTCCGTGTCGCAGACCATCCAGCGGCTCCGCAACACCATTCGGGGTCGCGACGACGACCTCGACGTGCGGCCCGACCTACCCGAGGACGACTGGGCCGGTCTGCGCGTGCGCATCGAACGGGTGCTCGACGCGCAGGACACCTCCACGCAGCGGCAGGAACTGGCCGTCCTCGCCCGCACGTACCGTCACCTGGCCGACGAGGGTCGGGCGCGCTTCCTGCGGAACACGGCCCGTGACTTCGGCGCCGACGACGCTGCCGTCCGACGGGCTGCCGAGCGGTTGCTGGCCGCACCGGCGGGAGACACCGTCGCCCAGGTGGAGCTGCGCCGTGCCCTCACCCCGCGGTTCGCCGATCTGCTCCACCTGCTCACGGGCCTGGACGGGGGCGTGAAGCTGGTGGTCGACCTGCGCGCCGACCTGCGCCAGCTGGCCCGCCACGAGCTGCCGGTGGTCGAGCACGAACTCGAGGGGCACCTCGCGACGCTCTTCGACGTGGGCATCCTGCAGTTGCAGCGAATCACGTGGAACTCGCCGGCGCGGTTGCTGGAGAAGCTCATCCACTACGAGGCGGTGCACGAGATCGACGGCTGGGACGATCTCCGTGACCGGCTCGACGCCGATCGGCGCTGCTTCGCCTTCCTGCACCCGGCGATGCCCGACGAACCGGTCGTCTTCGTGGAGATCGCGCTGATCGAAGGTCCACCGCAGTCGTTGGGGGCGCTGCTCGACCGCGACGCGCCCACCCGCGACGCCGACGCCGCCGACACGGCGGTCTTCTACTCGATCACGTCGTGCCAGCGGGGTCTGGCCGGCATCAATCTGGGCACCGAGCTCATCAAGACGGTGGTGCGCGAGCTGCACCATGAGCTTCCCCATCTCGAGCGCTTCGTGACCCTGTCGCCGATCCCGAGCCTGCGTGACGGCCTCGACGTGCCGGCGCCGGTCCAGCCGATCCTCGACGGCGACGCCTGGCTCGACGATCCTGACCGTGAGACCGAGCTGCGCCGGGTCCTGTTGCCCGCCACGGCCCGTCATCTCACGACGCTGGTCGACGGCCGGGTCGCCGACCCGGTGGCCAACTTCCACCTGAGCAACGGGGCCCTCGTCGACTCGTTGCACTGGCGGGCCAACACCGAGGACTACGGCCTCGAGCGGTCGTGGGGGATCATGGTCAGCTACCGGTACGACCCGAGCCAGATCGCCGCCAACGCAGCGGCCTACGCCGCCGGAGACGGCGTGGCGGCCAGCGACCAGATCCGGTCACTGGCCGAGCAGGACGACACCGCGTCCTAGCGGGTCCAGGGCGGCGCGACGTCGGGGTCGACGCCGTGCTCGTTGATGGCATCGGTGACGACGTCGGGTTTGATGTCGCCGCGGGCGGCGAGGGCGGACAGCACGGCCACGACCAGGTGGGCGGCGTCGACCTCGAAGAACGAGCGGAGGGCCTCGCGGGTGTCGGACCGGCCGAACCCGTCGGTGCCGAGCGAGCTGTAGGGACGTGGCACCCAGCGCGAGATCTGGTCGGGGACGGCGCACATGAAGTCGGTGACCGCGATGATGGGAGTGTCGCCGTCGGCGAGCTGACGGCTCACGAGCGGCACGCGGGGTTCCTCGCCCGGGTGCAACCGGTTGTGGCGCTCGACGGCGAGGGCCTCTTCGCGCAGGCGCTTGTAGGACGTGACCGACCACAGGTCGCAGGCCACGTCCCAACGCTCGGCCAGTTCGTCGCGGGCCTGCTGAGCCGCCTGGTTGGCGGTACCGGAGAACAGGATGGTGGCCTGCTTCGACGGCCCGTCGGGAGCATCGGCCCAGCGGTACATGCCGTCGACGATCCCGTCGAGGACCTCCTGGCGCCGGTCGCCCTCGGCCAGGGCGGGCATCGGGTGCGGCTCGTTGTACAGCGTGAGGTAGTACATGACGTCGCGCTCGGCGTCGGGCGTGTCGGGGCCGTACATGCGGCGCAGCCCGGCCTGGACGATGGCGGCCACCTCGTAGGCGAAGGCGGGGTCGTAGGCCTCGACGGTGGGCACGGTCGACGCCAGCAGCAGCGAGTGGCCGTCCTGGTGCTGCAGGCCCTCGCCGGTGAGCGTGGTGCGCCCGGCGGTGGCGCCGAGCAGGAACCCGCGGGCGCGGGCGTCGGCGGCCGACCAGATCAGGTCGCCGACCCGCTGGAAGCCGAACATCGAATAGAAGATGAAGAACGGCACCATGGGCACGCCCCGGTTGGCGTACGCGGTGCCGGCGGCGATGAAGCTGGCCATCGAGCCCGCTTCGGTGATGCCCTCCTCCAGGATCTGGCCGTCCTGGCCTTCGGTGTAGGAGAGCAGCAGGTCGTGGTCGACCGGCTCGTACAACTGGCCGCGGGAGGCGTAGATCTTGATCTCGCGGAACAGCGAGTCCATGCCGAAGGTGCGGGCCTCGTCGGGCACGATCGGCACCACCCGGTCACCGAAGTCGTCGTCGCGGGCCAGGTTCCGCAAGAGCCGGGTGAAGCCCATGGTGGTGGCCACCGGCTGCTTGCCGGACCCGGCGAACAGCTCGTCGAACGCGCCGTTGCCGGGCAGGGTGATGGGACGACGGATCGGCACGGGCCGCGACGGCAACGACCCGTCGAGCGCCTTGAGCCGCGAATGCAGGTAGTCGTACTCGGGCGTGCCCTCCTGCAGGGTGATGTAGGGCGGTGCGGCGTCGTCGCGCAGCGCGTCCTCGGGGACCTCCTCCTGGAGGTAGAGGCGGTCGCGCAGCGTGCGCAGCTCGTCGACGGTCATCTTCTTGATCTGGTGGGTCGCGTTGCGGCCCTCGACGCTGGGTCCGAGCGTCCAGCCCTTGATGGTCTTGGCCAGGATGACGGTGGGCTTGCCCTGGGTCTCGGTGGCGGCCTTGTAGGCGGCGTAGAGCTTCTTGTAGTCGTGACCGCCGCGGGGCAGGTTGCGCAGCTCGTCGTCGGAGAGGTGCTCGACCAGCTTGCGCAGGCGGGGATCGGGACCGAAGAAGTCCTCGCGGATGAAGCTGCCGTCCTCGACCGCGTATCGCTGGTACTGGCCGTCGACGGTGGAGTTCATCTTGTTGAGGAGCACGCCGTCGACGTCGCGCTGGAGCAGCTCGTCCCACTTCGAGCCCCAGATGACCTTGATGACGTTCCAGCCGGCGCCGCGGAACACGGCCTCGAGCTCCTGGATGATCTTGCCGTTGCCGCGCACCGGCCCGTCGAGGCGCTGCAGGTTGCAGTTCACGACCCAGGTCAGGTTGTCGAGGCCTTCGCGTGCGGCCAGCGAGATCGAACCGAGCGTCTCGGGCTCGTCGGTCTCGCCGTCGCCGAGGAAGCACCACACCCGGCTCTCGGAGGTGTCGTCCACCCGGCGGTTCTGCAGGTACTTGAGGAAGCGGGCCTCGTAGATGGAGTTGATGGGCCCCAGCCCCATCGACACCGTCGGGTACTCCCAGAAGCCGGGCATCAGGCGGGGGTGCGGGTAGCTGGGGATGCCGTCGCCGCCGACCTCCATGCGGAAGTGGTCGAGCTGGTCCTCGCTGAGGCGGCCCTCGAGGAACGCCCGCGCGTAGATGCCCGGCGCCGCGTGGCCCTGGAAATACACGTGGTCGCCCGGTGTGCCGTCGGCCTTGCCCCGGAAGAAGTGGTTGAACCCGACCTCGTACAGCGACGCCGACGACGCGAACGTGGCCAGGTGCCCGCCGATGCCGTCGGCCTTCTTGTTGGCCTTCACCACCATGACCGCGGCGTTCCAGCGGATGTAGGAGCGGATGCGACGCTCGACGTGCTCGTCACCCGGGAACCACGGCTCGCGCTCGGCGGGAATCGTGTTGATGTACGGCGTCGACACCGACGGCGAGCCCACCTGGAGCTCGTTGGCCCGCTCCAGCAGGCGGGAGATGAGGTAGCGCGCCCGTGTCTTGCCCTGGGTGTCGACGACCGCGTCGAGGCTGTCGAGCCACTCGCTGGTCTCGCCCGGGTCGATGTCGGGCAGCTGCGTGGCGTAGCTGTCGGTGGTGGGTCCCTCGATCGCCATGGGTCCAGCCAACCACGGGATCGGCGGAATTGCTCCTTACCCGCCGGTAGCGTCGCCCCCCGTATGAGCGGCTCCTCCTCAGGCTCCCGGCAGCGCATCTGGACCGACGGCGCGTGCAAGGGCAATCCGGGGCCCGGCGGGTGGGCCTGGGTCGCCGAGGACGGGCACTGGGCCAACGGCTCCGAGGCGCAGAGCACCAACCAGCGGATGGAGATCCTGGCCGCCTCGCGTGCCATTCGCGACAACGCCGGGCCGCTCACCATCGTGTCCGACTCGACCTACGTCGTGAACTGCTTCCGCGACCGGTGGTGGGAGGGGTGGGTGAAGCGCGACTGGAAGAACAGCCAGCGCAAGCCGGTGGCCAACCGCGACCTGTGGGAGCCGCTGATCGAGGCCTACCGGGAACGCCGCAGCGAGATCGACTTCGAGTGGGTGAAGGGCCACTCGGGCGACGAGATGAACGACATCGCCGACCGGCTGGCCGTGGCCGCCGCCGACGCCCAGACCGAGGGCTCCGGTGACCAGGTGCCCGACGACCTCGGCGAAGCCGACACCGTCGGGACCGCAGCCGGCGGCGCTTCGGTCGCCGCCGGCTCCCGGCCCGACCGCGATCGACGTCTGCCGGGGGGCCGCCTCGTCGGCGTGTTCGGCGTTCGACCGCCCGAGCTCGGTGGCTACGACGACAACCCGGTGAGCCAGGGCGTCCGCGACCGACTCCGGCGGATCCTGGCGGCCAAGCGAGAGCTCGACGACGACCTGCACGTCGTGTCTGGCCTGCGCCTCGGCGCCGAGATGCTGGGCGCCGAGGCCGCCGTCGAGGAGGGCATCCCGCTGGTGGTCGTGCTGCCCTTCCCCGACCCCGACTCGCCCTGGCCCGAGTCGTCCCGCCGGCGCTTCGCCGAGCTGCGCGGACAGGCCGTCGCCGAGCTGCTGCTCGAGCGCAAGGTCCCCGACACCAAGGCCAAGGTGGGGGGTTCGCTGCGCCGCCGCGACGCATGGCTCGCCCGCAACATCGACGAGGCGATCGTGGTCGGCGCCGGACAGGATGCCTTCGTCGACCGCCTGGTCGCCACCCTGCGGGACAAGCTGGGCGACGACGTGTGGGAGGAGCCGGTCGGGGCCTGAGGGCCGGCGGGCGCTGTGGCAGGGTGACCGCCGTGCAGGTCGGGGCCGACACCGGGGGGACGTTCTCCGATCTCGTCGACGACCGGGGTCGTGTCACCAAGGTGCTGTCCACGCCCGACGCTCCGGATGCGGCCGTGCGCGCCGGTCTGGAGCAGCTCGTCGGGGATGCGGAACAGCGTGCGTCGCTGCTCGCCCACGGCACCACGGTGGCCACCAACGCCGTGCTCGAGGGGCGACTGGCCCGCACGGCGCTGGTGACGACCGAGGGGATGGCCGACGTCGTCGAGATCGGCCGGCAGGACCGCCCCAGCCTCTACGACCAGTTCGCCGACCGGCCGCCGGCGCTGGTCGCCGCGACCTGCGCTTCGAGGTGCGCGAGCGGCTGGCCGCCGACGGTTCCGAGCTCACGCCCGTCGACCTCGGCACGTTGCCGGTGGTGCCCGACGACGTCGAGGCCGTCGCCGTCTGCCTGCTGCACGCCGACCTCGACCCCACCCACGAGCAGGCCGTGGCGTCGGCGTTGCGCGCTCGGGGCGTGGACGTGGTCGCCTCCCACGAGGTGTCGCCGGAGTTCCGCGAGTACGAGCGCACCGTCACCACGGTGGTGAACGCCGGGCTCCGCCCCCGGTGCCGGGCCTACCTGCAGCGGCTCACCGATCTGGCCGACGAGGTGTCGGTCATGACCTCGGCCGGCGGGTTGCTCGATGCGTCGACGGCGGCCGAGCTGCCCGCTGCGCTGCTGCTGTCCGGTCCGGCTGGCGGCGCTCGGGCGGCCGCTGCGGTGGCGGTCGCCAACGGGTGGCGACGACGCCATCACCTTCGACATGGGTGGCACCAGCACCGACGTCTGCCTGGTGCGCGGGGGCGAGCCGGCCTTCGCCACCACCCGTCATGTCGGCGGCTACCCGGTCCGGTTCCCGGCGCTCGACATCCACACCATCGGTGCCGGCGGGGGATCGATCGCCCGCATCGACGCCGGCGGGGCGCTCGTGGTGGGCCCCGCCAGTGCCGGTGCCGATCCCGGGCCCGCCTGCTACGGGCGTGGTGGCACCGAGCCGACGGTGACCGATGCGAACGTCGTGGCCGGGCGCATCCCCGCCGCCGCCAGCTTCGGGTCGTTGCGCCTCGATCGCGAGGCGGCGGCCGCTGCGCTCGATCGGGCCGGGGTCAGCGCCGAGGGCGTGCTGCGCGTGGTCGACGCCAACATGGAGCGGGCGCTGCGTGCCGTGTCGGTCGAGCGGGGTGTCGACCCCGCCGGCCTGGCGCTGGTCGCCTTCGGCGGTGCCGGCGCGCTACACGCCTGCTCGCTGGCCGAGGCCATGGGCATGCCGGCGGTGATCGTGCCCGCGCGAGCCGGGGTCCTGTCCGCCGTCGGTCTGCTGACCGCCCCGCCCCAGCGAGAGGTCGTGCGCAGCCGCCCCCGCCCCGACGACCTGTCCATGCTCGACGACGACCTCGCCGCCGTGGCCGACGTCGCCCGCTCGCTGCTCCGCAGCGGCACCGCCGACGTGGTGACGGCGGTCGACTGCCGCTACGCCGGGCAGTCACACGAGCTGACGGTGGCCGACGTCGACAGCTTCCACACCGAGCACGAACGGCAGAACGGGTTCGCCCGACCCGACGCACCGGTCGAGGTCGTGGCCGTGCGGGCGACGCTGCTGCGCGAGCCAGCGCTGGACCTCGCCGATCTGCCGGTGCCCGACGACCGCGCCGCGTTCCAGCCGGTGGCGGGCGCACGGGTGATCGCCGAGCCCGACTGCACCATCTGGCTGGCCGAGGGCTGGCGGGCAGAGCCGGGCGCCGCCGGCGCCCTGGTGCTGCGGCGGGAGGGCACATGACCCTCGATCCGGCCGCCCTCCAGGTGCTCATCTCCCGGCTCACCGGCGTCGCCGAGGAGATGGGAGCGGTGCTGCAGCGGGCGGCGTTCAGCCCGAACATCAAGGAGCGGGCCGACTGCTCGTCCGCGCTGTTCACGCCGGCCGGCGAGCTGCTCGTCCAGGCCGAGCACATCCCCGTCCACCTCGGCTCGATGCCGGCCAGCGTCGCCGCGGTCATCGACGCCATCGACGTCGGCTCCATGCGTCCGGGCGACCAGTTCGTGGTCAACGACCCGTTCGCCGGCGGCACCCACCTGAACGACATCACCCTCGTCGCACCGTGTCTCCTGCCCGATGCGAACGGCCACCGCCTGATCGGATGGGCGGCCAACCGGGCGCACCACGCCGACGTCGGTGGTTCGGCCCCCGGGTCGATCCCCGCCGACGCCCGGGAGATCTTCGAGGAGGGCCTGCGCCTCCCGCCGATGCGCCTCACCGACGAGGTCCGGGCGGTGCTGTTCGCCAACTCCCGGACCCCGGTCGAGCGGGCCGGCGATCTCGACGCACAGGTCGGCGCCAACGTGCTGGGCGTGCGCCGGCTGGCCGAGTCCGCCGGCGAGCCGATCGACGAGGTGATCGCCTACGGCGAGCGTCGGATGCGCGCCGCCCTCGACGCGCTGCCCGACGGCACCTGGACAGCCGAGGACGTCATCGACTCCACCGGCTCACACGCCGAGCAGCAGGTGCCGTCGACGATCCGCGTGCGGCTGACGCTGGCCGGCGACTCGATCGAGGTCGACTTCACCGGCACCGATCCCCAGTCGGACGGCAACGTCAACGCCGTCGCCGCGGTCACCGAGTCCGCCATCGGCTTCGCCATCCGCTCGGTCGTCGACCCGACGATCCCGGCAAACGGCGGTGCGATGCGACCCGTGCACATCCACCTGCCCCACGGATCGATCGTCGCCGCGGAGCCGCCGGCGGCCGTCGGCGCCGGCAACGTCGAGGTCTCCCAGCGCGTGGCCGACGTCGTGCTCGCCGCGTTGGCGGCGTCGGCGCCCGAGCGTGTCGCCGCCGGCAACCAGGGGACGATGAACAACCTGCTCATCGGTGGTCGGGGCTGGGTGTACTACGAGACGGTCGGCGGCGGGCAGGGCGGACGTGTGCGGAGCCGGCGTGGCGCAACCCGGACAGTCGGGCATCCACACGGGTATGACTAACACCCGGAATACCCCGATCGAGGCTCTGGAGCGTGCATATCCACTGAGAGTTCTTCGCTACCGGCTGCGCCGGGGGAGCGGCGGCGCCGGCTGGGCACCCGGCGGTGAGGGCATCGAGCGCGACCTGCAGGTGCTCGAGGACGTGACCGTGTCGCTCATCACCGAGCGGCGGGTGTCACGGCCGAAGGGACTGACCGGCGGCGAGGACGGCGCGACTGGCGAGAACTGGCTCCTGCCCCAGGGGGACGAAGAGCGCGCCGAGCGATTGCCCGACAAGTGCACGATCCGGCTGAAGGCCGGCGACGTACTCCGGATGCTGACGCCGGGCGGCGGAGGGTGGGGAGATCCGGCATGGTCCATTCCGGGAGCCTGAGCTGGTCCAAATCGGGAGTAGATACTGGTCCAAAGTGGTAGTGTCGTCGTATGCCCGAGTACGTCCGACGCCTCCTCGACGATGAGCTCGATGATGCGTTGGAGGCTCATCCGGCGGTTCTGATCGTCGGTCCACGCGCGGCGGGCAAGACGACGACCGCTCGTCAACACGCCGCGAGCATCGTCCGGCTGGACCGTCCGGCGGAGGCGGCGGCGTTCGTCGCGGACCCCGACGCTGCGCTCGCTCGCCTGCGAGAGCCGGTCCTGCTCGACGAGTGGCAGGCGGTACCCGACGTGCTCGGGGCGGTCAAGCGTGCCGTCGACGAAGACAGCCACCCCGGGCGCTTCCTGCTCACGGGAAGCGTCCGGGCAGACCTCGACGCCATGACCTGGCCGGGCACTGGCCGAGTGATTCGGTTCACGCTCCACGGCCTCAATGAGCGGGAGCTCATCAGGGCGACCGCGAGGCCGAACCCGATCGATGTCCTCGCTCAGGGCGATCCCGCGGCGTTGGCGGCGCCGTCGGTGGCACCTGACCTACCGGGCTATCTGGATCTCGCGCTTCGAGGCGGCTTCCCCGACGTGGCGCTGCGCCTGCACGGCCGGGCGCGGGAGCGCTGGCTGGAGAGCTACCTCGAACAGATGCTCACCAGAGACGCCGTCGACATCTCTGGCCGGGATCCGGCGCGGCTCACCCGCTACTTCGAGGTGCTGGCCCTCAACTCCGCTGGCATCGTGGCCGACTCGACCGTGCACGAGGCCGCAAGCATCGATCGCAAGACCGCCCGCGCCTACGAGCAGCTGCTCGTCAACCTCTTCGTGCTCGACGTCGTTCCCGCGTGGCTGACCAACCGATTGTCCCGTCTGGTCAAAACTCCGAAGCGATATCTCACCGACGCGTCGTTGATGGCCGCTTCGCTTCGTGCTGACAGCGCAACGATCCTTCGCGATGGCGACCTGCTCGGACGAGTGCTCGACACCTTCGTCGCAGCCCAGCTTCGTGCCGAAGCCGCCGCGAGCACCGCACGCCCCCGCCTCTACCATCTGCGGGACAAGAACGGTCGGCACGAGATCGATCTTCTCGCCGAACTCGGCGGCGACCGCGTCGTCGCGTTCGCGGTCAAGGCCTCCGCCGCTCCGAAGCGGTCCGACGCCGTACATCTCGGCTGGCTCCGTGACCAGCTCGGTGACCGATTCGTGGCGGGTGCCGTGCTCCACACCGGGCCCGCCGTCTATGCCCTCGACAAACGGATCGCTGCGGTGCCGATCGCCTCGTTGTGGGGAGCGTGACGAGCCTCGACCGGGGGATCGAGCGCGACCTCAGGTCCTCGAGGGACGTGACGGTGTCGTCTGATCACCGAGCGACGGGTGTCTCGGCCGAAGGGACTGGCCGGCGGCGAGGATGGTGCGCCGGGCGAGAACTGGTTGTTCCCGGCGGTGATGAGGAGCGTGCCGAGCGGTTGCCCGACAAGTGCACGGTGCGGATGAAGTCCGGGGACGTGCTGCGGATGCTGACGCCTGGCGGCGGTGGGTGGGGGACGCCACCGGCAGGCGGCGCTCCGTAGTCCCACGTCGGCGGTTGCGCTGCTTTGACGGTCCAGCCGGTGGGTGGCCAGGATGCCAGTTATGCGTTCATTCGTCCGCCGGGTCGCTTTTGCCGGTTGTGCGTTGGCGTTGACCGGCGCCTGGCTGGTGCCTGCAGCGGCGGACGGTCCGTCGCCGTACATGCCGTCGGGCATCGGGACCGTGATGCCGGCGGTCGATCTGCCGCCGGCGAAAGACGTCCGGCCGCTGCGGCAGAGCCGGCAGCGGATGCCCGCCACCGTGCCGTGGGGCGAGGGCACGATGCCCGTCGAGGAGTTCCTGACCAACACCGACACCCGCGCGTTCGTGGTCCTGCACCAGGGGCGCCTGGTGATGGAGTGGTACGGCGACGGGGTCGACGCCGGCACACGCCTGGCCTCGTGGTCGGTGGCCAAGTCGATGGTTTCGCTGCTCGCCGACCAGGCGGTCCAGGACGGCCTGCTGCAGTTGGGCACCAAGGTCGTCGACGTCCTGCCCGAGCTGCGGGTGGACTCGACGCTCGATGGCGACGCGGCGTTCAACGACGTCACCGTGCGCGACCTGCTCGACATGACCAGCGGCATCGACGCCAGCGAGGGTTACGAGTCCGACCCTGCCGATGTGGTCGACGACCCGACGCTGGCGGTCCGGATGTTCACCGGCACCTACCCGCTCTTCGTCACCCCCGACATCGCGAGCTTCGCCGCCACCCACCGGCGGATGGTCTTCGAGCCGGGAACGGAGGGCGAGTACATCTCCTTCAACAGCCAGCTCCTCGCGATGGTCATCGAGGCCGTCTACGGCAGGGATCTGGTTCCCCTCTTCCGTGATCTCCTCTGGGAGCCGGCCGGCGCAGAACACGCCGCCACCTGGAACCTCGACCGGCCCGGCGGCCTCGCCAAGGGCTTCTGCTGCCTCAACGCCACTGGTCGCGACTTCGCGCGATTGGGACAGCTGGTGCTGGAAGCGGGAACGGGCCGATCGCCGGTCTCGCGGCAGTGGAAGGAACGGCTGTTGACCCCACGCCCGCATCTCGTGGGCGGCTGGCCGTACTCGACGAACTTCTGGCACATTTCCGCGGACCTCCCGCGGGGCGAGACACGGCTGGACGACGCGAGCGCGATCGGGATCTTCGGACAGTACGTCTACGTCAACGACCGCACCGACACCGTCATCGCCAAGCTCAGCGACTACGGCATCGAGCAGGACGAGGAGCTGACCTTCCTGGCGATGCGGTCGATCGCAGAGTCCTTCGGGCGCCGCTCGGCCTGAGATCAGATGCCCAGCGCTTCGGCGGCGACGCGGAGGGCGGCCAGGTGGCCGTCGACGTCGACCTGGCCCGTGCGCATCGTGTTGATGCTGAGGTGCGTGGCGCCGGCGAGCCGCCAGCGCTCGACCTGTCGCAGGAGGCGGTCAGGGTCTGCGAGGTCCATGGTCACTTGGCCCTCCATACCGATGTCGGCGGGGTCTCGCCCTGCGCCCTGCGCCGCCTGCCCGATGACCGTGAGCGCGTGGTCGAGTGCCTCGCCGGGCCGGACCTGGGGGAACCAACCATCGCCGAGCCGTCCGATCCGTCGATACGCAGGGTCGGAACGCCCACCGATCCACACCGGTATCGGTCGCTGCACGGGCAGCGGGCTCAAGCCGGCGCCGGTCACGGTGTCGAAGTCACCATGGTGGCTGAGGGATGGTTCGGTCCAGAGGCGGCGGAGGAGCGGTATCTGCTCCGACATGCGACGACCGCGCTGGTCGAACGGTTGCCCGAGCGCTTCGTACTCGACGGGGTTCCACCCGAGACCGACGCCGAGTCGGAAGTGCCCTCCGGTGAGGAGATCGACCTCCGCTGCCTGCTTGGCCACCAGCGCGGTGGGTCGCTGCGGGAGGATGATGATCCCCGTCACCAGCTCCATGGAGGTGATCGCTGCGAGGTGTCCGAAGAGCACGAACGGCTCGTGGAAGGTCGTCGACACGTCGTAGGGGCCAGACCAGCCGGCGTGTACCGCCGGGTCCGCACCCAGCACGTGGTCGTAGGCGAGCAGGTGCGCGTAGCCGAGTGCCGCCACTCCCTCCGCGTAGGCGCGGATGGCGCCGGGGTCCGCGCCGAGTTCGGTCTGCGGGAGGACGACGCCGATATGCATGATGAGGACCGTAGCGACGACTCCGGCGCAGCGCCGCTGGCGTCGAGGGGTCTGGAGGCGCAGAATGCGAATCCATGCGACCGCTGGGCGTCCATCACGTGTCCATCAACGTCAACGACACCGACGAGGCGCTCGCGTTCTACACCGGGGTGCTCGGTCTCCGTGCGCGCCACGACCGTCCGGATTTCGGATTCGGTGGCGCCTGGCTCGATCTCGGTGACCAGCAGCTGCACCTCATCGAGGTCGCGGTTCCCGAAGACCGAGGGCAGCACTTCGCGGTGCGGGTCGACGATCTCGACGGCTGCGTGGCGGAGTTGCGGTCATTGGACGTGACGGTCAGCGATCCGAGTCCCGTCGGCACGGCTCGCCAGGCGTTCCTCCACGACCCGTCGGGCAACCTGATCGAGCTCCACGAGCCCGGTCAGCGGACGACGCCGTAGCTCCGGTAGGCGCGGTCGGAACGATGGCGCAGCACTGATGCGCCGGCGGTGACATGACACCCTGGGTGTGTGTCAGGACCGTCCCGAACCGAACGAGCGATGCGCACCCGCCGGGAACCTCCCCCGTTCCGACGGGTGGAGGTGCGCCGCGTGCAGGACCTGAGCCCGCGCCTGCGGCGCGTCGTCGTCGGCGGCGCTGACCTCGAGGGGTTCGAGATCCCCGATCCGGCGGCCAGCGTCCGGTTGCTGCTCCCGGTGTCCGGCGAGCTCGTGATGCCCGAGTGGACGGGCAACCAGTTCGAGCTACCCGACGGCGAACGGGCTCCCATCCGCACGTTCACGCCCCGAGCGTTCGATCCCGAGCAGCTCGAGCTGACCCTCGACATCGTCCGGCACGACGGCGGGGCAGCATCTGACTGGGCGGCGTCGGTGGCACCCGGCGACGACGTCGCGGTGTCCGGTCCCGGCCGCGGGTACGAGGTCGCCCCCGACGTGAGCGAGCTCGTGTTGGCGGGGGACGAGACCGCCATCCCCGCGATGAGCCAGCTGCTGGAGGTGCTGCCAGAGAAGGTGGAGGTCTCCGTGCACGTGGAGCTCGCCGACCCGTCCGGCCGGGTTGAGCTCCCGGCTCACCCGTCCAGTGAGGTCACGTGGCACGAGCTTGCCGCCGACGCCGCCCCGGGTGCGTGCCTCCTCGCCGCGATCGAGTCGATGGACCACCTCCCCGAGACGGTGTGGGTGGCCGGGGAGGCGGCGGGCGTGCAGCGCATCCGCAAGCACCTCTTCGACGTCCGGGGCCTGACGCGCGACACGGTCACCGCACGCGGGTACTGGAAGAAGGGGCGTTCCGCGACCTGAGCGGGCACGCGTCGCCTGTCGGTGCTCTCCATGCGCCACCTCGGAGCGACAGCGGATGTGCATTCACAAGGGTCAGCTCCGGCAGAGGACGGGCGCGAGCAGGAATCTGCGCAGATGTAATGCTGTAATCATGTAAGCTCTCCGTATGACCAACGAGACGATCTCCGGGTGGTTCGCCGGCCGGGTCCACGACGACTGGTTCACCGAGGCGCCAGAGGTGCGGATCGACCGGGACGAGATCCTGGTCACCTGCCGGCTGGCCGAGCCGAAGACGGACGCGAGCGCCGGCGACGACGCCGTTCGCGCCGCCCGGCATGCCCGCATCGAGGCCTTTCGCGAAGACACGCGCCAGCAGCGGATGCAGGTCGCGGCCGATGCGGAACGGCGCTTCGAGCGCAAGGTCTCGTGGGCGGTGCGGTGCGGCGACACCGAAGTCCGGTTCACGACGGCGTCGGTGCCGGTGATGACGCGGCTGCGCATGGACGAGCGGGCCATCCTCGACACGCTGATCGACGGCGGCGTCGCTCGGAGCCGGAGCGAGGCGCTGGCGTGGTGCGTCAAGCTCGTCGGCGCCCACGAAGGCGACTGGATCGACGAGCTGCGAGACGCCGCGGCCGGCGTCGCCGAGGTGCGTGACCGGGGGCCGGCCTGAGCCTCTGCGGATTGTCGCTCCGAGGTGGCGCAGGGGAACCATCTCGGGCGGCGCTCTATCCTCGTGCCGTACGATCGGTCCATGCTCGAGGGTCGACCCTTCGTGGGCTTCCTGCCGATCACGGACACCGCGGCCGCCAAGACCTTCTACTGCGATCTGCTCGGGCTGCGCCTGGAGCACCTGGATGGATTCGCGCTCGTGGTCGACGCCGCCGGTACGCAGGTGCGCCTCGCCGTGGTGCCCGAGGTGCCCGAGCCGGTCGGCACCAGTGCCGGCTGGTTGGTCGACGACATCGTCAGCGCGGCGCGCCAGCTCGCCGATGCCGGCGTGGAGCTCGAGCGCTTTCCGGGCATGGACCAGGACGCCGACGGCGTGTGGCGGGCACCCGGCGGCGACGCCATCGCCTGGTTCCGCGATCCCGACGGCAACCGGCTGTCGCTGTCGCAGCCAGCGCCACCCATGTGACGCAATCCGGGCGCCGCCGCTGATCGAACGTCACAGCTCGGCGCGGATCTCCCACAGGTGGGGGAACGCCGGCCGGATGGTGGTGGCCAGGTACTCGGCCCCGGCCGAACCGCCCGTCCCGATCTTGGTTCCGATGGTGCGACGCACCATCTGCAGGTGGTGGTAGCGCCACTCCTGCAAACCCTCGTCGAGGTCGACGAAGCGCTCGAGCAGATCGCCGCCGGACGGATCGCCTCGGTACACCTCGACGAGGAGCCGGCGGACGGCCTGGTCGTCCTGGCGATCGACGCGGGCGTGCCCGGTCCGGGCGAGGTGCCCGAGCAGCGCCTGCCACAACGTCGGCGCCTGCTGTCGGGCTTCGACCCGGGGGTGGTCCATCGCCGACGCCGCCGAGTCGGCCTCGAGCAGCCCGAGCACCGCCTCGAGCTCGCGGAACTGCACCGACTGGAACCCGGAGGCGGATTCGAGCCGGTCGCGGAACGACAGGAACTCGAGCGGTGTCATGGTCTCGAGCACGTCGAGCTGCCCGACCAGCACCTTGAGGATGCGCAGTACCCGGTGCAGTCCTCGCGCCGCGCGTGTCCGGTCGTCAGCGTCGAGCAGCCCGATGACGTGGTCGAGCTCCCACAGGATCTGCTTGAACCACAGCTCGTACACCTGGTGGATGACGATGAAGAGCATCTCGTCGTGCTCGGGCTCACCTTCCTCGGCGGAGCGCAGGTGCTGGAGATCGAGCAGCTCGTCGATGCGCAGGTACTTCGTGTAGGTGACGGCGGGGTCGCTCACGCCATCACGGTAAGGACTCCGGCCGCCGCTCGCAGTGATCACCGCCGGTCGGGCACCGGGATGCGGGCCAGGTCGGTGGCCGCCACCACGTCCACCCGTCCCTTCGCCACCCGCTCAGCCTCCCGCAGGAAATCGGCTTCGTCGGGATGGCGCTGGGAGTAGTGCGTGAGGACCAGGGTGCGCGCGCCGGCTTCGACGGCCAGGCGGGCGGCATCGCCAGCCGTCATGTGGGCGTAGTCGTTGGCCAGGTCGCGCTCGGATTCGAGGAACGTCGACTCGCAGACCAGGAGATCGGCGTCGGCGGCGGCGTGCAGGGCGCCCTCGCACGGGCGCGTGTCCATGACGAAGGCGAAGCGCTGGCCGTGCCAGGGCACGCTGACCTCGTCGACATCGATGGTCCGACCGTCGATCTGGATCGAGCCGTCGCGGACCAGCTGCGAGCGATCGGCGCCCTGGATGCCGGCCCGGTCGAGCTGCTCGGGCAGGAGCCGGCGGCCGTCGGGCTCCTCGAGGCGCCACCCGACGGTCGGCACCTCGCCGTGGTCCAAGCGGTGCGCGGTGAGCGACCCCGCGACGGTCGACGCTCGCTCGCCGGTGCCCTCCACCGGGTGGTGGACCACGGTGATCGGCTCGGCGGGTGGGGCGGCGTGCTCCAGGTGGTGGAGCTGGTCGGTTCCGGCGACGTGGTGGTGGATCGGGACGGGGCCGGTCACCTGGTCGAGGTGCATCCGGGCGAGGACGCCCGGTAGCCCCAGGCAGTGGTCGCCGTGGAAGTGGGTCAGGCAGATGCGGTGGATGTCCGCGCCCGAGAAGCCGGCCATCAGCAGCTGCCGCTGGGTGCCCTCGCCGGGATCGAACAGGATGTGGTGCCCGTCCCACCGCAGCAGGTAGCCGTTGTGGTTCCGGTACCGGGTCGGCGTCTGACTCGCCGTACCCAGCACCACCAGCTCCCGGTCCATCAGCCGCCCTCGGACGTGGCCATGGTCACACGCTACGAGGCCGGGTCCCCGCTGCGGGTACCGTGCGCACCATGGCGCACGAGGGGGTAGCCGTACCGGCGGTTGGGCGCGTGCTCCTGCGCGTCACGGCGGGCTCGGCGTCGGTGCGGATCCGGACCGACGAGATCGACGAGATCAGCGTCGATGGCGGGCCGCGCACGGACGTCCGCTCGCCGTCCGATGACGGGGAAGCGGTGGTCGAGGTGACGACCAGGAGCGATCCGGTCGAGATCCGCTGCCCCGAGGGCACCGACGTGGTGGTCGGTGTCCGTTCCGGCCGGGTGCGCCTGGTCGGCCGTTTCGGCGATGTGCGCGTCACCACGCGCAGCGGCCGGGTCGATGTCGGCGACACCGATTCGCTGGATGTGCGGGTCAGCTCCGGGCGCGTCGAAGCCGGGAGCTGTGCCGGCGAGTGCCGTGTGATGAGCCGCAGCGCCCGGGTGCACGTGACATCCGCCAATCGACTCCGGGTGGCGACCAAGTCGGGCACCGTGGTCGCCGACCAGGTGGACGAGGCGTCGGTGCACACCGCGAGCGGACGGATCGAGCTGACCGCGACCGGCCGGGGCGACGTGGAGCTGCGCTCGATGTCCGGCTCGGCGGCGATCATCGTGGCCGGCGAGGCGATCCCGCACCTCGTCGCCCGCACCAAGAGCGGCCGAGTCCGCAACGAGTGCGGCGACGGCGAGGACTTCCGCATCGGTGTGAAGACCTTGAGCGGCAGCGTGTCGGTGGAGCGAGCCTGATGTCGACGGCGCCGCCGGCCGCCGTCGAGCTGGTGTCCGGCGTCGTGGCCTTCACCGACGTCGTCGGCTTCACCGAGTTCACCGCGCTCCAGGGCGACGACCAGGCCGTGATCCTGCTCGATCGCCATGAGCACCTGCTGCAGTGCGCCCTGGCGAGTTGTGGACGGGTCGTCAAGAACCTGGGCGACGGCTTCCTCATCTGGTTCGACTCGGCCGCCGACGCCATCCGGTGCCTGCTCGACTTCCAGGACCTGCTCGCTGACGTGGACGACGACGACGAGAGCGCCTGGCTGCTCGCCGTGCGCATCGGCGCCCACTTCGGGACCCCGCTGGCGCGCAACGGCGACCTGCTCGGACACGACGTCAACGTCGCCGCACGCATCCTCGACATCGCCGGTCCGGACGAGGTCCTGGTCTCCGACGCCCTGCTCGATCAGGTGATCGGCGAACTCGGGCCGGTCCAGGTCACCGAGCTCGGGCCCGTGTCCATGAAGGGCATCCCCGAGCCTGTGCGCCTGCACCGGGTGAGCCGCGACCGCTGATCGTGCGCCGTCCGGCTCGCCGGCGGGGCCCGGTCAGTCCGTCGAGGTGCCGGTGTGCCAGCTCTCGACGAACCGGTCGAAGCCCTCGGGATCGGCGGTGATGCGCAGGTGGCCGTCGACTCGACGCACGTCGAGCGCCGGGCAGAAGAAGTCGCCGCCGGCGGTGAAGAAGTGCGGTGAGCCGATGACCCCGCGGTCCTGGCCCTCGGACCAGTCGGCACGAACCAGCTCGTCGGACCCCGCCTCGTCCAGCGACAGGTCGTGCGCCGCCGCCACCGAGGCCAGCAGGTCGGTGTCGCCGATGTCGCGCCCCTGTTCGAACAGCAGGTCGCGCAGCTCCAGCGCCACCGCCTCGCCGGTGGCCGTGTCGCGCCCGTAGGCCCGAGCGGTCAGCGCCAGTGCCGGCAGGGTCGTCGACGGGAAGGTCGAGCGGTCGAAGCCGGCGAAGAGCTCGGGTGCCACCGTCTCGCGGATCTGGTCGATCTCCTCGGCCACGAAGTCGACGTCGAGCGGACGGCCGTTGACCAGTTCCAGCGGCCAGCTGCGAACCCGGATGCGCGGACCGGAGCCAGCGGCCGACCGTCGTTCCACGAGTCGTCGCAGACCGACGTGGGTGAACGGGCACCACACGTCGGCGAACACCTCGATCTCCTGCACGGGCTTCCTCCTCGTCGACGTACTGCCATCCTGGCCCACCGGGCACCGTCTTTGGCACCGGCCGGGCCGTTTGAGGACGATCAGCCCGGGTTCTGCGCGCCGAACAGCAGCGCCGCCCCGCGCCGCTCGGACCGGAAGCCTTCCAGGCCGACGGCGTCGCACCAGCCGCGCAACTCACCGGCGTCGGCGTAGTGCAGTCCGGACACGGCGCGCGTGATGCGCTGGCTCAGCCGACCGAGCGGGCCGAACACCGGGACCGGCGACACCAGGGTCATCCCCACGAAGTGGCCGCCGGGACGCAGGGCCCGGCGCACCTCAGCGATCACCGTCTCGGGATGGTCGAGCAGGTACAGCGCCGCCGCGCAGTGCACGCCGTCGACCGATTCGTCATCGATCGGCAGGCGGTGCACGTCGACGCGCGCGAACCCGATGTTGGCCGTGTCCGGGGTCTTGGCGGCGGCCTGCTTCAGCATCGGGACCGAGAGGTCGAGCCCGATGACCGTCCCGCCCGGCACGCCGACGGCCAGGCGGCGGGTGGTGTTGCCCGGACCACAGGCCAGGTCGACCACCGTCGCCGCCGAACCGACCCCGAGCCACTGCAGCAGCTCGGTGGTCTCGGCGTCGGGGTCGGCGCCGCCGGCGGCGGTGGTGAAGAGCGGACGCCACGTGGACTCGTACACGTCGACCAGCGGCTGGTAGCGCATGGCCCGCTGCCCGAGTGACGTCGGCTCCACGACGTCGACCGCCAGGTCGGGCACCTGGCCGGAGATGACCGGGTGCTCGTGGCCGGTCTGGCAGTGCACGGCGCCATCGGCGGGCTCGAGCGCGGCGCCGCAATCGGGGCACCGCACCACCCGGAGGGCGTGGTCGAGGAGCGAACCACCGCGGGCCATCAGGCGGTGCGGGTCAGGACGGTGTGTCGACGAGCGGGAAGTGGCAGGCCACGTGATGACCGTACGACACTTCGCGCATCTGCGGTTCCTCCCGGGCGCAGCGCTCCTGGGCGAGCGGGCAGCGGGTGCGGAACCGGCACCCGCTGGGCGGGTCGATCGGCGAGGGGAGCTCGCCGTGCAGGCTCAAGTCCTCGTCGACGACGACGTCGGGATCGGGCTCGGGGACCGCCGCCATCAGGGCGTGCGTGTAGGGATGCGCCGGCCGCTCGTACACCTCGACCGACGGTCCCAGCTCGCACAGCTTGCCCAGGTACATCACCGCCACCCGGTCCGACACGTTCTTCACCACAGCCAGGTCATGGGCGACGAACAGCAGCGTGAGCCCGTACCGCTGCTTCATCTCCTCGAGCAGGTTCAGGATCTGGGCCTGGACCGACACGTCGAGGGCGGAGACGGGTTCGTCGCAGATGAGCACGCTGGGATCCAGCGCCAACGAACGGGCGATGCAGATGCGCTGGCACTGCCCGCCCGAGAACTCGTGCGGACGGCGGTCGCCGGCGAGGGCGGGATCGATCCCGACCGCTTGCATGACCTCTTCGACGACGGTCTCGGGATGGGCCCGCCCCCAGATCGACAGTCCCTCGCCCACGATCGAACGGACCTTCCGGCGGGGGTTCAGCGACGACACCGGGTCCTGATAGATCATCTGCAGGCTGGGACGGGTCCGCCGCAGCGCCCGCCGGTCGAGGGTCCCCAGGTCCTTGCCTTCGAACACGACGCGCCCCGAGGTCGGTGGCGGCACCTGCATGATCGCCCGCGCCGTCGTCGACTTGCCGCAGCCCGACTCGCCGACCAGACCGAGCGTCTCGCCGGCGGCCACGTCGAAGCTCACGTCGGACACGGCGTGGACCGTGCCGCTCGGGGACGGGAACTCCACCACGACGTGCTCGACGGACAGCACGATGTCGTCCCGGTCGCGGAGGTGGGCGATGTCGGTGGCGGGCTCGGCCCGTTGTCTGCTCATCCGATGCTGACCTCCTCGTCGTGGTCTTCGATCGGCGTGCCGGCGGCGTTGCGTCCCTGAGCGAGGTTGCGGGCGCGGGCGTCGTCACCGGCAGCGGTGCCCACGGGGAAGAAGCACGCGAACTCGTGGTCCACGTCGTCGGTCGACCAGTTCGCGGTGAGCTCCGGAGCTTCCTGCAGGCAGCGATCCTGGGCGTGCGGGCACCGCGGCGCGAACCGGCAGCCGGCGGGCAGGTGGACCGGGTCCGGGGGATGGCCGGGGATCACCTGCAGCTTGCGGTGGGGATCGTTCGACAGGCGGGGGATCGAGCGCAGCAGCCCGTCGGTGTAGGGGTGGCGCCGATGGTGGAACAGCGTGGACGTGCTCGCCCGCTCGACGATCTGCCCGGCGTACATGACCGCGACCTCGTCGGCGCGTCCGGCGACGACGCCGAGGTCGTGGGTGATGATGATCATGCCCATGTCGCGCTCGCGCTGCTGGCGGGCGAGCAGGTCGAGGATCTGCTTCTGCACCGTCACGTCCAGGGCCGTGGTCGGCTCGTCGGCCACCAACAGGCGCGGGCTGCACGCCAAGGCGATGGCGATGGTCACCCGTTGACGCAGACCGCCCGAGAGCTCGTGCGGGTAGGCCCGGATGCGCTTCTCGGGCTCGGGGATGCCGACCGACCGCAGCAGCTCGACCTGCGTCTCGTGCAGCTCCTTGCCACGCAGGCCGAGGTGGTACCAGAGCGACTCGGACAGTTGCTGGCCGATCCGCAGCGTGGGGTTGAGCGAGGTCATCGGGTCCTGGAACACGGACGCCATCTCGACACCCCACACGTGGTACATCTCCCGCATCGACAGGTCGTGCAGGTCGCGGCCCCGGTAGAGCACCGATCCCTCCCGGACCATCTGCCGGGAGAAGACGAGGTTCATCACCGAGCGGGCCAGCACCGTCTTGCCCGAGCCCGACTCGCCGACCACGCCGAGCGTGTGCCCTCGTTCGAGTCTGAACGACACGCCGTCCACCGCCCGGAGCATCCCGCGGGGCGTCTCGAACCAGGTCTTGAGGTCGCGCACCTCGAGCAGCGGTGCCCCCTCCACCGGTTCGAACGGGTGCCGGCTCACAGGTTGGCCTCCCGCACGTCGTAGCGCCGGCGGAAGACGTCACCGACGAAGTTGAGCGACAGCACGGTCAGCAACATCGTCGCCGACGGGATCAGCGCCACGTGCGGTGCGGTGCTCAGGTGCCGCTTGCCCTCGGCGATCATCCCGCCCCACGTCGGCGTCGGCGCCTCCACGCTGAGGCCCAGGAAGGCGAGCGCACCCTCGAGCACGATGACCACGCCCATGGCGACCAGGCCGAAGGCCAGCACCGGCATGACGACATTGGGGGCGATCTCGCGCACCAGGATGCGGATCCGTCCCGCCCCCATGGTGTGGGCGGCGAGCACGAACTCGCGCTGGGCGATGGCCAAGGTGTTGGCCCTCGCCACCCGCGTGTAGACGGGGATCGACAGGAGCCCGATCACCAGGGAGATGACGCCGAGGCTCTGCCCGACGTAGGCGAGCAGCACCAGCAGCAGCACCAGACCGGGGAAGGCGAGGATGACGTTGACGGCGGCCATGAGCAGCGTCTCGAACCAGCCCCGCACGTAGCCGGCGATCGTCCCCAGGGTGCCGCCGACGAACATGCCGACACCCACGGCGCTGAGGCTCACGACCACCGACACGCGCGCGCCGTGGACGAGGCGGGCGAGGATGTCGCGACCCAGGCCGTCGGTCCCCAGCGGGTGGGCGGCGCTCGGGGTGGACAGCTTCTCGATCACGTGCGGTTTCAACGGGTCGGCCACGGGCAGCCAGTGGGCGAAGGCCGCGCAGATCACCACGACCGTCAACCACCCCACGGCCAGCCAGAAGCCGACGCCCCTGCCGGCGCGGTGCACCGGCTGGTCGGCGAGTGCGGGCTCGCCGACCTGCCCGGCCAGGTCGGCCATCTCGGTGGGTTCAGGCGCGTGCGCGGGAGACATGGCCACGGCGGATCCTCGGGTCGAGGTACGAGTACAGGAGGTCGACGGCGAAGTTGACGAGGACGTACGACACGGCCACGGCCAGGGCGATGCCCTGCACCATGATCAGGTCGCGCTGCAGGATCGAGTCGACGAGCAGGCGCCCGACGCCGGGCAGCGCGAACAGCGTCTCGATGATCACCGAGCCGCTGATGATCGCCCCCACCTGCACGCCGACCACGGTCAGCAGCGAGAAGGACGACGGTCGCAGGCCGTGGCGCAGCAGGATCCACCACGTCGGCATCCCCTTGGCGCGCGACACGGCGATGTAGTCCTCCTGCAGCGTCGAGATCATGTCGCTGCGCAGCAGGCGGGTGTAGACGGCGAGCTCGGCCATGGCGATCGACAGCGAGGGCAGCAGCACGCCCTTCAGGTTCTGGATCGGGTTCTCGGTGAGGTACACCCAGCCCGTGGCCGGGAGGACGCCCAGGATCTCGGCGAACACCAGGATCAACAGGATGGCCATCATGAAGTTGGGGATGGCGAGCAGCGTGAAGGTCACCCCGGTGACCGAGCGATCCAGTGGACCACCCGCCCGGTACGCCGAGAGCATGCCGAGGGGGATGGCCACGGCCAGGGCCAGCAGGATGGCGAGGCCGCCGACCTCGAGCGTCACGGGCAGGCGTTCGAGGATCGCCTCCCGGACCTCCTGACCCGTCCGGTACGAGCGCCCCAGATCACCGGTGGCCGCGTCGCTGACCCAGTGGACGTAGCGCACGGGAAGCGGGTCGTCGAGCCGCAGATCCGACCGCACCTGCGCCACCGCTTCGGGTGTGGCGCTCTGCGGTCCGAGGATCTGCACCGCCGGGTCGCCCGGAAGCAGGTCGGTCAGCAGGAAGGTGAGGATCGAGACGGCGAACAGCGTGCCGATCAGCGGTGGCAGCCGGCGCAGCACCTGGCGCATCGCCTCGTCCTCCTTCCCTTGCTGCTCCGACGACCTGCGACTACTGGGCGAGCCAGACGAAGCCCCACATCGTGGTGGCGCCGGGGACGCCCTCTCCCGCGGTGCCGTCGGGGAAGGTCCAGCCGGCCACGTTCTTCACCGAGTCCTTGGCGACCAGCGCCGTCAGGGTGCCGGCGGTGAAGGTGTTGGGGACGTTCTCGGCGATGACCATCGAGATCTTCTCGACGGCGGCCTTGCGGGCGTCCTGGTCGGTGTTCGTCCGCAGGACCTCGAGCTGGTCGTTGATCACCGGGTCGGTGAAGTTGGTGAAGTTCAACGGGCTGTCCGGTCCGAACGCCTCCGAGAAGATCACGTACGGGTCGCTCTGGGACGACACCCGCCAGCACTTGGCGTCGTAGTCACCGGCCAGGGCCTCGCTGATGTGGGTGGCCTGCTCGACCTGGTTGAGGTTGACCTGGATGCCCACCGCCTCCCAGAACGCCTGGTACAGCTGGGACAGCTCGATGAGGCTCGGGTCGGGTGGGCAGTCGAACTCGAAGGACACCGGGTCGCCGGCCGCCTTGCCGTCCGAGCGGTTCGGGTCCTGGATGTACTCACCGAGCAGCTGCATGGCCTGGTCGGGATCGTTGGACGGCCAGGCGTCGGCGGCCTTCTGCGACCAGTACGGGCTGTCGTCGCTGAAGTACTGCGTCTGCGGGGGCGTGATGCCGGTGCCACCCAGCACGTCGACCAGCTGGTCCTGATCGAGGGCGAAGGCGATGGCGCGGCGCACGCGCACGTCGTCGAGCGGCGGCTTGGCGGTGTTGAAGATCGCCGATCCGCTGTTGTTGCCGAGGTGCTCGTAGCTGCGCACGCCGCTCACGTCCCGTGCCCGGACGATGGCGCTCTGGCGCAGGCTCTGCAGCACGTCGATGTCGCCGGAGGACAGGCTCGAGATGCGGGTGTCCTCGTCGGGGATCGGACGGAACACGATCTCGTCCAGGTAGGGGAGGCCCTCCTGCCAGTAGTTGGGGTTCTTCTTCAGAACGAGCCGGTTGTCCCGCTGCCACGAGTCGAACACGAACGGGCCGGTGCCCACGGGCTTCGACCCGGCCTCGGCGCCGGCGGCCTTGGCGGCGGTCGGTGAGAACGGCCAGCCGACCGCGCCGTCGAGGACGCTCGGGAACGCGGCGTTGGGCTGGGTCAGCTTGTACACGACCGTCAGGTCGTCGACCACGTCGAGCGAGGTCACCTCGGCGACCTGTCCGGCCAGGTTCGACCCGTCGGCCTTGATGTAGTCGTCGAAGATGGTCTTCAGCGCCTGCGCGTCGAGCGGCGTCCCGTCGTGGAACTGCACGTCCGGTCGCAGCGTCAGCGTCCACTCGTCCAGCGTCTCGTTCGCCTCCAGCGACTCGGCCAGGTACGGATGCTCGGCGCCGGTCTCGTCACGGCGCACCAGTGGGTCGTAGATGGCGAGGGCCACGTCGATGCCCGGGTTCGAGAAGTTGCCCTGACCCGGCAGCCAGCTGTTCGTCTCCGCCTCCAGACCGACGGTGATCGATCCGCCGGTCTGTGCCTCGCCCTCGTCGGGCGCGATCGTGGTCGTGGTGCTGGTGTCGCCGGAGGTTTCGGGCGAGGCCGTACCGCTGTCGTCGTCACCGCAGGCCGCCGCCACCAGCGCCATCACCAGGAGCAGCCCCCAGAGTCTGGAGGACCAACGGTTCGAACGGCGACGTGGCATGGCCATCTCCCCTCACGGAAGAGCGTGGAGGCGTTTCTGTCCCCCGGATGAACGCTCGGCTGCGGCCAGTATTGGAGTCGCCGCGGGGAGTGAGAAAGGGCCGAAGGTCCCTGTGTGTGAGGACGTCAGTCGGCCGGCAGGTCGAGCAGCCGGTAGGTCAGCGCGGTCACGCCGCCGTACACGAGATGTCCCTGGAGGTCCTTCAGCAACGTGTCGGCGTCGTACTCCCACATGGGCTTGTAGATGCCGAGGGCGCCGAGGACCACGTAGGCGTTCAGCAGCGCACCGACGCCGGTGGCCAGGCCGCTGGCCGCCGGGTTTCGCCGGTCGCGGATCAGCAGGCTCTGGAACATGACGCCGTAGCCGGCGCCGGTCAGCCAGTGCACGACGTCGTTGACCGTCCCGGCCGACGACTCGGGCAGTTCGACGCCGACGGCGTCGGCCGCCATCTTGCCGATCTTGGCCGGAGCCGGCGCGTCCTCGAAGCTGTCGGTCTCCCGGGACAGCTCCCAGTCGATGAACGACTCGCCGGGCTTGCCCCGTCCCTGGTCCCGGTAGCGGAACAGGTCCATGGCCAGCGTGCCGGCCAGGCCGGCGGCCGCACCGCGCATCACGTTGCCGAGCAGTCCCACGGGTTCGCGCTCCTCGTGTCGTCGGGTGGGAGGTTCTCGCCCTCCCTACCCGGCGACACGCAGGACCGACCCGGCGGTTCAGCTACCGAAGTCCCAACCGACCTCGGAGTTCCGGTACGCGCCGAGCACGTTCTTGGCGATGAGGATGCGGTGGACCTCGTCGGGCCCGTCGGCCAGGCGCAGCGTGCGCGCCCCCTGGTACATGGCGGCCAGCGGCAGGTCGCCGCTGACGCCGGCGGCGCCCCACACCTGGATGGCCCGGTCGACCACCCGGTGGAACGCTGCCGGAACGAAGACCTTGATCGACGAGATGTCGGTCCGGGCGTCGACGCCGGCGGCCATCTTCTGGGCGCAGTCGATGGTCATCAACCGGGCGCTCTGGATGTCCATGTACGAGTCGGCGATCATCTGCTGGACCATCTGCTTGGTCTCGAGCAGGCCGCCGTGGACCTCGCGGCTCAGGCTGCGTTCGATCATCAGGTCGAAGGCCCGCCACATGGCGCCGATCGAGTTCATGCAGTGGTACACCCGGCCGGCGCCGAGGCGCTCCTGGGCGGCCTCGTGTCCCTGGCCTCGCTCGCCCAGGGCGTTGTCGACCGGCACCCGCACGTCGTCGTAGATGATCTCGACGTGGTCGCTGTCGCGGCCCCACACGTTGACGCCGCGCACGATGTTCACGCCGGGCGTGTCGGCGGGGACGATGATCTGGGTCATCGCCGCGTTGCGGTCGGCGCCACCCTCGACGTCCTCGGTGCGGCACATGACGATGAAGAAGTCGGCCCGCTTGCCGTTGGACGTGAACCACTTGTGGCCGTTGATGACCCACTCGTCGCCGTCACGGCGTGCCGTGGTCTTCAGCGAGCGGGGGTCCGAGCCGGGCTGGTCGGGCTCGGTCATCGAGAAGCCGGACTGCATGGTCCCCTCGATCAGCGGCATCAGCCACTTCTGCTTCTGCTCCTCGGTGCCGTAGCGGAGCAGGATCTTCTGGTTGCCCGAGTTGGGGGCCACCACGCCGAACAGCGATGCCGCGCCGGTGGCGTAGGAGAGCACCTCGTACATGTAGGCCAGCTCGAGGAAGTCCAGCCCTGCGCCGCCGTACTCTTCGGGGAGGTGCGGCGCCCACAGCCCGGCCTGCTTCACCGTGTGGCGGATGTGCTCGCGGGTCTTGGCGGCCAGCTCCTTGTCCGAGTCCTCGAGGTGGTTGCCGTCTCGGTACTCGGCCCAGATGAGGTTCTCGTTGGGGAGGATCTCGTCGTTGACGATCTTGGCCGTGAGGGCACGGACCTCGTTGATCCGGTCGGACGCGGACGGGATGGGTTGGACGTTCATGCGCAGCATCGTTCCGAGCCTCCCACCCTTCACCGCAGCCCCGGTAGGGACGAAGGTCCTGGGCTCTCAGGGCCCGAGTCGGGGCGTGCGCCGGTCGTGCGCCGGTCGTGCGCCGGTCGTGCGCCGGGAAAATTCCCGGGGATCGACTCCGGAATCCGGAGGCTTTTCGCAGGAATTTGCTCAGGATCGGAGCAAGAACCGCAGCTGGCGCCGGAGGTGGCCCTCGAGGTCGTCGTCCAGCACCGTCTCGGGGGTCAGCACGAACGAGATGGCCAGGCGGACCAGCAGCTCGGCGGTGGCGCGGGCGACGTCGGCGTCGGCGTGCGCACCGGTTCCGGCGGGGTTCGACCGGTGGAGGGCGACCAGGTGGTCGGCGGCCGCGGCGACGACCGGGCCGGCGTCGACGGTGAGCAGCCGCAGCAGCAGCGGCTCGTCTCGCAGCCGGGTGTCGAGGCCGGTGGCCCGTGCCACCCGCAGTCCGGCGACGAACGCGTCGGCCACCTGATCGACCAGCGCTGCACCCGGATCGGCGTGCTCGGCCAGCACGCCGAGGAAGCGCCGGGCCTCATGGGCCACGGTCGCGGCGATGAGGACGTTGCGTCCGTCGAACCGGCGGTACACCGTGCTGCGGGCGACCCCCGAACGCTCGGCCACCAGGTCGACCTCCAGACCGGCCAGGCCTTCCCCGAGCAGCAGCAGACCGGCAGCGTCGAGGATGCGTTCGTCGACGTCGTCGGTGACGTCGCGGGTGGTGAGGTGCTCGAGGACCTGCTCGATGTCGACAGCGGTGGCGACCTTGGGCATCAGGCGGCCGTGGGGCGTGGCGCGGCCTGGTGCTTCATCCGCCGGATCGATCGCAGGTACGGGCCCCGGGTGAGTCGTTGGGGGACGACCTGACCGGCGTTGCGCACGGTCACGATGAGGCCTCGCAGCGCCAGCTCGTCGGCGGCCGACCACGGGATGCCGAAGCGCTGGCGCACGATCCGCGGCAGCCCGCCCAAGGCCATGACCCGCATGAGCGGTGTGGCCACGGTGGCAACCGCCGGCGGCATGCCCGGCGGCGCCACCCGGTCGTGCAGGGCCATGTCGATGGCCCGCTCGGCGGTGGGCGTCAGCTCGAGCTCGTGCCGGCAGATGTCGTCGAACCGCGCCTCGAACTCGTGGTGGTCGGCCGGGACGGGACGGTCGCTGACGCCGTAGCGGCGGTACCAGGTCACGGTCTCCTGGTACAGCTGCTCGCGGCGGCGCTCGGACAGCGTGCGGTGGTCCCACCGGTCGCAGGCCTGGAAGAACTCCCACGTGAAGGTGGCGTGCGCCCACCAGAACGTGTCGGGGTTGAGGGCGTGGTAGCGCTGGCCGTGCCGGTCGGTGCCCTTGATGCCGCGATGCAGGTCGCGGATGGTCGTGGCCCGCTCGTCGCCGTCGGCGGCGAGGATGGTGGCCCAGATCTGGGGGACCGACCGGTGGATGCGGTCCCACGGCTCGTCGAAGAACGCCGAGTGCTCCTCGACGCCCCGCCCGAGGTGGGGCCAGGCGAGCTGGAGGATGCCGGCGCTCAGGCCGGACAGACCTGATCGCCAGTCGCCGGCCAGGTGCCACAGCAGCGAGTCGGGACCGAGGGGTGCTCCGGGTGCGGGGTGATGGGACACAACAGCAGTCTATGTCCCGCGTCGACGGAGATGCGTCGCCCAGCGTGGTCGACACCGGTGAATCGGACACCCCGGGCGTTCTGCGCGCGGCAGGGGCCATGTCAGAAATGACCCGGCTTCGCTATTTCGGACGGAACCGGACATGGCGGACAGTGGGGGTGCGCCAGAAATGCGCCGTTTCGTCAGGAGAAGTTGCGATGCCCACCGTCCGCACCACTTGCCCCACCTGTGATGTCGTCATCGTCGACGCCCGGGACATCACGCTTCGCCGGCGTCGCCAGGCGACGCACGTCGAGTGCAGCTTCGTGTGTCCCGAGTGCCTCCAGCCCGTAGCCCAGCCGGTGTCCGACAAGATGGTGCCGGTGCTCATCGGCGCCGGTTGCGAGGTCGAGGACTGGTCGGTGAACGACGCCCGGGCCAATCACCCCGCGATGAGCGGTCGCATCACCGAGACCGAGATCGCCGAGTTCATCGTCGAGCTCGAGCGAGCCGACTGGATGGCCGAGCTCTTCGAGCACTGACCGCGCCGGCGGCGACGTCGGGCGCGGGCGTTCGTTCCTTGCGGGAGAGGAACGGGCGCTCGACGAAGCGCCACGACAGCAGGACGACGAGCGTCGTCGCCGCCACCACGGTCAGGCCGCGCAGGACCTGTGGTTGGCCGCGCAGCTGCTCGTCGACCACCAGGATCACCGGGAAGTGCCACAGGTAGATCCCGTAGGACACCTTGCCGATCTCCACCGGTGCGCGTCGGGCCAGCAGCCGGGGGAGCCACATGGTGGGCGCACGCGTGCAGGCCAGCACCACCACCGCCGTGGCCAGGGCGAAGGTGAGCGAGCCGAGCTCCAGGTAACGGCGGTCGTTGTCGAGGCCGGTGCCTCCGGGTTGCACCGCAGCCACCCACACCAGGTACGCCAGGGCGAGGGGCGCCAGGACGGCGCCGACGAGGTCGAAGAAGCGGCGCCGGGGGTCGGGGGCCGAGGCTGGGTCCACGTGGTCGGCGTCGTCGAGGCGGCCGGCGTCGCTGAGCCGGCGGTCCCACAGGGCCAGTGCGGCGGCGAGCGCGGCGCCCACCAGCAGTTGGTCGGCCACGGCGTCGGTGCCGTTGTAGAGGCGGGCGGCCGAGCTGCGCTGGTCGGTCACGTCCCACAGTTGGAGCCGCCACAGCAGCGAGGCCGCCGAGCCGCCCACGGCCAGCACCAGCGTGGTCCACGCCTGCTGACGGCGGGGCACCAGGGCGGCGGCGACGAGCACCGCCAGCGGCCACACCAGGTAGAACTGCTCCTCCACGGACAGCGACCAGGTGTGCTCGAGCAGGCCGTAGCCGCCGCTCGAACCGAGCGTCTCGGGGAGCGCCCGGAACCAGTTGAAGACATACAGCAGCACGGGGATGGCAGCGTCGAGGGTCCGCGGTTGGTCGCCGGTGACCAGGCTGTACGCGCTGGTGACGGCCACCAGGACGACGATGGCCGGCAGCAGGCGCAGCGCCCGGCGCCGGTAGAACCGCCGCAGGCTGATCCGGCCGGTGCGGCTCCGCTCGCGGAGCAGCAGCGTGGTGATCAGGAAGCCCGAGAGCGTGAAGAACATGGTCACGCCGATGGACCCGCCCCGGGGCATCCACGAGCGCTCGGCGTGGTAGCCGAACACCAGCAGCACCGCGACCGCCCGGAGCCCGTCGAGCGCCGGCCAGTACACACGGGCGCGCGTCGACGAGCTCACGGCCGGATCGTATCGGTGGCCCCGGACCCGTCCCGTAGCATCGCGCCCGCATGCCCCTGTCCCGTCTGCTCGCCCGCCTGGTGGCCCGGGCCAAGCCGGTCGTCCCGGACGCGGTGTGGCCCACGCTGCTGACGCTGCGGTCATTGGCCGGCGACGGACCGGTGATCGGGCTGCCCGACGTCCGGCGGGCGCTCGTGCTCGTGGCCCACCCCGACGACGAGGCCATCGCCTGCGCCGGCACCGTCGCCCTGCTGACCGATGCCGGCGCCGCGGTCGAGATCCTGGCGCTCACCGATGGCGAGGCCACCATCGGCTCGCCCTTGTCGCCCGAGGAGACGGCACGCCGGCGCCGCGCCGAGCTGGGCGCGTCGGCGGCGCTGCTCGGTGCCACCGTCACGACGGCGGGGTTGCCGGACGGCCACCTGTCCGAGCACGTCGACGAGGTCACCGCCGCCATCGACGCTGCGCTGGCCCGGTTCGGACCCGACATGGTCATCGCTCCCTGGCTGGGCGACGGCCACGCCGACCACCGGGCCGTGGCGCGAGCGCTGGCCGCGTGCACGCTCGACCCCGACCTGCAGGTCTGGGGGTACGAGACGTGGGCGGCCGTGCCCCACAACCGCCTGGTCGACATCACCGAGGCGGTCGACCGCAAGCGGGCCGCCATCGCCGCCCACGAGACCGGTGCGCTGGCCTTCGACCTGTCGTCGGGGCTCGGGCTTGTCGCGCTGGCGGGCCATGCACGGCCTGCTGGGCCGGGGCTACGGCGAGGCGTTCCTGGCCACGGCGGCACCCGAGTACGTCGTGATGGCCGAGCGGTTCGGGGCCGCGTTCGACGGTGCCGGCGAGCCGACCGCCGGGGGACCGGCGTGACGGCCGGCGACGCCGACGCGGCGAACGACCCGCGCCACGAGGGGCTGGTCTTCCGCGAGGCCGACCGATCCGACGACGCCGCCCTGCGCCGGATCAACGCCGAGGTCTTCCCCGCCAACCCGAAGACCCGGCCCGAGATCACCGCGTGGCAGTGGTGGGACAACCCGTTCGGCGACACCATCGCCTACGTGTGGGAGGACGACGGCGAGGTGGTCGGCCAGTACGTCGCCTACCGCATGCCGGCCAGCCTCGGTGGCGAGCCGGGTCGCATCGCCATCGGCGTCGACGTCGGCATCGCCGAGACCCACCGTGGCCGTGGCCTGATGCGCCGGCTGCTCGACGCCTGCTTCAGCCGGGCCACCGACGAGGGCACGCCTTTCTACTCGCTACCCAACCAGCAGTCGGTGAAGGGCGCGTCCAACTCCGGTTGGGTCGAGGTGGCCCAGCTCGAGGTGCGGGTGCTGCCCACCGACCCCGCCGCCATGGCCGAGCGGCTCCGGCTGCCCGGCCGTCCCGGCGTGGCCGCCGCCGGCGTGGCCCAGCGCCTGCTGCACGCCCGGGTCCGCCCGCCGGCCGGCCTGTCGGTCGAGGTGCTCGACGACCCGCCCGACGACATCGACCAGCTGTGGAGCGACGTCGCCGCCCACCACCCGTGGGGCGTGGCCCGCCACGGCGACTGGTGGCGCTGGCGCTACGCCCAGCACCCCGACCGGCCCTACCGCATCCTCGTCGCCCGGGCCGGCGACGGCCGGCTGGTGGGCGCCGCCGCGGTCATCACCCGGGACGACCTCGGCGGCCGGTTCCACTGCCTGCTCGAGCTGCTGGCTGCCGACGCCGCCGCCGCCCGGGCCCTGGTCGGCGCGGTGCGCGACGGCGCCGCCGGCCCCGTGGTCGACGGCATCGCCACCACGGCCGTGCCCGGCTCGCGGCTGTCGCACCTGGCCGGCGCCGCCGGCCTCGTGCGCGTGCCCGGTCGGGCCCTGCCCCGACCCGTCCACTTCGGCGTGGTCCCGCACCCGACGATCGTCCCCGACCCCACCGCCGTGTCCTGGTCCACGGCCTGGGGCGACCTCGACCACATCTGATCCCGTGACCGAGTCCGATCCCGTGGACGAGACCAGCGACGAGGCGACCCGCGCCGAGCGGCCCGACCCCCGACCCGGCGCGTCCGACGCGTCCCGCACGCCCGGCACGCCCGACGCCCCACCGACCCGCCGCCGGCGGTCCCGGCGCCAGCGCCAGCTGCGGGCCGCGTTCCTGGTCGTGGCCCTGGCCTTCGCCGTGCTGGCGGTGGCCAGCCAGTGGGACGAGGTCAGCGACGGGCTCGGGCAGCTGTCGGTGCTGCACGTCTCGGTCTCGGCGCTGTTCGCCCTCACCGCGCTGACGACGTCGTTCCTCGCCTGGCGGGAGACGCTGGCCGGTCTCGGCGACCGGTTGGCCGTGCGGGTGGCGGCGCGCATCTTCTACCTGGGGCAGCTGGCCAAGTACGTGCCGGGCAGCATCTGGTCGATCGTCGGCCAGGTCGAGCTGGCCCGGGCCGTGGGCGTGCGCCGAGAGCGGACGGCCACCGCCGGCATCGTCGTGCTGGTCATCAGCCTGGCCGTCGGGCTCACGCTCGGGCTGCTCGCCATCCCCGCGCTCATCGGCGCCAAGGGCGGCATCTACCTGTGGTTCCTCGTGCTGCTGGTGCCGCTCGCCGTGGTCCTCCACCCGGCGGTGCTCACCCGCCTGGTCGAGACCGGCCTGCGCCTGCTGCGACGTCCACCGCTCGACCAACCGCTCACCGGCGGCATGGTGCTGCGGGTGGCTGGGTTCTCCCTGGCCAGCAACGGACTGCTCGGCCTGCAGATCTGGCAGCTGGCCACCGACCTCGGCGGCCACGGCTGGTCGCTGATCGCCCTGTCCGTCGGCGGCTACGGCCTGGCCGCCGCCGCCAGCCTGGTGGTCATCCCGCTGCCCGCCGGCGCCGGCCTGCGCGAGGCCATCCTCGTGCTCGTGCTCGCTCCCGAGATCGGGGCGGGGGATGCCACGCTGGTGGCCTTGATCGCCCGACTCACCCTCACGCTCGCCGACCTCGGCGTGGCCGGCGCCGTGGCCGCCGCCACCCGGACGTTGCAGCCGGTGCCGGCCGAGGGTCCGGTCCGTGGCTGAGCGTTCGGTGCGCGGCGCCGGCAGCGCGCCCCGCGTACTGGTCTGCTCCCAGGGCTTCCCCCGGTACCCCGACGACCACCACGCCACCTTCGTGCTCGACCACGCCCGCATGCTGGCGCTGGCCGGCGCCACGGTCGAGGTCTCCTGCCCCGCCGCCCCCGGCCTGCCCACCACCGATCGCTACCCGGTCGCCGGACCACCCGTCCCCGGATCTGGCAGCCGCTCCGTCACACCGCTCACCGAATCTGGCAGCCGCTCCGTACCACCCGTCACCGGATCTGGCAGCTGCTCCGTCACACCCGCGAACCAGGCCGGCATCGCCATCCACCGGTTCCGCTACGCCCCCCGCCGGTTCGAGACGCTGGCCTACTCCGGCGGCATGCACCACCGGGCCAAGGGACCGGGTGCGCTGCTCCTGCCCGCCTTCCTGCTCGGCTTCCTGGTCGACATCGCCCGCCGGGCCCGCCACGCCGACGTCATCCACGCCCACTGGTGGCTGCCCACCGGCATCGTCGCCGTGCTCGCCGGCCGCGCCACCCGCACGCCGGTCGTCGTGCACCTGCACGGCACCGACGTCGCCATGGCCCGGGGGCCGCTGCGCCCGCTGGCCCGCTGGGTGCTGCGCCGGGCCGACGCCGTGGTCGCCGTGTCCGACGCCCTGGCCGAGTGGGCGCACCAGATCGCCGGCGTCGACGCCGCCGTCCTCCCCATGCCCCTGCGCACCTCGCTGGCCGAGCGGCTGCACGAACCGTGGGTGCCTCCCGCCGGCGAGGCGCCCGTCGTCGCCGTCGGCCGCCTGGTCCCCGAGAAGGGCTTCGACGTCCTCGTCCGGGCCGTCGCCGAGGCCGGTCTGCCGCTGGTGCTGGTCGGCGACGGCGGCGAGCAGCCGCGCCTGGCCGCCCTCGCCGCCGAGCTCGGCGCCAACGTGACCTTCGCCGGCCCGGCCAGCCCCGACCAGGTGGGCGACCACTACCGGGCCGGCCGGCTGGTCGCCGTGCCCAGCCACCGCGAGGGCTTCGGCCTGGTCGCCGCCGAGGCGCTGGCCTGCGGTCGTGCGGTGGTCGCCTCCGACGTCGGTGGCCTGCGCTCGGTCGTGGCCGACGGCGTCACCGGCCTGCTCGTCCCGCCCGACGACCCCTCCGCCCTCGCCTCGGCGCTGCGCGCCTGCGACCCGGCGCTGGGGGAGAGCGGGCCGCCCAGCGTCGCCTGGATCTCCCCCGACCGCATCGGCGCCGCCACCCTCGACCTCTACACCCGCATCCTCGCCGCCGGCGCCTGACCTCCGACCGTTCTGGGCCGCGGGGTCTGTGCGAGACGCCGGGATCTGCACCCCAGAACGGCGATGTGCGATCCAACCGAGCGTTCTGGGCCGCGGGGTCTGTGCGAGGCCGGGATCTGCACCCCAGAGTTGGGTACGCCCGCCCCGACGGAATCTGGCAGTCGCTCCGTACCAAGATCGGGGCCGCGGGGTCGGGCGGGTGGCCCTTGTCGCCGGCCACTCAGTGGTGGTGGGCGCAGCCCTCGCCGTGGCTCCCGTCGATGCCGGCGAAGGGTCCGCACTCGTTGTCCATCACCCACACGTGGATCATCGGCTGGGTCGGCCGGAACTCACCCCGGGCGCACTGACCCGTCGGCGCCGGTGGTACCGACGACCCGCACGCCCTCCCAGCACAGGTTCTGGTGGTCGTGCCACGTCGTCAGGTCGCCGGCGATCTCGGGCACGTCGTCCATCGTCGATCCGAACGGCAGCAGGTACATGGCCGAGGCGACCTGCTTGGTGCCGTCGGGATTGACCTTGAACACCACCGACTCGATGTCCGACGGGTCGAGGATGGCCGGGTTCATGATGCGGTCGACGTTGATGTAGTGCTCCCAGCCGGTGGCGCCGTCGCCGATCGACACGAAGCCGGCGGCCTGGACCGCGGCCTCGTCGGGGAACGCCTGCATCGCCTCGGTGGTGTCGACCAGCAGCTTCTCGGCCGCCGCCCGGTGCTCGGGCGTGTCGGCGGTGTCGAGCCACGAGGCGAAGCTGGCCGGGTAGGGGAGGTCCTCGTCGGTCGGCGCGGCCTCGTTGGCGTGGTCGTGCTCGGCCGCGTCGACGACGTCGGCCGGGTGGTCGTGCTCGTCTGCCGTGGCGTCGTCGTGGACGTGGGTGGCGTCCGAGCCGGCCGCCACGTCGACGTGGTCGTGGTCGTCGGCGCCGTGGTCGTGCTCGTGTGGCGAGGCCATGGCCGGAACGGCGGCCAACAGCACGGCGGCGGCGAAGACCCCGGCGGCGCGCGACGCAAGGCGCGCGGATGAGGCAGGGAGGCGGACCGACGCCAGCGCAGCCACGAGGGCCACCACCTCGAGGCCGCCGACGAAGAGCTCCTGGAAGCCGACCGACCCGCCGGCGTCCAGCCCATCGACGAACGAGATGCCGACCGTCCGGCTGGCGATCAACGTCGCCAAGGCCACGGCCTGCACGGCCGCCCCGGCGACGACGATCGCCGGCCGCGGCCTGATCCAGGCCAGCGCCGCCCAGCCCAGCTGGACGACGGCGATCACGGCGAACAGTGCCGACAGCGTGCGCAGGTCGGCGTGCGACCCGGCCGCCGCCGCGTGCAGGAGCCCTGCGCCAGCCGAGGCAGAGGCGGCGACGAGCACGAGCGGCGCGGGTGTGGACCGGTCCATGGCGTGGTGCGACGAGAACTGTGACAGAAGCCACAACCGTACCGGGAGCCATGTCGCTGATCCAGATGCACCAACCGATGAGGTGCAGCGGCGCCATCCAGCGGAGGCACCCAACCCACCGATGACGTCCATGACGTCAACACGTCGGCGGATGGGAGAGACAGATGCGGCGGAACGTGGTGCTGGGGACCCTCGCGGTCCTGTTGGGACTGGCCGGGGTGGTCCCGGGCAGCCCGGCATGGGCGAGGACAGCGACGAAGCCGGCTGTGCTCGTCACCGGCGACTCGCTGACGTTCAACGCCGCCGCGGAGATCGACGCCGCGCTCGCGGCCGCCGGCTACACGGACGTGACCTTCGCTGCCTTCGGTGGCACGAAGGTCGGCTGGTCCGTGCAGCGGCTCCGCGAGTGGCCCGAGCCTCCCATCGTCGTGGTCGCGTCCGGCACCAACAACGTCCCGGGTGGCTGGGAGCCCGAGGACGCTGCCGAGGTGGAACACGGCGGTGTCGGCGCTGGCCGGGCGTGCCTGCGCGCTGTGGATCCTCCCGGCGTCGGTGCGCCACCCCTGGGGGACGACCGTGCCCGAACCCGACGCCGCCGCCACCGTCGCCGGCATCGACCGGGCGCTGCGCGGGACCGAGATCCACCCCGTGGACTGGGCCGACGTCGCCGACCGGCGCCCCGACTGGCACATCGTCGACGGGATCCACCACACCGCCGCCGGTCGGCAGGCGTACGGCGCCGTGATCGCCACCGCCGTGCGGGATCGCTGCTCCGGGCCGGCCGGGCCGCGCACGGCGGGCGAGCGGTTCGTCGCTCGTGCCCATGCCCGGTTCCTCCATCGCCCGGCCACCGTCCAGGAGCTGCGCCGATGGGGGGCACGCCTCGCGAACGGGGTCCCGGCCGGCGTGCTGGCGGGCGAGCTCGCCCGGCGCCCGGAGTGGATCGGTACCGAGATCGACGATCTCTACCGCCGAGCGCTCGGTCGGACGGCCGACCGCGCCGGCCGTGACTACTGGTCCGGCCTGGTCGCCTCGGGGATGCGCCTCACCGACGTGGGAGCGGCCTTCTACGGATCGCCCGAGTTCCTCCAGCGGTCGGGGTCGACCAACGAGGGCTTCGTCGCCAACCTCTACCGGCAGGTGCTCCACCGCGAAGCGGAACCAGGTGGCCTGGCGCACTGGACCGCCACCGTCGACCACGGACTCCGCCGCCAGCAGGTCGCCGCCTCGTTCTACGACTCCGTCGAGTCCCGGCGTGATCGTGTCGACCGCCTGTACCGGGCGCTGCTCGACCACGCGCCGGATCCGGGTGGCATGCGCTACTGGGCGGACCGCCTGCGGGACGCCGACGACGTCCAGGTCGCCGCGGCCTTGGGGAGCACCGACGAGTTCTTCGGGCTCGGCGCCCGGCCCTGACACCTGTCCGGAATGGCTCAAGCCGGGCTGAACGTGCGCCGATGGCACCCTGGCCCCACTCCTCCCGCTTGATGCGGCAGAATGGGGCGCCACCGGTGCCGCACGGAAACGAGTACATTGGACCCTGGCGCGGCGGTCGGGATCATCGGAAGATCTGGGCGACGACGCCTGGTTCGTGGACGCATCGGCAGGAGGCGCAGAGGGTTCGTGGCACTCATCACCGACCTCGATGATCGAAGCCTCGTCGAGCACCACCATGCCGGCGACGAAGACGCGTTCCGCCAGATCGTCGAGCGCCACGGCCGTTCGCTCTACGCCAACGCCCTGCGCCGGCTGCACGACCCGGTCCTGGCCGAGGACGCTGTGCAAGAGGCGCTGCTCCGGGCGTTCCGGGCGCTGCCGAAGTTCAACGGCGAGTACCACCTCGACGCCTGGCTGCACCGGATCCTCACCAACGTCTGCCACGACATCGGCCGCCGCCAGGGGCGTGACACCCGCCTGTTCGACCGGGTCTCCGGCGAGCACGACGTGGCCGCTCCGCCGGCCGACGACGGCGTCGAGGCCATGCCCCGCCAGCAGCTCGAATCGGCGCTCGACTCGCTGCCCGCCTCCTACCGCGAGGTGCTGCTGCTCCGCTTCGCCGACGAGCTGTCCTACGCCGACGTGGCCATCAAGGCCGGCATCAGCGAGGAGAACGCCCGTGCCCGGGTCTCCCGCGGTCGGGCCATGCTGCGTCGCCTGCTCGAGGGCGCGTCGGCGGCCGTCTTCTGGCTGATCCCGCCGCTGCGCCGCAACCAGCTCACCGGCGTCGAGACCGACGTGGCCCACGAGGCCGGCCAGCACCTGTCGAACGCCTCCAACCTGGCCAGCAGCGCCGCGCCGATCATGACGCACGCCGCGCCGGCGGCCAGCCAGTCCACCTCGGTGCTCACCCAGGCCACCACCTTCGTCTCCCAGACCGTTCCCGGGCTGGTGCAGGCCGCGCCGGCGGTCTCCAGCTCGGCTCCCGCCATGGGCAAGGCGGCCGTGGCCGTCGGCCTGGCGGCGGCAGCGGCCATCCCGGCCGGTGTCGCCGTCGAGAAGCACTTCGACCAGCCCACGCCGCCGGCCGTCGCCGCTCCCGCCCAGGACGCGGCCAAGACGCTCGACCCTGAAGCTCCAGTCGAGGTCGAGACTCCGGCCAAGGCCGATCCCGCCACGGCGACCAGCACCAGCTCGCCCAGCACCACGGTCGTCGTGGCCGACGACGTCGCCGCCCTCGGCGATGGTGGGGCCATCGTGCTCTCGCCGAGCACGACCAGCACCACCGACACCACGGCCACCGACGGGTCCACCACGACCACGGCGCCCAGCACCACGACCACCACGGCGCCGACCACCACCACGACCGTCCCCGACGGCTCGACGGGTGGCGCCACCGAGCCGACGCCGCCACCCCCACCGGGCGACCTCAGCGCCGCCGTCACCGTCACCGAATCCGGCCCGAGCCTGGTGCTCGACGGTGCCTTCACCCTCGACGTCGACGGTCACCAGGTCACGGGCACCTTCAGCGGCGCCAAGGTCAACATCGGTGAGCCCGGCAAGGACCCTGACGCTCCACGCGACATCTGGAGCGACCGCATCCTGCTGCAGTTCGACGACGGCACCACCGCTGAGCTGCAGTTCAAGGGGACGGTGACGATCACCACGAGGGGCAAGGACCGCTTCTACGACTTCACGGCGATCTTCCGCCTCGATGGCGGTCCGGCGCACCAGCTGGCCGGTTCCGGTGACCTCGCCGGCACCCTCCAGGTGCGAGATGGCAGCGGCAAGCTGGCGTTGAACCTGCCTGGCGCGTCCGCCGAGTCGTAGAGCAACTCCGCCCGGCCGACCCGATCTGCCGGAACCGCCGGCGCCATCCGTCCTAGGCTCCCGGACGTGCTCTTCGGCGGACGAACCACCCGACGTCGACCCGCGGGCCGGTGGACCGCCGCCCTCGCCGCCGTGGCGCTGGTGCCCGTCGCCCTGGCGTTCGCCGTCGTGCCCGCCGGCGCCGACACCTCCGACCCGTACCCGTGGCCCAGCGACGGCGTCGACCCGGGCATCGACGCCACCGCCCACTCGCTGCGCGTCGCCGGCCCCGACCGCTACCAGACCTCGCTGTCGGCCGAGCTGCTGCTCCGGGGCGCCGGCGGCTACCCCTTCACCACCCCCGACCGCACCTCCGGCGCCGCCGACCAGCTCGCCGCCGCCGACCAGTGGTGGGGCCTGGGCACCTGCCCGTACTCGGTGATCATCACCGCCGGCGACACCGCCGCCGACTCCCTGGCCGCCGCCTCGCTGTCCGACCCCACCGACGGCTCCTCCGAGCCGACGCTCACCCGCTCCGCCGCCGCCGACCCCACCTTCGACCCCATCGGCCGCACCGCCCGGGTCGACACCGACTCGGCGCCCATCATCGTCACCGCCTCGGCCCGCGACGGCGCCACGTCGCTGTCGCCGGCCGCCCGCACCGCCGCCGCCGACCTGACCAGCGGCGGCTGCCAGACGGCGTCGTCGGCGATCATCGTCGGCGGCTCCGCTGCCGTGCCCTCTGCTGTGGAAGCCCAGCTCATCGACATCGGCTACGACCAGGTGTTCCGCGTCGCCGGCCGCGACCGCTTCGCCACCGCGGCCGCCATCGCCACCGCCCTCGGCACCGGCGACCCGGTCAACGGCGTGGCCTGCGACGACCCCGACGTCACCGACGGCGACGCCCAGGTCGGCTTCTACGGCAACGCCGCCGTCGAGCACCGCAGCGTCGCCCACCGACTGCGAGGTGCTCGGCCGCACCGTCGTGCTCACCGACGGCATCACCGGCGCCGACGCCCTGGCCGCCGGCTGGTGGACCTCGCTCTGGCAGGTTCCCGTCCTGCTCGTCGACGGCAACGGCGACCTCCCCTCCGCCACCCGCGACGCCCTGAATGCCCTGGTCATCGACAACGTCGTCGTCCTGGGCGGGCAGGGCCGGATCCCTGATCAGACGGTGTCCGAGGTCGAGTCGCTCACCGGCGCCGACGCCGTCCGGGTGGCCGGCGCCAACCGCTACGAGACCAGCGTGCAGATGGCCGAGGCCTTCGGCGGCTGGTTCCCCACCGGCGACGGCGCCGACCACGACGGCTCGATCCTGTGCCTGGCCGCCTCGTCGGGCTCGGGCACCCGCTCGGTCGGCTGGCCCGACGCCCTCGGCGCCGGCCCCTGGTGCGCCGAAGCCAGCGGTGCGGCCAGCGCCGTCACCGCCCCCGTGCGGGGCCTCGCCCCCGTCTCCGGCTCGTCACCCCGGGTCACCCGGGGCCTGGCCCCCAGCCACGGCGCCGTCCCCGTCCTGCTCACGCCCGTCGGGGCCACGTCGCTGCCCGACTCGGTCGCCGACCTGCTCCGCGGCGCCTTCGACCCCGCCGACACCTGGTGCTCGAGCATCCAGCCCGACGACAGCTGCCTCGACCCCGGCTTCGTGGTCACCTTCGGCGGCGCCGCCGTGGTGCCCGACCAGACCGTCCGCCAGGCCGCCCAGGCCGTCTCCGGCCAGACGTACGTGGTGTTCAACGACCAGAACCCCGCCGCCGAGCCCGGCTTCTGGACCACCCTCGACCTCAGCCCCGTCTACGCCATGGGCGGCGCCGCCGAGGACGTCACCGCCGGCCGGGCCTGCGTCGACCGTGGCGACCTGCGGGGCGTCCGCTGGCTGGCCACCTACCACGACGCCGGCGGCACCGTCTTCGGCACCAGCCACGACCTGCTGACCCGTGGTCGCTACGTGACCGACGCCGACGGCGTCAGCCGCACGCCGGGCACGAACACGCCCTCGTGCGTGCGGGTCGCCGACATCAGCTCCGGCGTGGTCGCCGCCGTGGGCACCAGCGTGTCGGGCAACAACGCGCCGTTCGGCGTGTTCTCGGTGGGCGACGAGCACCGGCTGACGCTGTCCGGCGACATCGTCCAGCACGGCGCCCAGAGCCTCGAGGGCACCGACACCGGGGTCGACGGCGACGACGGGACGAGCTCCCGGGTGCTGTTCACCGACGACCCGGTCGACGTGGCCATCACCTCGCAGAACCAGCCGGCGGCGTTGACCGGCGCCGGCATCGACCTGACCATCACCCGTGGGACCACCGCCACCGAGCCCGACACGTTCGTGGCCACGTTCTCGCTCAGCTCCAGCCTGGGCAGCGTCGTCGGCACGGTCGCCGGCGAGGCCCGCTTCGACCGACGGCGTCTGGGTGCTCCGCGGCCGGACGACCTACACCGGCGGTACGTGGAACGTCGACTGCCGGCGCCGGCGGCTTCACGGCGAGCCTGACCACCAACAGCACCGACGCCACCGACGACGTGCTGACCTGGCGGCTCGACGGGCTGGTCAGTGCGACCGGGCTGAGATCCGGCATCCGACGGACCGCAGCCACCGGTCACATCGAGTGGTCAGTCGCCCTCGTCGTGCCCCCGTTGCATGCACGGAGCGTGCGAACCGCCACAAATTGGTCAGGATTTCTGCACGAGAATCGTTGAAGGTTGCGGAAGCGCGGCTTAGGGTTCGGGCGCGGCGAGGACATCTGTCACAAACGAAACGTGACCGGCGTTCTTGTCATTGAGGTTCGTCAGCCTCGGCGGAACCGGGCTCCCCGGTGCCGTAATCCACGACATCACGAAGCAACACAGGAGCTTTCTGTATGCGATTCAAGTCCCGTTCCCGGGCTCTTGCAGCAGGTGTACTTGGTGCATCTCTGCTCGGGCTTGCCGGGCTGACCACGGTGGCGCCCATGGCCGGCGCCGCTGCGCCCGACGCAACGGACCGTGTCGCCGGCACGAACCGGTACGGCACCGCTGCCGACGCCGCCACCACGGCGTACCCCAGCGGCGCCACCACGGTCGTGCTGACCACTGGTGAGAAGTTCCCGGACGCCCTCGCGGCGAACGGCCTCGCCGGTGACAACGACGCCCCGATCCTGCTCACCCAGACCGACTCGCTCCCCACGGAGACCGAGGACGCGCTGACCACCCTGAGCCCCGACAACATCATCATCGTCGGCGGTACCGCTGCCGTCTCCCAGGACGTCGAGGACGCCCTGACCGCGGACGGCTACGCCGTCACCCGCTCGGCCGGCGCCGATCGCTTCGCGACCGCTGCCGATGCTGCGGGCGAGATCGGGACCGCTCCCGACGTGGACGCCGGTGACGGCGCCATGGCGACCGTGGTCCTGGCCAACGGCCTCGAACTTCCCGGATGCGGTTGCTGGTTCGCCGGCGCTGCACAGCCAGGCGCTCCCGCTGCTGCTGACGACGCCCGACAGCCTCAACTCCGACGCTGCCGGCGCCATCGACAGCCTCGGTGCGGAGCAGGTCGTCATCCTCGGCGGCACCGCCGCCATTTCGCAGGACGTCCAGGACGGCCTCGAAGCTGACGGCCTCAACGTCGTGCGTCTCGCCGGTGCTACCCGGTACGAGACCGCCGTCGAGGTCGCCAACTGGGAGCTGACCAACCTCGGCTTCTCCGCCGCCACCACGCACCTGGCCACCGGTCAGAAGTTCCCGGACGCCCTCGCCGGCGGCCCGCTCGCTTCTGTCAACAACGGCCCGATCGTGCTGACGATGGAGACCTCGCTGCCCGCGGCTACCGAGGGCTTCCTCACCGACAACGCTGCTGACATCGACCAGCTGATCGTCTTCGGCGGCACCGCTGCTATCGACGACGCCACGGTCGCTGCCGCTCAGGCAGCTGCTGACGCTGGCACGAACCAGTCGTTCTCGGTGACCCCGAGCGATGCAGCCACCCTGACCGCAGTTGCGAACCCCGAGGGTACGGCCACCACTACCGACGACCGTCAGTTCTCCGTGACGAATCCCGTTGCCGGTGCGACGCACACGATCGCGCTGTTCCCGGCGGCGAACGTGACGGTCGCTACTGATGGCACCGTGACGTTCAAGGATGCCGACAGCAACAACGTTGCCGATGGGATTGGCGCTGTCGAGGCGTGGATCTCCGTTGTCAACGGCGCTGCAGTCGCCGCCAACACGCAGGTGACCACGGTGATGCCTTCGGGTGGAACCATCACCTTCACGGTTGACGGTGACCTGGCCGAGTCCGTGGTTCCCGTGGTCTTCGCTGATGCCGATAGCGATGGTCAGCTCGACCTGACGTTGCTTCCCCGGCGAATGCGAACCCGAAGGAGCCTTCCGAGGACTTCGGTGTTGGTGGTGTGACGACGTTCCAGCCGCCTGAGGCGACTGCGTTCGGCAACGTCGCGTCGGGCACCGTCCGCGAGGTCAACACCACTGATGGCTACTACACGCTGGATACAGGTGGCACAACGGCCGCTGACGTCCTTGTGAAGTACGTCTCTGGTGACACCTTCACCTACTCGTCCGGTGCGTTCACAGCCGCGCCGATCAGCATGGCGCAGTTCGCTGCGTTCCTCAGCGTTGGTGACACCGTTGACCCTGGCGTCTACAACCCGGGGGCCACGACGCACGACATCGTGACTGACATTCCGGCTGCTCCGACCGGTGTTGCGGCGAACTACCGCTCGACCACCTCGGATGTCCGGGTGACCTGGACCAAGGTCGCCAACCCGGACCAGCAGGACTACCAGGTTGAGCGAGCGACCGTGACCAGCGGCGTCGTCGGCGCCTACAGCGTCGTCGGTACCGTGCTGTCGACCAGCCCGGCCGTCTATGACGACGCGACCGTCAGCGGTGGTACGACCTACTCGTACCGTGTGAAGGCTCGTAACTCGACGCCGACCGCTGGTCCGGCTCGGACGCCGTTCAGGTGACCGTCCCGGCCGCTGCGGACACGACCCCGCCGACGGTGAGCTCGCTCACGGTGAGCGACAACACCGTTACCGGCGTTCTGGATGCCAACGATCAGATTGCGATCACGTTCTCGGAGCCCGTCACGCTGACGGACACCGCTTCCGTGACGCTGCGTGATACGGATGGCACGGTTGGGACGATCACGCGTGGCGGAAATGCCACGATGTCCCAGAACTCGACTGGCACTGTCGTCTTCATCACGCTGACCGGCTCGCCGGTGCTCGAGGCTCCGGGCTACCACCCTTGGTCCTCCAGTACCGCTGCGAACCTCAACGTGGTCGACTCGACGCGGTATCGCTGATGCCTCAGGCAATCGCTTGCCGAGGTCGAGGCGACCGCCGCGGATGACGGAACGGTGAATGACGGTGTGTTCACGATCACCTTCGATGAGCCGATCAGCCAGGCGACCCTGACGGCTGCTGACATCATCGCCCCGGCGGCGTTGGCGTCACGGCATCGCCTGGAACGGTGACAGCACCGTCGCCACGGTCACGCTGGACGCCAACCTGGCGACGGGTGAGGTCGCTGGCCTGAAGGCCAACTCGGTCACCGGTTCGGATGGCGGCAACGGCCCCGCAACCAACGAGACCATCACGTCCTGATGCACTGCAGATAGCTGCTCTCATCTGAGAGTTGCTGCACGAAGCCCCGGTCCTCTTCGGAGGGCCGGGGCTTCGGCCTTTTTCGGCTCGGACGGCTGGGCATTCCTGTCACCGAGCGCCGGTAGCCTGGGCGTCACTTCCCCCTTCGGTTGCCAGTCCGGAGGTATTGCCGCACCATGGCTCTCGATGCCCGTACCCGGTCCTCGCTCTACGCCAAGTTCGCCGAGCTCGTCGGCGACGAGGACGCCAACGCGCTGATGTCCCAGTTCCCCTCGATCGAAGCCGACGAGCTCGTGACCAAGCAGTTCCTCCGCGCCGAGCTCGCTCAGCTGCGAAGCGAGATGGTCGATCGGTTCCACCAGCAGACCGTGTGGACATCCGGGCCGGGATCGCCCGATTCGAGGCAGCGCACCCAGGTATCGACGCCGACAACTACGCCGACGCCTTCCGTGACACCAAGGGCGACCTCATCGAGACCGAAGAGTTCTTCGACGTCTGCCGGCTCTACAGCGTTCTTGCTGCCAGCGGCGAGTGAACCGGCCGCTGTTCCCACCGCCTTTCGTACAATGCATCACTGACGGAAAGGACCACGATGGGCGAACCAGCCATCGACGGGGTCGTCGGTGACGACGGCACCATCCATCTCAACCAGGATGAGCTCGCGGCGATCGGTGTTGGCCCTGGGGACAACGTCCGGGTGCTGCCGGGGCCGTACCGGGCCGTGCGTTCTCGTCTCGGCGCCCTCGCCCGCGACGTGGGCTTCACCGAGGATCATCTTCGTGAGCTGCGCAGCGAGATGGCTGCGAGCGTGGGCGAGGACCTGGAGCGGTGAGCGCCGCCACCGTCGAGGTGGTGGCCGACACGAACATCGTCCCAGTGGACGCGGAGATCGCTGCTCGGGTCGCGGACGTCCCACGAGAGGTCAACGCCGATCCGGGCGACCGGGTTCTCGTAGCGACCGCCGAGGTGCTGGGCGCCCGTTTGGTCTCCGCTGATCGCACGCTGCCGGCGATGACCTCCACCACGATCATCTGGTGAGGACGATCGGGCGCAGAACGGCTCGCTCGCGGTCGGCGGCGGGAGCTCTCAGTCCGCGCCGAGCGGCCTGACAGGCCGGTCGCGCGCTGCAACGGCGCCGAACTCGAGCCGCGGCGAGCAGGTCCTCAGGCTCGAGCTCAAGTAGTCCTCGAGGATCTCGTCGATGGTCATGCCCGATGCCAGCAGCTCGAGGAGGTTCTCAACGGGCTGGCGGAGTCCACGAACCGTTGGCTGCCCGTGGACCTGCTGGCGCGGACGAGGGCCGGGGCTTCGGCCATTTTCGGCCCCAACGACCGGGGATTCCTGTCATCGAGCGCAGATAGCCTGGGCTCCACTTTCCCCTTCGGTTGCCATCCCGGAGGCGTTGTCCCACCATGGCCCTCGATGCCCGTACCCGGTCCTCGCTCTACGCCAAGTTCGCCGAGCTCGTCGGTGACGAGGACGCCAACGCGCTGATGTCCCAGTTCCCCTCGATCGAAGCCGACGAGCTCGTGACCAAGCAGTTCCTCCGCGCCGAGCTCGCTGAGCTGCGCTCCGAGCTGCGGTCTGAGATCGGTGGCTCGAGTTCTGAGCTGCGGTCGGAGATGACAGGACTCGGTGCGGAGCTGCGCACCGAGATCGCCGGCCTGCGCACCGAGATGGTCGATCGCTTCCACCAGCAGACCGTCTGGTTCGGTGGTGCCCTCGGCGCCGCCACTGCGCTCCTCGCCGCCATTGGGCTGTTCACCTGACAGCCCACAGGCGACTTCGGTGATCCGACAGACCCCCGATGACCACCCATGGCCACCAGCGAAGGCATCAAGATGGCCGTTGACCGTGTGAACCTTGCTCGCTGTCAGCAATGCGTTCCAGGACGTATCGCGAGCTGCCAGATCCGACGGTGAACCGGCCGTCGCAGGCCGCACGAACATCTGCGAACCGGTGCCCCGGGATGTAGAGCATCCCGCGCATCTCGCTCGGAATCGTCCCAGGAGGAACGTATCGCCAGCACCATGCGCCTCCGTTCGGTCGCCGTCGGCATCTTCGACGACCGCGGCTGTCCCGCTGAGGATCCCAGGCATCGCAACGTGCGCCCTTCCATGTCGCTCGGTACGACTTGGCCAAGCCAGTACGGCGAGCTCTCGACCGGCTCAGCGGAGTCGACTCCGGTGCTTACGGCCCACCCAGAAGGTCACCGAGCTGCCGGTTCAGCGTCTCCGGGCGGAGCTGCGTCGTGCGCCATACGAAGTCGTCGTCGATGTCGGGAAGGCGCCGGTGGGCAAGATGGTTCCGGAGCCGTCGGAGGGTGTTCCACGGCTCGTCCCGATGTGGATCGCCGTCTACCGCTGCTGCGTACGCAACGGCTTCGTTGCCGACGGCGATCCAGAGCCGGTGGAGCACCCATCGGTGCCGGTCGTCCGCGAAGTAGCGGTCTCGACCGCCCTCGTCGCGGACCTGGGTGATGCGGTCGAGCAATGCACGCATCTCCAGCAACGCATACCGGTCCGGCCGCGCCGGACCTGAGCTTCGCGGTGTCACAGGGGCGTGGCGGCGAGCAGGTCCGGACTCACGTTGTCGTGGTCGAGCACGCCGTCGCTGTACAGCTCCACCTGTGCTCCCAGAAGGTCGGCGGCGGCTGTCTCGAAGGCGGCTACGTCGAACAGGTCTCGGTCCTCGCCGATGTGGCCGACCAACCGACCCGGCCCGGCGACACGTAGCTCGGTGATGCCGTGCGCCAAGGCGAGTGACCGAAGGGTCTCCGCGTAGGACCGCAACGCCGCCTCCGTAGCTACCGGGTCGTTGCCCTCGTGAGCGATGTTGCTCATGGGTGCAAGGGTACGCCGCACGCACAGCTACTGCCGTGGGCTGACGCGACGGGGAGGGCCGATCTCTCGCGACCGGCCTCCCGTCGGCGTTCTCCGAGCGTCAGGCGCCGCACGTGGTCTGTCATCTGCCCCAGGCGCTTGCGGTCGAGCGGCAACGCCGGAACCCGCGGTCCGGTGGCTGTCAGACACCCTCGGTAGCGTCCTTCCCGGGCGATCGCTTCGGTGATCCCGCCGGCTCGCGGGTCGCCAGAGACCGTGCCGTGGAGCAGTGATGGGAGACATGGGATGGCAACGGCGCGGGAGCTACGGGAGCTACACGATCGGATCATCGGGGAACTCGGCGAGCAGGCCGGCGGTACCATGATCGAGGTGCTGGAGCAGATGGCGACCCGGGACGATCTCGCCCACCTCGCCACCACTCGCGACCTGCACGAGCTGGAGACACACATCCACGCTCGGTTCGACCGAGAAGGTCGGCGCATGACCATGGAGATCAACGATGTCCGTCAGGAGGTGGTGTCGTTGCGCGAGGACATGGCCTCGCAGTCCACGGATGTCCGGTCGGAGATGGCGGGGATGAGAGGACATGGCATCGCAGTTCGGCGTGGCGGTCGGATGCGGGAGGACATGGCGTCGCAGTTCGCGGATGTTCGGTTGGACATGGCGTCGCAGTTCGCGGATGTCCGGTCGGAGATGGCGGGGATGAGAGAGGACATGGCGTCGCAGTTCGCGGATGTCCGGTCGGAGATGGCGGGGATGAGGGAGGACATGGCGTCGCAGTTCGGGGATGTCCGGTCGGAGATGGCGGGGATGAGGGAGGACATGGCGTCGCAGTTCGCGGGATGTCCGGTCGGAGATGGCGGGGATGAGGGAGAACATGGCGTCGCAGTTCGGCGTGGCCCGGTCGGAGATGGCGTTGCTGCGGGAGGGCATGGCATCCCAATTCGGCGCCATGCACAAAGAGCTCGCAGACCTGATGGTCTCGAGGCAGACGGTGGTCCTCACGGTCATCGCCACGATCGCGACGCTGGCGGCCGTGATCGTCGGGGTCGTAGCCATCACGTGAGCTCGGCACCACCGGCGCCGGCGTCCCGCCCGCGGTCGCTGCTCGGCGCCGGGCCTCACCCGTCGGCGCCGAACACCTCGTCCAGCGACGCACGGACGTCGTCCACGTCGAGGTGGGTGTAGAGCATCGTCGAAGAGATGCTGGCGTGGCCCAGCTGGCGTTGGACCTGCGCCACGCCGACGCCGGCCCGGATGAGCTCGGTGGCGAGCGAGTGCCGCCAGCGGTGCGGGTAGTGGCGTCCGGGCACGCCGGCACCTTCGGCGGCCAGGCGCACCTCGCGCTCGAGGGCGGAGACCGAGCAGCGCTTGAGCGGGTCCGGCACGAACGGATGGGTGTTCACGAACACGAACGGCGTGTCGGGCAGCTGCGGCCGGACCTCGCCGAGAAACGTGGCAAGGACAGCAGCCAGGGGAGCAGGGATGGCCAGCGTCCGGTGACGAGCGCCCTTGCCCAGCACCTCCAGCCGCCGGGCGGGCACGTCCAGGCGATCACGGCGCAGCTCGGACAGCTCGCCCGCCCGGGCGCCCGTGTACCGGAACGTGGCCACGATGGCGTGCCGCTGGCGTCCTCGCAGATCGTCGAGCGTGGCCGTGTGCGCCAGGATCGTGGACATCTCCGCCGGCGAGTACACGTCGATCCGCTGCTGATGCCGCCGAGGCGGCGTCAGCGTCCGTGACGGGTCGGCCGTCAGCTGCTCTTCCACGACGAGCCAGGCGAAGAACCTCCGCAGCCCGTTGACGGCGGCGTAGACGGTGGCCGGCGTGAGGCCACGGTCTCGTTCGGCGACGAGGTGGTCGGACAGATGGCGAGCCTTGACGTGCTCGAGTCCGCGACCGGAGTGGGCCCGTCGCCACCAGTCGAGGAAGCAGGCCACGTAGTGACGGTTGTTGGCGACCGTGCTCGGTGCGAGGTTGCGCACGGCCCGCAGGTGTTGCACGTAGCGATCGAGCAGCGGCTCGAAGGGCCCGGGGTCGGGCATGGCGACGTTTCCTCCGCGTGGTAGGTGGGGGAAGCGTGCTCGTCTCCGAGTCGGCCCTGACCGTAGCGGTCGGGTCCGACGTTCAGTGGCCGACGGGTTTGGATGCTCCGTCGTTCTCTGTGGGAGCCGGCGGATGGGCACCACGGGGCATCCGTCGTACGCTCTGGCCGTGCCCCTGTACGAGTACCGATGCCTGGACTGCGACGAGGTCTTCGAGCAGCGCCGGTCGATGACCGACGCCGACGCCGCCATCTGCCCCGCCGGGCACGACCGGGTAAAGCGGTTGCTGTCGGTCTTTGCGGCATCTCGCCCATCGGCGACATCGGCGGCATCGGCGCCACCAGGTGGCGGTGGTTGCTGCGGTGGTGCCTGCGGCTGCGGTTGATCGCTCGGCGGTGCCACCCGGCTCAGGGAGGGCGTGCGCATGGAACTGAGGCGGGTCCGGCCCGACGACGCCGCGACCATGACGTACCAGTACCTGCGCATCGGCATGGTCGGCATCGTCGGCCTGCTGACGGTGGCGCTCGCCATCGAGTACGGCCGGGCCGATTGCTTCCAGCACTCGATCAGCGCCTACTACTTCACGCCGGTCCGGACGATCTTCGTCGGGGCCCTCATGGCCATCGGTGCGGCCCTGATCGTCATCTCCGGCCGGACGCTGGCCGAGGACGTCCTGTTGAGCATCGCCGGCTTCCTGGCACCGGTGGTGGCCATCATCCCCACCACCGATGTCGGGCAGTGCTGGTCGAGCCCACCGCCGGCGCAACCGATCGTCGACGGTGAGCTCGCGCCGTGGGTGGTTGCCGGAGTCCGCAACAACGTCCCGGCCTTGCTGGTGATGGGCGTGATCGGCCTGGTCGCCATCGCGCTCATCCCGTACGTCACCGAGCGGCAGCCGCCCTGGACAGCCCTGGCGGCGAGCGAGCGCAGCACGCGGGCGGCCCTGGCCATGGTGGTGCTCGTGCTGCTCGTCGTCTGGTGGGCCTACAGCAGCTGGCCGGGCTTCTACGAGCACGCCCACTCGTACGCCGCCATCGCCATGTTCGGCTTCCTGTCGCTGGCGGTGGCGTCCAACGCGTGGGAGTGCCGGGTCGGGCGGTCGGCATGGTTCTGGTCCTACGCGCTCATCGCCGCCGCGATGCCGCTCGCCGGTGTGGTCGTGTGGATCTTCGCCGCCGGCTGGGACCACTCGGTCCTCGTGCTCGAGTCCATCGAGATCGGGCTGTTCGTGGCGTTCTGGGCGCTGCAGACCGTCCGTTACTGGAACCGGACGGTGACGGTGGAAGAACATGCACCACACTGTTGACACACGAACACCAGTTCGTTATGCGTGGTGGTTGAAGCCGCCGCTCGTTGGTTCTGCCGTCGGGTTGGCGCACTCGGAGCTTCGAGCTCCCGTCGCAAGTGACTTCCCCGCTGAATCGTTTCGCAGGAGTGTCCGCGTGTTCGGGAGCGTGCTCGAACAACTCGAATCGTCCGTCACCTCGGTCGACGAGCTGGTCGCCTTGATCGAAGAGCTGACGGCCTCGCTCGAGTCCGAGGATCTCGACCGGGACGAGGCGCTGGCGACGTTGCTGGCCTTGGAGCGGCTGTCGGTCCGCCTGCGCACGGTGATCGGGTCCTTCGCCACCGACCTGGAAGCCCGGGACGCACACCGGGCCGATGCCGCCTCGTCGATGGCCGACTGGATGGCTGCCCGCACCGGTGAACGGCGGGCCACCACCGGGTCCCGGTTGTTCCTGGCCCGCGAGCTGCGCTCGATGCCCCAGACCGCTGCTGCTCTGCGCGAGGCGGCGATCACCGAGTCCCATGCCAGCGTGCTCGCCCGGGCGTTGAACCCACGCACCGCGGAGGCGTTCGCCCGTGACGAGGCCATGCTCGTCGGCCACGCGAAGAAGCTCACCGCCGACCAGCTGGTGGAGGTCATCGAGTTCTGGCTGCGCCGCCACGACCCCGACGGCGCGGAACGCCGCCGGACGAACGCGACCGGTTCTTCCTGTCCGAAACCCTCGACGGGCACCTCAAGGGCAGCTTCGACCTGTCCGGCGCCGGCGCGGTCGAGTTCAAAGCCATCCTCGACGAATACGTAGAGACGCTGCGCCGCCGCGATCAGGACAACCGCAAGGTCGACCCCACCGACCCCGGCTTGGACGACACCCCCGCCCAACTCCGGGCCCGGGCATTGAAGGAGATGGCCGCCGACGCCGCCGGCTCCAGCCGCAACCCCCGGCGGCGCCAGCCCTTGTTCACGGTGCACACCACCGTCGACACCCTCGCCGGCACCGGCGACCCGGCCGACTGGAAGCTCGCCGTCGAGCACCAGTGGCGCTCGGTGATCCCCCTGGACGCCGCCGCAGGAGTGGTCGTGTGACTGCTGGCTGGCCGACGTGGTCATCCGCCGCTAGCGACGGCGAGGTCCTCGACGCCGGCCGCGAACTACGCATCGCCAACCGGGCCATGCGCCGCGCCCTGGTCGCCCGCGACGGCCACCACTGCGCCGTCCCCGGCTGTGGCCGCCCCGTCGGGGTGTGCCACGCCCACCACATCATCTGGTGGCTGAAGCACGGCCACACCAAACTCGAGAACCTCGTGTTCGTGTGCCCCTGGCACCACGCCCGCATCCACGCCGGCGACCTCACCGTCGAGATGATCGACGGCAGACCCCAGTTCCGCAACCGTGCCGGCATGCTGCTCGTCGAACCCCGCGGCACCTCACCCGGCGAAGACCCGCCCGGGGATCCACCCCAAGCCCACGCCGCGTAGGACGCGGCGCCCCACCCGGAAACTGGCAGCCGAACGTGATCACGTCACGATCACCCCGCCGGCGCCGATCAGCGATCAACCCCTCCGGTCGACCCCGGCACGAACCAACCGTGCCGGGGCACGGGCGCGTGCTGCGCTACCAGCGGTCCCAGTGCACGACGTCGTCGAAGGCTCTGCGATCCGGTTCCTCGATCGGCTGCAACGGCCGGTCGGCGGGGTAGCCGAGCGGGATCAGGTAGGCGCAGAACCGGTCCTCGGGGAAGCCGAGGATCTCGCGGGCCAGCGCCTGGTCCTCCACCGCCGTGTGCCCAGACCCGATCCCCAGGTCGGCGGCGGCCAACATCAGGTGCACGGTGGCCTGGCCCAGCCGGTACCCCCGGTCGCCAGACGGCCAGGCTTCGTCGGACGAATGGTCCGAAGTCCCTGGTCAACGACTGTGGATTCCGTACACGCTGTCCCGAGAAGGGATGGCCGCCAGCCGAACGGGGAACAGACGAAGGATGACCGAGCCGGATGTTCTCATCGACTTGACCGAGCCGAAGACCGGCACGCTGGGGGATCGGGTCCGTCGGGTCGAAGGCCCGCACGACCCGGGCTACGGCACGCTTGGCTACCGGCTTTCCTTGAGCGGGCACTCGCCGGACCAACGGGCGCGGCCCCGCGTCGTCCGCCCCCGGGCGACGGCTGCGGCCCGGTCCCACCATCGGCTCGAGTGACGCAGGCGCCACTGCGGCCATCGGCGACGCACATGCGGCGATGACCGCCATGCTCTTCTGATGGAGGTCCGCTCCGATCGCAGCTACCGCTTCGTCACGCCGCCCGAGGTGGTGTGGGACGCCCTCTGCCGGGTCGACGACTACCGGCGCTGGTGGCCATGGCTCCGACGCCTCGACGCGCAGGGCATGGTCGAGGGCGACCGGTGGCGGTGCCTCATCCTCCCGCCGGTGCCGTACATCCTGCGGCTCACCGTCCACCTGCTGAGCGTGGAGGAGCACCAGCGGGTCGAGGCCCAGGTGTCCGGCGACATCACCGGCGACGCCACCCTCACGCTGGATCCGACGGACGAGGGCTGCGTCGTCCGCCTCACGTCCGTGCTGCGCCCGCATCGGGGTCCGCTGCGCACCGTCACCCGGGTGGCGCCCTGGATCGCCCACCGGGGCCACGACTGGGTGCTCGACACCGGACTGCGCCAGTTCCGCCACCGGGCGCTGTGAACCCCACGCCGGACAGGAGTCGCCGCCTGCGGCGCCGAAGCACCGACCATGCGCCGCCTCGTCGTCCTGCTCGCCGCCGCTGGCCTCCTGATCGCCGGCGTCGCTCCCGCCCACGCCGGCCATGGCTCGCCGGCGAACGGCCCGGGACCGAAGCTACGGGAGCCGGCGTCGAAGCTGGCGGCTGCGCTCACGTGTCCGCAGCGGTTCACGCATCCGAAGCGTGAGGTCGTGCTGCTCGTGCACGGCACCGCCGTGACGGCGGAAGAGCACTGGGACTGGAACTACGGCAAGCACCTGGCGGCCACCGGTCGCGACGTCTGCGAGGTGCACCTGCCCGACCGGGCGCTCGAGGACATCCAGACCTCGGCCGAGTACGTCGTCGCAGCCGTGCGGATCCTGGCCCGGACCCACGGCCCGGTCGACATCATCGGGCACTCGCAGGGGTCGATCGTGCCCCGTTGGGCCATCACGTGGTGGCCCGACGTCCGCACGGCGGTCGACGACGTCATCCTGCTGGCCGGTCCCCACCACGGCACGGCCATCGCCGATGTCGCCTGCGCCGGCGGCTTCCTGCGCGCCGGCCGTGTGGCAGATGCGCACCGACGCAGCGTTCATCGCCGCGCTCAACCGCGGTGACGAAACGCCGGGCGGTGCGTCGTGGTCGAGCATCTACAGCCAGACCGACGAGCTGGTCGAGCCGTCGACCACCGCGGTCCTCGACGGTGCTGTCAACGTCGCCATCCAGGACCTCTGCCCGGGTCGCCCCGTGCACCACGCCGGCCTCAACAGCGACCCGGTCGTGTGGAAGCTGGTCCTGGGCACCCTCGACGCCCCGGGCCCGGTCGATCCGTCGAGCGTCGGCCCCGAGACCTGCCTCCGGCCCTGGGCGCCACCCGAGACCGCCGCCGACGTGATCGGCGGCAACGTCCTCCTCTATGGCAACGGCGCCCAGGCGCTCGTCCAGCACCGCCAGGTGTCCGAGGAGCCGCCACTGCGCGCCTACGCTCGCTGATCCCAAACGGGGGAGGAGCCACCATGGCCGAGATCTCGGGTTCGTGCCCGGACCAGTTCCGCAAGGTCGCCGACGCACTGTCGCGCTCGATCGACGACGGAGGAGACCTCGGCGCCTCGGTCGCCATCAACATCGAGGGAGAGATGGTCGCCGACTTCTGGGGCGGCTTCGTCGACCAGGACCGGACCCGGCCGTGGCAGCGCGACACCATCGTCAACGTCTGGTCCACCACCAAGACCATGACGGCGCTGTGCGCGCTGGTCCTGGCCGACCGCGGCCAGCTCGACCTCGACGCAGCCGTCGCCACCTACTGGCCCGAGTTCGCCGCCAACGGCAAGGACGGTGTGCTCGTCCGCCACCTGCTCTCGCACACCTCGGGGGTGAGCGGCTGGGCCCAGCCCGTCCAGGTCGACGACATCTACGACCAGGACCGGTCGGCGGAGATCCTCGCCGCCCAGGCACCGTGGTGGGAACCGGGAACGGCATCGGGCTACCACGCCATCAACTTCGGTCACCTCATCGGTGAGGTGGTCCGCCGCATCACCGGCCGCTCGCTCGGCCAGTTCTTCGCCGACGAGATCGCCGGGCCGCTCGGCGCCGACTTCCACATCGGCCTGGCAGCCGAGCACGACGCCCGCGTGTCGCCGGTGGTGCCGCCGCCGCCGCTGGAGTTCGACCTCGAGCAGATGGACCTCGACTCTCCGGCGGTCAAGACCTTCACGGGACCACCGGCCGAGGCGGCGCTCGCCAACACCGAAGCGTGGCGCCGTGCCGAGATCGGTGCCGCCAACGGCCACGGCAACGCCCGGTCGGTCGCCCGCATCCAGTCGGTGGTGGCCAACGGGGGCAAGGTCGACGACCTCACCCTGCTGTCGCCGGCCACCATCGACCGCATCTTCGAGGTCCAGGCCGACGGCATCGATCTCGTCCTCGGCCTGCCGCTGCGGTTCGGGATCGGCTACGGGCTCCCGGTGGCCGAGAGCATCCCGTACATCCCGGCCGACGCCCGCATCTGCTTCTGGGGAGGCTGGGGCGGTTCCGTCGTCATCAACGACCTCGACCGCCGCATGACCTTCGCCTACATGATGAACCAGATGGCACCCGGCATCATCGGCGGCCCCACGGCCGAAGCCCTGCTCACCGAGGTCTACGCAGCCGTCTGAGGATTCCCACGTCCGGTCCACCGATCGTGCCGGCAGACGGGGCACCCTGATCGCATGACCGAGGACTCCGCTGCGCTGCCCGAGCTCCAAGTGCTCGGCCCCGACGCCCGCAAGGTCGTCAGCGTGGCACGGTCCGAAGCCCAACGGCTGGGTCATCGGCGCATCGGCACCGAGCACCTGCTCCTCGGGCTCCTCGCCGACCAGACCGGCGAGGCGTCGCACCTCCTGGCCAGCGCAGGGGCGGGCCGAGCCGCGGTCTGGACCAAGGTGCGCGAGGCCACCGCGGCCGACGACGCGCCGTCGGCCGATCCACCCGAGGAAGCCACACCGCGAGCCGCCCGGGCACTCCGACGGTCGGTGCGCTTCTCGCATCGGCGCCACACGGACGAGGTCACACCCGAGGACCTGCTCCTGGGCGTGCTCGACGTCGAAGGGACGGCTGGTCAGGTGTTGCGAAGCCTCGGCGTCGACCTCGACGACCTCCGTGGCGCGCTCGACGGCACCGAGCCGGAGAACGCCGGCGCCGCACTCAGTCGTCCCGCTGCGCTCCACACGTGCCCGAGCTGCGCCGGCGACCTGACCGCAGGCATCGTCCATCGGACCGTGTCCTCGCAGGGAGACGACGGCACCCGGGCGGTGCTCGTCCACGCGTGCCCGGGCTGCGGCACGGCGCTCGGCGTCACGCCGGCCTGAGGAGCGGGTCCGTCGACGATCACAACACCTGCGCCGACGCGGCGATGACCTGGTCCTCTCGCCCGTAGGCGCCGATCAGCTGGGCGCCGACCGGCAGGCCGGTGCCGGTGGTGTGCACCGGCAGGCTGATGGCCGGCTGCCCGGTCACGTTGAACGGCAGGGCGAAGGCCACCATGGCGAACACCTCGGCCTCGCCGAGCTTGGGCGGCACCGTGCCCATGGTCGGGGTCACCAGCAGGTCGTGGTCCTCCCACCAGACCGCCACCCGCCGGCTCCAGGCGTGCATGGCCTCGACGGCCTCCCAGTAGGTCACGGCATCGACGGCCCGGCCGGCCTCGGCCTGGGCCCACGTGTTGGGCTCGACGTCGGCCTCGGTGATCTCCTCGCCGACCAGTCGGCCGATGCGGGCCAGCTCCGAGGCGACGTGGACGTTCACCATCGTCACGTACGGCATCGTCCCCGTCGGGTCGTCGAGGGCGGTGGGGTAGGACTCGACGATCTCGTGGCCGGCGTCGGCCAGCCGTCGGGCCAGCTCGTCGGCGGCGGCGACGCACTCGTCGTCGGTCTCGGCGAACGGCGAGGTGCGCATCACGCCCACCCGAAGACGGCCAGGGTCGGCGCCGACCTCGTCGGCCCAGGGCCGGCGGGGCGGGGGAGCGGTGTAGGGGTCGCCGGGACCGGGTCCGGCGGTGGCGTCGAGGATGGCGGCGGTGTCCCGGACCGAGCGGCACAGCACGTGCTCGTGGGTCATCTGCCCCCAGTACTCGCCGAAGGCCGGGCCGATCGTCGTGCGAGCGCGCGACGGCTTCAGTCCGACCAGCCCGCAGCACGACGACGGGATGCGGATCGACCCGCCCATGTCGTTGCCGTGGGCGGCGGCGACCCAGCCGTCGGCCACCGCCGCCGCCGACCCGCCCGACGACCCACCGGGGGTGCGCTCGAGGTCGTGGGGGTTGTGGGTCGGTCCGTACGCCGCAGGCTCGGTGGTGGGGGCCAGCGCCAGCTCGGGCAGGTTGGTGCGGCCCAGGATCACGAACCCGGCCGCCCGGTACCGCTCGGCCAGCCACTGGTCGGTCTGGGCGACGTGGTCGTGGTGCTTGAGGAACGCCATGCCGGCGTGCTCGGGCTCGCCGGCCATGGCGCACACGGCGTCCTTGACCAGGAACGGGACGCCCCGGAAGGGCCCGTCGGGCAGGTCGCCGGCCGCCTCTGACCGGGCCGCCTCGAAGCGCTCGTGGATGACGGCGTTGAGCACCGGGTTCCGGGCCTCGATGCGGGCGATGGCGGCGTCCACCAGTTCGACCGGTGACACCTCGCCGCGTCGGACCAGATCCGCCTGGCCGACGGCGTCGAGATCGAGTGGTTCTGGCATCTCCGGGGACGTTAGGCGCGCGCAACGTGGGTGTGTCGGAACGGAGGGTGACTAGTCCGGTCGTGGACGCGAATTGACCAATTCGGGGCCTATCGCCGGTCCCTCGTGGATGGAACCGTTGTGGCGTACTGCTGGGCGAACCCTGAACGAGGTCATACATGTCTGTCCCGACCGGACGTTTCCGTCGATTGCGTCCCCTTGCCGCCGCTGCCGGCGCCGCCGTGCTGGTGGTCGGCGTCGTCGGCCCCGCACAGTCCCAGACCGCGGCCCCTGGCTCGGGCACGTCCGACCTGCAGGTGGTGCCGGCTTCGTTGACCGTCGACGGCCTCCCCGTCGACGTCGACACGACCATCGGCAGCCTGATCGCCTCGGCCACCAACGTCGACAACCCCGTCGCCCGCCTGGCCCTCGAGGGGCTCAGCGCCGCCGGGGACGTCGCCCCAACGCTCGACTACTCGACGGCCGACGGCGACCAGTCCGGCAGCGAGAGCCGCGAGGTGGGCGCCGGTGGCGTCGGTGCCGCCGTCAACCTGGTCGACTGGGCGGTCCAGTCCACCAGCGACAGCGCGCTGACGAAGCTGTCCGCCCTGGGCGGCGAGCTCACCACGCCGCTGGGCCTGGGCACGACCATCGACGCCCAGCAGGTGTCCACCAGCGCCACCCCGACCGCGTCGGGCAGCGCCGTGACCCTGCAGCTCAGCGGCCTCGAGCTCGGCCTCGACGACCTCCTTCCCGCCGACGTGCTCGACGCCCTGCCGCTCGGCACCCTCCTCGACCTGATCGACACGCTGGGCCTTCCGCTCTCGGGTGACCTGACCAGCCGGATCGCCTCGTTCGATCAGCTCCAGTCCACCCTCGAGGGTGCGGTGGCCGCCGCCGGCGACCTCGCCGGCGCCCAGGGCCTGCTCAGCGACGCCATCGCCGGCGACGCCACGCTGTCGACGCTGCAGAACGCCGTCACCTCCGCCACCAGCAACGTGACCAGCTCCCAGGCGAGCGTCACCAGCCTCCAGAGCCAGATCAGCTCGCTCAACTCGCAGATCAGCGCCCTGGATTCGGTCACCGACGCGCTGCAGATCGCCACGCTCACGTCGCAGCTCACCACGCTGCAGAGCCAGCTGACCTCGGCCCAGAGCACGCTGGCCAGCGCCCAATCGGCGCTGACCGCGGCGCAGGACGCCCTCGACGCCGCCCTGGCCGACGTGGCCAGCCTGTCGCCGCAGATCGCCGCCCTGGTCAGCCAGGTGAACGACCTGACCAGCCAGCTCGAAGGCCTGCTCAGCCAGCTCGACGGCCTGCTCGGTGGGCTCGACCTGTCGCAGCTGCGCCTCGACCTGCTCGGTGCGCTGGGCGGCGGCTCGCTGCTCGACATCGGTGACCTGAGCCTGGTGCTCGACACCGTGGCCGACGCCACCGGCGGCACCGGCACGGCGACCTGCGCCGCCGAGGGGTTCACGGTGCTCGGCCAGGCCGTGCCCGTGCCGACGTGCGCCGACCTCGGGGCGGCGGTGACCGGCCTCGGTGAGACCATCACCGACGCGCTGTCGGTCCTGCCCGTCTCGGCTCCGGTCCCCGCCGTCAGCCTCGCCGGCCCGACCCCGAGCGCCAGCGGCACCACGCCGCCCGACGCCAACGGGCTGAGCACGGCCACCGCCGGCATCACCGCCCTGGCGCTGGACATCGCCCCCGTGGACCTGACGGCCACGGTCGACGATCTGCTGGCCCAGCTCGATGCGTTGGTCGGCCAGCTCGACGCCGAGCTCAGCGGCCTGGATGTGCCGGTCGACGCCGTCACCGGCGCCATCGACCTCTCCGGCCTCGAGCCGGTGACCGGTGCCATCGACATCCCGACCGGCCTCGGCGACGCCCTCGGTCAGCTGCGCACGGCGCTCGACGCCCTGCCGCTCGGCGACCTGCTCGACGGCCTGTCCACGCTGGGCGTCGGTACGCAGCTCGGCACCGTGGCGCTCAACTCGAGCTTCTCGCCGACCGTCGCTCCGGCGACGCCGGGCACGCCGGGCAGCCCGACCAGCTCGCCGACGCTGCCCAACACCGGCAGCCACGACTACGTGCTCCTGATGGCCGCCCTGGCCGCGCTCATGGCCGGTGTGGTCATCCGCAGCCTCGGGCGGAGCGTGGAGCTCGGCCTTCACCGGGTGGGCACCCGCAACCCGCGGTAACCGAAGCGGGAGAGCGAACCCCGCAGGGGCCCATCGGCGGGAGATGGGCTCTTGCGGCGCGCTCAGGGCAGGGGTCCGGGCCTACGGTGTCGAAGTCTGTCTCGCAGTCGGGCGGGTCCGACCGTCGCAGAACCCCACAGGAGCACGTCACCCCATGAATCCGTCCCACCGATCGACGTTGCGCCGCATCACCGCCGGTGTCGCCGCCGCGGTCCTCGTCGGCGGCGTGTTCGTCGTCGAGTCGGCGCACGCCGAGACCGCGACCGAGTCGGCGCGACTGGCGAGCTACGGCACGTTCACGCCTGACCGGTACGCCACCGCCGCAGCGGTCGCCGCCGACACGTTCCCCGACGGCGCCAGCAACGTCATCCTCGCCACCGGCCAGGACTTCGCCGACGCGCTCGCGTCCAGCGGCATGGCCGGCGCCATCGATGCGCCGATCCTGCTCACGCTCAGCGACCGGCTCCTCGACGTCACCAAGCAGGCGCTGTCCGACCTCGGCGCCTCCGACGTCTACCTCATGGGTGGCACCGCAGCACTCAGCCAGGCCGTCGAGGACGCCGTCACCGGCGCCGGCTACACCGTGCATCGGGTCGAGGGCAACGACCGCTTCGAGACCGCGGCCGCCGCCGGCCAGGTCATCGCCGACCAGGGCAACCCCATCACCGGCGGCGGCATCGGTAGCACCGATGGCGGCGTCACCGCCTTCCTCACCAGCGGCTTGAACTTCCCCGATGCCGTGTCGTCCAGCCCGGTCGCCTACGCCGGCAACCTGCCCATCCTGTTGACGGCCAAGGACGTGCTGCCCCAGGCCACCATCGACGCGGTCAAGGACCTGGGCATCGAGCACGTCGTCGTGGTGGGCGGTACCGCCGTCATCAGCGATGCCGTCGAGTCCCAGCTCAAGTCCGAGGCCAGCGTCACCACCCAGCGCCTCGCCGGCATCAAGCGCTGGGACACCAACCTCGATGTCGTCGACTTCGGGGTCGACCAGTTCGACATGGGAGGCGCCACCGCCTACCTGTCCACCGGCATGGCGTTCCCCGACGCGCTCGTGGGTGGACCCGCCGCCGGCCAGAACCTCAACCGCCTGCTGCTGGTCCATCCCGACAAGGTCCCGCCGGTCACCGGCGAGTACCTGCAGGCCAACGCGGCCACCATCGACCGCCTCGTCGCCATCGGCGGCCAGGCCGCGGTGCCCGATGCCGTCCTCAACGCAGCGCTGGCACTGGCCCAGCTCGACTCCAACGAGATCTACAACGTCTCGCCCACGGCCACCGAGGGCCTGGCGCCCAGCTCCAGCGCCTTGAACGACGACGGACGACGGGCCTACACCGTGACCGGCCTCGAATCGGGCACCACCTACGACATCGCCCTGCTCGACCCCGATGTCGTCGGCAGCAACGGCGGCACCACCACCGTCAGCGACTACCAACTCGCCCAGGCGGCGTCGATCGCCATCGAGACCGTGAACGGTCAGCCCGTCACCAGCGGCGGTCCGGCCGGCAGCAACACCGAGACCAAGCAGGTCGAGGCGGCGGCCAACGCCGACGGCGAGCTGACGTTCGCCATCGACTCGACCGAGCAGGGCTCGGCGATCCCGTTCGTCTACCTCGACGAGAACACCAACAACGAGCTCGACGTCGACTCCGCCGGTGTGCCCACCGAGCAGTTCGGCGTCGGCGGACTCACCAACTGGGTGCCGGCCGAGGCCGCCACCGCCGACTACACCGCTGCAACCGGCGGCACCGCCCGCCAGACGGTGCAGACGGTGAGCCGGGGTGGCAACTACTTCACGGCGCCGGCCGGCACCTTCTACTACTCGAGCCTCGACGTGTACCAGGTCGCCCTCGGCGGCACGGGCACGAGGCCCATCTCGATGGACGAGTTCGAGGGTCTGCTCACCAGCGGCGACGTGCTGAGCATCGAGTACCAGCAGGACGGCCAGTCGGTCTTCAGCGTCTACACCGACAAGCTCTCCGACATCACCGACGTCACCGCCTCGTCGAGCAAGGTCGCGTCCGGCGGCGACGTCGTCACCGTCTCCTGGACGCCCAGCGACCAGCCCGACACGACCTACACCGTCTACCTCGACAGCGATCGCGACGGTGTGCACGACAGCACGGAACCCGTCCGCGGTGATCTGGTCGAGAACAACGGCTCGTCGGTCTCCTTCACCGAGCCCGCCGGCCCGGAAACCGCTCAGTACATCGTCGTCCCCCGCGGCGGCAGCACCGACGTGGAAGACAAGCCCGACGCCTCCGGGGTGAACTGGTTCGTCACCAACGAGATCCGTATCGGACTCGGCATGGTCGGCCTCTCGAACGGGACCACCGTCTCGACCAACGCCGGGAGCAGCGCCGCCAACGCGGGCGACGTCTGGATGCTGTCGTTCTCCAAGGACGTGAAGATCGCGCCGAACGCGTCGATCACGATCACGTCCAACGGCACCCCGTTCACGTTCACGAACGGCACGAGCAAGTCTTCCTGGGCGGCCGACGGCTCGACCGTGGTCATCACGCTCGGCTCTGGCGCCACCACCTCGCCGACGGTCACCTACGCCGACGCCGCAGTCACCGCCCTCTCCGGTGTGAGCGATCTGGGGACGGCGTCCGTCGACCAGACCGATCTGCGCGACACCACCCTCGAGGACGACGGCCCCGACCTGATGCCGGAGTCCTCCACCTGCAACGCCGGCGACACCGTCTGCACGCTGCGGTTCAACGAACCGGTCGACGCCACGTCGGCGGAGAGCACGGGCAGCTACGGCCGGAAGTTCACCACCCCGGGTTCCAACAACCTCAACTCGGTGTCGTTGGGCGCAGACGGCCGGACCATCACCCTCAGCTTCGCTGCCGCCTTGCAGGACGACGATCAGATCCGCCCGGCCACGGCCCTCACCGGCGTGAGCGACGACGACGGTCAGCAGTCGGCCCAGAGTTACTTCGACTTCGTGCTACCGAACGTCGGCTGAGCCAACCGGGCCTTCGTCCCCGATCCTGTCGGCGGGGCTTGGCAGACTGACGATGTGACCGCGGCGGCCCTCTTCCTGCTCGCACTGGTGGGCGCCGGCGGCGCCCTCGTGTGGCTGGCTCGGGAGAACCGAACGTTGCGCGCCCGCATCGCCGACACCGAGCAGCGCACGCAGCACCTCGCGCAGGCCACCGAGCGCCTGGCCCACGAGGCCACGCACGATCACCTGACGGGGTTGGCCAATCGGTCGATCCTGATCAGCGAGCTCGAGCGAGCCGCCGCCCGGGCCAAGCGGTCGGGCAACGGCATCGGGCTGCTTTTCATCGACCTCGACCGGTTCAAGGCGGTCAACGACACGCTCGGGCACCAGGTGGGCGACCACGTGCTGCGCGAGGTGGCCCACCGGATCGTGCGGGCCACGCGCGATGCCGATCTCGTGGCCCGCAACGGTGGTGACGAGTTCGTGGTGCTGGCCGAGGAGGCCGACGAGATCGGCACCATCGTCCGGCTGGCCGAGCGCATCCAGCTCGCCCTGACCGAACCGTTCCCGGTGGGCGACGACCGCATCCCGGTGTCGGCGTCCATCGGCGTCGCCTTCCTCGATCCCGACGACGTGCGCGAGCTCGATCTGCGCGACGCCGATGTGGCCATGTACCACGCCAAGGCGAGCGGGCCCGGGCCAGATCCGGGTCTTCGACGACGACCTGCGCCAGCAGGTCGAGGAGCGCTTCGACCTCGAGCGCGAGTTGCGGCGGGCGGTGGGCGTCGGCGCGCTCGACGCCTTCATCCAGCCGGTCATCGACCTGCGCCGGGGCAGCGTCGTCGGGCGGCGAGCTGCTGTGCCGGTGGACCACCGACGACGGCCGCGAGGTGCCTCCCGATGCGTTCATCGAGGTGGCCGAGGACTCCATGCTCGTCATCGAGATCGGCCGATGGATGCTCGACCGGGCGTGTTCCCAACTGGCCGAGTGGGCCCGCGACGGGCTGGAGCTGACGCTCAGCGTCAACCTGTCGGGCCGTCATCTCGACCACCCTCGGGTGGCAGACGACGTGGCCGAGGCCTGTCGCCGGTGGGGGATCGACCCCGGGCGCCTCGTCATCGAGGTCGGCGAGGCCAGCCTGGTGCGCGATCTCGAGGAGGCGGCCGCCACGCTCGGCCGGCTGCGCAGCCTCGGGGTCACCGTCTGCGTCGACGACTTCGGCGTCGGCTACACGTCGCTGCGCTACCTGCGCGATCTGCCGGTCGAGCTGGTCAAGATCGACCGGTCGATCGTGGCCGGCTTCGGACGCGTCGACTCCGACACGGTCATCGTCACCATGCTCACCCGCCTGGCCGACGTGCTGCGCATCCGCATCATCGCCGAGGGCGTCGAGACCGAGGAGCAGCGCGAGCAGCTGGCCGATCTCGGCTGCGACCTGGCCCAGGGCTTCCTGTTCGCCCGGGCCATGCCGGTGCCCTCGTTCCGGTCGTGGTTGGCCCGTTGGCGTCGGTTGCACACCCATCCGAGTGCGTGGACACCGGCCAGCTGAGGACTGCCCCTTTTCTCTCTTGACCGAGCAGTCAATAGTCTCTCCGGCTATGGAAATCTCTGGTTCTTCATCTGTCATCACCGGCGGGGCCAGTGGCCTCGGCGAAGCCACCGCCCGACTCCTCGCCGAGAAGGGCCAGCACGTCGTCATCATCGACATGAACGAGGAGAAGGGCGAGGCCGTCGCCAAGGACATCGGCGGCATCTTCGTCAAGGCCGACGTGGCCAACCCCGACGAGGTCATCCCCGCCATCGAGGCGGCCAAGGAGATGGGCCCCCTCAAGACGATGGTCACCGCGGCCGGCATCGGCTTCGCCACCCGCACCATCGGCAAGGACGGGACCTACGAGTCCGCCCACGACCTGAACATCTACCGCAAGGTCATCGAGGTCAACCTGATCGGCACGTTCAACTGCGTGCGGCTCGGGGCCACCGCCATGAGCCTGAACGAGGGCGACGAGGACGGCTGCAAGGGCGCCATCTGCACCGTCACCTCGGTCGCCGCCTTCGACGGCCAGATCGGCCAGGCCGCCTACTCGTCGTCCAAGGGCGGCGTCGTCGGCATGACCCTGCCCGTGGCCCGCGACCTGGCCGCCCCCGGCATCCGCCTCAACTGCATCGCCCCCGGCCTGATCGACACCCCGATCTACGGCGAGGGCGAGGCCTCCGAGGCGTTCAAGGCCAACCTCGGCCAGAGCGTGCTGTTCCCCAAGCGCCTCGGCTCCTCCGAGGAGTTCGCCAGCATGGCCCACGAGCTGCTCACCAACAGCTACATGAACGCCCACGTCGTGCGCCTCGACGGCGGCATCCGCATGCCACCGAAGTGAGCCGCCCCTGAGGCGCCGGTCCGACCACGACCGCACACGGACCCCCGGCCACCCGCCGGGGGTTCGTCGCGTTTTCGCAACATTTCTCCCCCACGACCACCCAGCGTGGTGTACCATATGCCCCACATGACCGGATGAGGAGATCTGCCATGCGTTGGGATGATCGGAAGAAGGCGAAGCTCTACCGGGTGCTGGCGGCGGTGGGATCGCTGGTGGCCGCGTCTGCGGCACTCGGCGCCCCCTGGAAGTGGACCTGACTCCACCACTCCACAGGTGAGGAACGGCATCATCAGGTGGTGAACATGAGAGGCGGTGCCGTGCGCGACGGCTTCGTCGCCGCGGTGATCGTCGGCGGCGCGCTGGTCCTGGGCCTGGTCGCCCAGCGAGCGTCGACGCTCGATCCCGACGTGCGGCTGCTGGTCGCCGTCCTGGCCATCCTGTTGGTGGTCTCCGAGCTGCGACCCATGCAGTGGCACCCCCGGGCCGGTGAGTTCACCGCCTCGTGGGGCTTCGCCGGCGCCATCGCCCTGCTCGCCCCGGCCGAGATGGCGCTGGCCGCGCTCGCCGTGGCGTCCCTCGCCGGCGACGTCGTCACCCGCAAGTCGCCGGTCCGTGCCGCCTTCAACGCCGGCACGCTCGTCCTCAGCTTGGGGGCAGGCATCGGCGTGCTCGAGCTGCTCGGTGCCCGCACCACCCTCGTCGACGGCGTCCAGATCGATGCCTGGTTCCTGCCCCAGACCCTTGCCTTCGCCGGGTCGGTCTTCTTGGTCAACCTCCTGCTCATGGCGGCGGTCGTGTGGCTCGACCGGGGCCTCGACGTCGGCCAGATCGTGCGCAACGTCCTGCCCCAGACGGCGGTCGACGACCTGCTGCTCCTGGTCATGGCACCCGTGCTGGCCATCGTCGGCCTGCAGTCCGTCGCCCTGCTGCCGCTCCCGCTGCTCTGCATCGTCGCCATGCACCGCACCGCCAGCCAGGCGTCCACCAGCCGGGTGCGCGCCTCGCGCGACGCCCTCACCGGCCTGGCCAACCGCACCGAGATCCTCGAGGCGCTGGCCGCCGCCATCCCCGGCGGCGTCACCGTGGCCATGATCGACCTCGACGAGTTCAAGGGTGTCAACGACCGTCTCGGCCACGCCGCCGGCGACAAGGTGCTCGAGATCGTGGCCAAGCGGCTCCTGGCCGTGGTCCGTCCCGTCGACCTCGTCGGTCGCATCGGCGGCGACGAGTTCGTCGTCGTGCTCGAGGGTGCCGTGGGCCACGACGCGCGCGTCTCGATCGACCGCATCCAGCGTCAGTTCCGCCAGCCCATCGAGATCGACGGCGTGCCCGTGCCCGTGCGGGCCTCGCTCGGTGCCGCATCGGCACCGATGGACGGCATCGATCCGGCCACGCTCCTCGAGCGGGCCGACGCCGGCCTGCTGCTCGAGAAGATGCACACCCGTGTGGCCGGCGACGGACGGGGCCGCACGGTCGACACCGTCACCAGCAGCCTCACGCTGCTGCGCAGCCTGAAGGACGCCCTGGCCGCCAGCGAGCTGTCGGTGGTCTTCCAACCCCAGGTGGCCATGCCCGGCGGCGAGACCGTGGGCTTCGAGGCGCTGGTCCGCTGGGAGCGCGACGGCGTCACCGTCCTGCCCGCCGACTTCGTCTACGCCGCCGAGCACACCGAGCTCATCGGCGAGCTCACCGACTTCGTCCTGGACGAGTCCCTGGCCACCTGCGCCCGGTGGTGGCACGACGACCAGCAGGTCCGGGTGTCGGTCAACGTCTCGGCCCGCTCCTTGGCCGACGTGCGCTTCGTCGACACCGTCCGAGCCCGCCTCGACCAGTACGGCCTGCCCGGCCGTGCGCTCGAGGTCGAGTTCACCGAGAGCGCCCTGCTGGTCGACCTCGACGGTGCCCGGGTCACGCTCGAGGGCCTGGCCGAGCTGGGCGTGGCGGTGGCCATCGACGACTTCGGCACCGGGTACTCGTCGTTCGAGCACCTGCGCAAGCTGCCCATCTCGCGGCTCAAGATCGACCGGTCCTTCGTGGGGCAGCTCGAGCAGGGGCTCGACTCCCGCTTCGTCGCCCCCATGATCGTGCTCGGCCACAACCTCGGTCTCACCGTGGTGGCCGAAGGTGTCGAGCAGCTCGAGGAGTGCGAGGCGCTCCAGCGGCTCGGCTGCGACATCGGCCAGGGCTGGCACTTCGGCCACCCGTTGCCGGCCGACGACGCCGTCGCCTGGCTCGCCGCCCGGGTCGCCGGGGCCGCCGTCGCCGAGTGATCGTCCCGGTCGCCGTCCTGGCCGTCGTGCTGGCGGTCACCGCGGCGCACCGGAGCTTCGACGGCCTCGCCTCGATCCACCTGTCCCGCTGGTGGCTGCTCGCCGTGGCGCTCGGCGTGCAGGTGCTGATCATCCAGGTCCTGCCCGAGGCGCTACCCGGCGGCGTCGCCGGCGCGCTCCACCTCGTCAGCTACGCCGCCGCCCTGGCGTTCGTGGTCGCCAACCGCCGGTGGCGGGGTGTGCTGGTCCTGGGGCTCGGTGGCGCGCTCAACCTGGTCGCCATCACCGCCAACGGCGGCGTCATGCCGGCCCGGCCGGGCGCGGTCGAGGCCGCCGGGCTCGACCACGGCGACGGCTTCGAGAACTCGGCTCCGATCGACGACGCCGACCTGTGGTTCCTCGGCGACGTGTTCGCCGTGCCCGAGCCGCTGCCGCTGGCCAACGTGTTCAGCGTCGGCGACGTGATGATCGTGATCGGCGCCGGGCTGCTGGCGCACGAGGCGGCCCGTGCCGCCGATCAGCGGGCGCCGGCGGTGGGCAGGTAGCCCGGACGCTCCTGCTCGAAGGCGGTGATGTCGGTCTCGTGCCGCAGCGTGAGGCCGATGTCGTCGAGGCCCTCGAGGAACCGGTGGCGGGTGCCCTCGTCGAGGGGGAACTCGCACTCGACGTCGCCGGCCTTCACCGTGCCGGCGGCCACGTCGATCTCGAACACCGTGTCGGGGTCGTCCTCGACCATGCGCAGCAGTGCCTCGCCGACCTCGGCGGGCACCTGCACCGGCACCAGGCCGTTCTTGGTGCAGTTGTTGCGGAAGATGTCACCGAACCGGGGCGAGATCACCGCCTCGAAGCCGTACTGCTGGATGGCCCACACGGCGTGCTCGCGCGACGAGCCGGTGCCGAAGTTGGGGCCGCCGATCAAGATGTTGGCGCCCTGGTACTGCTCCTGGTTGAGCACGAACGCCGGGTCGTCGCGCCACTCGGAGAACAGGCCCTTCTCGAAGCCGGTGCGCTCGACCTGCTTGAGCCAGTCCGACGGGATGATCTGGTCGGTGTCGACGTCGGAGCGGTCGAGCGGGACCGCCGTGCCTTCGATGGTGCGTACTGCCTTCACGGATGCTCCAGGGTTCTCACGGGGAGAATTTCGTCAGCTGGTCAGCACTGTCCTGACCAGGAAACGAAATTCGCGGATCAGTCGAGGTCGGCCGGGCCGAGATCAGCGGGCACGGCGAAGTGGCCGGCGATGGCGGTGGCGGCGGCGACGGCGGGGGAGACCAGGTGGGTGCGTCCGCCCCGGCCCTGGCGGCCCTCGAAGTTGCGGTTCGAGGTGCTGGCGCAGCGTTCCCCGGGGGCGAGCTTGTCGGGGTTCATGGCCAGGCACATCGAGCAGCCCGGGCTCGCGCCAGTCGAAGCCGGCCTCGACGAAGATCTTGTCGAGGCCCTCGGCGATGGCCTGGTCCTTCACCGCGAACGAGCCGGGCACGATCATGGCCCGGGGCACGGTGACCGTCCGGCCCTCGGCCACCTGGGCCACGGCCCGCAGGTCTTCGATGCGGCTGTTGGTGCACGAGCCGATGAACACGGTGTCGACCGGGATCTCCTTGATCGGCGTGCCGGCCTCGAGACCCATGTACTCGAGCGCCCGCGCCGCGGCGCTCCGCTCGGATGACTCGGCGAACGAGTCGGGATCGGGCACCGAGGCGTCGATCGGGGCGACCTGCGACGGGTTCGTACCCCACGACACGTGCGGGGTGATCTCGGCGGCGTCGAGCACGACCTCCTTGTCGAAGGTGGCGTCGTCGTCGGTGACCAGGGTCTTCCAGTCGGCCACGGCAGCATCCCAGGCGTCGCCGGCCCCATCCAGACCGCCCGGTGCGTGGGGCCGGCCCTTCAGGTACTCGAACGTGGTCTCGTCGGGGGCGATCATCCCCGCCTTGGCGCCCATCTCGATGGACATGTTGCACACGGTCATCCGACCCTCCATGGAGAGCGCCCGGATGGCCGAGCCCCGGTACTCGATCATGTGGCCGATGCCGCCGCCGGTGCCGATGCGGCCGAGGATGGCCAGCACGATGTCCTTGGCGGTGACGCCGGGCTGCAGGTCGCCCTCGACGGTGACGGCCATGGTCTGGGGTCGGCGCTGGGGGAGCGTCTGGGTGGCCAGCACGTGCTCGACCTCGGAGGTGCCGATGCCGAAGGCGATGGCGCCGAAGGCCCCGTGGGTCGAGGTGTGGGAGTCGCCGCAGACGATGGTCATGCCCGGCTGGGTGAAGCCCTGCTCGGGGCCGATCACGTGGACGATGCCCTGGCCGGGGTCGCCCATGCCGTGGCAGGTGATGCCGAACTCGTCGCAGTTGGCGGCCAGCGTGTCCATCTGCTTCTTGGAGATGGGATCGGCCACCGGCTGGTCGATGTTCGCGGTCGGCACGTTGTGGTCCATGGTCGCCAGGGTCAGGTCGGGCCGACGGACGGTGCGGCCGTTGAGGCGCAGGCCGTCGAAGGCCTGGGGCGAGGTGACCTCGTGCACCAGGTGCAGATCGATGTAGAGCAGGTCCCCGTCTGCGTCGCGGTGGACCACGTGTCGGTCCCAGACCTTCTCGCTCAGCGTCTTGCCGGCCATGCGATGCTCCTGGCTGTCTCACGATGTGGCGTCTGTCTCACGATGCGGGATACGATTCCCGATCAGTGGACACTGTAAGCGGCATCGGCGTGCTCGACAAGGTCATGGTCATCCTGCGGGTGGTCAGCGAGGGGCCCACGTCGTTCCGCACCCTGGTCGAGCGCACCGACATCAGCCGGGCCACCGTTCACCGCCTGGCGCAGGGCATGGAGACGGTCGGGCTGCTGCGCCGCAACGACGACGGCGCCTACGCGCTCGGCCTGGCCCTCATCGGCCTCGGTCGGTCCGCGGTCGACGCCTTCCCGCTCACCGCCGTGGCCGTGCCGGTCCTACGCCGGCTCCGCGACGACACCGGCGAGTCGGCCCAGCTCTACGTGGTCGACGACGACGAGCGGCTGTGCGTGGCCGCCGTCGACTCCACCCACGAGCTGCGCACGATCGTCCCCGTCGGCGCCCGGCTGCCGCTGGACCTCGGCTCCGCCGGCCGGGTGCTGTCCGGCCTGGCCGAGCGGCACGGGTGGCTGGCGTCGGTGGCCGAACGGGCGCCGGGCGTGGCGTCGGTGTCGGCCCCCGTCTGGGACGGCCACACCGTGCTGGCCGCCGTCAGCGTCAGCGGGCCGATCGAGCGGGTGACCAAGCGTCCCGGCCAGCTGTTCGGCGACCACGTGGTGGCCGCGGCCCGTTCGATCGAGCTGGCGATGGTGCAGGGCAGCTGAACCGGAGAATTCCGACAATTCGTCAAGGTTCCGGCAGTTGTGCCGATATCCCTCGCATGAGTGATCTGGGGATCGAGGGAGAGAACCCGCGCGCCGTGGCGCGTGCGACGGCCATCCGCACCGTGGTGGTCGACGACTGCGACGACGTCCGCTTCCTGCTGGGCGTGCAGCTGCAGAGCGACGGGCGTTTCGACGTGATCGGCGAGGCCGGCGAGGCCCGGCACGGCCTGTACCTGGCGCGGCGGGCTCTGCCCGACCTCGTCCTGGTCGACCTGTACCTGGTGGGCCGCGACGGCATCTGGCTGCTCGAGCGCCTCCGCCGCAGCCTGGGCCACGCCGTGACGCTGGCCGTGGTCACCGGCTACGCCGACGACCTGCACCGCCGCGAGGCGGTTGGCGCCGGCGCCGACATCGTGATCGGCAAGGAGGCCATGACCACCACGTTGGTCGACCAGCTCGTCGACGCGGTGGCCGGCCGGGGTCTGGTCGGTGCCGTGCGAGGCGTCGACCGCCCCGCCACCTACCTGGTCTGACTCAGTACCGTACCTTGGACCGGGTTGGTGCTGATCGGCTGGCTGGCCGACTCGGTGGCTGCCGCCGTCACGTGTTGCAGACCGGTGAGCAGCGCGGGCACGAAGCGGTCCCATGCCGTCACGCATGCCGTGTGGTCGGCGGCGACGTCGACGATGCGGGCGCCGGGGATGTGCTCGGCCAGCATCGTCTGGCGGTGCGGCGGCACGGCGTTGTCCTGCAACGTCCGGACGACCGCCGTGGGCACGTCGATCTCGTGCAGCCACGGGCGGGCGTCGAAGCGACCGAGCGAGGCGCCGGCGTCGGCCACGGCGGCGGCGTCGGAGCGCACGATCTCGGCGCGCGCCCACCGCCCGATGTCGGTGTCGTCGGTCCGGGTGCCGAGCAGGCGCGAAGCCACGCGGTGGCGCAGCACCTGCGGTGTCAGCCGGGCGGCGTTGGCCACCAGCGGGAGCATCGAGAAGAGCGTGCTCTCGGGTCCGCTGCCACGGAAGTAGGGGGCGGTGGCGCACAGCACCAGGCCGTCGACCAGGTCGCGGTGGCGATGCCAGGTGAGCAGGGCGATGGGGCCGCCCATCGAGTAGCCGACCGGGATGACCCGCTCGACGTCCAGGTGCTCGCACAGCGCGGCCACGTCGTCGGCGCAGTCGGCCAGGCGGAACCGGCGGCGCGACCGGATGCCACGACCGTGGCCCCGGTGGTCGATGGCGAGCACCCGGTAGTGGCGGCCGAGCCCCTCGTAGGCGGTGAACCAGTTGAGGTCGGCCGAGACCGTCCAGCCGTGCAGCAGCACGATCGTGGGGGCACCGGCGGGACCGGGGAGCTCGCGGACGAACGTGGTGCCCCGGCCGGGCAGCTCGACGCGCCGACCCTCCGGCAGCGGAGGCGCGGACGTGCTCACGCGATGTCGACGATCTCGACCTTGAGGGTCGCGCCCGTCGGCGTCTCGTACTCGATGGTGTCGCCGGCCTTGTGCCCGAGCAGCGCCTGCCCCAGCGGCGACCCCGGGCTCATGACCTCGAGGTCGGAGTGGCGCTCCTCGATGGAACCGATCAGGTAGGTCTCGGTGTCGTCGTCGCCCTCGTAGCGGATCTCGACCTCCGAGCCCACCCGGATCTCGTGGCCGGCGCCGGGTTCGACGATGGTGTGGTTCTCGAGGATCTGGCCGAGGTGGGCGATGCGGCCCTCCATCTTCCCCTGCTCCTCCTTGGCCGCGTGGTAGTCGCCGTTCTCGGACAGGTCGCCGAGCTCGCGCGCCGTCTCGATCTTGCGGGCGATGTCGACCCGGCCGCGGGTGGTGAGGTCTTCGTACTCGGCCTGGAGGCGTTCGTAGGCCGCCTGCGTCAGCTCGTGGGTGTCAGCCATCTGGACCACGCTACCGGCTGCCGTCGTTGCCACTTTCTCCCGGCGGGTGGCCGCTTTCTCAGCACGGGGCACGCTCCATCGGATAGACAGCCAGCCGGGACATCCGAAGCGACTCGACCAGGGGGCAGGTTGTGGGCGACGACGTGGACGTGAACGAGCAGGAGAGCGCGGCTGCGCCGCTGCCTCCACCCAGCACCGAGCTGATGTTCGGTGCCGGCCAGTCGGCCTGGCTGGCGGTGGTCACCGTCGGGGTGCTGGTCGCCCTCGCCGTCTCCTTCGTCGCCCTGTTCCTGGCGATGAACAACGACAACACCGCTGCGCCGGCGCCCTCGGGTCCGCAGACCTCGGTCACCTTCGACGCCAGCGAGTTCGCCTTCGATCCCGCCGACGCCACCATCGCCGCCGACGCCGATGTATCGGTCACGCTCGACAACGTCGGCTCGGTGGAGCACAACTGGACGGTCCTGCAGGCGGGCACCACCATCGACGACGAGACCCAGTACGACCCGTCGCTCGACGTGACGTCGCTGACCGCACAGGCCGGCGCCTCCGATTCCGGCACCGTCAACCTGGCGCCCGGTACCTACCAGTTCATCTGCACGGTGCCCGGCCACTTCAGCGCCGGCATGCACGGCACCCTCGAGGTCACGTCGTGACCGAGGCCGACGCGTCCGATCCGGCCACGCACGACGCCCACGACGAGGACCAGCCCCGGGGGACCTTCGTCCTCATGCTGCTGTTCATCCTCCTGATCGCGGCGATGTTCGCGTGGATGTACATCACGCTCCTCGAGCGCAGCTGAGGGGGCGGGCATGAAGATCGAGAAGTACGAACGCTGGTTCATGATGGCGGTCGCCGGCTTCCTGGCCCTGGCCGTGGTGGCGCTGATCATGACCATCGCCGGCCAGCACGCCCAGTTCCCCGAGTCGTCCCAGCGGATCGACCCGAAGCTGGTGTCCCAGACCGCACCGTTCGACGACCCCGGCGTCCACCAGCGCAGCGACGGCGACTACGACGTGGTGATCATCGCCCAGGCGTGGCAGTTCACCCCGAAGGAGATCGAGCTGCCGGTCGGGGCGACGGCGCACTTCCACCTCACGTCGATCGACGTGGTCCACGGGTTCCGGGTCCCGGGCACCAACGCCAACTCGATGATCATCCCGGGTCAGATCTCCGAGTTCGAGGTCACCTTCGACAAGGCCGGCCAGCACTCGATGATCTGCCATGAGTACTGCGGCATCCAGCACCACACGATGGGCGGCCGCATCGTCGTGACGGGAGGCGACCAGTGACACTGCTCGACGAACCGGCCGCGACCCCGCCGCCCGAACCCGAGGGCACGTCCGAACCCGAGGTCCGGCGCGCCCGGTCGTGGCAGATCGACATGCCGTTCCTGAGCCACGCCGACCTGCGGCCGGTGAAGTGGCACCTCTACCTGGCCCTCACCGGGCTGTTCCTGGGCGTGCTCATGGGCTTCCTGCAGGCCATGGAGCGAGGCGGGTCCAACCTGTACGACGAGGTCCCGGTCATCCAGACCTACTACCAGGGCCTCACGCTCCACGGCGTGGCGCTGGCGCTGATCTTCACGTTCAGCTTCGCCAACGCGTTCATGCCGCTGCTCACCATGCGTGGCCTGGCCCGTCCCATGCACAGCCGCGCCCTTGCGCAGGCGTCGCTGATCTGTGGTTGGGGCGGGGTGGCCCTTGCGGCCTGGGCGATCCTGGCCAACAAGGCCACGGTGCTGTTCACCTTCTACCCGCCGCTGGCGGCCACCCCGGCGTTCTACATCGGTGCCGTACTGCTGGTGGTCTCGACCTGGATCACGCTGTGGAACCAGCTGCTGACCCTGCGCGACTGGAAGCGCGACAACCCGGGCGAGCGCACCCCCCTGCTGGCCTTCGCCTCCATCGTGTCGATGCTCATGTGGTTCCTGGCCTCGATGGGCATCGCCATCGAGATCCTGGCCTTCGTGCTGCCGTGGTCGCTGGGCTGGCGCGACACCATCGACCCGCAGTTCACCCGCATCCTGTTCTGGTTCACCGGTCACCCCATCGTCTACTTCTGGCTGCTGCCCATCTACTGCTCGTGGTACTTCCTGCTGCCCAAGCAGGTGGGCGGCAAGCTCTACAGCGACGGCCTGGCCCGCATCGTCTTCATCTCGTTCCTGGTGCTGCTGCCCGTCGGCGTGCACCACCAGTTCACCGACCCGGGCATCCCGTTCTCGTCCAAGACCATCTCCTGGGCGTTGACGTTCGCCATCTTCTACCCGTCGATGGTCACCGCGTTCTCGGTGTTCGCCGCCCTCGAACAGGGCGGCCGCAAGCGGGGCGGCAAGGGTCTGCTCGGCTGGATCTGGAAGCTGCCGTGGAACGACCCGTCGGTCAGCGCCCAGCTGCTGGCCGGCCTGGCGTTCATGCTCGGCGGTGCCAGCGGCTTCATCAACGCCAGCTACACGGTGAACCTCGTCGTCCACAACACGTCGTTCATCGTCGGTCACTTCCACCTCACGGTGGGCACGGCCGTGGGCCTGTCGATCATGGGCATCACCTACTGGCTGCTGCCGTACCTCACCGGCAAGCAGCTCTTCTCGCCCGGCCTCGCCGTGGCCCAGGGCTGGTTGTGGTTCATCGGCGTGCTGATCTTCGCCCGGGGCCAGATGTGGGGTGGCATCGAGGGCGTGCCCCGCCGCACGCAGCTGCGCGACTCGATCTACTACGCCGACAACAACTGGCACTGGCCCACGATGTTCACCGCGGTCGGCGGCATCATCATGTTCATCGCCGGCGTGTGCTTCTTCATCGTCGTCTTCGGCACCATCTTCAACAAGCGGGTGGTGACCGAGCCCCAGGTCATCCCGGTCGCCGACGTCGAGCACGGCGCCAAGACCAGCTGGCGGATCCTCGACTCGATCGGCACCTGGGCCATCATCGCCATCGTGCTCTCGGTGCTGGTCGAGGGCGAGATCCTCTCCCACTACCTCCCGCTGACCAACGTGTCGCCGCCCATCCGCCTCTGGTGAATCCCACATTCGTCCGCCCCGGCGACGTGGTCCTACCTTGACCGTATGAGTCACAAGATCGCGGTGATCGGCGGGGACTACATCGGCCCCGAGGTCGTGGCCGAGGGCCTCAAGGTGATGCGGGCCGCCGGTGTCGACTTCGAGACCCAGGAGTTCGACCTCGGCGCCCAGCGCTGGCAGCGCGACGGCGAGGTCCTGTCCGACGAGACGATGGAGGCCCTGCGGGGCTTCGACGCCATCTACTTCGGCGCCGTGGGCGGCGCTCCCGGCGAGGTCCCCGGCGGCATCATCGAGCGCGGCGTCATCCTCAAGATGCGCTTCGGCTTCGACCAGTACATCAACCTGCGGCCCTTCGCCCTGCCCGAGCAAGGCATCGACTTCCAGGTGGTCCGCGAGAACACCGAGGGCACCTACGCCGGCGAGGGCGGCTTCCTCCGCAAGGGCACGCCGCACGAGGTCGCCACCCAGGGCTCGGTGAACACCCGCATGGGCGTCGAGCGCTGCGTCCGCTTCGCCTTCGAGCTGGCCCGGGGACGCGACCGCAAGCACCTGACCCTGGTCCACAAGACCAACGTCCTCACCTTCGCCGGCGACCTGTGGCAGCGGACCTTCGACGAGGTCGCCGCCGAGTACGACGACGTCACCACGAACTACCAGCACATCGACGCCGCCTGCATCCACTTCGTGAACAACCCCCGGCAGTACTCGGTGATCGTCACCGACAACCTCTTCGGCGACATCCTCACCGACCTCGGAGGTGCGGTCTCCGGTGGCATCGGGCTGGCGGCCAGCGCCAACCTCAACCCCGACCGCACGGCGCCGTCGATGTTCGAGCCGGTCCACGGCTCGGCCCCCGACATCGCCGGCCAGAACAAGGCCAACCCCACGGCAGCCATCCTGTCGGCCGCCATGATGCTCGAGTTCCTCGGCGAGGACGACGCCGCCGGCCGCATCCGCGCGGCCTGTGACGACGCGCCCGAGGGCTCGACCACCGAGGTCGGCGACGCCATCGCCGCCCGCCTGTCCTGACCCTTCCGGGCGAACGACCTCGGATCACCGGGTCGCGCCGCGTAGATTCGTCGGACAGGTCCACGAGCACGGAGATCGGACATGCCCATCACGCCCACCGAGAAGATCTGGATGAACGGCGAGCTCATCGCCTGGGAAGACGCCCAGATCCATGTGCTCACGCACTCGCTGCACTACGGCACGGGCGTGTTCGAGGGCATCCGCGCCTACGAGACCTCCGGCGGCCCCGGCATCTTCCGGCTCACCGACCACATCGAGCGTCTGGCCAACTCGGCCAAGATCATGATGATGGAGCTGCCGTACTCCGTCGACGAGCTCGTCGAGGCCACCAAGCTCGTGGTGCACGAGTCGGGCCTGCCGTCGTGCTACATCCGGCCCATCGCCTACTACGGCTACGGCGAGATGGGCCTCAACACCCTGCCCTGCTCGGTCGACGTGGCCATCGCCTGCTGGCCGTGGGGCGCCTACCTGGGTGACGACGCCGCCACCAAGGGCGTGCGCATGAAGATCTCGTCGTGGACCCGGCACGAGCACAACACGATGCCGCCGGCGTCCAAGACCACCGGCAACTACGTCAACTCGAGCCTGGCCAAGGTCGAGGCGCTCAAGGCCGGTTACGACGAGGCCATCATGCTCAACCCGCAGGGCCTGGTGTCCGAGTGCACCGGCGAGAACATCTTCGTGGCCCGCCACGGCAAGCTCATCACCCCGCCCATCAGCTCGGGCGCACTCGAGGGCATCACCCAGTCCACGGTGCACGCCATCGCCGACGACCACGGCTTCGAGGTCGTGGTCGGCGAGCTGGCCCGCTCCGACCTGTACGTGGCCGAGGAGATGTTCGTCTGCGGCACCGCCGCCGAGGTCTCGGCGGTCAACAGCGTCGACGACCGGCCCGTGCCCTGCCCCGGGCCGATGACCGCCACCATCGCCGACGAGTACTCCAAGATCGTGCGCGGCGAGGTGCCCAAGTACAAGGACTGGGTCGAGCTGGCATGACCACGGGCGCATCCCCGAGCATCAGCGCGGTCGACATCTTCGACACGACGCTGCGGGACGGCGCCCAGTTCGAGGGCATCTCGCTCTCGGTCGACGACAAGCTGCGCATCGCCGAGCAGCTCGACCACCTCGGCGTGCGCTGGATCGAGGGCGGCTACCCGCAGGCCAATCCCAAGGACCAGGAGTTCTTCCGCCGGGCACCGTCCGAGCTGCGGCTGGGCACCGCCGACATGGTGGCGTTCGGCTCCACCCGCAAGGTCGCCGGCAAGACCGACAGCGACCCCACGCTGCGCGCCCTGGTCGAGGCCGGCGCCTCCACCGCCTGCATCGTCGGCAAGTCGTGGGACTTCCACGTCACCGACGCCCTCGGCACCACCCTCGACGAGGGTGTCGCCATGGTCCAGGACTCGGTGCGCTTCCTCCGGGCGGCCGGCCTGCGCGTCTTCTTCGACGCCGAGCACTGCTTCGACGGCTACAAGGCCAACCCCGAGTTCGTGTACCGGGTGCTCGAGGCCGCGGCCATCGAGGGTGCCGAGTGCCTGGTGCTGTGCGACACCAACGGCGGCTCGTTGCCGCACGAGGTCCAGCGCATCACCGCCGAGATCCACGGGCACTTCGGCGATGACGTGCAGATCGGCATCCACACCCAGAACGACTCCGGCTGCGCGGTGGCCAACTCCATCGCCGCCGTGGTCGGTGGGGCCACGCACCTGCAGGGCACGGCCAACGGCTACGGCGAGCGCACGGGCAACGCCAACCTGATGACCTGCATCCCCAACCTCGAGCTGAAGATGGGCATCCGCTGCCTGCCCGAAGGCAACATCGGCCGGCTCACGCAGGTCTCCCGCCACATCTCCGAGCTGGTCAACCTGCCGCCGCACGCCGCCGACCCCTACGTGGGCACCTCGGCGTTCGCCCACAAGGGCGGGCTGCACACCTCGGCGCTGGGCAAGGTCGGATCCAAGTCCTACGAGCACGTCGATCCGGCGGCGGTCGGCAACCACACCCGGGTGCTGGTGTCCGACCTCGGCGGCCGGGCCGGCATGCGCATGAAGGCCGAGGAGTTCGGCATCGCCCTCGACGCCCAGGCCTCGGCCGAGCTGGCCAAGACGGTGAACGACCTCGAGGCGCAGGGTTACGTGTTCGAGGCGGCCGACGCCTCGCTCGAGCTGCTGATGCGCGAGGCCACCGGCTGGCACCAGGACTACTTCCGGGTCGAGTCCTACCGGGTCAGCTCCTACCACCGCGAAGGCCCGGGCCTGCTGTGCGAGCGATGTGAGGCCGGCGTCGGGAGCGCCAGCGAGCAGCCGGCACGCGGCGCTGCGAAGCAGACCGCCATCAGCACGGACCTCAGCAACGAAGCCACCGTCAAGGTGTGGATCGGCGACGACCGGCGCATCGCCGTCGGCGAGGGCAACGGCCCGGTCAACGCGCTCGACCAGGCGCTGCGCCGGGCGCTCAACGGCCACTTCGCCGCCCTCTCGGGCATCCACCTGGTCGACTACCGAGTGCGGGTGCTCGACACCGCCGTGGGCACCGAGGCGGTCACCCGGGTGTTGATCGAGTCGTCCGACGGCGATCGGTCGTGGTTCACGGTGGGGGTGTCCGAGAACGTGATCGAGGCGTCGTGGATCGCGCTCACCGACGCCATCGTCTACGGCCTGCTGCACACCGAGAGCTGACGGGAGACCCGATGGCGCAGAGCACCGTCCTGACCGAACGCGAGGCCGAGGAGGACGTCTGCCTCCTGGTCACGACCGGTCGTCAGAGCGGCCGCCGCCACGAGATCGAGATCTGGTTCTGCAGCACCGGTCCGGCGGTGTACGTCCTGTCGGGCAGCGGCACCGAGGCCGACTGGTACCGCAACGCCATGGCCGACGACGACGTCGAGGTCGTCGTGGGCGACCGGCGCTTCCACGGCACGGCCCGCCCCGCCGGGCGCAGCGACGAGCGCCGCCTGGTCGGCGAGCTCATGGACCGCAAGTACCCCAAGTTCCCCGGCGACCCCGAACGCGACCTCAGCCGCCAGCGCTGGTTGTGGGAGGTTCCCGCCCTCGCCGTCGATCTCGACGCCGTCGCGCCGCGCTGATCTTCATCGCCGAGCCGGTGCCGCCCTAGCATCGGGTCCGTGGCAGCGCCCGAGCACGTCCCCACGAAGCCGACCGACACCGTCCGTGCGTACGCGTCGCCGCCCCGGCGTCCCGACACGTGGCGGGCCGAGCGCCCGGCCGACTTCGCCGACGATCACCGCCAGCCCACGGGCGACGCGCTGGGCAACCCCGGCCCCGACCAGGGATACGCCCTCAAGCTGGCCCGGCTGCTCGAGCCCGAGTTGAAGCTGGCCGCCGGCGAGCACGCCGCCGATGCCCTCGCCGGCATCGTCGCCGTCGCCCTCAAGCGGGCGTCGATCGTCGGTCGGGCACCGGTGATGCCCGACCTGCGCGTCGCCGCCATCCTGTTCGGGTTCCTCGACGCCGAGGCCGATCCGGCGCTGGTCCGTCTGCGCAGCGAGCTGTTCGAAGAGGTGGGCCACTTCCACCACTACATGGAGCTGCGGCACATCGCCGACATGGTGCCGGCCGCGGTGCTGCGCCAGACGCCCGACGAGGTCGCCCGGCGCCACGCCGCCGACTGGCGCGACCAGCTGTCGCTCGACGACTGATCGCAATCTGACCGGACATGCGCTCTGTCCCTCCGGGGTAGAGCGCACGCATGGACATCACCGAGCTGATCCTCCGCGACCACAACGAGCAACGTCGCATGTTCGCCATGCTCGACGACATCGATCGTGACGACACCGACACGCTGGCCGCCGTGTGGGATCGGCTCTGCGTCCTGCTCGAGGTCCACGCCGCCGCCGAGGAGGACCTCTTCTACCCCCGTCTGCTCGACATCGGCACCGGGGCCACCGACGCCGACGACGCCGAGGAGGAGACCGAGGACGCCATCACCGACCACAACGACATCCGTGACGGCATCGCGGCGGCGGCCGAGCACGAGGTCGGCAGCGACGGCTGGTGGGACGGCGTGGTGCAGACGCGCGAGTCCAACAGCGACCACATGGGTGAGGAGGAGCGCCAGGCGCTGGCCGACTTCCGCCAGCACAGCGACCTCGACGAGCGCCACCGTCTGGGCGTGCGGTTCGCCCGCTACGAGGCCGAGCACGCCGACGGCATCGACGCCGAGGACCGCGACCCCGACGAGTACCTGGCCCGCAACGGCTGACGTGTGTGCGATGCTCGGGCCGTGCCCGACATCGACGTCGTCGTCATCGGGGCCGGGTTCGCCGGCCTCACCGCCGCCCGCCGGCTGATCGAGGCCGGACGTTCGGTCCGCGTGCTCGAGGCCCGAGACCGGGTGGGAGGCCGCACCGACACCACCGAGGTGGCCGGTGCGGTCGTCGACCTGGGCGGCCAGTGGGTCGGCCCCGGCCAACAGCGCCTCTATGACCTGGCCGCCGAGTTCGGGGTCGAGACGTTCCCGCAGCACGAGCTCGGCGACGCCGTGGTCCTGCGCGCCGGTACCCGCCGGCGGGCGGGGAGCTTCGTCGACGGTGTCCCCGACGACGCCATCGTCGGCTACCTCGAGGCCGTGGGCGCGCTCGAGGAGCTCGGCCAGACCGTCGACGTCGACGAGCCGTGGGCCGGGCCCGACGCCCACAGACCTCGACGCCACCACCATGGCCAGCTGGATGGCCCAGCACATGTCCGACGCCGAGGCCCTCGACCTGCTGACGCTGGGCATCCAGGCGGTGTTCGCCACCGAGCCGGCCAACATCTCGGTGCTGCACTTCTGCTTCTACTGCGCCTCAGCGGGCGGTTGGAGCCGCCTGACCGACACCGAGGGAGGTGCCCAGCAGGACCGGCTGGTCGGTGGGGTGCGCCCGTTGGCCGAGGCGCTGGCCGACTCGCTGGGCGACGTGGTCGGCCTCGGCGCACCGGTTCGGCGCATCCGGCACGGCGACGACGGTGTCGAGGTGGCCCACGACGGCGGCTCGGTCACCGCTCGGCGCGCCGTGGTGGCGATCCCGCCGACCCTCGCCGGCCGGCTCGACTACTCGCCGGCGCTGCCCGGCTGGCGCGACCAGCTCACCCAGCGCATGCCGGCCGGTTCGGTCATCAAGTTCCACGTCGTCTACGCAACGCCCTGGTGGCGCGACGAGGGACTGTCGGGGCAGGTGCTCGACGTCGGCGGACGCATCGACGTGACGTTCGACGGCTCGCCCCCCGACGGCGCACGCGGCGTGATCACCGGATTCTTCGAGGGAGCGCAGGCCATCGCCGCGGCCGAGCTCGGCGAGGAGGGCCGCCGGGCACACGTGGTCGACGTCCTGACGTCGGCGCTGGGCGAGCGGGCGGCCGACCCCGTCGGCTACGCCGAGCGCGACTGGAGCGAAGAGCCCTACACGCGGGGCTGCTACGGCGCCCACCTGCCGCCCGGCGCCTGGACGCAGCTGGGTCCGGGCCTGCGCCGCCCGGTCGGCGTGCTGCACTGGGCGGGCACCGAGACCGCCCGGAGGTGGATGGGCTACATCGACGGGGCCATCGAGTCGGGCGAGCGGGTGGCCGCCGAGGTCGACGCCGCCCTCGGGTAGCGAGCGCCGCGCCCGCCTACTCGTCGGCCAGCGCAGTGAGCGCCGCCAGCAGACGGGTCCAGCCGTTGGAGATGCGCTCCTCGACGGCGGCTTCGATGCGCCCGCGCGCCATCTGCTCGACCCGGATCTCGGAACCGAAGCGGGTGCGGTCGATGGTGACGGTGATCGAGCCGGCGTAGGCCCCCGGCACCAGCACGCCGCCGATCTCGAGGCGCTCGGGCGGGTCGAACGCCCGGATCGTGCCGTGCAGCTCACCTGCGGACGCATCGGGCGCGCCCGACCACACGCGACCGCCGAGGCGTGGCTCGAGCCGCATGGCGTCGTTCCCGCCGGGGAGGTACGGGGCGCCCCACCAGTCGGCGGTCCGGTCCACGATGGTGTGCCACACCTGCTCGGGAGGGACGGCCGCGGCGCCGGTGATGACGATCGCGGTCTCGTCGTCGATGATCTGGTCCACGGTGGCCAGGCTGGCACGCGTGGCGGGCGGCGGTGGGGACCCCGAACCGGCGCGCCCGGGACCGTCCGAGGCCGTCAGTACCATCGCCTGCGTGATCTTCCGGCGCCTCCTGCGACTCTCCGTGCGCGCCATGGTGATCCTGTTCCTGATCGGCGCGGCCTACCTGCTGATCACCTTCGTCCAGGTGGTGTGGGCCAGCGGGCGCGAGTCGCACCGGCCGGCCCAGGCGATCATCGTCCTCGGTGCCGCCCAGTACGACGGCCGACCGTCGCCGGTGCTGCAGGGCCGCCTGTCACACGCCGTCGAGCTCTACGAGCAGGGGGTCGCTCGGGTCATCGTCGTGACCGGCGGCAAGAAGCCGGGCGACCGCTTCACCGAGGCGGCGGCGGGCTACGAGTACCTCCGCGCCCACGACGTGCCCGAATCGGCCATCCTGCGCGAGGAGAACGGCGGCAACACCTGGGAGCAGCTGGCCGCCGCCACCCGGTTCCTGCGCAAGCGGCACATCGACGACGTGGTCCTGGTGAGCGACGACTACCACGCCTACCGGCTCGACCGGATCGCCCACGAGCTGGGACTGCGGGCCCAGGTGTCGCCCGTCGACCCCGGCCTGTCCTTCGGCGGCGAGGTCAAGGCGTACGGCCGCGAGACCGCCGCCGTGGCCCTCGGCCGGATCATCGGCTTCCGTCGCCTGGTGAACCTCGACGGATCCCTGTCGGGTGTGCGTTCGCTCGGTCCCGTCGGATAGCGTCGTCCGTCCCAACCGCTCGGGCGTGGTGTAATTGGCAACACAGCTGGTTCTGGTCCAGCCATTGGGGGTTCGAGTCCTCCCGCCCGAACTTTGGCGCTCTCACCACCGTGGGTAGGATCGCCCGGCCCTGCCCCGTTCGTCTAGCGGCCTAGGACACCGGCCTCTCACGCCGGCAACACGGGTTCGAATCCCGTACGGGGTGCTGTATCTCTTGCCGCTTCGTCGCACGCTCCTCAGCGGCGCGTACACGCAGACGCGTTGCGCTGCTCGACGCACGGTCGCCTGGCGGCTCCCTCGAACCGGGCGACACACGGCTTTCGCATGTTGCTGCCCCCTGGATGATTGCACCGGGGCCGGCACATCCGTACATTCAGACACATGCGCCCGGTTGATCGGTCCAGCCCCATGCCCCTGTGGGCCCAGCTCCTCGAGGACCTGCGGGCCCGGCTCGAGGCCGGCGAGTTCGTCGAGGAGTTCCCCACCGACCTCCAGCTGACCACCGAGTACGGCGTCTCCCGGCACACGGCCCGCGAGGCGGTCCGCCGCCTGCAGAACGAGGGCATCGTGAGCCGCGAGCGCGGCCGGGGCACCTTCGTGCGCAGCCCGACCATCGAACAGCCCACGGGTGCCATCTACAGCCTGTTCCGCTCGATCGAGACCAGCGGGCTGGAACAGCGCAGCGAGGTCCTCGACCTGTCACAGGTCACCGACCCGGAGCGGGCCCGCCGGCTCGGCCTCGACGGACACGAGCCCCTCATCCGGCTCGAGCGGCTGCGCAGCGCCGACGCCCACGTCCTGGCCCACGACACGGCGTGGCTGCCGGCGTCGATCGCCGCACCGCTGCTCGACGTCGACTTCACGCACACGGCCCTCTACGACGAACTGGCCAGCCGTTGCGGGGTGCGACCGACCTCGGGCACCGAGTGGATCGCCACCGAGCTGCCCGACCAGGCCGAGCGCGACCTGCTCGGCACCGCCGCCCGCCAGCCCGTGTTCCGCATCCACCGCTTGGCGACCGCCAACGGGACCCCCCTCGAGTGGCGGGAGACCATCATCCGGGGCGACCGCTACACGTTCGTCGCCCAGTGGTCGCCCACCGAGACCTACGAGACCGTGCTGCGAGCCAACGACCGGGCCGGCTGAACCAGGCCCGAACCACTCAGCTCAGAGGCGATCGAGCACGGTTGCCGGGTCGTGGTACTCGTACCCGAGGGCCTCGGCGACGGCGGGTTCGGTCACCATGCCCCGGGCCACGTTGAGCCCGTTGCGCAGGTGCTGGTCGCGTCGCATGGCCTCGGCCGGGCCGTGGTCGGCCAGGGCGAGCACGAAGGGGAGCGTGGCGTTGTTGAGGGCGTGGGTCGACGTCCGGGGCACCGCCCCGGGCATGTTGGCCACGCAGTAGTGGACGACATCGTGGACCACGAACGTGGGCTCGGCATGGGTGGTGGGGTGCGACGTGGCGAAGCAGCCGCCCTGGTCGATGGCCACGTCGACCAGCACGGATCCGGCCCGCATGGCCCGGACCATGTCCTCGGTGACCAGCTTGGGTGCCCGCGAGCCCTTCACCAGCACGGCGCCGATCACCAGGTCGGCCGTGGCCACCAGGTCTTCGATGGCCGTGCGGGTCGAGTAGACGGTCTCCAGCGTGGCGCCGAAGCGCTGGTTGAGGTGGGCGAGGACGTCGAGGTTCTTGTCGACCACGGTCACCAGGGCGCCCAGTCCCACGGCCATCTCGATGGCGTGCTCGCCGACCACGCCGCCACCGATGACCACGACCTTGCCCGAGTGCACGCCGGGGACGCCCCCCAGGAGCAGACCGGCGCCGCCCTGGGCGGCCTCGAGCGCGTGGGCGCCCGCCTGCACCGACATGCGCCCCGCCACCTGGGACATGGGCGCCAGCAGGGGCAGCCGCCCGAACGCGTCGGTGACCGTCTCGTAGGCGATGCAGATGGTGCCGGCCTCGACGAGGTCGCGGGTCTGCTCGGCGTCGGGCGCCAGGTGCAGGTAGGTGAACAGCGTCTGGTCGGTGCGCAGCAGGGCCCGCTCGACCCGCTGGGGCTCCTTGACCTTCACCACCAGCTCGGCGGTGCCGTAGATCTCGCCGGGTCCGTCGACCAGGCGGGCGCCGGCCCGCTCGTAGTCGTCGTCGCTGGCGCCGATGCCGGCGCCGGCGCCCCGCTCGATCATGACCTCGTGCCCGTGGGCCACCAGCTCGCGGACGCTGGGCGGGCTCAGGCCCACCCGCTTCTCGGCGCTCTTGATCTCGGTCGGCGTTCCGATCAGCACGCCGCGCACCCTACGTCGGCGGGTGGGCCCGCCGACGCGCTCAGGACTCGGCGGCCGTCTTGGCCCGTTTGGCCGCCCGGGCCCGCAGGTTCTGGTCGAGCTCGACCTTGCGGATCCGGACGTGGCTGGGCGTGACCTCGACGCACTCGTCGTCGGCGATGTGCTCCAGGGCCTGCTCGAGCGACAGCAGCGTCGGCGGGATCAGCTTCTCGAAGTTGTCGGCCGACGAGGCGCGGACGTTGGTCTGCTTCTTCTCCTTGGTGGGGTTGACGTCCATGTCCTCGGTGCGGGCGTTCTCACCGATGACCATGCCCTCGTAGACCGCCACCCCCGGACCGACGAACAGCTGGCCCCGGTCCTGCAGCGACAGCAGCGAGTAGCTGCGCGTCTCGCCGCTGCGGTCAGCGACCAGCGAGCCGTTGCGGCGAGAGCGGATCTCGCCGGCCCAGGGCTCGAAGCAGTCGAAGACGTGGTGCAGCAGCGCCGTGCCCCTGGTCTCGGTGAGCAGCTCGGTGCGGAAGCCGATGAGCCCGCGGGCGGGCACCAGGTAGTCGAGCCGCACCCAACCGGTGCCGTGGTTGACGATCTGCTCGAGGCGGCCCTTGCGCACGGCCAGCAGCTGCTGGACCACGCCGAGGTAGTCGTCGGGCACGTCGACCGTGACCCGGTCGACGGGCTCGTGGATCTTGCCGTCGATCTCGCGGGTGAGCACCTGCGGCTTGCCAACGGTGAGCTCGAAGCCCTCGCGCCGCATCATCTCGACGAGCACCGCCAGCTGCAGCTCGCCGCGTCCCTGCACCTCCCAGGTGTCGGGCCGTTCGGTGGTGAGCACCCGGATCGAGACGTTGCCGATGAGCTCGGCGTCGAGGCGGGCCTTCACCAGGCGGGCGGTCATCTTGGTGCCGTCCTTGCCGGCCAGCGGCGAGGTGTTGACCCCGATGGTCATCGACAGGCTGGGCTCGTCGATGGTCATCACCGGGAGCGGGTGGGCATCGTCGGCATCGGCGAGGGTCTCGCCGATGGTGATCTCGTCGATGCCGGCGATGGCGATGATCTCGCCCGGACCGGCGCTCTCGGCCGGCACGCGATCGAGGTTCTCGGTGATGAACAGCTCGCCGAGCTTCACCCGCTCCTGGGTGCCGTCGGCCTTGCACCACATCACCGACTGGCCCTTGCGGATGTGGCCGTTGCGCACGCGGCACAGCGCCAGGCGACCCAGGTAGGGGGACGAGTCGAGGTTGGTGACCAGCGCCTGCAGGGGCATGGCCTCGTCGTAGTCGGGAGCGGGGATGTGCTCGACGAGCAGGTCGAGCAGCGGCTTGAGCGTGGTGCCCTCGGGCAGCCCGGCGCCGTTGTCGGGTCGCTCCATCGAGGCCCGGCCGTCCCGGGCCACGCAGTAGACGATGGGGAAGTCGATCTGGTGTTCGTCGGCGTCGAGGTCCAGGAACAGCTCCTCGACCTCGTGGACGACCTCGTCGATGCGCGAATCCGGGCGGTCGACCTTGTTGATCACCAGGATGACCGGCAGCCGGGCCTGCAGCGCCTTGCGCAGCACGAAGCGGGTCTGGGGGAGGGGGCCCTCGCTGGCGTCGACCAGCAGGAGGATGCCGTCGACCATCGACAGGGCCCGTTCGACCTCACCGCCGAAATCGGCGTGGCCGGGCGTGTCGACGATGTTGATCTTCACCGGTTCGCCGTCCTGGCCCACGTACGGGATCGCCGTGTTCTTGGCCAGGATCGTGATGCCCTTCTCCTTCTCGAGGTCCATCGAGTCCATCACCCGCTCGGCGACGTCCTGGTTCTCGCGGAACGCCCCGGATTGCCAGAGCATCTTGTCGACGAGCGTGGTCTTGCCATGGTCGACGTGGGCGACGATCGCCACGTTGCGCAGGTCGGCGCGAATTGCCAAGGGAGCCTCCGGGGCCGCGTAGGGGGAACGTCATACCCTACGGGCCCCGGGGCCGCTCGCCTTATCCCAGGCCGGCCTGGGAGATGAAGTCGGCCGCCACGGCGTCGGCGTCCTCCTTGTCGATCTCGAACCGCTTGTTCAGCTCGGTGAGCGTGTCGGTGTCGATCTTCGAGCTGATCTCGTTCAGCAGCGAGGTGAGGTCGTCGCCGTACGCGGTCTGCAGCTCGTCGCTGATCACCGGCGTGACGTTGTCGGCGGCCAGCATGTTCTGGTCGTCGTCGAGCAGCACCCAGCCCTCGTCGGCGATGCGTCCGCTGGTCGAGAACAGCACGCCGATCTGCACCTCGCCCGACGCCAGGGCATCGGCGACGAGGCTGGCGTCGAGAGGCTGGAAGTTGCCGGTGAGGTCGACGCCGTAGATCCGCTGGAGGCCGGGCAGGCAGAACGGGTTGGTCTCGCAGTCCTGCGGGGCGCCGAGCGACAGACCGCCGCCGTCGGCGGGCAGGTCGGAGAGCTTGGTCAGACCCTCCGAGTCGGAGGTCTCCTGGGTCACGACGAAGGCGTTGGTGTCGACGGCCGGCGCCGGATCGAGCGCCACCAGCCCGATGCCGTCGAGCTGCTTCTGCAGCAGCTGCACGGTCTCCTGGGCGTCGCCGGTGGCCTCGCCGGCGCCCTCGTTGAGGTACTCGAGCATGGAGGCGGCGTACTCCGGGCTCATGTTGACCTCGCCGTTGTCGAAGGCGCCCAGCAGCACCTGGCGGTAGCCGCCGACGCTGACCTGGTCGACGTCGTAGCCGTTGGCCTCGAGCACCTGGCCGTAGATCTGGGCCAGCACCGCCGACTCGCCGAAGTCCTGGGCGCCGATCTTGATGGTCGGCCCGTCGGGCGCCGCCGTGGTGGAGCTGGAGCCGCTGTCCTGCGGCGCTGCGTCCCCCGAGGTCGCCGGGGCGGTGTCGTCGTCGCCGCACGCGGCGGCGAACAGGGCGAACATCGCCAGGAGGGCGATGAGGAGCGTGCGCTTCTTCATGGATGGTTCCTTTCGCAGGGTCAGGATGTGGCGTCGGCGGTCCGGGCCCATGGCGTCAGGCGCCGGCCAACGACGCCGAACAGCGCCTCGGTCAGGAGCGAGACGGTGGCGACGAGGAGCGCGGCGACGATGAGCTGGCCGTCGTTGCGGGTGGCGATCGCCTGGAGGATAGGGGTGCCGAGGCACCGGAAGCCCACCAGAGCGCCCAACGTGGTGGTGGCCACCACCTGGACGGCCGAGACGCGGACACCGGTGGCGATCAGCGGCAGGGCCGCCGGCAGCTCCACCGCACGCAGCACCTCGCCCTCGCGCATGCCCATGGCCCGGGCCGCCTCCACGACGTCGTCGCTGAGGTCGCTGACGCCGGTGTAGGTGTTGACGAAGATCGGCGGCAGCGCCAGCAGGAAGAGGGCGGGGAACGTCGGCCAGAACCCGAGTCCGAAGCCCCACTCCAGGGAGATCGGGATACACGAACGAGATGACGGCGAAGGTGGGCAGGGCGCGGCTGAGGTTGACCATGGAGATGGCGAGGAACCCGCCCTGGCGACGATGGCCGAGCCACAGCGCCGGCGGCACCGCAGCCACGACGGCGGCGAGCACGGCGGCGCCGGACAGCCGGAGGTGCTGCCACGTCAGCCACACCAGGCCGTTGTGCCCCCACCAACTGTGGCTGTCGGTGAGGTAGTCGAGGGCATCCTGCAACATCAGTCGGCTCCGCTCCGGCCGTTGTCGGTGCGGGCCCAGGGCGTGACGGTGCGCTGGAGGAGCACGAAGAGGCCGTCGAACGCGAACGCCATGACGATCGACAGGCTCGCGCCCACGACGATGGGCGTCTTGAACTTGCGACTGAGGCCGTCCTCGATGAACACCCCGTAGCCACCGCTGCCGACCAGTGCGGCGACCGTCACCAGTCCGATCACCGTGACCGTGGCCACCCGCAGGCCGCCGATGATGGCCGGTGTCGCCAGCCGCAGGTCGACGGCCAGGAACCGCCGCCAGGGCTCGTATCCCATCCCGTCGGCGGCCTCCTTGACGTCGTCGGGCACGGCGTCGACGCCGGCGACGATGTTCCGCAGCAGGATCAGCAGCGTGTAGCTCACCAGGGCGATCTCGGCGGTGCGGAACCCGAGGCCGGTGATCGGCACCAGGAACCCGAACAGCGCCAGGCTCGGGATGGCGTACAGCCCGCCGGCCAGGGCGGCCAAGGGCGCGTAGGCCCGACGCCACCGCAGAGCCACCACCGCCATGGCCATGGCGATCACGAAGCCGACGCCCACCGACGTTCCGGTGAGCTGCAGGTGCTCGATGGTGCGCTCCCAGATGTCGTCGGTGTGGCGGCCGATCCAGTCCCACCAGAGGAACGAGTCGGGCCCGTTGCCCACCAGCAGGGGACCGGTGGTCATCGCCGGCTCCGGGTGCTGATGTCGCCGATGCGGACCATGCCCCGGTACTCGCCCTGGTCGTCGACGACCACGGCGACGTTGGTGAGCGACCCGACGATGCCCTCCAGGGCCTGACGGAGACTGGTGGCGGGGGAGACGACGGAGCGGAAGGGGCGCACGCCGTCGTCGGTGACGGTGGATCCGAGGTCGTCGTCGAACATCCACCCGAGCAGGCGCGCGTCGCGGCGCACGCCGATCCAGTCGACGCCGTGTTGGGCCATGCAGCGGCGTGCCTCCTCCGCACTGGCGCCGACGTCGACGACGGGTCCGGGCGGCAGGTCGAGGTCGGCGACGGTGAGCAGCGCCAGTCGCTTGAGGCCGCGCTCGTCGCCCAGGAAGTCGGCCACGAAGTCCGAGGCCGGCTCGGCCAGCACCTCGTAGGGGGCGGCGGCCTGGGCCAGCACGCCGCCCTGCCGGAAGATCGCCACCCGGTCGCCGAGCTTGATCGCCTCGTCGACGTCGTGGGTCACCAACACGATGGTCTTGTGGACCCGGCGTTGCAGGTCGAGCAGCTCGTCCTGCAGGTGGGCACGCACGATGGGGTCGACGGCGCTGTAGGGCTCGTCCATCAGCAGGATCGGCGGATCGGCGGCCAGCGCCCGGGCGACGCCGACGCGCTGCTGCTGGCCGCCGGACAAGGCCGGCGGGTAGCGGTCGAGCAGCTCGCGGTCGAGGCCGACCAGGTCGACCAGCTCCTCGACCCGGTCCCGGATGCGGGCCTTGTCCCAGCCGAGCAGGTGGGGGACGGTGCCGATGTTGCCGGCGATGGTCTTGTGGGGGAACAGGCCGGTGTGCTGGATCACGTAGCCGATGCCGCGCCGCAGCTCGTGGACGGGCATGTCGTCGATGGGCGCGCCATTGACCTCGATGCTCCCGCTGGTCGGCTCGATGAGCCGGTTGATCATCTTCAGCGTGGTGGTCTTGCCGCAGCCCGACGGGCCGACGAGCACCACGATCTCGCCCTCGGGGATGGTCAGGTCGAGGTGGTCGACGGCGTAGCCGGCGCTCCCCGGGTACCGTTTGGTCAGCTGGTGGAGCTGGATGGCCACCGACGACGGCATCCCGGCAACCTACCGATGGCAGCGGTGCTCGTCGTCGGGCCGATCAGATGAGCGTCAGATGGACGTCAGCGGATGGCGACGGCGACGTCGTAGCGGTCGGCCGGCGACTGGCCCGAGTACTCGGCGTCGTAGGTCCAGTCGGGCTGCTTCTTCTCGTGGTCGCGATCGAGGGTGACCGTGCCGTCGACGATGTCGAGGATCGGCGCGATCAGCACCGGATCGGAGCGGAGGGCGTCGACGGCGTGGGCGATGGCCACGTCGGGGAACTCGGCCAGCAGGCTCGAGACAACGCGCTCGTGCTGGCGACCGAGGTCGCAGCGGGCGCCCTCGGGGACGCCGTGGAGGTGGGCGATGATCTGCTCGACGGCGTCGTCGGTGGTGTCGCCGTCGCGGAGCCGCGTCAGCTCGTCGGCGACCTGGAGACCACCCTGCTTGCAGGGGGTGCACTGGCCGCACGACTCGACGGCGAGGAAGCGGGAGACGCCCTGGGCCACCGAGACCGGGTCGGTCTCGGTGCTGAACAGGATGAACCCACCGGTGCCGAGCCCCGACCCGGCGGCCGACATGGCGTCGTGGGTGGTGGGCGTGTCGAACTCCTCGGCCGGCAGGATCCCGTTGGCGATGCCGCTGAGCAGGAACGCCGGCTGTCCGTTCAGCACGCCGCCACTGATCCGCTCGATGACCTCGGCCACGGGCGTGCCGAGCGGCAGCTCCATCGTGCCGCCGTGGTGGACGTCGCCGGTGACCGTGAACACGGTGGTGCCGGGGGATTCGGCGGTGCCGAGCTCGCGGAACCAGTCGGCGCCGTACTCGACGATGCCCGGTACGTGGGCGAAGGTCTCGACGTTGTTCACGAGCGTCGGCGGTGCCGCACCCTCGGGTCCCGACATCTCCAGGCCGGCGGCGCCGCCGCTGGGGTCGCCGACCTCGGTGGTGCCGTGCCGGTAGGGCGGTGCGACGCGGGGGAACGGGGGACGGCCGGCGGCCGCTTCGAGCAGTCCGGTCTCCTCGCCGAGCAGGTAGTGGTTGGCGGCACCCACGATCTCGATGTCGACGTCGCCGGCGACGCCGCTCTCCATCAGCTCGTGGGCGGCGACGGTGAGCCGGTTCTGCTCCTGCGCGAACCGCTCCTTGGTCACCACGACGATCGAGCGCGAGCCGACGGCGTGGGCGGCGATGAGCGCACCTTCGAGCACTCGGTACGGGTTCCGGCGCAGCAGCGTGCGGTCACCGAACGAGCCCGGCTCGCCCTCGGCGGCGTTGACGACCACGGTGGGGGCGATGCTGGAGCTCCGGGCGTTGTCGGCGACGGTGCGCCACTTCACGCCGGTGGGGAAGCCGGCGCCGCCTCGTCCACGGAGGCCGGCGTCGGTCACGACGTCGATGATGGCGTCGGGGTCCACGCGCCGGGCGTCGAGAAGGGCGGTGGTGCCACCGAGTGCTCGATGATCGGACAGGGCAGGCACGGGTTCTCGGTCCAGGACACGGTGGACGTTCATGCCCAGGTCCGTACCCGCCGGCCGGGGCCGGCATGCGGTGGTCAGCCGGCGGGGAGCAGGTCGAGCAGGTCGCCGAGGGACTCGATGGTGGGGAAGTCGGCGGCCGGGTCGCGGATGTCCTCGTGCGCCCACAGGTACCGGTACGGGACGTGCACCGCCCGACCGCCGAGTTCGAGCACCGGCAGCACGTCGGAGCGCACGCTGTTGCCCACCATGCAGAACGATGTCGGTTCGATCCCGTGGCGGTCGAGGATCTCGGCGTAGGTGCGGGTGTCCTTCTCGGTCACGATCTCCACGGCGGCGAACCGGTCCACCAGCCCGGAGGCGGCGACCTTGGACTCCTGGTGCCACAGGTCGCCCTTGGTGACCAGCAGCAGGCCGAAGCCGCGGGCGGACAGCTCGTCGATGGTCTCCTCGACCCCGTCGAGCAGCTCGACGGGATGGTCGAGCAGGTCCTTGCCCCAGCCGATGATGGTGGCGATGTCGTCGGCGGGGATGGCGCCGCCGGTGATCTCGATGGCCGTCTCGATGAGCGAGAGCGTGAACGCCTTGGCGCCGTATCCGAACAGGCGGAGGTTGCGCTGCTCGGTCTCGAGCATGCGGGCCTCGAGCTCGTCGGCGCCGGCGTCGACGTGGGCGGCCAGTAGTTCGTGGTAGCGCCGGTGGGTCTCGACGAACCGGTTCTCCGAGTGCCACAGCGTGTCGTCGGCGTCGATGCCGAGGTGCGTCACGCCATCGAGCGGTGCGGCGCCGGTCATCGCTGGCGGCGCGACGCCACCATCGTCGCCCCGACCGCCAGCGCGATGACCAGGAGCGCCAGCCACAGCACCCACGCCCGGCCGCCGGCGCTCGATTCGACCACGGTGAACGTGTACGAGCCGTCGAAGTGGCCGTCGGCGTCGGAGGAGAACGCCGACCAGCGGACGGTGTGGGGCCCGAGCTGCAGCGGCTGCACGGGCACGATCACCTCGGTGCCCTTGTCGGGTGGGCGGACCCGTGGCGTGCCCGAGACCTGGTCGGTGCCGCTGGCGTCGAGTACGGCTACGGCGACGGGCTGTGACGTGTCGAGCGAGACGAACGTGATGGAGATCTCGCGGGCGCCCTGGCCGATGGTGCCGCCCGAGGCCGGGTCGGACTTGTAGATCTCCACGTGGGCGCCGGCGGGCTCGGCGCTGACCACGAGCAGCGCGAGTACGAGCACCAGCAGCGAGATCCGTCGGATGCGCATGGTGCCCAGTCTGGCCCCTCCGCGATCTGGCAGCCGCTCCGTACCACAGCGCCCACATTCCCTGAGGCACGGAGCAGGAACTGCTGGTGCCGGCGCCGAAACCACACCTCAGGCCAGCCACCACGTGTTGTCTCACCAGGAGGGGTCATCCCGATGAAGAAGGTCATCGCGGCGCTGTTCGCCAGCGTCATGTTGCTCGCCATGTTCGGCGTCGTCTCGGCCAACGCCGAGCCCGGCCCGAACGACAGCAACAACCACGGACTGTGCACGGCGTACTTCAACGGCCAGAAGGTCGGCCACGACAAGCACGGCGACCCGGGTCCGTTCCAGTCGCTCGAGGACGCTGCCGCCAACAACGACGGCGTCGACAACGACGGCGACGGCCAGACGGATGAGGGCGACGAGACCATCGACGACTCGAATGCCGACGGCGATCTCGAGCAGGCTGCTGCCGTCTTCGACTACTGCAACGGCATCATCGGCGGCAACCCGGACCACGGCCGCTACGACTGCAGCACCGACCAGAACGGTGACACGTCCTGCACCCGGAACGACAAGCCCGGCAAGGGCTGAGCCGAACGCCGAAGGCAGAACTGCGATCGAACGGGGGCCTGCGGGCCCCCGTTCCCGCGTCCGGGCTCAGTCCGGGAACGACGACCGCCCGGTCGCCGTCGGGCACGTCGTCCCGTCGGGTGAACCCTGATCCCAGGGCGCTCAGCTCGCCGTACTCGGAGGCCACCGAGAAGCGAAACCGCTCGGCCTGGCCGAGCATCACGTCGGGGAACAGGATGGCGACCGCGTCGCCGTCGATCTCGATGGACACGTTGCTGTCCTCGCCGAAGGATCCGTGGCCCTGGTCGTCGAACCACGAGCCGCCCCAGCCGTCGGGCCCCAGGTTGGCCCAGACCTCGTAGTCGACCGACCCGTCGCCGTCGACGTCGTAGAAGCTGGCGATGTTCATGGTCGACTGGCCGTCGGAGGCCTTGGGCGCCTCACCGCCGGCCAGCTGCACCCGCAGGGCATAGGCGTTGCCCTGACGGACCAGCTCCACGCCGGCCAGGTCGGTCCATGCCGGCGGGTCGGGATCGACACCGCCGACGGCGTCGTCGTCCGGGTCGTCGACGCGTACCCGCTCGACGGCGCGAGCCGCCGCGGTCGTGGTCGTCGTCTCGACGTCGGCGGTGACATCTGGGCCGCTGGCGGTGACCGGCACGGTGGTGGCCGCCCCGGTGTGACCGCTCTCGGTCGTGCTCGTCTGTCCGGCGCCGGCCACTGTCGTCTCGGGGGCGTAGGTCGGTGTCTGCAGCGGTTCGAGACCCCGCTCGTCGTCGCCGCCGGAGCACCCGCTCGCCACCATGGCGGCGGTCACGAACAGCGCAGTCAGGGCGGAACGGGACATCGCCGGCGCAGGGTATCCCGACCGGCGCGGCGGCTCCCGGGACGGCACTACGTTCGGCGGCCATGGACTTCCGCCTGCCCGACCACCTCGTCACCCTCCTCGACGACCTCGACCGCTTCATCGAGGACGTCATCGCGCCCATCCAGGCGCGCGACGACAACGAACGCTTCTTCGATCACCGGCGAGAGGACGCCCGCACCGACTGGGACCGCGACGGCCTTCCCAACCACGAGTGGGAGGCGCTGCTCGGCGAGATGCGCCGGGCGGCCGACGACGCCGGGTTCCTCCGCTACCACCTGCCCGAGCGCTTCGGGGGCAAGGGCGGCACCAACTTCGACATGGCGGTGATCCGCGAGCACCTGGCCGCCAAGGGGCTCGGGCTGTTCAACGACCTGCAGAACGAGTCGTCGATCGTCGGCAACTTCCCGACCGTGCTGATGATGGAGAAGTACGGCTCCGAGGCCCAGCAGGACGAGTGGATCCCCAAGATGCTGGCCGGCGAGGCCCGCATCGGGTTCGGCCTCACCGAGCCGAACCACGGTTCCGACGCCACCTGGATGGAGACGCACGCCGAGCGCGACGGCGACGAGTGGGTCATCAACGGCGAGAAGATGTGGAACACCGGCGTGCACGTGGCCACCCACGACTTCGTGTTCGCCCGCACCAGCGGTCAGGACGGCGAGGCCACCGGCATCACCTGCTTCATCGTCCCGATGGACACGCCGGGCGTGAACATCGAGCAGTACTACTGGACCTTCAACATGCCCACCGACCACGCCAGGGTCTCGTTCACCGACGTGCGGGTGCGCGACGCCGACATCCTCGGCCCCACGGACAACGGCCTGCAGGTGGCCCAGCTGTTCGTGCACGAGAACCGCATCCGCCAGGCGGCGTCGTCACTCGGCGCCGCGCAGTACTGCATCGACACCGCGGCCGAGTACGCCCGGAACCGGCGGGTCTTCGGCAAGTCGCTGGCCTCCAACCAGGCCATCCAGTTCCCGCTGGCCGAGCTGCACACCGAGGCGGCCATGCTCCGGGCGCTCATCCGCCAGACCGCGTGGGAGATGGACCACGTCGACCACGGCATGGAGATCTCCGAGAAGGTCGCCATGTGCAACTACCGGGGCAACCGCCTGGCCTGCGACGCCGCCGATCGGGCCATGCAGACCTGCGGTGGCATGGGCTACTCGCGGCACATGGCCTTCGAGCACATCTACCGCCACCACCGGCGCTACCGGATCACCGAGGGTGCCGAGGAGATCCAGATCCGCCGCATCGCCGGTCACCTGTTCGGCTTCACGGGTCGCGGCAAGGGCTCCACCGCCCGCTAGGCCTCGGCGTAGGTCCAGTCGGGGCGCTTGCGGGCCTGCTTCTCGTCGAGCACGAAGCGGTCGTCCACCAGGTCGAGGATCGGGGCCATGAGCAGGCCCCGCTCGGCGGCGCGCATCGACGGGTCGTGCATGTCGGGCACCAGGCTGGACACCACCCGGCGCTGCTGCTCGGCGAGGAAGCAGCGTGACCCGTCGGTGACCTGGGCCAGCCAGCCGTTGAGCCGACCGTAGAGCCGGCTCTCGGTGGCGGCGCCGATCTCGACCAGCGTCTCGAGGATGGCCTGACCGCCGAGCTTGCACGGCGGGCACTGGCCGCACGACTCGACCGACAGGAAGCGCTCGACGGCCATGGCCAGCTCGACCGGGTCGGTGGTGTCGTCGTACACGATGAACCCGCCCGTGCCCAGGCCGGTGCCCAGGGCTTCGAGGTGCTCGTAGGTGAGCGGGGTGTCGAGGTGCTCGCCGCGCAGGATCGGGTTGGACACCCCACCCAGCAGGTACTTGACCGCCCGGCCGTCGGGCATCCCGCCGCCGAGCTCGAGCAGGACCTCGCGGACCGGTGTGCCGAGCTCGAACTCGCCGACGCCGTGGCGGACGGTGTCGCCGGAGATGGTGCAGATGAGCGTGCCGGGCGACTCCTCGGTGCCCCACCGGCAGTGCCACTCGCCGCCGTGGCGGACGATCTGGGGGACGGTCGACAGGGTCTCGATGTTGTTGACCAGCGTCGGGTTGGAGCCTTCGGGCTCGTAGTCGGTGCCGGGTGCGCCGGCCGACCACCCGAACTGCGGGTTGGTGGTGAACAGCCCGTACAGGTAGGGCGGGAACAGGCGGGGGAGCGGGTCCTCGCCCTCGATCACCTCGAGCAGCCCCTTCTCCTCGCCGAACAGGTACTCGGTGGGCCCCTGCACCAGGTCGATCTCGACCTCGGGCGCCCACCCGGCCGCCGCCACCTGGGCCACGGCGTCGGCCACCAGATCGATCTCGGTCTCGAACGTGCGCTTCAGGGCGATGAACGCCCGGCGGGCGCCCACCGTGCGGGCCGCCACCAGCAGGCCCTCGACCACCGAGAACGGGTCGTGGCGCAGCAGCGTCCGGTCCTTGAACGTGCCAGGCTCACCCTCGGCGCCGTTGGCCACGACGTAGCGCTCGCCGGCATCGGAGCCGCCAGCGGCGATGGATCGCCACTTGGTGACGGTGGGGAAGCCGGCGCCGCCCCGGCCGCGGAGGCCCGACGCGTCGAGCTCGTCGAGCACGCCGTCGGGGCCGATCTCGTCGACCATCCGCAACGCCTCGCCGCCGCCCTTGGCGACGTAGGCGTCGAGCGTGCGGATCGGGTCACCGTCGAGCAGTCCAGGCATGTCCCCGACCCTACGGCGGCGGCGGGCGACCGCGGTCCGGTCAGGCTGGGTGGCCGCGCCGGGTGGGCGGCACGGTCTTGGGCGGCTGCCGGCGGGGTGGCAGTTCGTCGAGCAACCGGGCCGCGACCTCGGCGATCTCGGTGACCGCCCGCTGGAAGGGCTCCTCGGTGTTCGCGCTCGGGTGGCGGATGCCGGAGATCTTGCGGACGAACTGTCGGGCCGCCGCGTCGATCTCCTCGGGCGTGGCGGCGGGTTCGAGGCCTCGGAGGGTGGTGATCGAACGGCACATGCCGCCGACGCTACGACGCCGGCGGCACCGGCGTGATCACGATCGGCTGCCAGATTCCGCTGGGGTGGTACGCAGCGACTGCCAGTTTCAGGAGGGGGTGGTCCTGTCCCAGTCCTGCTCGAGCTCGCCGAGCGGGGTGGCGGGCGGGCCGTCGACGAAGGGCCACAGCTCCTCGGCGATCCGGCGCCAGTTGGCGCTGGCCCCCAGGTCACCCATGAGGGCGAACAGGCCGAGGTTGATGCGCTGGATGATCACGAACGCCGGTGGCACGTTGGCGGCCCGCATGATGTCGCCGTAGGGGCCGGTGGTGTCGAAGATGCGCCGGACCGACTCGGAGGCATACTCCTGCGTCATCGTCGTGACCTCGTCGCGGAGCACCCACGCGTAGAAGTGGCTGAAGTACTCCTCGACCAGCTCGTCGGAGAACGGCTCACCCGGCTTGAGCAGCCCGATCCGCTCGATCGTCGCCCGGAAGCTGGCCACGTCGCGGTCGAGCACCATCGAGCGGATCATCGACGAGAAGGTCTCCATCTCGTCGGCCGTGAACCGCTTGACCAGCCCGAAGTCGAGGAACACCACGTGGCCGCCGGGGCGAAACAGGTAGTTGCCCGGATGGGGGTCGCCGTTGAAGGCACGCAGGCGGTACAGGCTGCGGAACACGAAGCGGAAGATCGTCTCGGCGGCCAGGTCGCGCTCGTCCTGGGGCCAGCCGCGGACCTTGTCGAAGCGCACGCCCTCGGCCAGCTCGGTGGTCAGCACCCGCTGCGACGACAGCTCGTCGATGACGTCGGGGACGTGGATGAAGGGATGGCCCCGGTAGAAGTCGGCGAACAGCCGCTGGTTGTCGGCCTCGAGGCGGTAATCGAGCTCCTCGAGCACACGGGTGCGCAGCTCCTCGACCAGCGGCCCCGACTCGAGGCCGGGGAAGAGCACGCCGAGGCCGCCGAAGACGAAGTTGGCGCTGCTCAGGTCGGACTCGATGGCCTCGTCGATGCCCGGGTACTGGACCTTGACCGCCACCGCCTGGTTGTCGCGGGTGATGGCGCGGTGGACCTGTCCGATGGACGCCGACGCGATCGGCACCGGGTCCCACTCGAGGAAGATCTCCTCGGGTGGCGCACCCAGCTCGGCGATGACCACGCCGGCGGCGAGTTCGGCGCTCATCGGCGGTGCGTCAGCCTGCAGTTGGGACAGCGCCTCGCGCACGTGCTCGGGCATGCCCGAGTCGAGGTAGCTCGCCATCTGCCCGAGCTTCATCATGGCGCCCTTCATGTGGCCGAGCGACTCGGCCACCTGGGCGGCGGTCTTCATCTCGAAGGCGGTGTCGAGCTCCTCGCGGCGCTCGGCGTCGGCGAAGATCCGTCGGGCGCGGTGCAGGGCGTAATCGCCGCCGGTCCGGCGTCCGACGCGTGCCATCTCCATCGCCCGGGCCCGCTTGTTGTTGAGGTTGCGGGCCGGCGCCACGACCAGGTGGTCGGCACCGGTGGCGGCGAGGCGTCCCGGGCGGGAGCGGCGGGCGATGACCCAGCCGGCCGCGGCGAGGCCGACGACGACGGCGGCGGTTCGGCGGATGCGCACGGCCCGATGGTAGGGACCGTCGCGATCGCTCCTGCAGTCCGTGGGTTCCGGCTCGCGCCCGCCGCCTAGATTCCCCGGCCATGGGGGAATTGCTCACCACGTCGCAGGTCGCCGAGTTCGTGGCTCGTGGGGTGCTCGCGTTCCCCGCGGCCGTGCCCGACGACATCAACCAGGCAGCCATCGAGGAGCTGGGCACCGTCCTCGCCACCTGGGGCACGCCGGCCCGGCCCAACGCGCCGTCCAGCGGACAGCCGCTGCACGAGCTGTACCCCGACCCGTCGGCCATCGGCGCCGTGCTGCGCCTGCCCGTCGTCGCCGGCGCGCTGCGGTCGCTGCTCGGGCCCGATCCGGTGTTCGACCACGACTTCGTGCACCACAACCCGGCCGGTTCGCCGTTCGGTCAGCCGCTCCACCAGGACGCCATGATCGACCCGACCGTGGCCTTCGACGTGCAGCTGTTCTACTTCCCCCACGAGGTCGCCCCGGACGCCGGCGGCACCGGCTACGTGCCGGGCACGCACCTGCGGCGGGTGCACGAGACCGACGTCGGCCGCTACCAGCACCTGGCCGGCGAGCAGCAGTGGTCCGGCCCGGCCGGTTCGGTGCTGCTGTTCCACCAGGGGCTGTGGCACCGCGGCATGCCCAACCCGTCGGACACCGACCGGCTGATGTACAAGATCCGGCTCAACCCGACGATGCCGCAGGTGCGCCAGTGGGACACCAGCGATCTGGCCGCCGTGCACAACGGTCCCGACGACCACGTCTTCGCCCGGTTCCGGACCGACTCGGTCGCCGCCGTCCTGCGCCACCGCGAGCCCTGGTACGGCGAAGCCGACTACCGACTCGAGCTGGCCAACCGGTCGCAGCTGTGGCGGTACCTGACCGGCGACGACCACTACGACGTCGACTGGTACCTCACGCGCACCGAGCAGCGGGCGTCGCTCGAGGCGGCGGCGGTGCACCCCTCGGCCATCCCGCCGGCGGCGGTCACGTCGTGATGGACCCCGAGACCCAGCGCCAGCAGGTGCTGTTCCTGTACCTCGAGCACTCCGGGCTCGACGGCCGGGTGGTCGGGTGGTCGTTCCACGACGGTGCCCGCCGCGACAACGAGCTGCCGGGCTCACCTCCGTACGCGCGTGGCAGCGACGCCCTGGCCGATGGCTGGCGGCTGCTCCAGGCGTCGCCGGTGCCGGCCCGCGCACCGGGCGCCGAGCGGGTCACCGGCCGGCTCGAGCACGAGTTCGTCTTCGAGCGCCTCGTCACCGTGTAGCTCAGCCCAGAGCTGAGGTGTCGGGTCGGCGGTCGGCCCACGCCGGCAGCGCGGCCTCGATCTGGGCCGCCACCCGCAGCAGCAGGTCTTCGCGCCAGGGCGGGGCGACCAGCTGCACACCGATGGGAAGGCCGGTGTCGCCGGCCACGTGCACGGGCATCGAGATGGCGGGCAGGCCGCTCATGTTGAAGATCGAGGTGAAGATGACGCTGGGCAGGAGCGCCGTGGGTGCCGACGACGGGTCTTCGTCGATCTGGCCGAGCATCTCGCCGGCCGGCGGTGGCTGGATCGGCATGGTCGGCAGCACCAGCAGGTCGAAGTCGCGGCCCCACTGGGCCACGAGCTTGCGGGTCCAGCGCTGGAGCCCGGCGACCGAGGCCACGTACGAGAGGCTGTCGACGGCGGCGGCCCGGTCGCGCGCCATCCGGTTGTACGGATGGACGCGATCCCAGTCGACCGGCTTGTCGGCCAGCCCGGCGTCGACGACACGTGCGAAGTGAGGAGCGAAGTCGCCGGCGTAGGTGTCGAACGGGACGTCGACGATCTCGTGCCCGGCGTTGTCGAGCAGGGCGGCGGTGCGCTCGACGGCCCGCCGGCACTCGGCGTCGACGGGCAGGTCCATCGGCGCGTCGCTGGTGGTCAGGATCCGCAGCCGCCCCGGGTCGGTCCCGACCTCGTCGGCGAACGGCCGGGCGGGTTGCGGTGCGTTCCACCAGCTCAACGGGTCGGGAGGCGAGACCAGGTCGAGGATCGCCGCGGTGTCGGCGACCGTGCGGGTCAGCACCCCTTCGACGTCGGCACCCTCCCACGACACGGTCAGCCCGGGGATCCGGCCGCGCGACGTCTTGAGGCCGACCAGGCCGGTGCAGCTGGCGGGGATGCGGATGGAGCCGCCGCCGTCGCCGCCGTGGGCCACGCTGAACAGGCCGCCGGCCACCGACGCCGAGGCGCCTCCCGACGAGCCGCCGGGGGTGTGGTCGAGGTTCCACGGGTTGCGGGTGATGCCGTACCGCGTGTTCTCCGTAGCGGTGATCGTGCCGAACTCTGGCGAGTTGGTGCGCCCGCAGAGCAGGAACCCGGCCTGGACGAGCCGCTCGATGACCAACGCCGTCTCCTCGGCCGGCTGGTCGCCGGCGCCGGCGGAGCCGAGGGTGCACGGCTGCCCGGCGACCGGGGTCAGGTCCTTGACCGGCAGCGGCACACCGAAGAACGGCGGCAGCCCGTCGGCGCCGTCGGCGGCGATCCGGTCGGTGGCGGCCCGGGCCTGGGCCCGGGCGTCGTCCTCGTCGAGCCAGATCACGGCGTTCAGCGCCGGGTTGCGCTCGTCGATGGCGGCCAGCGTGGCCTCCATCACCTCGCTGGGTGACACCTGCCCCGACCGGATGGAACCGGCGAGCTCGAGGGCGGACACCGTGTCGAGGTCGAGAGACATGCAGCGACGCTAGTGCCGTGTCCGGTCGGTGGCAGCCGGTCGCCTGGGGTCAGCGGCGGGCCTTGTTCGTATGATCGGGCCATGACCGCACGTGAGATCGCTCCCGCCGACGGCAAGCTCGGCGTCCTGCTCCCCGGCCTCGGTGCCGTGGCCTCGACCTTCATCGCCGGGGTGCTCAAGGCGCGCGAGACCGGCGAGACGCCGATCGGTTCACTGACCCAGATGGCCCACATCCGCCTGGGCGAGCGCTCCGAGGGGCGGAACCCCTTCATCAAGGACTTCGTGCCGCTGGCGTCGCTCGACGACCTGGTGTTCGGCGGGTGGGACCCCATCTCGGCCAACGCCCTCGAGGCGGCCCGCACCGCGGGCGTGCTCGAGGAGCGCGACCTGGCGTCGATCTCCGGCGAGATGGAGGGCATCGTCGCCATGGACGCGGTGTTCGACAGGCGGTGGGTGTCCAAGCTCGACGGTGCTCGCGTCAAGACCGGCCGCAACAAGATGGACCTGGCCGAGCAGGTCATGGCCGACATCGAGCGGTTCCGCACCGAGAACGACTGCTCGCGCCTGGTCATCGTGTGGTGCGCGTCCACCGAGGCATATCGCGAGCCCACCGCCGTGCACCGGAGCATCGAGTCGTTCGAGCAGGGCCTGCGCGACGACGACCCCGAGATCAGCCCCAGCCAGATCTACGCCTACGCCGCCCTGCTCAGCGGCGTCCCGTTCGCCAACGGCGCCCCCAACCTCACCACCGACCTGCCCTGCATGCTCGAGCTGGCCGACCGCGAGGGCGTGCCCATCGGCGGCAAGGACTTCAAGACCGGGCAGACCTTGATGAAGACGATCCTGGCGCCCGGCTTCAAGGCCCGCATGCTCGGCCTGCGGGGTTGGTACTCCACCAACATCCTGGGCAACCGCGACGGCGAGGTCCTCGACGACCCCGAGAACTTCAAGTCCAAGGAGGTGTCCAAGCTCGGCGTGATCGACACCATCCTGCAGCCCGACGCCTACCCCCAGCTGTACTCGAACATCGACCACGTGGTGCGCATCAACTACTACCCGCCCCGGGGCGACAACAAGGAGGGCTGGGACAACATCGACATCTTCGGGTGGATGGGCTACCCGATGCAGATCAAGGTCAACTTCCTGTGCCGCGACTCGATCCTGGCCGCCCCGTTGGTGCTCGATCTGGCGCTGTTCTTCGACCTGGCCGCGCGCGCCGGCGAGAAGGGCGTGCAGGAGTGGCTCAGCTTCTACTTCAAGGCACCGATGGTGGCGAACCCCGACCTGCTCCCCGAGCACGACATCTTCATCCAGCAGATCAAGCTCAAGAACACGCTGCGCGAGTGGATGGACGAACCCGCCGTGACGCACAGCGAGGGCTGAGTTCGTGGGAGTCTGTGTCCGTGACCTCTGACGCGAGCGACGCCGGCAAGGACCCGGACATCATCCCCCAGACGCTGGTGGGCGTCTCCTTCCCCGACATCTACCGGGCCCAGGAGTTCCTCACCGCCGTCACCCGGCTGAAGGCCAACGGCTCCCTCGTGCTCGAGGACGCCGTCATCGTCAACAAGGACGAGAGCGGCAAGACCGTGGTCCGGGAGACCATCGACCCCCAGCCCGGCCGGTCCGCGCTGTCCGGCGGCATGTGGACCGGGCTGTTCGGTCTGATCCTCGGCGGCCCCGTCGGCTGGGCGGCGGGTGCGGCCATCGGCGCCGGCGCCGGCGCCCTCACCGCCAAGGTCGTCGACCTCGGCATCTCCGACGAGTGGGTCGCCTGGTTCCGCGAGGCGGTCAAGCCCAACACGGCCACCGTCGCCATCCTGGCCAGCAAGATCGTCGAGGACGACCTGGTCACCGAGGTGCACCGCTTCGCCGGCGCCGAGCTGGTGTACGCCAACTTCGACGACGAGATGATCGCCCGGCTGCGCGACGCCCTGCGCACGTCGTCGAACGAACCCGGCGGTGCGACGTGAGCCTGGCGATGAGCGTCGAAGAGCGCGAGGAGTTCCTCGCCGACGTGCACGTCGGTGTGATCTCCGTCGAGCGCCCCGACGGCCCACCGCTGGCCGTGCCCATCTGGTACCAGTACCGGCCCGGCGGCGAGCTGTGGGTGCTCACCCCCGAAGACTCCGTGAAGGGCCGCCTGCTGCAGCAGGCCATGCGCTTCAGCCTGTGCGTCCAGGACGAGACGCCGCCCTTCTACCGCTACGTCAGCGTCGAGGGCCCCATCGTCTCCATCCGCGCCGCCGACGACGAGGAGGACTCCCGCCCGTTGGCCCACCGCTACTTCGGGCCCGACCTCGGCGACGAGTACGTCGAGAGCAGCGACGAGCAGAGCCTCAAGTTCGTCATGCGCCCCGAGCGGTGGTGGAGCGTCGACTACTCCAAGCTCGCCGCCGGCCGTTCGTAGCGCCCCGCCCGCGCTGCGGTAGACACGGCGCATGCTCCACGATCTCTCGGGACAGGTCGCCGTGGTCACCGGCGGCAACGGCGGCATCGGTCTCGGCTTCGCCGAGGGCTGCGCCCGCGCCGGCGCCGCCGTGGCCGTGTGGGCCCGAAACGCCGACAAGTCCGCCGCCGCCGTCGAGCAACTGCAGGGCCACGGTGTCGACGCCATCGCCGTGTCGTGCGACGTCGCCCAGGAATCCTCGGTGGCCGCCGCCGTCGCCGAGACGGTCGAGCAGCTCGGTCGCATCGACATCTGCGTGGCCAACGCCGGCACCACCGGCCCGGTCGGCTTCCTCGACCTCACCTACGACGAGTGGCGGCGCATGATGGCGGTCAACCTCGATGGCGCCTTCCTGACCATCCGCGACTGCGCCCGCCAGATGGTCGAGCAGGGCGAGGGCGGTGCCGTCGTGGCCGTGTCGTCGACCTCGGCCATCCACGGCGCGGCGACGAACGCCCACTACGGGGCGTCGAAGACGGCGCTGCTCGGTCTGGTGCGGGCCGGCGCCGTCGCCCTGGCCCGCCACAAGATCCGGGTCAACGCCGTCCTGCCTGGTTGGACCCGCACCGAGCTGGCCGAGGACGGCTACCAGAACGAGCGCTTCCGCGAGGTCACGACCAGCCGGACGCCAGTGCGCCGGTGGGCCACCGGCGACGACTACGTGAAGCTCGCCGCCTACCTGTGCGACAAGTCCGTCGACTGGCACACCGGCGACTCGGTGGTCGCCGACGGCGGCTACACCATTTTCTGACTCGCTTCGACATCCATGTCTCCGCTTCGTTGTCACCTGCTCGCCGGCGTGCCGGCGCTCCCGACGGTGACGGCCGACGTCCTGTCGGCCACCTCTGACTCGCTCCGTGCCGACCCCATGTCCCTGATCACCGGATCCGACGGCGTCACCCGCTGCTGGTGGTGTGGCGACGATCCGCTCTACGTCGCCTACCACGATCACGAGTGGGGTCGGCCGACCACCGACGAGCGCGAGGTGTTCGAGCTCCTCGCCCTCGAGTCGTTCCAGGCTGGCCTGGCCTGGATCACCATCCTGCGCAAGCGTGAGGCGTTCCGGGCCGCGTTCGAGGGCTTCGACATCGACACCGTCGCCGCCTACGACGAACCCGACATCGAGCGTCTCCTCGGCGACGCCGGCATCGTCCGCCACCGCAAGAAGATCGAGGCCACCATCCGGCTGGCTCGCCTGGCACAGGAGCTGGCCGACGAGGGAACGTCGCTGTCGGCGCTCGTGTGGTCGTTCGCGCCCCCGCCCCGGCAGGAGCCACTGACCACCATCGACGACATCCCCGCCCACACCGCCGGGTCGGCCGCCCTGGCCGATGCGCTGCGCGGCCGGGGCGCTCGCTTCGTCGGGCCCACCATCGTCTACGCCTTCATGCAGTCGGCCGGATTGGTCGACGACCACCTCGCCGGCTGCCACCGGGCGGGCGGCAGCTCAGCGACCGACGATGCGTGACCAGGTGCGCCGCAGCATCCCCGGACCGCCCTTGCCGGCGCCGAGGGTGCCGACGGGCACGTCGTCGGGCACCGGTGCACCGTCGACCTCGCGCAGGTAGAGCACCTTGATCGCGCCCACCACCGGGGTGGCGACCAGTGCCCCCGGGATGCCGGCCACCGCACCGCCCACCAGGGCGGCGAGCATCGTGGTCGGCGGCGTGAGGTTGACGGCGCGTCCCACCACCGCGGGTTGGATCACGTTGTTCTCGAAGTTCTGGTAGGCGACGATCACGATCAGGGCGACGGCTGCGGTGATCGGACCCTGGGTGAACGCCAGCAGCACCAGGAACGAGGCACCGAGGAAGCCGCCGATCTGGGGGATCAGGTTGGTGAGCATCGACCACAGCGCGGCGAGCGGTGCCAGCGGAACGCCCAGCGCCAGGGCCAGGGTGAGGACGACGAAGCCGTTGAGGATGGCGACGAACAGCGAGCCGGCGAAGTAGTTGCCGAACGTCCGGTAGACGACCCGGCCGATGCTGTCGATGCGCTCGCGGCGTTCGCCGTCGACCAGGGCGCGCATCCGGTTGACCAGGACCTCGCCGTCGAGCATCACCACCACAGCGGTCACGAGGACGACGATGGTGGTGAGCAACCCACCGAGGAGGTCCTCGGCGAACCGGGTGATCTGTCGGTCGCTGAGCTCGGACGGGAGGTTCTGGATGGCGTCACGCACTCGCTGCGCCGCGTCCTGCTGCTGGAGTCGGTCGCCGACGATGGGCCACGAGTAGGCATCCTCGACGGTGGTGGGGAGGTCGCGACGCAGACTCGACGCCTGGTCGATGGCGCGGGGACCCAGGACGAGCAGGACCGAGAAGAACGCCAACCCCAGCGCGGTGCCGACCAGGGCGACCGCCGTGCCCCGCCGCCACCGCCTGCGCCGCTGGATGCGGACCACCACCGGGTCGAGTGCCAGGGCGAGCACGATGCCGATGAAGATTCGGGCCAGCATCGACGGTGCCTGGTGCACCACGGCGAGCACGGCGGCCGCGGCCAGGCCGACGCCGATGAGGATGAGCGCCGAGGTGGTGTCGAGCTCGAGGACGAGGCGTCGGGGGCCGCGCCCGTCGCCGGGCGGTGGCGTCTGCGCATCCCTCGCCTCGGTGGTCACCGTCGGTACCGTACGGCCCGATGTCGGAGGCGTCGCGGATCACCGATGCCGGCGACGTCGTCCGCTCGGTGCGGATCACCCCACGGTCCGCGCTGCTCATCGTGGCCGCCGTCGTCGGGTTCCTCGTCCTGCGCAACGCCTTCGTGTCGGCGCACCGGGTGCTGGGGTGGGCGGCGGCGTCCGCCGCGGTGGCGGTGCTGGTCGAGCCGCTGGTGAACGGCCTCGGGCGCTACATCCCCCGGCTCGCCGCGGTCATCCTCACGTTCCTGGTGGTCGGTGCCGGCCTCGGTGCGCTCGTCTTCGGCGCCGTTCGTGACCTCGACCACGAGGTCACCCGCCTGCGCGACGTGGCCCCCGACGCCACGGCAGCGCTGGAGAACCGCGACGACGAGATCGGCCGGCTGATGCGGGACCTCGACCTCTCCGGACGGGTCGACGAGTTCCTGCGCGAGCTCGACAACCGGGTCGGCAGCGGCGGCGGCACGCTGGCCGAGAACGCCCCGACGGCGCCGGTGTACTTCGTGAGCGCCATCCTCACCATCTTCTTCCTGCTCTACGGGCCCGGCATCGTGCAGGGCGCGGTCGACCGGATCGACGACGACCACCGAAGACGGCTGGTGCTGACCACCCTGTACGACGCCGCCACCCGCGCCCGCCGTACCGTCGGCGCCCTGCTCGCCCTCGGCGGCACGGTCGGTCTGCTGGTGTGGGCCGAGGCCACCTGGCTCGACCTGCCGGCGCCGATCGTGCTCGGCGTGGTCGCCGGCGTCGCCGCCATGTTGCCCGACGTGGGCATCCTCCTCGGCGTGCTGCCGGCGGTGGCACTGGCCGGCGGCCTGCAGACCGGGAAGAGCGCCGTCGTCGTCCTGGCCGTGGCCTTCGTCCTGCAGATGATCGAGGCGTTGTGGCTGAACCACAAGATCGGTGCCTGGGGTGTCGCCGTGGGTCCTGCGGTGATCTGGGTGGTCGCCGTCCTCGGGTACACGATCTACGGACCCGGCGGTGCCGTCTACGGCATCGTCTACGCCGTGTTCCTGGTGGCCGTGCTCGACCGGGTGCCGGCCGTGCGCGCGGCCCTCGACGCCTCCGAGGTCCCCGCACCCGAGGTCTCTCCCGGGTCGCGGCATCCGTAGCGGGCGTCGGTATGGTCCGCAGCATGGAACTGCACGACCAGCTGCGTGAGGCCCTCGAGCTGCAGACGATCGAAGCCGACGGTCAGGCCGCGGCCCAGATGCTGCAGCAGGCCATCCTCGAGCACACGGCGGTCGCGGTCGGTGATGCGCTGCTGGACACCGGCGCCATCGCCCTGCGGCGCATGGTGCTCGAGACCGAGGAGACGCTGCTGGCCCCCGACCTGGTCAGCCGCCTGGCTCTCGACGGGGCCGTCCCCGAGGGTCGCATCGAGCTGCTCACCGAGACCCTCACGATGATCGCCGCAACCGCCGGCGGCATCCGTCCGTCGGTCGAGGCGCTGATCACCCGGGTCGGCGTCGAGGACGCCATGTTCGGGCTCTGGCTCGGTCTGCTCACCGTCTTCCGCGTGTCGGCCATGGTCCTCGACCGGACCGAGGCCGAGGTGGTCGAGGACGTGCTGATCGCCATGGAACCCTGAGCGGTTGGCCCCCGGGCCCGGTCCGGCTGGCCCCGGCCCGGGCGATGTGCAAACGTCGCGGCGTGCGAGTGGTCATCGGACCCGTGGCAACCACCTGCGCCACCGCGTGGCTGAGCCACGCGCGGGGCGTTCTGGACGAGTTCTCCCGGGGGGCCCCGGGCGACTGCTACACGCCCGAGGTGCGCGACATCTTCGAGGGCTACCTGGCCTCGTGGGAGCGCTGCGCCCGTCTCGCCGCTCCTCGCGACGGACTGTTCCTCTGGGAGGCCGAACTGTCGGCCGAAGAGCTCGAGTACCACCTCCACGCCCTGCAGCGGGTCGTGGTCGCGCTCACCGAGTGCCGGGCCCGCACCGGTCTGCCGCTGGTGCGCGAAGAGGGTGACGACTTCTACCGCGCCATGCTCCACGGCGTGCTCACCGCCTTGGAGACGGCGGGCCCGTCGCACGCCGAGTTCGCCCAGCACCTGGGCGCGTTCTGGCCCGGTCGCATCTCCATCGCGTAGTTGCCGGCGCGCGCAGGCGCGCGGCGGCTGCGGGTACCGTCGGCCCGGCATGTCCACTGCCGATGCCAAGGTGCCCCGTGGGTTCTGGGTGGCCTGCGTCGGGGTCTTCCTGGTCGGTTTCGGGCTCCGGCTGGTGGTGGCGTCGGCCGGTGGCGGTGACGACCAGCCCCACACCGAGGCCGCCGGCGTCCTGATGGGGCTGTTGCGGGCCGAGCAGCCCGCCCCCCGCAACGTGGCCGTGTACGGCGGCCTCGGCGTGTGGGTCGACGCATTCGACTTCTCGCCCTCGTACCAGTCGGGTGCCGATCCGGCCGTGACCCCCGACGTCGTCGACCAGTGGGCCGACCTGGGCGTGCGCACCGTGTACCTGCAGGCCTCACGGCCCGACGACCGCGCCCCTGGTCGGCTGCTCGAGCAGGACCTGCTGGCCGAGTTCCTGGTGCGGGCCCACGCCCGTGGCATGCACGTGGTCGGCTGGTACCTGCCCACGTTCGTCGATGTCGACCTCGACCTCGATCGCCTGACCGCGGTGGCCGAGTTCTCCCGGTTCGGACACCGCTTCGACGGGGTCGCCGTCGACATCGAGTACATCCAGGGCGTCACCGACGACCAGGAGCGGTCGCAGCGGCTGGTCGAGCTGTCGCAGCGGCTGCGCGACGCCCGCACGGGCGAGGCCCTCGGTGCGATCGTCCCGCCGGCCGTCCAGCTCGAGGTGATCAACCCCGGCTACTGGCCGCAGTTCCCGTGGCGGGCGATCGACGCCGACTACGACGTGTGGCTCCCGATGGCCTACTGGACCACCCGCTCGGTCGATTCCGGCTACCGGGACCCGTACCCCTACACCGAGGAGTCGGTGCGGCGGATGCGCGCCGATCTGGGACGACCCGATGCCGTGGTCCACCTGGTCGGCGGCATCGGCGACGAGACCACGCTCGACGATCTGGGTGCCTTCCGCCGGGCGCTCGAGGACACCGGCGCCATCGGCGGCTCGATCTACGACTGGAACAGCCTGCCGGCCGCCCAGCGCTCGGCGCTGCGCGAGCTCGTGCCCGGCTGAGCCGTTCGCTGCGCTCACTTCTGGAGTTGTTCGCCAGGGGCTCACAACTCCCGCGCCGTAGACGGCTCAGCCGGCGGCGGCGTGGAGCGGCAGCTGGTCGATGCGCCGTGACGCCGTGGTCCAGCGCCGTTCGGTGAGCACCCGGGCCAGCCGGGCGTCGGAGGCGGCGTAGGCGTGCAGCGCCTCGCGCGACAGGTCGTGGATGCGGGCCCGGTCGACCTCGATGGGCGCCAGGCCGACGAAGCGGGCGATCGACTTGAGCGAGCACGAGATGCGCAGGGCGGGGCCGACGTCGTCGCGGTACACGCGGTAGGCGTCGAGGTGCTGGTGCCCGTACCAGCCGGCCCGGTAGCAGTGGTCGTGGCCGGGGAGCGGATCGTGGCGGTGCCGGATGCGCGGGTCGGCGGCCAGGTGCAGGCCCAGGCGGAGCCGCCAGCGTGCGGCCCGGTCGGCGATGAAGGGCAGGTCGAACGCCGAGCCGTTCCACGTGGCGATCACGCCGGCGGGCAGCTCGGCGAGGCGGGCATCGAGGCCGGCGAGCAGCTCGTCCTCGGGGCCCTCGAACAGCTCGTCGACGTCGGTGGACAAGGCCACGGCGACGATGCGAGACACGCTCGGGTCGAGGCCGTCCACCGTCGTGTCGGTCTCGATGTCGAGTCCGTAGATCGGCAAGCGACGCATCCGGTCACACCCCCTGGTCCGTGCTGACCGAAGCGTAGGGATCCCGTGACGGACAGCGGTGGATCCCCCGGACGGCCCGATCGCTCAGCGCAGACCGGGAAGCGGCAGGTCGAGCAGGTTGCGGAGTCGGGAGGTGACCGCCGGCGTGAGCGGTTGCTCGAAACGGTCGATCCGGAAGGTGAGCGTGAGCTCGCCGTCGCCGGGGTCGACCGACTCGAGCTTGGCGCTGCGGGGCAGCGGCGGCAGGGGCAGGTAGCCCCGCACGAAGCGCAGCAACGGCGCCGGCACCCCCAGCATGGACGCCCGCAGCGGTTGCAGCTTCAAGAAGCCGCCGGCGATGGTCGGTTCGGTGACCAGCTCGGTGACGCGGATGCCGCCGATGCCCGTCGTGGTCACCACGCCCTGTTCGGTGAGGCGGAGCCGGACCGGCAGCCGCAGGTCGCGCGTCCAGCGGTCGACGTTGGCCTGTGATACCACGGCACGCAGGCCGACGGGCTCGGCCACCAAGGTTGGGGGGAAGCCGGGGACGACCCGCACGTGCTCGGCTCGCACCACGAAGCGGTCGACCACGAGGCCGGCCACGGCGTAGGCGGGCAGCTCGATCTTGACCAGGTCGACCTCGCCCCGCAGCAGGCCGGCGGGCGTGACCTTCAGCCGCGGTCGCAGCGGGCGACCGAGCGTGGCCTCGGACACGATGTCGAGCAGGGCCACGAACAGGTCCTGCGCCGGCCGGTAGGTGGACAGCTCCTCGGGCGTGGGCAGCCGCGGCCCGTCGTCGTGGGAGCCGCCGAGCGCCTGCTCGGGATCCTCCGGCGGCGACGCGTCCGTGGGCACGGCACGAATGCTACGGAGCGAATCCCGTCAGTTCGTGACAACAGCTGTCACCGACCGACGACAGAGCCGGTGGGAGGCGCGCTGTGCGCTCAGCTGGCGGCCCGGCGGCGGGCGCCGATGGGGTTGGGCACGGGGAAGCCGGCGCGCGTGCGCTGCTCCTCGTTCTCACCGCCCCAGAACCCGAACTCGCGGTGGTTGCGGGCGTAGTCGCGGCACGGCACCCGCGACGGGCAGTTCCCGCACAGCTCGGCGGCCTTGGCTTCACGCCGGGCCCGGGCCTGCGGGCGTTCGGCGAGCGGCGGGAAGAACAGGCTCGTCTTCCCGGCACAGGCGGCTCGGCTCATCCAGTTCTGGCCGGCCCAGTTCCTCAATGCGATGACGTCGTGGTCCACAGCCCTCTCCCCAAAACTCTCCGGATCGACGGTTCCCCGAGCCACGCGCACCGGGCTGTACTGCGCGTGGTCAGGTGGCCACAACACTACTACCGGTAGTGGTGCGAGTACAGAGAGAGGGCGGAATGTGGTGAATGTCCGTCAGAGGAGCCGGGCTGTCAGAGGAGCCGGGCGGCCAGCTCGGCCAGCGGTGATCGCTCGCCCCGCAGGAGGCGGACGTGACCGAAGCACTGCTGGCCGGCGAAGGCGGTGACCAGGGCGGTGAGGGCGTTGGTCTGCTCGGACAGGAAGGCGGCGTCGATCTGGCTGGTGTCGCCGGTGAACACCACCTTGGAGTCCGCGGCGATGCGGGTGAGGATCGTCTTGCCGACCTGGGGGGACAGGTTCATCGACTCGTCGATGATCACGAAGCTCGAGTGCAGCGTGCGACCGCGCAGGTGCGTCACCGACTCCATGGTCAGCTGCCCGCGGGCCCGGATCTCGTCGAGGACCTCGGTGGCGTCCTCGCGGTTGCGGTCGCCGCTGGGATCGGGGCCGGTGAGGGCGTAGACGGCGTCGGTGATGGCCGCCATCCACGGGTCGAGCTTCTCGTCGAGCGTGCCGGGCAGGTAGCCGACATCGGCCTTGCCGACCGGGACCACCGGCCGGTACACGCAGATGCGGGAGTAGCGCCGTTCCTCGACCACGAGCTGCAGCGCGGCGGCGACGGCGGTGAGCGTCTTGCCGGTGCCGGCCGGGCCGTCGAGGGCGACGACCTTCACGTCGTCGTCGAGCAGCAGGTCGAGGGCGAAGCGCTGCTCCTTGTTGCGGGGCCGCAGGTCCCAGGCGTGGTGGTCGTTGGGCACCAGCGTCAGGCCTTCGGGCCGGCGGCGGACCAGCGCCGACTGGCTGCCGGCGTGGAGCACGCCGAACTCGTTGCAGCGCAGCGCGGCGGTGACGGCGTCGGCGCCCGGCGGGTTGTGTTCGCCGGCGTAGAGCCCGTCGACCAGGGCCGGCTCGACCTGTAGCTCGCGCCAGCCGTGGTCCTCGGTGCCCGTGCGGCGGGCGGCGTCGAGCGGGTCGTGCTCGCCGCTGGCCAGGCCGAACGTGGCCGCCTTGACCCGCATGCCGGTGTCGTTCGACACCAGGCGCACGTCGGGGCCGCCCGGCTGGCGCTGTCCGAGGGCGACGCCGATGATGCGGTTGTCGGGCTTGTCGGGGTCGAGGCCGTGCTCGCGGAGCAGGCTGGTCTGCACACCGTTGAGGGCGACGCGCACGGTGGCGCCGCCGGGCAGGGGCTGGTGGGTCTCCAGGTCGCCGCCGGCGTCGATGCGCACCTTCTCGATGCGGCGCAGGACGTCGCGCGCCGCCATGCCCACCGCGTCGAGGCGCTTCTTCAGCCCGTCGAGCTCCTCGATGACGGTGAGCGGGATGATCAGGTCCTCGCCCTCGTAGCCGTGGAACACGCCCTCGGGGTCCGCGACCAGTGCCGACGTGTCGAGGACCACCTGGGTCCGCGTGGTGCGCTCCGCGACGAGGGGGTCGACCGGTGCGGCGGACGCGTCGACGACGAGTGCGGGGTCCGGGGTCATGCAGCCTCCTGGGGGCGCAGGGCACGGCTGATCGCCGGGGCCGGGAATCGGCCGGGTCGTCGTGCCAAGGAACGGACGAACACTGCTCTTGATGATGGCCCCGCGCGCGCCTGCGGACGCGGATGGTGGTGACGGCCCGCTCAGGTGCTGGTCACGGAGGGCGTCCACGGGGCGAGGTCGTCCCGGAGATCGCCGGCGTCGACGACCGCGTTGCCGTACCAGTCGTTGTTGAAGTACGCGAACAGGTCGACGCCGTCGTCGAGCCAGGCGGCGAAGCGCTCGGCGTCTCGGGCCATGCGATCGGGGCCGTACCGGCCCTGGTACGGGTGGTTCACGGCGTCGGGGCCGTGGTAGCGGACGTAGGTCCAGTCGGTGGTCAGCTCCTGCGGTTGGTCGGGCAGCAGGTCGTGGAGGCACAGGGCCACCCCGTGCCGGGCGAGGGCATCGAACACGTCGTCGTGCACCCAGCTGGGATCGCGGAGCTCGACCGCCCAGCGGATGTCGTCGGGGAGGACGGCGAGCACGGCCTCGAGCCGGTCCACGTCGCGACCCCAGTTCGGGGGCAGCTGGAGGAGGTTGGGGCCGAGGTGGTCGCCGAGGCGGCGGATGCGGTCGAGGTGCCGTGGCAGCCAGATCTCGGGGTCCTTGAGCTTCTTGCGGTGGGTGCAGAACTGGCCGACCTTGGCCGCGTAGACGAAGCCGTCGGGCGCCTGCTCTCGCCAGCCGTCGACCTTCTCGGGCGTGGGGAGCCGGTAGAAGGTGTTGTTCAGCTCGACGGTGTCGAACATCGCCGCGTAGTGGGCGAACCAGGTGCGCGACGGCGCCTTCTCGGGGTACACGGGGCCGCGCCAGTCCTTGTAGGACCACCCGGAGCATCCGATGCGCGCGACAGCCACGGTCGTCCCTCTACCCGGTCGAGCGGGCAGGATGCGGGCGTGGCCTCGTGTGTGTTCTGTCGCATCGTGTCCGGGGATGCTCCGGCCCACGTCGTGCTCGACGACGACGTGGCCGTCGGTTTCCTCGACGTCCGACCGCTGTTTCCGGGCCACGTGCTCCTCGTCCCCCGCACCCACGTGGAGACCCTGGCCGATCTCCCCGTCGAGTCCGTCGGTCCGTTCTTCGAGCGGGCACAGCGGGTGTCGGTGGCCCTCGTCGACGCGCTCGGTGCCCAGGGCAGCTTCGTGGCCATGAACAACACGGTCAGCCAGAGCGTGCCCCACCTGCACGTGCACGTCGTGCCCCGCACCAAGGGCGACGGGCTGCGCGGGTTCTTCTGGCCCCGGACGAAGTACGACTCCGACGCCCACGCCGCCGAGGTGGCGGACGCCCTTCGCCGGACGCTGTCAAGTCGTCGGACGCTGTCAGGGCTCGAAGACGACTGACGGGTGCCCGTCGGCAACGGTGATCGTGGCCGGGATGCCGAGCAGGTCGAGGGCGTCGCCGGTCCAGTCGGTCGAGGTCAGCGACACCACCTCGCCCTTGTGGGTGCCGGCGAGGACGGTGAGGTGCACGGTGACGCTGCCGTCGTCGTGGTCGCCATCGGAGTGATCCTCGGCGTCGAACACCAGGGCGTCGTAGGTCCCGTCCTCCAGCACGGCGCGCGACCCTAGGGCCCAGCCGATGCCAGACTCGGCCCATGGCCGTCATCGTCGTCACGGGTGCGAACTCCGGCATCGGCCGGGCCACCGCCGTCCACCTCGCCGCCGCCGGCAACACCGTGTACGGCGCCATGCGCGACCTGGCGCGCGGCGACAAGTTGGCCGCCATCGCCGACGAGGTCGGTACCGCCGTGCACCCCCTGGAGATGGACGTCTCCAACGGCGTGTCGGTCCACGAGGGGATCGACCGGGTGCTGGAGGCCGAAGGGCGTGTCGACGTGCTCGTCAACAACGCCGGCCTCGGGTACAACAAGGCCGTCGAGGAGATCGACATCGACGAGGGCAAGGCGGTCTTCGACGTCAACTACTGGGGCGTCATCCGTTGCACCCAGGCGGTGCTGCCGTCCATGCGCGAGCGCGGCGAGGGGACCATCGTCAACGTGTCGTCCGTCGCGGGTCGCGTCGCCGCCCTGGCGCAGGCCGTGTACGCCTCGTCGAAGTGGGCCCTCGAGTGCCTCAGCGAGAACCTGGCGCAGGAGCTGGCGCCCTTCGGCGTGCGGGTGAAGATCATCGAGCCCGGCGTCACCCGCACCGCGCTGCTGGCCAAGCACACCGACCTGCACGAGGACTCGCCGTACGCGGACGCCTACCGACGGATGTTCGCGTTCTACATGGCGGGCATCGACGCCAACGTGCGACCCGAGTCGGTCGCCGAGGTCGTCGCCGGCGCGATCGACGACGACAGCGCCCGCCTCCGCTACACGTGCGCCTACGGCGGCGACGAGCTGGCCGAGGGGCGCGCCCGGCTCAGCGACCAGGAGTGGACGGCGCTCGGCGCGGCGGGCACCGACGACGAGTACTTCGACCGCTTCCAGCAGGCGTTCGGGCTCGACCTGCGCGGGGGCTCATGAGCCTGCGGGGACGGTTGCTCGTCGCCGAACCGGCGATGGACGACCCCAACTTCCGGCGCACCGTCGTGTACCTGATCGAGCACTCCGCCGACGGGGCCCTGGGGCTGGTGCTCAACCGTCCCGGCGAGATCGAGGTGCGTGACGCCGTTCCCACGTGGGCGCCCTACCTGGGCGACGACGACCGCATCTACGTCGGTGGTCCGGTCAGCCCCGAGGGCGCCATCTGCTTGGCCCGCTGCCCGAGCGCCGGCCCCGAGGTCGCCGGCCTGCTCGACGACGACGACACCGACCGGGCCGTCGACGACGGCGTGGTCTTCCGCCCGCTCACCACGAGCATCGGCGTGATCGACCTGCACGCCGACCCGTCCGATGCGCCGGGGGGCATCGCCGCCATGCGCGTGTTCGCCGGCTACGCCGGATGGAGCGGCGGGCAGCTCGAGGGAGAGATCGACCTCGGGGGGTGGTACGTCGTGCGGGCACAGGACGACGACGTGTTCACGACGTCGCCCGAGACGCTCTGGCGCGACGTGCTCCGCCGCCAGCGCGGGCCGCTGCGAGCCGTGGCCCACTACCCGGCCGACCCCTCCGTCAACTGAGCGGCGGCGGTGCGGCCCGGCATCGATCCGGACATTTCACCTGCCTAGGCTGGCCGCCATGGTCGCCACCGCCCTCACCTCGGACGACGACATCGCCGCGCTCGTCGAGGACTCCTTGAACGGGATCGGCATGGCTGCGGCCGGCGCCAACGTCATCATGCAGCTGTCGAAGCTGCCGGTCGGTCACGGCGTCGCCAAGAGCCCGGTGACCAGCGGCCGCATCGACGAGCACCCGCTGAAGCGGACGCGCACCACGCTGGCCTACCTCGTGATCGCCCTCACCGGCACCGACGCCGAACGCGCGGCGATCCGCCACGACATCAACCGCGTCCACCGCCACGTGCACTCCGGGCCTGGCGACCCGGTCGCCTTCGACGCCTTCGACCCACAGCTGCAGCTGTGGGTGGCGGCCTGCCTCTACAAGGGCGTCGAGGACATCCAGCGACTGCTCAACCCCGACCTCGACGACGACACCGCGGAGCGGCTCTACCGGTACTGCTCGCGGCTCGGTACCACGCTGCAGGTGCGCGACGAGCAGTGGCCGGCCGACCGCCGGGCCTTCGCCGAGTACTGGGCCGCCGAGGTCGCCCACATCCAGATGGACGACCTCACGCGGGGCTACCTGCGTGGCATCGCCCGGGCGTCGTTCCTGCCGACACCGCTGGCCCAGCTGGTGGGACCGCTCGTGCAGTTCCAGACGCTGGGGTTCCTGCCCGAGCCGTTCCGGGCCGAGCTGGGCCTGCCCTGGGACGGCCGGCGCCAGCGGGCGTTCGAGGCCATGATGCGCGCCTGGGCCAGCGTCGACCGCCACCTGCCCCGCGCCGTGCGCCAGTTCCCGTTCAACGTCTACGGCTGGGACACCCGCCGGCGCATCCGCAACGGCACGCCGGTCGTCTAGAGCCGGTCGATCAGCTTGAAGCCTTCGCCGAGCTCGCAGCCGCCGATCGATCCCCACTCGCCCAGGCGGTGACGGATCCGGTCGGCGAAGCGATCCCACTGACCCTCGGCCTCGGGGTCGTCGGGCTCGACGCCCATGGTCGAGCGGAACTGCGAGCGGTGGGCCCGCAGCGCCTGCAGCTTGGCGTCGACGTGGGCGGTGACGTCCTCGACGTGGTCGGGCTCGTCGGCCTCCCACAGCAACAGGACGTCGGGACGGTGGTGGTCCAACTCCTGCTCGGGGAAGAAGTGCGGGTCGCGGGCGGCGACGATGCCCTCGACCGCCAGGTGGCCGGCGTGACGGTGGTCGGGGTGCAGCCGGTAGCGCTTCCACGGGTCGTGGCCCAGCACGACGGTGGGGCGCAGCTTGCGGATCCAGTAGGCCACCTGCCAGCGCTGGCGGACCGACGAGTCGAGCTCGCCATCGGGCCAGCCGAGGAACACGACCTGGCCGGTGGCACCCAGGGCCTGGGCCGCCGCCCGCTGCTCGAGCTCGCGCGTGGCGACCAGCTCGGCGACGTCCTGGCCGGCGTCCCACGAGCCCTTGGACCCGTCGGTGCAGATGAGGTGGTGGACCACGCAGCCACCGGCCGCCCACTTGGCCAGCGTGCCGCCGCAGCCGAACTCGACGTCGTCGGGGTGGGCGCCGATGGCCAGCGCCGTGCGGGGTACGGCCAGGTCGCGGCTGATGTCGTCGGCCTCCGGCGGGGGCGCGGGGGTGGGGAGATCGGGGACGCTCATGGGTCGATCCTGGGTTCGGGGCTCAGCAGTGGTGGGGCAGGACGAGGTCGGCGGGCAGGTCGACGTCCCAGCCCAGGCGGGCGTCGCGGACGACCCGGAGCTGCAGCCCCAGCCGCGTCGCCTCGGCGCGATGGGCGTCGAAGGAACCGGGTCCGTAGGCGAACCGGAACCCCGAGTCGGTGGGTACGGCGATGACGTTGGTGCCGTCGAGGCGGCGGTCGGGGACGATGGTGACGCCGGGCGTGGCCGCCACCCACTCGAGCGAGGTGGCCAGCGGCAGGTCAGCGTGGGCGACGACAGCGGTGCGCACCCCCCGCTGCGCCAGCTCGGCGACGCCGGCTTGGACGGCGCCGTTGAGGCCCAGGCCCGGCGTCCAGATCACCTCGGCGCCGACGTCGGTCGCCCAGCGTCGGACGTCGTCGGAGTCGCACACCACGCACACGGACAGCGGGCGGGCGGCCTCGACCACGGTGGTGGCCATCCGCCGGGCGAGGGCGTCGCGCTCGGCGGGGTCGAGCTCGTCGGCCAGCCGCACCTTGGCGCGGGCGAAGTCCTTCACCGGGACGACGACAGCGACGAGAGGGGTGGGCATGTTCCGTGCAGTGTAGGAACCGTGCGTCACTAGGGTGCGGCCCATGCCGATCAACGTCGCCGTGCTCGGAGGCGGCTCCTGGGGCACCACGGTCGCCCACCTGTGCGCGCACAACGCCCCCACGGTGCTCTGGGCGCGGTCGGCCGACACCGTGCGCGAGGTGAACGACGAGCACCGCAACAGCCGCTACCTCGAAGGCTTCGCCCTGCACCCCGAGCTCACCGCGTCCGACGACGTCGCCGAAGTGCTCGACCGCGCCGATGTGCTGGTCATGGGCGTCCCGTCGCAGGCGTTCCGCGCCACGCTCGAGGAAGCGGCGCCCCACGTGCGGCCCTGGATCCCGGTCGTGAGCCTCACCAAGGGCCTCGAGCTGGACACCGGCCGGCGCATGACCGAGGTCATCAACGAGGTCCTGCCCGGCCACCCCGTCGGCGTGCTCACCGGCCCGAACCTGGCCAAGGAGATCCTGGCCGGCCACGCGGCGGCGTCGGTGGTGGCCATGCACGACCCGATCGTGTCCCGCTCGCTGCAGGACGTCTTCGCCACCAACCTGTTCCGCGTCTACACCAACGGCGACCTGATCGGTTGCGAGCTGGGGGGCGTGTTCAAGAACGTGGTCGCCATCGCCGCCGGGATGGCCGACGGGCTCGGCACCGGTGACAACACCCGGGCCGCGGTCATCACCCGGGGCCTGGCCGAGATCACCCGCATCGGCGTCGCCCTGGGCGGCTCGCCGCTGACCTTCGCCGGCCTCACCGGCATGGGCGATCTCATCGCCACGTGCATCTCCCCCCAGTCCCGCAACCGGCGGGTGGGTCAACGCCTCGGCGAGGGCCTCACCATCGAGCAGGTCGTCGAGGAGATGGACCAGGTCGCCGAGGGCGTCAAGAGCTGTCGGGTCGTGCAGCGGATGGCCCGCGAGGTCGGGGTCGAGGCGCCCATCACCGACCAGGTCGTCGCCGTCTGCCACGAGGGCTGCACGGCGCACGAAGCGTACGAGGGTCTGCTGCACCGCAAGAGCCGCTCGGAGATGCACGGGCTCGGCGAGCCGTGAACCTGCGCTCCTGGATGGTGCGCCGGCTGCTCGGGCGGCTGCGCATCGACGACGACACCGTCCGCCACCTGTCCACGTTCCAGCGCCTCGGCGAGACGCTGGAGATCCAGGCGCCGGGCGAGATGCTGCCCATCGGCGCCCGCACGGTGTTCCGGGCGCTGCGCACGCGTGCCGCCAGCCAGATCGGCGTCGACTGGGTGTGGCCGTACTGGATCCGGCGACAGATCGACCCGGCGTCGCCGGCGTTCGTGCCTCGCGGCCACCTGCCGTTCCTGTCCAACGTGACCAGCCGCAACTGGACGATGATCGGCAACGTCGGCTCGGCGCGCGAGGCCGTGGTCGACCCCCGCGGGTTGGTGTCCACGTGGCACGACGGCTGGTCGCTCGACTGGTGGATCGGCGCCGAGGACCGCTGGCACGTGCCGGCCAACGAAGCCAACGTGCGCCAGACGCTCGTGGGCGACTCGCCGGTGGTCGAGACGCGCATGCGGGTGCCGGGAGGCGACATCATCCACCGCGCGTATGCCGTGCGCGCCACCGCCGCCGACGGTGGCGAGGAGCTGGCCATCGTCGAGATCGAGAACGACTCGGCGGTTCCCGTCGCGCTGGCGCTGGCCGTGCGTCCCTACGACGCCGAGGGGCTGTCGGTCATCGAGCGCATCGGGCTGCACGGCACCACCGTGACCGTCGACGGTCGCGTCGCCATGCTGTTGCCCCGCGAACCCAACGCCGTGGCCGCGTCCACCTTCCTCGAGGGCGACTGCAGCACGGCCGTGTTCGCCGGCGACACCCACACGTCGTTCCCCGCCGACCTCCGCGACGAGGCGGGCATGGCCCAAGCCGCCTTCGTGTACCCGCTGCCGCACCGCACCACGCTGCGGGTGGCGCTGCCCATCGAACCGCAGCCCCGGACGCGGCTCCACGGCCGGCTCCGGCGACGGGTGCAGCGGGCGCCGGGCTTCCCCGGTTCGCTGCCGTCGGCCGAACAGGTGGCCAACGGCTGGAAGACCCACACCGACCGGGGCATGCGCCTGGTCCTGCCCGACGAACGGCTGCAGTCGGCCGTCGACGCCAACCGCCGGTACATGCTCCTGTTCCACGACGGCGTCGACATCACGCCCGGTCCCCGCACGTACCACCGCTTCTGGTTCCGCGACGCCGCCTACCTGCTGGCCGCGCTCGACCGCTACGGCTTCCACGACGAGGCCCGCGAGGTCCTGGCGTCGTTCCCGTCGCGCCAGCACCACGACGGCTTCTTCTTCTCCCAGCGCCTCGAGTGGGACGCCAACGGCGCCGCGCTGTGGGCGCTCGGCCTGCACTGGGACCTGACGCGCGACGCCTCGTTGCTCGAGGCGCTGGCGCCGTCGATCGGCGGCGGCGTGCAGTGGATCGACAAGAAGCGACGCAGCCGGCGTCGATCCGACCCCGCCCTGGCCGGCCTGCTGCCGGCCGGGATCTCGGCCGAGCACCTCGGTCCGCACGACTACTTCTACTGGGACGACTTCTGGGCGCTCGCCGGCCTGCGCGACGGGGCCCGGATGCTGGCCGCCGCCGGCGAGGACGAGGCCGCCGCCACCGCCCGGTCGTTCCTCGAGGCCATGACCGCCGACGTGCGAGCCTCCATGCGCCGCACCGCCGAGCGCCTCGGCACCGACGCCGTGCCCGCCGGCCCGCGCCGGCGCATGGACAACGGCGCCATCGGCTCGTTGGCCGCGGTCTGGCCGCTCGAGATCCTGCCCGCCGACGACCCGGCCATGCGGGCCACCGCGGACGTCATCCGCGACCGGTTCTGCATCGACGAGGCCTTCTACCAGGGCATCAGCCACACCGGGTTGGGCACCTACCTCACGCTGCAGCTGGCCTTCGTGGAGCTCCTCGCCGGCGACCGGCGAGCGCTCGACCGGTTGGAGTGGTTCCTCGCCAACGCCACGCCCACGTGGACCTGGCCCGAGGCCATCCATCCCCGGGTGCCGGGCGGGTGCATGGGCGACGGCCACCACGGGTGGGCGGCGGCCGAGCTGCTGTCGTTCGTGCGGACGATGCTGGTGCGTGAGACCGCCGACGGCCTGGCGCTGGCGTCGATGCTCCCCGAGACGTGGTACGGCCAGGGCCTCGAGGTCCACGACGCCCCCACCCGTGTCGGGCTGTTGTCGTTCGCCATCCGCTGGCACGGCGAGCGGCCGGCGCTGCTGTGGGAGCTCGATCCCCATGACCCCGACCGCACCGTGGTCTTCACCGCACCCGGTCTCGACCCAAGCTGGCGCAGCACCGACCTACGCGGTGAGGCGCTGCTCGAGGCGCCGTCCGTCAGCGGGTGACGTCGTCGAGGAACGACCCGAGCACCTGCGCGTAGCGGCGGGTGCGCACCCGCAGTTCGAGGATCGACGACGTGATCACGAGCCGGCGCGCCGGGCACGCGGTCGGTGACGTAGCGGGCATCGGCCACCGGGTGCAGCGAGTCGAGCCGGTGGGCGATGACCAGGGTCGGCAGGGCGCGTCGGCAGGGCGTCGACGCCGACACCTCCATCTGACGGTCGCGAGCAGGGTGCGCAGCATGGCCGCGCCGGCGCCGGCTCGAGCGAGGCGAGGTCGGCGGCGCGGCGAGCTCGGGGAGCCGGGCGCGACGCAGAGGCTGGGCCGCTCGGGACACCGGGCGCAGCACGGCGCCGCCGAGGTCGAGTGCCGAGGCGAGCGGGCGGAAGGACCGTTCGGCCTGGGGACGTCCGGCGTCGAGCACCGGCATCTCGACGATGGCGCCGGACAACCGGTCGGGGTGGTCGGCGGCCAGGGCGAGGGTGACGTTGGCGCCGAGGGAGAGCCCGCCCACGACCGCTCGTTCGATGTCCAGGTGGTCGAGCAGCGCCACCACGTCGGATGCCAGGCCTGGCCACCGGTAGCTGGCCTCGTCGACCGGTCGCGACGAGCGGCCGTGGCCGCGTAGGTCGAGCAGCAGCAGCCGGTAGCGGGGGAGGCGGGTGGCGACCCGCTCGAAGAGCCGGCGGGAGAAGAACAGGCGTGCAGGAGCACCACGGTGGACGTGGGGTCGCCGTGGCGTACCAGAGGTCAGGTGCGTTGGTCAGCCAGCTCGTCGTCACTCCACCTCGAGGTCGGCCGGCAGGTCGTCGCGCACGGGGTAGCGCATCCCCAGCCCTTCGAGGACGTCGACCAGGGTCGTGCACACGGCCAGGTTCCGGTACCACTTCCGGTCGGCCGGGATGACGTACCAGGGCGCCCAGTCGGTGCTCGTGGCCGCGATGGCCTCCTCGTAGACCCGTTGGTAGTCGTGCCAGCGGGCGCGCTCGGCGACGTCGCCCGACGAGAACTTCCAGCGCTTGTCGGGCTCGTCCAACCGGGCCTGCAGGCGCTCGGCCTGCTCGTCCCGCGAGATGTGCAGGAAGAACTTGAGCACCGTGGTGCCCTCGTCGGTGAGCATCCGCTCGAAGTCGCGGATGTGCCCGAAGCGACGGTGGGCCAGGTCGTCGTCGACCATGCCGTGGACCCGGGTGACCAGGACATCCTCGTAGTGGCTGCGGTTGAAGATCACGATCTCGCCGGTGGCCGGCACCTTGGCGTGGGCGCGCCACAGGTAGTCGTGGGCCCGCTCGTTCTCGCTCGGGACGCCGAACGGGCGGACGTGCACGCCGATGGGATCGACCTCGCGGAACACGTGACGGATGGTGCCGTCCTTGCCGCCGGTGTCCATGGCCTGCAGCACGATGAGCAGCGCGTGCGTGCCCTCGGCATGGAGCAGATCCTGGAGCTCGGCCAGGCGCTCCCGCCGTGCGCGCAGCAGCTGCTTGCCGTCGTGCTTGGACCCGTCGTGGCCGGGCGTGGCGCGCGTGTCGATGTCGGCGAGCCGCAGATCGGTGCCGGGACGCACGCGCAACTGGTCCATGTGGCGAATCTAGGGATCCCGCGCCGCCGTCGCGGCTGCGAGACTGCGGGGACCATGTGCGACACGCTCTGCGCCCTGCCGGCCGCCTCGCTCGGAGGCGTCACGGTCTTCGCCAAGAACAGCGACCGGCCCCCGACCGAGCCCCAGGACCTCGAGTGGCACCCGCCGCGCCGGGACGAGGGCCCGCTGCGCGCCACCTACATCGAGGTCGAGGCGTCTCCGGAACCGACCATCGGTGTGCTCGGCTCTCGGCCCCGGTGGATGTGGGGCATGGAGCACGGGGTGAACGAGGCCGGTCTCGCCGTCGGCAACGAGGCCGTGTTCACCACGTTGAACCCGCACGAGTTCCCGCCGGCGCTGGTGGGCATGGACCTGGTGCGCCTGGCGCTCGAGCGGGCGGCCGACGCCGAGGCGGGCGTGGCGGTGATCCTCGAGCACCTCGAGCGGTACGGGCAGGGCGGCGCCGGCCACGAGGGGGGCAAGCAGCCGTACTGGTCGTCGTTCCTGCTCGCCGATCCGTCGCGTGCCTTCGTGGTGGAGACCAGCGGGCAGGCCCACGCGGTGGAGGAGGTGTCGGCGAAGCGAGCCATCTCCAACCGCACCACCATCCCCGACTTCGACGCCGAGCACGGCCTGCGCAACGGCCTCATCGACCTGCTGGTCGACCCCCGCTTGGCAGCGTCGAACGAGGTCCTGCGCCAGCCGGCCTCGGTCGAGCGGATGAAGGAGCACCTCCGGAGCCACGCCGGCGGCGACGACGGCTGGACGATCTGCATGCATGCCGACGAGGCCACCACCGCAGGCATGGTCGTGGCCTTGACCCCGGACCCGCCCCGGATCGCCCACGTCGTGCTCGGCCGGCCGTGCCGTTCGATCTTCGTCCCCGTCGTCGTGGGCGAGCCGCTGGGCGACGTGCCGGCGTGGGAGCGCTTCGACGCGCTGCCCGAGTCGGCCCACGATGAGCTGCGCGAGCTGGAGGGGGAGCTGGTCGCCGATCTGCGTGCCGAGCGCGGTTGGAACGCCGAGGCGTTCGGCCGGGTGGCGGCGCTGCTCGATCGACGGCGGCGGTGACGGGCGGTGCTCAGGCGGCAGCGAACCGGACGTTCTTGCTCAGACCCTTCGTACGAGCCGTTCTGCAGTCGCCGGCGCTGACCGTGTGCGACTCGTCGCGCACCGCGTGCCGATGGCCGGATCGATCCACGTCCGTGTCGTCGAGTCTGCCTTCTGCGTGCCGTTGGCGGTGCGGCGACGAGATGGTCGGTTCCATGACCATCGTGGTTTCGAGCACCGCAGGTGGTGGCCGGTGTGCCGATCACCGCGACCTGCTCGTGGCCGACGACCTGGCCGGGCCGCTGATGGCGATGTCGACCTGGACCGGCGGAGGTGTCGTGGCAGGTGGTGTCGCTGGTCCTGCGCTGCCCGACCTGGAACGGTCCGGCGAGCGCCAGTCGGGCTTCCAGTCGCAGTCGATCTGCCCCAGCGGGGAGTCGATGACCGAGCCGCTCGACCAGCGCGTCCGCGTCGGACACCGTCGAGCTTCGCTGGTCGACCGTTCGCCTCGGCGGGTCTGCTGGGTCAGAGCCCGACCGCGCCCGGTCGAGTGCGTCGCCGCTCAGGCCGTTCGGCGTGACGTCACGTCGCTCGGCCTGACGCTGGTCGTCCGGCGACGACCTCGACGACGTCGCCCTCGACGCCGACGATGACGTCGGCGACGACCACGACGACGACGGGAGCACGACGGGTCGGCTGCCCCCCGACGGGCTCGGCCTGGACGACCTCGACGCTCCTCGACGGCCCGACTCCGATCCCGATGGAAGCCGGCGGCTGGACCAGCTCGATCTGTCTCCGGCGGTTGCGGCGCCAGGAACGGGAACGACGCCGGCGGCTGCGTCGCCACCAGCCCGCTCCGGGGTGTGCGTCAACGTCCACCTCGACCTGCACACCCTGGCCGGCCGGCGCTTCGTCCGACCTCACCCTCACCGCCAGGCCTGGACCGTCACCGACAGCCGCCCGCCGGCTGCTGTGCGACTCCGCTGGTCGCCATGTTCGCCGGACCCCATCGTGTGTCGACGCCAACACCGCCAACGCGTACCCGCTCCCACGGCGCCCGGCCCGACGGGGCTCGTGTTCCCGGGCTGTCGTCGACCACCCGCTGTGCGACGCCCACCACCTCCCCCCCGTGGCCACGCCCCACCGTCGTCGACAACGGCGCACTGCGCGGATGACCGCCTGTGGCGGATGCTCCTCATCGACGACCCACCGGCCGCTGGTGTCGAGAAGGTACAGACCGGACGATTCCGGGACCGAACGCGCCGGACAGCACCGTCCGCTGACGTAGCGTCGGGGGCGATGCCCCCGCCCGCCACGCGCACCACGGCGCCGACCCTGCGGCCGAGCCTGAAGAAGAAGGCGCCGGGCACCCGCATCGAGCGCGACCTCTGGGCCGACGGCTGCGAGATCGTGGTCGGCATCGACGAGGTCGGACGCGGCGCCTGGGCCGGCCCGTTGACGCTGGGGGCCGTGGTGATCCCGAAGGACAAGCGGCTGACCAAGATCCGCGACTCCAAGCTGCTGACCGAGGCCGAGCGCGAGGTCATGTACGGGCGCATCGTCGACTGGGCCGATGCGTGGGCCGTCGGTCACGCCTGGCCCGACGAGTGCGACGAGCTCGGCATGTCCGAGGCCCAGCGCCTGGCCGCCCGCCGTGCCCTCGAGGCGCTCGGGCTGGCGGCCGACCACGTGCTGGTCGACGGCAACTGGGACTTCGTCAGCGGCGACGTCGTCCCGGCAAGCGCCGTCCGCAAGATCGTCAAGGGCGACGCCACCTGCCTGTCGATCGCCGCGGCGTCGATCGTGGCGAAGGTGACCCGCGATCGGATGATGCGGGCCGAGGCCGATGCCCACCCGTGGTGGAGCTTCGAGACCAACAAGGGCTACCCGTGCCCGCGGCACAAGACCGCCCTGGCCGGTGTCGGTCCCTCGGCCATCCATCGCCGGTCGTGGGTGTTCATGGAGCACCTGCCGTGGGCCGGCGCCGTTCGACTCGTGCCCCGTCACCTACGGGGCGATCCGAACCAGGGCACCCTCTTCACATGAACGGGGCGGCGAGCGGCGCCGATCGAGACGCCGAGCTGCAGCGCCTGCTCGGCGAGGTGCCGGCGCTGCGGCTCCAGCCGGACGACTGGTCCGAGATCGACCGCCTCCTGGCCGACATCGAGCGCGGCCGCACCGACCTGGTCGACGAGCTGTCGCAGCAGGTCTTCGAGGCCCGCGTCCGGCGCCGGTTCCACGGCACGCGCAGCGGAGCGGACGTGGTGCCGACGAAGCAGACGTCGGTCCTTCCGTGGGTCGGCCTGGTGTGCGGTGCCCTCCTCGTCGCCGTCGGCGCGCTGCTCGGCGGTGGACTGATCCTCGTGGGCATCGTGGTGCTGGGCGCGTTCGTCTTCGGCATCGCCTTCGCCGGATCGCGCGTGGCCCACCGCAATCGCCACGACCAGGACGACGAGACCACCGAACCGCCCGTGCCGATCCCCGACGAGGTGGCCGTCCGGGTGCACGCGATGCGGCGCACGTCGTAGGCGAACGGCGCGGACGGGGGCGTGCCGCTCAGCTGGGGTTCGGAACGGGCGCGCCCGGCGCCTGGACGGCGCCGGAGGGCACCATGGGCAGCTCGAAGATGAACCGGGCGCCCTCGTCGATGCTGGACTCGACCCAGATGCGGCCGTCGTGGGCTTCGACGATGCGCCGGCTGACGTAGAGCCCGAGGCCGGTCCCGGTGACCGAGCTCGAGCGTCCGCGCACGAACTTCTCGAAGATCCGCTCGGCCGACTCGGGATCGAGCCCCGGACCCTGGTCGCGCACCATCACCCGCGCCGAGGTCCCGGATGGTTCGAGCGAGACGACGATGGGCAGGTCGGGCGGCGAGTTGTTGTGGGCGTTGTCGAGCAGGTTGGTCAGCACCTGCTGGAGCCGGTCGGCGTCGGCGCGCACGTGCACCGGGCTGGTGGGCAGCTCCATCTCGAAGCGCCGGTGTTCGTGCACCGCCTGGGCGGCGGTGACGGCCGTGGCGACCTCGTCGCGTAGGTCGACGTCGTCGAAGGCGTAGGTGAGGGTGCCGGTCTCCACGCTCTGGGCGTCGAGCACGTCGCGGGTGAGCGCCTGCAGGCGCCGGGCGCTGGACATGGCCCGGGTGACCGTGTGACGGCGCTCGTCGCCCGACAGCGCGTCCCAGTGGTCGAGCCCGGTCTGCAGGAACCCGAGGACACCGGCCACCGGCGTGCGCAGCTCGTGGGAGACGATGCTGACGAACTCCTCCTGTGCCTCGGCCAGCTCGCGCAGGCGGCGCTGCTCGGCCCGGGCGTTGCGCAGCTGGCGGACGAGCATGACCGAGATCACGACGCCCATGCCGAGCAGGACGATGACCAACAGGATGCCGACGTCCTGGAGGGGTCCGGCGAGTGCTTCCTGGAACTCGTCAGCGCTCTGCGTGAAGATCACCTGCCAGCCGGAGGTTCGCAGGTTGGTGGAGACGGCGACCCGGTCACCCAGCCGGTGGAAGCCCTCGGGGAGATCGCGAAGTTGGGGATCGTTCAGCGGTTCGGCGACCTCGCCGGGCCGGCTCGAGGCGATGACGGTCCCGTCGCTGTCGACGAACCGCCAGACGTCGGTTTCCGCCGACGGCAGCTGCGCGATCTCGAGGTTGGTCAGATCATCGGGCGTCACGGCGTTCTCGAGCACGAAGTAGCCGTCGATCGGCCCCTCGCAGGGTTTGTCCGGGTTGACATCGTTCCGCACCGGGTACACGACCGCCGTGGTCGGGACGTCGGTGGACAGTCCGTCCCCGACCGGGAGGATCCCTCCACAGAACCCTGGCCGGGCGATCAGGTCGGAGTAGCCGGGGCGTTCGTACGTGGTGCCCACGAAGGGACGTGGACCGCCGGGCATGTTGACAGCGGCGGTGATCGTGCCTTCGGTGTTCACCAGGAAGAAGCCGGTCTTCAGCGAGCCGCCGAAGAGCTCCAGCAGGCTGTCGAGCTGCTCCTGGTCGCCGCCGTCGCGGGTGAAGTCCAGGCCGAAGCTCCGCAGCAGCGGGCCGGCCCCGGAGATCTGGTTCGCCTGGCGTGCATCCAACGTGCGGGCGGTGGCCAGCACCTCGGAGGTCTGCGATGCCTCGAGCGCCTCGACGCCGCTGTTGCGGGCGTCGGCGAGCAGGACGAGGGTGACGATGCCGGCGATGGCGATGGTGGCCACCACCAGGATCGCGATCACCCGTTCACGCGCGGGGGACATGGACACTGCCTTCCTGGACGGGAGCGGGGTCGGGTTCGGTGCGCTCGAGCGCCGGGAAGCGCACGCAGAACCGGGCGCCGCCGCCGGGTGCGTCGGTCACGCTGATCTCTGCGTCCATCTGCTCGACGAACTCCTGCACGACGCTGAGGCCGATGCCGGCACCACGGGTCCGCACGACTTCCTCCCCGGCGCCCCGGTAGAAGCGGCTGAAGATGCGCTCGCGGTCGGCATCGGCCACGCCTGGTCCCTCGTCGTCGACGATGAGCTCGACCGTCGAGTCGACGCGGCGGACGGTCACCCGCACCGTGGTCCCGCCGGGGGAGTACTTGGTGGCGTTGGAGATCAGGTTGTTGACGATCCGCTCCACCCCGCTGCGGTCGCCGAGGATCACCGCACCGTCGTCGACGTCGTATTCGAGATGGTGCTCGGGGTGGGCGGGTTCGATGCCCCGAACGGCCTGGGGGATGACGACGGACAGGTCGACGCGGTCGCGCCCGGTCCGGAGGCCGCCTCGTTCCAGCCGGGCGAAGTCGAGCAGGTCCTGCACCAGCCGGTCGAGGGCGTGGGCGTTGCGGGCGATCCGCTGGGTGTACTCCAGCCGGTCGGACTCGCTGAACGTCTCCCAGCCCTCGGTCAGCAGGTGGGCGAACCCGACGATGGCCGTCACCGGCGTTCGCAGCTCGTGGCTGGCCGTGCCGAGGAAGACGGTCTTGAGCTCGTCGACCTGCTGCAGGCGGGCCACGGCCTCCTGCTGCTGCTCGAACAGGCGGGCGTTGATGATCGCCGCGGCGGCCAGATCGGCGACGACCGACAGCGATCCGAGCTCGACGGCGCCGAGCGCGCGGTCGGCGCGCACGCGCAGCACACCGACCGAGCGGCCACCACGCTGGAGTGCCAGGGCCAGGGTCTGGCCGGCCTCGACCTGATCGGGCACCGACATGCGGACCGTGGCACTGCGGTCGACCGGCGTGCCGACCGAGAACAGGTCGATGGGGCGTCCTTCGTCACCCACCAGCGAGCAGGTGACACCGCCGAGTCCCAGGTCGTCCATGAGCCGCAGGGAAACGGTGGGAAGCACGTCGGCCAGCTCGAGGCTCTGTTGCACCACCGGGGCGATCTCGGTGACCAACGCGAGCTGGGCCTGGGTGTCCCGGTGCGCTTCGGTCAGCTCCTGACGCCGGCGATCGGTCCACCAGGTGAGGCCCGCCACACCCAACGCGAGCAACACACCGGCGGCACCGACGGCCCACGCCGTGCCCGGGGAGCCAGGGGGCTGGGTGGCGCCGACGAGCAGCGTCCAGGTCCGCGGGGCCGCAGCGACCTGCTCATCGCGTACTGCGAAGCGCGGCTCGCCGTCCGCCTGCAGCACCTTGTCGCCGTCGGCCAGCACCGCCGCGAGGTCCGTGCGCTCGGCGACGGCCAGCGATTGCGTCATCAGGGTGGCGGTGTCGATCCGGCCCAGCCACCATCCGGTGATCATGCGTCGTCGGTCCTGCACCGTGGTGCCCGAGCGCAGCGACAGCGACCCGGCCTGACCTCGGTAGAGGGGTACGACGGCGACGGCATCGGCGCTGCCATCGGTCACCACGGGTGCCGAGACCACCAGCTCGCCGTTGTCCCGTGCGATGTCCAGTGCAGCGCGGACGGACGGCTGCGAGAGCGGATCGCCGATGCCGAGGCTGTCGCTGTCTGCGGCACCGGCCGCCGATCGGCCGGTCGAGTCGGCGCGCAGCAGCACTTGTCCGCTGAAACCGGGGACGCCGCCACCCTGTTCCTCCGAGCTCCGGTTGGCGTAGGACAGCGCGACCGGCGGCGCGCCGTTCAGCAGTGCCGCAGCGGCCTGTTCGAAGGCGAGTTGCACCGAGGCGGCCTCGTCGGTGACGTCGACGGCCACGTCGCGCTTGTCCGCGCGCGTCATGGCGGTCCCGGCGGTCAGTGACAGGGCGACCAGACCGGCCGCGGCACACGCCCCCAGGATCCGGGCCGGCTTCAGTCGACGCTCGGCTGCTTGCGCGGTGATGCCCATTCCTCCCTCGTCGATCCCTGGTGGGGACCAACGACCATGCTGCCCGATGAGCGGGGACGATGCGGTGTCGTGCGCCATCTGCCGGACAGATGTCTGCATTCGTGCCAATGGTGGTAGGAATGTCCGCTGTCGGCGACCTGCCGGCTGGGTGTCGGGTCCGGAAGTGTCGACCGACGAGGACGCGAGGAACGTTGGAGCAGGACGTGCGAGTGCTGGTGGTGGACGACGAGGCCGATCTGAGGTTGCTCGTTCGCGGCGTGCTCCAGGCCGATCCCCGGTTCTCGGTCGTGGGCGAGGCCGCCGGTGGCGAGGAGGCGCTGACCCTCTTCGACGAGCTGGGACCCGACGCCATCGTGCTCGACTACCGCATGCCCGACCTCAACGGGCTCGAGGTCGCCGACCGCATCCTCCGTGTCCACCCGGACACGCCCATCATCTTGTTCTCGGCGTTCCTCGACGACCACGCCCGCAGCGAGGCCGAGCAGATCGGCGTCAAGCGCTGCCTGTCCAAGGACAAGGTCTTCGAGCTGACGGCGACGCTCTCCGAGGTCGTCTAGCCCCCGCGTCCCGCGGCCGGGCAGACGGTCACGTCTCCGAGACCGCCCGGCGCAGGCGCCGGAGGTTGCCCTTCGGGAGGAACACCGCCCCTGTCGCACGCGTGGCCAGGACCAGCTCGGCGTCCTGGTAGTTGCTGTAGACGATCACCCGAACGTGGGGATGCGTTCGTGTGACCTGACGGGCGACCTCGAGGCCGAACGGGCCCGGAGGCATGCGGTGGTCGACCACCAGCACGTCGGGGTCGAGCTCGTCGACCAGCCGCAGCGCTGTGGTGCCGTCGAGACCCGAGCCGACGACATCGTGGCCCTCGAGGCGCAGATCGGTGCACGCCAGCTCGAGTGCCTCTGGGTCGTTGTCGACGACGACCACGCGACGCCCGTGTCCCCGGCTCACGGCCACTGCTCCCATCACCGGCCAGTCTGGCCGATGGGATCGGCGCCGCCCCCACCGGTACCGTCGCGGACCATGACCTCGAGTCGGCTCCGACCTGCTGCCGTGTTGTCCGCGTGGACCGTCCTGGTGTGGACCACCCGCATCCGCAACATCTGGACCGACGACTCGCTGACGACAGGCGGCCAGGTCTGGCGCACGGCGCTGGCGCTGACGTTCACCGCGTTCGCGGTGGCCGCCTTGGTGGTGTGGGCCCGTGCCCGCCGGCGGCCGGCGCCGCCGTGGGCTCCCTCCCTGGTGCGGGCCTTCGCCGTGTGGACCACTGGCGTCTGGGTGGTGCGCTCGGTGCAGATCGCCGGCAACGGGCACGAGGCCGCCTTCGTCGCCGTGCACACGGTGCTGGCGATCGTGTCCATCGCCCTCTCGGTCTGGGCTGACCGAGTGGCGCACCGCTCGCCCGGACACGCCGATGCGGCGCTCAGCCCCGACCCAGGGTCACGTCGAGCGCCAGTGTGAGGCAGCGGACGCCGCCGCCTGCCTTCAGGAACTCGTCCACCGGACACACCACCACCGAGAACCCCCACGCCTCCAGCTGGCGGCCGACCCGCGGTGGGCAGTGGGGCATCACCACGACGTCGTCGACCACCACCGAGTTGGCGCAGAAGGCGAGCGCCTCGTCGTCTTCGAGCCACAGCGGTTCGGGGACCAGCGACTCCACGACCCGTCGGCCGTAGCGGTCCCACCCCAGCGGCGCGCACAGCGCGCGGCGATCGTCGAGGGGGCAGAACGTCAGGTCGAGGTGGTACAGGCGCTCGTCGACCAGTTCGAGGACGCGCACGGGCACGCGGAACGTCTCGCTCAACTCGGCCGCCGCCACCACGTCGGACCGCGGTCGGTAGCCCGAGATCAGCACGTCGCCGAACGGCAGGGCGTCGCCGGCGCCCTCGTGGGTGACGTCGTCGGGCAGCCGCCGGACGTCCCACCCACGTTCGGCGAACCACTCGGCGAACACGTCGGTCTCGGGTCGGCGTTCGGGGTGCCGGAAGTGCGACGGCACGAAGCGCTGCCGGCGGGCGTCGACCAGGCCGGCGTTGGCGGTGAAGACCAGGTCGGGCACGCCCTCGGGCTGGTCGATGGTGTCTACCTCGGCGCCGGCCTCGATCAACGTGTCGTGCAGCGTCTGCCACTGGCCGACGGCGACGTCCTCGTCGACGGCCACGCCGTGCTGCATCCAGGGGTTGATCTCGTAGAGCACGCCGAAGTGACGGGGCGGGCACAGCAGGTAGCGCCGACCCCACGGCAGGGCGGTCATCGCCTGGCGGTCATCGGCGGGCGCTCACCGGTCGAGCAACAGGTCGGCGAGCTGACGGACGAAGACGCCGATGTCGGTGACGATGCCGACAGCCTGGTGCGACCCGCGGTCGGCGAGCTTGGTGACGACGGCCTGGTTGATGTCGACGCAGAACGTCTCGACCGACGCCGGCAGGACGTTGCCGGTGGCGATGGCGTGCAGCGTGGTGGCCAGCATGAGCGCCACGCGGGTGCCGGGGATCTGGGCGCGCATGGCGTCGGCCGCGGCGGTGACGTCGGTGATGGTGTCGGGCAGCGGTCCGTCGTCGCGGACCGAGCCGGCGAGCACGAAGGGCACGCCCGCCCGGACGCACGCGTGCATGACGCCACCGTCGACGAGGCCGGCGTCGACCGCCGCGGCGATGGAGCCGTGCCGGCGGATCTCGTTGATGACCCGGACGTGGTTGGCGTGCCCACCCTCGACCGGCGCGCCGTCGGCGACCCCGATCCCAAGTGAGGTCCCGAGCACGTTGGACTCGAGATCGTGGGTGGCGAAGCCGTTGCCCGTGAACAGGCAGTGGATCCAGCCGGCCTCGACGAGCGCGGCGATGTCGGGGCCGGCGCCGGTGTGGATGACGGCGGGCCCGGCCACCAGCAGCACCTTGCCGCCGCCGTCGCGGGCGGTGCGGATGCGCTCGGCGACCTGGCGGATCAACAGGGCCTTGGGCTTCTCCGAGGAGATCTCCGATCCCATGAACTCGAAGCCACCCGGCATCTCGAGCCGATCGGGAGCGTGGACGCGCACGCCGTCGTGGCCGACGACGATGCGGTCGCCGGCCCGGACCCGGTGCATCGGGATGCTGCGCACCCGCCCGTCGGGGAGCACCACCAACCCGCAGTCCATCTCGGGGTTCTCGACCTGTGTCCATGCTCCGCCCACGAGGACGTCGGTCTCCAGGTTGGTGGTGGAGTAGAACCCGGCGGGCAGGACGCCGTCGATCTCGGCCTGCTCCGACCGGGCCTCGCGGTGGACGATCCGGTTGGCCCCGTGGACCCGGAGATCGTCGAGCAGCGCCTCGAGCAGGTGGGGGTCGTCGGTGGTGACGGCGATTCGGACCCGGGACGTGTCCCGGTTGGTCTTGCCGATCTGGACGTCGAGCAGCTCGTAGTCGGCACCGGCGTCGACGATGGTGTCGAGGATCTTGGCGAGGATCAGCGAGTCGACGATGTGGCCGTGGACTTCGATGGTCTCGGTCGCCATGACGAGATCATCGCAGCTTCGCGCCCGCGTGGGGTGGGGGGTACGATGCCGCCTCGCATGGGACAGAGCGTGACCGTCGTAGAGAAGCACTCGTCGAAGCCCGACGTGGTCCGCTTCGAGATCAACCGCAGCCTCACCGGCATGGGCCACGAGCGCTTCTCCTCGCTCGGCGACATCCTGCGTGACCGCCCGGTCGACCGTCTGGCCCGACTCCTGCTCCAACACGGCGGCGTCGAGTCGGTGCACGTGAACTCCTCGGTGATCACCGTGCGGTTGTCCGGCGGCTCCACCGGCGAGGGCCTGATCGAGGTCATCGAGAACCTGTTCCGCTTCTACCCGGACGAGCCACCGGTGGAGGCACCGGGCGGCGAGGTGCCGGTCGCCGAGAGCACCGGCGCCTGAGCGCACCGGTCTCGTTCCGAGGCCTTAGCGCTAAAGTCTGGGGATGGCCGAGGGCGAGTCGCACACGCTCCAAGAAGCTGCCGACGCGCTCGACGTCCACTACATGACGGCGTACCGCTACGTGCGGCTCGGCCTGCTCCCCGCCCACCGCGAAGGACGGTCGTGGGTCGTACGTGACGACGACCTCGAGGCGTTCCGGGCCGAGCGCGAGCACCTGTCGGGCGACGGAAGCGGCCCGGTTCCCCGCCGCCAGGCCGACTGGTCGCGACGCCTCGAGCGCCGGCTGCTGGCCGGCGATCGTGCGGGTGCGCTCGGGGTGCTGGAGGCGGCGCTGGCCGCCGGCTCCGAACCGGTCGACGTGTACGTCGACGTGGTGGGGCCGGCCATGTCCGCCATCGGCGAGGGCTGGGCCGAGGGACGGGTCGATGTCGGCGTCGAGCACCGGGCGGCGGTGATCATGTCGCAGGTGCTGGCGGTGCTCGCGGCTCGGTTCGCCCGTCGGGGCGTGAGCCGGGGCGTCGTCGTCATCGGGGCCGCGCCCGGCGAGCAGCACTCGCTACCCGTCCGCCTGGTGGCCGAGGTGGTGCGCCTGGCCGGATTCGAGGTGCACGACCTGGGCGCCGACGTGCCGGCCGCCTCCTTCGCCCACGCCGTCGGTGAGACGGATCGCCTCGTGGCCGTGGGCATCAGCGTCACCGTCGCCGACAACGCCGACGGGGCCCGGGCGGCGGTGGAGGCGGCGCGGGCCACGGGGACGGCACCGGTGTTCGTCGGCGGGGCGGCGGTGACCGACGCCGACGCCGCCCGCGCCCTGGGCGCCGACCACTGGGCGCCCGACGCCCGGGCCGTGGTCGAGCTGCTCGACGAGCTCGTGTAGCGATCCCGCCGGTTGACGCTGCTCGAACGCATGTTCGATACTGGCGTCATGGGTCGGGCCGAGGACCTCGCTCGCACGTTGGTGCGCCACGACGACGGCTCGGCGCTGAGCCGTCTCTCGGAACGGGTGCGCCCCACCACCCTGGCCGGCGAGCAGCGCCTCGAGGTGCTGCCCGCGCTCGACGAGCTGCTGCCGGGAGGTCTGCGGCGGGGGTCCACGCTGGCGGTCGACGGCCCGGCGGCGACCTCGCTGGCGCTGGCCACCGCTGCCCGCCCCTCCCAGGACGGGGCGTGGGTGGCTGCTGTGGGGTTCCCCTCGCTCGGCCTGGTGGCCGCGGCCGAGCTCGGTGTGGTCCTCCACCGGCTGGTGCTGGTCGCCGATCCCCACGACGCCGATCCCCACGACGAGAGCGACGCCTGGCCGTCGGTGGTGGCCGCCCTGGTCGACGCCTTCGAGGTCGTCCTGGTCCACGCCGACCGCCGGGTCCGTCCCTCCGACGCCCGTCGGCTCCTGGCCCGCACCCGCGAGCGAGGCGCGGTGCTGGTCCTGGTGACGCCCCGGGTGCCGGGTGCGCCCCGGCCGGCCGGGTCCTGGCCCGAGCGGTCCGAGGTCGAGCTGCACGTCACCGACGCGGTGTGGGAGGGCCTGGGCGAGGGGCACGGGCACCTCCGGGCCCGGCGGGTCACCGTCGAGGGCGGTGGCCGTCGCCAGGCGGCACGCCCACGACGGGCGCAGCTGTGGTTGCCGTCTGCCGACGGCGAGGTCGAACCGGTCTTGCCCGCTCCCGTCCCACTGCGCCGGAACCAACCCGTCGCCGGATGAGCGGAGCCGCTGCATGATCGACGGGCCGGTGCGCGCCATGGTGGTCTGGGTGCCCGACTGGCCGCTGGTGGCCGCCGGCGTCGCTCTCGACCGACCGGCCGCCGTGTTCGTGGCCAACCGGGTCGTGGCCTGCACGCCGGCGGCCCGGACCGCCGACGTCCGTCGCCACCAGCGCCGGCGCGAGGCCCAGGCTCGCTGCCCGTCGTTGCAGGTGCTCGCCCACGATCCCGACCGCGATGCCCGGGTCTTCGAGCCGGTGGTGCTGGCGCTCGAAGCCCTCACCCCCCGCATCGAGGTGACCCGCCCGGGCCGTTGTGCCTTCCCCACCCGGGGTCCGTCCCGCTACTTCGGCGGCGACACCGCCCTGGCGCACCGGGCCGTGGCCGTGGTCACCGAGGTCCTGCCCCCGGGCGTGGCGGTGGCCGTGGGCGTGGCCGACAGTCCCTTCGCCGCCGCCCACGCCGCCCGCACCGGGATCGCCGACGGGTCGATGGTCCACGTCGTGCCACCGGGGCGGACGCCCGAGTACCTGGCGCGGCTGCCGCTGCGCGCCCTCGAACGCCCCGAGCTGGTCGACGTCCTCGGCCGCCTCGGCCTGGGCACGCTGGGCGACTTCGCCGCCCTGCCCGCCGCCGACGTGCTCGGGCGCTTCGGCGCCGATGGCCTCGAAGCCCACCGCCTGGCCCGGGGCCTCGACGCCCGCCCACCCGCCACCACCGCCCCGCCCGACGACCTGCGGGTCCGGGCCGAGCTCGACCCGCCGGCCGAGCAGGTGGCCCCGGCCGCCTTCGTCGCTCGGGGTCTGGCCGACGAGCTCCACCGCCGGCTCGAGGCCCGGGGTTCGGTGTGCACCCGCATCGTGGTGGGGGCCGAGACCGAGCACGGCGAGCGCTCCGAACGGGTGTGGAGCCACGCCAGCACCGAGACGGGCAGCGCGCTGACCGCGGCCGCCATCGCCGACCGCGTCCGCTGGCAGCTCGACGGCTGGTTGCACGCCAACGTCCGCCAGCGGCCCACCGCCGGCATCGTGTCGTTGTGGTTGCAGCCCGAGGAGGTCGTGGCCGCCACCGGTCGCCAGCTCGGGTTCTGGGGGGCCGACACCGGCGCCGGCGAGCGGGCCGTGCGTGCCATCGCCCGGGTGCAGGGTCTGCTCGGCACCGACGCCGTGGCGGTGCCCGAGTACGCCGGCGGTCGCGACCCCTCCGAGCAGCTCCGGCTGGTTCCGGCCGCCGCCGTCGATGGCTTCGCACGACCAGAACCGACCGGATCCGGTCGGTTCTGGTCGTGCGAACCGGGAACGGGGGTGCCGCCGTGGCCCGGACGGTTGCCCAACCCGTCGCCGGCGTCGCTGCACGTCCAACCGCTGCCGGTCGAGGTCGTCGACGGCCGTGGCCGGGTCGTCGTGGTCGACGGTCGCTGCCGGCTGACCTCGGATCCCACCGAGGTGCGCTTCCCCTCCGTCCGCGGTGCGAGCGGCCGCCGGCGCATCACCTCGTGGGCCGGCCCCTGGCCGGTCGACGAGCGGTGGTGGGACCCCGACCGTCACTCCCGCCGGGTCCGGTTCCAGGTGGTGGTCGACGACGGCACCGCCCACCTCCTGGTGCTCGAAGGTGGCCGCTGGTCCCTCACCGCGACCTATGACTGAGCTGTGCTGATGGCGGTCTGCTTCGCAGCACCGCGTGCCGGATGCACGGTCGGCTCGTTCCTCCTACGCTCGGGTCGGGGTCACACACCGAGGGCGCGCTGTTCTGGCGGGATGGGGGAGACAAGAGATGACCGATCGATCGTTCAGCGTGGAGACCGCCGGCGGATCGCTGCGGGTCTGGGACTGGGGTCCGTCCACCGCGCCGGTGATCGTCGCCCTCCACGGCATCACCGCACACGGCCGCAGCTTCCGGGCCCTCGCCGAGCGCCTCCCCGGTCTCCGGGTGCTGGCCCCCGATCTCCGCGGCCGCGGCGGCTCGCGGCACATCACCGGTCCGTTCTCGATCGCCGCTCACGCCGACGACCTCGTCCGCGTCCTCGACACGGCCGAGGTCGACGACGCCGTCGTGCTCGGGCACTCGATGGGAGGGTTCGTCGGCGTGGTGGCCGCCGACCGTCACGCCGACCGCGTGCGCGAGCTCGTGCTCGTCGACGGTGGCGTGCCGCTGGATCTCCCCGAGGAGGTGCGCGAGCTGCCGGCGGCCGAGCTGGTGGGTGCGGTGATCGGGCCGGCGCTCGAACGGTTGCGCATGACCTTCCCCACCCGGGAGGCCTACCGGCGGCTGTGGCGGAACCACCCGGCCCTGGCCGCCCACTGGAACCCGATCATCGAGGCCTACGTCGACGAGGACCTGGTCGGCGAGGAGCCCGAGCTGCGGCCGGGCGCCAACGAGGAGGCCGTGCTGCGCGACGGCGAGTCCGAGCTCGTGCACGACGACGTCGAGCAGGCCATCGCCGCGCTCGACACACCCACCACCTTCCTCGCCGCCGAGCACGGGTTGCTGGCCGACGATGCTCCACCGCTGTACGCCGACGAGCAGCTGGAGGCCTTCGCCGCCGCCCATCCCGAGGTGACGACCTCCCGCGTCCCCGGCGTGAACCACTACACCGTCCTGCTGACCGGGCACGGTGCCGATGCCGTCGCTGCCGAGGTCGCCGAACGGGTCACCGTCTGAGCATCCTCGGGGTTCCATCCGAACACCTGTTCGGATACAGTCGATCGGCGTGGGGTTCAACAACCCGGACGTCACCTGGACCCAGCTGGAACGGGCGCTCTCGGACCGCCCCAGTGATGGCGAGCGGCAACGGAACACGCCCGAGCCGGCCGAGCGCGACCGTCCCACCTCGTACCACCGCCCGGCGTACCGGCCCCCGTCCGAGCTCCGGCGGCGGACCGGTGCCGTCCCCTACGCCGAGCTGCACTGCCACTCCAACTTCAGCTTCCTCGACGGCGCCTCCCACCCCGACGAGCTGGTCGAGGAGGCGGCCCGCCTGGGGCTCGAGTCCCTGGCGCTCACCGACCACGACGGCTTCTACGGCGTGGTCCGCTTCGCCGAGGCCGCCCGTGCGGTGGGGCTCCCCACCGTGTTCGGGGCCGAGCTGTCGCTGGGGCTGACCGAACCCCAGAACGGCGTCCCCGACCCCGAGGGCTCGCACCTGCTGGTCCTGGCCCGCAACCCGGCCGGCTACGCCCGCCTGGCCGACGTCATCTCCACCGCGCAGTTGGCCGGTCAGGAGAAGGGGAAGCCCGGTTACTGCCTGGTGGATTCCGGGACGTGCCCACGGGGGGAACTGGTTGGTCCTGACCGGGTGCCGGAAGAGCGCGGTGAACCAGGCGCTGTTCGAACGGGGGCCGGCGGCGGCCGAGCGCGAGGTCCGCCGGCTGGTCGGCACCTTCGGCGCCGACAACGTCGTGGTCGAGCTGTGGGACCACCACGACCCACTGGATTCGGCCCGCAACGACGCCCTGGCCGCCATCGCCGACCGGGTCGGGGTCGAGGTGGTGGCCACCAACAACGTGCACTACGCCACGCCGGCCCAGCGCCGGCTGGCCACGGCGCTGGCGGCGGTCCGGGCCCGACGCAGCCTCGACGAGGCCGACGGCTGGCTGCCGCCGGCGGCCACCGCCCACCTGCGCTCGGGCGCCGAGCAGGCTCGCCGCTTCGCCCGCTACCCGGGCGCGGTCGAGCGGGCGGCCGAGCTCGGCCGGGCCTGCGCGTTCGACCTGTCGCTGGTGGCCCCCAACCTGCCACCGTTCCCGTGCCCGCCCGGCCCCGACGGCCGGCCGCTCACCGAGATGGCCTACCTGCGCCGGCTCACCGAAGCCGGCGCAGAGCACCGCTACGGTCCCCGGCACGCGCCAACCCAGCCGGGGGCGTGGGAGCAGATCGACCACGAGCTCGCCCTCATCGAGGCGCTCGGGTTCCCGGGCTACTTCCTCATCGTCTGGGACCTGGTCGAGTTCTGCCGGCGGTCGGGCATCTACTGCCAAGGCCGGGGGAGCGCGGCCAACTCGGCGGTGTGCTTCGCCCTCGGCATCACCAAGGCCGACGCCGTGCGCCTCGGCCTGCTGTTCGAGCGCTTCCTGTCACCCGAGCGCGACGGCCCACCCGACATCGACATCGACATCGAATCGAACCGGCGCGAGGAGGTCATCCAGTACGTCTACGAGCGCCACGGCCGACGCCACGCCGCCCAGGTGGCCAACGTCATCACCTACCGGGCCAAGTCGGCGATCCGCGACATGGCCAAGGCGCTGGGCTACGCCACCGGCCAGCAGGACGCCTTCTCGAAGTCGGCCGACGCCTGGGGCGGGTGTCGTCACGGAACTCGACCGAGGACAAGGCCAACGGCCTGAACGAACTTCCAGATGATGTCCTCGAACTGGCGGCCGAGGTCGAGCACTTCCCCCGTCACCTCGGCGTCCACTCCGGGGGCATGGTGCTGTGCGACCGCCCGGTGGTCGAGGTCTGCCCGGTCGAGTGGGCCCGCTTCCAGGGTCGCGAGGGGGCGACGGTTCGATCCGATCAGCCGATCCGCTCCGTTCTGCAGTGGGACAAGGACGACTGCGCCGCCGCCGGTCTGGTCAAGTTCGACCTGCTCGGCCTGGGCATGCTCACCGCCCTGCACGAGACCATCGACCTCGTCCAGGGGGCCTACGGCATCGAGCTCGACCTGGCCGAGATCCCCCAGGACGACGAGGTCTACGAGATGCTCTGCCAGGCCGACTCGGTGGGCGTGTTCCAGGTCGAGTCCCGCGCCCAGATGGCCACCCTGCCGCGTCTGAAGCCGCGAGAGTTCTACGACCTGGTGGTCGAGGTCGCCCTCATCCGTCCCGGCCCCATCCAGGGCGGGTCGGTGCACCCCTACATCCGCCGGCGCAACGGGCAGGAGGAGGTCACCTACCTGCACCCACTGCTCGAGAAGTCGCTGGCGAAGACGCTGGGCGTGCCCCTGTTCCAGGAGCAGCTCATGCAGATGGCCATCGACGTGGCCGGGTTCACCGCCGCCGAGTCCGACCAGCTCCGCCAGGCCATGGGTTCCAAGCGCTCGCCCGAGCGGATGGAGCAGCTGCACGCCCGCTTCCGGGCCGGTGCCGCCGAGCGAGGCGTGCCCGACGACGTCATCGACCAGATCTGGACCAAGCTCGCCGCCTTCGCCAACTACGGCTTCCCCGAGAGCCACTCGGTCTCCTTCGCCTACCTGGTGTATGCGTCGTCGTGGCTCAAGCGGTTCTTCCCCGCCGCCTTCTGCGCCGGCCTGCTCAACGCCCAACCCATGGGCTTCTGGTCGCCGCACACGCTCATCCAGGATGCCCGGCGTCACGGCGTCGAGGTCCGCACCGTCGATCTGAACGCCTCCGCCACCAAGGCGACCCTCGTGGAAAATCGCAGTGAGAATGCGTCGGAAACCGAAGGGAATCCACGGGAATTTTCGAGGGGGCGGCCATCGGGGGAGTGGGGCGCCGGCGGACCGGTGGTGCAGCTCGGGTTGCGCGAGGTACGGGGCATCGGCGACGACCTGGCCACCGCCATCGAGGCCGAGCGCACCGCGCACGGGCCCTACCGGTCGATGGAGGACCTGGCCCGACGGGTGCGGCTCACCCTCCCGCAGCTCGAGGCGCTGGCCACCGCCGGTGCCTTCTCGTGCCTCTCGTCCACGAGCGGCACGCAGCTCGATCGACGGGAAGCGCTGTGGCAGGCCGGCGCCGTGGCCCAGGGTGGCGTCGACCGCCTGCCCGGGATCGTCACCGGCGCCGAGGCCCCCACCCTGCCCGGCATGGACGACTTCGAGCGGGCCCGGGCCGACCTGTGGTCCACCGGGATGAGCCCCGACGGCCACCCCACCAAGTTCATCCGCGCCGACCTCGACCGCCTCGGCGTGGTCACCGCCCAGGGGCTGTGGGATGTCGAGCCCGGGTCACGGGTGCTGATCGGTGGCGTGGTGACCCACCGCCAGCGACCGGCCACCGCCGGCGGCACCATGTTCCTCAACCTCGAGGACGAGACCGGCCTCATCAACGTCGTGGTGTCCCGTGGGTGCTGGAACGCCCACCGTCGGGTGGCGCTCACCGCACCGGCCATGCTCATCCGCGGTCGCTGCGAGCGGGCCGAGGGCGTCATCAACGTGGTGGCCGAGAAGCTGTCGCTGCTCCCGGTGGGCGGCGGTGCGCCGAAGAGCCGCGACTTCCGTTAGGACCTCAGCCCGGCATCGGCACCACGGTGATGCCGGCGGCGCCCAACGTGGCGGTGAGCTCGCCGCTGTCCTGGCGCTCGGCCCACGCCCCGAACGCGTCCTCGAACCGGCCCCGCTTGAAGTCGTTGGTGGTGAGGACCTCCCAGGTGGCGCCCACCAACCAGACCGGGTCACCGAGCGCGTCGCGCATCGCCTCGAACGCGGCCTCGTCGGGGATCACGACCTCGATCCGCCGGCGGTCGGCCGTCTGGAAGGTCCCTCTGATCTCGTCTACCCGCCCCACGGGGCGAGCCTATCCCCAGGAGCGGAAGTAGTCGGGCACGTCGATGTCGGCGGCCGCGTCGAGCACCTGCAACGGCCGGAACGTGTCGATCATCACCGCCGTCTCCTGCGTGCCGTTGCCGTCGGCGGCGGCCGCGTCGGCGCGTTCCGAAGAACCCGGCTGGGGCCCGTGCACGAACCCGGCCGGGTGGTACGAGATCGAGCCGACCCCGATGCCCGAACCGGCCCGGCTCATGAAGTCGCCGTCGGCGTAGAACAGGACCTCGTCGCTGTCGACGTTGTGGTGGTGGTACGGCACGCGGACCGCGTCGGGGTCGAGGTCGAAGGGGCGGGGCACGAACGAGCACACGACCGCGCCGGGCAGTTGCCACGTCTGGTGCACGGGCGGGGGCTGGTGGATGCGCCCGACGATCGGCTCGAAGTCGGAGATGGCCAGGGCGTGTGGATAGAGGTAGCCGTCCCAGCCGACCACGTCGAAGGGATGGGTGGCGTGCCGGTAGCAGACCCATCCGGCCGCGGTCCGCACGAAGACGGGAACGTCGTCGCCCTCGGCCAGCAACGGCTCGGTCGGCGCCCGCAGGTCGCGCTCGGAGTACGGCGACCCCTCGGCCAGCTGGCCGTGCGCGGTCAGGTACTTGTCGGGGATCCGGACGTGGCCGCTCGACTCGACGACCAGCGCGGCGACGCCGCCTGCGCCCGGTACCCAGCGGTGTGTCGTACCGGCGGGCACCACGACGTAGTCGCCGGCGGTCACGTCGAGCGCGCCGAACACCGACTCGAGCGTGGCGCCGCCCTCGTGCACGTAGACCAGCTCGTCCCCCACGGCCGAGCGGTACAGCGGAGACGGGTCGCTGACCCGGGCGAAGGCGATGGTCACGTCGGCGTTGGCCAGCAACCGGTGGCGCCCGGTCACCAGGTCGCCGGTCTCCGCCAGCTCCCCGGTCCGGAAGTGCCTCGGTCCGTGCTGTTGACGGTGTTCCTGACCGTTCTGGGGTGCGGATTCCGTGTCAGGGCGCGGGATCTGCACCCCAGAAGCGGGATCGGGGACGGCGTCGGCGGCGTGGATCGCCGAGGGCGAGTGCCGGTGGTACAGCAGCGCCGACTCGCGGTGGAAGCCCTCGGTGCCGAACAGCTCCTCGGCCAGTCGGTTGCCGTCGGTGTCGTAGGCCTTGATGTGGCGCTTGCGGGGGATCGTTCCCACGCGGCGGTAGTGGGGCATCAGCGGACCTCCTGGGCTGGTCGGACCGTACCGGTGACCTCGGCGAGCGAGCCGCCCGGCCATGTGGCGGTGAGCGTCACCTCGTCGCCGTCCTCGAGCCAGGTGCGGGTGGAGCCGTCATCGAGCTCGACGGGATCGGCGCCGTTGCGGGTGCGCTCGAGCAGGCAGCCCACCTCGCCGGGCCCGGGCCCGGAGATGGTGCCCGAGGCGAACAGATCGCCGCGGTGCACGCCGGCGCCGTTGCCGGTGAGGTGAGCGAGTTGCTGGGCGAAGCTCCAGTACAGGTGGCGGGCGTTGGTGCGGCCGAGCTCGGTGCCGTTCACCGCCCAGGCCACGTCGAGGTCGACCGCCCAGTCGCGCTCGGCCCGCAGGGGCTCGACCGGCTCGGGATCCTGGTCGGGGCCGGCGACCAGCGACAGCGCCGACAGCGGCGTGATCCATCCGCCGATCGACGTGGCGAAGCTCTTGCCGGCGAACGGTCCCAGCGGCTGGTACTCGAAGGCCTGGATGTCGCGGGCCGACCAGTCGTTCACCAGCACCACGCCGAACACGTGGCGGTCGGCCTCGTCGGGACGCACGGTCGTGCCCATCGGCACCGTGGTGCCCACGACGAAGCCCAGCTCGAGCTCGAGGTCGAGGCGCCGACACGGCCCGAAGACGCCCGGCTCCAGGACGCCGGACGGCCGCCGGACCGGCGTGCCCGACACCACCAGCGATCCGGCGCGGCCGTGGTAGCCGACGGGCACGTGGCGCCAGTTGGGCAGCAACGGATCGCCGTCGGGACGGAACAGCCGGCCGACGTTCGTGGCGTGGTGCTCCGAGGCGTAGAAGTCGACGTAGTCGCGCGGTTGGACGGGCAGCAGGACCTGCACGTCGTCGATCCGATGTTCCGCTGCGGCTGCCAGATCCGAGAGGTGGGCGGTGACCGCGCCGTCGATGTCGTCCCATCCCGGGCGTCCGAGGTCGAGCAGCGGGATCAGCGAGTGCGCGCCGGCGACGGCGGCCGGCACGCCGGGGATGTCGCGCAGGTCGACCACGCGGTCGCCACTGCGTACCGCGATGCGTGGCGGATGGCCGGGTGCCGGCCGGATCACCCCGTAGGCGTGGGCCACGCCGGCCGCCACATCGGCAGTCCGCCTCACAGGTGGCCGCGGCGGGCCTGGTCGCGCTCGATGGCCTCGAACAGCGCCTTGAAGTTGCCTTCGCCGAAGCCCTGGGCCCCGTGCCGCTCGATGATCTCGAAGAACACCGTGGGTCGGTCGGTGACGGTCTCGGTGAAGATCTGGAGCAGGTACCCGTCGTGGTCACGGTCGGCCAGGATGTGGAGCCGCTGCAGGTCGTCCCAGGGCAGGTCGAAGTCGGCCATCCGATCCTTGGCCTCGGCGTAGTAGGTGTCGGGCACCTGCATGAACCGCACGCCCCGCGCCCGCAGCGCGTCCACCGTGGCCACGATGTCGTCGGTGCGCATGGCGATGTGCTGCACGCCGGGGCCGTCGTAGCACTCCAGGTACTCCTGGATCTGGCTCTTCTTCTTGCCGTCGGCCGGTTCGTTGATGGGCATGACGATCTTGGAGCCGTCCCAGACCACCGTGGACATGAGCGCCGAGTACTCGGTGGCGATCTGGTCGTCGTCGAAGTGGGTGAGACGCTCGAAGCCCATGACCTCGCCGTAGAAGTCGACCCAGGTGTCGAGCTCGCCCTTGGGCACGTTGCCCACGACGTGGTCGATGGTGTGCAGCCCGACCTCGGGCCCGACCGGTGTGGGCGGCAGGTCCTGGTCGGTGAAGCCGGGCTCGAGGCGGTCGGCGGTGTAGCGGCCCCGCTCGACGAAGGTGTGCACGGTCTCGCCGTAGGTGGCGACCTGGGCCAGTCGCAGGGTCCCGTCGTCGTCCTGTTCGTCCCACGGCTCGCGCACCGGGCCGGCGCCACGGGCCACGGCGGCGTCGAACGCGGCGCCGGCGTCGTCGACGATCCACGCCAGGTCGTGGACGCCGTCGCCGTGGGTGCGCACGTGGGCGGCGATGGGGGAGTCGGCGTCGAGCCCACCGGAGATCACGAACCGGATGTCGCCCTGCTCGAGCACGTAGCTGACGCGGTCGTCCACACCGGTCTCGGGTCCGGCGTAGCCGGTGCAGCGGAACCCGAACGCCGCCATCAGGAAGCCGGCGGTGGTGCGGGCGTTGCCCACCCAGAACTCGAGGCAGTCCCAGCCCCGGATGCGGGTGGCGGGGGTCCCGTCGTCCGGATGGGTGGTGGTGCGTTCGAGGGTGGTCATGCGTACTCCCGGCGGTAGGTGGCGTCGTCGTAGGACTCGAAGAAGGTGGTCAGCTCGTCGAACATGGCGTCGATGCTCGGCGCGGCGAACAGCACCGGCTGGTACACGGTGATGTCGTAGTCGGTGGTGCCCATGGCCCGGATGTCCCATGGGCGGATCTCGGCCTCGTGGAAGACCTGGATCTCGCCGTAGGACGACAGCAGGCCGGCGCCCCACGCCTTCACCTCGTCGTCTTCGTCGACGACGCCGAACTCGAGCGTGAACCAGAACACCCGGCTGAAGAAGTCGAGCGCCTCGTCGCTGGTGGCCCGCAGCGACGCCCGGCCGGCGGCCTGGTACAGGTCGGCGAAGCGTCGCGACGCCAGCATCGTGGCGTGGCCGACGATCTCGTGCACGATGTCGGGCTCGGGTGTGTAGAAGGGGACCGAGTGGTGGCGGATGTACTGCGTGGACAGGAACGTCCGCTCGGCGAGCGACCCGTAGAACTCCCGGGTCGGCACCAGGCCGGGCACCGGCCGGATGTGGAAGTCGGACAGCTCGGCGACGCGCTGGTCGACCTCGCGCAGCTGGGGGACGCGGTCGGTGGGCAGCTGCAGGCGGGCCGACGCCTCGACCAGCTCGCGGCAGGCGAGCCGGCGGTGGAGTCCGGTGAGCTCGGCGGACACGACGGTCCAGACCTCGTCCTCCTCGGCCGTGTAGTGCACGTCGGGGATCGGCTCGCCGGCGGCGTGTGACGCTCCGACCCGGGCGATGGCCGCCCGCCGCTCGAGGTACGCCGCGTCGTGGACTCCCGGGTGATCGGCGGGGAGGCTCACGGCGACATCGGTCATACATCAAGTGTGACGGATGTCGCACACAACGACCACCGATGTGGCAACATGCCAGACGAATTGCGGTGATGGCGCGCTCTCGCCAGACGTACGTCTGGCATGGGGGCGCAGGCGAGGGGAGCGACGGACGCATGGCGCTGGACGAGATCGACCGACGGATCGTGCAGGAGCTGCTGGCCGACGGCCGGTTGAGCGTCCGTGAGCTGGCCGGCCGCGTGCACGTCAGCCGGGCGACCGCCCACACCCGACTCACGAGGCTCCACGACGACGGCGTCATCACCGGCTACCGCGCCGTGGTCGATCCCGCCGCGCTCGGCCTCGACGTGGTGGCGCTGGTGCTGCTCAACGTCGACCAGCACGCCTGGCGGCGGGTGCGTGACCGGCTGCTCGAGGTCGACGGGCTCGAGTACCTGGCCTTCACCACCGGCGGCTTCGACCTGGCGGCCATCGTCCGCGCCACCGACATCGCCCACCTTCGCGACGTCGTCCTGGTCCAGATCCAGGCCATCGACGAGGTCCGCAACACCCAGACCATCTTCGTGCTCGACGAGATCGGCGACCCGGGGCTCGGCTGACCCCTCTCACGTGCCTCGCCCCTTGACGGGCCGAACAGGTGTTCGTACTGTCGAGCCGTGGCTCTCGGACTCGTCGATGCACCCCACCACGCCCCGCTCCAGGGCTCGCTCTTCGGCACCGGCGCGCCTCGCCTGTGTGCCGATGCGCCGGCCGAGCGCACCGATCTGGGCGGCGGGGCGTGGATCGAGCGGATCCCCGGCTGGATCGAGGGCGACCAGACGCTGCTCGAGCACCTGACCGTCACCACCACCTGGCACGCCGGCCGCCGACCGATGTACGACCGCATGGTCGACGTTCCCCGGCTCACCGCCTCGGTGCCCCGCGACGGGCCCGGTCACCCGGTGCTCGACGAGGCGGTCCGGATGCTGAGCGAGCGGCACGGCCACGCCATCGACCGCATCACGCTGGCGCTGTACCGCGACGGGCGAGACTCGGTCGCCCCGCACGGCGACCAGGTCGCCCGCGACCTCGACACCTCGGTCATGGCCACCGTCTCCTGCGGCGCACCCCGCCGGTTCCTGCTGTCGCCGGTGGCCGGTGGACCGTCCCACTCGTTCGACCTGGGCCACGGCGACCTGCTGGTCATGGGTGGGACCGTCCAGCGCACGTGGCGCCACGGCATCCCGAAGACCAACCGCCCGGTCGGGCCCCGCATCTGCGTGATGTTCCGCCCGGCCTGGATGCGCTGAGTGGGGCCTGGGCGCACCCGCGGCCTACCGTCGGTACGTGGCCTCCTCCAAACGACGCCCCGGAAAGCAGAAGCGGTATCGCCAGAACCGCCAGGAGCGCGAGGCGCGCCAGGCGCGCTCGGCCCACGCGGGTGAGGCCACGGCGATCTCCCGCAGCGAGCAGCGTGCCGCGGCCAAGTCGGCGAAGGCCGACACCGCGAGGTCCGACACCGCGAGGTCCGACACCAAGGGCAAGAAGACCAAGCGCGGTCGGCGACCCTCGCCGTACACGATCCCCGGTCAGCGGGCCGTGCTCATGGCGTTCCTGTTCACCATCGTCGCCGCCGGCACGCTCCTGTTCGCTCCGGTGCAGGTGCAGCGCGACGTCCAGCCCGACGATCCCCGGGTCGAGACCACCCAGCCCGACCTCAACGACGATGGCACGGTGACCATCTACGAGGACGTCAAGCTCCTCGACGAGGAAGGCCCGGCCGTCGCCGCCGGCATCATGCTGACGCCGATCCTCATCACCGGGGCCGCGGTCTGGTTCACCAAGAAGCCCCAGCGCTCCAACGCCTGGACCATCGCCATGGTGGCCCTGGCCGGCTTCATCTTCCTGTTCGCCGGTCCGTACGGGATCATCGCCCTGCCGTCGTTGATCGCGCTGGCGGTCGGCGGCTTCCAGTCCAGACGGGCCGAGAACAAGGAGCGGATGGCCCAGATCAAGGCCGATCGGGCCACCCGCAAGGCCGGCAAGGCCGGCAAGGGCGACGTCATCGACGTCGAACCGGTCGACGAGAGCGAGGACGCCGGCGGCCACCGCTAGGGTCCGCTGCCGTTCCGACCAGGAGGAGAGACCAGATGTCCGAGGCCGCAGCCGCCGCGTTCGAGAAGTTCCAGAGCCGCATCGGGGAGCCCGACGGCACCGGCGAGTGGTTCGAGATGACCCAGGACCGGATCGACCAGTTCGCCGACGTCACCATCGACCACCAGTTCATCCACGTCGACCCCGAGGCGGCCAAGGCCTCACCCTTCGGCACCACCATCGCCCACGGCTTCCTGACGCTCTCGATGCTCACCCACCTCGCCGGCTCCATCAAGCAGGACCCGGAGACGGTCAAGGGCGTGATCATGGGCGTCAACTACGGCTTCGACAAGGTGCGCTTCGTGGCGCCCGTGCCGAGCGGCTCCAAGATCCGGGCCTCCAGCGTGCTCAAGGAGGTCGAGCGCAAGGGTGACAACCAGATCCAGGTCACCCGCACCTACACCATCGAGGTCGAGGGCTCCGACAAGCCCGCGGTGGTGGCCGACTGGATCACCCGGTTGACGTACGGCTGACGAGCCTTCGGTCTGGCTCAGCTGGCCTCGCTCATCCGGCGGTGCGGGCGTAGCGCACGGTGTACCGGCCTGTCGCGATGGCGGCGGATTGGATGATCCCGATGGCCTCGCCGCCGTCGAGGTCGGGCGCCAGGCCGATCGGTTCGGCCACGGCGTAGACGGTGAGCTCGTAGCGGTGGGGCGCATCGTCGGCTGGTGGGCACGGTCCCTCCCAGCCGACGGTCCCCCCGTCGGATCGGGCGGCCACGGCGTCCGCTGGCACCTCGCCGGCGGCCAGGTCGGTGGTGGTGGGAGCAAGCCCGGCCACCACCCAGTGGACGTAGCCGTCGGCGTCGAGGTCCACCACGCTGATGGCCAGCGCCGCGGCACCGTCGGGCACACCATCGATCTGCAGCGGTGGGTGGATGTCCTCGCCGTCGCAGGTGTAGGTGGGGTCGAGCAGCTCGCCCTCGGCGACACCAGGCACCCGGATCGAGAGCGACGACGTGGCGCCGGCCGTGTCGCCGGCGTCGAGCACGGCGGACGTCGGCGGCGCCGGCGCGGTGGTCGACGGTGCCGGCGCGAGCGTTCGGCCGTCGTCGTTGCAGCCGGTCAGCAGTGCTGCGACCAGGGCCAGGCCGGCGGGCAGGGTCAGGGCGATCGGTGGTCGACGCACCTGCGCATGCTGCCACGACGCCGGTTGCGTGCCGTTCGCGGTCAGTTCCGCGACGGCACCACGGGGCGCGGCCAGGTGTCGGTGCAGTCCTGGATGATGGCGGCGGTGATGAACCGGGCGTAGGCGGCGCTGCCTCGTTCGGTGTGGTGGATGCCGTCGACTGCGTACAGGTCCTGGAGGTCAGGCGTGAGGGAATCCCAGTCGGCCACGTGCACCGCCGAATGGTCGATCCGGTCGAAGAGCGCCAGGAGGGCCACCAGCGACCTGGCATCGACGCGCGTGCGGCGCACGCCGTCCTCGACCGGGTGGCGCCAGGCGGTCGGCGCGATCCAGACCGGACAGGCGGCACCGGCCACCATCTGCAGCGCCCGGCTCGTGGCCCGGGCGTCGGCACGGCTCCAGCCGTCGACCACGTTGTTGGTGCCCGAGGCGATCACGACGATGTCGTAGCCCGATCGCTGCACCACCTGGTCGGCGGCCCAGCCGATGGTGCTGCCGTTCATCGCTGCGAAGGTGACATCGGTGGCGCCGACCGCCGCCAGGTTCTGCTCGAGATAGGGGAGGGCCGCCTTCAGCAGCGAGTCGCCGACGACGAGGACCTGGCGGTCATCGAGCGTCGATGGTGCCACCAGGCGCGGGAGTGGTTCGTCGCCGCTCACCAGCGTCATGGGATCGGACGGCAGTGCCAGCTCGCCCGCCCCGCTGCGGTCGCTGCCGGGTCCGTTCCACACCAGTGCCGACAGCACGAGCCCGCCCAGCGCAGCCGCGATGAGCAGGAGCCACCGACCGGGCGGGCGCGACGGGCCGCCGGCGTCTGCGCGCCGGTGGTCGTCGCTGTCGGCGCATGCGGGACCCACCACGAGGACTTCGTTACCCCGATGGCGATCTCCTGTCCCTGGAACGTCGGGGACAGCGGCCCCCGCCCGTGGGGCTACTGCGCCTTGCCGTTGGCCGAGGTCCGCTCCAGCAGCTCGGTGACGCCGGCGAGTGCGCCGGCCACACCGGACAGCTCGGTGGGCACGATGATCTTGGTGGCCTGGCCGTCGCCCAGCTTCTGCAGCGTCTCGAGGTACTTGATGGCCAGCAGGTCGTTGGACGGGTTGCCGTCGTGGATCGCCTGGTAGACGGAACGGATGGCGGCCGCCTCACCCTCGGCGACCGCGGTCTGGCGGTACTGCTCGGCCTCGGCGAACTTGCGCACCGCCTCGGCGCGGCCCTCGGCCTCGAGCACCGACTTGGCCTTGGAGCCCTCGGCCTCGAGGATGGCGGCTGCCTTGGCGCCCTCGGCCGACGTGATCGCCGCCTCTCGCCGGCCCTGGGCCTCGGTGACCACCGCACGCCGGGTGCGCTCGGCCTTCATCTGCTCGTGCATCGCCGACATGACGTCGGGCGGCGGGTCGATCCGCTGGATCTCGACGCGCGCCACTCGCACGCCCCACTTGTCGGTGGCGTCGTCCAGGATCTCGCGCAGGGCGACGTTGATCTTGTCCCTCGACGTGAGCGACTCGTCCAGCTGCAGGTCACCGATGACGTTGCGCAGGTTGGTCTGCGCCAGCTTGGTGATCGCCAGGATGAAGTTGGCGATGTTGTAGATCAGCCGCTGGGGGTCGGTGGGCTCGTAGTAGATGACGGCATCGACGGAGACGGTGACGTTGTCGGCGGTGATGACCTCCTGGGGCGGCACGTCCACCACCTGCTCGCGCATGTCGACGACCCGCATGGTGTCGATGAACGGGATGATGAGGTGGAGGCCGGGCTCGACGGTCTCCTTGTAGCGACCGAGGCGTTCGATGATGCCGCGCTGGTACGGGTGCACGATGCGCACCCCGGCGGCGGCGGTGACCAGGATCGCCAGGGCGATCGCGGCGAGGACGATGACGACTGCCATCAGGACGACCTTTCGGGTGGGTTGCTCCGGATCGGGAGGCCGGTGGGGAACACGACGACGCGGGTCCCCCTGACCTCGAGGACGGTGACGGGGGTGTCGGTCTCGATCGTGCTGCCGTCGACGGACTGCGCCCGCCACTCCTCCCGGCCGATGCGCACGAGACCGAGCTCGTCGGGACCCTCGGGCACGGTGGCGAGCACGATGCCGTGCTCGCCGATGAGCCGGGTGGCTCCGACACCGAGCGGGTTGCGGGTGTTGACCTGGAGGCGTCGGGCCAGCGGCCGGAAGCCGGCGAATGCGGCCACGGAGACGAGGACGAAGACGAACCAGGCGACGCCGACCGAGGCGCCGAGAAAGCTCAGGGCGGAGGCGACGATCGCACCGACGGCGAACGGCGCCAGGAAGAAGGCCCCCGGCGTGCTGAGCTCGCCCAGCCCGAAGACAACGGCTGCCGCCAGCCAGACCCAACGCCAGATATCCGGGTCGTCCACACTGCGGATGGTACCCACCCCCGGCGATCAGCCCGGGTCGGGTCCCTCCGACGGCAGCTCGAACACGTCGGCGTCGACCTCGGTGGTGTAGTCGGTGGCCTCCAGGCGCTCGTCGCCCTGGTCGACGAGCACCACGGCGCCATCCGGTGCCAGGCAGATGGTGCCGCCGGCTCCGAGCTCGGGGCGTTCGTGCCCGGCGCGCCGCCGGGTGACCAGGCAGCGGGCGTCGGTGCCGGCCACCGACATCGTCTGGATCTCGAAGGTGAAGTCCGCCGCCCGGTCGACAAGCGACGCCCGCAGATCCTCCATGGCCTGGTCGGTGAAGACGCCCGGCGGGGCGACGAAGGCATCGGTGCGCTCGCAGCCCTCGTCTGGATGGCACTGGTAGGCGGCGCCGTCGAGCACCAGGCGGCTCTCGGTGGTCTTCCCGTCGACCACCAGGTCGACGCGGCGGTCCGGCGGTCGACTGGTGACCACGAGCTCCGAGCCACCGTCCGGTCCCGGATAGGTCAGCCGATACGTGGCCGTCTCGCCCTGCGCCGCCAAGGCGAGGAAGTCGGCCACGTCGGCATCGAGACCGGCATCGAGGGCGGCCTGCCGGGCCTGGTCGGCGCGGTCGCGTCCGACGGTCGCCACCGGATCGCCGGAACCGCACGCCGCCAGGACCAGCAGCAGGGCGAGAAGGGCGGCGCGCACGCCCCGATGGTAGGGAGCGGCACTACCGTGGGCGGCATGGGTGCAACCGACCACACGCCGGCCGTGGCGGAGCCGGCCGTGACGGAGCGGCCGCTGATGCGATCGATCGTCGTCGGCGTGCTGGTGGGCATCGGTCTGGCCGCCATCGCCTTCTTCCTGATCGCCATCCCCTTCTACACACTCGGGTCGTTCGAGCCCAACGGCATGGACCGCCCCATCGTGCGCACCGGGCTGTTCCGCATCGCGCTGCCCGTCGGTGCCGTGCTCGGCGTGGTGCTCGGGTCGGTCGCCGGCTGGTGGTATCGGCGCGGCCGGAGCTGGACCACCGACGACGGCGGCAACCCGTACAGCAACGGCTGATCCGTCGGTAGGCTCCCAACGGTGAGTCGATCCCGCTGCATCCTCACCGTCCACGCCCACCCCGACGACGAGTCGTCCAAGGGTGCGGGCACCGTGGCCCGGTACCACGACGAGGGGGTCCGCACGGTGCTCGTGTGCTGCACCGACGGGGCGGCCGGCGACATCCTCAACCCGGCCATGGACCGACCGGAGGTCAAGGACGACCTCATCGCCGTCCGCCAGCGCGAGCTGGCGCAGGCGGCCGAGATCATCGGCTACGACGAGGTCGTCATGCTCGGCTACCGCGACTCGGGCATGCCCGACACCGAGGCCAACGCCCATCCCGAGGCGTTCGCCAACGCCGATCTCGACGAGGCCGTCGGCCGACTGGTCGCCATCCTGCGGCGGGAACGGCCCCAGGTGGTGGTGACCTACGGCGACGACCAGCGCGGCTACCCGCACCCCGACCACCTCCAGGTGCACGACGTGACCATGCCGGCCATCGAGCGGGCCGCCGATCCCGAGTGGTACCCCGAGGCCGGCCCGCCGCACCGGGTCGACAAGGTGTACTGGACCGCCTGGTCGCGGGCCCGCATGGTGGCGATGCACGAGAAGTTCATCGAACTGGGCAAGGAGTCGCCCTTCGACGACAAGTGGTTCGACCGCCCCGACCAGGACGATCGCATCACGACTCGGGTGTCCACCGCCGACCACGCCGAGGTGCGGTGGGACGCCCTGCTGGCCCATGCCACCCAGGTCGACCCCACCTCGCCGTTCTGGTTCGGCCTGCCCCGCGAGGTGGCCCGCACCGTGCACCCCTGGGACGAGTACATCCTGGCCGTCAGCCACGTGGACTCCGACGAGTCCTCCGGCGATCTGTTCGACGGCATCCGGGTCGACGACTCCGAGACGGCCGACGCCCGCGGATGACCGAGCTGCTCAGCCAGGACTGGCTGGATCTGCAGCGCGACGCCACGGCCCAGCTCCCCGTGCGCACCGGCTGCTCGGCCGTGATCGGCTACGAGATCACCGGTGGCCCGGACGGGACGGTGCACTTCCACAGCGTGATGGAGGACGGGCGCCTCGTCGCCAACCAGCTCGGCCCAGCCGACGAGCCCGACTTCGTCATGCACATGCCTCGCGCCGAGTTCGTCGCCGTCGTGCGCGGCGAGCTCGACCCCAACGTCGGTTTCATGCAGGGCAAGATCAAGGTCACCGGCAACATCGGCCGCATGATGTCGGTGCTCCCGGTCACGTGCTCGCTCGAGTGGCGCGACGCCGCGGCCGCGGTCGCCGAGCAGACGACCTTCTGAGCGCTCAGCTCGCCGGCGGTGCGGTGGACTCGACGACCAGGACCTGGTCCTCGTCGGTGACGTCGACGACCTCGTAGGTGCCGGGCTCGTCGAAGATCACGTCGGTCCACTCGCCGGGGTACAGCAAGCCGGTGTCGATCCGGGTGTCGGCGCGGATGCCATGGTCGTCCTGGCCGGTGATCTCGAAGCGGACGAGGTCGTCGGTCTGCACCGACAGCTGGTCGACGTCGAAGCCGTCGTCACCGAGCTGGACCACGTACGTCGGCTCGGCGGGGACGTCGGGGAGATCGGCGCGGGAGATGGCGCGCCGGTCGCTGTCGCAGCCCGACAGCAGGCCTCCGAGCGCGATGAGCAGGCACAGCGTGGCCAGACGGCGGCGCATCAACCGGCCCGCTGGGCGTCGCGCAGCTCGCGGAAGCCGATGAGCCGGACGCCGGCGCGCTCGAGCAGCGACCGGACCTCGGCACTGGTGACGAAGTCGAGGTCGTCGACCCGACCGGGCCAGTCGTCGCCGATGGCGCGCAGCTCGGGCGTATCCAGCGCCGGGTGCACGTAGACCTCGGTGACACCGGGAGCCAGATCGAAGATGGTCCGCTCGAGCGCCTTGCGGCTGCCGACACCCCGGACGTACACGAACCGGTCGGGGAACAGGACGCCCTCGTCGGCGGCCAGGTCGCGGAACGGGAACCCGATGGCACGTTGCGTGGAGGCGCCGGACAGCCGGAGGGGCAGCTGGTACTCGACGGCGAGGTCGAGGTAGACGTCGAAGAACTCGGGTCGCAGCTGGAGGGTGCCCATGTGGCTGTCGAGGTGGCTGACGTCGAAGCCCCACAGGATCGCCCGCTCGATCTGGGCCCGGCACTCGCGGCGCACCTCGTCGAGGTCGGCGTGCTCCCAGGCATCGACCACGGTGCGGGGGAAGCCGCCGTCGCCGTCGAGCAGCGACGGACTGTGCGTGATGGGCCCCCAGCGGTACAGGTCGTACTCGGCGGTCAGGGTCAGGTGGACGCCGACGTCCTCCCCCCGGTAGTGGCTGGCCGCTTCGCGCGCCCACGGGCACGGAACCATCAGCGACGCACTGGTGCCGATGCCGTCGCGCAGCGCCCGGTACACGCCGTGGTTGGCCGCGTGGGTGACTCCCAGGTCGTCGCAGTTGACGATCAGGAGGCGGGCGTCGGCGTCGTGACCCAGGCGCTCGGCGAGCTCGGACATCGGGCCAGACGCTACCGATCTGCAGCCGGCGGGGCAGCGACCAGCTCAGCCGGGGGCCGGGCCGACGGCGACGTCGGGGCCGCCGCAGGCACCCCACAACCCCCGCCCCTGGTCGCGGGCAGTGGCCTCGGCCGCGGCCAGGGTGGTGTAGAGGGCCTCGTTGTCGCCGAAGGTGACGGCGTCGGCGTAGCCCTGTTCGACCAGGACCAGGTTGACCAGCAGGTCGTCGTCGCTGCGGTACAGGTACCCCAGCAGGCGGCCGTAGCGGTCGCGCGGTGCCACGTCGCGCTCGACCCGCACGTGGGTGCCCTTCGGGAGCAGCCCCTTCACGAACGCGCTGGCCTCGGCGCCGTAGCACTGGACCGGGCGGTCGGGATCGACCGATTCGGGCGTGTCGACGCCGATGAGGCGCACGCGCTCCTCGTTCCCGCCGAAGTCGACATCGACGGTGTCGCCGTCGATGACGCCGACGACCACGCCCTCGCCGCCGCCGGCCGGGGCCCCCGACGGCGTGACCGCGGCGCAGCCGGCGGCCGTGGCCGCCACCAACAGCAGGGCGAGCATGGACGCGAACGGGCGGCCCGTCCGGTGGGGAAGCGGGCCGCCCGCGCGTCGCGTCATGCGGTGAGGGTCAGATGCGCTGGATGATGGTGCCGGTCCCCAGGCCGCCACCACAGCACATCGTGACGAGCGCGTGTTCCTTGTCGGCGCGCTCGAGCTCGTGGAGGGCCTTGGTCAGCAGCACGGCTCCGGTGCCGCCGAGGGGATGGCCGAGGGCGATGGCGCCGCCGTTGGGGTTGACCGTGTCCATGTCGGGGTTGTGCTCCTTGGCCCACGACAGGACCACCGACGCGAACGCCTCGTTGATCTCGGTGACGTCGATGTCGCTCATCTTCATGCCTGTGCGCTTGAGCAGGTGGCTGGTGGCGTCGATGGGGCCGGTGAGCATCAGGACCGGGTCGACGCCGACGTTGCAGGTGTCGACGATGCGGGCCTTGGGCGTGAGCCCGAGCTCCTTGGCCTTGTCGGCGGTCATGAGCAGCACGGCGGCGGCGCCGTCGGAGATCTGCGAGGACGACCCCGCGGTGTGGACGCCGTCGGGGCGGGCGACCGGCTTGAGCTGGGCCAGCTTCTCGAGGCTGGTGTCGCGCAGGCCCTCGTCGCGGGTGACCGTGTGCGTGGTCTCGAGGGGCTTGCCCTCTTCGTCGGCGTCGGGAGCGGTGACGGGCACGATCTGGGTGGCGAAGCGGTCCTCGTCCCAGGCCCGGGCGGCCAGCTGCTGGGAGCGCAGACCGAACTCGTCGGTGTCCTGGCGGGTGATGCCCCACTTGTCGGCGATGCGCTCGGCGCCCTCGAACTGGGAGGTCATCTCGTAGCGGCCGAAGTAGGTCTTGGGGATCGGCACGCCGAGGCCGATGTCCTTGCGGCCGCTGCTGCCGATGGGCACCCGGCTCATGACCTCGACGCCGCAGCCGATGGCCACGTCGACCGTGCCGCCGGCGACCATGGCGGCGGCCAGGTTGGTGGCCTGCTGGGAGGACCCGCACTGGTTGTCGACCGTGGAGGCGGCCACCTGCAGGGGCAGGCCGGCGGCCAGCCAGGCCGTGCGGGCGATGTTGAACGCCTGCTCGCCGACCTGCGAGACGCAGCCGCCGACGACCTGGCCGACCTCGGCCGGGTCGATGCCGGTGCGATCGATCAGCGCCTTCTGGGCGATGCCGAGCAGCTCGCCCGGGTGCATGGTGGACAGGCCGCCGCCCCGGCGGCCCACAGGGGTCCGGACGGCATCGATGATCACAACGTCGGTCATGGCGACACTCTACGACGACTCTTGACCGGCCGGTCAAGAGAGCCGGCGGCGGTCCGGCTGCTCAGAACCAGCCGCGCCGGCGCCCACGACCGGCGCCGGTGAGGCCGCCGACGACCAGCAGCAGCAGCGTGGCCCCGATGAAGGCCACGAACAGGGAACGCAGGCCGAAGTCGCCGATGCCCTCGTCGCCGGCCGCGGTGAACAGCGCCCCGCCCAGCAGGCCGCCGATGACGCCGATCACCATCGTGGTGATGCAGCCATTGCCCCGCACGCCGGTGACCCGGCCGGCCAGGCCACCGGCCACCAGGCCGACGATGATCCAGCCGATGACGCCCATGGGCGCCGATGCTACCGACGCGCCCCATCAGGCGGCGGTGGCGTGGTGGTCGCCGCCGTCGTGGTGGGGCGGTTGGTCGTCGGTGTGCCGGGCGGTGCGCCGTTGGGCCTGGGCGAGGGCGTCCCGTGCCTTGGCCACCCCGCGCCGGCCAGCCTCGCGGCTGCGGCGGTCGAGGTGGAAGCTCGGGGGGAGGAGCTCGGTCTGTGTTGCCATGTCCTGAGTATCCGCAGGGGGTCTGACAGGAACGCGGCCGCAGCTGACACGATGGGCGCGTGCCCCTCGTTCCCCGCCTGGCCGCCGTGATGGTCCTGGTCCTGGCGGTCACGGCGTGCGGTGGCGACGACGACGCCGCCCCGAGCACGACGTCGACGTCCGCAACCTCGACCCCCACCTCCACGACGTCCACCACGTCCCGTGCATCCACACCCTCGACGTGCCCCGAGGATGCGTCGGCTGCGGGCGAGTCGGTCGAGGACCCGGTGCCGGCCGACGTCGACGGTGACGGGGCCGACGACGACGTCGTGATGACCATCGTCGACGACCGCAGCATCGCCCTCCAGGTCGACTTCGCCGCCGGCGGGCGCACCGTGGCCGTCTACGACGATCCGTCGGTGGCGACGTTCGGCCCCATCCGAGTCGCCCGGGTGGCCGACGTCGACAGCGACGGCGACGACGACCTGTGGGTGGTGGTCGGTTCCGGAGCGGCCGTGGAGATCGTCAGCCTGGTGCTGTCCGACGGCTGCCAGGTGGTGCGGCCGGTGGTCGACGGACGGCCCAACTCCTTCCCGGTGGGTGCCAGCGTCGGCTTCGTCTCGGGCATCGAGTGCACCGACCTCGACGACGACGGGTCGCTCGACGGCTTCCTGCAGCACGAGGGCGAGAACAGCGGCGACTCCACCTACGACGGTCGCTCCACCGAGTGGCGCGTCGACCCGGCGGACGACACCGTCGAACGGGGCGACGCCCGCCCGTTCAGCATCGAGGTCGGTGCCGACGACACCTCGGGCTACGCCGAGCTCCGCTGTTCCTAGATCCGGCTGTTCCCAGACCGGCCGTCGTCGACGGATGCAGCGGACTCGGCCGTGAACCCACCCGGGAAACCGGCCACCGTGGCTCGGGCGCCGGGTCCGCCGAGGGCGAGCACCTCGTCGAAGCCCTCGGCCAGGCAGGCGAGGAACCGCTCACCGTCGGGGACCGCCGCCGTGTCCGCGTTGACGCCGATGCAGCAGGTGCCGCGGTAGGAGAGCAGCGTGATGTTGACCGCCGACCCACCCGTGGGGCCGAACGGGTAGAACCGCAGCGCCTCCGCACCCGCCAGGTACACGGGGAACGGCGGGCCCGGCACGTTGCTGGCACCGAAGTCCATGTGCACCGCCATGGAGCGCACGGCCAGCGGCGTGAGAGGTGACACGGCCTCGACGACCGCTTCGGTGTGGGGCACCGCGGGCTCCTCGCGAGCCCTCGTGGCGGCGTCGTGGAGCAGCGGCAGGCGCTCGCGTGGATCGGCGACGTCCACCGGCACCGGGTAGCGCACGATGGCGACCCGGTTGCCGCCGATGGGATCGCCATCGGCGCGGATGCTGATCGGCATGCTCACCCGCAGTTCGTCCACCGGCTTCCCGAGCTGCTCGTGGTACCGACGCATCCCCCCGGTGATCCCGGCCAGGAACGCGTCGTTCAACGTCGTGCCCGTCACCTTCGTCGCCCGACGCAGCTCGTCCAAGGGCACCTCGAGCGCCTGGAAGCGCCACGACAGCCCACGATCGCGCATCACCGGCGACCGCGTGTCGCCGACCGGACGCACCATGCGGGCGACCGAGGTCCCGGTGCGCAGCCAGCCGCCGGTGGTGCCGACCGGATCCCGCGCCAGGCGACCCAGGGTCGGCAGCGCGGCTCCGGCGGTGCGTGCCGCGGCCCGCGCCATCCGGCCAGCGTGGTGGGCGAGCGCGTCGCGTGCCAGGCCGGTCGCGGACAGCGCCTCCGGAGCCGGTGGGTCCGGCCACTCGGTCGGGTTCGCATCGGGCTCCAGGTCGAACAGGACGAGGGCCAGCTGCATGCCGCCCACGCCGTCGGTGAGCGAGTGGTGGGACTTCACGATGAGCGCGGCGCCGTCGCCGTCGACGTCCTCCACCAGCGTCGCCTCCCAGAGCGGGCGGCTGCGATCGAGCCCGGCCATCGCCGAGGTCCGGGCGAGCTCGAGGACCGACGCGAAGGTCCCCGGCGACGGGGCCCGCACCCGACGGAGGTGGTAGCTCAGGTCGAAGCGGTCGTCGGTGACCCAGCGGGGTGGTGCCAGGCGGAACGGTGTGGACACGACGCGGTCCCGGAAGTGCGGTGCGACGCGGCTGGCCTTCTCGCAGCGGTCCACCAGCCGGTCCCAGTCGGGCGCGCGGTCGAACAGCGTGACCGCGGTGACCGTGAACCGCAGCAGGGGGTCCTGTTCGAGGTACCAGATCCAGGCATCCGTGGGTTCCATGAACCGGTCGATCGCCATGACGGCCTCCTGCGGATGGGGCGACTCGTCGCATCGTGCGCGTCGCCGCCGCCGATCCACCAGGGCACAACGTCCCGGGGTCGCCCGGGGTGGCTACCGACCGAGATCAGCTGTCGTCGGGGCAGCTGTCCGCCTTGGTCTCGTTCTGGTCCTCGTAGAGGGTGAACTTGTCGCCGGCCAGGCTCTCGCCGAGGATCATGAAGTCGTAGCCACCCGACACCTCCATCCGGACGTAGGCCGACTTGCAGATGGACGAGGCCGGGAACCCCGCTGCCGGTCCGCCCCACTGCAGGTGCGAACCGATCACGGCTCCCGCCCGGAGGTGGGGCACCAACCCCTGACCCAGGACGGACAGGGAGACGCTGGGGAAGCCCAGCCCGAACTGGGCGTCGACGTCGATGCCCATCCCCGCGGCCGAGTCGGCCGGTTCCGGGTCCATCTCGTCCACGTCGGTCGCTCCCGAGGTGGACACGTCGGCGCCCTCGAAGCGGAACCCGGCGCTGCCCCGGTACGAGAACGACGACTTCGCGGTCGCCGACGCGTTCGCTTGCGCATCGACGTTGCCGATGATCTCTGCGGTGAGGTCGAGCGTGACCGGGACCGGGCCCACCAGCCAGGTGTAGGTGAGCATGGGGACCGGGATCTCGAAGTCGACCGGGGAGACGCCGGCACCGGCCACCGAGAGCGACAGGTCGAGATCGCTGGCCAGCTCCTGCAACTCGACGTCGGAACCGGTGAGCTCGCTGTCGTGGTACTCGCTCGACGACACCGAACGCAGGCTGCCGATGGTGCCTTCGCCCCGGAAGGCCATCGTGGCACCGCGACCCGACTCGCGGGACACGACGACCAGGATGTCGACGGCGTCGCCCTTGGCGGTCAGGCGGAACTGGTACTTGTTCCCGTGGGACCCGTACGTCCACTCGACGGCGCCCTGCTCGGGCTTGACCGTGATCGAGTCCTTGATCTCCTGGCCGATCTCGTCCGACGACTGCAGCGGCACCGTGCGCCCGTCGGGCATGCGCATGCCGATCGAGGCGAGCTGGGCTTCGCCCGCGGCCGCCGGCGCCGCCGCACCACGCATGCCCCTGGGTCCGGACCCGGTGCCCGTGGCGGTGAGGAACTGGTCGAAGTCGAACCGGATCGGCACGTCCCACGCCACCGTGCCATCGTCGATGGCGTCCGCGAGTGTGGCCTGTTCGGTGCGCACCGTCGTCGTCGCTCCGCCGTCGTCCACGGCGGTGATGCGTCGCACCGCCTGTCCGGCCAGAAGCAGCACCCGGCCCTCGCTCAGATCGAGGCCGGCGGCGTCGGCCGCGTCGGTGTCGAAGGTGTACGTGCCGCCTTCCGGATCGCCGGATGTGAGCGCGGCCAGGGCCTCGCCGTCCACGACGGTGGTCGCCGGGTCGTACGTCACGTCCCACGTCGTCTCACCGTCCTCCACGAGGTGGCTGCGTTGGGTCTCGTCCAGCGTTTGGGCCGCACGCGTCCGGCCTGCGGCATCGTCGGACGTGCCAGCGGGGACGGTGGTGACCGCAGCGCCGCCCTCGTCGCCGCCCGAGCCGGACGACCCGGCGCAGCCGCCCATGATCAGCGCCGCTGCCAGCGCCGCGGCGAATCGACGTCGTGTCCTGGGATGCATCCCGCCCCTTCTCGCGTTGCGTGCCGGATCCGGCGGGCGTCGCGGGTTCGCGCGCCCATGCGAACCGGAGGCCACCGGTTCTACCGGCAGGGTCCCTTGACGCCAAACCGCGGTCGCCGATGCCTGACCGGCGCCACCGCCGCGACCATCCTGTTGACTGGGCGACGATGACCGACACGACGGACGAGACGCGCCGGGGCGACGAGGACGTCGCCCAGGCGATCATGACGCTGGCCAACCGGCTGCCGCCGCCGCTGGCGCCATTGGCCGACGTCGCCTACGACCTGGGGTGGACGTGGGCGGCGGACGGGCCAGGGGTCTTCGCCGCCATCGCCCCGACACGGTGGGACCGGGTCGGCCACAACCCGGTCCGGCTGCTCTGCGAGACCCCGTCGGTCGAGCTCGAGCGGGCCGCTGCCGACCCGGCGCTCGTGGACCGGATCCAGGCCCTGGCCGACTCGCTCGCCGCCGACCGCACCCGTCCGCCCCGTCCGGGATCGACCAGTCCCGAGCATCCGACCGCCTTCCTGTGCGCCGAGTTCGGCCTCCACCCGTCGCTGCCGATCTACTCCGGTGGTCTCGGCATCCTCGCCGGCGACATCGTCAAGGCGGCGAGCGACCTCGCCGTGCCGATGGTGGGCGTCGGTCTGCTGTACCGCAACGGCTACTTCCACCAACGCCTCGACCCCAGCGGCATGCAGCACGAGTACTGGGAGGACCTCGACCCCGAGCGAACCGCGTGCGTCCGGGTCACCGACGAGCACGGCCAGCCGCTGGCGGTCACCGTGCCACTCGGTGACGAGGACCTCACCGTGCACGTCTGGCGCGTCGACGTCGGCCGCGTGCCCCTGTACCTGCTCGACAGCGACGTCGAGACCAACTCGGCGGTGGGGCGCTGGGTGACCGCCCGGCTCTACGACGGCAACCGGCACATCCGCCTGGCCCAGTACGCCGTGCTCGGCGTGGGCGGCGGCCGAGCGCTGCACCGCATGGGCATCGAACCGGCCGTCTACCACCTGAACGAGGGGCATCCCGCGCTGGTGAGCGTCGAACTCGTGGCGCGCCGGCGCGCGGCCGGCGTGTCCGACGAGGAGGCGTGGGAGCGGGTGCGTCGGCAGCTGGTGTTCACCACCCACACGCCCGTTCCCGCCGGCAACGAGACCTACGACCCGAGTGAGCTGACCGAGGTGCTCGGCCCGACCCTCGACCTGAGCGGCGACCGCGACCGCATCATCGACCTCGGCCGGGCGCAGCCCGACGCGCAACCCGGTCTCACGGCGTTCGCGCTCCGGAGCGCTCGATCCGCCAACGGCGTCAGCCGCCGCCACGGCGAGGTCGCCCGCGACATGTGGCAGCCGCTGTTCGGCTCGGCCAGCGCCAGCGAGGTACCGATCTCCCACGTCACCAACGGCGTGCACACGGCCACGTGGCTGCGGGGCCCGATGCGCGACCTGCTCGACCGCCACCTCGGCGACGGCTGGCTCGCCCGGGTCGACCAGCCCGACACGTGGGCGGCCGTCGACGCCATCCCCGACCACGAGCTCTGGGCGGCGCGCACCGAGGCCCGGACCCGGTTCGTGGCGTGGCTGCACCGCAAGGCCACGGCCGACCGCCTGCGACGCGGCGAGGACACCGGCTACGCACGTGTCGTCGAGACCGAGTTCGCCGCCGAGCACCTCACGCTCGGCTTCGCCCGCCGGCTGGCCTCCTACAAGCGCCTCTACCTGCTCACGCTGCACGCCGACCGCGCCCTCCAGTTGCTCACCGGCGAACGCCCGGTCCAGCTGGTGTTCGCCGGGAAGGCCCACCCGGCCGACGTCGGCGCCAAGGACATCCTGCGCAACATGTTCCAGCTCAAGGGCAGCGAGGGGGTCGGGGGTCACGTGGCGTTCGTCGAGGACTACGACCTCAGCTCGGCGCCCGAGCTGGTGGCCGGATGCGACGTCTGGATCAACCTGCCCCGCCCGCCGCAGGAGGCCAGCGGCACCAGTGGCATGAAGTCGGTGCTGCACGGTGGCCTCCAGCTGTCGGTGCTCGACGGCTGGTGGGCCGAGGCCTACGACGGCACCAACGGCTGGGCCATCGACGGTGCCGTCGAGACCGACGAGGCGGCACAGGACCACCGCCACGCCGATGCCCTGGTCGACCTGCTCGAGCAGCAGGTCGTGCCGCTGTTCCACGACCGCGGCGACGACGGCGTGCCCCACGGCTGGGTCGAGATGATCAAGGCAAGCCTGCGGACCAACGGCCCCCGGTTCTCCGCCGCCCGCATGGTCAGCGACTACGCCGACCGCATCTATCCGGATCCGTCCGGCGGCGGGGCGCGTCCCTAGGCTCCGGCGCCGTGGACGCCAAGACCTTCCTCGGACTGCAGTCGACGCACAACCCCAACCGCTGGTACATCCCGGTGACACCGGGCGTGTCGACCATGGGCAACTTCCTCTGGGGCGGCTGCGGCCTCGGCGCCGGCATCGAGGCCATGGAGCGCACCACCGGTCGGCCGGTGATCTGGGCGACCGCCCAGTACCTGTCGTATGCGCAGACCGGATCGATCATGGACATCGACGTGGTCATCGGCGCCCAGGGGAAGTCGATCACCCAGGCCCGGGCCATCGGCCACGTCGGCGACCGCGAGATCCTCACCGTGAACGCCGCCCTCGGCCACCGGGACACGCCCGCCTCGGGGATGTGGGAGACGATGCCCGACGTCCCGCCACCGACCGAGTGCCACGAGCGCTTCGCGGCTGGGTCGTCGGAGGATGGCGATGCCGACGGGATGATGTCGCGGCTCGACTTCCGCCTGGCCGACGCCCGCAGCTGGGACGAGATGGACGGTGAGCCGTCCACCACCGGCACCTGCTCGATGTGGGCCCGCATGCCCGAGGTGCTCGAGATGTCGGGTGCGGCGCTGGCCATCCTCGGCGACTACGTCCCCATGGGCCTGGGACAGGCGCTCGGTCGCCACGCCGGCGGCAACTCGCTCGACAACACCTTGCGGATGGTGGAGATCACCGAGACGGACTGGGTCCTGCTCGACATCCGCATCCACGCCATCGCCAACGGGTTCGGGCACGGCGTCGTCCACCTGTGGGCCGAGGACGGCACCCTGCTGGGCACGGCCAGCCAGTCGACGATCCTGCGCTTCCACGAGGAGTTCGAGGCCCGCCGCGCCCGGCAGGGATGACATGGCAGGCTGCGGCCATGCAGCGCTACGGCATGACCATCCCGCTCCAAGGACCGCTCCACTCGCAGAAGGAGCAGTTCGAGGAGCTCGTCGACCTCGGCTACACCGACGTCTGGTCGGCGGAGGCCGACGGCCACGACGGCTTCACCCCGCTGGCGCTGGCTTCGGTGTGGACGCCGTCGCTGCGCCTGGGGACGGCCATCATCCCCGCCTACACGCGGGGGCCGGCGTGCTTCGCCCAGTCGGTGGGCTCGCTGGCCCAGGCGGCCCCGGGGCGCTTCGCCATCGGCATCGGCTCGTCGTCGAACGTGATCGTCGAGCGCTGGAACGGCATCGAGTTCGCCGAGCCGTACAAGAAGGTGCGCGACATGGTCCGCTTCCTGCGCAAGGCGCTCGACGGCGAGAAGATCAAGGAGGACTTCGACACCTTCTCGGTGAACGGCTTCCAGCTCAAGGCGCTTCCGCCCGAGCCGGTGCCGATCCTGGTGGCTGCCCTCCGGTCGGGCATGCTGCGCCTGGCCGGCCGCGAGGGCGACGGCGCCATCATCAACTGGCTGTCCGCCGACGACGTCTCCACCGTGGCCCCCATCGTGCAGGAAGCATCGCCCGACGGATCACCCGCGAGATCGTCGCCCGCATCTTCTGCGCGCCCATCGACGACCCCGAGACGGTCTACGGCGCGGCCAAGTTCGCCATCGCGGCGTACCTCAACGTGCCCGTCTACCGGGCCTTCCACGAGTGGCTCGGCCGCGACGAGCTCCAGCCCATGTGGGACAAGTGGGCCGACGGCGACCGCAAGGGCGCACTCGAGGCCATCCCCAACTCGGTCGTCGACGAGCTGATCGTCCACGGCCCGCCCGAGAAGTGCCGCGAGCACGTCCAGCGCTACATCGACAACGGCGTCACCACGCCGGCGCTCGCCCCCCTGCCCTTCGGCTACGACCTGCGCCAGGCCGTGCGCGACCTGGCGCCCCGCTGACGGCGAGCTCGACGGCTCGAGCGTCGGTTTCCGACGCCCATTTCGTCGAGTTGCCACCTGGACCGAGGTCGACGCATCAGGCGTCGGGTTCCGACGCTCATTTCGTCGAGTTTCGGGGTGGGGGGCCGGCCAGCACCGTCCGCAGGTGCTCGAGCAGGTCGGCCGGGCGGCTGTGGGCGTTGAGGCCCGAGGTCGACGGCATCACGTAGACCGGGCGACCCCCGAGGCGGTGGGGTTGCCACCCGGCCACCGCCTTGCGGTCCACGGCGGTGCGCCAGCCGGTCAGGCCCACCATGCACACCGCGCCGGGCCGTAGCCGGTCGCAGAGGCGGTCGACCCGTGCCCAGCCGGCCCGGTACTCGGCGGGGTCGAGCTCGTCGGCCCGGCGCGTCGCCCGCTTGACCAGGTCGGTCATGCCCATGCCGTGCTCGCGCAGCGCCCGCCACGGGTCGCGATCGGTCGACGCCAGGCCGGCGGCGAGTGCCGCCGGCCAGAAGCGGTTCCCCGGCGTGAAGAACCCGACGCCGGCGTCGGCGGCGTGCAGCGACGGGTTGAGGCCGCAGACCAGCAGCCGCATGCCCGGCCCGACCGTGTCGGGCAGCGTGCGGGCCCGGACGGCGTCCACGAACCGGGGTCGGTTGCCGGTGAAGCGCAGGTCGGTGAAGCCGGCGCCGACGAACAGGTCGTGCAGGGTCGCATCGTCGGTTCCGGCGGACACCGAACAGCGCACCTGCGCACCGACCGGCAGCGACCGGTGCAGCTCGGCCAGCGCCAGCGGCACCTCGTGCTCGGGAAGGTGGACGCAGGAGTGCTCGACCGGGCCCACGTCAGCTGTCGTCGAACAGGTCGAGCTGCTCGGTGCGCTCGACGATGTCGGTGAGCGGCGTCCACACCCGACCGCCCCGCGGGCCCTCGCTCGGCCACCTCGATCTGGTCGACCGGGATGGCGCGGGAGCGCCCCCGTGCGTCGCGCAGGTCGACGGAACCGTCGGCTTCACGGCCCATGACCTTGCCGGGCAGCCAGCGCTCGCCGGGGCGCCGCCGGAACCGGATCTCGGCGCCGGGGCGCAGACCGAGCGAGCGGAGCCAGGTGTCGACCACCGCAGCCTCGGGAGGGTTCAGCCCTGCATGCGGGCCTGGAGGCGACGCATCCCGGCCAGCCAGCGGTCGTAGTCGTTGGCCTTGCGCTGGAAGAAGTCCAGGACCTCGGGGTGAGGCAGGATCAGGAACCGCTCGTCGGCGATGCCGGCCACGACGGCCTCGGCGACGTCCTCGGGTTCGAGCACGCCCTGGGCCCGGACGCTGCCGGCGCCGACGGCGTCGGCTTCGCCCTCGTCCTCGGGGAAGAGCATCCGGGTCCGCACGCCCTGCGGGCACAGGCACGACACGGTGATGCCCTGGTCGCCGTGCGTGATGGCCAGCCACTCGGCCAGGCCCACAGCGGCGTGCTTGGTGACCGAGTACGGGGCTGCACCCAGGTTGGTGAGCAGCCCGGCCGCCGATGCGGTCGTGCAGATGTAGCCCTGGCCCCGGGCGAGCATGTCGGGCAGGGCGGCGCGGACCGCCCACACGTGGGCCATCACGTTGATGGCCCAGATGCGGTCCCACTCGGAGTCGGGCGTGTCGACGCCGCCACCCACCACGATGCCGGCGTTGCAGAAGAGCAGGTCGATGGGGCCGTGCTCGGCGGCAGCGGCGACCACGTCGCGGTTGCCGGCCTCGGTGCCCAGGTCGGCCTGGACCGCACTGCCGCCGATCTCGGCGGCGATGTCCCGTGCGCCGTCGCCGTCGATGTCGGCGACGGTGATCATCCGGGGCGATTCGACGGCGAATCGACGGCAGAGGGCGGCACCGATGCCGTTGGCCCCGCCGGTGACGACGATGTTCTTGTCCTGCAGCTGCACGACGCCGGAACCTAGTCAGTCCTCACGCGGTGCGTGCGCCGGGCGCTCGGTTGGCGTTCGCTCTCCGTCAGGCTTGACTGAGAAGTGAGGTGGCAGATGACACAACATGACGGACAGGCGTTGTTCGCGTCGGTGCCCGCACCGATGTGGATCATCGCGTCCCTGTTCGTCGTCGTCGCTGTGCTCGGCATGCACGGCCTCGACAGCCGAGTGGCGGTGCGCTGGCACCATGTGGCCGCCGTCGGATCGAGCCAGCATCACGCGGCCGGGCCCGTCGCTGTTCGTGCGCAGCGCCACAAGCTCCATGTGGCCGTGGCCCGGGGACGGTGCTGCCTGGTCCCGTTGGTGGCGTCCGAGGCTGTTGACCCGGATGCGGCGATGCCCGGTCCACGGGCTGCACTCGGACCGCCGTCGATGGCGGTGATCGGACGTGACGGCCCGCCGCCTTAGCGGCGGCGGAACCCACGTCTTCGAACCCGCACATCGACAGAAGGAACACCTCTCATGCTCACGCAGTCCACGCTCCCACGACGCGCGCTCGCCGTCGGCGCCGCCGTCATTGCACTGACCCTCGCCGCCACCGCCTGCGGTGACGACGACTCGGGGACGGTCGCCGTCAGCGGCGCCCTCACCACCACGAGCACCACGATGGGGGACATGTCCGGCATGTCCTCCGACGGCGGTGGGGCGAGGAGTCGTTCTCGTTCGGCGAACCGGCCGACCCGGCCGACGCCGAACGGACCATCCAGGTCTCCATGCTCGACTCGCTGTCGTACGACCCTCCGTCGGTCACGGTCCAGGCGGGCAAGACGGTGGACTTCGAGGTCACGAACGAAGGCAAGCTGCTGCACGAGTTCGTGCTCGGCGATCACCAGCTCCAGCTCGACCACGAGGAGGAGATGGCGAACATGGCGCCGGGGATGGTGATGGGTGATGAGCCCAACGCCATCGCGGTCCAGCCGGGAGAGACCAAGCAGCTGGCCTTCACGTTCACCGAACCGGGCGAGTACACCTACGCCTGCCACCAGCCGGGCCACTACGACGCCGGCATGATCGGCACGATCACCGTCGAGTGAACCCGGACGGCGCGATGCGGGCGTTCAGGCGACGAACGCCCGCATCGTGTCGCTGATCACCTGCCGGCGGTCGGGGCCCCAGGGCATCGGCATGAGCACCGGCACCTCGACGCCGGCGTCGACGTAGGCCCGAGCGAAGTCGCGCACCTGGTCGGCCGTGCCGAGGAAGTCGATGGCCTGAGCGAACTCGTCGCTGACCGCGGCGACGGCGCCCTCGCGGTCGCGCTCGGCGTGCCGCTCGCGGATGGCGGCGACGTCGTCGCCGAAGCCGGCGCGCTCGAAGTTCCGGGCGTAGGCGTCGACCACGGCGTAGGAGAACAGGTCCTTGCGGGCGTTGTCGATGCCCTGTTCGGGCTCGGTGACGCCGGCGTGGACGTACGCGAAGACCGTGCACGAGCCACCGTCGGTGCGCCTGGCCTCGCCGGCCCGGATCTGCTCGACCGACCACGGCACGTGGGAGGACGGCAGGTAGTTGAGGAGGACGCCGTCGGCGACCTCGCCGCCCAGCGCCAGCATCTTCGGGTTGAGGGCCCCGAGCACCACCTGGGGCTTCTTGTCGCCCAGGCGAACCCCCAGCCGGGCCCGCTTGAGGCCGTAGAAGTCACCCTCGAAGGTGACGGCGTCGCCCTGCCAGATCTCCTTGAGCAAGGTCATGTACTCGCGGCAGCGGGCCAGGGGGCGTTCGCCGTAGTCGACGCCGTGCCAGCGCTCGGTGACCACCGGCGACGAGATGCCGATGCCCACGTACACGTCGCGCTCGGGCTGCAGGGCCTGGAGGGTGGCCGCGGCCATGGCCACCACCATCGGGGTCCGCAGCTGCAGGGCCAGGACGCCGGTGCCCAGCCCGAGTGACGGGGCGGCGGCGCCGGCGGCGCCCAGCGTCGAGAACGCCTCCGGGCCGGTGGTCTCGGCCGTCCAGAACGAGCGGTAGCCGAGCTCCTCGGCCTCACGCGCGGTGTCGACGGCGAGCTGTGGCCCCAGCGCCATGATGCTCGCGAAGGTGAATCCGGCTCGGTCCATGCCCATGGTCCGGCGACGCTAGCGGGGACGTCACGCGCTCGCCGTGACGGGAATGTCCGTACCTGACCGCCGGTTGTTGGGTAGGTGACCGACATGACCCCCGATGCGATCACCTTCTACTGGCGACCGGGCTGCGGCTTCTGCATGAGCCTCGAGCGCCGGCTCTCCCGCTTGGGCGTGCCGCTCGACAAGCGCAACATCTGGGAGGACCCCGACGCCGCCGCCACGGTGCGGTCGATCGCCAACGGCAACGAGACCGTGCCCACCGTGGTGGTCGGCGACGCCCAGATGGTCAACCCGAGCCCGTCGACGGTGCTGGCCGCCATCCACGTCGAGGCGCCCCACCTCGAGCCCGAGGACCTCCCGGACGAAGAGCGAGGCCTGCTCGACCGGCTCTTCGGTCGCTGAGCCTCAGAAGCTGCCTTCGCGGGTCAGCACGTAGTCGGCGGCGGTCCGGTCGCTGCCGGTCGGCCGCACCTCGGCGACGTAGTCGGCCTCGTCGCTGCGGAAGCACCGCGGATCGGACACCGCGATCTCGCCGGCGACGCCGTCGGCGGACGTGGCCCGGTCGACGAGCTGGCCGGCGTCGTCGTACAGCTCGAGCAGCAGCGCGAGACCGTCGGGTGCGACCAGGCGGAGGTGGAAGGTGTTGTTGCACAGCAGGTCGCCGGCGTCGCTGATGTGCACGGGGTACCGGTCGACGTCGTCGGCGGGAACGATGTTGGCGGCGATGCGGTCGACCAGCTCGGCGCCGTCGACGGTGTCGGGTGCCGCCTCGCAGCCGTTGGCGGCGACGCCGTCGTAGTCGGCGTGGTCGTCGATGCATCGCCGGCCATCGGTGAACGGGGCCGCGGGCTGGCCGCACGGCTGGTACGGCAGCGGCTGGCACGGCGGGTCGGTCGAGGTGGGCGCGGTGGTCGCCGTGGTCGTGGTGGCGACCAGCTCGCCGCCGTCGCCGCCCCGTCCGGTCAACGCAACCACGGCCAGGACCAGGACGGCCACGGTCACCACACCGGCGGCGAACGCGGTGCGGTGGCGCTGTACGAGCAGCGGGATCGGGTGGGTGCCGGCGGCCCCGCCGGCCAGGGCCGCCGCCGTCGGGCGCCGTTCGGGGCGCGGGTCGAGCATGGCCGCCAGCATCCGGCGCAGTCGAGGCTCGATCGTCCGGTCGACCCGCGCTTTGCCCCGGGCCGTGCGCAAGAGCACGGCTGGCGCCTCGCCGCCTCCGTAGGGGCTCACACCGGTGGCGGCGAAGTGCAGCGTGGCCCCCAGGCTGGCGATGTCGGAGGCGGAGGTGAGGGCGTCACCCTTGGCCTGCTCGGGGGACAGGAACCCGGGGGTGCCGAGCACCACGCCGGTGTGGGTCAACCCGCCGGTGATGTCGCGGCTGCGGGCGACGCCGAAGTCGGCCAGGTAGGCCTTGCCCTCGTCGTCGAACAGGACGTTGGCCGGCTTGACGTCGCGGTGGATGATGCCGAGCCGGTGGGCGGTGGCCAGCGCCGGCAGCAGCCGGTCGGCGATGGCGCGGACCTGGTCGGGTGGCAGCGGACCGTGTTCGACGATCCGCTCGGCCAGGTTGCCGCCGGACAGGTAGGGCATGACGAGGACGACCTCGCCGGCGTCGTCGAGCACGTCGAGGAGGGGGACGACGGCCTCGTGGTCGAGGCTGCGGAGCACGTCGAGCTCGCGGCGGAACCGCACGTGGGCCTGCTGCATCTCGCTGGCCGTCCCGTGGAGCGCCAGCCGCTTGCAGGCCACCAGGCGACCGTCGTCGTCGCGGGCGAGGTCGACCACGCCCATACCGCCGCGCGCCAGTCGGCGGATGACCTCGTACGCCACGGTGCCAGGGTAGGAGAGGCGGTGACCCGCTTCAGCGCGAGCCGATGCCCCGAGGCCAGCGTCGGCCGGCCGGCCACCAGCGGCGAAGGCCGAGGCCCAGGGCCGTACCGATGACCAGGCCGCCGGCGACGTCGGAGGCGTGGTGGATCCGCACGTGGACGCGCGAGGCGGCCACGGTGGCCGCCACCGCGGCGTAGAGCGGTGCCCACGGGTCGTTCTCGCCGGCGACCACCGTGAACACGGCCGCCGCGGTGGCGTGCCCCGACGGGAAGCTCGAGGTGCTGGGTTGGCGCAGCCGGTGCGGCCGGGGCGCGTCGTGCACGGGACGGGATCGGCGGAACAGCGACTTGACCACGCCGTTCACCACCACCGACTCGGCCCCCATGATGGTGACCACGCGCACGGTGCCGTGGAGGTCGCTGTCGTGCCGGAGCCCGCGCAGCACCGCCAGCAGGTGCCAGATGACGCTCCAGTCGCCCAGCTCTGAAGCGGTGTAGAAGACGCGATCGACCGTGACGTTGCCCCGCAGGCGCTCGAAGAAGCCGTCGACGACCTCGTCGAAGCGGACGACCGCGTTGGCCTCGCGGGGCTGGGGCGGTGCGGGGATGGGGATGTCGACCTGGTCGGTCACGAGGCGGCCTCGACGAGGGACAGCTGGCCCGAACCGGTGAGCTCCTCGCGGGCCCGAGCCGGATCGCCACCGAAGGACGGGCACCACTGCTGGAAGGCACACCAGTCGCACAGGCGGGACGGGCGGGGCCGGAAGTCGTCGTGCTCGCAGGCGGCTTCGACCGCCCGCCACACCGCCCCGATGCGACGCTCGAGACCGGTGGCCGACTGCTGGGACGGCTCGGCCACGATGGCCACCGGTTCGGCCAGGTGGAGCAGCTGCACCCGTGCCGGGCGGCGGCCGAAGGTGCGCTCGCACATCAGGGAGTAGACGTGCACGCCGGTCATCTTGGCCCGGGCGTACCCGTCGCCGGGCGCCCGCCCGGTCTTGTAGTCGGTGACCACGAGCTCGCCGTCGACCAGGTCGAGCCGGTCGATGATGCCGCGCAGGCGCACACCGCCGAGCTCGACCTCCATCTTGAGCTCGAGGCCGACGGGGTGGACGGTGCGGGGGTCTTCCAGGCGGAAGTAGCGCTGCACGAGCGAGCGCGCCTCGCGACACAGCTGCTCCTCACCGTCGGCGTCGAGGCCGAGCCCGGTCCAGTCCGGGTCGGGGCGCAGGCGTTCGAGGGCCACGTCGACGCAGGCGTCGCCGACGTCGGGGACGCGCGCTTCGGCCGGGAGCGTGAAGAGGTGCTCGAGTGCGGCGTGCACCAGGGTGCCGCGGGTGGCGGGGACCGTGGGCGGCTCGGGCAGGCGATCGATGCTGGTGAAGCGGAACTGCAGCCCGCAGGAGGTGAAGCTCGCCAGCTTGGAGGGCGACAGCGAGCCGGGCAGCGGGAGCGCTCCGGGCGACGGGGCCATGATCAGAGGCTACGTCCGGGGTACGACAACGAACGCGGACGCGACGGCACGCATCGACATCAGGCGTCGAGGAACGCCCGAACGACCTGGGCGAAGCCGGCCGGGTCCTCGAGCGGTCCGAAGTGGCCGAGCTCGGGGAACGACCGCAGCGTGCCCGCCGGCAGCGCCTCGGCGACCAGCGGCGCGATCTGCGCCGGCCCGTCGCCGTCGCCGCCGTGGGCCACCAGCACCGGGCAGCGGACCTCGCCGAGCCGGGCGAAGCCGTCGTGTCGGGGGCCCATCTCGTAGGTCATGGCCTCGTGCTCTCGACGGGCCTTGAGGCGGATGGTGCCGTCGTCCTGCTCGAAGAACCCGTGCCGGACGTAGTCCTCGAGGACGTCGCGCCGCAGCGAGCCGAGCGGCGGCTTGGCGGCGAACCGCTCGACCGCCTCGTCGAAGGAAGCGAACGTCTCGCGGCGGTGGCGGGTGATCTCGGCCAGGTGGTTGTCGCCCCGCTCCTCCTCGGGGCGGGGCGGGAAGACGATGGGCTCGAAGCACACCAGTCGCTCGAACGTGCCCGGTCGCTGCTCCTCGGCCAGCAACAGGGCGGCACCGCCCTTGGAGTGACCAACCGCCTGCACGTCCTCGAGCCCGTAGTGGTCGATCACCGCCAGCACGTCGTCGGCGAATCCGTACCAATCGAGGTCGCCGTCGGGTTCGGAGGAGTCGCCGTAGCCACGGAAGTCGGGCGCCAGGCACCGCCGGTCGGGCAGCTCGGCGGCCAGCGCCTCCCACACCCGCCCGTGGAAGCCGGTGGCGTGGCACAGGAGCAGCGGGCGGGCGTCGGGGGGCGGGTCGCCGAGCTCGTGGACGGCGAGCTGCACACCCCCGCTGGAGGGCACGATGACGAGGCTGGTCATGGTCGGGCATCCTGACAGCCGCCGTCGCCGTCGCGCAGACCGGGCCGTCGCAGCGCGGCAGGAGGCTACGGTCGGGCGCCCCATGGCCGCCGCCGACCAGCCCCCGAGCGACCCGGGCACGCCGGACGTCCGTGCCGTGCTCGCCGCCAACGACGCCTTCTACGCCGCGTTCGAGGCGCGGGATCTCGACGCCATGTCCGACGTGTGGGAGCACACCGACCGCGCGACCATCGTGCATCCCGGGTGGGAGGTCCTGTCCGGCTGGGCATCGGTGGCCGCGTCGTGGTTCGCGCTGTTCGACGGTCCTCAGCGGCTCCAGTTCATCGTCACCGACCAGCAGGCGACCGTCGTCGGCGACGCCGCGTGGGTGACGTGCAACGAGAACCTGATCGAGGGCGGTGCCACCCAGACCGTGGCCGCCACCAACGTCTTCGTCCGTGGCGCCGACGGATGGCGACTGGTCCACCACCACGGATCGCCGGTGGCCCAGCGCCGGGCCCGCCCCGACTCCTGAGCGTCTCAGCCGCGGGGCAGGCCCAGGATGCGCTCGCCGATGATGTTGCGCTGCACCTGGCTGGTGCCGCCCCCGAACCAGCCGCCGGGCGCCGCGACCAGGCCGGCGGTCTCCGGGCCCTCGAGCGTGCCCCACGGGCCGGCGACGTCGGTGCGCAGCTCGGCCAGGTCGAACAGGAAGCTGGTCATGCCCAGCTTGCCCAGTGACGAGCCGACCGAGGCCGTTGGACCCTGGCGCTGGGTCATGTACAGGTAGGCCCGGCCGCGGCAGTACAGCTGCACCAGCCGGTCACGGGCCTCAGCATCGAGGCCACCCTCGGCGGCCAGGGCCTGCAGGCTCTCGAGGCGCTTGGTGATCGCCCGTCCCATGCCGCCGATGTGGCCCCGCTCGTTCGTGAGCGCCGACATGGCGATCTGCCAGCCCTGGCCGCGCTCGCCGAGGAGCGCGCCGGCCGGCAGGCGGACGCCGTCGAAGAACACCTCGTCGAACTCGGCGCTCCCGGTCATCTGCCGCAGCGGCCGGGTCTCGACACCCTCGCTGGACATGTCGATGACGAAGAACGAGATACCGGCGTGCTTGCTCGCGTCGGGCTCGGTGCGGGCCAGCAGGATGCCCCAGTCCGACGCCCGACCACCGGAGCACCACACCTTCTGCCCGTCGACCACCCAGGTGTCTCCATCGAGGCCGTGAGTCAGCTCGGCCCGGGTCTGGAGGCCGGCCAGGTCGGACCCGGCGTTCGGCTCGGAGAACAGCTGGCACCACACCCGCTCGCCCTTCACCGTGGGCGGTAGGTGGGCCTGCTTCTGCTCCTCGGTGCCGAAGAGCTGGAGCGCGCCGGCCGCCAGCACCAGGCCGACCATGTTGAGGAACGGAGGCACGCCGGCATCGGCGCAGACGCCCATCCAGGCCTGGTGGTGCTCGACGGTGAGGCCCCGGCCCCCGTACTCGGTGGGCCAGTGGATGCCGGCGAAGCCGGCGGCGTGCAGGCGCTGCTGCCACTCCATGCCCTGCTCGCGGCGTTCGGGCGGCATGATCGCCCCCCAGTCGGGTGGGGCGGTGGGCTTCTGCTCGGCGACCCACGCCTCGGCCTCGGCCCGGAAGGTGTCCACGTCGATCATCGGCGTCACGGTAGCGGTGCAGGATCCGCAGGTGGCAACGCCCGTTGCCACATTCGGGTGCTTCGGCACGGGCTCCGCACCCTCCTATGCTCGGACGCCCCATGGCCCGCACGATCCGACTCCGCCCCTGGCAGAAGGAGGCCCTCGAGCGGTTCCACAGCCGGGTCGGTTCCGGTCAGGCGTCGGACTTCCTGGCGGTGGCCACGCCGGGAGCCGGCAAGACCACCTTCGCCCTCACCGCCGCCCTGCACTGGCTGGCCGACGATCCCACCCGCCACGACGCCCGCCTGGTCGTGGTGGCGCCCACCCAGCACCTCAAGCGGCAGTGGGCTCAGGCGGCGTCCAACTTCGGGCTGGCGCTCGAGCCGTTCTGGCGGGCCGGCGACGCCCTGCCCCACGACATGGACGGCGTGGTGACCACCTACCAGCAGGTGGCGTCCAGCCCCATGGCCATCGCCGCCGTGGCCCACCGGGGCTTCGTGGTGCTCGACGAGGTCCACCACGCCGGCGACGACCGGGCCTGGGGCGACGGCCTGCGCATCGCGTTCTCCGGTGCCGACGCCCGGCTGAGCCTGTCGGGCACGCCGTTCCGGTCCGACACCAACCCGATCCCGTTCGTCACCTACGAGTGGGAGGAGGCCGTGCCCGACTTCGAGTACGGCTACGGCGACGCCCTGGTCGACGGTGGCGTCGTGCGCCCGGTGCACTTCCCCCGCATCAAGGGGCACATGGAGTGGGTGGGCGCCGACGGGCAGTTCCACTCCCACGACTTCGACGACGACTTGGACCGGGCCCGGGCCAACCAGCGGCTGCGCACCGCCCTGTCGGCCGACGGGCAGTGGATGGCTTCCGTGCTCGAGGACGCCCATCGCCGGCTGCTCGAGGTGCGGGCCACTCAACCCGACGCCGGCGGCCTGGTGATCTGCATGGACGTGGAGCACGCCCGCGCCATCGCCGATCTCATCGAGCGCCGCTGGAGGATCCGGGCCACGGTGGCGACGTCCGACGATCCCATGGCGTCGGCCCGCATCGGGCGCTTCGCAGCGTCCGACGATCCATGGATCGTCGCCGTGCGCATGGTGTCCGAAGGCGTCGACATCCCCCGGCTGCGCGTCGGCGTGTTCGCCACCAACACCACGACCGAGCTGTTCTTCCGCCAGGCGCTGGGTCGCCTCGTGCGCTGGACGCGCGGGCTGCGCACCCAGCGGGCGTGGATGTACGTGCCCGACGACCCGCGCATCCGCCGTCTGGCCGAGGGCATCGCCGAGCAACGGCGCCACTCGCTGTTCAAGCGCCGGCGCCCAGACGACGACGGCACCGACGACCTCGACCAGGCCGCCGCGCTCGACGAGGTCGGCGACGACGAGCAGCTGTCGCTGTTCCAGGCCATGTCCGCCGTGGCCACCGGCGTCGAGGGTGCCGACGGCCCCGACGACGACGCCGCATCGGTCGAGGAGCTGGTCTGGGAGCCCGACGAGGGGGACGAGTCGCTGGAGATCCCGCTACCCGCCCGCCGGCGTCGGACCGGTGTGGCCGGTAGCGCCGACGGTCGTGTCGTTCCCCTGGCCGAGACCAAGACCAAGCTCCGCAAGGACAACGCCGCCCTCGTCGCCCATCTCGTGGCGGTCACCGGCAAGTCGCACCGCGAGGTCAACGGCGAGCTCAACCGGCGCAGCGGGGTGCGCAAGGTCACCGAGGCCACGGCCGACCAGCTCGTCCGGAGGTTGGCCGCCGGCGAGCAGTGGGTGAAGCAGCTGTAGGCCGGCTCAGCCGGCGGCGTGGCTGCTGGCGTGGCTGGCCGGGCGGACGGCAGCCTGGGCGGGCGCCGGGGGTTGGGCTGGTGCCGGCGTCGCCGCACCGGCGGACGGGCGGCTGAGCAACGCACGGACGCCGCCGAGGAACCGCTCGACGAACTCGTCGGCCGGCACGGGTCGCCCGAGATGGAACCCTTGCAGGCGGTCACAACCCTGGTGCTGGAGGAAGCGCTGCTGCTCGGACGTCTCGACACCCTCGGCGACCACCTTCAGACCGAGGCTGTGGGACATGGCGATGGTGGCGTCGACGATGGCCGCCGACCGGGGCGTCATCGACTGCACGAACGACCGGTCGATCTTCAGGGTGTCGACCGGCAGGTCGCTGAGGTACTGCAGGCCGCAGTAGCCGGTGCCGAAGTCGTCCAGCGCGGACCGCACGCCGAGATCACGCAGCTCCTGGAGGCGGGCGGCGATGAGCTCGATGTCGTCGACGGCGGCGCTCTCGGTCACCTCGACGATGATCTTGGCGGGGTCGGCGCCGGTGGCCCGCAGGGCGGCGGTCACGGTCGACACCACGTCGTGGTTGAAGTGCTTGGCGCTGATGTTGACGGTGATGAAGCGGTCACCGAAGCCGAGCTTGGACCAACGCACCTGTTCCCGGCACGCCTCGGCGACGACCCACGCGCCCACCAGGACGATGAGGTCGGACTTCTCGGCGACGGGGATGAACTGGCCGGGACCGAGGAGGCCCTTCTCGGGATGGTTCCAGCGGACCAGCGCCTCGGCGCCGATGACGGTCTCGCTCTGTGCGTCGAAGATCGGTTGGTAGAACAACACGAGCTCGTCGTTGCCGATGGCGGCGTGCAGCGCGGTCTCGGTCTGCAGGCGCTCGGCGGCGTCCGAGGCCGGTTGGGCGCTGCAGGCCACCACCGCCGGACCGTCGAGCTCCTTGGCCCGGTACATGGCGCTGTCGGCAGCGGCGAGCAGCGCTTCGGGGTCGGCGCCGTCGGTGGGGAAGGTGGCGGCGCCCAGGCTCGCCGGGTTGCGCATCTTGTGTCCGGCCAGCTCGATGGGCTCGCCCAGGTTGGCGAGGATCCGCTCGGCCACCTGGACGATGTCGTCGGCGGCGGCGAGATGGGGGAGCAGCACGGCGAACTCGTCGCCGCCGAGCCGGGCCACGGTGTCCTCGTAGCGCACGGCATCGAGGAGCCGGTGTGAGGTGATGCGGAGCAGCTGGTCACCGACGTGGTGGCCGAGCGTGTCGTTCACGTCCTTGAAGCGGTCGAGATCGATGTACAGCACGCCGACCGGCTTGTCGTTGCGGCCGGCGTGGGCGATGGCCCGTTCGAGCCGGTCCATGAACAGGAGGCGGTTGGGGAGGTCGGTGAGCACGTCGTGGGTGGCCTGGTGCTCGCCGTCGGCCCGCTCGCGCAGCAGCTCGATCAGGTAGTTGGCCAGCACCAGGCCGCTGACGCCGGTGCCGGTGGCGATGGTGGTGGACACCCCGATGCCGTTGACGGCGTGCACGGCCAGCACCGTCGGTGCGGCGAGCAGCGAGATCACCACCAGGGCGGCGTGGCCGCGGGAGAACAACGGTGGCTCGGCGACCGTCTCCGGCGACGTGGGAGCGACGGTGGCCTGGATCGCAGCGGCCCCGACCGTCAGCATGGCGAGCACCACCAGCCATTCGGCGTGGGTGCCCGACGCCGGGCCGGCGCCGGTGCCGAGCTGGACCGCGGTGAGGGCGTGGCCGCAGAACAGGGCCACGAGCCCGCCGGCGATCACACCGAGGGGTCCGCGCCGTGCCGCCGGGACGCGCAGCGACCAGGAGGCGACCACGATGACCGCGATGTCCAAGCCGACGAGGAGGGCGGGCAGTCCGCTGCGGGCGATGGCGCCGATGCTGGGATCGGCGCCGGCCTGCCACTCGACGCCCGCCTGGAGCACGATGGCGGTGGCGGCGCCGATGAGGGCGGCTTCCACGAGCAGGTCCGAGCGGCGAACCAGCCGGAACCGGGCCACCTCGCCGAGCAGCGCCTGCACCAGCAGCGGATAGGCGAGGATGGCCACGAGCGGCCGCCAGCCGGTGCTCTCGACTCCGGTGGCGAGCCCTCCGCCGGTGAACCCCAGCACGCCGACGGCCGCCGCCAGCTGCAACTGGCCGGGGAACACGGGGCGCGAGCGCAGGACGAGCGGCGCACCGATGATGGCGATGACGGCCAGTGCGGTGGAGATGCGCACCGGCGAGGGCGCGATCGCCGCGATGACCACCGTGGCGAAGACGAGCGCGACCGGCCACGCCGCAGATCGGAGCGTCACCGTCCGAGGTCGCGCCGAGGCTACGGCCACGGGTTTCAGGGTGGTCTCCAAGGTCGTCACTAGCCTGCCCTCTCGCCAGGTTCCCCCTCATATCGGTACGAACCGACGAATCCTTGAGAACCTGGCGGAATGCAGCCGCACCCGTGGCCCCGGTCGGGGCAGCGGGTGGTGCTAGGAGAGCGCCTTCAGCGTCATGCCCATCTCCTCGGGGAGGTTTGCGGGCACTTCGTAGCCGGACTCGTCGCGGATCTCGGCCAGGCGCTCGGCCATGGTCTCGACCGACAGCTCGGGGTCCATGATCCCCTGGGTGACGCCGATGAAGACGCGGGCGACGCGCCCGCCACCGCAGGTGTAGATCTCGCCGGTGACGTCGCAGTCCTCGTGCGCCAGGTACAGCGCCACGGGGGTGATGTACTCGGGGCCCAGCTTGTCGTAGAGCGGGCCGAGGATGTCCTCGGTCATGCGGGTGGCGGCAACCGGGGCGATGACGTTGGCCTTGATGTTGTACTTGGCGCCCTCGACGGCGAGGACGTTGGCCAGGCCGACCAGGCCCATCTTGGCGGCCCCGTAGTTGGTCTGACCGAAGTTGCCGAAGATGCCGGCGCCGGACGAGGTGTTGACGATGCGCCCGTAGCCCTGCTCCTTCATGTGCACGAAGGCGGGCTGGGTCACGTAGAAGGCGCCCTTGAGGTGCACGTCGAGCACCGGTTCGAGCTGCTCGGGGGTCATCTTGGCGAAGCTGGTGTCGCGCAGGATGCCGGCGTTGTTGATGACGATGTCGACGCGCTCCCAGGTGTCGAGCGCCGTCTGGATGATGGCCTTGCCGCCCTCGGGCGTGGCCACCGAGTCGTGGTTGGCGACGGCCTCGCCGCCGGCGGCTTTGATCTCGTCGACGACCTTCTGGGCGGCCGAGTCGTCGCCGCCGACGCCGTTCACCGAGCCGCCGAGGTCGTTGACCACGACGTAGGCGCCGCGCCGGGCCAGTTCCAGGGCGTGGGAGCGGCCCAGTCCGCCGCCGGCGCCGGTGATGACTGCGACTTTTCCGTCAAACGAGAGCGTCATGGCGATCGAGGCTACGCCCGTTGCCAACCCCCCTCCGAATCGAGAATTTCGTCGGTTTGTCAGGACAGTCCTGACGAAATGACGAAATTCTGGGTAGGTCAGGAGGGGAGGGGGACGTCGAGCTCGTCGGCGGCGTGGGCGGTCCAGCGCTTGTAGTCGACCTTGCCGTTGGCCGCCCGGCCCAGCGAGCCCACGAACACGATGCGCTTGGGAGCCTTGTAGGCGGCGTGGTGGGCCTTGACGTGAGCGATGAGCTCGTCCTCGGCCGGGTTGGTGCCGGGCATCGGTTCGACCACGGCGGTGATGGCTTGGCCGAAGCGCTCGTCGGGGAGGCCGACGACGACGGCGTCGTGGACCTCGGGGTGCTCTTTGAGCGACTCCTCGACCTCCTCGGGGAAGACCTTCTCGCCGCCGGTGTTGATGCACACCGACCCCCGACCGAGCAGCACGAGCGTGCCGTCGGCCTCCACGCGGGCGTAGTCGCCCGGCATCGAGTAGGTGGTGTCGCCGATGCGCACGAACGTCTCGGCGCTCTTGGCGGGGTCCTTGTAGTACCCGATCGGCGTCCGGCCGGCGATGGCGATCTTGCCGATGCGGTCCTCGCCGGGGTGCACCTCGGTGCCGTCGTCGGCGATGACCTTGGTGGACGGACCGAGCGAGAAGGTCGCCGTGGCCGCGCTGGTGCCGCCGTCGCCGCCGGTGGACACCGAGCTGGCCATGCCGATGGCCTCGGACGAGCCGAGCGTGTCGACGAGGAGCATCTTCGGGTTGTGGCGGAGCAGGCCTTGCTTGGTGGCCTGGCTCCACATGACGCCGGACGACACGATGACCTTGAGGGACGAGATGTCCCACCGGTCCGGGCCGTCTCCGGAGTTGCCGTTGTCGAGCGCCGCCAGGATCGGGCGGGCGAACGCGTCGCCGACGATGGCGGTGTTGTTGACGCCGTGGCGCTCGACCGCGTCGAGCAGCTCGATGGGATCGAAGTGGTGCCCGGTGAGCGTCACGACCGAACCGCCGACGGTGAGGGCGGTGAACGCGTTGAAGGCTCCGGTGCCGTGCATGAGCGGGCAGGCGGGAAGCGTGCGGATGCCGGGGGAGGAGCAGACGTGGCGGACGTGGTCGAGGTCGGGTTCGTCGGGGAACTTCCGCTTGCGCGGCGCCCCGTCGTTGAGCACCAGGAGCAGGTCGTCGTTGCGCCACATCACGCCCTTGGGCATGCCCGTGGTGCCACCCGTGTACAGCAGGTAGAGGCTGTCGCCGGAGCGCCCCCACGGCGAGGCGGTGCGGGTCGCTCCCGAGCTGGCCGCGGACTCGAAGTCGACGGCCCAGTCGGGGCACGGTCCGGCGCCGTCGTCGACCCACAGCCACACCTTCACGCCCGGCACCCGGTCGCGCAGGTGCTCGATGCGCTCGGCGAAGCTGCCGTGGAACACGACCGCCGACGTGTCGGCGTTGTCCCACAGGTACACCAGCTCGTCCTCGACGTAGCGGTAGTTGGTGTTCACCGGCGCCAGCCCGAGTTTGAACGCCGCGAACACCGCCTCGAGGTACGCCGGGCCGTTGTACAGGTACTGGGCCACGCTGGTGCCCTCGTCCACGCCGGCGTCCAGCAGCGCGGCCGCCACCCCGTCGGCCCGCGCGTCGAAGTCGGCCCAGTTGCGGACGAGGTCGCCGTGGATCAACGCGGGGGCTTCCGGGATGGTCTCGGCGACCGTCTCCCACACGTCGGCGAAGTTCCATCCGTTGAGGCCGGGCATGCCGAGCATCGTAGGGAAACCGGTCGCCGGCACCTCCTTCCGGGTCGCTAGCGTTCCCCGGTGCGCGGTGTCCGTTCCCGGCTCCGGTCCCTGGCGGTCGACGTCACGCCGCTGCGTCGCTCGCGCGACTTCCGGTTCCTGTACGCCGGGACGGCCGTCAGCCAGTTCGGCAGCGCCTTCACCACGGTGGCCGTGCCGTTCCAGCTCTACGAGCTGACCGGCTCGACGCTGGCCATCGGCCTGTTCGGCGCCGTCACCTTCGTCCCGCTGCTGGTGCTCAACGTCGTCGGCGGCGCCGTCGCCGACAAGGTCGAGCGTCGGCGCTGGATCGTCGGGTGCCAAGGGCTCGGGATGCTCACGGCACTCGGCCTGGCGGCCAACGCGTCCCTCGACCACCCGAGCGTGGTGGCCATCTTCGTGCTCGGCGCATCCAACGTGTGCGCCTTCGCCCTGGGCGCCCCCGCCGAGCGGGCCTCGGTCATCCGAGTGGTCGGCCGCGACCACGTGGCCTCGGCCATGGCGCTCAAGGCGATGTCCGGCAGCATCGCCCACGTGGCCGGACCGGCCGTCGCCGGTGTGATCATCGCCTGGTGGGGGCCGACGTCGACGTACCTCGGCGATGCCGTGACCTTCGCCGCCGCCGGTGTCCTCATCGCCGGGATCCGGCCCCTGCACCCCCAGATCGTCGGCGGCCACCCGACGTTCCACCTGATCCTCGACGGACTCCGCCACCTCCGCCGCCAGCCCGTGCTGCTCGGATCGTTCGCCTCCGACCTCAACGCCATGATCTTCGGCCTCCCCATCGCCCTGTTCCCCGCCGTTGCCGCGTCGCGCTTCCCGGACCAACCCGAGGTGCTGGGCCTGCTCTACGCCGCCCCGTTCGCCGGGTCGCTGCTGGCCAGCGCAGCCAGCGGCTGGTCGCGGCAGATCCGCCGGCACGGTCTGGTGGTGACGGTCAGCATCGTGGTGTGGGGCCTGGCCATGACCGCGTTCGGCCTGGTGGACGGCATCGCCCTCACGCTGGGCATGCTCGCCGTCGGTGGTGCCGCCGACATGATCTCGGGCATCTCCCGCCAGGCGCTGCTGCAGCTGGCCAGCCCGCCCGAGCTGGTGGGTCGCATGGAGGGGGTCGGCATGGCCGTGTGGACGGGCGGCCCCCGCCTGGGCGAGCTGGAGTCGGGCGTGGTCGCCGCCGTCACCTCGGTCGAGTTCGCCATCGTGTCCGGCGGCGTCGCCTGCGTGGTGGCCATGCTCGCCATGGCCCGCCTGCTGCCCGGCTTCGTGCGCTACTCGGCCGCCGACGTCGAACCGGTGCCGGTGGCGACCGGTGACCGGCACGCGTGACGGATACCACGGATCCGGACATTGCGGACATCCGTTCCGTCGGGTTCGATGGTCGAGATGGGGACAGACACGATAAACGGGCGCATCGAGCGCCTGTCCACCGCCGCCGCCAACCGGGTCATCGACCCTGGCACCGACCTGCCCGGAGCGATCGGGCCGGGCCAGATCGTGCCCGACGAGCTCCTGTCGGTGCACGGGCTCGGCCTCGACCTCACGCCCGAGCAGCGGGCGACGCTGAGCCGTGAAGAAGTGGCGGCCATGCTCCGTTCCGGCATCGCCTTCGAGGCCGTGCTCAACGCCGGCTTCTCGATGCAGATCGCCAAGACCCCCACGCTCTCCGACCCGCGGGTGACCTTCCTGCTCCATGAGATCGGCGAGGAGACCCGCCACCAGCGCCTCTTCCAGCGGGTCCTCGACCAACTCGAGCCCCAGGCTCGGCCGACGCAGCTCGGGTGGTTCGAACGCACCCTCGAGGAGGTCGGTCCGCACCTGATCATCGCCCTGCCGGCGCTGCTGCACACGCTGGTCCTGGCCGGCGAGGAGATCCCCGACCTGATCCAGAAGCGGTCGTCCGAGCATCCGGACACCGACCCGTTCCTCGCCGAGGTGAACCGGTACCACCGCGCCGAAGAGTCGCGGCACCTCTCCTACGCCCGTGCGGTGTACCCCGAGGTCTGGGCCGAGGCCGGATGGATCGACCGCCAGGCCGTGCGTCGAGTCGCCCCCTGGGTCATCGGCGAGCTGTTCCGCTTCCTCATCCCGCCCGGGGTGTACGAAGTGGTGGGTCTACCCGGGCGGGAGACCTGGGAGGCGGTCCAGCGGGCGGCTCCCCGCGTCGCGCTGCGGCACGAGGCCACCCGCCCCGTGCTGCGGGTGCTGCTCGACGCCGGCGTCTTCGGCCGCAAGGGCGTCAGCGCCGGGTGGCGGCAGCTCTGCGGGGTCGACGCCGGCGGCGCGGTCATCCCGTCCTGAGTTCGGCAGCACCGGGACGTGGCCGGAAAGAAGTAGCAGCCGGCGCGCCGACGGCCGCCACCGGCTCGTATCGACCGCGAGGATCCTCGCCCAACGGGCGCCGGCGACATCCAACGAGAGGATCCTCGCCCAACGAGCACGTGCTCGTCCGCGACGAGGCCCCGCCGCAGCGGGGCCTCGGTCAGCGGTGGTACGTGCTGGCTGCCAGATTCAGGAGGCGAGGTCGGCGAGCACGCCGGCGTTGGCCGGGTGACGCAGCTTGCTCATGGCCCGGGCCTCGATCTGGCGGATGCGCTCCCGGGTCAGGTCGAAGTGTCGACCGACCTCGTCGAGCGTGCGCGGTTCGTGGCCGTCGAGGCCGTAGCGCAGGATCAGGATGCGCTGCTCGCGCTCGTCGAGGCCCTTGAGGCCGGCGAGCACGTCGCCACGGGTGGCCTCGGTGACGGCGTCGCCCTCGGGGTCGTCCTCGGCCACGGCGGCCAGGTCGCCCAGCGTCATGTCGCCGTCGTCGGACAGGCCGTCGTCGAGCGACTTGGCGATGCGCGCCGAAGCCAGGATCTCCTCGATCTTGGCCGGCGGGTGGCCGACCTCGATGGAGAGCTCGTCGAGTGTGGGCGGGCGGCCCAGCTTGGACTCGAGCATGCCGCGGGCCTTGTCGATCTGCTTGAGCAGGTCGTGGGCGTGCACGGGGAGGCGAATGGTGCGGGCGGTGTTGGCCACGCCGCGGGTGATGGCCTGGCGGATCCACCACGTGGCGTACGTGGAGAACTTGAAGCCCTTGCGGTGATCGAACTTCTCGACCGCGTGGATGAGGCCGAGGTTCCCCTCCTGGATCAGATCCAGCAGCGGCAGCTCGGTGCGGTGGTACTTCTTGGCGATGGAGACCACCAGGCGCAGGTTCGCGTTGACGAACTGCTCGGTGGCGCGGTCGCCCGCTCGGACCTGGCGACGGAGCTTGGCCTTCTCGGACGGGGACAGCTCCTCGTCGGCGGCCAGCCGGTCGCGGGCCTCGACTCCGGCTTGCACCAAAGCGCCGAGGCGGGCCTCGTCTTCCTTGGTGAGCAGAGCGTGGCGCCCGATGTCGTTCAGGTAGAGCCGGACGATGTCCTCGTCGGATTCACCTGAGCGTGTGGCGCGTGCTGCGGGACTCACGGGAACGACGACCTCCAGGGTCTTGGGTGGACGCGTGCAAACGAGCGAAGGAAGGGGCCTTGCCGAGGCGGGGGACACCGGTACAAGTCCAGTTGCCGATGCTACCCCGAAAACTTCTGGTTGCGGGAAGAAAACTCCTGCGAGATCGGTTGTGCGGCGCTCTCCGCACGCCGCTGACCAGCGCACCGATCCGCTCCACCTAGGGTACCGGCGTGGACTTCGACTTCCCCGGCGACGACGATCCCCGTCGCGTGGGGGTGCGCGACTGGTTGGCCGAGCACCCCGACCCCAGCGGCCGCCAGCTGGCCGAGGCCGGCTACGTGGCCCCGCACTGGCCTCGCCCGTGGGGCCTCGACGCCGACCCGATCCACCAGATCCTCATCGACGACGAGCTGCGGGCCGCCGGCGTCAAGCGCCCGTCGAACCAGATCGGCATCGGCTGGGCCGGCCCGACGATCCTGCACGCCGGCACGGCCGAGCAGAAGGACCGCTACCTGTTCCCGATCCTGTCGGGAGCGGAGATCTGGTGCCAGCTGTTCTCCGAGCCGGGTGCCGGCTCGGATCTGGCCAACCTGTCCACCCGGGCGGTGCGCGATGGCGACGAATGGGTCGTCAACGGACAGAAGATCTGGACGTCGCTGGCCCACCACTCCCGCTTCGGCATCCTGATCGCCCGCACCGACCCCGACGTGGCCAAGCACCAGGGCATCACCTACTTCATCTGCCCGATGGATGCGCCCGGCATCGAGATCCGGCCCATCATCGAGATGACCGGCGGGCACACGTTCAACGAGGTCTTCCTCACCGATGTGCGGATCCCGGACGAGAACCGGGTCGGCGACGTCAACGGCGGGTGGTCGCTGGCCAAGGTCACGCTCGGCAACGAGCGGGTGTCGCTGTCCTCGGGCGGTGCCTTGTGGGGCATGGGCCCGGCGGCCGGCGATCTGCTCGACGAGGTGCGTGGCGCCGCGCGTGACGGACGTGGAATCGACGACCCGGTCGTGCGCGACCGCCTGGCCCAGCTCCACATCGAATCCGAGCTGCTGCGCCTGATCCGCCTGCGCACGGTGACGGCTCGCATCCGGGGCGAGCAACCCGGTCCCGAAGCCTCGATCCGCAAGATCCTGGCCGACGAGCACGGCCAGCGGATCATGGAGCTGGCCAAGGACCTGGCCGGCCCCTACGGCCTGGTCGAGAACGCCCGGGCGGGCGGCGCCCCCGACCTGCACGGGTGGCACTGGGGCTACCTGTTCGCCCAGGCGCTCACCATCGGCGGCGGCACCGGCGACGTGCAGCGCAACATCGTCGCCGAGCGTGTGCTGGGCCTGCCCCACGATCTCGACATCGAGTCCGGGAAGTCCTGGTCGGAGGCGCACCGGTCGCCGCGGTCGTGACGGCCCGCGGGTTACCGGCCGGCGCCGGACACGTGCCAGCATGAGCGCCATGACGATCGTCGAGCAGCCCGTCGAGGAGCCGACCGAGACCCCCGTGGAGCGTCCCGCCTCCGACGTCAGCGCCGCGGAGATCGCCGCCGAGATCGGCAACGACTCCGAGCTCAAGCGCAAGTCGAAGGTCGCCGCGTTCACCGACCTGCCGGGTGTTCCGCAGGGCACCACCGGCAAGGTCGCCCTGGTCGACGGCTGGGGTCCGTGGATCCGCTACCACGTGCTGTGGGACAACGGTGTCGATCTGGGTTCGATCAACCGGCCCCACCTGGTACCGGCCAAGGAGTACGACACGTTCTGCCGCCTGCGCGACCAGGCCCTGGCATCGGGCGTCTTCGACGAGCCCGAGGTCGACGAGACCGAGGCCGAGACCGAGGCCGGTGGTGGTGGCGGTGGCGGCGACGGCGCCACGGTCAATGGTGTCACCATCCCCGCGCACCTGATCGAGCGCTCGAAGGCCGCCCGCCAGCGCCTCGGTGGGTAGTCAGGCGAGGGTGCGCTGCGCCTTGGCCAGCGCCTCCTCGGCCTCACGGACGAACTGCTCCACCAGCTGGCCGGCCGGGACGAGGTCCTGGATTCCGCCGACGCCCTGGCCGGCGGGCATGAACTCCTTGTCGATGTCGAGGCCGTCGGGACGGCCCTCGGCACCGAGGTGGTTGGCGCCGTCCTCCATCGACTTGAAGACCTGCATGGGGAACGGCTCGGGCTGGCCGCCCGCGGCCTCGAACTCGTCGGCGTACCGGGTGCGGACCACCCGGCACGTCTTGCCCGTGTAGGCGCGGGTCACGATCGTCTCGTCCTCGCCCATGCCGACCAGGCGCTCCTTGTAGCCGTCGACGGTGTGGGCCTCGGGCGTGGCGATGAAGCGGGTGCCCACCCAGATGCCGTCGGCGCCCAGCGTGAGCGCCGATGCCAGACCGCGACCGTCGAAGATGCCGCCAGCCGCCACCACCGGCACCTGGTCGCCGACGGCGTCGACGATGAGGGGCACCAGGGTGTTGGTGGCGATCCGGCCGGTGTGCCCGCCGGCCTCGGTGCCCTGGGCCACGACGATGTCGCAGCCGGCGGCCACCGCATCGACGGCGTGGCGGACCTTGCCGCACATGTTCATCACGAGCACGCCCTTGCTGTGGCACAGCTCGACGACCTCGCGCGGCACGCCCAGGCCGGCCACGTACATCGTGGCGCCGGCGGCGATGATGCGCTCGACCTTGTCGATCTGGGCGCCCACGGCGGTGAGCAGGTCGACCCCGTAGGGCTTGTCGGTGCGGGACCGGACGTCGGCCATCTGGGCATCGAGCTCGGCGTCGGACATCGTCGAGGCGCCGAGGCACCCGAAGCCGCCGGCCTCGGAGACGGCCACCACCAGGTCGCTGTAGGAGACACCACCCATGCCGGCCAGCATCACGGGGTGTTCGATGTCGAGGATCTCGGTCAGGCGGGTGCGCATGCCCGCATCGTGGCCGCGCCTTGACCGGGCGGTCAAGACAGCGGGCTCAGGCGTGGAGATCCACGTACGCGCCCGGTCCGGTGAACATGCCCCGGTGCCAGCGCGACGGCGTGGCGAGGACCGCCCGGGGGTAGTCCTCGAAGAGCCACCGGGCGAAGTTGCGGCGGGTCCACGGGGTGAGCCCGGCGACCCGGATGGCGGCGCGGGCTCCCTTGCGGTGGCGCAGCGCCCGCACGAGCAGGGCGCTCATGTGGTGGTCGGCGACCAGGTGGGCGTCGACGGCCGCGTCGTAGTGGGCGGTGGCGATGCGGGCGCCGTGCGGACCGGCGTGCTCGATGGCCTCGGCGGCCAGCATCCCGGTGAGCAGCGCCTGTCCGATGCCCTCGCCGGTCATCACGTCGGTGGCGGCGGCGGCGTCGCCGACGAAGAACGTGCGCCGGCCGGTGCGGGGCATGTCGTGCACCCGGGCGGGGATGGGCCAGGCGGTGTGGCGGTCCTCGGCGGCGGCGTCGGGGCCGAGCACCTCCCGGATCGCCGGGCGCTCGAGCAGGTCGGCCCACAGGCGCTTCATGTCACCGACCGGCACCTTGCCGCCCCGCTGGATGCCGAAGCCGACGTTGGCCGTGCCGTCGCCGACGGGGAACGACCAGAAGTAGCCGGGTAGCAGGTCGGCCTCGAACCACACGCACAGCTCGCGCTGGGCGGTCTCGGAGACGTCGCGGAAGTAGGCGCGGAATGCGTGCCAGTCGCCGCGGTAGCCGTCCACCGCCATGCCGAGCGCCTTGCGGGTGGGTGACCACATGCCGTCGGCAGCCACCAGGTAGCGGGCCTGGATCGTGCCGACCCCGTCGGCGTCGAGCACCACCCGGTCGTCGTGCTCCTCGACGCTGCGCACGGCGTGCCCGTCGAGCACCTTGGCACCGGCCTGGCGGGCCAGGTCGACCAGGGCGGCGTCGTACTCGCTGCGGCGGGCCACGGCGGCGTGGATGCCCGGACCGTCGGGCAGCGGGAGGCGCACGGCGTGCCCGCGGGGCCCCGAGACCACGGCGTGATCCACCGCGACGAACGACGGGAGGGTGACCGGGTCGAGGCCCAGGCGCTCGGACAGCCGCAGCGCCAAGGCGGTGAGGCCGTCGCCGCAGCACTTGTCGCGGGGGAACGTGGCCTTGTCCACGACGACGACGTCGCGCCCGGCCCGGGCCAGGGAGATGGCAGCGGCCGAGCCGGACGGTCCGGCCCCCACGATGGCGACGTCGCTGGTCAGCACGACGTCGAGGCTATTGGGGACACGGAGTCGAGCCGCAGTCGCCGCGCCGTCGTCAGGACAGCTTCAGGATCTCGGCGAAGGACTCGGACAGGCACTCGCGGAGCACCTCGGCATCGGGCACCGCGGCCAGGTCGACGTTGACGCCCACGTTCACCTCGTCGACGGTCGACAGCAGCGTGACGTTCAGTGCCGCGCCGGCCAGTGGCCCGAACGGGAACATCGACTCGACCTGGGCGCCGGCGACGAACACCGGGATCGGTGCGCCGGGCACGTTCGAGGTGGTGAAGTCCACGCCCTTGAGCAGCGAACCGAACACGGCCGTGGTCAGCGTCGTGGGGAGCCGGTTGAGCAGACCCGACATGGGCTCGAGCAGGGACAGGGCGGGCTCGGCCCGCTGGGCGTTCACCAGGTCGTGGATCACCCCGATCGCCTCCGCCGGCTCGTCGAGATCGACGGGCACCGCGAACCGGGCGGGGGCGAACTGGTTGCCGGCGAGGTTGGCGTTCTCGTCGTTGCGCACGTTGATCGGCATGTTCATGCGCAGTCGTTCGACCGGCACGCCGTGGGCGTCGTGGTAGCGGCGCAGGCCGCCGGCCACGGCGGCGACGAAGGCGTCGTTCAGCGTGCCGCCCTGGCTCTTGGCTGCCGCCTTGAGGTCGCGGAGCGAGAAGGTCAGGGTCTCGAAGCGCACCGACAACGATCGCCCGGTCATCACCGGGCTGAGCGGCTCGGAGGCCGGCTCGAGCATCCGGGCCATCGACGCCGCCGTGCCGGCGACGCCGCGCACGACCGAGAACGGGTCGGACAGCGCCGTGGAAGCGACGTGGCCGAGCGTGCCCCGGGCCCGTCGGGCGATGCCGAGGTTGCGCCGGCCCACGTGGGTGATGGCGTCGACGGTGCGCTCGAGCGGGGACAGCACGTTCGGCTCGGGTGCCGCAGGCATGGGGCCGTCGTCCTCGGCGGGCTCGCGCTCGAGATCGAGCATCACCATGACCATCTGCATGCCACCGACGCCGTCGGTGATGGCGTGGTGGACCTTCTGGATCACGGCGGCCTTGCCGTCCTCGAGGCCGTCGACGACCACGAACTCCCAGAGCGGGCGGGCACGGTCGAAGCCCTGCATGGCGATGGGCTCGGCGATGTCGAGCACCGTGCGCATGGTGCCGGTGCCGCCGCAGTCGACGAAGCGGACGTGGTAGCGCAGGTCGAAGTTGGGGTCGAACTCCCACCGGGGAGGGGCGATCGACAGCGGGTTGCCGACCACGCGCTGGCGCATGCGGGGGATCAGGCGCGAGCCGCGGTCGATCTTGTCGAGGAGGCGTTGGCGGTCGGGGCTGCAGTCGAGCACCGACACCGCAGTGATCGTCGACCGCAGCAGCGGGTCCTTCTCGATGTGCCACATCAGCGCGTCGCTGTCGCTCATGCGGGAGGCGAACTGCATCTCGGTCATCGGATCACTCCGGGGTCTGGGGAGAGGGTCTCCTCTCTCTTCCACGCCGGCGGTGATCTCACCTGCTCTGACGCCGGGTTCAGCAGCTGGCGCCCTCCTCGGGGCGGTACGTGGCGTGAACGGTGTCGCGGTCGGTGGACCCGTCGGGGTAGGTGCGGGTGCGCGGCGTGGTCCACGTGGTGCAGTTGCCCTGCGGGCTGGGTGTGGGGTCGCCGATGGTCACGTCGGCGTAGCGGGTGCTGTACAGGTGCACGGTGAGCGACGTGTCGGTGTAGGTCGGCCACAGGAGCACCCCGTATGGCGTGTCGTTCTCGATCTGCAGGTCGGGGTGCGGGAACGAGATCGTGGCCTCGTGCCCCTTCGGGTACCGCGAGATGTAGAGGCTGTGGCTCTGGTACTCGCCGAAGTCGAGGCCGGCGAACAGGGCGGCGTTGAACAGCGTCGTGGCGAACTGGCTGACGCCGCCGCCGACGTCCTCGGTCACCACGCCGTTGTAGATGACGCCGTCGGACACGAAGCCCTTCTCCCGCGTCCGCTGCCCGACGTAGTCGTTGATCGAGAACGTCTCGCCGGGGCGGATGACGGCACCACGGACGATGTCGGCGATGCGGTGGATGTTGGTCACCCGGTTCTGGCAGCACTTGTGGTGCGTGGTCGGACCGAACGCGTCGGGGGAGCCGACCTCCTCGACGATGCCGAGTGCCTGGGCCTCTTCGGTGGTCAGGTCGGGTTCGACGTCGGTGAGCTCGACGGTGACCTCGGTCTGGCCGGCAGCGAACGCCCGTCCCACCTGCTCGGCCGACGCCAGCGAGCAGCACGTGCGGCCCACGACGGCGGGCGTCAGTTGGACGGCACCGCCGACGATGTCGAAGGAGGCGTCCTCGGCCGGTCGTTCGAGGTCGGCGAACTCGTCGGTGAGCACGCTCAGCACCGTGTCCGGTTCGAGCGAGATGCTGATGCCCTCCGCCGTGCGGTTCACGGTGGCCAGCGATCGCAGCTCTCGGGGGACGAGCTGGATGGTCCGGTCCTCGGCGGTGACCGACAGCGTGTTGCTGGTCAGTTCGTTCGCCGATGCGGCCGCGGCTTCGGCGACCGAGTCGGGGAGGCGAGGTTCGAGCGGCGACTGCTGGATGCGGACGGTCACCGGCTCGTCGTAGGGCGTGTTCCGTGCTGCAACGGCCAACGCCACCGAGAGCGTCTCGGGGTCGATGCCCGATCCCGGATGCCCCGGCACGGCCCGGAAGGGCTCTCCCTCGATCGATTCGATCGTGGGCTCCTCGGGAGACATGAGGGCCTCGCCCTCGAGTTGGCGCAGGGCGGCGCGGGCGACCTCGGTGTCGACGCGGTAGTGCACGTCGACGTCGTGGGGGCGCAGGAAGCTGGCCAGCCAGGCGAAGGGGCGGGCGGGGAGCACCGACGCCCGGCCCTCGTCCAGGGCAGCGGCGGCGGTGGCGACCGTGTCGACGGAGAGGCCGATCTCGCCGGCGGTGGTGCCGTAGGACACCTCGGGCGTCACGATGCGGATCGGTCGGTCGTCCATCGACGCGTTCATGGCATCGAGGTGCTCCAGCAGCTGGTCCGAGGCCAGGCCGCCGATGTCCTTGCCGGCGAGGTCGACGTTGCGCAGCACCTGCCCGCCGGCCGAGCCGGTGTCCAGCGCCCACGCGGCGACCGTGAGCAGCACGACGACGACCGGCGCGAGCGCGCCGAACCAGAGCAGCTGTCGCCTTCGACCCATAGGGCCGATCACCCTGGCACGCCCTGCACGGCCCGGTGTAGTCAGCGCCGATGACGATTCCACGACGTTCGTCATGTTCGTCGCGTATGGTCGGCCACCCCGCATCCAGGACGGGTGACCAACAGGGAAGGATCTGACACATGAGTGGCATCTGTGACGGCCGCGTGGCCATCGTGACCGGCGCCGGCCGCGGCATCGGCCGCGAGCATTCGCTGATGTTGGCCCAGCAGGGCGCCAAGGTCGTCGTGAACGACCTCGGCGGCTCGATGGACGGCACCGGCGAAGACGTGGGCCCGGCCCAGCAGGTGGTCGACGAGATCGAGGCGATGGGCGGCGACGCCGTCGCCAACACCGACGACATCTCCTCCTGGGACGGCGCCGAGCGCCTCATCAACCAGGCCATCGACCACTTCGGCAAGCTCGACATCCTCATCAACAACGCCGGCATCCTGCGCGACCGGATGCTGACGAACATGACCGAGGCCGAGTGGGACGCGGTCATCCAGGTGCACCTCAAGGGCACCTTCGCCCCCAGCCGCCACGCCGCCGCCTACTGGCGCGAGCAGTCCAAGGCCGGCAACGAGGTCGATGGTCGCATCATCAACACGTCGTCGCCCTCGGGCATCTACGGCAACGTCGGCCAGACCAACTACGGCGCGGCCAAGGCCGGCATCGCCAGCTTCACGATCATCGCGTCGAAGGAGCTGGGCCGCTACGGCGTCACCGTCAACGCCATCGCTCCGGCGGCGCTCACCCGCATGACCGAGAACCTCGGCATGGGCCAGCTGTCCGAAGAGGACAAGGAGCGCATGTCGCCGCACTACATCTCGCCGATCGTCGTCTACCTGGCCAGCCCCCAGGCCAAGCACATCACCGGCCGCGTGTTCGACGTGTCGGGTCGCATGCTCTCGGTGTCCGAGGGCTGGCACCGCGGTCCCAGCATCGAGATGCCCACCGACGACCTCGAGACGCTGGCTCCGCAGGTCGACGACATCGTCGCCAAGGCCCGCCCCAACGCCAACATGGGCGGCTACGACGAGACCTGAGCCGAGCGACCACCACCAGAAAGCAGACACGACATGCCCATCAATCCCGACGCCGTCGGCGCCAAAGGCGAGCCCACCCGGCAGTCCTGGACCTCCAAGGACGCCCTCCTCTACGCGGTCGGCGTCGGCGCCGGCCAGGAGCCGCTCGAAGAGCTGCAGTACACCACCGAGAACTCCGCCGACATCGACCAGAAGGTGCTGCCCACGATGGCGGTGGTGCTGGGCTTCGGCGGCGGCGCCATGGGCCAGATCGGGAGCTTCAACCCGGCCATGCTCGTCCACGGCGAGCAGTCCATCGAGCTGCATCGCGAGATCCCCGTCGAGGGCGAGGTCGAGACGGTCGGCGAGATCACCGGCATCTACGACAAGGGCAAGGGGGCGGTCGTCGAGACCACGTCGACCTCCACGCTCGTATCCGACGGCAAGCCGCTGTTCTCCAAGACCATGTCGGCCTTCATCCGTGGCGAGGGCGGGTGGGGTGGCGACTCCGGGCCCAAGCTCGAGTGGGAGCAGCCCGATCGCGACCCCGACGGGTCGGTCACCTACACGACCCGCCCCGAGCAGGCGCTGATCTACCGGCTCTCCGGCGACCGCAACCCCTGCACGCCGACCCGAAGTTCGCCGCCATGGGCGGCTTCGACCGGCCGATCCTGCACGGCCTGTGCACCTACGGCTTCACCGGCCGCGGACTGCTGCACCTGCTCTGCGACGGTGACTCGTCGCGGTTCACCAGCATGTACGGCCGGTTCTCGTCACCGGTGTTCCCGGGCGAGTCGCTCACGGTCAACGTGTGGCGCACCGGCGACGGCACCGCCGTCTACCAGACCCAGGGCAGCGACGGCCGCGTCGTCCTCGACAAGGGCACCTGCACCTACCAGTAGCGAATTTCGTCAGTACGTCAGCACAGTCCTGACGTACTGACGAAATTCCCGGTGGGTGTCAGGCGTAGTAGGCGGCCAGGTAGCGGTCGAGGGCCGAGCGGATGGCGGCGAACTTGTCGTCGTGTCGCTCGCGGAAGATGCCGAGCTTGAGCTCGGCGGTGGCCACCCACTCGCTGGTGATGGCGTCGACGGCACCCACCGCCAGCGTCAGGCGGGTGTTGCGCGTCTCCAGCTCGATGCGGCCTCGGTCGGCGTCGGTGCCCGTGATGGTGAAGCCCGCGGCCGGCAGGCAGCGCAGGAAGCTGTCGTAGACCACGGGCCAGGGCTGGTCGACAACCTCGATCGCCGAACGGGCACCCATGCGGCGAGGCTACCGATGGTCCCACCGACGCGGTCGGCGCTGGCCGGCCGGTGACATCGGTCACGGGGCAGGAGTCGCTGGTTACGGTGCCGAAACTTTGTCATCGGGTAACCACCACCGATACCGGGGGCCACATCGATGAACTCCACCACGGCGCGCCTGCGCCAGTGGCGACCGCACCTCGCCCTGTTGGCCGCGTTCGTCTTCGTCGTCGGGGTGACCGCCGCCGGCCGCACCACGCCGACGGAACGGGTGACGCTCGACGCCAGCGATCGCACGGAGCTGGCCGCGGGTTCGCCGCTCACGCCCGTGACGGTCGATGGCTCCTCCACGGCCGCCACCGCACCGGACGTCGTCGCTGACGACACCGAGGCAGGTAGTGGGCAGCAAACCACGGCGTCGAGCGCAGACGACCGCTCGACCGCTGCACCGACCGCCACCGCCAGCGCGCCGAGCGCTCCTGGCGTCACCGACCAGGAGATCCTGATCGGCGGCTCCACGTTCACGTCGGGGCCGGCCGCCGTCTACGGCGAGCAGATCGCCGTCGGCTTCACCGCGGGGGTGCGCTACGTGAACGAGCACGGCGGGGTCAACGGGCGCCGGTTGCGCCTGCAGCTCTACGACGACGCCGGTGATCCGGCCCGGCAGCTGGCCAACACCAAGCGCCTGGTCGAGGTGGACAAGGTGTTCGCGCTGTCGATGGTCTACGCGCCCACCGTCGGCGACTACGTGTCGTCCAAGGGCATCCCGGTGGTTCACCTGGGGCAGTTCGACGAGGAGTTCACCAATCCCAACTGGTTCCCGGTCGGGGGGCCCCAGCGGCTGGCCAGCTACCAGCTCGCCGACTTCGGCGTGCACCAGTTGGGCGTGAAGTCGGTCGCCGTCTTCTACCTGGACGCGGGTGCGGCGAACTACAGCAAGGACTACGCCGAGCAGGTCGCCTCCGACTGGAAGGCCTACGGCGTGGACGTGCCGGTGCTGGTGCCCTTCGCGCCCGACCAGACGTCGTGCTCGGACGCCATCGGACAGGCCAGCGCCGCCGGCGTCGACTTCATCCAGTTCGAGATCGACGCCTCGAAGGTCATCAACTGCGGCGTCGAGGCCCAGATCCAGCAGTACAAGCCGCCCAAGGGATGGGGCGGGTACCTGATCGGGGTACCGGTCATCCACGAGGCCCTCGGCGACTACTCGAAGGGCATGTACGCCTTCGACGCCTTCGGGGCCATCTACGACCAGCCCGCCTACCAGGAGGCGGTGGCCGCGGTCTCGCAGAAGACCGAGTCCTACTCGTCGGTCACCGTGTCGTACTTCGTGGCGGCCCTGCTGCTCCGCGACGCCCTGGCGAGCCTCGGCGACAACATCACGCGAGCCGGCCTGGCCGACGCCATCAACCACCTCCAGAACTGGCGCCCCGACCTCACCGACGATCCGAACCAGCCGACGTGGACCTGGACGCCCGAGTGCCACGTGGCGCTGCGTGGCGGCTACGTGATCCAGATCCAGGAGGACGACCAAGGCGATCTGCGCTGGACCCAGATCACCCCCCAGGCCGACCACTTCACCATCCCGCCCGGACAGACGCTCCCCGAGCGCTACGCCGGCTGCCGGTACCTCTTCCAGAGCGCATGACCTCCACCACCAACCATCACACGACCGCCCTGTGGTCCAAGGTGCGCGCCAACGCTGTCATCCAGGTCGTGATGGCGGCGCTGCTGGCCGGTCTGGCCATCTCCCGGGCCGCCCACGGCGTCATCGACGCCGTGGACCTCGTGGTGGTGGTGGCCGGCGCCGCCCTCGTCTCGGCCAGCTTGGGACTCGTCCATGGCGCCTTCCAGGGTGCGGCCGATGCCCTCGCCGACCCGGACGGCCCGGTCGCACCGCCTGCTCGCGATGACGTCTTCGTGGCCGGACGGCTGTGGCGTCGGGCGGCGGTCGTCACCGTCCTGGCCGCGCTGTGGTCGTGCGCCGGTGCCGTCGTCCTCGCCGCCGTGATCGGCAACCGGGCCGTCGGCTACCCCGTCGTCGCGGTCTCTCTGGCCGTGCTCGCCGGTGGTGCGGCCGTCGGCGTCGACGCGCTCGGACGAGGGATCGGCGCCCGGGCGGTCGCCCGCTGGTGCGTCCGCCGCCCGGCTCCGGTGCCGCTGCATCGCCGGGCGTGGGCGCAGATCGCGCTTCCGGTCGGGCTCACCCAACTGGTGGCCCAGGTGATCGTCTCCTGGGTGCTGTTCCACGACGCCGGCCGCGCCGGCGCGCCGGCGCTCACCTCGGACGCCGTGCTCGCCGACGCCCTGGTCGTGGTGACCATCATCGTCGGGCTCATCGGATCGATGGCCGGGGTCTGGGGGCGCCTCGACGCCCGCACGGGGCGCGTTGCGCCGGTCGAGGACGCCACCACACCCATCGGTGGTCAGGGCTTGGTCCTGCTCGGCGTCACCGCGGTGCTGCTGGCCGGCCCGGCCGGATGGCTCGTGCCGTCCGACCCCACGCTGGTGCGAGCGCTCCTCGTCCGAGGCGTCCTCGGAGGCGGTCTCGCCGTGCTTGCCGCCGGCCTCGGCTACGTACGTGGCGTGCACGCCGCAGCGGCCGAGCAGGCCGGCGTGGCGCTCGACGACGACGTCCCGGTCGACGATGGCTCGCCGTGGGACCCCCCGGAACCCGTGCGGCATGAGCGGGCCCGCACGCCCATCGGGCGCCGGGTGGTAGCCGGCGTGGGCGCCACGGCCATGGGCGTCGTCGCCATCGCCCTCCCCGGTCTGACCGCGACGTCCGGTGCGACGCCGCTCGACGATCTCGGGCTGTTCGCCGAGGCCGAGGCCTTCGCCGTCCGGGTCGAGTACGACCTCCCGCTGCCCGCCGGCACCGGCACCATCCCGTACGTGCGTGGCGACGTCCGCCGGGCCGCCGGCGAGATGGCCCAGGGGTTCGCTGCCGCACCGACCGCGTTCGACGCCGTCGTCGGCGGCAAGTACGCCAACCCCGACGAGGGCACCGACGGCGACGAGAGCCGGCTGCCCAACGCCGAGTGCGTCGCTCCGGGCGAGAAGACCGACGTCGCCTTCCGTTTCCCCACCGACAACCGTGACGACACCGCCGGCATCCCGCCGACCGCCTACGCCACCGCGCACTGCGGTCCCGGCCTGTCGCTCGAACTGCACGCCCGCTCCAACGAGATCGGTGGCGCCGACACGGCCACCGGTCCGCTCGGCCCGGTTGCGGTCGCGCCGACCGGTGCGGGCGATCTGCAGATCCGGACGGTCGACGGTCGGCTCGACAGTGGCGCGTCGGCCCGGGCGTCGGGCGTGTCGGTGCTCGGTGGGCTCCTCACGGTGGACGAGATCCGGGCCAGCTCGACGACCACGTTGACCGGCGCCCCCGACGGTGCCGCCACCGACGCCCATGTCGACCTCCTCGGCGTCGAGATCGCCGGAACCCGCTTCGACGTGCGGAACGGATCGGTGGTGGTCGATGGCGATGCCGTCAGTGGTGCCGAGGTCCAGCCGTCCGACGCACTCTCGCCGGCAGTCGACGCCCTGGCCGCCCAGGGATGTCAGCTCAGCGTGCTCGGAGCCCCGGCGCACTACCCGCAGGGATTCCTGTTCAGCCGCGACGACCCGTACACCGGCATGGCCGACGACGGTTCGGCCGCCGGCTCGATGGTCGGGGGCCTGCTCCTGGTCTGCGACATCCCCGATGGCGTCTCGGAACCGACCTCCTTCTCACCCCAGCGCATGCAGGTCCTGATCGGCTTCGCCATGAGCTCGGCGCTGAGCAGCGACGCACCGGGCGGTTTCGACCTGGCCGATCTGGTGAGCCCGGCCGCGCCCGCCTCCACCGCGCCGCCGGCCGCGCCATCGCCGGCGCCGGCGCCGGCGGTCGGGACCGCCCTGCCCCGCACGGATGTGCCGCCGCCGACCACCGCAGCGACGTCGCCGCCGCCAGCGTCATCGTCGGCGTCGCCCGAGCTCGCCGCAGCACCCACGGTCGAGCTGCGGCGCATCGTCGCCGTGAACCCGTTCGACGACTCGCCACTGGTCTGGGTCGCTGCGCTGCTGGTGTGGTTCCTGCTCGGCCAGGTCGGCCTGGGTGCCATCCTCACCCAGGCGGGGGCGCGGCCATGACCGACTTCCTGTCGACGCTGCCCGCCGGCCTGGTGACCGGTTCGGTCTACGCCCTGCTCGCCATGGGCCTCGTCTTCATCTACAAGGCGACCCGGGTGCCGAACTTCGCCTACGGCGCCATCGCCACGCTGGTGGCCTTCTTCCACTACGACCTGGTCTCCGGCCGCAGCTTCGGCCTCGATCTCGACCTGCTCTTCGTGCACATCCACGGCTCGGTCGACGTGCACCTGTCGTTCTGGGTGGCGCTGCCGGTCAGTCTCGGGTTCGCCGCGCTCCTCGGCCTGGTGATCGAGCGCGTGGTGATCCGGCCCTTCGCACGTGCGTCGCTGATCGTCCACGTGATCGTGACCCTCGGTCTGTCGCTGCTGATCGCTGCGGTGACCCAGCAGTTCTTCGGCGCCGACCAGCTCATCGTGCCGAACGAGCAGGCCATCTTCCCCCGCACGCCCGCCTTCGCCATCGGCGGCGTGAACGTCTCCTACGAGCGGCTCGGGGTCTTCCTCCTGGTGGCGGCCCTGGCCGCCGTGGTGTGGGCGTTCTTCCGCTTCACCGCCACCGGGCTGGCCATCCGCGCCGCGGCGACCGATCGTGACGTCGCCGCCCTCCTCGGCGTGTCGTCGCGGAAGCTGGCGGTCGTGTCGTGGGTCAGCGGCTCCATGGTGGCGGGTGTCGCCGGCATCGCCCTGGCGTCGGTCGTGATCGCGTCCGATCCGAACCTGCTCCTGTTGCTGTCCATCAAGGGCTTCGCCGCCGCCATCGTCGGCGGCATGGTGTCGTTCCCCATCGCGGTGGCGGCCGCCTTTGGCATCGCGCTCGGCGAGGAGTGGACCCGTCACTACCTCGTGGCCCTCGATGCGGGGATCTTCCAGGGCGCCCCCGAGGTGCTCACCCTCGGGGCGGTGATCGTGGTGCTCTCGCTGCGCCCGCGCTGGATCTTCACCGGCATCCGCGAGGACACCGACGCCGGCGTGTCCGACGCCGGCGGCGCCGAGACGGTGCTGACCCGGATGATCGATCCGGTCGAGGCGTACCGCCTCGTGCGGGCGGCGGTCCCGCCCCGGCTGCAGCGGCTGCGTGCGTTCACGCTGGCCCGCCGGCTGGCGCTGCCGGCGGTGCTCGCGGGGCTGGTCCTGTTCCCGGTGCTGCCGGTGCCGGCGTTCTACACGTTGCCCATGAACCTGAGCCTGGTGTTCGCGCTGGTGATCCTGAGTTTTGTCGTGCTGGTCGGCTGGCTGGGTCAGGTCTCGCTGGCCCAGGGCGCCTTCGTCGCCGTCGGCGGCGCCGGCACCGCCATCGCCTCGGCCGGGCTCGGGCTTCCGTTCCCGCTCCCGGTGCTGGCCGGTGTCGTCCTCTCCATCCCGGTCTCGGTGCTCGTGGGCCTTCCCGCCCTCCGGCTGCGTGGCCTGCACCTGGCGGTGGCGACGCTGGCATTCGGTCTGGCCGCCGAACGGGCCATCGTCCCCCGCTTCACCGGCACCACACCGGTGGCACCCCCGTCGCTCCTCGCCAGCGACACGCGCCTGTACTACGTGTTCCTCGTGCTCGCCGGTGCCTCGTTCCTGGTGGCGTGGCGCATCCAGCGCACGCGCATCGGCCGCTCGTTCCGGGCGATCCGCGACTCCGAGACGGTGGCAGCCGCCTACGGCATCCGACCGGTGCGGGTGAAGCTGACCGGCTTCATCGTGTCGGGCGCCGTGGCCGCCCTCGCCGGCTCGATGCTCACCTACCAGCTCGGCTCGGTGAACACCCAGTACGCATCGGTCTTCTTCTCCATCACGTGGCTCACCAACGCCGTCGTCGCCGGCATCGGCACGCTGGCCGGCGCTCCGCTCGGTGCGTTCCTCTTCGGCCTCTACCCAGAGCTGTCCCGCGGAGGGGTCGAAGCGACGTCGTTGTCCTTCTGGCCACAGATCGTGGGGGCGGCGTCGCTGATCCTGATCATGGCCGTCAACCCCGGCGGCCTGGCGTCGATGGGCCGCTTCGTGCGAACCCGAGCATCGGCGTACGACGAGGACGAGGACGCCGACCTGCTCGCGGCAGCCGCCGCCGAGCTGCCATCCGATCCGGCCGGGCCACCGACCGAACCCGAGCGACGGGAGGTGCAGGCATGAGCCCGGTCCTCTCCGTCACCGGCGTCTCGCTGGCCTTCGGTGGCAACCAGGTGCTGCGCGACGTCACCTTCGAGGTGCAGCGGGGGACGATCACCGGCGTGATCGGACCCAACGGTGCCGGCAAGACCACGCTGTTCGACTGCATCTCCGGGTTCCTGAAGCCGTCGGGGAGCATCCGGCTGCACACCGGCGACACACCCGTCGAGCTGGTCGGGTTGCCGCCCGAGGCGCGGGTCGGGCTCGGGCTGGGCCGCACCTTCCAGAACGCCCGCTTGTTCAAGTCGATGCCCATCCGAGAGGTCCTCGCCACCGTCCAGCACCACCACATGCGCGGGTCCGGGTTCTTCCGATCGGTGCTCGGCACCGCGTCCGCCCGCTCCGACGAGCGCCGGGTCGCCGAGCGGGCCGACCAGGCGCTCGAGCTTGTCGGCATGACCGCCCATGCCGACAAGACACCGGCGGAGATGTCCACGGGCATGCTGCGGCTGTGCGAGCTGGCGGCGGCCGCCGCCGTCGAGCCCGAGGTCCTCATCCTCGACGAGCCGGCGGCCGGCATCGCCCAGGCCGAGACCGAGGCGCTCGAGCCGGTGCTGCGGAACCTGGCCTCGTACCTCGACGCCACCCTCGTGCTCATCGAACACGACATGCCGCTCGTGATGGGGCTCTGCGACGAGATCGTCGCCCTCGCCTCGGGGCAGGTCGTCACCCAGGGTCCGCCGGCGCACGTCCGGAACCATCCCGAGGTCCTCCGTTCCTACCTGGGAGTCACGGCATGACCGAAGACCTGCCCGGCACCCCCATGCTCGACGTCCAGGGCATCGATCTGCACTACGGCCGCGTCCAGGTGCTCTACGACGTCTCGCTGAGCGTCGCCGAAGGCGAGTTCGTCGGCTTGCTCGGCACCAACGGCGCCGGCAAGTCCACGGTGCTCAAGGCCATCTCCAACCTGTCGCCCGTGTCCGCCGGATCGATCCACCTCGGCGACCGCGACATCACCGGCCTTCCGCCCGACGAGATCGCCGCGCTCGGCATCGGGCACGTTCCCGGCGGCCGCGGCCTGCTCGCCGATCTCACCGTCGAGGAGAACCTGCGTCTGGGCGGCCACCTGCTGCGCCGTGACCGAGCCCGGCTGGCCGCCGGCCTCGACCGCGCCATCCAGACGTTCCCGTGGATGGGCGAGCGGCGACGCCAACTCGCCGGCACGCTGTCGGGAGGCGAGCAGCAGATGCTGGCCATCGCACGGGCGCTGGTCACCGAGCCCCGTCTGCTGCTCATCGACGAGCTGTCGCTGGGGCTGGCCCCGCTCATCGTCGAGGAGCTCTTCGGCGTGCTGAGCGAGCTGCACGCTGCCGGCATCACCCTGCTGGTGGTCGAGCAGCACGCCACGCTCGCCATGGAGCACGCCGAGCGGATCCTCTTCATGGAGAAGGGCCGGGTCCGCTTCGCCGGCGCCGCCGACGAGCTGGCCGGCCGGACCGACCTGCTGCGCGCCGTCTACCTGGGCGGCTGACCAGATCAGAACAGACGCAGCTCCGAGGACTCGATGCCCCGCAGCTCGTCGTAGCTGACCTCGACGCAGTCGATGCCGCGGTCGGCGGCCAGCACCTTGGCCTGGGGCTTGATCTGCTCGGCGACGAACACGCCACGGACGGGCGCCAGGCGGGGATCGCGGTTCAGGAAGTCGAGGTACCGGGTGAGCTGCTCGACGCCGTCGATCTCGCCCCGCCGCTTCACCTCGATGGCCACCGCGATGCCGTCGGTGTCGCGGCACAGCAGGTCGACCGGGCCGATGTCGGTGGGGTACTCGCGCCGCACCAGCGTGAATCCGTCGCCGATGGTGCCGGTGCGCTCGGCCAGCAGCTCCTGGAGATGGGCCTCGACGCCATCCTTCTGGAGCCCGGGCTCGACGCCGAGCGACCGGCTGGTGTCGGAGTGGATCTCCTCGATGGTGATCTCGAGCTCCTCGCCCTTCTTCGAGCGGACCACCCAGCGGTCGTCGTGCTCGGTGATGGTGCACGGCGGGTTCATCCAGTTCAGCGGCTTGTAGGCCCGGTCGTCGGAGTGGATCGAGATCGACCCGTCGGCCTTCACCAGGATGAGCCGGTCGGCGGTGGGGAGGTGGGCGTCGAGGCGGCCGCGGTAGACGACGGAGCAGCGTGCGATCACGAGGCGCATGCGGCGAGGGTAGGTCATGCCCTCGGGCCTCCCGAGCAACCGCCGTCGCCGATCGAACGACGCGTCAGCCGAGCGAGTCGACGACGTCCGCCTCGGGCTTGGGTTGGAGGAACCGTCCGATCGCCGGCAGCTCCCAGAACGACTCCGCCCGGGCGACGGCGATCGCCGAGGGGACGACGTGTTCGAACCCGTCGTAGACGGCGTAGCGAGCCTGCCAGCGCGGCCGGTACTTGGCGTTGTACCTCCACAGGGACTCGATCTGCATCGAGTCGGAGAGGTGACGGGCGACGATGGCCTGCATCCGCTTCGACCACCCGTCACCGGCCTCGCCGGCGAGGACGGCGCGCAGCGTCGCGAAGTTCAGGGCCAGCTCCTGCGCACCCCAGCGTTGGATGGCCAGGATCGTCGAGACCACGACGAAGTCGATGATCGAGTTGGGATGCGCGCGGTTGGTCCGACGCATCAGGTCCAGCGACCAGCCCTGGTTCCCTGGCGCGGGGACGAACTGGCACAACGCCGCCGGCTCGCCGTTGGGTTCGAAGGCGACCCCGAGCAGGAGCCCACGGTCGTTCGGGTCGAAGACGCGGCCGAGCGTCATCGAATAGCCCCGTTCGACCCCACCGCGCCGCGACTGGGTCATCACTCGGCGGAGCTTGAACTGGAGCTCGGGATCGAGGCACGACGGGTCGTGGAGCTCGAACGTGTAGCCGGCTCGTTCGGCCCGGTTGACCGCGTGGCGCAGGCCCTTGGCCTTCTTGCCGTCGAGCCGGAAGCGAGCCACGTCGACGATGGCTTCGTCACCGACGTAGACCGAGCGCATTCCCTCCGCTGCGTAGATCGGCAGCCAGTCCTCGGTGGCGCCGAGCACGGCGACCGGCCACCCACGTTGCTCGGCGTAGGCGTGGAACGCTTTCCAGACCTGCGCCCGCTCGTCGACCGGTCCGATCGGGTCGGGCGAGACCAGGCAGACGCCGCCCCGCACCGAGTGGGCCACGACGCTGTCGCCCCAGAAGAACCACTGCTTGTCGTCTCGCAGCGCGAAGTAGTCGAGGGTGCCCGAGCCGTGACGGGCGACGATGTCCCGAGCGCGGGGGTCGACCGGAGCCAGAGCGGCCGGCGGGTGGACGATGGGACGGAGCGCCGACCACACAGCGGTGGCCACGATGCCGAGCCCGACGGTCTCCATGCTGGGCGTGAGGAAGTGGCCGATCGGGCCCGGGACCGAGATGGTGGTGAGGCCCATCAGTCGCTGCGCGGCGGCACCGACGGCCGCCAGGAGGCCGAGGTCGGCGCTGCGATCGAGCAGGATCGCTGCGCTGCCGACAGCGACGGCCACCCCGGCACTGAGTGCACCACTGGCCAGCGCGCTCACCGTCCTCCTCGGACACGCCGGCGCCGGGAAGCACTCGCGCCGGCGCACGAGTTGGACCGCGACGGCGAGGGCGAGGAGGGCCTCCTCGGCATCGAGACCCTTGACGATGTGCAGAGCGGCGGAGACGACCAGGAGGGCCACCGACAGCGCCCAGGCACGGCGCTGGCCATGGCGCAGCCCGCCGGCGAGCATCACCAGCGCGACGCCAGCGGCGGTGACGCCGATGGCCGAGGCGCGGGGAACCGTGAAGGGGACGAAGCCGCGAAGGATCTGGAGACGGCCGACGAGGGGCGGGGTCACACCGGACGCCACATCGAGGATTCCGACGGCGGCCAGCGCAAGAGCGGCCCGGCGTCGAACTCGGTCACGGGCGACACGGTTGACGGCGAGCGGCACGCCGACACGATATGTGCAGCTCGGCGCGGCTCTCGCAGTCGGCCCCGGCTCGAACCGGACGACATCGACGTCGGGTTCCGACGCTCAGGACGTCGAGAACACGCCGGCCTCGGTGGCCAGGTGCGTCATCGGCGCGTCGTGGGCCTCGGTGGGCAGTCGGGGGACCACACGGCCTTCGACGGTCACGCCGACGACCGGCACGCCGGGCCGAAGGCGTGGCACCAGCCGGTCGTAGTGCCCGCCGCCTCGCCCCAGCCGGACGCCGTGCCGGTCGAAGAGTCGGCCGGGGACGAGCACGACGTCGAGGTCGGCGGGGGCGACCTCCTCGGCATGCGCGGGCGGCTGGTGGACGCCGAACGGGTGGCGCTCGAGGGCCTCGCCGGCCCGGTGCCAGCGCACCCGGTCGCCGTCGATGCGGGGGAGCACCACGTCGTCGAGACCGGTGAGCAGCGGCGCGATGTCGACCTCGTCGGGCAGGGCGACGTAGGCGGCGACCGTGCCCGGCGCCTCACCCAGGAACCGGGCCAGGGCGTCACGGACGAGGCCCGCTCGTCCGGTTGGAGGCGGCAACGTGCGAGCCCACCGGCGCCACTGCGGTTTGCCCAGCGCCGAGCGCATGGCGGCGTCTGCCTCGACCAGCCAGGGCTCGATCAGCCGGGTGTCTTCGGTGGTGCGGCCGGCGGCGAGGTCGTCGAGGTAGCGGCGGTCGGCGTCGAGGCGGCGGCGCCACATGGCGCCGTCGCAGGGATGACCGTGGCCCGGCACGACCAGGTCGACGCGTCCCAGACCGGCGAGGCGCTCCAGGCCGTCGTGGTAGGCCGCGAGCGCCTCGGGCGCCGGTCGGCCGTGCTCGAGCAGGGGGATCTCCACGTCGCTGCCCATGTCGCCGGCGATGAGCAGGCGGAGCTCGGGCAGGTGCAGTGCGGTGTGCCCGGGGGCATGCGCGTCGTGGACGACCGGGACCGCGGTGGGACCCTTCCAGGGCACCGGCCGGTCCAGTGCGGTGAGCACCCCGAAGCGATCCTGGTCGACCGGCGTCGTCCGTTCGGCTTCGGCGAGGAGGTCCTGGCGGTGGAGGTTGGCGTCGGCGGCGGTGCGGTGCGACGCCCAGCGCGGCACGTCGCCCAACGACTCGTGCCAGAGCACGTGGTCCCAGTGCGCGTGGGTGGCGAACCCGGCCACCGGCGTGGCGTCGCGCTCGCCCAGCTCGTCGGCGATGGCGCGCAGCTCGTCGTCGTGCACGCCGGGATCGACCACCAGCGCATCGCCCTCGTGCACCACGACCACGGTGTTGGTCGCCATGAAGCGGCTGGTGCCGACCAGCACCCCGGCCGCGACCTCGTCGAGCTGCCGTCTGCTCACTCGAGACGGCGGCCTTCGAGGCGCTTGCGGATGATCTCGCGCCGCTTCTGCAGATCGCGGTAGGTCAACTGGTCGACGTCGTCGCTGATGCCGAAGCCGGCCTTCACGCCCTCCATGTCGAGCTCCCACGCGTCGGCGTCCATGCCCACGTGCTTGGCGATGGCCTCGCCGTGCGTGGTGGCGAAGTACATCGTGATCGATGCGATCTCCTGGAGGATGTCGAGGTCGGGGGCCAGCGTGGCGATGGCACCGTCGACGAACATCATGTTCTTGACGAAGAGCATGAGCTCCTTGGGGATCCGGGCGCCGTAGCCGAGCAGCGCCTTGATGACCCGCTGCATCTCGGCCACGAGCACGTCGCCGTCGACCTTGGTGGGGTCGAAGACCTCCTGGCGGTCGAGGCCGAGGTCGCGCACGACGGCGTCGAGGTCGGTGTCGGGAGGCAGCGCCCCCAGGTCGCGGAACGCGGCGAGCTGGCCCTTCGGGTCGTTCGAGGTGCCCGAGATGAGCAGGCGCAGGAAGGCGCTGCGACGGAACTCGTCGAGACGGCCGGTGATGCCGAAGTCGAGCAGCGCCGTCTTGCCGTCGGGACGCACGAAGAGGTTTCCGCCGTGGAGATCGCCGTGGAAGATCCCGTGGATCAGGGCGCCCTCCATGAAGCCGATCATGCCGGTGCGCACCACCTCGTGGGTGTCGACGCCGGCGTTGCGCATGCCGACGACGTCGTCGAACTTGAAGCCGTCGAGCCGCTCCATGACCAGCACCCGCCGGGTCACCAGCTCGGGGTGGGGGCGGGGGATCACGTAGTTGCGCTGGTTCAGCTGGGCGAAGCTGGCGGCCACGTCGAGCATGTTCTCGGCCTCGAGGCGGAAGTCGAGCTCCTCGCTGATGGTCTCGGCGAACAGCTCGACCAGCGCCGGCGGGTTGGCGAGCGCGGCGACGGGGATGCGACCGACGAGCTTGGGCGCCAACCAGGCCATGACGCGCAGGTCCTGGCGCACCAACGTGGCCACCGCGGGTCGCTGGACCTTGACCACGACGTCCTCGCCGGTACGCAGCGTGGCCCGGTGCACCTGGGCGATCGAGGCGGCCGCGAGCGGCGTCGTCTCGAACGACGAGAAGAGCTCCGAGATCGGTTGACCGAGGTCGGTCTCGACGACGGCGCGGATCTCCTCCCACGGCTCGGGCGGCACCTGGTCACGGCACTTCTTCGTCTCGGCGACCAACTCCTCGGGGAACAGGCCCTCGCCGCTGGAGATGATCTGGGCCAGCTTGATGTAGGTGGGTCCGAGTGCCTCGGCGGCGATGCGCAGACGGCGCGACAGGTCGGCACGCGAGACCGAGCCGCCCTTCCGGCGAGCGCCGATGAACCAACGGCCGACGGCCCAGCCGAGGTGGCGGACCACCTTCGTGACGCGGTGGGCTGGCGGGAGCCGGCTCGGACGCGTGAGGCGCGGGATCTCCTCGCGCACGAGCCGCCGGGCCAGCGCCAGCGGCGGCAACCAGGTCAGCTCGTCGCGATCGACGATCCACGGCGGAGTGTCCGAGAAGGCGCCGACGTCGTAGTCGTCGGGACGGTCCGCGGCAGCGTCGGTCGGCGTCATCACCTCATTGTCGCAGGAGCGACCCCGATTGCCGCGAGGCGGTCAGCGCTGGTTGCGGCGGAGGCGCTGGAGCTCTTCGCGCTCGCGCCGGGAGCGGCGACGGCGGTGGCGCCAGATGCCAGCGACGCCGAGCGTCGAAGTGGCGCCCACGGCGAACGCCACGAGCAGCAGGACGATGAGCGGCGACTGCAGGTCCCACCACAGGAACTGGAAGGCGACGTCAGCCGTGTTCTGCGCCAGCACGATGATGCCGGCCACGAACACGACGAACAGCGCCAGCAGCACCGTGGTGACACCGGTGCCGGGATACTGGTTGACGACCTCCGGATCGCGCTCGGTGCTGGCCGCGGTCTCGTCAGCGGCGTCAGTTCGGCTGTGGTCTTCTCGGAGGGCCATGTACCGCACGTACCCGGCGGCGACGGGGTGCAGAAGGCGGCCGTGCGGCCAGAACGCCGGTCAGAACTCGGGTCGGCGGTGTTCGTTGAGCGCCCGCGCCCCTTCTGCGAAGTCGGCTCCGGTGGACATCTCGCGCAGCAGCCGCATCGATTCGGTGACCGCCGCGGCCGGGTCGTCGTGCAGGAGGTCACCCCAGAGCTGCGCCTTGGTGGCGGCCACCGAGGCGGGCGAGACGTGATGGGCGAGCTCGGTGACGTACGCCTCGACGTGAGCGGTCAGCTGGTCGGCGGGGAGCACCTCCGAGAACAGGCCGGCGTCACCGGCCTCGTCGGTGAGGAAGACCCGGCCGGACAGCAGCCAGTCGGCGGCACGCCCGGCACCCACCAGGCGGGGGAGCAGCCAGGACAGGCCGTACTCGGCCGGGAAGCCGAGCTTCGGTGCCGCGGTCGTGAGCTTCGCGCCGCGCACTGCGAAGCGGATGTCGGCGAAGCAGGCGATGACCAGGCCCACCCCGGCTGCTGCGCCGTTCACCACGGCCACCACGGGCGTACGCATGCCCAGCTGGAAGGCGAAGTCGGCGGCGAACGGTTCGGCCACGTCGGGCATCGGCGGCTCGGCGCCCCGCAGGCCGTCGTCGTAGCCGCCCTTGTCGACGTGGCCCTCGAGCGCCTTGGCGTCGGCGCCCACGCAGAAGGCGGTGCGTCCGTCGTCCGCCTCGGCGCCGGTCACGACCACGACGCGCACGTCGCCGTCGCGCTCGGCCTCGGTCATCGCCCACCGGTACTCGAGGTGCATCCGGCCCGTCCACGCGTTGCCGCGGTGGGGCCGGTCGAGGGTGAGACGGGCCACGTGGTCGGCCATCTCGTACCGGATGGTCTTGAGCTCCATCAGCGATGTCCCAGCGCGGCGAGGGTGGCGTCGGCGAGCTCGGGCCGGCAGACCAGCAGGTCGGGCAGGTACGGGTCGGCGTTGTTGTAGCGGAGCGGGCTGCCGTCGAGCCGGCTGGCGTGCAGGCCGTGGTGCCGGGCGACCGCCACCGGCGCCGCCGAATCCCACTCGTACTGCCCGCCCGAGTGCGGGTAGCAGTCGACCTCGTTGCGCAGGATGGCCATCGTCTTGGCGCCCGCCGAGCCCATCTCCACCAGGACGCCGTCGAGCGCGGCGCGCACCGTCTCGGCCTCGGCCGGGGGCCGGGTGCGGCTGACGACGATCCGCGGGGTCGTGACCGGGGGCAGCGAGATCACCGGGTCGGCGGTCGAGAAGACCGTGTCCAGCGCCGGCAGCGCCACTGCACCGCACTCGGGCACGCCGTCGACGCAAAGGGCGACGTGCACCGCCCAGTCGGTGCGGGGCGGTTCGCCGAACTCACGGGTGCCGTCGAGGGGGTCGATGATCCAGACCCGCCGGGCGGCCAGCCGGCGCTCGTCGTCGTGGGTGCTGCGGGACTCCTCCGACAGGATGGCGTCGGACTCCGGGATCCGGTTCCGCAACGCCTGCATCAGCAGCTCGTCGGACCGGCGGTCGCCGGCCTCCTTGAGGGCACTGGAGTCGGCTCCGGCGGCGGACATCTCCTCGCGCAGCCGCACCAACAGCGCCCCGGCCTCGACGGCCAGGGCACGGGCGAGACGGTGGTCGGCGTCGGTGACGAGGGGATCCGGCGGCACGGAGATTGTCTAGCAACTGGCTCCCCCCGTACATTTTGACCCCCATGCCCGCGGGACGACCGAGCAGCCGATGACGAACTACGAACTCGCCCACCTCCGCTCGCTGGAGGCCGAGGGCATGCACATCATGCGCGAGGTCGCCGCCGAGTTCGAGCGGCCGGTGATGCTGTTCAGCGGCGGCAAGGACTCGGTGGTGATGCTCGAGTTGGCCATCCGGGCCTTCGCCCCCGCGCCGATCCCGTTCCCGGTGATGCACGTCGACACCGGCCACAACTTCCCCGAGGTCATCGACTTCCGCGACAGCCGCCTCGAGCGGGCCGGCGCCCGGCTCATCGTGGCGTCGGTGCAGGACTCGATCGACCAGGGCCGGGTGGTGGAGCAGACCGGACCTCGGGCCAGCCGCAACCAGCTCCAGACCACCACCCTGCTCGACGCCATCGAGGAGCACCGCTTCGATGCCGTGTTCGGTGGCGCCCGGCGCGACGAAGAGAAGGCCCGCGCCAAGGAGCGGGTCTTCAGCTTCCGCGACGAGTTCGGCCAGTGGGAACCCAAGGGACAGCGGCCCGAGCTGTGGAACCTCTACAACGGACACCACCGCCAGGGCGAGCACATCCGCGTGTTCCCCATCAGCAACTGGACCGAGCTCGACGTGTGGCAGTACCTGCGCGACGAAGACGTCGAGATCCCGTCGATCTACTTCGCCCACGAGCGACGAGTCTTCGAGCGCGACGGCATGCTGCTGTCCGAGTCCGAGCACATCGAGTTGATGGAGGGCGAAGAGGTCTTCATCGAGACCGTCCGCTACCGGACCATCGGCGACATGACCTGCACGGGTGCGGTCGAGTCCACCGCCGGCACGTACGAGGACATCATCCACGAGATCGCCGCCACCCGGATCACCGAGCGGGGCGCCACCCGGGCCGACGACCGCGTCAGCGAGGCCGCCATGGAAGACCGCAAGCGCGAGGGGTACTTCTGATGAGGACAACGTCGAGCACCGGTCGGCGTCGGGAGCGCCAGCGAGCAGCCGACACGGCTCCGGCGAAGCCGGAGACCCTGAGCACGGGCTATTTCTGATGGAGCTCCTCCGCTTCGCAACCGCCGGCTCCGTCGACGACGGCAAGTCCACGCTCATCGGCCGCCTGCTGTTCGACTCCAAGACGATCTTCCAGGACCAGCTCGACGCGGTCGAGCGCACGTCCAAGGAGCGCGGCGACGAGTTCACCAACCTGGCGCTGCTCACCGACGGCCTGCGGGCCGAGCGCGAGCAGGGCATCACCATCGACGTCGCCTACCGGTACTTCGCCACGCCCCGGCGCAAGTTCATCATTGCCGACACCCCCGGCCACATCCAGTACACGCGCAACATGGTCACGGGGGCGTCCACGGCCAACGTGGCGCTGATCCTGGTCGATGCGCGCAACGGCATCGTCGAGCAGTCGCGCCGCCACGCCTTCCTCGCGTCGCTGCTGCGCATCCCACATCTGGTCGTCTGCATCAACAAGATGGACCTGGTCGACTGGAGCGAGGACCGCTTCGAGGAGATCAAGGCCGAGTTCCGCGAGTTCGCCGCCAAGCTCGACGTCCAGGACCTCACCTTCATCCCTGTCTCGGCGCTGCTCGGCGACAACGTGGTCGACAAGTCCGACAACATGAAGTGGTACGAGGGCTTGCCCCTGTTGCGGTTCCTCGAAGAGGTGCACATCGCGTCGGACCGCAACCTGATCGACGCGCGCTTCCCCGTGCAGTACGTGATCCGGCCCATGAGCAAGGACGGCCTCGACTACCGGGGCTATGCCGGCACGGTGGCCGGCGGCGTGCTGAAGCCGGGCGACGAGGTCGTCGTGCTGCCGTCGGGGTTCACGTCCACCATCAGCGCCATCGACGGCCCCCAGGGCCCGGTCGACGAGGCCTACGCGCCGATGGCGGTCACCGTGCGCCTGGCCGACGACATCGACATCAGCCGCGGCGACATGATCTGCCGCCCGAAGAACCAGCCGACGGCGAGCCAGGACATCGACGCCATGGTGTGCTGGATGTCGGAGACCGGTGGGCTGCAGCCGCGACAGAAGCTGGCCATCAAGCACACGACCAAGTGGGCGCGGGCGCTGGTGAAGGACGTGCAGTACCGGCTCAACATCAACACGCTCCACCGCGAGGAGGACGCCGACTCGCTGGTCCTCAACGAGATCGGCCGGGTCTCGCTGCGCACGACCGCGCCGCTCTTCTTCGACGAGTACCGGCGCAACCGCCTCACCGGCAGCTTCATCCTGGTCGATGAGGCCACCAACAACACCGTGGCCGCGGGGATGATCCTCGGCGGCGGGTAGCCGTGACCCGGTCCCGCACCCCGAACACGGTCTGGCACGCGTCGCACCTCGATCGCGACGCCCGGCCCTGGCGCGGCGCCACCGTGTGGTTCACGGGACTGTCCGGCTCGGGCAAGTCGACCGTGGCCGCCGAGGTCGAACGGCAGCTGGTGGCGTCCGGTCAGCCCGCCTACCTGCTCGACGGCGACAACCTGCGGCACGGCCTCAACGGTGACCTGGGCTTCAGCGCCGACGACCGCAGCGAGAACGTGCGCCGGGTCGGGGAGGTTGCCCGTCTGTTCGCCGACGCCGGACTGGTGGCGCTGGTGCCCGTCATCTCGCCCTACGTCGCCGATCGCCAGCGGGTCCGAGAGATCCACCGCATGGCCGGCCTGCCGTTCATCGAGGTCTTCGTCGACACGCCGCTCGAGGTCTGCGAGGCCCGCGACCCCAAGGGCCTCTACGTCAAAGCCCGGGCCGGCGAGATCGTCGGCTTCACCGGCATCGACGATCCGTACGAGCCGCCGACCGAGCCCGAACTGCGCCTCACGCCGGCCGACGGCGACCCGTCCGCGCAAGCGGAGCTGGTGCTGGCGCTGCTGCGCACCGACTAGCGATTGGGGACGGTCACCGCGTCCCGCCGGCCCCACTTCACGCCTGTGAGCGCAACCGAGCAGCAGGCGGCGCACAGCAGGGCCCCGGAGGTGGCGGCGTCGGTGACGATGATCGACAGGGTGGCCAGGAGGATGCCCAGGGCCATGTAGACGGCGGGGGTCAGCGAGTCGACGGTGCGGTGGATCACGGGAGAGGTCCTTGCGGCGTGTTCGTGGGTCGTTGTGCCCATCGGCAGGTTGCGGCCCGATCTGAAGTCGCAAGGCACACTGGGACATGGCCAAGAACGTGCTGGGAACCGAACTGGAGAGCTGCTCGCTCGACCCCGTCACCGGGTTCTACCGCGACGGGTGCTGCAACACCGGCGGCGACGACATGGGCGTGCACACGGTGTGCGCCGTGGTGACCGACGAGTTCCTCGAGTTCTCGAAGGCGTCGGGCAACGACCTGTCGACGCCGCGTCCCGAGTTCGGGTTCGCCGGCCTGCGTGACGGCGACCAGTGGTGCCTGTGCGCCCCCCGATGGCAGGAGGCGTTCGAGGCGGGGAAGGCGCCCGGCGTCGTGCTCGAGGCCACGCACATCCAGACGCTCGAGTGGTGTCGGCTCGCCGATCTGCAGGCCCACGCCATCCGCTGAAGGGTCGTTCTCCGACGTCCCGTCGTCGGGTAGTGCAACGACCATGGCACGAATCGCGATCCCACTCGCTGCGGACTTCGAGGACCAGGAGTTCGACAGCCCACGTACGTTCCTCACCGAGCACGACCACCAGGTCGACGTCATCGGCATGGAGGCCGACACCGAGCTCGAAGGCAAGCGCGGCAACGTCCGCACCACGCCCGACCGCTCGATCGGCGACGTCTCCCTCGACGACTACGACGCCGTCGTGATCCCGGGTGGCTACAGCCCGGACAAGCTCCGCACCGACCAGCGCATGGTCGACTTCACCCGCGAAGCCGTCGAGCGCGGCATGCCGGTGGCGGCGGTCTGCCACGCCGGCTCGCTGCTCATCGAGGCCGGCGTCGTCACGGGCCGCACCCTCACCAGCTGGCCCTCCATCCGGACCGACCTCATCAACGCGGGCGCCGACTGGGTCGACGAGGAGGTCGTCGTCGACGGCAACCTCATCACGTCGCGCAACCCCGACGACCTGCCCGCCTTCAACAAGGCGATCCTGGACGCGCTCAGCTGATCGTCCCGCGGGCGTCCTGGATCGCCCGCCACACCCGCTCGGGGGACAGCGGCAGGTCGATGTGCCGCACCCCGAGGTGGGACAAGCCGTCGACCACGGCGTTCTGCACCGCTGGGGTGGCGCCGATGGTCCCCGCTTCGCCGATGCCCTTCGCCCCCAACGGGTTGTGGGGCGTCGGCGTCTCGTGGGGGATCCGCTCGAACGACGGCAGCTCGGCCGCCGACGGGAAGGCGTAGTCGGCGAGCGTCGTGGTCAGCGGGTTGCCGTCGTCGTCGTAGCGCACCTCCTCGAACAGCGCCTGGCTGATCCCCGCCGCCGCACCGCCGTGCACCTGCCCGTCGACCAGGAGCGGGTTGATGATGGTGCCGGCGTCGTCGCAGGCGACGTGCCGGACGAGTCGCACGTGGCCGGTGTCGGTATCGACCTCGACGATGGCGACGTGGGCCCCGAACGGGAACGTCGAACCGCCCGGCGTGAAGTCGGTCTCGGCGAACAGCTTGTCGAAGCCCTGTGCCGGCGCCGCGGCCGCCAGATCGGCCCAGGTCCGGGCGCTGACCGGCGTGCCGGCCACGGCGAACGTGCCGGCCACCGGGTCGTGCACGATGTCGGCCGGGTCGGCTTCGAGGAGGTCGGCGGCCAGCTTCCGGGCCTCGTCGACCACCAGTTCTGCGGCAGCAGCGGCTGCCGAGCCGCCGATCTGCAGTGACTTGGACCCTCCGGTGCCACCGCCTCGGGGGACGTCGTCGGTGTCGCCGTGGCGGACCTCGATGCGGTCGAGCGGGATCCCGGTGCGGTCACTCACCAGCATCGCCCATGCCGTGTGGTGGCCCTGACCGTGGGCGGAGGACCCGGTGCGGACGATGGCGCCTCCGTCGGGGGTGATCTCGACCGACCCGTACTCGCCCTGGGACAGGACGTTGGTGATCTCGACGTAGACCGAGATGCCGATGCCCAGCTGGAGCGGCCCGCCGCCGGCCCGCAGGTCGGCCTGGCGGGCGCGCAGTTCCTCGTACCCGGCCGCGCGGAGGGCCTCGTCGAGCACGGCCTCGTAGTCGCCGCTGTCGTACTGGCCGCCGGTGGCGGTGCGCAGCGGGAAGGCGTCGGCGGGCAGCAGGTTCTTGCGCCGGACCTCGACGGGATCCATGCCGATCTCGGCGGCGAAGCGGTCGACCATGCGCTCGATGGCGGCCGCGGCCTCGGGCCGGCCCGCGCCCCGGTAGGCGCCGACGTTGGGGGTGTTGGTGAGGACCGAGCGGATCCGCACCCGGCAGTCGTCGATGGCGTAGCAGCCCGGTGCCATGAGCCGGGTCATGTAGGGGAGCACGCAGCCGCTGCCGGCGTAGGCGCCGCCGTCCTGCAGCACGTCGAGCCGGTAGCCGGTGATGCGACCGTCGCGGGTACCGGCGAGGCTGGCGTGCTGCACCTGTCCCCGACCGTGGACCATGCCCACCAGGTTCTCCGAACGGGTCTCGGTCCAGCGCACGGCCCGCCCGAGCCGTCGGGCGGCCCAGGCCACCATGAGCTCCTCGGGGGTGGTGCCGTGCTTGGCGCCGAACCCGCCGCCGACGTCGGGGGTGATGACGTGGACCTGCGCCGGGTCCAGGCCGAACACCGTCGCCAGCTCGTCGCGGGTGCCGTGGGCGCCCTGGGTGCACGACCACTGGGTCAGCCGGTCGCCCTCCCAGCGGGCAGCGGCGACCCGCCCCTCGAGCGGCACCGGAGCCATGCGCTGGTTGACCATGCGCAAGCTCACCACGACCTCGTGCTCGGCCAGCTGCTCGGCGCCGACCGGTTCGCCCTTGTCGAGGACGAGGTTGCTGCTCAGCTCCGGATGCACCAGCACCTCGCCCGATGCCGCTGCCTCCAGGTCGGTGACCGCGGGCAGGGGATCGACGTCGACCCAGACGGCCTCGGCGGCGTCCGAGCCCTGCTGGGGCGTCTCCGAGGCGATGGCGACCACCGGCTCTCCGACGAAGCGGACCACATCCCGTGCCAGCACGTGCTGGCTCACCGATCGGTCGAGCAGCGCGCTGGAGGTGAGCGGCTCCAGATCGACGTCGTCGGCGGCGAAGACGGCGACCACACCGGGCATGGCCCGGGCGTCGTCGGCCTCGATCGACTCGATGCGGCCATGGGCGGTCATGGCCCGTACGAAGGTCAGGTACAGGGCGTCCCTCGGCGCCACGTTGTCGATGAACGTGCCCCGCCCGCGGAGGAGCGAGGGGTCCTCGACCCGCTGGACCCGAGTGCCGAGGATGCTGCCCGATGCTGCCATGACCGGCCGTTCTATCCGACCGGCGCCGAGAATCTCGTCGATTCGTCAGGACTGTCCTGACCAACTGACGAAATTCTCGGCGTCAGCGGGTGATGGGCTTGTACTTGATCCGGTGGGGCTGGGTGGCCTCGACGCCGAACTCCTTGCGGCGCCACTCCTCGTACTCGGTGAAGTTGCCCTCGAACCAGCGCACGAAGCTCTCGCCCTCGAAGGAGACGATGTGGGTGGCCAGGCGGTCGAGGAACCACCGGTCGTGGGAGATCACCACGGCACAACCCGGGAAGGTCTCGAGCGAGTCCTCGAGCGCGCGCAGCGTGTCGACGTCGAGGTCGTTGGTGGGCTCGTCGAGGAGGATGACGTTGCCGCCCTCCTTGAGCTTCTTGGCCAGCAGCACGCGGTTGCGCTCGCCGCCGGAGAGCACGCCGACCTTCTTCTGCTGGTCGGAGCCCTTGAAGTTGAACGACGCCACGTAGGCCCGGCCGTTGATCTCGCGCTTGCCGATCAGGAGCAGATCGACACCGCCGGTGATCTCCTCGTAGACGGTCTTGTCGTCGTCGAGGACGTCACGGTCCTGGTCCACATACGACAGGTTCACGGTCTTGCCGATGGTGATCGTGCCCTCGTCGGGCTCGTCGGCCCCGGTGATCATCTTGAACAGCGTCGTCTTGCCGGCGCCGTTCGGTCCGATGACGCCGACGATCCCCGCCGGCGGCAGCTTGAAGCTGAGGTCGTCGATGAGCAGGCGGTCCTCGAAGCCCTTGGTGACGTGATCGAAGTCGATCACCTGATCGCCGAGGCGGTCGCCCGGCGGAATGGCGATCTCGAGCTTCTCGAGCCGCCCGGACCCCTGGTCGGCCTGCGAGCGCAGCTGCTCGTAGTTGTTGAGGCGGGCCCTGCCCTTGGCCTGTTTCGCCCGCGGCGACATGCGGATCCACTCCAGCTCGCGCTGGAGGGTCTCGCGCTTGCGGGCGTCGGAGCGGTCCTCCTGCTCCATGCGCTGCTGCTTCTGCTCGAGCCATCCCGAGTAGTTGCCGTGGTACGGGTAGCCGCGGCCACGGTCGAGCTCGAGGATCCACTCGGCGACGTTGTCGAGGAAGTAGCGGTCGTGGGTGACGGCCACCACGGTGCCCTGGTACTCCTGCAGCGCACGCTCGAGCCAGGCCACCGACTCGGCGTCGAGGTGGTTGGTGGGCTCGTCGAGCAGCAGCAGATCGGGGCGTGACAGCAGGAGTCGGCAGAGCGCGACGCGGCGGCGCTCGCCACCGGAGAGCACGGACACGTCGGCGTCGCCCGGCGGCAGCCGAAGGGCGTCCATGGCGATGTCGATGGTCCGGTCGAGGTCGTCGACGCCGCTGGCAGCCATCTTCGCCTCGAGCTCGGCCTGGCGGGCACCGATCTTCTCGTAGTCGGCGTCGGGGTCGGCGTAGGAGGCGAGCAGCTCGTCGTACTCCTGCTGGAGGGCGGCGACGTTGGCCACGCCGTCCATGACGTTGCCCCGGACGTCCTTGCTCGGGTCGAGCTGGGGCTCCTGGGACAGGTACCCGACGCTGTAACCGGGGCTGAGGCGGGCCTGGCCGCTGTACTCGTCGTCGAGGCCGGCCATGATCTTGAGCAGGGACGACTTGCCCGAGCCGTTGTGCCCGATGACGCCGATCTTGGCGCCGGGGAAGAACGACAACGAGATGTCCTTCAGGACCTCCCGATCCGGTGGGTAGAAGCGGGAGACCTTCTGCATGGTGAAGATGAACTCGGCCACGGGGGCACCCTATTGGCCGGATGGGCGGCATCCCGAAGGCCCGGCGAGGCCCGTGGGGCGGCGCTCAGGCCGCCAGGTTCTGGGCGACGACGTCGAGGATGTCGTCGAGCGCGATGACGTGGTCGACGTCGTCGCAGATGATCCAGACGGAACGCCGGGTGCAGCTGAGCACCGACCCGGAGATCGTGCCGTCGTAGGTCGTCACGGTGACTGCGGTGTCGACGAGCGAGCGGAGTCGCTCGGCGTGGCCCCCCCGGGCTCCAGCACCGACAGACCGTGCGGTCGTCGCGGTGTGCGCCATGAACACGGTCTATCCAATCGGTTGCGCGAAGTGGTGGTTTAGGTGAACCGCTGAACCACGGCGTCGGCGCGGGCCGGCGGTGGGGTCGTAGCGTGCACCGGCGTGCCCCTCCGCCGTTCGACCGGTTCCTGGCGAACCCTGCGCCACCCCGCGCAGTACGTCGTGCTGGCGTTCACCGGCGCCAGCCTGGTGGGTGCGTTGCTCCTCCGCCTGCCGATGGCCACCGAGCCCGGTGAGTCGACGACGTTCGTCACCGCGCTGTTCACCTCGACCTCGGCGGTGTGCGTCACCGGTCTCGTGGTGGTCGACACGGCGGGGCACTGGTCGACCTTCGGCGAGGTGACGATCATGGGGCTCATCCAGGTCGGTGGCTTCGGGATCATCGCGCTGTCGTCGCTGCTCGTCGCCGTGCTCGCCCGCCGCCTCGGCCTGCGTCATCGCCTGATCGCCGCCGAGGAGAGCGGGACGATGGACATGTCCGACGTCCGGCGGGTCCTGCTCAACGTGGCGGTGCTGACCGTCGTCGCCGAGGCGCTCGGTGCGGTGCTCCTCGCGGTGCGGTTCGCGACGACCTACGGCGAGTCGATCCACCGGTCCGTGTACCTGGGCATCTTCCACTCGGTGTCCGCGTTCAACAACGCCGGCTTCGCGCTGTTCTCCGACAGCCTGATGGGCTACCAGCGCGATCCGTTCCTCCTGACGACCATCGCGGTGGCCATCGTCGCCGGCGGGCTCGGTCTGCCGGTGTGGTCGCAGATCGGCCGTCACCGGCTGAACCACCGCGCCTATTCGCTGCACGCCAAGTTGACCATCGTGACCGTCATCGCGCTGATCCTCGCCGGGTGGGCGCTCTTCGCGTGGTTCGAGTGGACCAACGCCGACACCTTGGGCCCGCTCTCGTGGTGGGACTCGCTCAGCAACGCCTTCTTCCACAGCGTCACGCCGCGCACCGCCGGCTTCAACAGCCTCGACATCCCCTCCATGCGAGAGCCGACCCGCCTGCTGACCGAGGTGCTCATGTTCATCGGCGGCGGCAGCGCATCGACCGCAGGTGGCATCAAGGTCACCACGTTCGCCGTGCTCGGCTGGGTGATGTGGGCCGAGGTCCGGGGCGACCCCGACGTGGTGGCGTTCGAGCGCCGCATCCCCGAGAACGTGCAGCGCCAGGCCCTGACGGTCGCCCTGCTCGCCATCGGCGTTGTCGTCGCGTCCACCATGCTGTTGATGGCGAGCGCAGGTCTGCCGCGAGCGGACGTACTCTTCGAAGTCATCTCCGCCCTGGGCACCGTCGGACTGTCTGCGAACCTCACGCCGTCCTTGCCCGTCACCTCGCAACTCGTCATCACCGGTCTGATGCTCCTCGGCCGCGTCGGGCCCATCACCTTGTTCGCCGGGCTGGTCATGCGTCAGCACGACCGGCTGTACCGCCATCCCGAGGAGCGCCCGATCATTGGCTGACCACATCCGATCCCGTCAACGCCGGTCCGCCGCCGACTCGCAGGTCCTCGTCGTGGGCCTCGGCCGCTTCGGTGGCGCCGTCGCCCGCGAGCTCACCGACCTGGGCTTCGAGGTGCTCGGCGTCGACACCGACGCGCGCCGTGTCCAGCAGATGACCGACGTGCTCACCCACGCCCTCGAGGCCGACACCACCGACGCCGCCGTGCTCGAGCAGATCGGGGCGCGCGACTTCGGCAACGCCGTGGTCGGCATCGGCTCCGACATCGAGGCGAGCATCTTGACCACGTCGGGCCTCGCCGACCTCGGTGTCCCCAACATCATCGCCAAGGCCGTCACCACGCCGCACGGCCGCATCCTCGCCCGGGTCGGTGCCCACACCGTCGTGTACCCCGAGCACGAGATGGGGCGGCGGGTCGCCCACCTGGTCGGTGGGAGCATCATCGACTGGTTCCAGCTCGATCCGAGCTTCGCCATGGTCGAGACGATCGCGGCGCACGAGATCCTGGGGCGCAGCCTCGCCGAGCTCGAGCTGCGAGCGAAGTACGGCATCACGGTCGTGGCCATCAAACCCAGCGGAGCCAGCTTCACCTACGCCACGGCGGAGACCGTCCTCGACCAGGGAGACGTGCTCGTCGTGGCCGGGCCGAGCGACCGTTGTGAGGCGTTCGCCCGGCTGAGCTGACGAGGCTGGGAGCCGGCGAGACCGGCGGTACGCTGCGACTTCGTGGCTGAGAACTCGACACCGGACCTCGTCGGCCCCAACTCGTGGATGGTCGACGAGATGTACGAGCAGTACCTCGCCGACGCGTCCTCGGTGAGCGAGTCCTGGCAGGAGTTCTTCGCCGACTACAAGCGCGACGTCGACGTGGCACCGAGCACCAACGGCGAGAAGGGCCAGAAGCCCGCCCGCGCCACCGCGCCGGCGCGCCCCGAGGAACCCGCCGAGTCGGAGTCAAGCGCCAGCGCCGACTCGGCCAGGGAGGCGAAGCTTGCGAGCCGACCGCAAGAACGCGGTGAGCCCATCCGTGGCGTCGGCGCCCGCATCGTCGAGAACATGGAGCGCAGCCTCGGCGTCCCCACCGCCACCAGCTACCGCAACGTCCCCGCCAAGCTCCTCGAGGTCAACCGGGCGGTCATCAACGGCTACCTGGGTCGCACCCGGGGCGGGAAGGTCAGCTTCACCCACCTCATCGGCTACGCCGTGGTGCGGGCCATCGCCGACTCGGTGCCGGCCATGAACAACGCGTACGTCGAGGGATCCGACGGCAAGCCTCGGATCATCCGCAACGAGCACGTCGGCCTCGGCATCGCCGTCGACCTCGAGAAGGCCGACGGCTCGCGGTCGCTGGTCGTCCCGGTCGTGAAGAACGCCGACACGCTCGACTTCCGCGGCTTCTGGGGCAGCTACGAGGAGCTCATCCGCAAGGTCCGCAACAACAAGCTGACGCCCGACGACTTCGCCGGCGCCACCGTCTCGCTGACCAACCCGGGCACCATCGGCACCGTCCAGTCGGTGCCGCGTCTGATGCCCGGTCAGGGGCTCATCGTCGGGGTGGGCTCCATCGAGTTCCCGGCCGAGATGCAGGCGGCCGATCCCGAGACGCTCGCCGACCTCGGCATGTCGAAGATCATCACGATCTCCTCGACGTACGACCACCGCATCATCCAGGGCGCCGAGTCCGGGCTGTTCCTGAAGCGCGTGCACGAGCTCCTCCTGGGCGAGGACGGCTTCTACGACGAGGTGTTCCGTTCGCTCGACGTGCCGTACGAGGCCGTCCAGTGGCGCCAGGACGTGCGACCCGTCGATCAGGTGACGCACCGGCTCGAGAAGCAGATGGCCGTGCAGCGGCTCATCAACATGTACCGGGTGCGCGGCCACCTCATGGCCGACCTCGACCCCCTGCGCTGGCGCGAACCCAAGATGCACACCGAGCTCGACCCGCTCACCTACGGGCTCACCATCTGGGACCTCGAGCGCGAGTACCTCACCGGTGGGCTCGCCGGCGAGGACGAGCTGACGTTGCGCCAGATCCTCAAGGTGCTGCGCGACGCCTACTGCCGCACGCTCGGCATCGAGTACATGCACATCCAGGACCCCGAGCAGAAGGCGTGGATCCAGGAGCAGGTCGAGGGGGTCTCGGTCGAGCTGCAGGCCGACGAGCAGCAGCACGTGCTCGGACGGCTCAACGCCGCCGAGGCGTTCGAGAAGTTCCTCGCCACCAAGTACATCGGCCAGAAGCGCTTCGGTCTCGAAGGTGGCGAGTCGGCCATCGTGATCCTCGACGCCGTGCTCGAGCAGGCCGCCCGGATGGGCATGGACAAGGCCATCCTGGGCATGGCGCACCGGGGCCGGCTCAACGTGCTGGTCAACATCGTTGGCAAGGACCTCGACCGGTTGTTCTCCGAGTTCGAGGGCTACGTGCCCGAGGGTTCGGTCCAGGGCAGTGGCGACGTCAAGTACCACCTCGGCCAGGAGGGCACCTACGAGTCGCGCCACGGCGAGTCCATCGCCGTCGAACTGGCCGCCAACCCCAGCCACCTCGAGGCCGTCGACCCGGTCGTCATCGGCATGGTCCGCGCCCTGCAGGACCAGATCGACCAGCCCGAGGCCTTCTCGGTGCTGCCCGTTCTCATCCACGGCGACGCCGCGTTCGCCGGGCAGGGCGTCGTCGCCGAGACGCTGCAGATGTCCGACATCCGCGGCTACCGCGTCGGCGGCACGGTGCACGTCATCGTCAACAACCAGATCGGCTACACCACCACGCCCGACGCCAGCCGCTCGGGCTTCTACACCTCCGACGTGGCCAAGATGATCCAGGCGCCGGTGTTCCACGTGAACGGCGACGACCCCGAGGCCTGCGTCCGGGCCGCTCGGCTGGCGTTCGACTTCCGCCAGCGGTTCAACAAGGACGTCGTCATCGACATGGTCTGCTACCGGCGGCACGGCCACAACGAGGGCGACGATCCCAGCTACACGCAGCCGTTGATGTACGCCAAGATCGACGAGCACCGGTCGGTCCGCAAGCTCTACACCGAGTCGCTGGTCAAGCGTGGCCACATGACCATCGACGAGGCCGAGGCCGCCCTGGACGACTTCCAGGCCCGCCTGCAGGACGCCCTCGACGACACCCGGTCGTCACCCGAGGAGTACGTGGCCGCCGAACCGCCGGCGCCCAAGGGTGTGCTGCCCCACATCGAGACCGGAGTCGACCGAGCCGCGCTCGACCGGGTGTTCGCCGCGCTCGATTCGGTGCCCGACGGCTTCAACCTCCACCCCAAGCTGGCCAAGCAGTTCGACACCCGCCGCAAGATGTGGGAGAGCGGCGAGGTCGACTGGGGCCTCGCCGAGTCGCTGGCGTTCGGGTCGCTGCTCCTCGAGGGCATCGACATCCGCCTGGCCGGCCAGGACTCGCGCCGTGGCACCTTCGCCCACCGGCACGCCACGCTCCACGACCACGTCAACGGCACCGAGTACACGCCGCTGGCCGACATCGCGGAGGACCAGGGCAAGTTCTGGATCTACGACTCGCTGCTGTCCGAGTACGCCGCCCTCGGGTTCGAGTACGGCTACACCATCGAGAACCCCAAGGCGCTCGTGGCCTGGGAGGCCCAGTTCGGCGACTTCGTCAACGGCGCCCAGATCGTGATCGACCAGTTCATCGTGGCCGCCGGCGACAAGTGGAACCAGGACTCCGGTCTCGTCATGCTCCTGCCCCACGGGTACGAGGGTCAGGGTCCCGAGCACTCGTCCGCTCGCATGGAGCGCTTCCTGCTGCTGGCCGCCGAGGACAACATCCAGGTGGTCAACGCCACCACCTCCGGGCAGTTCTTCCACCTCCTGCGTCGCCAGATGCACCAGGAGGTGCGCCGACCGCTGGTGGTGTTCACGCCCAAGTCGCTGCTCCGTGCCCGCCCGGCCCGCAGCAGCGTCGAGTCGCTCACCACCGGCTCGTTCGAGGAGGTCCTGGCCGATCCCGCCCAGCTGTCGGGGGCGCTCGACCCGTCCGACGTGCAGCGCGTGGTCCTGGCCTCGGGCAAGGTCGCCCAGGACGCCATCGCCGCCCGTGACGAGCGCGAGGTACCGGTGGCCATCGTGCGCGTCGAGCAGCTCTACCCGTGGCCCGCCGCCCGGCTGGCCGAGGAGATCGGTCGCTACCCCAACGCCGGCGAGCTGATCTGGCTCCAGGAGGAGCCCGAGAACATGGGCCCGTGGAACTTCGCCAGCCGGCGCTTGTACGAGGGGTTCGAGGGCAGCCACAAGATCCAGCGGGTGTCGCGCTTCGAGTCGGGCTCGCCCGCCACCGGCTCCAACAAGATCCACCACCAGGAGCAGCAGATGATCCTGGACAAGGCGCTCACGTACTGATCGGAGTGTGCTCGCTCGAAACTCGCTGCGCGCACTCCCACGTACACGGAGTAGGTGGTCATCGGTGGGGGGACCGCTCGCTGGCGCTCCGCTCCGAGGCTTCACCGGCGACGTGTGCCGAGTCCGTCGTTGCCTTTCTGGGTAGGGACCCGGCATGGCTGAGGAACACGAGAACGAGCACGACGACGACGGCGTGATCGACCGCATGCGGGGCAGCGGTGTCGGCGTCGAAGACGAGAACATCGTCGGCGACGTCGGCCCCACCGACGTGCCGCCGGGCGGTCCGGACCCCGACCACGAGGTCGGTGACCGCGATCCCGAGGTCTAGGTCAGCGAAGCGGGAAGCCGACCACCTGCTCGAGCTCGGCGATGGCGGCGTCGGGATCGACCACCTTGATGGTGGTCATGCCCATCGCCTTCGCCGGCTTCAGGTTGATGCCCAGGTCGTCCAGGAACACCGCTTCGGTGGGTTCGATGCCGAGCTCTTCGCAAGCGATCTCGTAGAAGCGCGGATCGGGCTTGCGGCACCCGGCCTTGCTCGACTCGACCACCACGTCGAACAGCTCCATGACCCCCTCGAAGCTCTCGGGGTCCATGCGGCCCTCGGGGTGCTCGGCGTCGGGAGCCACGAAGTTGTTGGTCAGGCACGCCGTCTTGACCTGCTCACGACACCGACGGACCGCCTCGACCATGGCCGGCCGGATGGTGCCCCGCAGCGCAGCAAGGATCTCGTGGGCGTCGACCTCGCCACCCGCGGCTCGCGCCTCGGCCTCGAACAGGTCGCAGAACTCGTCGATGGTGACCTCGTTGCGCTCCATGCGTGCCCAGGCGTTGGTGTCCGGGTTGGTCGCGTTCAGCGTCCGGATGAAATCGGCGGGCAGGTCGTGGGCGCGCTCGTAGTCGGCGAAGGCGTCGAAGGGGCTCGACAGGATGACGCCACCGAAGTCGAAGAGGGCGGCGGTGATCGGCCGGTCAGGGGTTGCGTTGTGGTCCGTCGACACGGCGCCGTCCTACCACGTCCACCGGTCGCGCCCCGCACTGCCGCTAGGGTCGGCGTCGAGGCGGGACCTACGGGTCCGCGCCGCCGGTGCTCCCCACGGAGACCGGACCCGACACAGAAGAGCCGACCACACGTGCATCCACCGTTCGCCGTCCCCCGCGCCGGTAGCCAGCGCCCAACCACCGCCGACACCCATGGGTGAGTCCCATCTGGTCGTCGACGGCTCGAACATCGCCACCGAAGGCCGTTCGCTGCCCAGCCTCGAACAGCTCCTCGACGCTGTCGAGGCGGTGTCCAAGGAGTTCTCCTACGACAACGTCACGGTGATCGTCGACGCCACGTTCGGCCACCGCATCGACGCGTCCGAGCGGCCGGCGTACGAGGACAAGACCAACAACGGCGAGATCATCACACCGCCGGCCGGCGTCATCGGCCGCGGCGACGCCTTCATCCTCGAGGTCGCCGACCGGGCCGATGCCGTGGTGCTCTCCAATGACTCCTTCCAGGAGTTCCACGGCACCTACGACTGGCTCTTCGAGGAGGGCCGCCTCATCGGCGGCAAGCACGTCCCCGGCGTCGGGTGGATCTTCCTCGCTCGCTCGCCCGTGCGCGGGCCGACCTCGCGTCGCGCGGTGTCCGACGCCAAGCGCAAGCGCCGGGGTTCGAAGAAGACGGCCAAGGCCAAGCCGAGCTCCAAGCGACCGTCGTCGAAGTCGGCGAAGTCGTCGCGCTCGTCGAAGAAGGCCTCGTCGAAGAAGTCGTCGTCTTCGTCCTCCGACAACGAGAAGAAGGACACCGGCCGCAAGCGCGGCGGCAAGGAGCCCGAGCCCTACAACGAGCCGCTGCCCTTCATCGAGTTCGTCGGGGCCCATCCGGTGGGCTCGGTGATCCAGGCCGAGGTCGAGCAGTTCTCCAGCCACGGCGCCTACGTCGTGTGCGACGGCACGCGCTGCTACATCTCGCTGAAGTCGATCTCCGATCCGCCCCCGCGCAGCGCCCGCGAGGTCCTCACCATCGGTGAGACGCGCGACTTCGTCGTCCAGGCCGTCGACACGCCCCGGCGGGGCATCGATCTGGCGATGCCCGGGATGGAGTCCATCGACGCCGAGGACCTTCCCGAAGAGACCGAAGCGGCACCCGAGCCCGAACCGGCCACCACCAAGGGTCGGACGCGCACGCGGGCCCCCGAGCGCGAGCCCGAACCCGCCGGCGAACCCGAGCCTGCACCCAAGGCGGAGCCGGCCGGCGAGGCCGAGGCCGAGCCGGTCGACGAGAAGAAGCTCAGCGTCTCCCAGCGGCGCAAGCTGCGTGCCCGGCAGCAGGCCGAAGCCGCTGCGGCCGAGGAGGCCGTGGCCGCTCCGGCGAAGAAGGCGCCCACCAAGAAGGCCGCGTCGCGCAAGACGTCCACTCGCAAGAAGGCGGCCGCCAAGAAGACCTCGACGCGCAAGAAGGCCACCGCCAAGAAGACCGCTGCCACGAAGAAGACGGCGACGCGGAAGACGACGGCGAAGAAGACGGCGGCCAAGAAGCGCGCAGCGAAGAAGACCTCGACCCGGAAGACCTCGACCCGCAGGAAGGCCGCGGCCAAGAAGACGTCGACGCGTGCCAGTTCGACCACCGAGAAGGCAGCGACGAAGAAGAGCGCGGCCCGGAAGTCGACCGCCAGGAAGGCCGCGGCCAAGAAGACGGCCACGCGGCAAGACGGCGGCCACGAAGAAGACGGCGGCCAAGAAGCGCACGACCCGGAAGTCCGCACCGCGGAAGCGGTCGGGCTCCGGCGGCGACGCCGGCTGATCAGTCTCGCTCGGCCCGTCGTCGTTCGCGCTCGGCCCGCAGCGTGGCGAAGCGGTCGAAGTCCACCGACACGAACAGGCCGCGAGCCTCGGCGCACAACCGGTTGCCGGCGTGCAGGGTCCCGGTGGTGAAGATCTTGCGTCCCTCGGCCCGCTCGAAGTGCCCACGGAAGCGCAGCTCCTCGTGGAGCGGCGTGGGCGAGCGGTAGTCGATGGTGAGGTTGGCGGTCATGCCGTGCTGACCCGAGAGCGACTGGGCCAGCCCGAGCACGTCGTCGAAGGCGGCGGCCACGTAGCCGCCGTGCACGCAGCCCGGAGGGCCTTCGTAGGCCGCCCCGAACCGGGCCGTCGCCTCGATGTACTGACCGTCGGTCTGTTGCAGGACCAGCGGCGCGGCCAGCGGGTTGCCCCGGCCGAGCACCGGGCTGAACTCGAAGAAGCCGAACGGATCACCGCTGTTGGCCGCCTCGCCGAAGCCGTGGACCGAGCGGGTCTCGTACCCCTCGAGCCGCTCGGCGGCGGCTTCGAGGGCGCTGCCAGCGTCCTCGAACGCGGCGAGGTCGGCGTCGACACCGTGCATGGCGTGGATCACCCGTCGCACGGCGTCGGCGACGCGTCGCAGGCCGGCACGCTCGGGCGAGATCGACTCCTCCTGCGCGGAGAGCGCCGCGAGGCGGCGGTCGGTGCTGGGTGGTTCGTGCTCGTCCGAGGTGCTCATGGGCGGGTGCGGGTCCGGATCGTCGTGCGGGCTGTGTCGACGGTCTAGCCACTCGCCGCACGGTCGTCGAACTCGGCCAGCAGCGGAGCGTGGTCGGACGGGCCCTTGCCCTTCCGGGCGTTGCGGTCCACCAGGCTCCACGACAGCCGGGCCGTCAGCGGTGCGCTGGCCAGGACGTGGTCGATGCGCATGCCCTTGTGCTTGTGGAAGTTGCCGGCCCGGTAGTCCCACCAGGTGTACAGGTGGTCGTCGTCGGGATAGGCGCACCGGAACACGTCCTCGAGCCCCCAGGCGAGCAGGGCCCGGAAGCGGTCGCGCTCGGGTTCGCTGACGTGGGTGGCGCCGTGCACGGCGCGGGCATCCCACACGTCGCGGTCCGCCGGTGCGATGTTCAGGTCGCCGCAGACCACGACGTCGTCGTCGGCCGTGGCCACGGCATCGAGGTGGGCGAGCAGACGGTCGAACCAGGCGAGCTTGTAGTCATACTGCTCGTGGCCGACCTCGCGACCGTTCGGGGCGTACGCGCTCACCACCACCGCGCCACCGCATCGTGCCGTGACGAGCCGGGCCTCGGGATCGGTGGGGCCGCCGTCGGCGAAGCCGTGGACGACCTCGTCGACACCGACCCGCGACAGGATGGCCACCCCGTTCCAGCGACCCTGCCCGTGGTGCACGCCGTCGTAGCCGAGGCCGGCCAGGGTCAGGGCGGGGAAGGCGTCGTCGGCCAGCTTGGTCTCCTGCAGGCACAGCACGTCGGGCTGGACCTCGTCGAGCCACGCTTCGACCCGCTCGAGTCGCGCCTTCAGCGAGTTGACGTTCCACGTGGCCAGCCGCACGGACACCCTCGCTGCTAGAGCGCCGAGCGCTCGCGCAGGAAGCGCTCGATCACCGTGGTCTCGTCGGCGAGATGCTCGCGCAGCCCCGAAGCGATGGCCTGCTCGACCGCCCGAGCCACCAGCGGGGCCGACACCCGGACATCGACGCTGGCCACCCGCCGACACCCGCCCAGCACCTCCTCGATGCGGTACTCCCCGTGGCACTGGAACCGATCGGCGTAGTGGTCGGGGTGGAGCACGAACCGCACGTGACGGCGGGCCAGGTCGTGGACGGATTCATCGACCCAGCTCAGCTTGGCCGGGTCGATGACCGCACGTGCCGCCCGGGAGAGGTGGCCGGCGAAGCGGTACCGGATGCGCATCGTGACGACGTCGCCGCCGGCACCGGCCTGTACCTCGCGGGACAGGACTTCGGGCACCGACACCTTGGGCAGCTCGGCGAAGTGCCGGTACAGGTCGGGGTCGACGAACGCCTGCGCGGTGACGTCGGGAGAGAACGAGAAGCGCTGTTCGGCGGCGAACTTCACGATGCGCCCGCCACACGTTCGACCACGGCGAGGAGCTCGTCGCCGTATCGGCTGCGTCGCGCCGGACCGAGTCCGGGCAGGGCGGCCAGCTCCTCGGGGGTGCGGGGCCGGACGTCGGCGATGGCCAGCAGCAGCTCGTCGGGGACCACGGCGTCGGGCACCGTCCGGGCGGCGCGCGCCCGTCCGGTGCGCCAGGCCCGCAGGGCGGCCAACAGCGGGTCGGGGGTCGGTGCCGGCCGGAGCGAGGCCCGGAGCGAGCGCAGGACATCGGGCGCGTCGGTGCCGGACGCGGGTGCCGAAGCGGCGACCGCGTCCTCGAACCCTTCGAGGAACGGGCTGCGCTGGCGGGGCCGGGGACCGTTGCGTCCGGACCGGCTCCGGGCCCAGTGCAGGACCACCTCACCCGAGGCGCGCGTGATGGCCACGTAGAAGAGGCGGGCTTCCTCCTCGCGTGCCGAGCGACGTCGCGCCGACGCGATCGGGATCGAGCCGTCCTCGCACCCGGCGACGTGCACGACCGGCCACTCGAGACCTTTGGCCGAGTGGATGGTGGAGACCGTGACGGCGTCGGGATCGTGCTCGTCGTCGGCAAGGTTGGCGTAGGCCCAGCCCACGAAGCTCCGCCCGGTGATGCGGTGGTCGACGATGCGCTGCTGGTCGGCAGCCTCGGCGAGCGCGGCGACGGCGGGATCGTCGGCGTCGTCGCCGCCGAGCGCGTCCGCCAGTGCGGTGACCAGCGGCCGGTCGTCGTCGCGCAGGCGGCGGAGCACCTGGCGCACGCCGGGGGCGTCGAGGAGCGCGGCCTGGCGCCGGACCAACGTCGGGACCCCGTGCATGGACAGGCCGCGGTCGAGGTCGACCACCTGCTGGTGCGTGCGGACGAGTACGGCGAAGTCGCGCCAGGTGCGATCGGGCCCGCGCCGCCGCCGGATGGCCCGGGCGATGGCGTCGACCTCGGCGACCTCGTCGGTGTGGGCGAACAGCAGCGCCGGTGGGCCCGGCGCGCCGCTGGACTCGGGATGGCGGTCGGGGAGCCCGGCGGCGCGGATGACCGATGCCGCCGCCGCGGTGACCTGGGGGGAGGAACGGTGCGTCCGGTTGAGGTGGATGGTCTCCAGCGCCGGCCAACGTTCGCTCAGTTCGTCGAGCAGGCCGGGTTCGGCACCGTTCCAGCCGTAGATCGACTGGTGGGTGTCGCCCACCACGAACACGTCCCAGCGGTCGCCCCGCCACGCCTCGAGCAGCTGGAACTGGAGCGGGTTGACGTCCTGGAACTCGTCGACGAAGAGGTGGCGGAACCGCCAGCGTTGGGCGGCGGCGAACCCGGCGTCGCCCTCGATGGCGGCCGCGCAGGCGGCGAGCAGGTCGTCGAAGTCGACGACGTGGCGCCGCGACTTGGCCAGCTCGTAGGCCCGGTAGCGGTCGGCGACCCAGGCCGCGGGCTTGCGCGTGCGTCGTCCGGCGGCGCGCGCGGAGGCCTCGTAGTCGTCGGGCCGGATGCGGCGGGCCCGTGCCCAGGACAGCTCGGCGGACAGCTCGGTGAGCTCGGCCGGCGCGGTGACCTCGAGCTGGTCGCGCAGGAACGGTCGCACCCGGTCGAGCAGGTGTGGGGCGGGCCGACCCTGGGCGGCCCAGCGGTCGCGCAGCTGCTGCCAGGCGACGGCGTGGAACGTCCCGGCCTCGATGCGGTCACGGATGCCCAGGCGGTGCAGGCGCGAGCGCAGTTCGTCGGCGGCCTTGCGGGTGAAGGTCACGCACAGGACGTGGGCGGGTTCGATCTCGCCGGTGGCGATCCGGTGGGCGACCCGGGCGGTGAGCACCCTGGTCTTGCCCGAACCCGCCGGCGCGATGACGGCCAAGGGGGTGGCGTCGGAGAGCACGGCGCGACGCTGGTCGTCGTCGAGACCGGACAGCGCCGCGTCGGGATCCATCGGTCACGAGGGTAGAGGCACCGGCGGGTCCGGACCGGACGTAGTGTCTGCCCCATGGTGGAGATCGACCTCGAGCGCTTCGAGGCACTGGTCGCCGCCGCGCTCGACGAGCTGCCCGAGCCGCTCGCCGCCGGACTCGACAACGTGGTCATCCGTGTCCGGACGGGCCGGCCCACCGGCGGCCTGCTCGGTCTGTACGAAGGCGTGCCGCTCACCGCTCGCGGCGACTACGGCGCCGGGGGGCCGGTGATGCCCGACCAGATCACCATCTTCCGGCTGCCCATCTGCGCCATCTGCGACACCGAGGACGAGGTGATCGAGCAGGTGCGCATCACCGTCGTCCACGAGCTCGCCCACCACTACGGCATCGACGACGACCGTCTGCACGAGCTTGGCTGGGCGTGATCCGCCTACGTCGGGCCGGGGCCGGGATTACGATCGCTGCGTGGCCTTCCCGCGGAAGCTGTTGAACGACGAGGAGGACATCGTCCTCGACCTGCACCCGCACTGGTGGTACCTGGCCAAGCAGACCGCAGCGCTGATCGCCGCCATCGTCGTGGGCGCCGTCGTGTTGGCCAGCATCGACAACGGCATCGTGCAGATCCTGGCCGGCGTGCTGATCCTGGCCGCCCTGGTGTGGTGGGGGATGCGGTACCTGTCCTGGTCGAACATCAACTTCGTCGTCACCACCGACCGGCTGATCTACCGCAGCGGCGTGGTCACCAAGCACGGCATCGAGATCCCCCTCGACCGGGTCAACAACGTCCTGTTCTCGCAGTCGCTCTGGGAGCGGATCCTGGGTGCCGGCGACCTGGTGATCGAGTCGGCCGGCGAGAGCGGGCGCCAGGCGTTCTCCGACGTCCGCAAGCCGTCGGCCGTGCAGAACGAGATCTACCGCCAGATCGAGGCCAACGAGAACCGCAAGTTCGACCGGATCGGCCGCCAGCCCTCCGCGTCCGCGCCGGCCGTCTCGGTGGCCGACGAACTGGAGAAGCTCGACCGGCTGCGCCGCGACGGCGTGCTCAGCGAGGCCGAGTTCGCCGCCCAGAAGTCCCGCCTCCTCGGCAGCTGACCGCCCCGTCCTCGCTCTGGGCCGCGCCAAAGCGCATCTCGCACAGGCGCTGCACCCCGGAGTCAGGTGAGGAGGCGTGCGCCGGCCCCGGGGCGCACCCGCCAGCCCTCGTCGAGGGCGCCGGGCTCGGTCACCGCCACGACGCACCCGCCCCAGCCTCCGCCGGTCATGCGGGCACCGAAGACCCCGGGCGTGGCGGCGAGCCGCTCGACGAGGGCGTCGACCACGGGCGTGGAGCACTCGAAGTCCTCGCGCAGCGACCGGTGACTCTCCACGAACAGCTCGCCCAGGCCGACGCGGTCGCCGGTGCGCAGCGCCTGCGCCGCCGAGGCGACCCGCCGGTTCTCGGTGATCACGTGGCGGGCCCGACGTCGCAGGACCGGGTCGGCCAGGGCACCGAGGTCGTCGACGGTGGCGTCGCGGAGCGGCCCGATGACGTCCTGGGCGGCCTCGCACTCGGCACGGCGGGCGGCGTACGCGCTGTCGGCCAGCGCCCGGTCCTGCCCGGAGTGGATGACGACGACCTCGAGGCCGTCGGGCACCGGCACCGGGTCGAGCGTGAGCGTGGTGCAGTCCATGACGAGCGCGTGCCCCTCGACGCCACCGACGGAGGAGAGCTGGTCGAGGATGCCGCACGGCACGCCCGAGGCGCGCTGCTCGGCCGCCTGGCACCGGCGGGCGAACTCCAGGTCGGAGCCCTCGAACCCGAGCGCGAGCGCCACCGCGACCTCGAGGGCGGCCGACGACGACAGCCCCGCGCCGACGGGGAGATCGCTGGTGACGGTTCCGTCGAAGCCGCGGGTCGCAGCGATCTCGGCAGCCACGCCGGCCACGTAGCGAGCCCACGGCGGCCGGACCGCCGCCGGGTCGATCACGGGCAGCGGGATGTCGGCCGACCCGTCGTGACCCTCGGAGCGCAGGCGGATCCGCTCGCCGCCCCGGCGACCGGTCACCGTGGTCCCCATCGTCACCGCCATCGGCAGGCACAGCCCGCCCGTGTAGTCGGTGTGGTCGCCGATCAGGTTCACCCGGCCGGGAGCGAAGGCACGGACGTGTGCAGGGTCCACCATGCCCGGAACGTAACCGCCGTATGGGGTGCTGAGCGCGTGTCGCGCGGCTTTTCGGGGGGTGCACGGGGGGCGGAGCCCCCCGTGTAGTGGCAAGCATCGGGGCCCTATGGGGGAGACCATCCATCACGTGAACGGCATCGACATCTGCGCCGAGGTGCGCGGCCCCGGCGACGGCACACCGCTGCTGCTGGTCATGGGCCTGGGCGCTCAGCTCACCAGCTGGGACGTGGGGTTCGTCGACGCGCTCGTCGAGCGCGGCTACCGGGTGGTGCGCTTCGACAACCGCGACGTCGGTCGGTCGAGCCACATCGATGCCGACGTCGACGTCATGGCGGTGATGGCGGCCGCCGGCGCCGGCCAGCCGGTCGACGCGCCGTACACGCTCTCCGACATGGCCGCGGACGCCGCCGGCCTGCTCGACGTGCTCGGCATCGGCGCCGCCCACGTGGTGGGCGCCTCGATGGGCGGCATGATCGTGCAGACGATGGCCATCGAGCAGCCCCAGGCCGTCCTGTCGGTCACCTCCATCATGTCGACCACCGGCGACCCGGACGTCGGCCAGGCCACGCCCGAGGCCATGGGTCGGCTCCTCGCGCCGCCGCCCACCACCGAGGCCGAGGCCGTCGAGGCGGCCAAGGCAGCCGAGGCCACGTGGGGCAGCCCCGCGTACCGAGACCCGGATGCTGCCGCGGCGCGGGCCGCACGCGAGTGGAACCGGGTGCGCAACCCGGCCGGCGTCGGGCGCCAGCTGGTGGCCATCGCGGCATCGGGGAGCCGCACCGAGGCGCTGCGATCCGTCACCGTGCCCTTCACCGTCATCCACGGCACCGCCGACACGCTGGTGACGCCCACCGGTGGTCGTCGTACGGCTGACGCCGTGCCCGACGCCACGCTCATCGAGTTCGAGGGCATGGGCCACAATCTTCCGCGGCCGTTGTGGCCCCAGATCATCGACGCCATCGTCGAGACCACCACCGCAGCCGACGACGCCAGCGCCGCCTGACCGCACACACCGAACGACACTCGGAAGGATCAACACCACCCCATGGGACCGCTTCAGGGCATCACCGTTCTCGAGATCGCCGGCATCGGGCCCGGCCCGTTCTGCGCCATGCTCCTCGCCGACATGGGCGCCGACGTCATCCGCGTCGACCGGGCCGGCCAGGTCATGGGGGGCGATCCCGAGTCGCCGCCGGCCGACGTGCTGAACCGGGGCCGGCGCTCCATCGGCGTCGACCTCAAGAACCCCGACGGCGTCGAGACCGTCCTGTCGCTGGTCGAGCAGGCCGATGTCCTCATGGAGGGCTTCCGTCCCGGCGTCGCCGAGCGGCTGGGCATCGGCCCCGAGGACTGCCTGGCCCGCAACGGCAAACTCGTCTACGGCCGCATGACCGGGTGGGGCCAGGAAGGGCCCTACGCCCAGGCGGCCGGCCACGACATCAACTACATCGCCCTGGCCGGCGCGCTCGACCCCATCGGGCGTCGGGGCGAAGCCCCCGTGCCGCCGCTCAACCTGGTGGGCGATTTCGGTGGCGGTGGCATGTTCCTCGCCTTCGGCATCGTGTGCGCCCTGCTCGAGGCCCAGCGCTCGGGCGAGGGTCAGGTCGTCGACGCCGCCATGGTCGACGGCGCCGCCGTGCTCACCACGATGTTCCACGCCTTCCGGGCCATGGGCATCTGGAACGACGAGCGGGGCACCAACCTGCTCGACACCGGGGCCCACTTCTACGACGTCTACGAGACCAGCGACGGCAAGTACGTCTCCATCGGTTCGATCGAGCCGCAGTTCTATGCCGAGCTGCTGCGCCTGTCCGGCCTTGGCGAGCACGACGAGCTGCCCCACCAGCACGACCGGTCGCAGTGGCCGGCGATGAAGGAGCGGGTGGCCGAGATCTTCAAGACCAAGACCCGCGACGAGTGGTGCGAGCTCATGGAGCACACCGACGTGTGCTTCGCCCCGGTGCTCGGCCTGGGCGAGGCGCCCCAGCATCCGCACAACGTCGAGCGGGGCACCTTCGTCGAGGAGCACGGCGTGCTCCAGCCGGCGCCGGCGCCCCGGTTCAGCCGCACCACGGCCGAGATCCAGCGGCCGCCGGCCCACGCCGGCCAGCACACCGACGAGGTCCTCGGCCAGTTCGGCTTCGACGAGGCCCGGATCGCCAAGCTGCGCGACGCCGGCGCCGTCGCCTGAGCCGCACCGCCCCGTTCGCTTCACACGACCAGATCGGACGAGATCTCGTCCGATCTGGTCATGTGAACGCAGAACGGGGTTGGCAGACTGCCGCCATGCCGACGCTGGTGTCCTTCCACGCCCACCCCGACGACGAGTCGATCTCCACCGGTGGCTCCTTGGCGCGCGCCGCCGACGAGGGACACCGGGTCGTGCTCGTGTTCGCCACACGGGGCGAGCTCGGCGAGGTGGACGACGGGTTCCTCGACGACGGTGAGACGCTCGCCGAGCGGCGAGAGCGCGAGACGGCAGCATCGGCCGAGGTGCTCGGTGCCCAGCGGGTGGCGTACCTGGACTACCGCGACAGCGGGATGATGGGCGAGCCCACCAACGACGACGCCGACTGCTTCTGGCAGGCCGATGTCGACACCGCGGCCCAGGCGCTGGCGGCGATCCTGACCGACGAGGCAGCCGACGTGCTGACGGTCTACGACGACCACGGCGGGTACGGGCACCCCGACCACATCCAGGTGCACCGGGTGGGTCAGCGGGCGGCCGAGCTGGCCGGGACGCCGGCGGTCTACGAGGCCACGATGAACCGCGACCACATCCGGCGGGTGATGGAGGAAGCGGCCAGCGCCGGTGACATCGAGGTTCCGGGTGGCGATCCCGACACGCCCGACGTCACCGAGGACCCCGAGTTCGGCTCGCCCGAGTCGATCATCACCACGACCGTCGACGTCGGACCGTGGCTGGCGGCCAAGCGGGCGTCGATGGCGGCGCACGCCTCGCAGATCCCCGAGGACAGCTTCTTCCTGTCGCTGCCCGACGACGCCTTCGCCCGCGCGTTCGGACACGAGTGGTTCATCCGCACCCATGGCGTGCCGGTGAACGACGCGGACGACTGGCTGCTCGGGCCGCCGGCGGCGAACGGCCCGGGGCGTCTGGCCTGAGCCCCCCGACAGCAGACAGGATGGCCAGCGTGACCGTCATCAAGATCAACGCCATCACCGTTCCCGAGGGCTCCGGCGACGAGCTGGCCAAGCGCTTCGCCGCCCGTGCCGGTGCGGTCGACGACCAGCCCGGCTTCCAGGGCTTCGAGCTCCTCAAGCCGACCGACGACCGCAACACCTGGCTCGTCGTCACCCGCTGGGCCGACCAGGAGTCCTTCGACGCCTGGGTGAGCTCGCCCGGCTTCGCTCACGGCCACCGCGGCGCCGACAAGCCGACCGACTCCGGCGCCCCGGTCTCGGTGAGCTCCGAGCTGTGGAGCTACGAGGTGGCGGGCGGCTCGGCCGGCACCGGCGACTGATCGCCGGGCCGTGCTCTGGCGCGACCTGCACGCCGACTTCGCCTGGTTCGTCATCGTCGGCAACGCCGTCGCCGGCGTCTGGGCGTTGGCGGCGCACTGGATCGAGGCGCTGCGGCTGCGGGCGCTGTGGGTCGCCATCGCCGTGGTCCAGATCTCCATCATCGGCCAGGTGGCGCTGGGCGTGGCCGCCCTGTCCGAGGTCGACACCGACCCCCAGCAGATGCACCTCTTCTACGGCTTCGTCGCCGTGGCCACCGTGGGCATCATCTACAGCTACCGCGCCCAGCTGGCCGCCTACCGCTACCTGCTGTACGGCTTCGGCGGCCTGTTCCTGATGGGACTCGCCCTGCGGTCCATGCAGTTCCGCCACCCTCTCTGAGATCGGTGCCCCGCCGGCGCCGGGGCCGATCACTACATTCGCCGCGATGCTGTTCGTCACCATCGTCCTCGCTGCGGTCGCCGCCGTGCTGGCCTTCACGACGGTGCGCGCCCGCGCCGAGGTCGATTCGCTGACCCAGCAGCTGCACGAGGCCAGGCAGGCCCACGAGCGCGCCGAGGCCGCCGCTCGCGCTGCCGAGGCATCCGCGGCGGCCACGGCTCGCGAGCGTGACGACGCGCTCGAACGGGCGAGCCGGGCCAAGCGCGACGCCGCCGAGGTCGCCAAGCGCATGCAACAGGAAGCCGAGGCCAGGGCGGAGGCCGAAGCCGCCCAGCAGTCGACCCTGGCCGAGCGCGACCGGCTCGAAGAGGAGCTGGCCGCCGCCGAAGGTGCGCTGGCCGGCGGTGGCGAGGCAAAGCTGGCCGAGCTCTGGTCGCTGGCGCTCGCCGACGTCCAGCGCACCTGGGAGGTCAGCGTCTGCCCGTCGCCGGGCATGCCGTCACCGCTCGAGGACACCGACGACGAGCTGCGCACGGCCGTCGAGATCGAGGTCGACGCCGCCCGCGAGGAAGCCGGCGCCGCCATCGAGCTCGAGTGGCGGGGCGCCGACCCGGTGCCCGTCGCCGATGCCGTCCGGACGCTGTCGATCGCCCAAGAGCTCATCGCCCGACTGGCCAAGACGGCGGCCGAGGCGTCGTTGATCGTGGACAGCAGCGGGGGAGCGGTGGCCCTGGAGGTCCGCGCCATCGACGAACGCGGCGCCGACGTCGTGCCGGCCGACGTGGCGCCGGCCTACCGGGTGGGTCCCGGTCGCTACGTGCTCGGCGATGCCGAGATGCTCAGACGTGCACCACCGGGCAGGTGAGCGTGCGGGTGATGCCGCTGATGATCTGCACGCGGCTGATCACCATCCGGCCGAGCTGGTCGACGTCGTCGGCCTCGGCACGGGCGATGACGTCGTAGGGGCCGGTGACGTCCTCGGCGGTGGTGACGCCCTCGAGCTGACCCACGGCGGCCGCGACCTCGGCGGCCTTGCCCACCTCGGTCTGGATGAGGATGTACGCGTTGACTGCCATCGCAGAACCCCTTCGTTCGCTTCACCGGCTGGGGCGATCCTAAGCGGTCGGCCCCCGGGCGCGCCGGGGCCCGTCGATCGGCCGACCGACGGGCCCCGGGGATCGGTGGAGTCCGCTCAGGCGGAGATGGCCGGCTGGGACTCGCCGGCGCCGGTGCTGACCTCGACCTTGCGGGGCTTGGCCGTCTCGGCCACCGGGATGCGCAGCGTGAGCACGCCGTCGGTGACATCGGCCTCGACCCGGCTCGGGTCGAGCGTGTCGCCGAGGAACAGCTGGCGGCTGAACTCGCCGTGGCGCCGCTCGGCCACCAGGAGCTGGTCGTCCTCGGCCTGATCGGCGGCACGCGTCGCGCTGACGGTCAACACGTTGCGCTCGACCGTGACGTCGACGTCGTCGGGACGGACGCCGGGCAGGTCGACGTGGACCACGACGTGGTTGCCGCGGCGTACCGCGTCCATGGGCATCGAGCGGACGCCGTTGGTCCGGGGGGTGAGGCGGTCGAACTCGTCGGTCAGACGGTCGAACTCGCGGAAGGGATCGAATCGCATCAACACGGTGGTTCTCCTTGGGTGCTCGGACTGGGGTCTCGTGTCCTGCTACATACAACGATAGAAGCAAACCTGAGCGTTGACAACTCAGGTTTTCTCATGGTGGATGGTGGCACCGGAGCGGTGAAGGGAATCGTGATCGGCAGGGAAGGAGGTGGTCGGGTGCACGGCGAACCATCGGTCATGGACGCACACGAGCGCTTGGTGCACCGGGTGAACGCCGAGCAGGACGACATCCTGGGCACCATCCAACTCATCGACGCCGACGACGAGCTCCACGACCGGTTGTTCGAGCAACTCGTCGACCTGCTCGTCGAAGGCATGTTCCTCGACCTGCGCGAGGAGTACCTCGCCGGCGGCCTCGACCGCGACCAGTACGTCGGTGCCCTGGCCGAGCTGGCCGACCGTTGCCGCCAGGTCGGCCTGCTCCCGCTTCCTTCCCGCCACAGCTGACGAACCTCCCCCGGGAGGGAACCACCCGGACCACGGCTTCCTGTCGGCCTGGGTCCACCGGAAAATGCGATCGGGCCCCCGCTCCACAGCGGGGGCCCGATCGCATTTCGGCTGCAAGTCGTGGAACGCGGCCCGGAGGGAGGCGCCAACGGCGCCGACCGGTTACCCCACCGGTGGCCAACAGCTCCGTGCCAACGTGGGAGCGCTCGCAGCGACGCAGGAGCGAGAACGCTCCAGTGTCAGCTGCTCAGGCGCTTCTCCAGGTCGTCGAGCTGGTTGCTCAGCCGCTCGGGCAGGCGCTCGCCGATGAAGTCGAACTGCGACTCGATCAGCGGGATCTCCTGGCGCCACGACTCGGGATCGACGGCGAGCAGCTCGTCGAGGACGGCGTCGTCGATGTCGAGACCGCTGGTGTCGAGCGATTCGGCCGTGGGCACCAGGCCGATGGGGGTCTCGGTGGCGTCGGCCGCACCGTCGAGGCGCTCGAGCACCCACTTGAGCACGCGGCTGTTGTCGCCGAAGCCCGGCCACAGGAACGAGCCGTCCTCGCCCCGGCGGAACCAGTTGACCCAGAACAGCTTGGGGAGCGTGCTCTCGTCGGCCTCGTCGCCGATGTCGAGCCAGTGCTGCATGTAGTCGCCGGCGTTGTAGCCGATGAAGGGCAGCATGGCGAAGGGGTCGAAGCGGACCTCGCCGACCTTGCCGGCCGCTGCCGCCGTCTTCTCCGAGCTCATGATGGAGCCCAGGAAGACGCCGTGCTCCCAGCCGCGCGCCTCGGTCACCAGCGGCACGTTGGTGGCCCGGCGGCCGCCGAAGAGGATGGCCGAGATCGGCACGCCGGCGGGGTCCTCCCACTCGGGGGCGATCGTGGGGCACTGCGACGCCGGGGCGGTGAACCGGGCGTTGGGATGGGCCGCCGGCGCGTCGGCGTCGGGCGTCCAGTCGTTGCCCTTCCAGTCGACCAGGTGCGCCGGGGGCTTGGACAGGCCCTCCCACCAGACATCACCGTCGTCGGTCTTGGCGACGTTCGTGAAGATCGAGTTGGCGTCGACCGAGCGCAGGGCGTTGGGGTTGGTGTCCTCGCTGGTGCCCGGGGCCACGCCGAAGAAGCCGGCCTCGGGGTTGATGGCGTAGAGCCGGCCGTCGTCGCCGAACTTCATCCAGGCGATGTCGTCGCCGATGGTCTCGACCTTCCAACCCGGCAGCGACGGGACCATCATCGCCATGTTGGTCTTGCCGCAGGCCGAGGGGAACGCGGCGGCGATGTAGCGCTTGTCGCCGTCGGGCGGGGTCACCCCGATGATGAGCATGTGCTCGGCCATCCAGCCCTCGTCTCGGGCCATGGTGGACGCGATGCGCAGGGCGAAGCACTTCTTGCCCAGCAGGGCGTTGCCGCCGTAGCCGGAGCCGTAGGACCAGATCTCGCGATCTTCGGGGAAGTGGCAGATGTACTTGTTGTCGGCGTCGCACGGCCAGGCCACGTCGGGGCGGGTGGTGCCGTCGTCGAGCACCAGCGGGTAGCCGACCGAGTGCAGGCAGCGGACCCAGTCGCCGTCGCCGAGCACGTCGAGGGCGCCCTGACCCATGCGGGTCATGATCTTCATGTTGACGGCCACGTAGGCGCTGTCGGTGAGCTGCACACCGATGTGGGCGATGGGGGAGCCGAGGGGGCCCATGGAGAAGGGGATGACGTACATCGTGCGGCCGCGCATGGCGCCCCGGTAGAAGGACAGCACCTCTTCCTTCATCTCCGACGGCGCCCGCCAGTTGTTCGTGGGGCCGGCGTCGATCTCCTCGGGGGAGTTGATGAAGGTCCGCTCCTCGACGCGGGCGACGTCAGCCGGATCGGAGTTGCACAGGAACGAGTTGGGACGCTTGGCGTCGTCGAGCCGGGTGAAGGAGCCCTGTTCGACCAGCAGGCTGGTCAGCCGGTCCCACTCCTCTTCGGAGCCGTCGCACCACTCGATGGCGTCGGGCTGGAAGATCTCCGCCCACTCGTCCACCCAGGCCTTGAGCTTCTCGTTGGTCGTCGTTGCGGCCATTGTTCTGTCTCGCCTCCGTCGCGCCCTTGCGACTTCGTCGGGGGAACTGCTGCGCGCCGGCGGGTACCGGACGCGTCAGATCCCGGTCTCCAGGGGCACGTCGTCCTGGGGGAAGTGCGGCGTGCCCATGTCCACTTCGGACCCCAGCCGCAGCCCGGTGGCCAGACCGCGGTCGTCGACGTCGAAGACGATCCGCTGGCCCTGGCGCACCATCCGGAAGACCGACCCCTCGAGCGCGTTGGGCGCCAGGTCGTACTCCTGGAGATCGGTGTCGGCGATGATGACCCCATCACCGGTCCCCGGATCGTACGACTTGATCACACCCTGCACGTCGGCTCCTGACGGTTGGTTGCAACTGGGTCCGGTCACCCTAACCCTGCACTGACACCACGGTCACATGCCGGTCGTCGCCGCGGTCTCGGTAGGGTTGCCCGCCGATGACGACCCTCGACCACCTGGGTGCCGGCGACTTCTGCCGCGTGATCGCCACCTTCGGCGACGCGCTGTCCGGGCACCAGGAGGCCATCAACCGGCTGAACGTGTACCCGGTGCCCGACGGCGACACCGGCACCAACATGACCCTCACGCTGGCCTCGGTCGCCGAGGCGGTCGACCAGGCCGGAGGCGGCGACGATCCCGACATGGCGGTCGTGTGCAAGGCCGTCGCCCACGGTTCGCTCATGGGTGCTCGTGGCAACTCGGGGGTCATCCTCTCCCAGCTGCTGCGCGGCGTCACCGAGGTGCTGCGCGAGACCGACGTGGTCGACGCCGCCACCTTCGCCGCCGCCCTGACGCGCGCCTCCGAGCTGTCCTACGAGGCCGTGCAGCGTCCGGTCGAGGGCACCATCCTCACCGTCGTGCGAGAGGCGGCCGAGGCCTCCCGTGCCGCCGCCGACGAGGGTGCCACCCTGGTCGAGCTGCTCGAACGGACCCGCCAGGCCGGCCAGGTGTCGCTGGACAACACGCCCGAGCTGCTGCCGGTGCTGAAGGAAGCCGGCGTGGTCGACGCCGGCGCTGCCGGCTTCCTGCTCCTGCTCGACGCCATGCTCCACGTGGTCGACGGCCGCGCTCTGCCCGAACCGCCCGACGTCCCCGCCGACGTCGCCGATCGGGTCAAGGGGTCGGGCCAGGACGGCCAGCAGCGGTCCACCGGCGGGGCCGATCGGCCGGTCACCCCGGAGACGGGCAAGCACGTGTCCGAGCTCCGCTACGAGGTGATGTACCTCCTCGAGGCGCCCGACGACGCCATCTCGGCCTTTCGCGAGGTGTGGGCCGGCATCGGCGACTCCATCGTGGTCGTGGGCGGCGACGGCATCTACAACTGCCACATCCACACCGACGAGATCGGTGAGGCCATCGAGGCGGCCATCGAGATCGGACGTCCCCGCCAGATCCGCGTCACCGACCTGCTCGACGAGCTCCCGGCGCTCGAGGAGGAGCGCTGGGTGCGCGAGGCCGAGCACGAGCCCGACCCCGCACCCGAGCCGGTCCCCTGCGGCGTGGTCGCGGTCGCCACCGGCGACGGCATCCGGCGCATCTTCGCCAACCTGCGGGTGCAGCAGGTGGTCACGGGCGGCCAGTCGATGAACCCGTCCACCGCCCAGCTCCTCGAGGCGGTCGAGGCCGTTCCGGCGCCCGAGGTCGTGATCCTGCCCAACAACAAGAACATCATCGCCGTGGCCGAGCAGGTCGGTGAGCTCACCGACAAGCACGTGCGCGTGCTCCCCACACGTTCGATCACCGAGGGCTTCGCCGCGCTGTTGGCCTACGACCCCGAGTCGTCCGCCGACGCCAACGTCGAGGCCATGGGCGATGCCTCCGAGTCCACCGTGCACGGTGAGGTGACCCGGGCGATCCGGGCCTCCACGAGCGACGCCGGCCCCATCGCCGAGGGCGACTGGCTGGGGATCTCCCGCACCGGCATCGAGGTCGTCGCCGATGAGCTCGCCGAGGCGTGCACACGGTTGCTCGACACCCTGGTCGACGAGGGCGAGCACGAGCTGGTCACCGTGATCGAGGGCGAAGGTGCCGCGGCCGGCATCACCCGGCACGTCACCGAGTGGCTGGCCGAGCACCGGCCCGATGCCGAGTGCGAGGTCCTGCACGGCGGCCAGCCGCTGTACCCCTACCTGTTCGGCATCGAGTAGGCGCCGCGCGCTGGCCAGGCCGGCGGTGCCGCGTGTCACCGCCGGAAGCTGCATGACAGATGCAGCACATGGGTAGATCTCCAAGCATGACAGCGACCGACACCATCGAGACCACCTTCGCCGATCTCGCCCGAACGGTGGACTTCTCCGCCGTGAAGGCGGCCGAGAGGATGCCTGCACCCTTGGACGCCGTCGTGTTGCGGTTCGGCGCCGTCAACGCCGAGGCCGTCCGGCAGTTCGGGCTGATCACCGCGACCAACCTGGACGCGGTGCGGGGCCTGATGACCGTCACCTGGACCGGCGCGTCCGAGTTGGCCGAGGCCACCGAGGACGCCATCGGGGACTCCGCCGAGACCCTCCGTGACACCGGCCAGCGCAGCGTGCGCACCGCCCGCCGCGCCGGCTCCCGCATCGCCGAGCAGGCCCGTGAGGCCGCCGGCGACGTCGAGCGCAACTTCCGCGTCGTGTCCGACGAGGCCGGCGACGTCGGTGGCCGCATCAGCGACGAGGCCGGCGACGCCGCCGACCGTTCGGTCAAGGCCGCCGACACCGGCGCCGCCGAGGCCTACCGGTCCGGCTCGAACCATCCCTCCGGCCCCTACGAGAGCTGGACCAAGGACGAGCTGTACGAGCGGGCCCAGGAGCTCGACATCGACGGCCGTTCGCAGATGAACAAGGACGAGCTGGTGCGGGCGCTCCGCTCCGCCTGAGGGTCCCGCCGACATACGAAGACTTCGGAGAAGCCCGGGGTCGCCGACGACCGTCGGTGGCCTCGGGCATCATCGCGTCATGGCCCGGACGCTCGAGCAGCTCGACCGGATCGACATCACCCGCCTCGAGGGCGTGGGCCCCAAGCGCGCCGACGCGCTCGGCCGGTTCGGCATCCGCACGGTGTTCGACCTGCTCACCCACTACCCGCGGCGGTACCTCGATCGCACCAAGGAGGCCCGGATCCGCGACGTCGAGGTGGGCGAGACCACCTCGGTGCTGGCACGCGTGTCGGCCATGTCGTCCCGTCGCGTGCGAGGCGGCCGGGTCATGGTCAGCGGCACCATCAAGGACGACTCGGGCTCGCTGAAGATCAGCTTCTTCAACCAGGCCTGGCGCGAGAAGCAGCTCCGGCCGGGCACCGAGGCCGTGTTCTTCGGCAAGGTCGACGTCTTCCGTGGCCAGAAGCAGATGACCAATCCGGTCGTCGACCTGATCGGTGACCGCACCGGCCGCATCATCCCCGTCTACCCGCAGTCGGAGAAGGTCCGGCTCACGTCCTGGGACGTGGGCGGGTTCGTCGAGGAGGCCCTGCGGCGGACCGGCGAGTTCGTCGACCCGGTGCCGCAGATGCTGCTCGACCGCCACGACCTGGTCGATCGCACCAACGCCTTCCACGACATCCACCTGCCCGAGTCCATGGAGGCCCGAGCGGTGGCGCGCCGACGGCTGGTCTTCGACGAGCTCCTGCGGGTCCAGCTGGCGCTCGTGCTGCGCAAGCGACGGATCGAGCGTGACTCGGTCGGCGTCGCCCACACCAGGTCGCGCCGCTTCCTCGACCGGTTCCACGACCAGCTGCCGTGGCCGCTCACCGCGGCCCAGAAGCGGGCCATCGACGAGATCGTCGCCGACCTGGTGTCGCCGGTGCCGATGCACCGGCTCCTGCAGGGCGACGTGGGCGCCGGCAAGACCCTGGTGGCGGTCTCGGCCATGCTCGTGGCCGTCGAAGGCGGTCACCAGGCGGCGCTGATGGCGCCCACCGAGGTGCTCGCCGAGCAGCACGCGCTCGGGGTCGAGCAGCTGCTCGAGGGGTTCACCGTGGGGGAGGAGGGCGCCCTCTTCGAGCGTCCGCTGCGGGTCGAGCTGCTCACCAACCGCGTCACGGCGTCGGCACGCCGCCAGATCACCGACGACCTCGCCGCCGGCCTGGTCGACATCGTCATCGGCACGCACGCCCTGCTGTCGGCCGACGTCGGCTTCCGGTCGCTGGGGTTGGCCGTGATCGACGAGCAGCACCGCTTCGGTGTCGAACAGCGGGCCGCCCTGCGCGACAAGTCCGGCGGTCCCGATGGTCAGGGGACCGTGCCCGACGTGCTGGTGATGACCGCCACGCCGATCCCGCGTACGGCGGCGATGACGGTGTACGGCGACCTCGACGTCTCGATCCTCGACGAGCTGCCGCCGGGACGCACCCCGATCGAGACGCTGTGGGCCCAGACCGAGGATGACCAGCAGCAGATGTGGGACCGCGTGCGCGCCGAGGTCGCGGCCGGCCGGCAGGCCTACGTCGTGTGCCCGCTGGTCGAGGAGTCCGAGAAGCTCGAGGTGGCGTCGGCCACCGAGACGCTCGAGCAACTGGCCCACGGCGAGCTCCACGGCCTGCGCCTGGGTCTGCTGCACGGCCGCGTCGGTGCCGACGAGAAGGAGGCCACCATGGCCGCCTTCCGGGCCGGTGAGCTCGACGTGCTCGTCGCGACGACCGTCATCGAGGTCGGCGTCGACGTCCCCAACGCCACCGTCATGGTCATCCTCGACGCCGACCGCTTCGGCATCGCCCAGCTCCACCAGCTTCGCGGTCGGGTCGGCCGTGGTCGGCACGCCTCGGTCTGCTTCCTCGTGGGCGAGGGCGCCACCGACGACGGTGCCGAGCGCATCGCCGCCATGGTCCGCACCACCGACGGCTTCGAGCTGGCCGAGGTCGACCTCCAGCTCCGGGGCGAGGGCACGATCATGGGTGCCCGCCAGAAGGGGCACAACGATCTGAAGCTGGCATCGCTTCGCACCGATCGGGTCTGGGTCGAGCGGGCCCGCGAGGCGGCGTTCGAACTGGTCGACCGTCCCGAGGGTGTGCCGCCCGAGCTGTTGGACGAGCTTGCCCTGTTCCTCGACGACGACGAGGTCGAGTTCCTCCTCAAGGGCTAGTCTTGCTCCGGCACTTCGAGGTACCAGGCGTCGAGGCAGTCCTCGCAGCGGTAGACGGTGACCATCCCCGGCTCCCAGCCGCCCTCGGGTGCGTAGCCGGTGAGGTGGGCGCGGCCGCCGCAGTCGATGCAGGTGATGACCTGGTCGGGTACGAAGGCGTCGTCGCTGGTCACCGGCTCGACCGTACCGGTCGTCGGTTCGCAGCCCACGGGGGATGCCCGACGCGGAGTGGTCGCGGTGTCACACTGACTGGCGATGCGCACGCACCGCTTCGCTGCCTCCGTGCTCGCCGCCGCACTCGCCCTGGCCGCCTGCGGCGGCGGAGGCGGCACCGAGATCGCCGCCTCGCCCGACCCGACGCTGCCACGGTCCACCACCACGGCGTCGACCACCACCACCGAGCCGGCACCGCTGCGTTCGACGCTCACCGGTCTCGAGGTCGACGAGGCCACCTACGAGCGGCCGATCGTGGCCGTCAAGTACGACAACCGCGAGGGGCACTCCACGCCCCAGGCGGGCGTGAACGCGGCCGATGTCGTCTACGAGGTCACCGTCGAGAGCACGGTCACCCGGTTCCTCGCTCTGTTCCAGTCCCACGACGCCGACCACATCGGTCCGATCCGGTCGGCGCGGGGATCCGAGATCGGCCTGCTCGACGAGCTCCACTGGCCGTTGTTCACCTGGCACGGCGCCAACGCCAAGCTGCGGGGCGACGTGCGCAGCGCCGACATCGTGCCCCGTTCGATCGACGACATCCCCCAGCTCTTCTACCGGGAGCGGAGCCGGCCGGCCCCCTACAACTCCTTCGCCCTGGGCACCGCCGAGATCCGCGCCACGGCGCCCGAGGGCAACACCGGGCCGACCGAACCGATCCTCACCTTCGCCGACGACCTGTCCGAGCCCCCTTCGCCGGAGGCGACGCCGGCCACCACGGTGTCGATCGGGTTCCCCCCGGCCTTCAGCTCCCGCCCCAGCGGCAACGGCGTGCACTTCGACTGGGACGGCCAGCACTGGCTCCGGTTCCAGGCCGGGCACCCCCACGTCGACACGGCCGGCGAGCAGATCGCGGTCGACAACGTCATCGTGCGGTTCACCGACGCGGTCGACTCGGGAACCCGCGACGTGGTCGGCAGTGTCGTCCCCACCGCGGTCACCACCGGCGAGGGGGTCGCGTGGGTCTTCAGCCGTGGCTCGGTCACCGTCGGCACCTGGTCCAAGCCCGATGCCAAGACCCGCACCACCTACCGCGACCAGGCCGGGCACGAGATCCTGCTCACCCCCGGCCGGACCTGGATCGCGCTGCCGTACGGCACGCCCGGCTCGTCCTACGAGTAGCGGTGCGCGTGGTCGCCGGCACCGCGCGAGGACGCCGGATCCTCGCCCCGCCCGGCACCGACACGCGCCCCACCACCGATCGCGTGCGCGAGGCGGTGTTCAACGCGCTCGGCAGCCTGGGTGCGGTTCAGGACGCCGTGGTCGTCGACCTCTACGCCGGCAGCGGAGCGCTGGCCATCGAGGCGCTGAGCCGCGGGGCAGCCAACGCCCACCTCGTCGAGGCCGACCGGCGGGCGGCCGAGGTGGCCCAGTCCAACCTCGACACCCTCGGACTGGCCGACCGGGCCACCGTGCACCGGTGCCCAGTCGAGCAGGCCGTCGCCGGGCCGGGCGTGCTCCCCGACGTCGTCGATCTGGTCGTGGCCGACCCTCCGTATGCCTTCGACGACTGGCCCGAGCTGCTCGACCAGCTCGCCGGCCGGCTGGCCGACGACGGCGTCGTCGTGGTCGAGTCCGACCGCAGCGTGACGCTCCCGGACGGGTGGGAAAAGCTTCGGGAGAAGACCTACGGCGGTACGGTTGTCGTGTTCGCCCGTCCGCCGGACCCCCGGGCAGGACGCCATGCAGGCGACCCCCGACCGACAGGAGCAGATGCGTGAGGACCGTCCTCTACCCCGGGACGTTCGATCCGATCCACAACGGCCACCTCGAGATCATCGAGACGGCCTCCCGGCTCTTCGACGTGGTCACCGTCGCCGCCATGCGCAACCCCCAGAAGGGCGAACCGCTGTTCACCTTCGACGACCGCAAGGCGATGATCGAGGAGAGCTGCTCCCACCTGCACAACGTCGAGGTCGTGCAGTTCGCCAGCCTGGTCGTCGACCTGGCCCGTGAGGTCGGCGCCGACGTCATCGTCAAGGGTCTGCGCGCCGTCTCCGACTTCGAGTCCGAGATGCACCAGGCACACATGAACCGCAAGATCTCGGGCGTCGAGACGCTGTTCATCCCTTCGGCCACCGAGCACTCCTTCGTCGCCTCCAAGCTGCTGCGCGAGATCGCCCGCTTCGGTGGCGACGTCAGCGAGATGGTGCCCGAGCCGGTCGCCCGGCGACTCAAGGAGAAGCTCGGATGACCCTGCGCGGGGCCCTCTCATGACCGATCGTCCGGGGCAGTCGCCCTACGAGGCACCACAGGTCGAGTCGATCATCCGCGAGCTGCGCGACCTCATCGAGCAGGCGCGGCCCATGCCGCTGTCCACCTCGGTGATGATCAACCAGGCCGAGGTCCTCGACCTGCTCGACGAGGCCGCCGAACGTCTTCCCGAGGAGCTGCGATCGGCCAAGTGGCTGCTCAAGCAGCGCGAGGAGTTCCTGGCCCGCACGCGTCGCGAGGCCGACGAGATCGTCGCTGCGGCGCGCGCCCAGGCCGACCAGATGGTGACCGACACCGAGGTGGTCAAGGCCGCCGAAGCACGGGCCCGCTCGGTCGTCGACGCTGCCGACGCCGAGGCCCGCCGCCTCAAGCTCGAGGCCGAGGACTTCTGCGACCAGCGCCTGGCCAGCTTCGAGATCGTGCTCGAGCGGACCATGAAGGTGGTCAGCGCCGGCCGGGCCAAGCTCCAGGGCGCCCAGCGTGGCGACGAGGCGCCCGGTCCCCAGGACGACGACCAGGGCCACGGGCGCGCCGACGACCGCGGCGCCGTAGACCGCCGCCCCCGCCGGCGCCTCGAGGCGGTGCCCGACGACTCGTTCTTCGACCAGGACGAGGACTGACGCATGGCCCGGCCACTCGTGGTCCGGGTCGGGGACCTGCTCCGGGAGCCCGGCAGTCGTCGTGACGTCGACCAGCACGTCGACTTGGGTGCGCTGGGCACCTCGACGGCCAGCACCATCCCCGGCACGCCGGTCGACGTCGAGGGGACGGTCATCGCCATGGCGGGTGGGGTCGAGGCCGTGGGCACCGTGGGCTTCGACTGGTACGGCGAGTGCCGGCGCTGCCTCGACGACGTCACCGGCCACATCGACGTCGCGTTCCGCGAGATCTGCCAGCGCGAGCCGGTCGACGAAGACGTGCTCCCCATCGACGGCGACCTCCTCGACCTCGAACCGCTCGTGCGCGAGCTGGTGCTGTCGAGCCTGCCGCTGGCGCCTCTGTGCGACGAGTCCTGCCCCGGTCCGGACCCCGAGCGGTTCCCGGCCGTGCCCGAAGACGAGCTCGAGGCGGGCGACGGCGAAGGCGACGACGGGGACGACGACGGCTTGGCCGACCCTCGCTGGGCGGCGCTGTCCGAATTGAAGTTCGACGAGTCCTAGCCGGTAGGGTTTTCCCTTCGCGCCGCCCAGCACCGTGCCGGCGCGCCCCTTCCGCCGCGCAGGCACCACCCGAGGTAGATCCGTCATGGCCGTTCCCAAGCGCAAGACATCGAAGGCAAAGGGCCGCAGCCGTCGCGCGGCCAACTGGAAGCTCGAGCGCCCGTCCCGCAGCCTGTGCCCCCGCTGCGGCATCGTGAAGCCGCCCCACATCGTCTGCCCCAACTGTGGTTGGTACCACGGCCGTCAGGCCGTCGACGTCGACTGAAACCGGACTTCGTCCGGTTTCTTGAAGTTCCTCGCCTGGGGCTCGGAACTTCCGGGTGCTACATGGAGATCACGTGCTTCCGATCGCGATAGACGCCAACGGCGGTGACAAGGCGCCGGCCGACATCGTCGCCGGTGCCCGGCGCGCCCGCGACGAGCTCGGCGTCGACATCGTCCTCGTCGGCACCCCCGACGTCGCCGAGCTCGCCGGCGACCTGCCGCTGATCGAGGCGTCCGAGGTCATCGCCATGGACGCCGATCCCGGCGCCAGCGTGCGCCGGATGAAGGACTCGACCCTGGTCCGGGCCGCCGAGGCGGTGCGCGATCGCCGGGCCTCGGCCATGATCTCGGCCGGCAACACCGGCGCCACCATGGCGTCGGCGCTGCTGCGCATGGGTCGGATCAAGGGCGTCAAGCGACCGGCCATCGCCACCCCGTTGCCGGTGCCCTCGGGCGGCCACACCGTGATGCTCGACGCCGGCGCCAACGCCGAGTGCCAGCCCGAGTGGCTCCTCCAGTTCGCCCAGATGGGCGCCGCCTACGCCACCGCCCGCTACGGCATCGACGCTCCTCGGGTCGGTCTTCTGTCGATCGGCGAGGAACCCGGCAAGGGCGACACGCTCCGCAAGGAGACCTACGCCCTGCTCGACGCCGCCGGCGCGCTCGATGCGGCCGGTGGCACCTTCATCGGAAACGTCGAGGGTCGTGACCTGCTCACCGGCGACGTCGACGTGGTGGTCACCGACGGCTTCACCGGCAACGTGGCCCTCAAGACGCTCGAGGGCGGCATGAGGGCCCTGGTCAACCGGCTGCTCGAGGCCTTCGGTGCCACCGACGAGGCCCGTGCCGCCGCCGACGTGCTCATGCCCGAGCTGCTCCCGCTCTACGCCACGCTCGACCCCGAGAACACCGGCGGGGCCATGCTGCTCGGCGTCGACGGGGTCTGCATCATCAGTCACGGCTCCTCCGGCGAGACGGCGGTGGTCAACGCCGTGCGCGTGGCTCGCGACCTGGTCGAAGGCGACGTCGTCGCCGCCCTGGCCGCCGCCATCTCCTGAGCGCCGTCGTCCACCGGAGCCAGCGGGCCGGATCGCACGATCCGACGCCCGATCTCACCGAACGTGGTCACTTTGCTGGGCTTTCGCGCAGAATCTCCGCTGATCGCGGTGACTCGCTACAGTTCGTCCCCATGCCCGCAGAAACCCACGTGGAAGGCGGCACGATGGACCGCGACGAGGTGCTGGCCCTCATCAAGGATCGGCTGGCCGACATCCTGGAGATCGACCCCGAGTCGATCAAGGAAGGCGACAGCTTCGTCGACGACCTCGACGCCGACTCGCTCGCCCTGATCGAGTTGGTCGAAGCCCTCGAGGAGGAGATCGGCGAGCGGACGGTCGGGTTCCGGATCGAGGACGAGGATCTCGAAGACCTCAAAACGGTGCGGGACGCCGTCGACTACGTCGTCTCGCGCCTGTAGCGCGGGACCCAGGGGAGCCGTGTCGACCGCGTCCGAGGGCGGCCATCGCGCCACGCTGCTCGGCCGCAGCCGCCTCGTCGACGCGCTCGGGTACACCCCACAGGACGAGGCGCTGCTGGCCCAGGCGTTCGCTCATCGTTCGTGGTGCGCCGAGCACCCCGGCACCGAGTCCAACGAGCGGCTCGAGTTCCTGGGCGACTCGATCCTCGGCTTCCTGGTCGCCGACCACGTGTTCCGGGCCGAGTCCGGGCTCGACGAAGGTGCGCTCACCGACATCCGCAAGGCCGTGGTCAACTCCGTGTGCCTGGCCGAGGTGGCGATGGAGCTCGACCTGGGCCGACACGTGCACCTCGGTAAGGGCGAGGAGGCCTCCGGCGGCCGCGAGAAGCCGTCCATCCTGGCCGACGCCATGGAGGCCGTGCTCGGCGCCGTCTACCTCGACGGCGGCCTCGGCGCCGCCCGCGACCTGGTCCTGCGGCTGCTCGGCGACCGCATCCAGCAGGCCATCGAGGTCGGGGGTGCCCACCAGGATCACAAGAGCCGTCTGCAGGAGCAGTTGGCCGCGGTCACCGACGACACCGCCGACTACGAGTTCGTCGCCACCGGGCCCGACCACGCCCGCGAGTTCACCGTGACCGTCCGGGTCGGCGACAAGCGCCTGGGCGTCGGGGTCGGACGATCGAAGAAACAGGCCGAGCAGCAGGCGGCCCGTGCCGCTCTCGAACTGCTCGGCGACGATGGCGCCGGCCTGGCCGGTGCCGAGGAAGGAACCGCAGATGGCTGAACTCCCCGAGATCGAGACGATCCGACGTCAGCTCGAGCGCGAGGTCGTGGGCCGCAAGATCAAGACCATCGAGGTCCACAACGCCAAGTCGATCCCGAGGCACAGCTCGAAGAAGCAGTTCATCGGCATGCTCGACGGGGCCAAGCTCAAGTCGCTCATCCGTCGCGGCACCTACCTCATCTTCACGCTCGACACCGACGACCGCTTCATCGTCCGCTGCGGCCAGGGTGGCCAGCTGCGGAAGACGGCCAGCAAGGACGACCTCGACGACGGCACCACCGTGGTGATGACCTTCACCCAGGGCGGCCAGCTCCGGTTCATCGATCCCCGCCACACCGGCGAGATGTGGGTGCTCACCCCCGAACAGGTGGCCGAGGGCGTCGACGAGATCGAGCTGCTCGGCTACGACGTCGTCGACCAGCCCGTGCCGTGGGGCGACTTCGCCAAGATGGTCCTGCAACGGTCGATGAAGCTGAAGGCGCTGCTGACCGACGAGGACCTCCTCGCCGGCATCGGCAACGTGTACTCCGACGAGATCCTCTACGACGCCGGCCTGCGCTACGACCGGATGAGCGACACGCTCTCGGTGCAGGAGGTCCGCCGCCTCTACCGCAGCGTGGTCGAGATCCTCCACGACGCCATCAAGCACGGCGGTACCACCTTGTCCGACGACGGCTGGCACGACCTGCACGGCGCCGCCGGCGGGTACCGCGAGTACCACAAGGTGTACGCCCGCGACGGCGAGCCGTGCCTGCGCTGCCGCGACACGGTGTCCAAGGCCAAGTTCGGCGGCCGCAACACCTACTTCTGCGCCGAGTGCCAGACGTGACCGTGACTCTTGCCGCCTCGTCGCAGGCTCCTCGGCGGCGCGTACACGCAGACGCGTTGCGCCTCCCGTGTGACCGGTCGGCTGGCGCCTCCCTCCGGGCTGGATGAGCGCCGTGTCGGCGGTCCGAGGATGCGCGGCGGTGTGACGGCCGCCCACTACCGTCTTGGCCGGTGTTCCTCAAGAACCTGACCATCAAGGGCTTCAAGTCGTTCGCCGACACCGCGGATCTGGGGCTGGAGCCCGGCGTCACCGTGGTGGTCGGTCCCAACGGCTCGGGCAAGTCCAACGTCGTCGACGCCATCGCGTGGGTCCTGGGTGCCCAGGCCCCCTCCGCCGTGCGCTCCCAGAAGATGGACGATGTCATCTTCGCCGGCACCGCCAAGCGCTCGGCACTGGGGCGCGCCGAGGTGAGCCTCACCATCGACAACTCGGCGGGCCTGCTCCCCATCGAGTTCTCCGAGGTCACCATCTGCCGGACGCTGTTCCGCACGGGCGAGTCCGAGTACTCCATCAACGGCGTGCCCTGCCGGCTGCTCGACATCCAGGACCTGCTGTCCGACTCGGGCGTCGGGCGCATGCAGCACGTCATCATCAGCCAGGGCCAGATCGACGCCGTCCTCAACGCCAAGCCCACCGAACGGCGCCTCATCATCGAAGAGGCCGCCGGCGTCCTCAAGTTCCGCAAGCGCAAGGAGAAGGCCGAGCGCCGCCTGGCCTCCACCGAGGCGAACCTGACCCGCGTCCAGGACCTGCTCCGTGAGGTCCGGCGTGGCCTGCGCCCCCTCGAACGCCAAGCCGAGGCCGCCCGGCGCCACGGCTCGCTCGTCGCCGAGCTCACCGCCCTGCGCCGGTTCCTCGCCGGTCGCGAGCTGGCCCAGCTGCGCACCCGCCTCGACAACACCACCCGCGACCGCGTCGGTCACGTCGACACCGAGCAGGCGCTGCGCTCCCGCCTCACCGAGCTCGACGCCGCCGTGGTGCGCTCCGAGGCCGAGCTCAACGCCATGGGCGGTGCCGACGTGGGCGACGAGCTCACCCGCTTCGAGGCGCTGCGCGAGCGCGGACGCGGCGTGGCCGCCGTGCTCACCGAGCGCCAGCGCAGCCTGGCCAAGGAGCGCGAGTCCAGCGTCGACGCCGCCCTCATCGCCTCGCTCGAAGCCGACCAGGCTCGCCTCCGCGACGAACTGGCCGCCATCGACGACGCAGCTACCGCACTCGTTCCCGAGATCGACGAGGTCGAGCGAGCCGAGCGTGGCCTCGCCGATGCCCGAGCCACCTTCGAGGAGCGCTGGGGCGACGGTGTGGCCCCGGTGTCGGGCGAAGCCGCCGAGGTGCGTGGCGAGCTCGGCGGTCTGCGCCAGGCCGTCTCCCGTGCCCTGGCCGAGCTCGAGCGGACCGACGCCCGCACCGCCGCGCTGGTCGAAAAGCGCGACCGTCTGGTCGCCGAGGCCGAGCGCCTGCGGGCCGAGGTGACCGACGCCGAGCAGCGCCTCCCCGGGCTCGAGGCCGAGCGCGATCGTCTCGCCGCCGAGCAGACGCAGGCCGAGCAGGCGGTCGAGGCCACCGCCGATGCCCTCTCCGAGGCCGACGGCGAGCGCCGCTCGTGGGTCGCCCGCGCCGATGCCCTCGAGCTCGCCCTCGACCAGGCCCGGGCCGCCGCCGGGGCCGAACGGCTCGCCGAGGTCGACGGCGTCGTGGGCACGCTGCTCGACATCGTCGAGGTCGACCCGGGCTGGGAGGCCGCGTTCGAGGCCGCCGCCGCCGAAGCGCTCGGCGCGGTGGTGGTCGATGGCGCCGGCGCGGCCCGCGCCGCCCTCGCTGCCCTCAGCTCGGGCGACGCCAGCGGCGCCGTGTTGGCTCTGGGCGTCGGCCGCTCGTCGGCCAGCGCCCCTCCGGTCGGCGAGCCCGTGCGCGCCCACGTGCGGTCGACCCGCCCCGGTGTCGACGACCTGCTCGACGCCGTCGTCGGCCGTGCCGTGCGCATCGACGGCGACTGGTCCGCCGGCCTCGACGTGGCCCTCGCCCATCCCGATGCCGTCGTCGTCACCGCCGACGGCGCCCGCTTCGGCCCGGGTTCGTGGCGCATCGGCGGCTCGGCCACCGGCGCCACCGGCGCCGCGCTCGACGAGGCCCGCGCCCGGGTCGAGACCGCCGAGGCCGCGGTGGCCGACGCCCGCCGGGCGCGCGACGAGGCCAAGGAACGTTTCGCCGAGACCAACGCGAGCAGCGGGCGAGGCCCGCCAGGCGGCCGAGCGGACCGCTGCCGCCCGCCGCCGTGCTGCCGACAGCCTCGACCGGGTCGAGCAGCAGGCCGCCGAGGCCGGGGCCGAGCTCGACGACCAGTCCGGCGTCCGGTCCGAGATCGAGGAGCGCTCCCGCAGCGAGCGAGGGCGCATCGCCGAGCTCGAGGCCATGCTGCCTGCGCTCGAGGCCGAGGAAGCCGCCGCCGCCGAAGCGGCCCGCGCCATGAACGACGCCCGCGCCGCGCTCGACGAGCGGGCGTCGGCGGTCACGGCGCTGCGCTCCGACCTCGAGGTCCGGGTCGCCCAGATCGACGAGCGCCGCACGTCTCTTCAGGCCCGCCTGGCCGAAGTCGATGCCCGCGTCGCCCGCAACCAGGAGGCCGCCCGCGAGGCCGCCACCCGGCGCGAGGCCCTCGACGGCCGCGCTCGCCGGCTGGCCGCGCTGGCCGAGGCGTGCGAGTCGTCGCTGGCCGAGGTCGAGGACCGCCTGGTCGTACTCCGCGAAGAGCGCCAGAAGCAGTCCGACGCCCAGCGCCGGGTCGCCACCGCCCTCGACGGCCTGCGCCGCGAGCGCATGGAGGCCGAGAAGCAGCTCAACGAGGTGCGCGAGCGCGTGCAGCGGTCCGAGCTCGAGCTCAACGAGATCAACCTGCGCATCGAGAACGCGGTGGAGACCATGCGCCGCGACCTCGACGTCGACCCCGACACCGCCCTGGCGTCCGAGTGCCCCGAGCTCGACGAAGGGACCTCGCCGGCGGCTCGGGCCCGCGAGCTCGAGCGCGAGCTCCGGCTGATGGGCCCGATCAACCCGCTGGCCCTCGAGGAGTACGAGGCGCTCCAGGAGCGGCACACCTTCCTGCAGAGCCAGCTCGACGACGTCAAGGCCAGCCGTCGTGAGCTGTCCAAGGTCATCAAGGCCATCGACGACGAGATCGTCAACGTCTTCGCCGCCGCCTTCGCCGACGTGTCCGAGAACTTCACCCAGCTGTTCAGCACCCTGTTCCCCGGCGGTCGCGGCGGCATCCGCCTGACCGACCCCGAGAACCTGCTCGAGACCGGCATCGAGGTCGAGGCCAAGCCGTCGGGCAAGAACGTGCGCAAGCTCTCGCTGCTGTCCGGCGGCGAGCGGTCGCTCACCGCGCTGGCGTTCCTGTTCGCCGTGTTCCGGTCGCGCCCGTCGCCGTTCTACGTGATGGACGAGGTCGAGGCCGCGCTCGACGACGTGAACCTGCACCGGTTCCTCGAACTGGTCGCCGAGTTCCGCCAGGAGGCTCAGCTGGTCATCGTCAGCCACCAGAAGCGCACGATGGAAGCGGCCGACGTGCTCTACGGCGTCACCATGTCGCCCGGCGGATCGTCCAAGGTCGTTTCGGAGCAGGGCGCGGCCAAGCACGCCGACGTTGCGTGATACACCGTCGCGCGTGACTCGCCCCCAAACGTTCTGGCAGCCGCTGCGTACCACGACGATGCTGGCGCTGGCGGTGGTCCTCGCCGTCGTCGCCGCGGCGTGCTCCGGTGACGACGACTCGGCGAGTGACACCACCACCTCGACCAGCGAACCGTCGACCACCACGACCACCACCGAACCGGCCGATCCCTACCTGATCGACACCACGGCCGGCCCCGTGCGGGGCGGTCCCAGCGGCGTCGACGGTGTTCGCAACTTCCTCGCCATTCCCTACGCCGAAGCGCCGGTCGGCGACCTCGCCTGGCGGGCGCCGGAGCCCCGTCAGCCCTGGACCGACGTCCTCGACGCCACCCAGGGCGGGCCGGCCTGCCCCCAGACGACCGAGGGCGTCACCGCCCAGTTCGTCAAGAGCCCCGATCCCGATCCGGACTGCCTGGACCTCGACGTCTGGTCGCCCGACGCCGCCGGCGACCTGCCGGTGATGGTCTGGATCCACGGCGGCGGGTTCTCCACCGGGTCGGCCCACAACCCGTACTACAACGGCGACGACCTGGCCGCCGAGGGCGTGGTGGTCGTCGGCGTGAACTACCGGCTCGGTCCGCAGGGCTTCCTCGTCACCGATGCGCTGCGCGACGAGAGCGATGACGGTTCGGTCGGCAACTACGGCTTCCTCGACCAGCAGCTGGCACTGCGTTGGGTGCAGGACAACATCGAGGCCTTCGGAGGCGACCCGTCCAACGTCACCATCTTCGGCGAGTCCGCCGGTGGGTTCTCGGTGTGCGGACACCTCGCCGGTTCCCGCGGCCTGTTCGCCAAGGCCGTCATCCAGAGCGGCGGTGGCTGCTCTGTCGCTGACCTCGCTCGACGACGCCCTGGCCGCCGGCCAGCGCTTCACGGACCAGCTCGGCTGCTCCGACCTGGCCTGCCTGCGTGACGCGTCCGACGACGAGCTGCTGGCGGTCGGCGGCTTCAACCCCTCCCTGGTCGCCGACGGTGTGACGCTGTCGACTCCGGCGTACGAGCAGGCACAGACCGGCGCACTCGATGACATCCCCGTGCTCATCGGATCGAACGCCGACGAAGCGACGCTGTTCACGCTCTCGCTCCAGGAGCCCAGCGACGCGCAGCTCGTCGACATGGCGCGGGCGTACACCGACGACCCGCAGGCGCTGGTGGCGTTGTACCCGGCCGGCGAGTACGACTCGAACAAGGCCCGGTACCAGGCGATGTTCACCGATTCGGTCTTCGCCTGCCCGTCGGTGGCCTTCGCCGGCGTGGCACCCGATGCCTACCTGTACAACTTCGTCTACGTCTCCGAGCAGAACCCGTTCGGGCTCGGCGCCACGCATGGCTCGGAGCTCGCCTTCCTCTTCGACCACCCCGAAGGCCTGGCGCTCGACACCGAGCCGACCGCGGAAACGCAGGATCTGTCGGACCAGGTGCAGGAGGCGTGGACCTCCTTCGCCGCCACGGGCGACCCGGGGGAGCAGTTCGCTCCGTACGCCGACGGCGGCCGGGCCACGATCCTCGACCTGCCCGACTTCGAGCAGGCCGAGCAGATCCGTGGTGGCCGCTGCGACCGGGTGAACGAGCTGCGCCGCTAGAGGAGCTTCTTGAGCAGCTTGCCCTTCAGCTTGGTGTAGGGCGGGTAGATGAAGCTGATGTCGGGCTTGGTGGGCTTGACCATGACCGGCTTCATGTTCGAGAACTCCTCGAAGCCGGCCCGGCCGTGGTAGCGGCCCATGCCCGAGTCGCCCACGCCGCCGAAAGGCATGCTGGGCGGCGTGATGTGGAACAGCGTGTGGTTGATGCACACGCCGCCCGACGACGTGCGGTCGACGATGGTCTCGGTCTCGGACTTGTCGCCCGAGAACACGTAGAGGGCCAGCGGCTTGGGCCGGCCGTTCACGAAGGCCACCGCCTCCTCGACGCTGTCGACGGCGAGGACGGGCAGGACGGGTCCGAAGATCTCCTCCTGCATCACCGGGGCGTCGGGATCGGGGTCGACGATGACGGTGGGTGCGATGCGGCGGGTGGCGGGGTCGACGGTGCCGCCCGTGGCCACGGTGCCGCCGTGGGAGTCGAGCAGGCCCTGCAGCCGCTGCAGGTGTCGCTCGTTGACCACCTGGGTGAGGTCGGGCGAGTTGCCCGGGTCGTCGCCGTAGAACTCGCCGATGGCGCCGACGAGGGCGTCGACCAGCTCGTCCTTGTGGGCCCGGTCGACCAGCACGTAGTCGGGGGCGATGCAGGTCTGGCCGGCGTTGAGGAACTTGCCCCACGCCAGGCGGTGGGCGGTGACCTTCACGTCGGCCTCAGGGGTCACGATGGCGGGCGACTTGCCGCCGAGCTCGAGGACCGTGGGCGTCAGGTGCTCGGCCGCCGCCTTGGCCACGACCTTGCCGACGGCGGTGGAGCCGGTGAAGAAGATGTGGTCCCAGCGTTGCTCGAGGAGCGTTTGGGAGACGTCCACACCGCCCTCGAACACCGCGAACGCCTCGGGGTCGAGGTGGGCCCGCAGCAGCTCGGCCAGCACCTGGGACGTCTTGGGCACCAGCTCGGAGGGCTTGGCGACCACGGCGTTGCCGGCGGCGAACGCGGCAGCCATCGGCGAGACCAGCAGCTGCACGGGGTAGTTCCACGGCGCGATCACCAGGGCGACGCCGAGCGGTTCGGCCTGGATGCGGGCCGAACCGGGCTTCTCCTTGAGCGACAGCTTGGCCTTCTGGGGCTTCATCCAGCCACCGACGTGCTTGCGCAGGTACTCCACCTCGGTGGCGGTGAACGCGATGTCGGTGGAGTAGGCCTCGACCTCGGGCTTGCCGAAGTCCTCCTGCATGGCGGCCACCAGGTCGTCGCCGCCCTCGTCGAGGACGCGCAGCAGGCCGTCGAGCTGGCGCAGGCGCCACTCGAGCGGGCGGGTGCGGCCCGTGCCGAAGGCGTGCCGGATGGCGGCGACGGTCCCGGGAATGGATTCGAGGTCGGTGCGTTCGTCGATGCTCATCGGTTCCGACCCTATCGGCGCCCCGGCCGGGGACGCTCAGGGACGAAGCGTCAGGAGCAGGCGCTGGTGCCGGCGTTGTCCAACGACACCGCGGCGGCCGTGTACTCGTCGGTCGCCTGCCGGTAGCGCAACGAGTCGAGCCGGGTGGGGTCGTAGCCGGCGCCGGCCAGCTCGCCCCGCAGGGCCTCGATGGCCGCTGCGTAGCGGTCGGCCTGGACTCGGGCGTCGGGCGGGGCGGCGTCGGCCACCCGCTTCGCCGAGTCGGCCAGCTCGCCGAAGGCGTCGCGCATGTCCTCGGGTGAGGCGACGGCGAGGTCGGCGAACGGGTCGGCGGCGCGGAGGTCGTCCATGGCGGCGCAGAACGCGGTGAGGTCTCCGCGGTCGTCGCCACCGCAGCCGGCCGCCACGCCCGCGACCAGGACGAGCGCGGCGAGCACCCGGATCACGGGATGCGTTGGAACCACAGCAGCGAGAGGGCGGTGCTGACCAGCAGGGCCACGGCGGCGTAGCCGACGAAGCGGTCGGTGACCTCGCGGTCCTCGGTGTCGTAGCCGACCGACGACCCGATGTCGGCGTAGACGCTCTCGAGCTCGCCGAGCGACTGGGCGCGGAAGAACTGGCCCCCGGTCTGCTCGGCGATGAGCCGAAGCGCTGACTCCTCGACCGGCACGGGCTGGATCTCGCCGTCGATCACGATCGTGCCGCGATCGGTGCCGAAGGCGATGGTCGACACGGGCACGTCGGCTTCGACCGCCGCTTTGGCGCCGTCGACGTCGGGCCGGCCCACGGTGGTCTTGCCGTCGGTCATGACGATCATCCGGGCGGGCACGGGCTCGTCGCCGGCATCGGCCACCGGTGCGGTCTTGATGGCGTCGAGGCCGGCGAAGATGGCCTCGCCGATGGCGGTGGCGGGCCCCAGCTCGATGGACTCGATGGCGGAGCGGACCGTCGCCCGGTCGGTGGTGGGCGTGACCCGCACGCGGGCGACGCCGTCGAAGGTGACCAACCCCACGTTGATGGGGTCGGGGAGCCCGTCGATGAACGACAGCGCCGCCTGCTTGGCCGCATCGATCCGGCTGGGGGCCACGTCGGTGGCCTGCATCGAAAGGGACGTGTCGATGGCGAGCACCACCGTGGCCCGCTCCTTGGGCACCAGGACCTGGTCGGTCGGTTGCGCCCAGGCGACGAGCATCGCCGCCACGCCCAGCAGGAAGACGAGGGCGGCGACGTGACGGCGCCAGCCCGGACGACGCGGCGCCACCGAGTCGAGCAGGTCGAGGTTGGTGAACCGCACGGTGTAGCGGTGGCGCTGGAAGGCCAGTGCCACGTAGGCGAACGCCAAGGCCAGCACGGCGAGCAGGCCGTACAGGCGGGTCGGCGACAGGAAGCCGTCGGGCCACGCCCAACTCATCGCGCTGCCTCCAACCGCCGCCGGCGGTCGACGAACCGGGCGACGTCGAGCACCCAGTCGCGGTCGGTGCGCAGCTGCAGGTGGGCGGCACCGGCCCGGCGGAGCTCGTCGGCGATGCCGCGGCGCTGCGCCGCGGCGGCTGCTGCGTAGCGCTGGCGGGTGCGCCGGTTGGTGGGCACCTCGCGGGAGCGGCCGGTCTCGGGGTCGACGACCGAGAGCATCCCGACCGGGGGGAGCTCCAGCTCGCGGGGGTCGACGATCTCGATGCCGACCACGTCGTGGCGGGTGGACAGGGCTCGCAGGTGCCGGCCCCACCCGTCGGTGGAGAGGAAGTCGGAGACGACCACGACCAGGCCCCGCCGGCGGGGCGGCACGAGCAGGTGGCGCAGGGCGGCGCCCAGGTCGGTGGTGCCTTCGCCGTCGAGCTCGGACCTGCCGGTTCCTGTCGGGCCGCCGGTCAGCAGCGAGTGGAGCAGCGCCAGCAGATGGACGCGGCCCGACCGGGCGGGCACCACCCGCACGCCCCCAGGGCCGAACACGACCGCACCGACGCGGTTGCCGGCTCGGGCCGTGAGGAAGCCGACGGCGCCCACGGCCGAGACGGCGAGATCGGCCTTGGTGGTGGCCGCCGTCCCGAAGTCGAGGCTGGGGGAGCGGTCGATGAGGATCCAGGCCTCGAGCTCGCGATCGGCGACCGATTCGCGCACGTGTGTCTCCATCGAGCGCGCCGACACGTTCCAGTCGATGCGACGCACGTCGTCGCCGGGTACGTACGGGCGGGTCTCGCCGGCCTCGGACCCGTGTCCGGGCACGAGGCCCCGGTAGTCGCCGTGGAGCAGGCCGTCGAGCCGGCGGTTGACGGTCAGCTCGAGCCGGCGCAGCGTCTCGGCGGCGCGGGCATCGACCGCACCGGTGACGACCGGGGGAGGGCCGGGCACGCCGGTCAGAACCCCGCGGCCTGACCGTCGGCGGCCTGGCCATCACCGAAGGGCGGGGTGGAGCCGGCCACGTGGGGCGCCGGCACGGTGGACAGCAGCCGGGCCAGCACGTGGTCGACCTCGACGCCCTGGGCGAGCGCCTCGTAGGACAGCACGAGGCGGTGGCGGAGCACGTCGGGCGCCACGTCGAAGACGTCCTGGGGGACGACGATCTGCCGCTGGCGCAGCAGGGCCAGGGCCCGGCCGGCGGCGATCAGGCCCAGTGTGGCGCGCGGCGAGGCGCCGTAGGACAGGTACTCGACCAGGTCGGGGAGGCCGTAGCGGGCCGGATCGCGCGTGGCCTGCACGAGGTCGACGGCGTACTGGAGCGTGCCCGGATCGACGTGCACCTGCGAGACGGCGTCCTGGAGGCGCAGCAGGGTGTCGGGGTCGAGGCGCCGCTCGGCCACCGGCGGGCGGGCGCCGTGGCGGAGCACGATCTCGGACTCCTCGGCCGGCGACGGGTAGTCGATGAGGATCTTCATCAGGAACCGGTCGCGCTGGGCCTCGGGCAGCGGGTAGACGCCCTCGGACTCGATCGGGTTCTGCGTGGCCATCACCAGGAACGGCCGCGGCACCTCGAAGGTCCGCCCACCGAGGGAGACCTGCTGCTCGGCCATGACCTCGAGCAGCGCGGACTGCACCTTGGCCGGGGCGCGGTTGATCTCGTCGGCGAGCAGGAAGTTCACGAAGACCGGACCGAGCTCCACGTCGAAGGTCTCTGTGCTCTGGCGCCACACCCGCGTGCCGGTGATGTCGGCAGGGAGCAGATCGGGTGTGAACTGCACCCGGGCGAACGTGCCACCCACGACGGTGGCCAGCGTCTCCATCGCCATGGTCTTGGCCAGGCCGGGCACGCCCTCGAGGAGCAGGTGACCGCGGGCGAGCAGACCGACGAGCAGCCGCTCGAGCACGCGGTCCTGGCCGACGATGACCCGCTTGACCTCCTGGGTGACCGATCGCAGCGCCAGCACGTCGCCGCTGGGGCTGCTGGTCTGTTGCGTCGGTTGCTGATCGGGTCCGGGCGTGGCCTCCACCATGACGAGGCTAGAGGGCACCGGCGCCGTTCAGCGGTCGGACGAGGTGCACGGATCGGCCGTCGGTAGGGTCTGTCGGTCATGGAGATCCTCCTGCTCGTCGCCGCCCTCGTGGTCCTCGTCGGAGGCCTTGCCGTCGTGCTGGTCAACCGCCGGACCGGCGAGACCGCGGGCATCGAACCCCCCGTCGCCGGCGTCCCGGCCGAGGAGCTGGCTCCCGAGCAGGCGGCGCCGGCCCCGCCCGAAGACGTCGTGGCGGCCGAGGAGGCCCGCGCTCCCGAGCCCGAGCCGCCGGCCAAGCCCAGCTTCCGCGACCGGTTGGCCAAGGCCCGCTCCACCTTCAGCGGCTACCTGGGCTCGATGCTGTCGCGCACCGACATCACCGACGAGACCTGGGACGAGCTCGAAGAGGCGCTGATCCGCGCCGACGTCGGCGTGAGCCTCACCACGCAACTGCTCGACGAGCTGCGCGCCACCGTCAAGGAGCAGGGCATCACCGAGCCCCGGGCGCTGGTCGACGCCCTCAAGGCCGAGCTCAAGGCCAAGCTCAGCGCCGGCGACCGGACCCTGGCCTTCGAGCCGGGCGGTCCCAACGTGTGGCTGTTCGTGGGGGTGAACGGCGTGGGCAAGACCACGTCGATCGGCAAGGTGGGCAAGCAGCAGGTGGCCGAGGGGCGCCGGGTGATCATGGCCGCCGGCGACACGTTCCGCGCCGCCGCCGCCGAGCAGCTCGAGACCTGGGCCGGTCGGGCCGGCGCCGACTTCCACCGGGCCGAGGAGGGCAGCGACCCCTCGTCGGTGATCTTCGACGCCATCGCCAAGGCCGGGGCGCGCGACATCGACCTCGTGCTCGCCGATACCGCCGGCCGGCTCCACACCAAGACCAACCTGATGGACGAGCTGGCCAAGGTCCGCCGGGTGGCCGACCGCGATCCGGGCAACGTCACCGAGGTGCTCCTCGTCCTCGACGCCACCACCGGCCAGAACGGCATGCAGCAGGCCAAGCTGTTCTCCGAGGCCACCCAGTGCACGGGCGTCGTCCTCACCAAGCTCGACGGTTCGGCCAAGGGCGGCATCGCCCTGGCCATCGCGCTCGACTTGGGCCTGCCCATCAAGCTCGTCGGCCTCGGCGAATCCGCCGACGATCTCATCGAGTTCGACCCCGACGCCTTCGTCGAAGCGCTCTTCGAGGTCTGAGGGTGAAGCCGGGGAGGGACACACGATGATCTGGCTCACGTGGAAGCTGCTGACCCTCCCGGTCCGTCTGGTGCTGGGCGTGGTCAGGGGCATCGTCCGCACGATCCGCTTCATCGGCATCGGGCGCATCGCCGCGTTCGGTGCCGGTGTGGGCGTGGGGCTGTCCGTCGCCCCCACCGATGGTCGCCGGTTCCGGGCCGCGGTCCTCGACCGCCAGCAGTCCATCGCCGCCACCGGCGGCGACCTGGCCGCGGTCGTGCGCCACGAGCTGTCCAACTCGCCCCGCACCTGGCACCTGCCGCAGCCGTCGGTGGCGGTCGACGGCGGCCGCGTGGTGCTCACCGGCACGGTGCCCCACGACGAGGCCAGGCACGACCTGGTGCGCACCGCCGGTGCGGTGCCCGGCGTGCGCTCGGTCGAGGATCTCCTGTCCGTCGACACGGCTGCCGGCACCTGACGGAGGAACCGAGCGTCGAGAACGGACAGCAACAGACGGACCGGTAGGCTCGATCCTCCATGTTCGAGGCACTCAGCGACCGGTTCGACGGCATCTTCGCCCGCATCAAGGGCAAGGGAAAGCTGCGCGAGGAGGACGTCGACGAGACGCTCCGCGAGATCCGCCTGGCCCTGCTCGAGGCCGACGTCAACTTCCAGGTGGTCAAGAACCTCGTCGGTCGCATCCGCGAGCGGATCGTGGGCACCGAGGTCAGCGATGCGCTCAACCCCGGCCAGCAGGTGGTCAAGGTCGTCCACGAGGAGCTCATCCAGTCCCTCGGCGGCGACACCATCAAGATCACCTACGCCTCGCGGCCGCCCACCGTGGTGCTCATGGCCGGTCTCCAGGGCTCGGGCAAGACCACCAACTCGGCCAAGCTCGCCCGCTGGTTCCGGGCCCAGGGTCGCAACCCGCTGCTGGTCGGCGCCGACCTCCAGCGTCCTGCGGCCGTGCGCCAGCTCCAGACACTGGCCGGCCAGGTCGGTGTCCCCGTGTTCTCGGCACCCGACGACGTGGTCGAGTCCGGCACCGGCGACCCGGTCGAGGTCGCCCGGGCGTGCGTCGACGAGGCCCGCCGTCTCGGCAAGGACGTGGTCATCGTCGACACCGCCGGCCGGCTCGCCATCGACCAGGAGCTGATGGAGCAGGTCCGCCAGATCTCGCAGGTCACCGAGCCGCACTACACGTTCCTCGTGGTCGACGCCATGACCGGCCAGGACGCGGTCACCGTCGCCGAGAACTTCAACGAGGCGCTCGCCCTCGACGGCGTCATCCTCACCAAGCTCGACGGCGACGCCCGCGGCGGCGCCGCCCTGTCGGTCAAGGAGGTCGTGGGCAAGCCCATCGCCTTCGCCTCCACCGGCGAGAAGCTCGACGACTTCGACCTGTTCCACCCCGACCGCCTGGCCGGGCGCATCCTCGGCATGGGCGACGTGCTCACGCTCATCGAGAAGGCCGAGCAGGTCTACGAGGAGAAGGAGGCCGAGGCCGCAGCGCAGAAGCTGATGGAGGGCCAGTTCACCTTCGACGACTTCCTCGACCAGATGCAGCAGGTCAAGAAGATGGGCTCGATCTCCTCGCTGCTCGGCATGATGCCCGGGGTCCCCAAGGAGATCAAGAACGTCGAGATCGACGATCGGGAACTGGCGCGCATCGAGGGGATGATCCACTCGATGACCAAGCAGGAGCGGGCCGATCCCTCCATCATCGACGGTTCCCGGCGGGCCCGCATCGCCGCCGGCTCGGGCACCGAGGTGGGACAGATCTCCCAGCTGGTCAAGCAGTTCCAGGAGATGCAGAAGATGATGAAGTCGATGCCGGGCCTCAGCAACCGCATGACCAAGCGCAAGAAGAAGAAGTCGAAGAAGAAGGGCGGCGGCCGCGTCACGCCCAAGGGCGGTCCCAGCACCGCCCCGAAGGGCAAGCAGCCCTTCACCCTGCCCGGTCTCGACAACTGATCCACCGGAGCGAGCCCGCCGTGCTCGACGATCTCGCTGCCGACGCCGGCGTGCCCCGTGACGCGGTCGCCTTCCTCGACGACGCGTCCAGCGACGAGATCGTCGTGCTGCGGGCTGCGATCCAGCGCGCACGCGCCGAGCGGGAGGCCGAGTTGGGGCGGGCGGTCGACCGTGCGCTCGCCTTCGTCCCCTGGCCCCTGCGTCGCCAGATCCGGAGGCTGCTGGGTGGCTGACCTGGCCGCCCTCGCCGAGCTCGGGCGCCTGCGTCACGAGCTGGGCGTCGACGACGAGGCGCTCGGCTTCCTCGGCCGCTACGACGTGGCCGACCTGCGTCACCTCCGCCGCGCGATCGCCGACGCACTCGACGCGCCGCACCGACCGGCGTTCCGTCGGGCGGCGGCCGCCGCCCGACTGCTGCCCGCACCGGTGGCCGCGCTGATCGCCGAGAAGGCGTTCGGACCGCTCCTGTGCTCGAAGATCGCGGCCGAGCTCGAACCCGACCACGCCCGCAAGCTGGTCGAGCACCTGCACGTACGTTTCCTCGCCGACCTGTGCCGCACGCTCGATGTCGAGGCGGCCCGCCCCGTCATCGAGGCCATCCCCGAGCGGCGGGCCGTGGCCGTCGGTGCCGAGCTGTACCGGCGCCGCGACGTGTACACGGTGGCCCGGTTCATCGACGTCGTGCCGTTCTCGGTCATCCCGCCGATGCTCGATGCGGTCGACGACGACGAGTTCCTCCTGCTCGTGGCGGTGGCGGCCGAGGGTCGTCGACGGCTCGACGAGGTCTTCGCGCACCTCTCCGACGACCGCGTCGTGGGCATCGTGCACGCCGCCGCGGCATCCGACCACCTGGCCGACGCCGTCCTGCTGGTCTCCGAGCTGGGTCCCGAGCAGGCGGCGCGTGCGTTGGAGCTGGTGGTGGCCGACGGCGAGCTGCTGGTGACCGACCTGGTGGCCGAGATCAGCCGGCTCGGCGGGTGGGACGAGGTGCTTCCCGTGCTCGCGGGGCTCGACCCCGACGTGCTGGCACGGGTCGCCGCCTCGCCCGCGCTCGACCGTCCCGAGCTGTTCCGCGCCGTGGCCGAGGACGTCGTGGCCGCCGGACTGGCATCGGAGGTGGTGGCACTCGTCGGGGCCATGCCCGCCGATCGCCAGGAGCAGCTGGCCGGCGCCCTGGCCGCCGGTGCGCCGGGCGTCGCCGGCGAGCTCTACGACCTCGTGCAGACCGTCCCCGGTGCCGCCGACCTACCCGGTGCCCGTGCGCTGCGAGGCGCCGTCGACGGGTGAAGCGGCCTGCCGTGGCGGAGATCCGTGCCGCCGGGTTGCTTCCGCGGGCCGCCAGCACGCACACTGGTCCGCTGCGTCCGGGCTCCGAACGAGCCCGCACGCCCCCGATCGCACCCGAACCACCTGAGAGAGAAGAACCAGTGGCCGTCAAGCTCCGCCTCATGCGGATGGGCAAGAAGAAGCAGCCCACCTATCGCATCGTCGCCGCCGACTCGCGTTCGCCCCGGGACGGTCGGTTCATCGAGATCCTCGGGCACTACGACGCCCGTCGCGAACCCTCCGTCATCAAGGTCGACAACGAGCGGGCGGTCCACTGGCTCCAGAACGGCGCCAAGCCCACCGAGACCGTCGAGAAGCTCCTGACGCTGTCCGGCGCCATGGCGCTGCACCGCGGCGAGCCCCTCCCCGCCGGCACCGAGCAGTTCCAGCGTGGTGCCGAGCCGGCCGCCGAGGCCGAGGCCGCACCGTCCACCGCCGGCGCAGAATCGTGAGCGACGACGCCCCCACGGCTGTCGCCGTCTGCGAGTACATCTGCCGCTCCATCGTCTCCCAGCCCGACGAGGTCTCGGTCGAGGTCGACGGCGACGACGACCACTACGAGCTCACCGTCACGGTGGGCGACGGTGACACCGGTCGGGTGATCGGCCGGCGTGGTCGCACCGCCCAGGCCATCCGCGCCGTGGTGCGTGCCGCCGCCGCCAAGGACGGCGTCGAGGTCGACGTCGAGTTCGCTGACTAGGCCGCTCGCTCCGCTCGCTTCTGGAGTTGTTCGGCAGGGCCTCACAACTCCCGTGGAGTGAACGTGGCGCCCAGCGAACCACTGCTCGAGGTCGGGCACGTCGCCAAGGCCCTCGGCCTCAAGGGCGAGGTCGTCGTCGACCTGGTCACCGACCGGCACGAGCGACTCGACCCGGGTGCGGTCCTCGACACCGACCGTGGGCCCCTCGTCGTGGTGTCGGCGCATCCGCACCAGCGGCGGTGGCGGGTCCGGTTCGAGGGCGTGGAGACGCGCGAGGACGCCGAGGCGCTCCACGGGCTGGCCTTGCGGGCCGAGCCGGTCGACGATCCCGACGTGTGGTTCGTGCACGACCTGGTCGACCGCGACGTCGTGCTCGAAGACGGCTCGCCGGTCGGTCGCTGCGTCGCCGTCATCGACAACCCCGCGCACGACCTGCTCGAGCTCGACTCGGGTCTGCTCGTGCCACTGCCGTTCGTGACCGAGGTCGACGAACGCATCGTCATCGATCCCCCCGAGGGCCTCCTCGACCTGGCCTGAAGGGAGCGGACCGTGGCGCTGCGCATCGACGTCTTCACCATCTTCCCCGACCTGGTCGAGCACTTCGCCGGCGCCAGCCTGCTCGGCAAGGCCCGCCAGCGCGGGCTGCTCGACGTCCGCACCCACGACCTGCGCAGCACCACCGCCGATCCGCATCGCTCGGTCGACGACGCCCCCTTCGGTGGCGGTGCGGGGATGGTGCTGATGCCCGAACCGCTGGTCGGGGCCATCGAGGCCGTCGACCCGCCGCGCCCGCTGCTGCTGCTGAGCCCGGGCGGTGACCGCCTCGACCAGACCCGAGCCCAGCAGCTGGCCGGCTCCGGCGGGTTCTCGCTGCTCTGCGGGCGCTACGAGGGCGTCGACCAGCGGGTGGTCGACCACTGGTGCGACGGCGAGCTGTCCGTCGGCGACGTCGTGCTGGCCGGCGGCGAGGTGGCGGCCATGGTCGTGCTCGAGGCGGTCGGCCGGTTGGTGCCGGGCGTGATGGGCAACGACACCTCCGCCGACGAGGAGTCGTTCAGCTCGGGCCTGCTCGAGTACCCCCAGTACACGCGACCCGCCGAGTTCCGTGGCCACGAGGTCCCCGACGTGCTGCGCTCCGGCGACCACGGACGGGTCGCCCGGTGGCGCCACGCCCAGGCCCTGGCCCGCACCGCCCGCCGGCGCCCCGACCTGCTGGCGACCCGACCGCTCGACGCCACCGACCGCGAGGTGCTCGCCGAGTTCGACCTGCTCGACGAGATCACCGCCCTGCTGGATGGGCGGTCGGGGAGCTGAGGGTGCGGCCGGGGTCCGATCTGACGGACCGCCGGGGTTGGTCGAGCGCGGCGCGACGGTCCTACACTGTGCCGTTCGCTGCACACGGGTCGTCTCCGGCCCGCGGCGGCACGTTCCCGACGCATCCCGGCACGAGCAGATACGGACGCCTCCCATGAACAACACCGATCTCGTCGATCTCCAGAACCTGCGCGACGACATCCCCGACTTCGCCGCCGGCGACACCGTGAACGTCCACGTCCGCGTGGTCGAGGGCAACAAGGAGCGGGTCCAGCAGTTCAAGGGCGTGGTCATCAAGCGCCAGGGCGCCGGTGTCCGCGAGACCTACACGGTCCGCAAGCTGTCCAACGGCGTCGGCGTCGAGCGCACCTTCCCGGTGCACACGCCCACGGTGGCCAAGGTCGAGGTCGTCACCCGCGGCGACGTCCGCCGGGCCAAGCTGTACTACCTGCGCGACCGCGTCGGGAAGCGGGCCAAGGTCCGCGAGAAGCGCGAGTTCTGATCCCCGGTCCGGCGATCGCAGGCCACCCGCGAACGCCGTGATCGCCTGGCGGGGTGTCGACGGGCCCGAGCCCGACGACGACCTGCCGCCGTTGCGGCGCCGCCGCCGCGAGCCCACCGGTTGGCGGCTCGCGCTCGAGCTGCCGGTGCTGCTCGTGCTGGCCGCGGTCATCGCCCTGATCGTCAAGGCGTTCCTGGCCCAGGCCTTCTACATCCCGTCGGCGTCGATGGAGTCGCAGCTGACGGCCGGCGACCGGGTCGTCGTGTCCCGCCTCGCCTACCGGATGCACGAACCCCGCCGGGGCGACATCGTCGTGTTCGACGACCCCACCGACCCCGGGGGCGAGCAGGGCTTCCTGCCCGTTCGGCTCGGACGTGAGGCGCTCGAGGCGCTCGGCGTGCTCAAGCCCCACGGCCGCGAGCTGATCAAGCGGGTCATCGGCCTGCCCGGCGAGACCGTGTCCGCCGACGGCGGCGTCGTCTACATCGACGGCCGCCCGCTGATCGAGCCCTACCTCGACGACGGCGTCATCACCGGAACGTTTGGTCCGGTCACCGTGCCGCCCGACCACCTCTTCATGATGGGCGACAACCGGGGCAACTCGAAGGACAGCCGGCGCATCGGTCCCATCGACGAGGACCTCATCGTCGGCCGCGCCCTGGCGCTGGTCTGGCCCCCCGGCCGCATCGCTTTCTGTGAGTACATGGCGCTTCCTCGCTCCTCGTCGCTGCGGGAGCGCCCACGTTGGCACGGAGCTGTTGGCCATCGGTGGGGTGACCGGTCGCCTGGCGCCTCCCTCCGGGCTGTTCCGTCGCTTCCTTCGCTCGTCCGCCGTTTCTGTCGGTGCCCCGTCCTACAGTGGCTCGTGATGAGCGCTGACGACCTGGAGGCCTACGAGGCGGACATCGAGCTCCAGCTCTACCGCGAGTACAAGGACGTGAGCCCCACGTTCAGCTTCGTGGTCGAGACCGAGCGCCGCTTCTACCTCGCCAACGAGGTGAGCCAGACCGTGCACGACGAGGGCAACGTCCCCTTCGTCGAGCTCGAGCTGCGCGATGCCTGGGTCTGGGACATGTACCGGTCCAGCCGGTTCGTCTCCAAGGTGCAGATCATCACGTTCAAGGACGTCAACGTCGAGGAGCTCCCCAAGGCCGACCTCGACCTCGAGCAGTTCCGCAAGGGACCGTGACGCTTCCCCTGCTCCGGTGACGGCCGGCCGGCAACGGCTCGGCGCCCACGGCGAGCGCCTGGCGGCGCGCCGCTACACCGAGCAGGGCTTCGAGGTGGTGGCGCGCAACTGGCGCTGCGCCGACGGCGAGCTCGACCTCGTCGTCCGAGACGACCGCCGCCTCGTGTTCGTCGAGGTCAAGACCCGCTCCTCGGACCGCTTCGGCCATCCGGCCGAGGCGGTGACCCCCGCCAAGCAACGGCGGATCCGCCGGCTGGCCCGGCGCTTCTGCGCCGAGACCGGCCACCACGCCGCCGAGCTGCGCTTCGACGTGGTCGCCGTGCTCCGCGGCCAGGTCGAGATCATCGAAGGCTGCTTCTGAACCCCGAACGGAAACTGGCAGTCGCTGCGTACCGCCGCGCTACCCGAAGAATGCCCAAGCCACGAGCAGGAGGGCAACGACCAGCCCGGCGACCACGAACAGGATGTCGCTGGGACGCCGCTTCTGGGGACGGTACGGATTGAGGCCCATGGGCCGCCCAGTATCGTCGCTCGGATGGAGACACTGCAGGTCGAGCGGGCGGATGGCGTCGTCACCGTCACGCTGAACAAGCCCCAGAAGAAGAACGCCGTCGACCCACTGATGTGGACCGAGCTGGCCCGGATCTGGGACGAGATCGCCCGCAACGTCGACCAGGACCGGGCCGTGGTGCTCACCGGCGCCGGCGGCGACTTCTGCTCGGGCGCCGACCTGTGGCTGCCCCCGGGCGAGCAGCCTCCCCACCAGCTCACCGCCATGCGCAACGTCTCGGCGGCCATCCAGGGTCTGCACGACCTGCCCCAGCCGACGATCGCCAAGGTGCCCGGCGTGGCCGCCGGTGCCGGCATGTCCATGGCGCTGTGCTGCGACCTCGTCGTGGCCGGGCAGTCGGCCCGGTTCTCGGAGATCTTCGCCAAGCGGGGCCTGGCCGTCGACGGCGGGTCATCGTGGCTGCTGCCCCGCCTGATCGGCCTGCACAAGGCCAAGGAGCTGGCGTTCTTCGCCGACATCATCTCCGCGGCTGACGCCGCCGAGTTCGGGATCGTCAACCGGGTCGTGCCCGACGACGAGCTCGACGCCTTCGTCGACGATTGGGCCGCCCGCCTGGCCGCCGGCCCGCCCATCGCCCTGTCCCTGACCAAGCGCATGCTCAACGACTCGATGAGCCGCACGCTGCAGCAGTCGCTCGAGGACGAGGCCCGCTCGCAGACCGTCACCATCGGCACCAAGGACACCATGGAGGCAATCCGGGCGTTCGCCGAGAAGCGCGACCCGGTCTTCGAGGGGCGCTGACCACCGCCGCTCCCGGGTTCCTGTCCGACCCGTCGCGCTAGGGTCGTCCCACCGACCGGTCCTCGCACCGGTCCGCTCGATGCGCCGGCGCACGGCCGTCCACTGCGTTTCGCCTGTGGAGGAACCGTGCTCGCCACCATCGCCGCCGCCTCGTTGCTCGGCATCACCGGCCACCCCGTCGACGTCGAGGTCCACGTCTCCAGCGGGTTGCCCTCGTTCTCCATGGTCGGCCTGCCCGACGCCGCCTGCCGAGAGGCGCGCGACCGGGTCCGGGCCGCCGTGCTGTCCAGCGAGCTGCCGTGGCCCATGCAGCGGCTCACCGTCAACCTGGCGCCGTCGTCGGTGCCCAAGCTCGGCACCGGGCTCGACCTGGCCGTGGCCGTCGGCCTGCTCACCGCCACCGGCGAGGTCGACGACGACGCCGTGCGGCGCTGGGGCTTCCTCGGCGAGCTCGGCCTGGACGGCTCGGTCCGCCCCGTGCGCGGCATCGTCCCCCTGGTCGCCGGCCTGCGCGGCCGGGTCGACGGGGTCGTCGTACCCGCCGCCGACGCGGCGCTCGCCGCCGTCGTGCCGGGCGTGCAGGTGCGCTGCGCCACCTCCCTCGGCGAGGTGGTCGCCGCCCTGCGGGCCGAGCGGGCCTGGCCCGACCCGCCTCCGCCCACCGACGAGCCGCCGCCACCCGTCGCCGACCTGGCCGAGGTGCGAGGCCAGCCCCTGGCCCGGGCCGCCCTCGAGATCGCGGCCGCCGGCGGTCACCACCTGCTGCTCAGCGGACCGCCCGGCGCCGGCAAGACCATGCTCGCCACCCGGCTGCCCGGCCTGCTGCCCGACCTCGACGACGACGCCGCCCTCGAGGTCACCCAGATCCACTCGGCCGCCGGCGTCGGCACCGCACGCGGTCTGCAGCGGCGGCCGCCGTTCCGGGCGCCCCACCACACCGCGTCCGCGGTGGCGCTCATCGGCGGCGGCACCGCGGCCATGCGCCCCGGCGAGGTCAGCTGCGCGCACCGCGGGGTGCTGTTCTGCGACGAGCTCGGCGAGTTCGCCCCCACCGTCCTCGATGCCCTGCGCCAGCCGCTCGAGGACGGCACCGTGCGCGTCAGCCGGGCGCGGGGGTCGGTGACCTACCCGGCCCGGTTCCAGTTCGTCGCCGCCACCAACCCGTGCCCGTGCGGCCCGGCCCAGGGCGGTTGCCGGTGCACCACCGTGTCGCGGGCGCGGTACGCACGCCGGCTGTCGGGCCCGCTCCTCGATCGCTTCGACCTGCGCCTCGACGTCCGCCGCCCCGAGGCCGACGACCTGCTCGCCGCCGACGACGGCGAGCCGACGTCCACGGTGGCGGCCCGGGTGGCCGCCGCTCGCCGGCGGGCCCATGCCCGTGGGGTACTCGCCAACGTCGAACTTCCCGCCGCCGACCTCGGCCGATGGGCACCGCTCGACCGCGAGGCTCGCCGCCTGCTCGAGTCGCTGGTCCGAGCCGGGGTGCTCACCGGTCGAGGTGTGCAGCGCATCCGGCGGGTCGCCCTCACCGTGGCCGACCTGGCCGGCGACGACGGCCCGCTCACCGCCGAGCACGTCGCCGGCGGGCTCGCCTTCCGGGTGACGCTCGGCGCCGACGAGGTCGGGCTGGCGTCGTGAGCGGTCCCACGACGCTGACCACCGATCGGGCTGCGCTCGCCGCCCTGCTGTCGCTGCCCGCCCTCGGTCCCGCCCGGCTGCGCAGCCTGCTCGACCGCTTCGAGACGCCCGAACGGGCATGGGAGGCCGTGCGCCGGGGCCGGGTCCTCGACGTCGATCTCCGCACCACCAAGGTGCACGAGCTCGCCGACCGGTGGCGGCGTGCCGCCGGCACCCGCTCCGTCGACGACGTCCTCGGCGCCCACCGGGCCGCCGGCGTGGACATCCTCGTTCCAGGCGACCCCGACTGGCCGCCGGCGCTCCTCGTCGACCCTGAACCGCCCGAGGTGCTGTTCGTTCGGGGCGATCCCGCTCTGCTGCAGGGCCTCAGCGTGGCCGTCATCGGCACCCGGCGCTGCACGGCCGCCGGGGCCGCCATCGCCCGCGCCATGGGCCGCGACCTGGCGGGGGCCGGCGTGCCGGTGGTGTCCGGCCTGGCAGCCGGCATCGACGGCGCCGCCCACCGGGGCCTGCTCGAGGGTGGAGGCCGCCCCATCGGTGTGGTCGCCACCGGTCTCGACGTCGTGTACCCGAAGCGACACGTCGACCTGTGGGCCAGCGTGGGGGAGCACGGCGTGCTGGTCAGCGAAGCCGCGCTCGGCGTCACCGCCGAGCGCTGGCGCTTCCCGTCCCGCAACCGGCTCATCGCCGCCTTCGCCGTCGCCGTCGTCGTCGTCGAGTCCCCGGCCAGCGGGGGGTCGATCACCACCGTCGACGCCGCCGTCGAGCGGGGCACACCGGTGCTGGCCGTGCCCGGGTCGGTCCTCAGCCCGCAGTCGGCCGGCACCAACCAGCTGCTGTTCGACGGGTGCGCCATGGTGCGCGGCGCCGCCGATGTGCTCGGCGAGCTCGGGACCGCCCTCCCACCCGCCAGCGGCGCGTCCGACCGTGGTCCGGACGGCGCCGCGCAGCCCGAGCTGCCCTTCGCGGGCCGGGAGCTCGTCGCCGACGATCCGCTCGCCGACCGGGTGCTCGACGCCCTGTCGCCGTCGCCCACCGGCATCGACGCCGTGGTCGAGCTCACCGGCGCCTCGCTCACCCAGGTCACCACGGCGCTCGCCCGCCTCGAGGGTGCGGGGCTGGTGCAGCGAGAGGGTGCGGGTTACCGGCGGAGCGCACCACCACCCGGGGAGCCGACGGTACGGTGACCCGGTGGATTGGCACGTCGACGACTTCGCCCGGGGGCTCACCGACGCCGCCCCGGCCACGGTCGCGGCCTACCGGCGCGACGTCCTCTCCTTCGTCGAGTTCGCCGACCGGCTCGGACTTCAGACGCCCGCCGACGTCCAGCGCACGCACCTGCGCCGCTGGGTCGCCAACCTCGCCACCCGGGGGCTGGCCCGCTCCACCATCGCCCGGCGCGTCGCCGCCGTGCGCCGCTACTTCGCCTGGCTGCACCGGCGGGGCGTGGTCGACAACGACCCGACCGTGGGCCTGCGCGCCCCCAGCGGGTCCAGTCGCCTGCCGCGCGTGCTGCGCCAGGACGAGCTCGACCAGCTCCTCGACGAGCCGCCCGCATCGATCGACGACGACCCACCCCACCGCCGGGTGCGCGACGACGCCGTCATCGAGCTGCTCTACGGCAGCGGGCTGCGCGTGGCCGAGGTGTGCGGGCTGCGACGCGACGACCTCGACCTGTCCGCCGGCGTGGTTCGGGTGCTCGGCAAGCGCGCCAAGTGGCGCCAGGTGCCGCTCACGCCGGGGGCGGTGGAGGCGCTCCGCGTGTGGCTCGACGGCGGGCGGGCGCAGCTCGCCGGCGCCGACGCGCCCGACGACCTCGTGTTCCTCAACCTCCGGGGCCGCGCCCTCGGCCCGCGCGACTGCCGGCGCATCCTCGACCGCCGGGCCGCCGAGCCGACCCACCCGCACGCCCTGCGCCACACCTTCGCCACCCACCTCCTCGACGGGGGCGCCGATCTGCGCACGGTGCAGGAGCTACTGGGGCACAGCGACCTGCAGACGACGCAGCGTTACACTCATGTCACTGCGGGCCGCCTCCAAGCTGTGCTCGCCGCCACTCACCCTCGCGCCAAGGGCCGTTCGTGACCGACCTCGCTTCCGCAGACATCGACCGACTCTGGGCTCGGTACAAGGAGAACGGTTCGCGGAAGGCGCGCGACCAGCTCATCGTGCACTACTCGCCGCTGGTCAAGTACGTGGCCGGTCGTGTGGCCGTCGGTCTGCCCCAGAACGTCGACCAGGCCGACCTCGTCTCCTACGGGCTCTTCGGGCTCATCGACGCCATCGACAAGTTCGAGCCCGAGCGCGGCTTCAAGTTCGAGACCTACGCCATCTCCCGCATCAAGGGGAACATCCTCGACGAGCTGCGGGCCATCGACTGGGTGCCCCGCTCGGTCCGGGCCAAGTCCCGCCAGATCGAGAAGGCCTACGCCAAGCTCGAGGCCCAGCTCCACCGGGCGCCCACCGAGGACGAGCTGGCCACCGAGCTCGACATGACCCGCCCGCAGCTGCAGACGGCGCTGTCCAAGATCTCCTTCGTCGGCGTGGTCGCCCTCGACGAGTTCGTCGGCTCCGGCGACCAGGGCGGCGCCACGCTCGGCGACACCATCGCCACCGACGACGAAGGCCCCGGCGACCTCTTCGAGGTCCAGGAGATGCGAGGCCTGCTCGGCGAGGCCATCAACAAGCTGCCCGAGCGCGAGAAGGTCGTCCTCACGCTCTACTACTACGAGAACCTGACGCTGGCCCAGATCGGTGAGGTCCTCGGCGTCACCGAGAGCCGGATCTGCCAGATCCACACCAAGGCCATCCTGCAGCTGCGTTCCCGCATGCAGGCCGCCGACCGCGAACCCGTCTAGGCGTCCGCACCCGCTTCCCCCGAGCCCCACGGCACCACCCACCCGGTGCCGTGACCGCCCCTGGGGGAAGCTTCCATGCCGGATCACCCGATCCGCGGCGCGGGCGTCGCCGCGGCCGTCTGGACCGTCGTCGTGCTCGCCGTGCTCACCAGCGTGCTGGCCGCGCCGGCCGCCGCCGATGACACCGTCGTCCACCAACCGCCGGTCGACGCACCGATCGTCGACCCGTTCCGCCCGCCGGCCACCCGGTTCGGTCCGGGCAACCGCGGCCTCACCTACGACCTGGCGCCGGGCACCGACGTCCGGGCGTCGGCCGACGGCACGGTCGTCTTCGCCGGCCAGGTCGCCGGCACCCTGCACGTCACCGTCCTGCACGCCGACGGCCTGCGGACCTCGTATTCGTTCCTGGCCTCGATCGCCGTCCACCGAGGGCAGACCGTCCGGCGCGGCGACACCGTCGGCACCGGAGGCGTGGGATTCCACTTCGGCCTGCGCGACGGCGACACCTATCTCGACCCGGCGTCGCTGTTCGACGGCTCGGTGGTGCACGTCCGCCTCGTTCCCCACCGCGAGCCCGGCCCGCCCACCGACCCCGGTCTCCAGCACGAGCAGGCCATCCTCCGCGACCTCGTGCTCACCGAGGACCCCGGCGTGCTCCGGCGCATCTGGGACGCGGTGGCCCGTGGGGCGAAGCCGGTGCTCGATGGCGTGGTCGGGCTCGGCTCCATCGCCGTGCACCTGTACCACGAGCTGCCACCGGCCGACGTGGTGGCCGACATCGTCGAGGCGCTGTGGCACAACTACACGCAGGCGTGCACCAAGGCCTCGGTCACGGCCGAGGCGCCGGCCACGGCTCGGGTCGCCCTGCTGGTCGCCGGCCTCGGGTCCAGCAGCGAGTCCGGGGCGATCGACGATGTCGACACCGACACGCTCGGGTACGCCCCTGCCGACGTCCTGCGCTTCAGCTACCGCGGCGGGCGAGTGCCCGGCGACGGGTCGCTGGCCGACGACCTGGCCGCCATCCCGGCCACCTCGTACACCGCCGACGACACCAACGGCGACATCGTCGAGCGCGGCCGGGCCCTGGCCGATCTCGTCCAGCAGGTGGCCGCCACCCGGCCGGGCGTGCCCATCGACCTCTACGCCCACAGCCTGGGCGGGCTGGTCACGCGAGTCGCCCTGCTCGAGCTCGCCGACCGGCCCGGCGGTCTGGCTGCCCTGGGCAGCGTCGTCACCATCGCCACCCCGCACGACGGTGCCGATCTGGCCACTGGCGCGGCCGCGGCGTCACCGCACGTCCACCAGATCCTCGACATCGGCTTCGACCTGGCCGGCATGGGGATCGACGCCGACGGCACCGCGGTGCGGCAGCTGGCCGAGACCTCCGACTTCATCGGCTACCTGCACGATGCCGGCGTGCCCGACGGGGTGGCGTTCCGCACCATCGCCGGCCGGGGCGACATCGTGGTGACCGCCGACCACGCCGACGTGCCCGGCCATCCGTCGGCGATCATCGGCCTGGCCGGCGTCACGGCTCACGACCGACTCCCCGGAGCGCCCGAGGTCACCCGCGAGCTGCAGCTCGCCCTGGCCGGGCTGGCGCCGGCGTGCGACGGCTTCGCCGACGCCGTGCTCGATGCGGTCATGCCCCAGACGATCTCGTGGGGTCTCGACTCGGTGTCGCTGGGCCTGCTCCTCGCCCAGTTCTGAACGCACGCGACCCTGTTCGTGCGCCGGCGGGTTTCCGTGGGTGTCCCCGACTCCGTACACTCTCCCGACGGTCCGCGCACCCGCGCGGCCGAAGTCCACATCACGCCGATCGGGTCACCCCACGGTCGCAGTCTTCCCAACAGGGGTCTGCTGCGCCGGCCCGGTCGTAGGTGCAACCGAGGGGCAAACCAAGGAGAAGCCGGTGGCCGTCGTCACCATGAAGCAACTGCTCGAGGCCGGGGTCCACTTCGGTCATCAGACCCGCCGCTGGAACCCGAAGATGAAGCGCTTCATCTTCGGCGAGCGCAACGGCATCTACATCATCGATCTCGACCAGACGCTCCAGCGCATCGAGACCGCCTACGCCTACGTGCGCGATCTGGTCGCCGACGGCGGCACCGTCCTCTTCGTCGGCACCAAGCGCCAGGCCCAGGACGCCGTGCAGTCCTACGCCGAGAAGTGCAACATGCCCTACGTCAACCACCGTTGGCTCGGCGGCATGCTCACCAACTTCCAGACCATGTCGCGGCGCGTGTCGAAGATGCACGAGCTGCAGCGCCAGCGCGACTCGGGCGAGTTCGACGCCATGCCCAAGCGCGAGGCCCTGTCCAAGAGCCGCGAGCTGGCCAAGCTCGAGAAGTACCTGTGGGGCATCCGCAACATGGAGGCCCAGCCCGACGCCGTGTTCGTGCTCGACACCAAGAAGGAGCACATCGCGGTCACCGAGGCCAACAAGCTCAACATCCCGATCGTGGCCGTGGTCGACACCAACTGCGATCCCGACAGCGTCCAGTACGTCATCCCGGGCAACGACGACGCCATCCGCTCGGGCACCCTGATGTGCCGCGTCATCGCCGACGCCGTGGCCGAGGGTCGCTTCATCGCCTCCCGCCGGGCCCAGATGCCCGCCCGCGGCATGCTCGACGAGGACAAGGTCGCCGCCGAGCAGGCCGAGGCCCGCCGCCAGGCGCTGGCCCAGGCCAAGGCCCGCGAAGCCCGCCTCGCCGGCGCCCCCACGGCGCCGTCCATCGCCAACGCCGCGCCCTCCGAGGTCGCCGCCGCCGATGCCGAGCGCGCCCAGACCGCCGACGCCGAGTCCGCGGCCGCGGGTGCCGACGCCGGCACCGAGCCGGCTTCCACGCCCACGCCGGGTGCCCATGGTCCCGAGGGCACGACCGACCGGACGCCCACGCCGTCCGAGGAGATCGTGACCGAGGCGGCCGCCGAGGCCGCCACCGACGCAGCGGCTGAGGCCGGCGCCTCCGGCGAGCCGGCGGCGCCCGAGCAGCAGTCCGATCCGTCGCGCAACGCCCCCCGACCCACCGAGGAGTCCTGAGTCCACGATGGCCAACTTCACCGCAAAGGACGTCCAGGCGCTGCGCCAGGCCACCGGCGCCGGCATGATGGACGCCAAGAAGGCGCTCGACGAGGCCGACGGCGACTTCGACGCCGCCGCCAAGAAGCTGCGCGAGAAGGGCCTGGCCAAGGCGGCCACCCGCACCGACCGCGAGAACGTCGAAGGCGTCGTCGCCGTCGCCGAGACCGACTCGGGCGCGGCCATCGTCCAGCTCAAGTCCGAGACCGACTTCTCGGCCAAGTCCGACGAGTTCGTCGCCCTCAGCCAGGACATCGCCGACGCGGTGGCCGCCGAGGGTCCGGGTGCGGTCGAGCAGTTCGCCGCCCGCATCGACGACCTCAAGGTCACGCTCAAGGAGAACATCGAGCTCGGCGACGTCGTCCACGTCGACAAGGCCGGGCCCGAGGGAAGCAACAGAGTCGTCGACACCTACGTCCACGTCCAGGACGGGCGCGGCGTCAACGGCGTCATCGTCGTCCTCGACGGCGGCAACCAGGAGCTGGCCCACGACATCGCCATCCACGTGGCGTTCACCAAGCCGGCCTACCTGCGGCGCGACGACGTGCCCCAGGGCGCCATCGACGAAGAGCGCTCCACGCTCGAGGCGATCACCCGCAAGGAGGGCAAGCCCGAGCAGGCGCTGCCCAAGATCGTCGAGGGCCGCCTCGACGGCTGGTTCCGCGACCAGGTGCTGCTCGAGCAGAAGTTCGTCCGTGACGAGAAGGTCACCATCGACAAGCTGCTCGGCGACGCCACGCTCGAGCGGTTCGAGCAGGTCGTCATCGGGTCCTGATGGACGCACCCGACTCCCAGCGGCCCCGCTGGAAGCGGGTGCTCCTCAAGCTCTCCGGCGAAGCCTTCGCCGGTGACGCCGGCTTCGGCATCGACGGCGACACCGTCGGCCAGATCGCCGAAGAGGTCCTCGACTGCCGCCGCGCCGACGTCGACGTCGCCGTCGTCGTCGGTGGCGGCAACCTCTGGCGGGGCATGACCGGTGCCGGCAAGGGCATGGACCGTGCCCAGGCCGACTACATGGGCATGCTCGGCACCGTGATGAACGCCCTGGCGCTCCAGGACATCCTCGAGCGCAAGGGCCAGCCCACGCGCGTGCAGACGGCCATCCACATGGCCCAGGTCGCCGAGCCCTACATCCGGCGCAAGGCCATCCGCCACCTCGAGAAGGGCCGGGTCGTGATCTTCGCGGCCGGCACCGGCAACCCGTTCTTCACCACCGACACCACCGCCGCGCTGCGGGCCGTCGAGATCGACGCCGAGGCGGTCCTCAAGGGCAGCCACTCGGGCATCGACGGCATCTACACCGCCGATCCCCGCACCGATCCAACGGCCGAGAAGCTCGAGACCATCACCTACCTCGACGTGCTCAACCGAGGGCTGGCGGTGATGGATTCCACCTCCATCACCCTGTGCATGGACAACGAGCTGCCCATCGTGGTGTTCGACCTCATGACGCCCGGCAACGTGCGGTCCATCTTGCGCGGCGAGGCGATCGGTACGCTGGTTTCGTGAGTCAAGAGCTCGTGTCCATGATCCTGGACGACGCCAAGGAGAAGATGGCCAACGCCGTCTCCCACACCCGTGGCGAGTTCGCGGGCGTGCGCACCGGACGGGCCACCCCGTCGCTGGTCGAGAAGTTGCCGGTCGAGTACTACGGCTCCGAGGTCCCGCTCCAGCAGCTCGCCGGCTTCAGCGTCCCCGAGGCCCGCACGCTGGTGATCTCCCCGTTCGACAAGACCGCGCTGGGTGCCATCGAGAAGGCCATCCAGCAGTCCGACCTCGGACTGAACCCCTCCAGCGACGGCACCGTGCTGCGCCTCAACTTCCCCCAGCTCACCGAGGAGCGACGCAAGGACTTCGTCCGCGTGGTCAAGCACAAGGCCGAAGAGGGTCGCATCCAGATCCGCAACACCCGCCGCAACGCCCGCCAGGAGCTCGAGTCGCTCGAGAAGGACGGCGAGCTCTCCGAAGACGATCTCGCCCGGGCCGAGAAGGAGCTCGACAAGCTCACGCACGAGCGCGAAGCCCAGATCGACAAGGCGCTCGAGCAGAAGGAGCAGGAGCTCCTCGAGGTCTGACGGCCGGGAGGACATCGCCATGACTGACGAGAACGGACCCGAACGCAACCCGGACGATCCGGAGGGCGTGCGCATCATCGGCGCCGAGGAGGCGGCCGAGGCGCTCGAGCGGGACGACGTCGCCCACCGCCGCTCGCCCGACGAGCCGCGCCCCGGCGACCGTCCGGGCGGCCCGCCCGCCGACGCACCCGAGCCCGTGCTGCGCTTCCCGCTGTCGTCGTCGGCCGGCGACGAGCCGCCCCCCGAGCTGCCCCACTGGACCGAACCGCCCACCGGTCAGCAGCCGGCGGTCGGGGGCTCGATCTTCGACGACGAGCCCGAGTCCGAGCGCGACTGGGGCGCCTTCGCCGCATCGCCGCGCTGGCGCGACGAGCGTGACGAGTGGTCCGACGAGGACGACCTCAGCGCCTTCGGCGACGACGACACCCGGGTCGGTGCGCTCGACACCGACCGGCCCGATCCCGAGGACTTCTTCACCTTCGACGACCTCGACGAGCCGCCGCCGGGCCGTTCGGTCTTCGCCGGCGGCGGCGACGCCGACGACGAGCTCTACTACGACGAGGACTACGACGAGTTCGGCGACGACTACGACGACGCCGGCGTCCCCGAGGCCACCGGTCCCCGCAAGATCGTGGTCGGTGGTGGCCGGGTCACCCCCGGCGCTCCCGCCCGCCAGCGGGTCCCCGGCGCGGCGCGTCCGCGCGTCGGCGGCGACCGCAACATCGGCCAGGCCGTCGGTGTGGGCGTCGGTTTCCTCGTGGTCGCCGCCGTGCTCTTCGCCCTCGGCCCTGCGACCGCCGCCGCCCTGGTCATCGCCGTGGTGACCATGGCCGTCGCCGAGCTGTACACCAAGCTGCGCGAGGTCGGCTACCAGCCGGCGGCGCTGCTGGGCATCGTGGCCACCGCCGGCATGGCCTTCGCCACCTACCACCGGGGCGAGGCCGCCATACCGGCCGTGCTCGCCCTGACCGTCGCGTTCTCGATGTTGTGGTTCCTGTGGGGCGCGGGTCACGACCAGGCCACGCTCAACATCGGGGTCACGCTGCTGGGCGTGGGGTGGGTGGGCCTGTTCGGTTCGTTCGCCACCGCTCTGCTCGCCGTGCAGGGCGGCACCGGCGTGGGCGACGCCGGCAAGGGCATCCTGTTCGGGGCCATCCTCGCCACCGTGGCCTACGACGTCGGCGGCTACTTCGTCGGTCGCAGCGCCGGCCGTTCGCCGCTGTCCGAGGCCAGCCCCAACAAGACCATCGAAGGTCTGCTCGGCGGCTGCATCGCCGCCCTCACCGTGGCGCTCATCTACGGCTTCCTGTCCGAGCCGTTCGGTTCGCTGGGCGACGGCCTGGCCCTCGGTCTCACCGTGGCCGTGGTCGCGCCGCTGGGCGATCTGTGCCAGTCGATGATCAAGCGCGATCTCGGCATCAAGGACATGGGCACGGTGCTGCCCGGGCACGGCGGGTTCATGGACCGCTTCGACGCCCTGCTGTTCGTGCTGCCCGCGGTCTACTACGTGGCCAAGCTGTCGGACTTCTTCCTGTAGCTCGTACCCTGACACGGTGACGCTGACGACGGTCTCGATCGCCGGGTCGACCGGTTCCATCGGCACCCAGACCCTCGAGGTCGTGGCCGCCGAGCCCGAACGGTTCGAGGTGGTGGCCATCGGGGCCAACTCCTCGGTCGACGCGCTGGTCGAGCAGGCCCGGGCGGTGCGTCCCAAGGTCGTCGCCATCGCCGACGCCACCAAGGCCGCCGCCGTCGAGGCCGGCGTCCCCACCGGCACCGAGGTCGTGGCCGGCCCCGACGCCTTGGCGTCCATCAGCGATGTCGCCGACGTCTGCGTGAACGGCGTCGTCGGCTTCGCCGGCCTGTCCGTCACGCTCGGAACGCTGCAGGCCGGCAAGCGCCTGGCGCTGGCCAACAAGGAGTCGCTCATCGCTGCGGGGCCCGTCGTGGCCGACGCCCGCGCCACCCCGGGCGCCGAGCTGGTGCCGGTCGACTCCGAGCACTGCGCCGTGCACATGTGCCTGCGCTCGGTCGCCGTGCCCCCGGACGAACGCGGCGACGCGCCTGGCCGCCGGGTGGCCAAGATCGTGCTCACCGCCTCGGGCGGTCCGTTCCGGGGGCGCAGCCGCAGCGACCTGGCCGAGGTCACCATCGACGACGCCCTGGCCCACCCCACGTGGAGCATGGGACCCAAGATCACGGTCGACTCGTCGACGCTCATGAACAAGGGGCTCGAGGTCATCGAGGCGCACGAGCTGTTCGGTGCCGAGTACGGCGTGGGTTTCGACGACATCGACGTCGTCGTGCACCCGCAGTCGGTCGTGCACTCCATGGTGACCGCCACCGACGGCGCCACCATCGCCCAGCTGTCGATGCCCGACATGCGCCTGCCCATCGGCTACGCCCTGGCCCACCCCGACCGCATCGCCACCGGGTTCGGTCCCATCGACTGGCGCGAGCTGTCGCGCCTCGATTTCGAGCCGCCCGACCGCGACGCCTTCCCGTGCCTCGACCTGGCCTACCGGGCGGGACGGGCCGGCGGCATCACCCCGGCCACGCTCAACGCCGCCAACGAGGTGGCGGTCGAGGCCTTCCTGGCCGGCCGCATCCGCTGGATCGACATCCCCGACGTCCTCGACGCCGTCCTCGACCGGCATGATGGGGGAACGCGCACAGCCTCGACGACGTTCTCCAGGCCGACGCCGCCGCCCGGCGGCTCGCTGCGCACCTCATCGACGAGAGGTTCTCCGAGTGACCGACCTCCAGGACCAGTCCCCGCCCCCCACGCCGGCTCCGCCGGAAGGGCGCCGTGCCGACGCCACCGGATCGAGCCCCTGGCGGTTGGGGATCCTCGCCGCGCTCGTCGCCCTGCTCGGCGTCTGGGGCGGCTGGCCGATGCTCGTGGTCGTGGTCGGTGTGGTGGTGATGATCTTCCTCCACGAGCTCGGCCACTACCTCACCGCCAAGTGGGGCGGCATGAAGGTCACCGAGTTCTTCATCGGCTTCGGCCCCAAGATCTGGTCGTTCCGCAAGGGCGAGACCGAATACGGGCTCAAGGCCATCCCGGCCGGCGCCTACGTGAAGATCATCGGCATGAACAACCTCGACGAGGTCGAGCCCGAGGACGAGCCCCGGGCCTACCGCGAGGCCAGCTACCCCCGCCGGATGGCGGTGGCCGTGGCCGGGTCCACGATGCACTTCCTGCAGGCCATCTTCATCCTGTTCCTGCTGTACGCGTTCGTGGGTGTGCCCGGCGGCAGCCTCACCCAGGACCGCGAGTGGGAGGTCGGCTCGGTGCTGCCCGACAGCGCCGCCGCCGACGCCGGCCTGCAGCCGGGCGACCGCGTCCTGTCCATGGACGGCCGCCAGTACGACACGTTCACCGACTTCGCCACCACGGTCTCGGAGATGCCGGGGGAGAAGATCGATCTCACCGTGCAGCGCGACGGACGGGTCGTCGACGTGCCGGTCGAGGTCGGGGTCAACCCCGACGACCGCAGCCGTGGCCTCCTCGGCATCAAGCGCGACCTGGTCAAGACCACGGTCGGACCGCTCGCCGCCACCGGTGCCGCCCTGGGCGACTTCGCCGACCAGACCACGGCAACGTTCGGCTTCATCGGCGACTTCTTCTCGCCGTCGGGCATCGCCAACTTCGCCGGCGACGTGGCCAAGGGCCAGGACGACTCCACGGTCGTCGACACGCCGACGGGTTCGGGCGGATCGTCCACCACGAGCGAGCAGCCCGACGACGGCCGCATCATCTCCATCGTCGGTGCCGTGCAGATCGGTGCCGACCTCACCGAGAACGGCTTGCTCGGGTTCCTGCTCTTCTTCGTGGGCATCAACATCACCATCGGCATCTTCAACCTGCTGCCGGTGCTGCCCCTCGACGGCGGTCACGTGGTGATCGCCACCTACGAACGCATCCGCGAGGCCCTGCGGCCCGGTCGTGCTCGTTACCACGTCGACATGGCCCGCCTGCTGCCGCTGGTCTACGCGGTGTTCGTGCTGCTCGTGATGCTGGGGATCACCACCATCTACCTCGACGTCATCGATCCGGTGTCGCTGTGACGGCGCCGCCGATGAAGAGACGGCCTGTGAGGAGGGCGCACTGATGGAGCTCATCGAATCCCGCTACCCCCGGCGTCAGACCCGCCAGATCATGCTGGGCGACGTGCCCGTCGGCGGTGGCTCTCCGATCACCGTGCAGTCGATGACCATCACCAAGACGGCCGACGTCGACGGCACCCTCCAGCAGATCTACGCTCTGGCCGCGGCCGGCTGCGACATCGTGCGCTGCACCTGCAACGAACCCGAGGCCGCCGAGGGCCTGGCCCGCATCGTCCCCCGCTCGCCGGTGCCGATCGTCGCCGACATCCACCACCAGTACAAGCGGGCGCTCGAGGCCCTCGAGGCCGGCGTCCACTGCCTGCGCCTCAACCCGGGCAACATCCGCAAGCCCGAGCACATCAAGACCGTGGCTCGCGAGGCCAAGGACCGTGGCGTCCCGATCCGGATCGGCGTCAACGCCGGGTCGCTCGATCCGAAGCTCTACGAGAAGTACGGCGACAAGGTCACGCCCGAAGCCATGGTCGAGTCGGCCAAGATCGAGATCGGCTACCTCGAAGAGGTCGACTTCGACGACATCAAGATCTCGGTGAAGGCGTCGTCGGTGCCCCTGATGATCGAGGCCTACCGCCAGCTCAGCGAAGAGGTCGACTTCCCGCTGCACCTCGGCGTCACCGAGGCCGGCCCGCCGCCGGCGGGTCTGGTCAAGGCCACCGCCGGCATCGCCACGCTGCTCGCCGAGGGCATCGGCGACACCATCCGCTACTCGCTCACCGCCGATCCGGTGCAAGAGGCCCGGGCCGGTCGCCAGCTGCTCGAGGCCATGGGCCTGCGCGAGCGCAAGAACGTCGACCTCATCGCCTGCCCGTCGTGCGGTCGGGCCGAGATCGACGTGTTCGCCGTGGCCGAGGCCGCCCAGAAGGCGTTCGGCGATCGCGAGATCCCGCTGCAGGTGGCGGTCATGGGCTGCGTCGTCAACGGCCCCGGCGAGGCCCGCGACGCCGACATCGGCATCGCCGCCGGCAACAAGCGCGGCCACCTGTTCGTACGGGGCACCAACGTCGCCGTCGTCCCCGAGGACGAGATGGTCGACACCCTCGTCGAGTGGGCCACGTTCATCCACGAGCACGGTGTCGACGAGGCGCTGTCCAAGGCCGACCTGAAGGCGGCCAAGGAAGCGGCCGAGGCCGACCGTGCGCTCCTGCTCGAGGAGCAGGGCGACGACGCCAACGCCTCCGAGCAGGTCGTCGACCTCATCCGCAAGCACCGCGCCGCTCCTCAGCCCTGACGGGCTTCGTCGCTTCTGGAGTTCTTCGGCAGGGCCTCAGAACTCCCGACCGCCGCCGCCGTCGTGTTCGTTCGCCGAGGATCCTCGCCGGCGGTGCGCCCGGCGCGTCGAACGAGAGGATCCTCGCCGACGCACCAGCGAGCCGAACCAGCGGGTCCTCGCCGGCGGTGCGCCCGGCGCATCGAACGAGAGGACCCTCGGGTTCGTCACACCGCCGGGCCCGTGGTACGCAGCGGCTGCCAGATCGCTACGGGGTGGCCCAGAGGCGGTCGCGGAGGCCCGAGGTGCGCTGGACCGGGCGGTCGACGGCGTGGCGGACCGCGGTCTCGGTGCCGACGACGGTGACGGCCCGCTCGGCGCGGGTCACCGCGGTGTAGAGCAGCTCGCGGGTGAGGATGGGTGACGTCTCGTCCGGCAGGACGACGACGACCTCGCCGAACTGGCTGCCCTGGCTCTTGTGGATCGTCATGGCGTAGAGCGTCTCGACCGCCGACAACCGCGCGGGGCTCACGAGCACGATCTGGCCTCGACGCTCGAAGGCGCTCAGCAGGCGCCCGCCGACATCGGCCTCGGCCTCGACCACGACACCGGTGTCGCCGTTGAACAGCCCCAGCCCGTAGTCGTTCTCGGTGATCAGCAGTGGTCGGCCGGCGTACCAGCCGTGGGGCACGTAGCCGGGTACCGCCTCGTGCAGCCACGACTCGATCCGGGTCCGCCACACCGCCACCCCGTACGGCCCGCGCCGGTGGGCGCACAGCAGCTGGACCTTCTGCATGGCGTCGAGCGCGGCGCGTGCGTCGCCGCGGCGGGCCGCCTCCACGACCTCGGCCGCTGGACCGACCACCGCCGTGCGCACCGCCTCGTCGGCGGCAGCCGAGACGGCGGCGTCGTCGGGCACCCACGTCAACCCGCCGGTGCCCGCGGACAGCAGGTCGACGGCGGCGTCGGCGTCGCCGGCCTCGACCGCCCGGGCCAGTTCGCCGACCGCACCCGAGAACCGGTGCACCCGGCGCAGCACGGTGATCCCGGCGGCGATGCCACGGGACGTCGCCGGCGCCGCCGCGGCATCGAAGCCCTCGTCGGCGGCGTCGCCGACGATGTCGCCCAGCACGGCTCCTGCCTCCACGGACACGAGCTGCTCGGGGTCGCCGACCAGCACGAGCCGGGCCGACGGGCGCACCGCCTCGACCAGGCGGGCCATCAGCGACAGCGAGACCATCGAGGTCTCGTCGACGATGACCACCTGGTGGGGGAGCTGGTTGCTGCGGTCGTGCCGGAACCGGCTGTTGGAGCCCGGACGCCGTCCGAGGAGCCGATGGATGGTGGACGCCTCGGCGGCGAGGATGGCGGCCCGCACCGACGGGTCGACGTCGAGGTCGGTGGCACCGCGGTGCACCGCCTCGGTCAGTCGGGCGGCGGCCTTGCCGGTGGGCGCGGCGAGGGCGACCCGCAGCGGCCGACCGAGCGATGCCGCCTGCTCGTGGAGCAGCGCCAGCACGGCGGCCACCGTCGTGGTCTTGCCCGTGCCCGGCCCGCCGGCGATGACGGCGAACGAGCGGCGCACGGCGGTCTCGGCGGCGACCCGCTGCTCGTCGGCCAGGGCGTCGGGGAACAGCCGGTCGAGCCCGGCGTCCAGCAGGGCGTCGTCGACGTCGGCCACCGGGTCGGCCGTGCGGCGCCGCAGGTCGTCGACGATGGCCCGCTCGTGGCGCCAGTAGCGGTCGAGCGTGAGCCGGCTGCCGAGCAGTCGGAGAGGGTGTGCCTCGGCGTCGGTCCCGTCGACCTCGTCGTCGCCGAGTGCCGTCAGCGGTGATGCGGCGATCGCCGCCACCCACGCTCCCGGCTCGGGCCAGGGCAGTGCGGCCAGGTCGACGTCGGCGGCGTCGTCGACGGTGGCCGTGGTGGCGATGGTGGTGAGGTCGACCGTGACGCTGCCCAGGCGCACGGCGCGCACGGCGAAGGCCACGCCGAGGGCGACGAGCTCGCCGTCACCCACCGCCGGGTCGGCGCCGCTCAGCCGGGTGAGCGTCCGGCCGACGTGCACGTCGGCGGCATCGAGCACGGTGGCGTCGGTGAACGTGCCGAGCAATCCGCCGGCGGCGTGGGCCCGCTCGGCGCGGTGCTCGTCGAGGGTGTCGACGCTCATGCCCCACCCCGGTCGAGCACGTCGGAGAGCCCGGTGACCAGCTCGGTCGGGGGTCGCCACGAGAACACCCCGCACGGCTGGCCGTCGACCCGTGGCGCGGCGGCACCGACCATGCCGCGCAGGAACAGGTAGAGCACGCCGCCCAGGTTCGTCCCGGGGTCGTACTCGGGAAGGCGCCAGCGCAGGTAGCGGTGGAGGGCGACGGCGTACAGGATCGCCTGCAGCGGGTAGTGCGCCTTCACCATGGCGTCGCGCATGGCCGCCGGCCGGTAGTGCCACGCCGTCAGCTCCTCGCCGGGCACGCCGAGCCAGTTGCTCTTGTGGTCGACCACCACGTACCGCTCGTTCGGGCCGGTGCCGGTGCGGAGGACCACGTCGATCGAGCCGCTGAGGTACCCCCGCACCGACTGGGCCAGCTCGGGGCCCTGGAGGTGCTCGTGGTAGCCGGCCAGCACGTCGTCGGCCGGCAGCGTCCGGGCCACCACGTCGGCGATGGCGGCCACGGTCAGGGTGCCGGACGGCTCGTCGCCGCCGACCAACGGCACCTCGAAGTGGAGCTCGTCGAGGCGGTCCCGTGGGGTGACGTCGCGCAGACGCAGGTCGTCGACCAGCGGGCCGAGTGGCGTCTCGATGGCCGCGGCCAGCCCGGCGACCAGGGCGCTGGCGTCGACGTCGGCCAGTCCGCTGCGGTGCTGGTCGGCCAGCGCCCGCCGCAGCGCGGCCGGCAGGTCGGTGGCGGTGAAGTCGGTGTGCTCGAGCACGGCGTGGACCAGCGTGCCGAAGCGGGTGCCGCCGCCGGTGTCGCCGAACACGGACGGCACGGCCCGCAGGGCGGCCTCGTGTTGCTCGTCACCGGCGGCCCGCAGGACGACGTCGTCGAGCATCCGCTCGTCCTCCAGTCCCCGGTCGTCGTGCTCGGGCGCCGCCGGGGCGGGGCCCGCGTGGGCGTGGGCGGACTCGTGGGCGATGGCGGTGAGCGCCGAGTACGAGGTGCGCCGCCACGTGAGGTCGAGCTGGCGGTCGAACGAGCGGACACCGAGCTGCTCGGCGGCGTCGGGCGCCGGCGACCAGTGCTCGTCGGCGCCGCCGCTGGCGGTGTCGACCGAGATGGCGCCGCCCGCCTGCTGGGCGAGCACGTCGAGGATCGTGCGGGCGCGATCGTCGTCGGGCGTCGACTCCAGGCGCCCGTCCTTGCTGTGGGGTGCGAACAGCAGCGTGCCCAGCGGCGACTCGCAGGCGCCGTAGGTCGACGCCCACCAGACGACCACCTGGTGGCGGGCCCGGGTGAGCGCCACGTAGGCCAGGCGCAGCTCCTCGCCCCGCTCCTCGGCGATGTGGCGGGCCACGTTGGCGTCGTGGCCCGGCCGGGTCGGCCCGCCGACGTCGATGCAGCGCTCGCCACCCTCGTGGAACAGGGGCGGGGCGTCGTCGGGGATCCACCCCTCGCGCCACAGGTACGGCACGTACACGATGGGGAACTCGAGCCCCTTGCTGCGGTGCACCGTCCAGACCTGCACGGCCTGGGCGTCGGTCTCGAGGCGCCGGCTCAGGGCCTCGTCGTCGGCCTCGCGCTGGCTGCGGCGGATGCGTTCGCGCAGCCAGGCCACGAGCGTGGCCGGGGCGGTGTCGTGGTCGGAGCCGTGCTGGTGGAGCAGTTCGGCCAGGTGGCGCAGGTCGGTGAGTCGGCGCTCGCCGCCCAGCTCGGCGAGCAGCCGTTCGGGCAGGCGCTCGCCCGCCTGGACCTGCTCGAACAGCGTGGCGACGCCACGCGTCAGCAGCCGCCGGCGCCACTCCGCCAGGCGGCCGTGGACGTGGTCCCAGGCGTCGTCGGCGGCGGTGGCCACGTCGTCGGCCGACCAGCCGAAGAAGGCCGTCATCGCCGCGCTGCGCACGCGGGTGGTGGACGCCGGCTGCTCGATCGCCTGCAGCAGCGTGAGCCAGTCCTGGGCCGCCGCGGTGTCGAAGACGCTGCCGGCGCCGTTGACCACCGTGGGCACGCCGACGTCGGCCAGAGCCTCGCGCACCAGGTCGGCCTCGGCGTGGCGGCGGACCAGCACGGCGATGTCGGCCGGCCGGACGGGGCGCTCTTCGGTCGTGCCATCGGCGCGCCGGTCGACCAGGCGGGCACCGCTGGCCTCGTCGAGCTGGTACACCACGTCGGCGGCCAGGTCGCGAGCGACGAACGCACGCGCCCAGGCGGCCTGGAGATCACCGCTGTTGGGCGTGTGCACGGCGTCGGGGGTGTCGCGGCGGACGTGGCGCAGGCGCACCGGGGTGGCTCGCCGACCGCCGACCAGGCCGGGCTCGCGGTGGTGGGGGGCGGCCTCGGTGCGCCGGTACCCGATGGCCGGATGGCCGAGCGTGGCGGTGCCGAACACCTCGTCGAGCCCGCGCAGCAGGTCGGCATCGCTGCGCCAGTTCACGGTGAGCGGCTGGGTCCGTGCGGCGCCGGCGAGGTCGCGGGCCGCCAGGTAGGCATGCACGTCGGCACCCCGGAAGGCGTAGATCGCCTGCTTCGGGTCGCCGACCAGGACCAGCGCCACGCTGCCGCCACCCCCGCGGCCGTCGTCGAGGAAGGCGTCGCGCAGGATGTTCCACTGCACCGCATCGGTGTCCTGGAACTCGTCGACCACCACCAGCCGGTACTGCTCGTGGAGCCGGCGCCGGACCACGTCGGCCTGGGGACCGGCCAGCGCCTGCTCGAGGCGGGTCAGCAGGTCGTCGTAGCCCAGCACCCGCAGCTCGCGCTTGCGGGTGTCGAGCCGCTCGCGGACCATCGTCGCGAAGCGCGACCGCATGGCCGCCCACGGGTCGGGGTCGTCGCCGCCGGGCACCAGCCGGGCGTGGGGGTTGGTGATGACGGCCTCGGCGATCCGGCGGGCGGCGTCGCGGGGGAACTCGAACGCCACCTTCTTGTGGAACCGCTGGACCAGCAGGTCGTCGACCACCTGCTCGGTGAGGTCGCGGGGATCCTCGATGAAGGTGACGTCGCGCTCGACGTCGCCGGCGAAGCCGACCCGGCTCAGCACCTGCTCGCAGAACCCGTGGATGGTGGCGATGGTGGCGGCGTCGAACTGGGCGACGACGCCGGCCAGGCGCTGGTGGCGCCGCTCGACCACCGACCGCTCCGCGTCGCACAGACCGCGGCTGACGTCGTCGATCGGCGTCGTGCCGGTGGTCAGGTGGTCGTGGAGGTCGGCCTCGACGGCGACCAGGCGCTGCCACACCCGGTCGCGCAGCTCGCCGGTGGCCGCCCTGGTGAACGTGACCAGCAGCAGCGACTCGATCGGGAGCCCGTCGGCCAGCGCTTCGACCGCCAGCGACGTGACGCGGTGCGTCTTGCCGGTGCCGGCGCTGGCTTCGATGACCGTGACCCCGGGGGCGACACCGGCGATCCGACCCCGATCCGGCGAGGCGTCGGTGCGCGGGCTCATCGCTGGACCTCGCGGAGCAGCAGGGGGTCCCAGAGGCGGCGGGCCAGGCGACCCAGCCGGGTGGACTCGTCCTCGGCCCACCCCGGGCCGGACTCGAAGTCGGTGGGCGCGATGGCCAGCAGCTGGTCGAGGCGCAGCTCGCCACCGAACACGGTCAGGTGACTGCGGTCGGCCGCCTCGCCGTCGAAGCGATGACTCGACTCCCAGTCGCGCACCGCGGACTTCTCCGGATGCCGGCCTCGCCGGCGGGCGTCGGCCCAGGCAGCGGCGGTCTTGCACGGGACCGGGAGCGGCTCGCACAGACCCTGGGCTCGCAGGGCCACGAGGTCGGTGAGAAGCCGGGTCGCCTCGGTGCGCCGGGCCTCGGGTGGTCCGTCGAGAGCGGTGACCTCGACCACGCGTCCGCCCGACTTCTTCTTGCCCACGGTCAGCGCCCGCCACGGCGTCTCGGGGTGGCCGGCGGACAGGGCCAGGACGCGCAGCCACGCCGCCAGCCGGTGCCGGGCGCCGACGCTGCTGTAGGACACGGTGCAGGTGGCGTCGTGGCGGATGCCGGTGACGGTGCCGACCAGCGCCACCCGCCCACCGCCGGCGACATCGCCCAGGTCGAGGTCGATCTCGAGCGACGACGTGGCGCCGGCGGCGCCGCAGGCGTCGGCGACGGCGTGGATCCGCTCGGCGACCTCCTGGATCGAGCCGATGGTGGCTCGACCCATCGCCTCGGGAGGCAGTGCGCCGACGGCGAGCTCGGCGGCAACGGCGGCGTCGAGCGGGTCGCCGGCGACGAGCCGCTCGACCAGCCGCTGGCCGATGCTCCAGCGCTGGAGCGCGTCGAGCTCGACGGGGATGGCGTCGGGGAGCTCGTCGTCGTCCTCCCACACGTTGACGCCCAGCCGCTGGCGCAGGAACTCGCGCACCGGGTGCTGCACGAACCGGACCAGGTCGTCGAGGCCGACGACGCCGTCGGCCGGGGGTACGGGGCCGAGCGGAGCGGCCAGGAACGGTGGCCGTGGCCGCCGGGTGCCGGTGACGGCCCGGGCGCCGGCGAGGTGGACCCTGTCGAACGCCCACGGCCGGCCCTCGCCGACATGATGGGCGGCGGGGTCGAAGGGCTGCAGCGGGTGGCGGGTCACCACCTGGGTGGTGGCGTCGTCGCCGGCGACCGTGACCGCGGTCCGGTCCACGACGTCGAGCAGCTCGGCCAGCGGCACCGCCGGCGGTCGGCGCTCGTTGGTGCGGACGTCGGCGCCCGTCGTCGTGACGATGAAGCGGTCGGTGGCGGCGAGGAAGGCGTCGAGGAGGAGTTGGCGGTCCTCGGTGCGGCGGTCGTGGTCGCCGACCATGGGGTCACGCCGCAGCAGGTCGTCGCCGTCGCCGTGACCGACCCGGGGGAACGCACCGTCGTCGAGCCCGAGCACGCACACGATCCGGTGGGGGACCGCCCGCATCGGCACCAGGGTGCACATGGTGATGGCGCCGGTGCGGAAGTCGGCCCGCGTGGGTGCGCCTCGCAGCCGGTCGGCCAGCAGCGCCCGGACCTCGGTGAGCGACAGCAGCGCGTCGGCGCTGACCGGTTCGTCGGCCTCGCCGAGGGCCGTCGGGTCGTCGGCGGTCCGGCCGGTGGTGGCCTCGTCGTGGACCTCACGGAGGATGGCGTCCACCTGCATCCGCTGCCACGAGTCGCGCGCCGGGCAGGCCATCAGGAGATCGACGGCATCGGCCAGGATCTCCACCCAACTGGCGATGGGGTGGCTCTCGGCGGTGCGGCGGCAGACGGTGTCGATCCGATCGACCAGCTCGGCGAACCGGCCGGCCAGGTCGACGTCGCCGCTCTCGATGTCGTCGAAGGGCAACCGTCCGCCGACCATCCGCGAGCCGTCGGTGTCCATCGCCACCCCGAGCAGCACCCGGTCGAGACCGGCTCGCCACGTGTTGGCGTCGACGTCACCCAGCCAGTAGCGGGACCGGCGGTGGGCATCGAGGCCCCAGCGGATGTTGGTGTCCGACGTCCACGCGGCCAGTCGCTCGAGATCGTCGTCGTCGAAGCGGAACCGGACGCGGACCGGCTCGCGTCCGGCGAACCCGATCACCTCGGGGGCGGTCAGCCGACCGTCGACCGTGCACAGCAGGGCGTCGAGCGTGGCCAGCAGCGGGTTGGTCTGACGCAGGCTGCGGTCGGCCAACCGGTAGGGGAGGTGGGGCAGGCCGCGGTCGGGCGGCGGTGGTGCCGCCGGGTCGGGGTCGGGCGTGGTGGCGCCGAACGTGGCGTGCAGGAGCGGGGCGAACTCGTCGATGTCGGGGCACAGCACGATGACGTCGCGGGGCTCGAGCGTGGGGTCGTCGGCCAAGGCGTGGCAGATGGCGTCGCGGGCGATCTCGACCTGTCGGGCCGGTCCGTGGCACGAGTGCACCTGGACGGACCGGTCGTCGGGTTCGAGGACGGCGCGGCGGTCGGCCTCGCCGGCCACGGGGCGCCCGGGCGGGGTCTCGTCGGCCCGGATGTCGGCCTGGATGCGGTGCAGCAGGGTCGACGCGTCGCCGACGTCCACGGCGTGGTGCGCGGCGGTCGCATCGGCGGCGGCGCTCAGCACGAGCTGCATCTCGCGCGTGTCGGTGGCCCAGGTCCGCAGCAGCGGGTTCTGGGGCACCTCGGTGGTGGGGTCGTCGACGCGCCGGATCGGCAGCGGCGGCGTCGGCGTGGCAGCGATGCGGTCCCACAGCACGATCGACGGGTGGAGGGCGAAGAGGTGGACGTCCCGCTCGGCCGCCAGCGCCCGGAGGACGTCGAGGTAGGTGGCCGGCAGGCGGGTGAGCCCGAACAGCGAGAGCCGCGCCGGCAGGTGCGGCAGGGCGACGCTGCCGGTACGCAACCGGGCGCAGGCGTCGGCGATGCGCTCGGGCGGGCTCGGTGCGTCGACACGGGTGCGCAGGGCGTGCCACAGCCGAGGCTGCCACTGGGCGTCGTCGGGGATGTCCGGTGCCGGCGTAACGGGACCGGCGTCGAGCCAGCCCAGCACCATGTCGGGTCGGTAGATGCCGTAGCGGTCGAAGAGATCGGCGAGGTGCCGGGCGGTGGCGAAGCGGCGGTGCTGGCGCAGCTCGGCGGCGTGATCGGCGGCCTGGTCGCCGCCGGGATCGCCGCCGGGATCGCCGCCGGGATCGGTGGTGGCTCGCCCCAGGTGGGCGGCCAGCAGCTCGAGCCAGGGCTCGTCGAGGTGCTCGTCGATGACGTCGAGCAGCGGCCACACGAGCCGCTCGGGCCGCCACGGGTCCTCGTCCCGGTCGACGCCCGTGGCCACGGCCAGCACGTCGCCCACCAGACGACCCGGGAACGGGAACTCGACGTTGGCGCACACGCCGTCGTGGCGGCCGGCGCTGGCGCCGAGGGTGCCGCCCAGCCGGTGGGTCAGCCACCGCTCGACCCCGCGGGTGGGTACGGCGACGATCTCGGGGGCGAACGGGTCGGCCAGCGGCTCGACCAGCACGTCGACGAGCGCGCCGACGAGGGCATCGGCTCGTTCGCTGCGGTGGATGGTGAGCACGGCGACCCCGTGGTACCCGGCGGCTGTGACGGTCGTCGATCTTGACAGCTCCGACGGCCGGCGCCGCGCCGCCGGCCCGCACCGCCGGCGCCACGCCCATCCCCAACGCCCACCCCACCGCCCGGGTCGAACCCGAGGATCCTCGGCGACAGCGTCGCTGGCGCATCGCCGGCGAGGATCCTCTTGTTCGGTGCAGCCCCCGGGTGATGTCCGTACGAGCGGATCCTCGGCGAAGCCGCGGTCAGAGCATCGCCGGCGAGGGTCCTCGGGTTCGGTCCACCCCCGGTGATGCTCGATGCTCGATGCGCGGCGAGCAGCGAGCGAGGCCCGGTGCCCAGCAGCCGAACGGCTCGGCCGGGCTCAGGACCTCGGCGCTCGCGCCGGTGATGTCAGGCAGATGCCGCGCGGCGGCTGGTCAGGTCGACGGCGAGCGAGCGGAGCCAGTCGACCTCGTTCGGTTGCAGCTGGTGCCGGTACAGGTTGTCCATCGACCAGCCCAACCGCTCGAGTCGCTGCAGGCGCAGTTCGTCGGCCTCGATGCGGTCGGGGCGGTGCCAGCGGGCCGAGACGTACTCCCGGCCGACGAGGTGGTCGGGCCAGGCCATGTCGAGTCGGGCGACGAAGGTGCCGTCTTCGTCGAAGACCTCGTGCTGGGTCGTGGGCGCCGGCAGGCCGAAGGACCGGATGCGCCGGACGGCCGCTGCCTCGGCCGGCGAATCGGGCTCGATGGCATCGGTCCAGCTGGCGAGCACGGCCCGGAGACGGCCGAGCCCCGCCCGCCCCGGCGCGGCTTCCGCCCGCTCGGCCGCTTCCACGATCGCCGGGATGGTGACGAGCTTGCGGCTCACCGCCTCGTTCACCACCTCGGCCAGCCGGTCGACCGCGAGCACCTCGGCCGAGTCGACCACGGAGCGGGCCAGGGTCGTGACGCGGAGGCCCTTGCGGACGGTGCGATCGGCAGGTGCGAGGGGACTGCGGTGGGCGACGCCCAATGGCGTGGCGTGACCGGCGTGTTCGGGCAAGTTGAAGTACGGGCGCCGAGGCGGCTCGATCTCCAGGTCGTGGACGTAGAGCGCGGACACGTGGGATGCCGAGGCCGCAGGGTGGCGGAGGAGGCAGGCAGCGATGTCCTGGAGCCGGGTTCGGCTGCCGGCCAACCGGTACAGGCCGCGGATGATCCGTTCGATGACGGCGTCGTCGCACAACTCGCCGATCTGTCGTGGGGACAGGCCTTCGGTGCGCATGGCGGCGGTGGTGAGCAGGTCGTGATGTGCTCGGGCGAAGGCGAGCGCCTGTCCGAGCTTGGTCGTGGAACGCATGGGATACAGCATGTCCACATGGTCTGACAGGAAAACCACGGACAGGCCATGTCACTCCGCCGAGGATCCTCGCCGACGATGCGCCCGGTGCACCGGACCAGAGGACCCTCGCCGGCGGACCACGGAGCCGAACGAGCGGGTCCTCGCCGGCGATGCAGATACCGCATCGAACGCCGAGGATCCTCGCCGGCGGAGCGCCAGCCCCGCCCCAACGCATGCCGCCGGCGCCGGCGCTCGCCCCTAACCTGCACGGCCATGGCGAAAGCACCCGTGCTCACTCCCCAGGCCGAGGACTTCCCCCGCTGGTACCAGGACGTCCTCAACAAGGCGGAGCTGGCCGACAACGGCCCGGTGCGGGGCACGATGGTCATCCGTCCCTACGGCTACGGGCTGTGGGAACGCATGCAGTCCGAGATGGACGACCGCATCAAGGCCTGCGGCGCCGAGAACGCCTACTTCCCGCTGTTCATCCCCGAGAGCTACCTCACGAAAGAGGCCGAGCACGTCGAGGGGTTCAGCCCCGAGCTGGCCGTGGTCACCCACGCCGGCGGCAAGGACCTCGAGGAGCGGGTCGTCGTCCGCCCCACGTCCGAGACCGTCATCGGCGAGTACATGGGCAAGTGGGTGCAGTCCTACCGCGACCTGCCCCTGCTGCTGAACGCCTGGGGCAACGTCGTGCGCTGGGAGCTGCGCCCCCGCCTGTTCCTGCGCACCACCGAGTTCCTCTGGCAGGAGGGCCACACCGCCCACGCCACGCGCGAGGACGCCGCCGCCTACGCCACCCGCATCCTCCACGAGGCCTACGCCGACTTCATGGTCGACGTGCTGGCCATGCCCGTCCACCTGGGCATCAAGCCCAGCTACGACCGCTTCGCCGGCGCCATCAACACCATGGCCTGCGAGGCGATGATGCGCGACGGCAAGGCCCTGCAGATGGGCACCAGCCACGAGCTGGGCCAGAACTTCTCGAAGGCCTTCGACATCCAGTACCTCGACGACCAGGGCCAGCAGCAGCTGTGCTGGACCACCTCGTGGGGCACCTCCACCCGCATGGTGGGCGGGCTCATCATGTGCCACGGCGACGACCGGGGCCTGCGGGTGCCGCCCCGCCTCGCCCACATCCAGGCCGTGGTGCTGGTCATCCGCGACGAGGACGGCGCCGGCGAGGTGGCCCGCCAGGTCGCCGACCAGCTCGACCAGGCCGGCGTGCGGGTGCGCCTCGACGACCGGGTCGACACCGCGTTCGGCCGCCGCTCCACCGACTGGGAGCTCAAGGGCGTGCCCGTCCGCCTCGAGATCGGCCCCCGCGACGTGGCCGAGTCCAAGGCGGTGCTGGTGCGCCGCGACACGGGCGAGAAGACCCCCGTCGCCCTCGACGAGCTGGTCACCACCGTTCCCCGCATCCTCGAGGAGATCCAGCGGGGCCTGCTCGACGAGGCCACCGCCTTCCGCGACGCCCACACGGCCGAGGCCAGCACCGTCGACGAGGTGCTCGACGCCGCCGCCACCGGCTTCGCCCGCGTGCCCTGGGACGTCGTGCGCGACGCCGAGGCCGCCCTCGGCGACAAGGCGGTCACCGTCCGTTGCATCCAGCGGGCCGACGGGTCGGTGCCGGCCGACGAGGACGAGGACGACCTGTTCGCGGTCTGCGCCCGGGCGTACTAGTTCGGGTACAATCCCGAACTGCAACTCGTTCCAACCACGGAGCGTGGGCCCTGGGCCCACGCTTCTGTTGTTTCCGACGCCGAACCCCCGCCCGGCCCACTGTCCCGAGAGGAGGACCGACCATGGCCAAGACCGATCTCGTCCGCTCCATGGTCGAGCCCCTCGCCGACGCCGCCGGCGCCCGCGTCTACGACGTCACCCTGAACGGCGGCAAGCTCGTGGTCGCCCTCACTCGAGGCGACGGCACCAGCGACGAGGGCATCGACCTCGACACCCTCACCGGCATCGCCCGCCAGCTGAACACCCGCCTCGACGAGGAAGACCCCATCAGCGGCTCGTTCGTCCTCGAGGTCACCAGCCCCGGCCTCGAGCGCAACCTGCGGACCCCCGACCACTTCGCCGGCGCCGTCGGCAGCGAGGTCACCGTGCGCACCAAGCCCGACATCGAGGGCGAGCGGCGGGTCCGTGGCGTGCTCACCGGTGCCGACGACGAGCTCGTCACCGTCGAGCTCGAAGAGGGCGGCGAACGTACCCTCGCCTACGCCGACATCGAGCGGGCCCGCACCGTGTTCAGCTGGGGTCCCTCCGAGAAGCCCGGCGGGTCCAAGAAGGCCGGCAAGAAGCCCGCCAAGAAGTCCGGCCAGCAGAAGTCCGGCCAACAGAAGTCCAACCAGACGAAGAAGAGAGAACGATCGTGAGCAGTCCCGAAATGTTCGAGGCCCTGCAGGCGCTCGCCGCCGACAAGGGCATCTCCGTCGACACGTTGATGTCGGCGCTCGCCGACGCGCTCGAGTCGGCGTACAAGCGCATGCCCGGCGCCCTCGAGTACGCCTGGGTCACCATCGATCCCGCCACCTTCGACATCCGCGTCTACGGCCAGGAGCTCGACGAAGACGGCGAGCCGGTCGGCGACATCTTCGACGTCACCCCCGAGAACTTCGGCCGCATCGCCGCCCAGACCGCCCGCCAGGTGATGACCCAGCGCATCCGCGAGGCCGAGCGCGAGATGAAGTACGAGGAGTACGCCGGCCGCGAGGGCGACATCGTCACCGGCATCGTCCAGCAGAGCGACAGCCGCTACACGCTGCTCGACCTCGGCCGGGTCGAGGCCCTGCTGCCCCAGGCCGAGCAGGTGCCCCACGAGCGGCCCGAGGCCAACGCCCGCCTCAAGGCCTACATCGTCGAGGTGCGCAAGACGGCCAAGGGCCCCCAGATCGTCGTGTCCCGCACCCATCCGGGCCTGATCCTCGAGCTGTTCAAGCTCGAGGTGCCCGAGATCGCCGACGGCATCGTCGAGATCAAGGCCTGCGCCCGCGAGCCAGGACATCGCACCAAGATGGCCGTGGCCTCCAACGACAACAACGTCGACCCCGTCGGCGCCTGCGTCGGCGCCCGTGGCTCCCGCGTCCGCCAGGTCGTCACCGAGCTGCGGGGCGAGAAGATCGACATCGTCCCGTTCTCCGAGGACCCCTTCGAGTTCGTGGCCAAGGCCCTCCAGCCGGCCCGGGTCAAGGAGGTCCGCATCGACGAGCACACCGGCACCGCCATGGTCATCGTCCCCGACTACCAGCTCAGCCTGGCCATCGGCAAGGAGGGCCAGAACGCCCGCCTCGCCGGCCGGCTCACCGGCTGGGCCATCGACATCAAGTCCGAGACCCAGCTGGCCGAGGCCGAGGCCGCCTTCGCCGAGCAGGACTGGGCCGAGGGCGAGTGGGTGGTCGACGAGGCCACCGGCGAGCAGGTCTGGCAGCCCGCCGAGGGCGGTCCCGCCGTGTCGGCCGCCGAGTACCTCGAATCGGCCGAGGACGCCCCCGAACCGGGCGACGCAGAGCCGGCCGCCGAGGAGCCGGCCGACGGGGATGCGACGACCGAAGCGCCGGCCCCCGAGGAAGCTGCCCCCGAGGAGGCTGCCCCCGAGGAGGCGGTCACCGAGGAAGCTGCCCCGAGGCCGAGGAAGCGGCCACCGAGGCCGAGGAGGGCGAGGAGCCGCCCGCTGCCACCGCGGAGGAGCCCGCCGCCGACCAGGAGGCCGAGCAACCCTGACCCCACCACAGCGGACCTGCATCGGCTGCCGGCGCACCGCCGGCCAGGACGAGCTGGTCCGCATGGTCCGAACACCTGAGGGAACGGTGCGATTTGGCCGTACACTCCCAGGCAGGGGCGCATGGCTCTGTGTTGCGACACTCTCCGAGTGCGCGGCCCAGGCGGTGCGTCACCGGGCAGTCGAACGGGCCCTCCGGGGGCCGGTCGATCCCGCCTCGTTCGAGGCCGCGGTCCGCGACACCAGGGACTCGGTTCGTGGTGGGGCCCAGAACGCGCGAGGATGAAGGACTGCGGCTCGGCTCCACCAGGACCCGAGCCCGTGTGTCGCTACAGACCGGACGCAGAAGCAGATAGACGACCGACGTAAGGCGAAACGAAGACTCTTGGCAGGCAAGATCAGGGTGTACGAGCTCGCACGTGAGCTCGGACTCGAGAACAAAGAGACCGTCGACCTGTGCAATGCGCTCGGGATCGGCGTCAAGAGCCACTCCTCGAGCATCGTGGAGCCGCAGGCCGATCGCGTCCGCCGCAAGGCCGAGCGCGAGGGGCTGATCCGCGAGCCCAAGCCCGACGACGAGGGTTCGGGCGACGACGACACGGCGGCGGCGAAGAAGAAGGCCGCGCCCAAGAAGAAGGTCGTCACCAGCAAGGTCGCGGCGATGCCCAAGCCGCCGCCGCCCAAGCCCGAGCCCGACGAGTCGGCCGACGACCGTCCGGCGTCGCCGACGCCGCCCCCGGCGGCCTCGGCCCCCACGCCGGCCGCGCCCAAGCCGCCGTCCGAGAGCTCGATGCCCCGCCCGCCGGCGGTGCGGCCCACCAAGGCCGTCCGGTCCAGCGGCGCCGAGGCCCCGCCGAAGCCGCCCGCAGAGCAGGAGCCCGCCGCCCAGGCCACGCCGCCCGCACCTGCGGCCGCGCCCAAGCCGCCGTCCGCCGCCCCCACGCCGCCGCCGCCCGCCGGCGCGCCGGCCGAGGCCGCCGGAGACGCCCGCCGAGGCGCCCGCCGCCGAGACGTCGGCTCCCAAGCCCCCGTCGTCGGCGCCCAAGCCGCCCGAGGCCGCGCCGACGCCGCCCAGCCCGCCCTCGCCGTCCGAGGCCGAGCCGCCCCGCCCGCCGGCCGCTCCGTCCGACCCCGGCGCCAAGCCCGGCGCCAAGACGCCGCCGCGCTCCGCCTCCGGCAAGCCGATCCCGCCGCCTCCGGGGCCCATGGTCTCGCACAGCGGCAAGCCCATCCCGCCCCCGCCCGGCGCCGGCGGCCGCGGTCCCGCGCCCGCTCCCAGCGGCCCGGGCAACCGTCCGGCCCGCCGCGGTGCCGGTGCCGTCCGCTACACGCCCCCGCCCCCCAAGACCGGTGGCGGCCCCCGCCCCGGCGGTGGACCCGGTGGCGGTCGTGGTGGTCCCGGTGGCGGTCGCCGTCCCCCGAAGCGTCGGGGAGGCCGCCGTCGTCGCAACCGCGAAGAGCTGCAGCCGCTCGAGACGCCCAGCTTCACCCCCAAGGAAGCGCCGGTGCCCGAGGGCGAGGTCGTGATCGAGCGGGCGTCCACGCCCCAGGAGATCGGCCCCAAGCTCAACCGCAACGCGTCCGACGTCGTCCGGTTCCTCATGGAGCAGGGCGAGATGGTCACGGCCACGCAGTCGTTGTCCGACGACATGATCGAGCTGTTCGCCGCCGAGCTCGGCGCCACCATCCGCCTCGTCGATCCCGGCGAGGAGCAGGAGGTCGAGCTCCAGAAGCGCCTCGGCGTCGAAGAGCTGCTCGGTGAGAACGAAGACGACGAGGGCCAGCCCCACCGACCGCCGATCATCACCGTCATGGGCCACGTCGACCACGGCAAGACCAAGCTCCTCGACTACATCCGCGAGGCCAACGTGGTGGCCGGCGAGGCCGGTGGCATCACCCAGCACATCGGCGCCTACCAGGCCGAGAAGAACGGCCAGCGGCTGACCTTCATCGACACCCCGGGCCACGAGGCGTTCACCGCCATGCGCGCCCGTGGTGCCGAGGCCACCGACATCGTCATCCTGGTCGTGGCCGCCGACGACGGCGTCATGCCCCAGACGGTCGAGGCCATCAACCACGCCAAGGCCGCCGAGGTCCCCATCGTGGTGGCCATCAACAAGATCGACCGCGAGGGCGCCAACCCCGACCGCGTCATGCAGCAGCTGTCCGAGCACGACCTCATCCCCGAGAGCTGGGGCGGCGAGACCATCACGGTCCCGGTGTCCGCGCTCGAGGGCACCGGCGTCGACGATCTGCTCGAGAACCTGCTGCTCGTCGCCGAGGTCGAGGACCTGCGCGCCGACCCCGACGGTCGTGCCGCCGGCACCGTGCTCGAGTCGCACCTCGACATCGGTCGTGGCCCCGTGGCCACGGTCCTGGTCGAGCGCGGCACGCTCAAGGTGGGCGATCCGGTCGTGGCCGGCGCCGCCTGGGGCCGTGCCCGTGCCCTCATCGACGACCGCGGCGACCAGGTCAAGGAAGCCGGCCCCTCCACGCCGGTGCAGGTCCTCGGCCTGTCCGACGTGGCCGACGCCGGCGACCAGTTCATCGTCGCCCCCGACGACAAGACCGCCCGCGACGTGGCCGACAAGCGCGACCACTTCCACCGTCTGGCCAACCTCGGCCGCGAGGCCACCGCCACCGGTGGCGGCGCCAAGCTCGAGGACGTCTTCGCTGCCATCCAGGCCGGCGAGACGGCCACGCTGTCGCTGGTCGTCAAGGCCGACGTCAACGGCTCGCTCGAGGCGCTCACCGACTCGCTCCGCAAGCTCGAGCGCGACGACGTCAAGCTCAGCTTCGTGCACCGGGCCGTGGGTGGCATCACCGAGAACGACATCCAGCTCGCCGCGGCGTCCAACGCCACCATCATCGGCTTCAACGTCCGCCCCGACCGCAAGGCCCGTGAGATGGCCGAGCAGGAGGGCGTGGAGATCCGGACCTACGAGATCATCTACAAGGTGCTCGAGGACATGGAGGCCGCCATGCTCGGCATGCTGGCCCCCGAGTACGAAGAGGTCGTCACCGGCGAGGCCGAGGTGCGCGAGATCTTCTCCGTGCCCCGCATCGGCAAGATCGCCGGCTGCATGGTGCAGAACGGGGTCATCACCCGCAACTCCAAGGTCCGCTTCCTGCGCGAGGGCACCATCATCTGGAAGGGCTCGATCCAGTCGCTCAAGCGGTTCAAGGAAGACGCCACCGAGGTCCGCGCCGGCTTCGAGTGCGGCATCGGCCTGTCCGACTTCCAGGACCTCAAGGAAGGCGACATCATCGAGACCTTCGAGGAGCGCGAGATCGAGCGGACCTGATGCTGCAGGCGGCGGCTCTCGAGCTGTCCCTGCGCATCCCCCTCGGGGATTCGCTCAAGGCCAAGCGTTCGGCCATCCGGCCCATCCTCGAGGGCGCCCACCGGCGCTTCGGGGTGGCCTCGGCCGAGGTCGACCACCAGGACGTGCACGACCGTGCCGTGCTGGCCTTCGCCGCCGTGGCGTCGTCGGTGTCCCAGGTCAACGACGTCCTCGACAAGGTCGACCGCTTCGTGTGGTCGTTCCCCGAGATCGAGGTCGTGGCCACCGAACGCTTCTGGGTCGACACCGCCTGAGGATCTGGCAGCTGCTGCGTCACACTCGACCCGGGTAGGGGCTGGGCATGGCTGACGATCGACTCGTACTGACCACCGACTCGGGCATGCGCATGCCCCGCCTCGGCTTCGGCACCTGGCAGCTGGGCCGTGACACCCAGCCGATGGTGGAGCAGGCCCTCGACCTCGGCGTGCGCCACATCGACACCGCCCAGATGTACGGCAACGAGGACGCCGTCGGTGCCGCCATCGCCGCCAGCGGCGTGGCCCGCGACGAGCTGTTCGTCACCACCAAGCTGGACAACGGCAACCACGCACCCGCCGACGCACGCCGAACGGTCGACGCCAGCCTCGAACGCCTGGGCCTCGACGCCGTGGACCTGATGCTGGTCCACTGGCCGGTGGAGTGGGAGCGCATGGAGCAGACCATCGGCGCCCTCGACGAAGCCCGGGCCGACGGCCGCATCCGGTACCTGGGCGTGTCGAACTTCGCCGCCGACCAGCTGGACCAGGCCGAGAGCTGGGCGCCGCTGTCCTGCCTGCAGGTCGAGTGCCACCCGTACCTCAACCAGGCAAGAGCTGCGCCGCTGGTGCCAGGACCACGGCTGGGCGTTCACCGCCTACTCGCCGCTGGCCAAGGGCGAGGTCGCCGACGACGAGACGCTGCGGGAGATCGCCGAGGCCCACGACGCCACGCCGGCCCAGGTCGCCCTGGCCTGGTTGCTGCACCTCGACGGGGTGGCCGCCATCCCGCGCACCTCGAGCCGAGAGCACCTGGAGAGCAACTGGGCGGCCCGCACCATCGAACTGGACGACGACACGATCGAGCGCATCTCGTCGCTGGACCGCAACCGCCGCTTCGTCGACCCGGCCGCCGGCCCCTGGAACCGCTGACCTCAGGCGGTGGCGTGCCGGCCGCCGTGCCCGAGCGGGTGATGCCCGGCCGTGCCGACGAACTTGGCCAGCTCGGCCACGAGTGCCGATGCCGCTTCCGACGATGCCCACGACGATGGCGACGTGGGCGGCCAGCTCCCAGCCGCGGGCGTAGCCCGTGAAGTCGAAGGGGAAGATCTGCCAGGAGCGGATGGCCACGACCAGGGTGACGGCGTTCAGCCCGGCCTGGGCGAGGTGGCGGAACCACTCGGGATCGTGGAGCATCCACAGGGCGTTGACCGCCACGGTTGCCCACAACGAGAACCGGACCAGCGGCAGCAGGTCGTTCCACTCGGCGGTGAGGAACGCCGGCCACGCCCACTCGAGCAGATGGTTGGCGATCCACAGCAGGAACAGGTTCACCAGCGCGGCCGCCACGTAGCCGATCTTGCGAGCCGTCATGGTGCGATCGTGCGTTTGGAACGGTGACCGCGCCAGAGCCCTTCGTCACCAGGTCGTCGCCCGCGTCGGAGCACCGCGTCGTCGTGTCGATCATGCGGGTGGGGTGATGTGGCTGCCGTCGGGGCGCAGGAGGTCGTAGCTGCCGTCGGGTCGTTTGACGGGTCGGTAGCCGCGTTCTTTGAGTCGGTTGTGGTAGCCGCAGCCGATGTTGGCGTTGTCTGGTCGGGTCGCTCCGTGTTGTCGCCACGATGTGTGGTGGTCGACTTCGTTGCGTGGGCTGTCGTGGCCCCACCAACATCGTCGGGTACTTCGTTGACACAGGGCGGCTTGGAGGAAGGCGGCCTCTCGGGAGGAGCCTTTGAAGCAGCGGCTGCGCCGGCCGAGGTCGATGACATTCGAGTTGGCGTCGACGACGACCCGGCGGACGTAGCCGATGAGCAGGGCAGCGAGGGCGTCGGCGGGGTGCAGCCGATGCCCGGTGGTGGTGCGACACACCCGCTCGTCGATGCGTTCGGGATCATGGGCGGCGTCGGGATCGCCGGCGGCCCGGGCCAGTTCGGTCTCGAGGGTCTCTTCGTCGATGACGATGTTGACCAGCGGTTCGGCCGGTTGGGCGTCGGCGGCTTGGGCGTCGGCACGGCGGAAGATGGCCAGGATGGCATCGGCCCGCCGTTGGGCGGGGGTGCGGGGGAACTGGTCGGGGGTGGCGTCGGGGCCGTGGATGGCTTGGGCGTGGGCGCGGTCGGCTTCCCATTCGACGGCTTCTTGGCGGGCGAGGATCTCGGCCAGGCAGGCGCCTTCGAGGGAGCCCCAGTTGCCGTCGAGCCACCAGGACAGGTCGGCTTCGTTCTGCACGAGGCGGGCGTTGCGGCGTTCATGGGTGCGTTCGTGGTCCTGGTCGGCGCCGTCGGCGTCGATCAACGAGCCGAGCTCTCGGAGCCAGGACACGAAGTCGTCGTAGCCCTGGGTGCGGGCCTGTTCGGCGATCACGTCGCCGAGCACGTCATCGAGCAGGGACGCGATGCGGGGGTTGGCACAGAACCGGCCCACGGCCCGCATCGAAGCTGCCGGTACGAGCCCGTCGGCGTAGGCGCGTGCCACGGCGGGCAGGGTCGTCCAGGCCCGGGCGGTCTGCAAGCGGCCGTGGACCTCGCCGCCGGGGGTGCGGCCCAGGTGCTTCAGGGCGGCTTTGGCGGTCTTGTGGCCGTCGATGCCGAACTTGCCGGTGGACTCCAGGTGCCCGGCCACCCGGTCGGTGCCGTGATCGAGGTGGCGGCGGGCCACCTCCAACTCCCTCGCCAGGGCCATGGCTTCTTTGGCCGACAGGGCATCGAGGTCGAGTTCCTGCACGCCACGGGCGCCGGCCAGCAGTGCGGCCATCACCTCGGCGGCGGTCCTCGACTCCATGGAACAAATCGTACGAAGGGGGTCTGACAAGAACTCTTCGGACTGGGCGTCGGGATCCCGCCGACCCTGTGGCAGGCTCGATGGATGGCACGCCGTCGACCGTCCAGCTCCCGCCGGTACCCCCGCACGGCCCGCCTCAACGAGCTGCTGCGCGAGATCCTGGCCGAGGAGATCGAGCGCATCGACGACGAGCGGCTCGGCTTCTTCACCGTCACCGCCGTCGAGGTCGAGCCCGGCCTCGAGCACGCCAAGGTCCTGTGGACGGATCTGGGCGCCGACGACGAGACCGTGCTGGCCGTGCTCGAGGAGCATCGTGCCCGCCTGCAGCAGGCCGTCAACCGCCAGACCCACATGCGCCGGACGCCGGTGCTCACGTTCGAGCCCGACCAGGTGAGTCGCTCGGCCAACCGGATCGAGGAGATCCTGCGCGACCTCGACATCCCGCCCGACGAACCCGAGCAGACCGCCGGCGCCGACGCCACCGACAGCGACGACACCTCCGAGCACCTCGACGGGGAAGAGGCCTGACGTCATGGCGACGCTGGGGGAGGTCGCCGACATCGTCCGCGGTGCAAAGCAGCTGGCGCTGGCCTGTCACCACCACCCCGACGGCGACGCACTCGGGTCCATGCTGGCCATGCACCTGCTCTGCCGGGAGAACGGGAAGCCGTCGGTGGCGTCGTGGCCGGCGCCGTTCGTCGTCGGCCCGCACTACGAGTTCCTCCCCGGTCTCGACACGTGCACCCCGCCCGACCAGTTCCCCGCCGAGCCCGACGTCATGATCACCTTCGATCTCAACTCGACGAAGCGGCTCCGAGAGCTCGGCGACGCCGCGAAGGCGGCCCGTGAGCTGGTCGTGCTCGACCACCACCCCGACAGCGAGCCGTTCGGCACCGTCAACCACATCGACCACGACGCTGCCGCCACCGCCGTGCTGGTCCGCCGCCTCGCCGACGAGCTGGGCTGGCCGCTCACCCGAGACGCCGCGCTGTGCCTCTACGTGGGACTGGTGACCGACACCGGGCGGTTCCGCTATCCGAACACCACCCCCGACGTCTTCCGCCTGGCCGAGGAGCTGTCCAAGTACGACCTGCCGATCGCCAAGATCACCCGCCAACTGTTCGAACAGCACCGTTTCCAGTACGTGCAGCTGGTGTCGATGGCCCTGGCCCGGGCCGAGCTGGACCGCGACCACCGGTTCGTGGTCGCCTGGCTGACGCAGGACGACCTGCAGCGCTACGACGTGACCTTCGACGAGACCGAGGGGTTCATCGACCACGTGCGGGCCTGCGCCGAGGCCGACGTGGCCTGCGTGTTGAAGGAGTCGCCGGGGGAGGGGATCCGGGTGTCGCTGCGGTCCACCGGCGACGTCGACGTCGCCGCCATCGCGGCCGACTTCGGGGGCGGCGGCCACTCGTTCATGGCCGGCTTCGCCACCGACGAGCCCATGGGCGACGTCATCGAGGCGCTCCGCAGCTGCCTGCCCGAGACGCCGGCGCCCGCCTGAGCCGATGGCGAAGAAGTCGCGTCCGTCGCCGTACAACGGCCTGGTCCTGGTCGACAAGGAGGTCGGCTGGACCAGCCACGACGTGGTGGCCAAGAGCCGCGGCATCCTCGGCACCCGCAAGGTCGGCCACGCCGGCACGCTCGACCCGCCCGCCACCGGGCTGCTGCTGGTCGGCGTCGGCACGATGACCCGCCTGCTGCGCTTCCTCACCGCCCTGCCCAAGACCTACGTCGGCGAGGTGGTGCTCGGCACCGAGACCGACACGCTCGACGACACCGGCGAGGTCACCGCCACCTACGACATGGCCGGCGTCACCCTGGCCGACGTGCGTCAGAAGGCCGAAGCGCTCACCGGCGACATCCTGCAGGTGCCGCCCATGGTCTCGGCGGTGAAGGTCGACGGCAAGCGCCTCCACGAGCTGGCCCGTGAGGGCAAGGAGGTCGAGCGGGCCGCCCGCCCGGTCACCATCCACGCCTTCGACGTGGGCGAGCCGGTGGAGGCCGGCGTGTTCCCCGTCGAGGTCACCTGCTCGTCGGGCACCTACATCCGCACCCTCGCCGCCGACCTGGGCGCCGCCCTGGGCGGGGGAGCGCACCTGCGCAACCTGCGCCGCACCGCCGCCGGCTCGTTCACCGTCGACCAGGCCCACCGCATCGACGACAGTCGACCCCGACCGCGACGTGCTGTCGCCGGCCGAGGCGCTGCGCGACCTGCCGACCATCGTCGTCGACACCCCGACCGCCGTCGACGTGGGTCACGGCAAACCGCTCACGCGGACGCATCTCGGCCTTCCGGAGAGTGACGACGGTCCGTGGGCGGTCGAGTCGCAGGACGGCGACCTGCTGGCTGTCTACGGCCCATATCGTGCGGAAACGGTCAAGCCGGTAGTAGTATTACCACGCTGAGCGCGAAATTCACGCAGAGTCGGCTTTACCTCACGCTCCGCATGGGGGACACTGGTCTGCGTGGAGAGGTCTAAACAGGAGCGGGCACGGGTAAGGCCGTCGGTTCGAAGTAGTGCCGAACGACCTACGCGCGTCAGGGCGTACAGTTGCGCGCGTGGCGTTGACCCCTAGCCAGCCCGGGCCGTCGCGGCGGACAAGCCGAGACGGCGGCGCCTCCCTCGTCGAGTTCGCGCTCGTCGTGCCGCTGCTGACCCTGTTCCTCTTCGGCATCGTCCAGTTCGGCATCGCCTACGACAAGAAGCAGTCGATCAACAGCGCAGCCCGCGAGGGGCTCGGCACGGACTGCGGCTCTCTTGACGACATCTGACCTGAGCGAGATCCAGAAGCGTCGCTGCGTCGGAATCGCTAGCAGCGTTACCGGTGACGACCCGGTGATTGGCCACGGCTAGCTCGTCTGAAGGGCGGCGAGCGGTGCGACGGTGTAGCCGTCGCTTTCCTGGCAGACGCGTCGATCATACGACGTACCGATCAGTCTTTCGGAGTGCGGACGGACGAGATGCGTTGCGATGCGCCATGAGCGGTGAGGACGAGTCCGATGTGTCAGGCACCGGGCGGACATACAGGGACCAGTCATCGCGCCAACCATGACTAACATCGATTCAGTTGCGAAGGGGGGTATGCGAGTCACCATCACGCTCTTTGGCGGACAGACGGAGAACATTGATCGCGGAGGCAGCAGGTTCAAATGCGTAGTCGCGATGACCGACGCGTTCGAGGTGATACGTGGCTGCGGTTCCGGTATTGTGCGCTGTCTTATGCTGTGACGTGCCTCAGCTCGTCGATCGTTGCGGAGTGATAACGGCTAAGGAGCGACAGAATCGGCGATCAGCTGAACAACCGATGACGGACAGCTACGCGAGCGCATGCGCTGTCGGCAGGAAGCATGGGATGCAGGAGCTCTGGACTACGCTCTTAGTTGCTGCAACGGCCAGTCGGCATTCGTGAACGGCATCGTCAAAGACCAACTCCGCTGGCTCAGGAATCGTGAGAAGGGTCGAGTGCGACGTTCAGCAAGCGGTTGCCACTACGGCGTGACAGGCTCGTCGGCCGACCGACGACTGACTCGTGAAGGTCGATTTCGAGTTCTTAGACGGGGTCATCGGGAGTCGTCGCCGTACGGGTCGGACTGACGAGCGTGGCGCTTGTCACGAAGGCTGGCGATGCGGCTGACGAGCCAGCTGGATGTGCGCCCTCGAAGCGGATGTCTCAGCTGCGATGAGTTCAGACGAAGGCTGAGGGCTTCGACCGGTCGGTCATTTGCCGGCAGATAGCGGACGCTGCATCGGCTGACGGCAGTGGGATTCCGGCACTGTACGAGTCTGCACTACTGGCCGACGAGCTCTCGAACGGCGCCGCGAGCTGTTACGAACGGGACCGATCAGGGCGTTGACTGTTGGGGATTGATCCCAGAGTCACGGCAACAGGACTCGGCAACTGACTGACCGAGACGGCGCTTCGACGAACCGCAGTCCCGATGCGCGATAGGTAATCGGGTAGCTCGTGAACAAGTTCAGGTGGGCTCTGCCGGACATCGGGGGGTCCTTGGCAAGCTTAACTCATGAGCTTTCATACTCGTTGGATTTCGCTCGAAGGTGAGTTACGTCGGTTACTTCGAGGCTGGAGCGAAAGGCTAGTCGGTGACGTCAAGTCTCGGTCTGACGAGCGGTGAGACTGTGCAACAACACGGTCAATCACTGACACTCGACGGATTCGCTAGACAGTCGCCGGACGACGTCGTGATGGACCTTCGTGTGGCTCCAGGCAGTGCTCAAGCCGCTGACGCAGACTGTCCCGGACGCCGCTGACTCCACGAGTTTTCCGTTGACCACTGGTGAGCGTCGACTGCCGGGATACAGCGCTCGAAGATGAGCCTACGTCGGCGCTCCGGAGCGACAAGGAGCTTCCATGCGAGACATCTGGAACTGACGCGTCGACCGGTCGAGTGCACAGTAGTCGACTCTACGAGCATGTGCAGGAATGACTCCGAGTGACAAGGTCGCTGGACGCGGACGCTCCGCGGATCGATGTCGCACGTCGGAGCAGATCGATCATTGGCCTCCTTGGCGGCAATCTGAGCGGTAGGACCGTCGGACGGTGGCGGATACGTGGTGCGCTACTTCGAGTGACGTGACCAGCTCGACAGTGACTGCAGTCGATGTATCGGCTCAAGCCTGCCGGCCGATGCGCCGATACACCAACAGCTTCCGATTCTGCGGAAGACTCTGACTACTCCGATATCTCCGACTCACGACCCCTGACCGGGAGAGAAATCAAGTGAACAAGAAAGTGGTGGGCATCGCCGCGGCGGCCCTGATGGCAATCATCGGCACGGTCGTGATCGTGTTCTTCGTCCAGGGCGCCGAAGACCGTGCCCTCTCGGGCGAGGACCTCGTCACCGTCCTGACGGCCGAGGAGCGGATCCCCGCCGGCACGCCGGCGGGTCAGATCAAGGAGCTCGTGAAGGAGGAGAAGATCCCGGTGAAGATCGCGCCCGAGGGCGTCATCTCCGATCTGGTCCAGGTCAACGGCCTGGTCACCAACACCGACATCTTCTCCGGCGAGACGCTGCTGGCCGGTCGGTTCATCGACCCCGAGCAGTTCTCGGCCCGCAAGGGATCGGTCAAGGTGCCCGAGGGTCTCCTCGAGGTCACGGTCGCCATGTCCCAGGAGCAGTTCATCGGCGGTGTGCCGGTGCCCGGCGACCACGTGGCGGTCATCGTCAACGGCGCAGCGGTCCGACTTCATCCCGGCGACGAACGACCCGCTGCAGCAGGCGGCGAACGACCCCAACAACACCAACCCCAACGCCGCCCAGAACGCCGCTGACCTGCGCTACACGAAGATCATCCTGCAGCAGGCGCTGGTCACCAACGTGCAGGGCAACGCCCTGCCCGAGCAGCCCAACGTCCAGTCGGCCACCGATCGGGTGGCGCCGGCGTCGGGTTCGCTGCTGGTGACGCTGGCCCTCGACGGGCCCGACGTCGAGCGCCTCATGTACGTGCGTGACAGCCAGTCGCTGAACGCCAACCTCCACATGGCGCTGCACAACGGCGACGCCCTGGTGCCCTCCGAGGGCGTCAGCGTCGAGAACATCGTCGATCCCGGAGCGCCCGTCGGATGATCCTGATCCTCTCCGGGTTCGGAGACGCTCGAGCTGACCGTCCGGAACGCCGTCGGTGACATCGTCCCGGTCGACACCGCTTCCCTCGAACAGGGGGTCGGTGCCGTGCCGGAGGTCGACGTGGTCATCGTCGACGGCACGGTCGATCCGGAGCGAGCGTTCTCCGTCGCCCAGCAACTCGACGACACCCGTCCCGACGTCACCGTGGTCCTCCACCTGGAGCCCACGCCCGACGTCATCGCCCGGGCCATGCAGGTCGGCGTCCGCGACGTCCTGCAACCGGGCTCGGACGACGACCGCATCCGCGAGGCCGTCAAGCGGGCCCTCGAGGTCGCCGAGCGGCGCCAGCAGTCGATGCGGTCCCAGGAGCAGGTCCGCAGCAACCGCCTGATCATGGTGATCTCGCCCAAGGGCGGTGCCGGCAAGACCACGGTCTCGTCGAACCTCGCGGTCGGCCTGGCCATGCGGGCGCCCAAGGAGGTGGTGCTGGTCGACGCCGACCTCCAGTTCGGCGACGTCGGCAACGCACTGCGGCTGCTGTCCGAGTCCAGCGTCCGTGACGCCATCGCCGGCGGCCTGCACGACGTCACCGAGGTCAAGGTCCACCTGACCCCGCACCGCTCGGGCCTCTTCGCGCTCTGCGCACCGGAGATCCCCGGCGTGGCCGACGAGATCACCGCCCAGGCCTTCGCCAAGGCGGTGAACATGCTCCACGAGGAGTTCAAGTACGTGGTGGTCGACACCGACCCCGGTCTCGGCGAGCGCACGCTCACCGTCATGGACTACGCCACCGACCTCGTGTTCGTGGCCGCCACCGACGTGGCCAGCGTCCGCGGTCTGCACAAGACCATCGACGCCCTCGACCGCATCGGCATGACCGGGCCGCGGCGGCACTTCGTCCTCAACCGGTCCGACGCCAAGGTCGGCCTCGATGTGGCGGACATCGCGGCCACCATCGGCATGCAGCCCGACGTGCTGGTCCCCAGCCACGTGTCGCTGCCCGTGTCGATGAACCAGGGCATCCCGGTGCTCGAACTCGACGACGACTCGCCGGCCATCGGGCCGCTGTGGCAGCTCGTCAGCCGGTTCGAGCCCGACCCCAACGCAACGCAACACCTCAGCGGCGATCATCAGCGCCGCTCGGGGGGCCTATTCGGGAGGCGGAACTAGATGAAGCTCGGAGACCGACTGCGCAAGGCCGACGGCGACGAGCCCGAGGACGAGATCGAGCAGAAGCCGTCGGCGGCGGTTCCGCCGACGCACCGCGTCGATCCGTACGGCCGGCTGAAGAACCAGGTGTCCGGTGCGCTGATGGAGCGGCTGGCCAGCCGTCCCAACAACGCCGAGATGTCCGACAACCAGCTCCTCGACCTGGCTCGCGACACCCTCGCCGACATCATGAACCAGGAGCAGGTGCCGCTCTCCGCCGAGGAGAAGGCCCGCCTGGTCGACGAGATCAGTGCCGACGTCATCGGCTACGGGCCGATCACGCCGTTCCTCGAGGACCCCGACGTCACCGAGATCATGTGCAACGCCACCGACGGTGTGTGGGTCGAGCGGCGGGGCCTGCTCGAGGAGACCGAGATCGTCTTCGCCTCCGACGAGTCCCTGCGCCGGGTCATCGACCGCATCGTGGCCGCCATCGGCCGCCGCGTCGACGAGTCGTCGCCCATGGTCGACGCCCGCCTGCCCGACGGCTCCCGCGTCAACGCCATCATCCCGCCGCTGGCCGTCGACGGTCCCACGCTCACCATCCGCAAGTTCTCCAAGATGGTGCTCAAGGCCGAGGACTACGTGCGCACCGGCTCGGCCACCGCGCCCCTGATGGAGTTCCTCGAGACCTGCGTCGAGGGCAAGCTCAACGTCCTGGTCAGCGGTGGTACCGGCACCGGCAAGACGACGCTGCTCAACGTGCTGTCCAACTTCATCCCGACGAACGAGCGCATCGTCACCATCGAGGACGCGGTCGAGCTCCGCCTCCAGCAGCGCCACGTGGTCCGGCTCGAGTCCCGCCCGCCCAACATCGAGGGCCGGGGCGAGGTCACCATCCGCGACCTGGTCCGCAACTCGCTGCGCATGCGCCCCGACCGCATCATCGTCGGCGAGACCCGCGGCGGCGAGGCGCTCGACATGCTCCAGGCCATGAACACCGGCCACGAGGGCTCGCTGGGCACGCTGCACGCCAACACGCCCCGCGACGCGCTGTCCCGCATGGAGACCATGGTGCTGATGGCCGGCGTCGACCTGCCGATCCGCGCCATCCGCGAGCAGATCGCCTCGGCCATCGACCTCATCGTGCACATCAGCCGCCTGCGTGACGGCTCCCGCCGGATCACCAGCGTGTCCGAGGTCGTCGGCATGGAGAACGACACCATCACCATGAACACGCTGTTCGACTTCGACTTCTCCGCCGGCATGGACGACAACGGCCGCTTCCTCGGCGTGCCCCGCCCCACCGGCATCCGGCCGAGCTTCTCCGACCACCTCCACGACCTGGGCTACGAGCTGCCCAAGGAGCTGTTCAGCGAGAGCGAGCCCGACCTGGTCCGCCAGGCCCTGGCCGCCAACCGGACCACCAACAACCGGAGCAAGAAGTGACCCAACGGTTCCCGGTCCGGCGGATCGTCGCCGGGTTGGCGGTCGCCCTCCTCGGGCTCGTCACCGCCGTCGGCGCGGCCGCGCCCGCGCTGGCCCAGGACAGCGGTCCGGCCCTCGAGGTCACCGGCATCGACCTGAGCGCCTTCCCCACGGTGAAGCTGCGCTTCGCCGTCGGCGCCGGCGTCACCGACGCCGACCTCGATGCGTCCACCGTCCAGGTGTCCGAGAACGGCACCGACGTCGAAGAGGTCGTCACCCCCCTGTCGGGGCAGTCGATCGCCGTGCTGCTCGCCCTCGACACGTCCGGCTCCATGAAGGGCGACCCCATCGCCAAGGCCAAGGTCGCCGCGACCGAGATGCTGGGGCAGCTGCCGCCCGACGCCCAGGTGGGCGTGGTCGGCTTCGGCACCCAGGCACAGCTGCTGTCCGGCTTCACCACCGACCGCGACACCACCCGCCAGGCCATCAACGGCATCACCGCCGACGGTGGTACCGCCCTGTTCGACGCCGTCCGGCTCAGCGCGCGAGCAGGTGCGGGCCTCCGACGCCGACCGCACCGCGGTCGTGGTGCTCAGCGACGGCGCCGACAGCGACTCGTCGGCCACGCTCGACCAGGCGGTGTCGGCGGTCGAGAGCACCAGCACCGGCTTCTACGCCGTGGCCCTCCAGACCGGCGAGACCGACACGGCCGGCCTCACCAAGATCGCCGACGCGGCCAACGGCCGGGTCGTGTCGGCCGAGGACTCCAACGCCCTGACCGGCCTCTACGTCGACCTCGGCCAGCGGATCGTCAACCAGTACCAGGTCGAGTTCGTCTCCACGACGCCCGACCCCACGGCCACCTACACCATCGGCGTGGCCGGGACCCAGGCCTCGACCTCGGTCGAGCTGGCCCTGCCCGACCGTCCCAACGGCGGCACGGGCACCACCGCGGTCACCACGCCGCAGGAGCTGCCCGAACCGCTGGTCGTCAGCGTCGAGCCCGGCGTTGTTCCAGAAGGGCTGGGTCGTGTGGCTCGGCGCCGCGCTGCTCGCCCTGGCCATCGCCATGATGGCGGTGCTGGTCGCACCCGCCGCCGAGGAACGCCGGCAGCGGCGGGATCGCCGCCGCTCGCTGCGCTCCGACGCCCCCGAGGTCTCCGCCGACGCCAGCGTCGCCGAGCGCACCTTCGCCGTCGGTCCGCGGCGCGGTCACCCGGTTCAGCGAGCCGGGCCGTGGAGCGCACCGAGTCCGAGAGTCGCATCGACGCCGCCCTCGACCGGGCCGGGCTCATCATGCGGGCGGGCGAGTACGTGGCCCTGGTGGTCGCCATCGCCGTCGGCGCCGCCGTCCTGCTCTACCTGCTCTTCGGCGTGGTCATGGCCGCCATCGGCTTCCTCGTGCCGATCCTGGGCGCCAACGCCTTCCTCAACTTCAAGGCGTCGCGCCGCAACGCCAAGTTCGCCGACCAGCTCGGCGACACCCTGCTGGTCATGTCGGGCGCGCTGCGCTCGGGCTTCGGTGTGGGCCAGGCCATCGACACGGTGGCCGAGGAGATGGAAGCGCCGATGGCCACCGAGTTCCGGCGGGCCATCCTCGAGACCCGCCTGGGGCGCGACATCGAAGACGCCCTCGACGGCGTCGCCAAGCGCGTCCAGAACGAGGACTTCGAGTGGGTCGTCGACGCCATGCGCATCAACCGCCAGGTCGGTGGTGATCTGGCGTCCATCCTCGACCAGGTGGCCGAGACCATCCGGGCCCGCAACCGCCTCAAGCGGCAGGTGGCGGCGCTCACCGCCGAGGGTCGCATGTCGGCCTACGTGCTCGGCGTGCTGCCGGTGGCCATCGGGTTGATCCTGTACAGCTCCAACCCCGACTACCTGCATCCGCTGTTCACGCGGACCGCCGGCCAGATCGCTCTCGCCTTCGCCGTGGGCCTGCTCTTGGCCGGCGTCCTGTGGCTCAAGAAGCTCATCGACATCGAGTACTGAGGTCGCCGTCGTGCCGTTCTACATCTACGTCGCCGCCGCCCTGATCGCGTTCTCCATCATCGTGTTCGTCTGGGCCATCGGTGGCGAGCGCCAGGTCGACACCGTCCAGTCCAACCTGGGCCGTGGCGGGCAGTTCCGCGACAGCCGCCAGCTGGCCCTCAGCGCCTCGGCGCGCGAGCGCCTGGTCGCCCCGGCCTTCGACGCCATCGCCAACCGGGCCCGCGGCTTCACCTCGTCGGGCATGGCCGACCGCGTCCAGCGCAAGCTCGACCTGGCCGGCCTGCACGAGAAGGGCTGGACGGTCGAGCGCATGCTCGTCATCCGGTTCCTGGCCCTGGGCGCCAGCGTCATCCTGGCCGTCCTGTTGCTGGTCGGTGGCTCGGGCCGGCAGTCCCTCGGCCTGGCGGCGCTGATCCTGCTCGTCGGCTACCTCGGCCCCGAGGCCGTCCTCGACCGCAAGGCCGGCGAGCGCCAGGGGCTCATCGAGAAGCAGCTCCCCGACGTCATCGACCAGATGACGGTCAGCGTCGAGGCCGGCCTGGGCTTCGACGCCGCCATGGCCCGCTCGGCCGAGGGCCGCACCGGCCCCCTGGCCGACGAGCTCACCCGGGTCATGCAGGACCTGCAGGTGGGGGTCAGCCGTGAGGTCGCCCTCGAGCGCATGATCGAGCGCACCGACGTGCCCGATCTCAAGGCCTTCGTCGTGGCCGTCCGCCAGTCGACCCGCCACGGCCTGCCCATCGCCAAGGTGCTGCACGTGCAGTCCCAGGAGCTGCGCGAGAAGCGCCGGGCCCGGGTCGAGGAGAAGGCCGCCCAGCTGCCCGTCAAGATCGTGTTCCCGCTGGTGTTCTGCATCCTGCCGTCGCTGTTCGTGGTCATCCTCGGCCCGGCCGGCATCAACATCACCGACCAGTTCTGAAGTACCGGGTCGTCCGGGCGCGGCCCGTAGGCTGACGTCCGTGCAGATCGTCCACGACACCGCTGCCTGCCCGGACACCGGCGCGGGCACGGCGGTGACGATCGGCGCCTACGACGGTCTCCACCTGGGCCACCGGGCGGTCATCGCCGAGGTGCGCCGCGCCGCCGGCGCCCGCGGCCTGAAGTCCGCCGTCGTCACCTTCGACCGGCACCCGGCGTCCGTCGTCCGGCCCGAATCGGCCCCCAAGCTGCTCTGCGACCTCGACCAGAAGCTCGAGCTGCTCGAGAGCACCGGCATCGACCTGGCCGTGGTCATCCACTTCGACGCCGAGCGGGCGTCGGAGACCGCCGAGGCGTTCGTGCACGAGGTGCTCGTCGACTGCCTCCGGGCCCGCACGGTCATCGTCGGTGCCGACTTCCACTTCGGCAAGGGCCGGGGCGGCAACGTGGCCCTGCTCCAGCAGATGGGCCCCGAGCTCGGCTTCGACGTCGAGGGCATGGCCCTGGTCGACGCCGGCGGTGCGCCGGCCGTCGGCGGCGAGCGGGTGTCGTCCACGGCCATCCGCAAGGCGCTGCAGGCCGGCGACGTCGAACAGGCCACCGCGCTGCTGGGCCGCCCCCACGAGGTCCGGGGCACGGTCGCCCACGGCGACAAGCGGGGCCGCGAGCTGGGCTTCCCCACGGCCAACGTCGCCGTGCCCGGCGACATCCTGCTGCCCGCCGACGGCATCTACGCCGGGTGGCTGCGCCGGGCCGACGGGTCGGTGCTGCCCACCGCCATCTCGCTCGGCCGCCGGCCCACGTTCTACGAAGAGGCCGACACCAGCCTGCTCGAGGCCCACGTGCTCGACTTCCACGGCGACCTCTACGACGAGCGGGTGGCCGTGCAGTTCGTGACCCGCCTGCGGGGCGAGGAGAAGTTCGATTCGGTCGAGGCCCTCGTCGAGCAGATGGAGCGCGACGTCGCCGCCGCCCGGAGCGCCCTGGCATGAGCCGCTCGGTCTCCGAGTCGGCCGGCGAGCTCCCCGCCGACGCCCACGTCATCCCCGTCCGGCTCGAACCCGACACCGGCGACGACGCCGTGCCGCCCCGGGTGCGCGCCCGCCAGACCCTGCGCACCCTGCTGCCCGAGGCCGACATGCCGGTCATCGGCCCCGAGACCGAGGGCGAGGTCCGCCGCGGCCTGGTCGCCGCGCCCCGCCTGGCCCGCCACGTGTTCACGCTGTCCGACGGTCACGAGGTCGGCGTCACCGTCTCGGGCCGCGGCATCCCGCTGGTGCTGGTGCACGGCTTCACCGCCGAGGGGTTCCTCTACGCCCAGACGCTGTCGCGGCTGGTGTCGATGGGCTTCAAGGTCATCGCCATCGACACCGCCAACCACGGCAGCACCCAGGGCCTGCCCTCGGGCGGCGCCAACTTCCGCCAGTACTCGGCCCTGCTCGGCCGGGCGCTCGACGAGCTGGGGGTCCACCGGGCGTTCTTCGCCGGCCACTCCATGGGCGGGCGCGTCGTCGCCCAGCTGTGCGCCACCGAGCCCGAGCGGGCCATCGGCGTGGTGCTCATCGACGCCATCGTCGGCGACGCCTGGGACCGCCTGGTCAACGTCGGCCGCCTGTTCCCGCCCGCCATGGCCGGCGTGGTCGTGCTGCTCGCCCTCGACGTGGTCGCCACGCCGCCGGTGCTCAAGAACCCCGAGCAGGCACTGAAGCTCGGCCGGCTGTTCGTGCCCACCCTCATCGGCCACGTCACCCGGCCGTGGCGGATGCTCGGCCCGGCCGTGTCGATCCTGCGCAGCCGTGGCAGCCGGTGGATGCTGCAGCGCCTCGCCCAGGAGCGCATCCCGGTGGTCGCCATCCACGGCACCCGCGACTTCGCCGTGCCCCTGCAGACGGCCAAGGACGCCGCCCGCCGGGCCCGTGGCCAGTTCGTGGTCATCGAGGGTGCCGGCCACGCCTGGCCGCTGCGCGATCCCGAGACCCTGCCCGCCATCGTCGCCGACCTGCTCCACGGCGACCTGGGCGAGGCCTACCGCCAGGCGGTGCGCGACTGCGGCCTCGACCCCGACGAGGCCACCCTGCAGGAGGTCGAAGGGGCGTTCTTCGACGAGGGGGCACCGATCCTCGAGCTCACGCCGCCGCTCGAGTTCGCCCGGCTCACCGCCCGCCGCCGCCAGCCCGGGTACCGCTACGTGATCAAGCCTGTCCTGGAGTGATGCGGTGACGGTCCCCGGATGCTGGTAGCGTGTCCGCAGGCCTCGTGCCGTCCGGTCGGCCCTGTCCGCCCCGATGCACGGAGCCACCGCTTCCCCTTCTCGCACCTTCCTCCGGGATGACAGTCGGCTGGGGCAGCCGGGTCCCATACCCACCGCGAAGCTGAGGTTCTTCACGTATGTCCGAACAGATCGACCGGCAGAAGCCGGAACTCATCGCCGAGCACCGTCTCCACGAGACGGACACGGGCTCGCCCGAGGTCCAGATCGCCCTTCTCACGAAGCGCATCAACCACCTCAACGAGCATCTTTCGACCCACAAGAAGGACCACCACACCCGACGCGGCCTGCTGAAGCTGGTCGGTCGTCGCCGGCGGCTCCTCGACTACGTCCGCAAGAACGACGTCGAGCGCTACCGGACGATCATCGCCACGCACGGCCTGCGCCGCTGACGGAGTGAGCTGACGAGCGGCCCCGAGGGCCGCTCGTCGCCGTTCTGCGGCTCGCGTCCGCACAACGAATCCAAGACAACTCATCGGTGGCAGCTCAGGTCAGCTGCCAGTCGCCGATTCCCCGGGTCCCTGGGGGTGCGCCGACTGGGAACTGGCCCTGCCACCTCCACCATCGACCGGTCCACCCGAGCAACACCCGAGGGGGTGCGGGCCCGGTCAGAGGAGCAACCAACCCATGACAACCGAACCCACACGGGTCTCGGCGCCGATCCCCGGTGCCGACAAGGAACTCGTTTTCGAAACCGGCAAGCTCGCCCCGCAGTCGCAGGGCGCCGTCGTCATCAGCATCGGCGGCACCAAGGCGCTGGTCACGGCCAACTCGGCCAAGAGCGTCCGCGAGGGGATGGACTTCTTCCCCCTCACCGTCGACGTCGAAGAGCGCATGTACGCCGCCGGCCGCATCCCCGGCTCGTTCTTCCGGCGTGAGGGCCGTCCCACCGACCTGGCCATCCTCACCTGCCGGCTCACCGACCGTCCGCTGCGCCCCTCCTTCGCCGAGGGCTTCCGCAACGAGACCCAGATCGTGTCCACGATCCTGGGCTCCGACGGCCGCAACCCCTACGACATCATCACCATCAACGGCGCCTCCGCCGCCCTGATGCTGTCGGGCATCCCCTTCGAGGGTCCCATCGGCGCCGTCCGCATGGCCTTCGACACCGACGGCGAGTGGGTGGCCCACCCCGAGCACGAGGAGATCGAGGAGTCCACCTTCGACCTCGTCGTGGCCGGCCGCGAGGCCGACGACGGCTCGATCGCCATCATGATGGTCGAGGCCAACGGCACCGAGAAGGCGTGGCAGCACTACCAGGCCGGCGCCCCGTTCGTGACCGAGGCCGCCATCGCCGAGGGACTCGAAGAGGCCAAGCGCTGGATCAAGGACTCCATCGACGCCCAGCGCAAGCTGGTCGAGGAGTTCGGCGCCCGCGAGCCGCTCGAGTGGACCCCGGTGCTCGACTACCAGGACGACGTGTACCAGCGCGTCGCCGAGGTGGCCAGCGACCGTCTCCGCGAGGTCGGCTCCATCGCCGTCAAGGGCGAGCGCGAGGCCGCCGAGCGCGAGCTCAAGGACGCCATCCGCGCCGAGCTCGCCGACGAGTTTGAGGGCCGCGAGAAGGAGATCGGCGGGGCCATCAAGGCCGTGCTGAAGAAGGTCATCCGCGAGCGCATCGTCAACGAGGGCCTGCGCATCGACGGCCGCGGTCCGGCCGACATCCGGCCGCTGTCGGCCGAGGTCGGGCTGCTCGACGACACCGCGCACGGCTCGGGCCTGTTCCAGCGGGGCGAGACCCAGGTGCTCAACGTGCTCACCCTGGGCATGCCCAAGATGGACCAGCTGCTCGACAACCTGGGTCCCCAGGACAAGAAGCGGTACATGCACCACTACAACATGCCGCCCCACGCCAACGGCGAGACCGGCCGCGTGGGCAGCCCCAAGCGGCGTGAGATCGGCCACGGCCTGCTCGCCGAGCGGGCGCTGCTGCCGGTCATCCCGTCCATGGAGGAGTGGCCCTACACGTTCCGCCTGGTGTCCGAGGTCCTGTCGTCCAACGGCTCGACCTCGATGGCCTCGGTGTGCGCGTCGAGCCTGTCGCTGATGGACGGCGGCGTGCCCATCAAGGCGCCGGTCGCCGGCATCGCCATGGGCCTGGTCTACGAGGACGGCAAGTACACGACCCTCACCGACATCCTCGGTGCCGAGGACGCCTTCGGCGACATGGACTTCAAGGTCGCCGGCACGTCCGACTTCGTCACCGCCCTGCAGCTCGACACCAAGATCGACGGCCTCCCGGCCGACGTGCTGGCCTCGGCGCTGCAGCAGGCCAAGGACGCCCGTGACCTGATCCTCGGCGTGATGCACGACTGCATCGCCGAGCCCCGCTCCGACGTGCAGGGCACCGCCCCCAAGATCGTCAGCTTCGAGATCCCCGTCGACAAGATCGGCGAGGTCATCGGGCCCAAGGGCAAGGTCATCAACCAGATCCAGGGCGACACCGGCGCCGACATCTCCGTCGACGACGACGGCGTCGTGGGCACGGTCACCATCGGCGGCACCGACAAGGGCGCCGTCGACGAGGCCCGTCGCCAGATCGAGCTGATCGTGAACCCGCCGTCGGCCCACCCCGGCGAGGTGTACCAGGGCAAGGTGGTGAACATCACCAAGTTCGGTGCGTTCATCAACATCCTCCCCGGCCGCGACGGCCTGCTGCACATCTCCAAGATCGGCGGCAAGCGGCGCATCGACAAGGTCGAGGACGAGCTCGAGCTCGGCCAGGAGGTCGAGGTCCGGGTCGACGACATCGACCCCAACGGCAAGATCAGCCTGTCGATGGCCAGCGAGCCCGAGGGTGGCGACGACGACGGCCCCAAGAGCCGTGACCGCGGCGACCGTGGTGACCGCGGCGACCGTGGTGATCGCGGCGACCGGGGCAACCGCTCCGAGCGCCGGGACAACGGCGACAGCGGCAGCTCGTCCGACAGTGGCGACAGCGAGTTCGTCTCCTTCGAGGACGCCTTCGACAAGGAGCTCGAGGAGGAGTTCGGCGACCTCGGTCCCGAGAACAAGCCCTCGGGCGGCGGTGGTGGCGGCCGTGGCGGTCGCCGCGGCGGCGGCCGGCGCCGTTGACTCTTGCCGCTTCGTCGCACGCTCCTCAGCGGCGCGTACACGCAGACGCGTTGCGCCGTTCGTGTGGCCGGTCGCCTGGCGGCTCCCTCGGACGGTCGCTGACGATCTGAGCGAACCGGAGTGAGTGGAACGGCCCCGTCGTCTTCGGACGGTGGGGCCGTTCCGCGTTCAGACGCGGCGCAGGTGACGGACGCGGGGTCGCAGTTGCGTCGGCACGCCCACCCGCCGGCGCCGGCAGGACGGGCGCTGACCGCGCATCGCCGGACGGTACCGGCAGCGGCGTGGAGCGGGGCTCATGGGGTGAACGTAACGCCGTCCCCCGGTCGTGACGAGGTCCTGGATCTCCCGGACCTGCTGCCGTTGCCTACTCTTCCGGAGGTGACCTTACGAGTTGGAGTCTTCGGTGCCGGCGGCCGCATGGGAAGCACGGTGTGTGCTGCTGTCGCTTCGGATCGTGAGATGGAGTTGGTGGCGGCCTGCGACCCGCTGCACGAGGGCATCGACCTGCACCTGGTCGCCAAGGGCGAGGACCTGCCCCAGCTCACCGTCGCCGGCGACGCCTCCGCCTTCGAGCGGGCCGAGGTCGACGTGGTCGTCGACTTCACCCGGGTCGAGGCCGCCCGCCGGAACCTGGCGTGGGCGGCCGAGCACGGCGTGCATGCCGTGGTCGGCACCACCGGGCTGACCGCCGACGACCACGAGCGCCTCGAGCAGACCTTCACGTCGTCCAACTGCATCGTGGCCCCCAACTTCGCCATCGGCGCCGTGCTGATGATGCACTTCGCCGAACTGGCCGCCCCGTGGTTCCAGACCGCCGAGGTGCTCGAGTTCCACCACGACGCCAAGGTCGACGCCCCCTCCGGCACCGCCGCCCTCACCCTCGACCGCCTGGCGGCGGCGTCCAGCGACTGGGCCGACGACCCCACCGAGTCCGAGACCATCGAGCACGCCCGGGGCGGCGTCGGCCCGGCCGGCATCCACGTGCACTCGATCCGGATGCGGGGCATGGTCGCCCACCAGGAGGTGCTGCTCGGCACCGAGGGCCAGACGCTGAGCATCCGCCACGACTCCTACGACCGCTCGTCGTTCATGCCCGGCGTGCTGCTGGCCGTCAAGGAGATCGCCAACCACCCCGGCCTCACCATCGGCCTCGACGCGCTGCTGGGTCTCTGAGAAAACTGGCAGCCCGCCCGTACCGAAACTGGCAGCCGCTGCGTACCGTCACCGGCCGGATCGTCCCACGGTGGTACGGAGGAGCTGCCAGTTCTGGTACGCGGGAGCTGCCAGATTCAGGTGGGGGTGGTGACGTCCGAGCGGGGTGGGGGCTGGGCGGTGACGCCGTTCATGCTCGCCCAGTCGAGGCCGAACTGCATGCGCTCGGCGACCTCGGGGTGGCTGGCGTTGAGCTTGTCCCACCAGCCGGGTTCGAGGTCGGCCTTGTTCAGCTCGACGAACGCCGGCCACATGTGCACGAAGCTGGTGGGGTCGCCCAGCAGCTCGAGCGCCTCGAGGTCGGCCTCGCGCTCGTTGCGCCGTGACACCCAGGCCGACAGCAGCCCGAGCGCGGCCATGGGCACGCCGAGGGCGATGCTGAACACCGGCACCGCCGCCGGGTCGCCCAGCGACTCGACGCCGGCCCAGCCGAGGACGGTGTCGCTGCCGCCGACGTACTGCACGAAGGCCAGCGCGGCCAGCATCTGCAACCCGCTGAGGGGGAACGTCTTGGGGATGTGGTTGAGCCGGTAGTGGCCGATCTCGTGGGCCACGACCTGGGCGATCTGCTCGAGCGGGAACGGGGCGCCGTCGTCGTCGCCCGCGCCCTTCAGCATCGTGTCGAACACCACCACCCGCTTGGTGGGCCCGAAGCCGGCCACGAACGCGTTGCCACGCCGGGAGCGCTTGGAGCCGTCCATCGTGTAGACGCCCTCGATCTGGGTGTCGGCCAGGTCGGCGATCTCCTCGATGCGGCTGCGCAGCGGCCCCTCCTCCATGGGCGTGAACTTGTTGAACCGGGGCATGATCAGCACCGGGTAGACGAAGTTCAGGAACAGGGCGATGGCCAGGAACACCAGGCCACCGATGAGCCACCACGTGTCGAAGGTGCGGATGGCCCAGAAGATGGGCACCAGCAGCAGCCCGGCGAGCACGATGCCGAGCACGGCGTTCTTGGCCTGGTCGGCCGCCCACAGCCCCGGCGTCTCGTTGGAGACGCCGTGACGCTTGTCGTGCACCATCGTGACCCACCACGACACCGGCGCCTCGAGCAGCTGGCTGATCAGGGCGAAGAAGGCGGCGACGACGATGACCTGCACCGGCCACGGCGCGCCGTCGACCCAGCCGGCCACCGTCGGGCCGAGGTCGAAGCCGAACACCAGCAGCAGGTCGATGGCGCCGATGACGATCTTGGTGACCAGCCGCACCCGCTTGAGCGGCCGGGCGTAGGCGCGCAGCTCGGCCAACTGGTCCTCGTCGAAGAAGTCCTCGTTGCGGGCCGGTGTGCGCCGGCCGAGCGCCGGGTGCGCCGAGTTCCGTCGGATCGTGCCGGCAGGTCGGGTTGCGGTCATGGTTGCTCCCGGTGGGTGCGGAACGCGTCGGCCTGGTCGCGCGGCTTGACGACGATCGAGTCGATGTTCACGTGGCTGGGCAACGACGCCGCCCAGCGGATGCACTCGGCCACGTCGTCCGCCGTCAGCGGTTCGAGCCCTGCGTACACTTCGGCGGCCCGGTCGCGGTCTCCTGCGAAGCGCACCACGCTGAACTCGGTCTCGACCAGGCCGGGCAGGACCTCGGTGACCCGGATCGGTTGCCCGAGCAGCTCGTGGCGCAGCGACTCGGTGACGCCGTGCGCACCGAACTTGGCGGCGTTGTAGCCCGACCCGCCGGGGTAGCCCTGGATGCCGGCGATCGACGTCACGTTGACGACGTGGCCGTCGCCGGACGCCTGCAGGTGGGGGAGCAGGGCCCGGGTCATGCGCATGAGGCCGAGGACGTTGGTCTCGAACATGGTGATCCACTTCTCGTCGACCGCCTCGGCCAGCGGCTCGACGCCGAGGGCGCCGCCGGCGTTGTTGACCAGCAGGTGGCAGTCGGTGATGCCGTCGACGAAGTCGGCGATCGAGTCGGGATCGGTGACGTCGAGGTGGCTGGCCGTGCCACCCAGATCGCCGGCCAGTTCGTGGATCCGCTCGCTGCGCCGGGCGCCGAGCACGACGTGCCAGCCGTCGGCGGCCAGCAGCCGGGCCGTGGCCGCCCCGATGCCCGAGCTGGCGCCGGTGACCACCGCGGTGCGGTTGCTGTGGTTGCTCACGGTTCGTTGGCTCCTTCGTCGTCGTCCTCCTCGAGCGCCTGCTCCAGGTGCACGAGGTCCTCGATCTCGCCCTGCCCGCGGATCTCGTTGCGCAGGCTCCAGGCCACCAGCAATGCGCTGACCGCGATCAGCTGCCACTGGTAGCGGCCGATGAAGTCCTGGACGCCCTCGATCGGGCTCGAGAACACGTCGCCCGTGACGCGGATCAGGTACAGCCGACCCACGGTGCCGGCGATGTTGAGGGCGAAGAACAGGCTCACCCGCATGCCGGCGGCGCCGGCGAACAAGCAGATGTAGTTGTTCGGCGCGATCACCACCAGCGGCCACGCCGCCTTGCCGAACAGGTCCTGGAACCGGCGCAACATGGGCCCGTAGGTGGGGGACTTGCGGTCGAGCCACTCGAGGGCCCGGTCGCCGTACCAGTAGCCGAGCAGGAAGAACAGCGGGTCCGACACCACCAGACGGGCGGTGCCGACCAGGTAGTAGCTGACCGGGTCGAGGCGCGGGGACACCAGCAGCAGGTAGCGGTTGATGCTCGACAGCGCGATGAGGGTCAGCGGATGGTCCTCGCTGAGCGTGGGCCACATGACGTTGGCCACGTTCGAGCAGATGATCAGGAAGATCACCGGCCCGATCAGCCACTTGAGCGTGTGCTTGCCGGGAGGCCGTCGGGCCGGCCGGGCGCGTTCGGGCCGGTGCCCGTCTCGGTCCTCGCTCGTGGTCACAGGGCCCCGAGTCTGACAGCAGCGGGGCGCCCGTCCGGCGCCGCGCGCAGAACATGTGGATCGTCCGGTTCCCAGCGGTCGACGAAGCCGAAAACCACCCGATCGGGCCATGGCACGTCAACGGTCATTGTGCGACGTTGCGTGTGGGAGAAAGCACGGAGAGGGATAGGGGAGAGCTACATGCGGACCGTTCGGGCCACGATCGTCGCGCTGTTGGGGGCGACGCTGCTGCTGGGGGTGCTCGTCACCGCCGGACCGGGAACGCCGGCGGGCGCCAGCGACTACGACGACCCGTTCTTCTTGAACTGGCCGAGCTACCTGCCGTCGCTGTCGACGCCCGAGTACACGGTGTCCGAGTCGACCGACTGCAAGAACGGCAACGTGCAGTGCGTGGACCGCACCATCCGGGAGATGACCCGGCGCTACAACGAGCTCGGCTGCCACCACGACTCGGCGTTCGCCTTCACCTACCTGCTGACCACCGAGGAGTACCGGCAGGCGGTCGAGGACCCGAACTTCTTCGAGGACAACGCGTTCGTCAACCACGAGGACGCCACGTTCGCCGACTACTACTTCAGCCAGTTCGACGCCTGGGACAAGGGCCAGCTCGAGGGCGTGTCGCCGGCGTGGCGCATCGCCTTCGACGCCGCCGACCGCCAGCTCGTGTCGGGCATGGGCAGCGTGTTCCTCGGGATGAACGCCCACGTCAACCGGGACCTTCCGTTCGTGCTGGCCGAGATCGGCCTGGTCACGCCCGACGGCACCAGCCGCAAGGCCGACCACGACCGGGTGAACGACTTCCTCGCCGCCACCAACCAGTACCTGCTCACCGAGGCGGCCAAGGTGCTCGACTCGACGCTCGACGACGGCGACGTGCCCGGGATCAGCATCGACAACGACCTCGCCGTGCAGATGCTGGTCACCTGGCGGGAGCAGGCGTGGCGCAACGCCGAGCGCCTCGTGGCCGCCGGCACCCAGGCCGAGCGCGACGCCGTCGCCCAGGACATCGAGAACCAGGCCGCCATGGAGGCCATGACCCTGCGGGAGATGTTCCGGTACAACCTCACCAACACCCTGCTCGGCACCGACGCCGCCGCCCGCAACCGCTTCTGCGCCGCCCACTTCACGACCAGGTGATCCCCCACCGGACGGGGCGACGGGTGTGTCAGGGGCACCCGCCGCCCCGTCAGGGTGCCCGTCTGGGACCGGCGAGGAGCGCTCCGTAGGCTCCGGCGTCGGTGTACCGATTCGCCTTCCGCCCCCGCTGGATCCTCTCGCACCTGCTGGTGCTGTTGCTCGTGGTGGTGATGATCAACCTCGGCTTCTGGCAGCTCCGACGCAAGGACGAGCGGGCCGAGCGCAACGCCACCATCGTGGCCCGTACCGAGCTGCCCGCCGCACCGGTCACCGAGCTGCTCGGCTCGACCGACGACGTCGACCAGCTCCGCTTCCGTGCCGCCTCGGCCACCGGCCACTTCGAGGGCCACGACCTGCTCGTCGACAACCGCTCGAAGGACGGCCTGCCCGGCGCCTGGGTGCTGTCGCCGCTCGTGCTCGACGACGGCTCGGTCCTGGTGGTGAACCGGGGCTTCCAGGGCTACATCTCCGGCGAGATCGACCCGCCGGCGCCACCCGATGGCCAGGTGTCGGTGCAGGGCACGCTGGTGTCGTGGGAGGGTCGAACGTGTGGCATCCGCCGCGACGACGCCGGCGACCCGCTGGGCATGGCCTGCCTGAACCGGGCCGGCGCCGAGGAGGCCTTCGGCGAGCAGGTCCTGCCCGTCGTCGTGCAGCGCACCGAGCAGACGCCTCCGGCGTCGGATCTGCTGTCGCAGGTACCACCGCCCGAGCTGGGCAGCGGCCCCCACCTCAGCTACGCCGTGCAGTGGTTCATCTTCACGACCATCGCCCTGGTCGGGTATCCGCTGATCCTGCGGCGGGTGGCGCGCGACAAGGCCGCCGGTGTCGACCCCGATGCCGCGCCCGACGCCCGCCCAGACAGCCGGCCCGACACTGGACAGTGAGACAGATCACGACTTAGTGTCTCGGGCAATGGGGACATCGCCGGCATATCGGACACAGGCGGCTCGGACAGCACACAAGCATCCCGGACACAAGCATCCCGGACACGGGCCGACGACGACACGCCGCGCCGCACCGAGGACCGGGTCTGCGATGCCGCCATGGCCTGCTTCGCCCGCTTCGGGGTCTCCAAGACCACGCTCGACGACGTCGCCCGCGACGCCGGCGTGTCACGGGCCACCGTCTACCGGGTCTTCCCCGGTGGGCGTGACGCCGTCTTCGAGGCCGCCGTCTCCCGCGAGATCGTGCGCTTCTTCGACGGGCTGGCCGACGAGCTCGCCCGCCACGACGACCTCGAGGACCTGCTGGTCGCCGGCGTCGGCGGTGCCCTGCGCTTCCTGCAGGACCACGAAGCGCTCGGCACCGTCGTGGCGCTCGAACCCCAGCTCCTGCTGCCCCAGTTCGCCTTCCACCGGCTCGATCCGCTGGTGCGCCAGGTCACCGACTTCGCCGCACCGTACCTGCGGCCCCACGTCGGCGCCGATGCCGATGCGCTCGCCGAGCAGGTGATCCGCTTCGTGCTGTCCTACACGCTGCACCCCAGCGACCGATTGGACCCCCACGACGACGACTCGGTGCGCCGCCTGGTCCGCCGCGACCTGCTGCCCGCCGCCGTCCACTGATCCCCGTCCCAACCCACCACCCACCCGAGGAACACCACCCATGACCGATACCACCCCCCAGTCCGAGAACCCGATGTCCGAGAACATGGGCATCGTCGGCCGCGAGGACCTGCACGACATCGAGGCCATCCTCTCCGTCGTCGGCTCCGACGAGGGCGAGACCATCCGCGCCGTCCAGGACAACGCCGACGCCCTGTTCACCTGGAACTACGAGAAGGGCGAGCGGCCGGCCCTCAACAAGCTGTACGAGAAGGCCAAGACCTCGCAGTGGAACGGCGAGACCGATCTCGACTGGTCCATCGAGGTCGACCAGGAGGCCGTCGTGGCCGCCAACGCCGGCGGCGTCTCGGCCGGCGTCGGGCCCGAGATGGACGTCACCGGCACCCCGTTCGAGAACTGGGGCGAGAAGGAGTGGATGCAGGTCGGCATCGAGTCGCAGAACTGGATGCTCTCCCAGTTCATGCACGGCGAGCAGGGCGCCCTGCTGTGCACGGCCAAGATCGTCGAGACCGTGCCGTGGATCGACGCCAAGTACTACGCCGCCACCCAGGTGATGGACGAGGCCCGCCACGTCGAGGTCTTCGCCAAGTACCTCGACGACAAGCTGTCGGGCCACTACCCGCTCAACGCCCACCTCGGCCTGCTGCTCGACGACATCATCCAGGACAGCCGCTGGGACATGACCTACCTGGGCATGCAGATCATGGTCGAGGGCTTGGCGCTGGCCGCCTTCGGCTTCATCCACGGCATGACCACCGAGCCCCTCCTCAAGCAGCTGCTCCGCTACGTCATGTCCGACGAGGCCCGCCACGTGGCCTTCGGCGTCCTGTCGCTCAAGGAGTACTACGCCGAGCTGTCCGACGCCGAGATGAAGGAGCGTCAGGAGTTCGCCTTCGAGGCCGCGGTCCGCATGCGCGACCGCTTCCTCCAGCAGGAGGTCTGGGACCGCATGGGTCTCGACGTCAAGGAGGTCCTGCCGCTGGTGATGGCCGCGCCCGAGCGCGAGATGTTCCAGTCGATGCTGTTCGCCAAGATCGTGCCCAACTGCAAGAAGCTGGGCCTCCTCGAGCGAAATGACGGCTGGCTGCGCACCAAGTTCACCGAGCTCGGTGTGATCCAGTTCGAGGACTGGGCCGACACCGAGGAGGAGTACGAGATGTTCGCCCTCGCCGAGGGTGAGACGAACTCGTCCAACCGGAGCTGAACCCTCCCCGCTCTGCAACCGCTGGCGGAAACTGGCAGGCGCTGCGTCACACCGCGTGACGGGGCGCCTGCCAGTTCTGTGACGGGGCGGCTGCCAGTTCTGTGAGGGGGCGTTCCCCTCGACGACACGCCGCCCGCCGATGTGACAGCCTGTGCGCTGGACCGGGTTGACGCGGTGGCCCACATGGGCCATTTGGGACGGATCGCTCAACCAGGCTTCTGGTTCTGCCGATGTTCCCGATGTGTCGGATCGGCGTTGCTGGTCCGGCGGAAGGGGCTGACATGGGTGCTGACGCGGAAGGTGCGGGCGAGATGCCGGCGAGTCGCGGCCGTCGCAGCGCCTTCCACGACGGACACAGCATCGCCCTGGCGTTGCGTGCGCTGCTCGCCGCCGAACCCGACGCCATGGTGGCGGCGATCGACCCCGACGGATTGTTCCGGGAGCTGCCACCGAGCATCCCCGTCGACGGGCACCGCGTCCTGGTCGCCCGGTCGGCGCTCGACGTGGTCCAGCCCGCCGAGCGCTACACGGTGATCGACGCCTGGGCGGCGGTGAAGGAGCACGGCGGGGCGCGGGCCAACGTCGTCCTGCGCACCGAGCCTCCGGTGCGGGCGGTTCTGCACCTGTTCGACGTGCGCGAGGTCCACGGCGTGTTCGCCGCGGTCATCGTCGCCGACGGTGCCGCGCCCGGCGAGCTGGACTCGGTCGCCGACATCACGCCACCGCCGCCCCGCGTCGCCCGCACCCGCAAGAACGAGCTGGCGGTGATCGAGGCCGTCGACGGTGCGGTCACCGACATGCTCGGGTGGCCCGAAGACAAGATCGTGGGGGCGGCGTCGCTCGACTTCATCCATCCCGACGACCACGAACGGGCCATCGATCTGTGGATGGAGTGCCTGAGCCATCCCGGCCACACCTGCCGGGCCCGCCTGCGCCACCGCCGCCGCGACGGCAGCTGGCTGTGGATCGAGATGTCCAACACGAACCTGCTCGACGAGCCGGCCGCCGGCTACGTCGACTGCGAGATGTTCGACATCTCCGACGAGATGGAGGCCCACGAGACGGTCCGCCAGAGCGAGCAGCTGCTTCGTCGCATGGCCGGCGCCATCCCGGTGGGCGTGGCCCAGTTCGACCTCGAGTACCGCATCCTCTACGCCAACGAGCGGCTGTACGAGATCGTCGGCGCGCCGCCGGACGCCGACGAGCAGTCCCTCATGACCTGCGTCGTCGATCCTGCGGCGCTGGAGCGCAGCGTCGCCGAGGTGCACGCCGGCCGCGATGCCGACATCGAGCTGGAGATCGAGCGGGCCGACGGTGGCGGTCGCCGACACTGCACGCTGGCCATGCGATCGCTCACCAACGACGACGGCGAGGTGATCGGTGGCGTCCTGTGCCTCGACGACATCACCGACGAAGCCCGCATGCGCGACGAGCTCGAGCGGCGGGCCACCTTCGACGAGCTGACCGGGTGCGTCAACCGGCGAACGGTGCTGGCCCGCCTGCGCGAGGTCACCGCCGGCCGTCCTGCCGGCTCCGGGGGCACGGCCGTGGCCTTCGTCGACATCGACGACTTCAAGGCGGTGAACGACCGGCACGGCCACGCCGTCGGCGATGCGCTGCTGGTCGAGATCGGCGCACGGGTGCGCAGCATCGTCCGGTCGGGCGACGTCGCCGGGCGTCTCGGCGGCGACGAGTTCCTGGTGGTGTGGCCCGAGGTCGCCGACGAGGGTGCGGCCCAGGAGCTCGGCCGGCGCCTGTCCGAGGTGCTGCACGCGCCGATCCGTGTCGGCGACGAGGAGCTCGAGGTCTCGGCCAGCATCGGGTTGGCCTGGGTGCCCGCCGGCAGCGCCGCCGACGCCGACGCGCTGGTGGCCCAGGCCGACGCCAACATGTACCAGGTGAAGCGGACCCGCGACGACGTGTGACCCCGGCCTGAACGGGACACGTCGACCAGGATCCGTCGGGCTCCCGGGCGCGCAAGCGACACTGGACCCGTGCGCCTGCCGCCCCATGCCGCCCTGACCCGGCTCACCGACCGCATGCGCGAGTCCATGTGGCTGCTGCCGTTCGTGGCCGGTGTGGTGGCGCTCGTGCTCGGCGCCGTGCTGACCGTCGCCGACGAGTTCCTGCAACCGGTGCCGGGGATCACCGACGATCCGCACACCGCCCGCACCCTGCTGGCCACCAGCGCCACGGCCACCATCACCTTCGCCGGACTGGTGTTCTCCATCACCTTGCTGGCCCTGCAGCTGACCTCCAGCCAGTTCTCGCCCAGAGCCCTGCGCCAGTTCCTGCGGGCCCGCGAAGGGCAGCTGGCGCTGGCACTGTTCTCGGCCACCTTCGTCTACGAGCTCACCGTGCTCACCCGCATCGACGTCGACAACGACCCGTCGGTGCCCACCGCGGCGACCACGCTCGGTGCCGTGCTGGCGGTGGCGTCGGTGGCCGGCTTCGTCGGGTTCATCCACCACATCACGCAGGCGATCCGGGTGGTCAACATCATCGAGGCGGTGGCGAGCGAGACCCGGACGACCGCATCCGAGGTGCAACGAGGTGATGGCGAGCACGACGTCGACGCCCTGCTGGCCGGGCGGGCGGTCCAGTCGTTGGTCACCCGGGAGGGTCATGGCGCCGTGCTCCAGGTCGTCTCGCACGACGAGGTCGCCGCGGTGGCGGAGCGACGGGGCACCGTGCTGCGCCTGCTCGTGAGCATCGGCGACTACGTGCCCCGTGGGGGTGCGGTGATGGAGGAGTGGGTCGAGGTCGACCAGGACCTGCCCCACCTCGACTGGGACGACGTGCGCCACGCCTTCGCCTGGGGACCGGAGCGCACGATGAACGCCGACCTGGCCTTCGGCTACCGGCAGCTCGTCGACATCGCCGAGAAGGCGATCTCGCCGTCGATCAACGACCCCACCACGGCCGTGCAGGCGATCGACCGCCTCCACGACCTGCTGCGCGACGAGGCCGGCCGGCCGCCGCTCGGCAGCCAGCGCATCGACGAGCGCGGCTGCGGCCTGGTGTGGCATCCGGTGGCGTTCGACGACCTCGTCCACCTGGCGTTCGACGAGATCCGGCACTACGGCGGGGGTGACCTGCAGATCGTCCGCCGGGTGCGTGCCGCGCTCGAGGATCTCATCGTGGCGGCGCCGCCGGATCGCCGACCCGTGCTGCGCGAGGTGCTCGAGCAGTTCGCCGACACCGCCCGCCGGCACTTCGACGACCCGGCCGACCTGGCGGCGTCCCGCGCCGCCGACATCCAGGGCGTGGGTCGGCCGGCCACCGGCGGCGGGGCCGAGGGATCCGGATAGCCGTCACACCCCGTCGCTACCGTCGGACGGGATGGCAGACGACGAGTCGCAGACGGTGGGCCGGGTCATCGGTACCGAGGACGCCACCCCGCTCGAGTACTGGGTGGGCGTGGCCGACGACCGGTTCCTGCAGCTCGACGACGTCGTCGCGCTCGAGCGGGTCCTGCCCGACGGCCAGCGGGTCGAGTTGTACGGCATGGTCGAGCAGGTGCGGGCCCGGCACGAGGGTGCCCAGTACGACAGCGACGTGTTCCTGATCGAAGGTGGCCTCCTGCCGGCGCAGGTGTCGCAAGCGGCCAAGGTCATCACCACCCGGGTCGAGCCCGAGGTGTTCGTGCCCCCGCTGCCGGGCACCGCCGTCCGCAAGGCCACGGGCGACGAGCGGGGCCGGGCGCTGCACTTCGACGACATGGCCCAGAAGGTGCCCGCCGGCCTGTCACGCGACGGCGAGCCGTTCTTCCTCGACAAGGAGTTCCTCGACGGCTCGCCGCGGCGCCCACGTCAACATCTCGGGCGTGTCGGGCGTGGCCACCAAGACCACCTACGCCACGTTCCTGCTGTACTCGTTGTTCCACTCGGGCCAGCTCGGTGCGGCCACGGCCAACACCAAGGCGCTGATCTTCAACGTCAAGGGCGAGGACCTGCTGTTCCTCGACCATCCCAACGCCCGCCTCACCGACGACCAGCGCGACCGCTACGCCGAGCTCGGCCTCCCGGTCGGTCCGTTCCGCAGCGTCGGCATCGTCGCCCCACCCCGGCCCGGCGACGCCAACGCCACGCCCCAGGTCGGCTCCCGCGCCAGTGGCGTGTCGCCGTTCTTCTGGACCATCGAGGAGTTCTGCCACCAGCGCCTGCTGCCGTTCCTGTTCGCCGACGCCGAGGACGACCGCCAGCAGTACACGATGGTCGTGCACAACGTCGCCCGCCGGCTCGAAGACGCCGTGCCCACGGGCAGCGGCGGGGTCACCATCGACGGCCAGTCGGTGCGCTCGTTTCGCGACCTGGTCGACCTGGTCGACGACCGCCTCAACGACGACGACACCGTGGCCGAGTGGGCGGGCCGGGCCATCGGTGGCGGCACCGTCGGCGCGTTCGTGCGCCGGCTGTTCGGCGCCGTCGACCACCTCGAGCACCTCATCCGTGCCGACGTCGAGCGCACCACGTCCCACCCGGTCGACCTCGACGCCAACCAGGTCACGGTGGTCGACATCCACAACCTCAACGACCGGGCCAAGCGGTTCGTGGTCGGCGTGGTGCTGCGCCAGGCGTTCCAGGCCAAGGAGGCGTCGGGCACGGCCGAGCCGCTGCAGTTCGTCGTGCTCGACGAGCTCAACAAGTACGCGCCCCGTGAGGGGTCCTCGCCCATCAAGGAGCTGCTCCTCGACGTGGCCGAGCGGGGCCGTTCGCTGGGCATCATCCTCATCGGCGCCCAGCAGACGGCCAGCGAGGTCGAGCGGCGCGTCGTGGCCAACTCGGCCATCCGGGTGGTCGGCCGGCTCGACTCGGCCGAGGCCGGGCGTGGCGAGTACGGCTGGCTTCCCCAGGTGCAGCGCCAGCGCTCCACCATCATCAAGCCCGGCACGATGATCGTCAGCCAGCCGCAGCTGCCCGTGCCGGTGGTGGTCGAGTTCCCGTTCCCGGCCTGGGCCACACGTGCCTCCGAGACCGGCGGCGCCGTCGGCCGTCCCGTCGCAGCGGGTGCCGTCACCGTCCCCGACGACGTGTTCGAGGGTCTCTGATGCGCCTGCTGCACACCTCCGACTGGCACGTCGGCAAGCTCATCCGGGGGCTGAGCCGGGCCGACGAGCACCGGGCGGTGCTGGCCGAGATCGGCGACATCGCCCGCACCGAAGCCGTCGATCTGGTCCTGGTCGCCGGCGACCTCTTCGAGACCGCGGCACCCGGTCCCGAGTCCGAGCGCATCGTGTACCGAGCGCTGCTCGACCTGGCCGAGGTCGCCCCCGTGGTGGTCGTGGCCGGCAACCACGACAACCCCCGCCGCCTCGAGGCGGTCGCCCCGCTGCTCGACCTGGGCCGGGTCACGGTGCTCGGCCAGGTCGCCCGCCCCGACGAGGGCGGTTGCGTGCAGCTCGACGCCGGCGGTGTGCCGGTCCGCCTCGCGCTGCTGCCGTTCGTGTCCAAGCGCGGCATCGTGCGGGCCGACGCCCTCATGCACGACGCCGCGTTCGAGCACAGCCAGGCCTACGACGAGCGGGTCCGGGGTGTGCTCACCGCACTCTGCGACGGGTTCTCCGCCGACTCGGTCAACGTCGTGTGCGGCCACGCCTTCGCGGCCGGCGGCACCATGGGCGGCGGCGAGCGCTCGGTGCACACCATCGAGGACTACAGCGTCTCGGCGCTGGCGTTCCCGGTCACCGCCCAGTACGTGGCCCTCGGCCACCTGCACCGCGCCCAGGACATCCCCGGACCAACCCGGGTGCGGTACTGCGGGTCGCCGCTCCAGCTCGACTTCGGCGAGACGGCCGACACCAAGTCGGTCAGCGTGGTCGACCTCGAACCGGGCTTGCCGGCGGCGGTGCGCGCGGTCCCGCTCACCGCCGGTCGGGCGCTGCGCACGCTGCGGGGCACGCTCGACGAGCTCGCCGCCGCCCGCGACACCACGGGCGACGACTTCTTGCGCGTGGTCGTCACCGACACCCGCCGGGCCGGCCTGGCCGACGAGATCCGCGACTGGTTCCCGCAGTGCGTCGACGTCGTCGTCCACAGCCTCGACGACACGTCGACCGCCCCGCGGCCGTCGGTCAGCGGTCGCTCGCCGTCCGAGCTGTTCCGCACCTACCTCGACACCAGCGACGTCGACGACCCCCGGCTGCCGGCCGCGTTCGACGAGCTGCTCGACGAGGTCGGTACATGAGGCCGGTGCGCATCGAGCTCGAGGGGTTCTCGGCGTTCCGGGCGCCCACCGTCGTCGAGTTCGCCGACGCCGACCTGTTCGCCTTCGTCGGCCCCACCGGCGCCGGCAAGTCCAGCGTCATCGACGGCATGATCTTCGCCCTCTACGGCTCGGTCCCCCGCTACGGGCGAGAGGGCCTGGTCCACCCCGTCATCAGCCAGGGCAAGCCCGAGGCCCGCGTCCGGCTCGACTTCGAGATCCGGGGTGTGGCCCACACCGCCGTCCGGGTCGTGCGCCGCACCAAGACCGGGGCGTCCACCAAGGAGGCCCGCCTCGAACGGGGCAGCGAGGTCCTGGCCTCCGACGCGCCGTCGGTCACCGCCGCCGTCTGCGAGCTGCTCGGCCTCGACCTCGAGCAGTTCACCAAGTGCGTCGTGCTACCCCAGGGGGCGTTCGCCGCGCTGCTGCACGACACCACGTCCCGCCGGCAGGACCTGCTGGTCAAGCTGCTCGACTTCGGCGTGTACGAGCAGGTGGCCGTCGCCGCCCGCCGGCGGGTCCAGGCCGCCGACCAACGCGCCGCCGTGCTCGACGAGCAGTTGGCCGGGCTGGCCCACGCCACCGACGACGCCGTCGCCGCGGCCGCTGCCCGCATCGACGCGGTCGACGCCGTGGTGGCTCGCCTCGATGCCGCGGCACCCGAGCTGGCGGCCATCGACGACAAGCTCCGGGGTCTCGACCAGCAGGCCGGCGACACCGACCGCCAGCTCGCTGCTGTCCGGGCGGTGTCGGTGCCCGAGCAGGCGGGATCGATCGCGGCCACCGCCCGCCAGACCGCCGAGGCGGCGCGGGTCAGCGGCGTCGCCGAGACCGAAGCTGCCGAGGTGGTCGAACGGGCCCAGACCGCGCGGGACCAGCTCGGCGACCCCGTGCAGCTGCGGCGGTTGCTCGATGCCCACACCGCCGCACGCGACCTGGCCGAACGGGTCGATCGGGGCCGTGCCCTGGTCGCCGAGCACGAGCAGGGCATCGCACCGCTGCGCACCGCGGCGGCCGACGCGTCTGCGGGTCACGAGGCGGCCGCCGCCACGCTCGAGGCCGCCCGCATCCGCCACGCCGCCGCCGACCTGGCCCGCGATCTGGCGCCCGGCGACGCCTGCCCGGTGTGCGGCAACGAGGTCGGCGAGCTGCCCCACGTCGAGGCGTCGGCGGTCGAGCAGGCCGAGGCCGCCCTGGCCCAGGCCCGCCGCGCCGGCGACCAGGCCGCCAACGCGCTTGCCGACGCCGAGCAACAGCTCGGCGGGCTGCGGGGAAAGCTCGAGGAGCGGGTCGACGAGCACCGGCGGGCGGTCGAGCTGCTGGGCGACGCCCCACCGGTCGACGAGCTGCAGGCGCAGTTGCAGCGCCATCGACGAGGCCGAGCGCACGGTGGCCGAGGCACGATCGGCCGACAAGGCGGCCCGCCAGCACGCTGTCGAGGCCCGGCGCGCCGCCGAGCAGGCGGCCAGCGCCGAAGTCGCGGCGCGGGCCGACTACGCGGCCGCCCGCGACCGCGTCGCCGACCAGGGGCCGCCCTCGGCCGGCGACGACCTGGCCGCCGACTGGTCGGCCCTGGCCGACTGGGCCCGCCGGCGCAGCGACGAGCTGACCCGGTCGCGCCAGCAGCTCGACCACGAGCGGTCCCGGCTCGCCGACCAGCGCCAGCAGCTCGTGGCCACGCTGGTCGACGCCGCCACGGATGCCGGCATCGCCGTCCCCGACCCGGCCGCGCTGCGCGACGCCTGCGTCACCGCCGCCGCCGACGCCCGGACCGCACACCAACGGCTGGTGGGCGACCGCGACAAGGCCGCCGCCCACCGCGCCGAGCTGACCGAGGTCGCCGAGACCCGCGCCGTCCACGAGCTGCTCGCCGCCGAGCTCGGACCCCGCCGCTTCGAGGCCTGGCTCCTCGACGAGGCGCTGTCGTCGCTGGTGGCCGGTGCCTCCCAGCGCCTCGAAGAGCTCTCGTCCGGTCGCTACGCCATGGCCGTCGACGACAAGAAGCAGTTCGAGGTCATCGACCACGCCAACGCCGACGAGCGGCGCCTGGCCCGCACGCTGTCGGGCGGCGAGACCTTCCTGGCGTCGCTGGCCCTCGCTCTGGCCCTGGCCGAGCGGGTGTCCGAGCTGTCGGCCAGCGGCCGGGCCAGCCTCGAGGCCATCTTCCTCGACGAGGGGTTCGGCACCCTCGACCCCGAGACGCTCGACGTCGTGGCCTCGGCCATCGAGGAGCTCGGCGCCAGCGGTCGCATGGTCGGCGTGGTGTCCCACGTGCGCGAGCTGGCCGAGCGCGTGCCGGTTCGCTTCGAGGTGCACCGGGGCCCCGAGACCTCCACCGTCCGGCGGGTCGACGCATGAGGGACGCGCCATGAGGTTCACCGTCGAGCAGTGGGCACCCGAGTACGGCACGCCCATCGGACCCGACGCCCTGGAGGAGTCCCAGGCCACCGTCGACGTCTCGGCCGAGGTGCCCGTCGAGGACTGGGCGCCACGGACGCCGCCGGCAAGCACCGTGGTGCCCGACGAGCTCGCCTTCGTCGACGGCGTCCGGCGGGTCGAGGCCCGCGTGTGGGTCGAGTCCGCTCGTGGCTCGGTGCACCAGGGGATCTGCGCCAGCTACGGCGCCGGCGTGGTCCGCTGCAACGGGCGGGCCACGGTGGTCGACGCCCGCGTCGAGCGCGGCCTGTTCTGCGACGGCCCCGACCTGGTACCCATCCGCACCCGCCACGGCGCCTTCGGCGTGCGGCCGGTACCCGGATCGGGCGTCGGCGACGTGCTGTCGCTGGCCCTGCAGGGCGCCATGGCCGACCTCGAGGCGGCCGTCTCCGCACCCGTCCCTGCCGACTGCCTGCTGGTCGTCGACGGCCCGCTGCGCGAGCGCAGCCGGCTCGAACACGCCGTCGGCTACGTGAAGACGCACCATGTCGCCTACCTGCCGGCGGCGGTCCAGGACGTGATCCCGGCGCTCGAGCCCGGCCAGCGCACGCCGCTGGTGCTCATCGGCGACCGCTTCCGTCGCTGGTCGTGGTACCTGCGCCTGCCGGGCGACCGCTCGCACGCCTGGGCTGGCGTCGTCCGCTGCGAGGTCGGCCCCGACCGCACCGTCGCCGAGGCCGCCGCCGTTGCCGACTCGTGCACCGCGGCGCTGCCCCGGTTCGCCTCCGAGGCGCACAAGGACTCCCGCGCCCCGCAGAACCTGTACCCCATCGCCGGCCTCGAGCGCGAGCTGCGCCACCGCCTCGGCGACGCCCGCCTCCTGTACCGCTCGCTCCGCGCCGCGTCCTGACGACGCTGGCCCGAGAACCGGGTCAGCTCGAGAAGGAGAAGAGCGCCCGGGTGACCGCCGAGCCGGACTCGCCACACCGCAGGAAGATGCGTGACGAGATGGCGCCGACACCTGTGGCCTGGCCGCCGATGACGAACGGCGTGGCGGCGGGGAAGGTGGTGACCGGGAGCGTCCAGGTCTGCGGCGTGGTCCGCGTGTTGCCGGTGACGACGTCGCGCTCGGCGACGGTGACGTCGAGTTCGAGATCGCGGACGACGATGCTCCCGTCGCACAACCCTGCGCCGGCCGAGGTGCCGTGTCCCTCGACGGAGGCGATGGTCGTGCCCGACAGCTGACCGCTGCAGACTCCCTCGAGCGTGACGTCCCACGTCGTCGCGCCGGCGTCGTCGGTCACCACCGCGAGCGTTCCGGCGGTGTCGCACTCGACGGGGATCGGTCCGGCGGCGCTCGCGCCGTGGACCGCTCCGAACCCGAGGGCGGAGGCGAAGACCACCACCGCCCCGATGGCCTTGCTGACTCGCTGTCGACGCGTCTTCATGGTGCCCTCCTCCGAGCCGCGCGCACGGTGGCTGTGCGCCGGGATGTCCCAGTGTCCTGCTTCGTCAACGGCTCGCAGATGTCCTCCCTGCGGCCGCGTGATCAGCTGAGCGCCAGATCCAGGGTGTAGGTCGTACCGCCCGTGAGCCCGTCGTCGCTGCCCTCGGTCGTGTACGGCTGGATCTGCACGAAGTAGGCGCCGGGCTCGACGTCGAGCGTCCCGCCCTCGAGCCCGCCCGGCGGCGTGCCCGGGTTCCCGAACACCTGGAGCTGGTTGCCGGCGCCGTCGTAGACCACGAGGTCGAGGTCCTCGGCCGGTGTGCGCGCCTCGACCCCGAGCGTGAGGGTCCCGGCGTCGGCGACGTGCACCAGATAGGTGATGCAGGTCTCGTCGCCGACGTCGGTGCAGCTGTACTCGACGTTGGTGGTGGAGACGGTGCCGTCGACGCTGTCGGTGTCGCCGGTCGCCGAGCGTGAGCTCACCGGCGGTGTCGGGGTGCACCGTGGGCCCGGTGCCGCTGCTCTCGATGGGGTCGCCGTTCTCGTCGACACCGGAGTCGTTCTGGTCCACCGACTCCTGCGGACCGCCCGCGTCGACCGCGCCGTCGGGGTACTCGAACGCACACTGCCCGGCCGCCGAGTCGGCGTCGGCGAGCGAGGAGACCACCACGGCGCTGGTGGAGGTCTGGGTGAGCGCCGCCAGGCCGGTCCAGCGGGTGCCGTCTTCGAGCCGCGGGATCTCCGGTCGGGCCCGGGTCGGGTCCTGGTTGTAGGCGTCGATGGCCGAGTTGGTCACGTGGATCGTGATGGTCTCGGCGTCGGTGTCGAGATCGCCCTCGAGGTCGATGATCTCGTTGTAGACGTTCTGGTCGAGGACGTCGATGCCGAAGTCGGTGGTGGTCTCGCCGACGGGATCACCGGAGATGGTGGCGGCCACGTAGTACGTGCCGTCGCCCATCGTGGCCTGGAGGTGCATGCGGGAGCCGTCCTTGCCCTCGGGCGGCTCACCGGTCACGTCGGTGAGCGCGAACACGACGTCGACGCCGTCGGTCGTGGGTACGGCCCGGATCGATCGCAGGTCGACCGTGTCGTCCGAGGTCGGCTCTTGGCCTGGGGTGATCCCAGGATCGACGTTCACGAGGAATGCGTCGGACACGAACCCGTCGCCGGCCGGGTCGTCGATGAGCGCGTCGTCGGCGCTGCAGGACGGGGTGCCGGTGACCGGATCGGCCTCGACCAGGCCGAGGAGGTCGTTGGCCGCCGCTTGGGCGTCGATGAGCCCGTGTCCCTTGTCGAAGGAGGTCGTGTGGTCGGCGTTGCGGAAATCGGGGTAGTAGCCGGCGCCGAAGGTGAACTGGTGGGCGGTGTCCTCGACGGTGTCCTCGATGTGGGCGGGCGTTGCGTCGGGGACCAGTTCGAAGAGCTGGGCGACGATGCCGACCACGTGCGGCGTGGCCATCGAGGTGCCCGAGATCGTGCCGGCGTCGCCTTCGCCCGACGAGCAGATGGCCAGCGTGGGGCGACACGCCGAGGTGATGTTGGTGCCCGGGGCGGAGATGTCGGGCCAGGTGCGCTGGCGGTTGGCGTCGCCGCGGGACGACGACGGCGCCAGCGAGCCATCGCGGGTCCCGTTGTCGTGGTCGTCGTAGTTGGCGACCATCAGCACACCGGGGGTCGGGTCCTGGCCGGGCGGGTTCGAGCGGTTGTCGGTGCCACCGCCGCCGTCGTTGCCGGCGGCCCACACCATCACCACGCCCTCGCGGGCCAGTTGGCGCTGGATCTCCACGGTGGCGCTGCCGGCGTCGAACTCGCCGCCACCCGAGGGGCCGTAGCTGTTGTTGACGACGCGGATCGGCGGGCACCGGTCGAGGTCGCCGCACGGGTCGGCGTGGTTCTCGAGCACCCAGTACTGGGCCTCGGTCGCCGCGGCGACGCTGAGGGCGGCGCCGGCGGACAGCGCCACGACCTTGGCGCCGGGCGCCGCACCGGTGATGACCCGGCCGTCGTCGGTGGTGAACGGGCCGCCGGCGGCGATGCCGGCCACATGCGTGCCGTGCCCGCCGGCCGAGATCGTGTCGGAGTCGTTGCCCGGGACGTCGACGGCCGCACCGTCGACGAGCGGTGCGAACTTCTTGTTGACCACCACGCGGCTCTCGCCGGTGGGCTCGCCGTTGTCATCGAGCTCGGCGAAGGCGGGGTGGGTCCCGTCGACGCCCGAGTCGATGATGGCGATCGACACGCCGGCGCCATCGGCCTGGACGTGGACGTCATCGGTCTCGACCGCCACGTCGTAGCCATCGACCAGCTGGGCGCCACGGGTGGCGATGTTGCTGGTGTCGTCGAGGTACTCGAGCGGCTGGTCGCCCTCGAGGTGGGTGATGCCCGCCCGACCGGCCAGCGTCTCGATCTGGTCGGGCGTGCCCGCGGCGATGGCCGCGTCGATCAGCGGCATGTCGTAGACCCGGGTCATCCCGGTTCCGTCGATCGCCGACGCGACGGCGTCGAAGCCGGTGCCGTGCACGATCACGGTGAGATCGCCGGTTTCCGACGCCAGCTGGCTCGTCAGTGCGGTGTCGAGCGTGGCGGCCGGTGTGCTGGCCGGCGCCCGGGTGACCGTGGCGGCCAGGGCCGGTGAACCCAAGCCGACCAGGCTGGCCAGCAGGACGGCGGCGATCCGGTGTGTGCGTCGCACGGCGACTCCCTCGTCTGTAGAGAGTCGCTCCGACCACGACTCATCCTGTGTTGCTTCGACGGGTGTGGGTCGCGTTCCTGCACGGCATCAACCAGATCGCTGCGCGATCTGCGTCCGCTGCGCACCGCCCGCTCCGGAATCTGGCAGCCGCTGCGTACCGCCCCGTCCGGAACTGGCAGTGGATCGTGATCACGCACCTGCGCTCGCCGTCGGCCCCCTCTACCCTCGCACCCATGCACGATCTGGTGATTCGCGGGGGAACAGTCGTCGACGGCTCGGGCGCGCCGGCCCGTGCGGCCGACGTGGCCATCGACGGTGACCGCATCGTCGAGGTGGGGCCCGACGTCGGCCCTGGCCGCCGGGAGATCGACGCCACCGGCCTGCTGGTCACGCCCGGCTGGGTCGACATCCACACCCACTACGACGCCCAGGCCACCTGGGACCCGTACCTGACGCCGTCGGGCTTCCACGGCGTCACCACCGTCGTCATGGGCAACTGCGGAGTCGGCTTCGCCCCGGTCGAGCCCCAGCGCCGCGACTGGCTCATCGGCCTCATGGAGGGCGTCGAGGACATCCCCGGTGCCGCCATGTCCGACGGCATCGAATGGGAGTGGGAGTCCTTCGAGCAGTACCTCGACGCTCTCGACCGCCGTTCGTTCGTCTGCGACGTCGGCACCCAGATCCCGCACGGGGCGCTGCGCACCTACGTGATGGGGGAGCGGGGAGCGGCCAACGAGCCGGCCACCGCCGACGACATCGCCCGCATGGCGGCCCTGGTCGAGTCCGGTCTCCGGGCGGGCGCGCTGGGCTTCTCCACCAGCCGCACGCCCATCCACAAGTCGGTCGACGGCGAGCTCGTCCCCGGCACCAACGCCGGCACCGACGAGATCCTCGGCATCGGCGAGGCCATCCGCTCGGTGGGCCACGGCGTGTTCGAGTACAGCCCCGACCACATCCGGGTCGGTGACGAGTTCGGCTGGATGCGCGAGCTGGCGAAGCTCACCGGCCAGCCGGTCAGCTTCAACCTCAACCAACCCGACACCGACCCCGACTACTGGAAGACGTCGATCCGACTCCTCGAGGAGGCCGCCGCCGACGACCTGCCCGTGTACTGCCAGGTGGCCGGCCGGGCCATCGGCATCCTGTTCGCCTTCGAGCTGACCCTGCACCCGTTCCTGTTCAAGCCGGCGTGGGGCGAGATGGCCTTCCTCGAACCGGCCGAGAAGAAGGCGCGCTTCCAGGACCCGGCGTGGCGGCAGCGCTTCCTCGACGAGGACCCCATCGACCTGGGCGGCGACTTCGCCCGCTTCGTCACCACCACCTGGGAGCGCATGTTCCCCTTCGAGGGCGACGCCTCCTACGAGCCGGGCTACGAGGACTCGGTCGCCGGCATCGCCGAGGCCACCGGTCGCCGTCCCGAGGAGGTCGCCTACGACCACCTCGCCTCCGACGGTGGCACGGGAATGCTGTACTTCCCGCTGTTCAACTACGCCTACGGCGACCTCGAGCTCACCCGGCAGCTGCAGATGCACCCCCGCACCCGCATGGGGCTCTCCGACGGGGGCGCGCACTGCGGAGCGGTCTGCGACGGCGGCATGCCCACGTTCATGCTCAGCTACTGGACCCGCGACCGCACCGCCGGCTCGGGCACCATGCCCCTCGAGTTCGTCGTGCACCGCCAGACCCGCCAGACCGCAGAGTTCTACGGGCTCCACGACCGGGGCCTGCTGGCGCCGGGCATGCGGGCCGACGTCAACGTCATCGACTACGACGGCCTGGGCGCGCACGAACCCGAGATCGTGCACGACCTGCCCTCCGGTGCCCGCCGGCTGCTCCAGCGGGCCAAGGGCTACCGGGCCACCGTCTGCGCCGGCGCCGTCACCGTCGAGCACGACGAGTTCACCGGCGAGCTCCCGGGGCGGCTGGTCCGCGGACCCCGCCGGTAACGTCGGCGGTGTGGCCCATCCGTCGACCCCGCGCCTGCTCGCGCTGCACACGCTGCGGCTGAAGGGCATCGCCGAGGCCGACGAGGTCGCCGCCTACATGCTGGTCGACCCGGCCCCCATCCACGAGGTGCTCGAGCAGCTCGCCGACGAGGACCTCGTCACCTACCGGCACGGCCGCATCCCCGGCTACCTGCACACACCCGAGGGTCGGGTGGTGGGCGAGCGACTGGTCGCCGACGAGCTCCACGACCTCGGCCTCGAGGAACAGGTGCGCGCCGCCTACGACGGCTTCCTCGAGGTCAACGAGCGGTTCCTCGACCTGTGCACGCGCTGGCAGCTGCGAACGGTCGACGGCACGCCCCAGCCCAACCGCCACGACGACACCGACTACGACCGCGCCGTGTTCGACGAGCTCCGCGACATCGACCAGCGGGTCGAACCGGTCCTGGCCGAGCTCGTCTCGTTGCTCGACCGGTTCCGGGGCCACGACCGCCGCCGCCGAATCGCGTTGGAACGCCTGCTCGCCGGCGACCACGATTACTTCACCAAGCCGATGTTCCCGAGCTACCACTCGATGTGGTTCGAGCTGCACGAAGATCTGCTCGCCACGCTCGGCACCGCTCGCGCCAGCCAAGGAGGCCCCTGATGGGCACGCTGCCCCAGACCCGGTTCGGCCGGGTCCTCACCGCCATGATCACCCCGTTCGACGCCGCCGGCGTGCTCGACCTCGACGGCGCCCAGCAGCTGGCGCGCTGGCTGGTCGATCACGGCAGCGACGGTCTGGTCATCAACGGCACCACCGGTGAGTCGCCGACCCTGACCGCCACCGAGTCGGTCGACCTCTTCCGGGCGGTCCGTCAAGCCGTCGACGTGCCGGTCATCGCCGGCACGGGCTCCAACGACACCGCCCATGCCATCCGCCAGTCCGAGGCCGCCGCTGGCATCGGCGTCGACGGCCTGCTGATCGTGGCGCCCTACTACAACAAGCCGTCCCAGGCCGGCCTCGACCGCCACTTCCGCATGATCGCCGCCGCCACCCAGCTGCCGATCGTGCTCTACGACATCCCGGGGCGCACCGGCCGCAAGATCGACACCGACACGATCGTGCGCCTGGCCCACGAGGTCGACACCATCGTCGGTCTCAAGGACGCCGCCGGCAGCCCGGCCGAGACCGCCGTCGTCGCCGCCCAGGCGCCCGACGACTTCGACATCTACTCCGGCGACGACAACCTGACGCTGCCGCTGCTGGCCGTCGGTGCCGGCGGCGCCATCAGCGTGGCCTCGCACTGGGCCGGCGAGCAGCTGCACGCCATGTTCGATGCCTTCGACGCCGGCGACGCGGCCGGTGCCCGGGCCATCAACCAGCGGCTGCTCGCCTCCTACGCCTACGAGAGCACCCTCGACGCCCCCAATCCCGTGCCCACCAAGGCCATGCTGCGTGCCATCGGCCTGCCGGCGGGGGAGTGCCGCCCGCCCATGGGGCCGACGCCCGAAGGCCTCGAGGTCCGGGCCAAGGAGATCTTCTCCGCCCTGACGGAAGCCGGGGAGGACTCCGGCAGCGGCTGATCCGCCCGGTACGGTGCGGCACATGCCAGCGCCGGTGAAGATCACGTTCCTGGGCGGACTCGGGGAGATCGGGCGCAACTGCGCCTGCATCGAGGTCGAGGGCCGGATCATGCTCATCGACTGCGGGTTGATGTTCCCCGACCTCGACATGCTCGGCGTCGACCTGGTGCTGCCCGACTTCAGCTACCTGTACGACAACGCCGACCGCATCGAGGGCTGCATCGCCACCCACGGCCACGAGGACCACACCGGCGGCCTGTCGTTCCTGCTGCGCGACATCAGCTTCCCCATCTACGGCTCCGAGCTCACGCTTGGCCTGGCCCGCAACCGCATCGAGGAAGCGGGCCTGGTCGACCAGACCGAGTTCATCCCGGTCAAGGACGGCGAGCGCCGCAAGATCGGCCCGTTCGACTGCGAGTTCATCCCGGTCACGCACTCGGTGCCCCACGGATTCGCCACCGCCTTCCACACCCCGCAGGGCACGATCCTGCACTCGGGCGACTTCAAGATCGACCTGACGCCGGTCGACGGCCGGCTCACCGACCTGTCCCGCCTGGGTTCCATCGCCCACGACAGCGGTGTCCGCCTGCTGCTGGCCGACTCGACCAACGCCGAGGAGGCCGGTCACTCGGCCAGCGAGTCCAGCGTCGGCGAGGTGCTCTACGACCTGTTCCACGAGCACGAGGGCCGGCGCATCATCACCGCCTGCTTCGCCAGCCACGTCCACCGCGTGCAGCAGATCGCCAACGCCGCCATCTCGTTCAACCGCAAGGTGGCCACGCTGGGTCTGTCGATGAAGAAGAACGTGCGTCTGGCCCGCTCGATGGGTCTGCTCGACATCCCCGAGAAGCACCTCATCGACATCGAGGAGATCGACAAGCACCCGCCCGGCGAGGTCTGCGTGATCTCCACCGGCAGCCAGGGCGAGCCGATGTCGGCGCTGGCGCTGATGGCCAGCTCCGAATCGCGCTGGCTCGAGCTCACGCCCGACGACACGGTGATCCTCAGCTCGCACCCCATCCCCGGCAACGAGATGAACGTCTCGAAGGTCATCGACGGCCTCGTCCGCCAGGGGGTCGACGTCGTCTACTCGGGCATCGCCGACGTCCACGCCACCGGCCACGCCAAGGCCGAAGAGCTCAAGACCTTCCACTCCATCGTGCGGCCCGAGTGGTTCATCCCCGTGCACGGCGAGTACCGGCACCTGGTCGCCCACGCCAAGATCGCCCGCAGCATGGGCATGCCCGCCGACCACGTGTGGGTGTGCGAGGACGGCCACCAGCTCGAGCTGGGCGACGACGGTCTCAAGCCGGTCGGCAAGGTTCCCGCCGGCTACTTCTTCGTCGACGGCATCATCGGCGACGTCAGCCACGGCGTGCTGCGCGACCGGCGCATCCTGGCCGAGGAGGGCGTGGTGGTGGTCATCGTCACCGTCGACGTCGAGTCCGGCGCGCTCATCACCAAGCCCGAGATCGTCACCCGCGGTTGGGTGTACGAGGCCGAGGCCGAGGGCTTGCTGGCCGAGTGCGCCAACGAGGTCGAGAAGGCGGTGGGCGAGGTCAAGGACACCTCCGACATCGAGGCCATCCAGCGGGCCGCCCGCCGGGCCGCCGGCCGGTTCGTCAACCGCGAGACCAAGCGTCGGCCGATGATCGTGCCCGTGGTCCTCGAGGCCTGACCTCGACGGGCTCCGGGCCCAGCCTCGACGCCACGGCGCGCCTGGAGGGGAGCCCGGTACACCGAGCTCCCCTCTTTCAGCTCACGTCGGAGACGTGCCGGCCTTCGGCCGGATCACTTCCAGCCGGTGATGGCGAGCACGACGCCGTGCCCGGTGATGTTGTGCTGGATCGACACGTAGAAGGTCGACCCGTCGGCGTCGAAGAAGCCGCCGGTCCACTCGGCGTTGCCGTCGTTGAGGGTGCCGATGCGGATGCAGCCGTCGCTCATGACGTCCCGGTCGGCGCCGTCGTCGAGGCACGACCACAGGTCGTTGTTGCCGGTGAGCATCTCGCCGTCCTCGTGGATGATCCAGTTCCCGCGACCGGGCTGGTACGCCATGTTGTCCATCATCGCCAGCTCGGGATCGCCGGCGACGAGCAGCGACACGCTGGGGGTCGACGTGCCGTCGGTGGCTTCGGCGATGGTCCCGTCGGTGACGCAGATGGTGTTGCCCCAGTCGGCGTAGTCCTCGTTGCCGGTGTTGTTCCCGCAGAACCGGACCCGGCCGTCGGCCTGGGCGGCGAGGTCGATGCTCAGATCCTCGGGCCGGTAGTAGCCGGTGAGGTCCTCGGCGTCGGCGATGTCCCGCAGATCGCCGGACGCCACGTCAACCCAGACGCCCTGGCCGGTCTCGCTGCCCTGGCCGTGGTCGGTGCCTCCGCTGCGCAGACCCAGGCGCAGCCCGTACACCTGGCCGTCGGTCAGGGGAGAGGCGTCCAGATCCTCGATCGCGGGATCACCCGCCGTCCAGGGGCTGTCGGGCACGAACTTGAAGTAGGCGCCGCCCGGGGTTCCCGCCGAGGGCCGGTTCTCGTCGCCGTAGTACAGGATGCCGTTCTCCAGGATGCCGACACCCTCGAAGGCGAGCTGGCCGACGGCGTCGCGGACCGCGACGTTGCCGGCGTCGGCGCCGCCCAGGGTCCCGGCGACTCGGTCGTAGGAGACGCCGGTCGTGTGCAGCGGGTCGATGATCTCGAGCAGGTGACCGCCGTCGCGCTCCTCGCCCACGATGATCGTGCCCCACGGCGTCCGGTGCGCCGGGTCGCAGGAGCGGGTACCGGTGAGGATGGTCTCGACCTCGCCCGTGGCCAGGTCGATGCGTTGCACGCCGGGCTCGGTGCTGCCCTGTTCGTTGCAGGCGATGATGTGCGTGGGGGCCTCGTCGTTGGGCCACAGCGTCATCATGTCGATGTTGGCGCCGGCGTCTTCGCTCTGGGTGACGACGTGCGCGGTGAGCCCCTTCGCCAGGCTCACCAGGGTGGTCGGATCGGCCTCCGCAGTGGCGGCATCGATCTGGTTCCTCGACGGGCCGGGCAGCGGCTTGGCCACACCGAACTGCTGCTGGGCGTGGGCCTCCAGCACGTGCTGCTGCTGCTGGCCGAAGTCCTGATCGGCGAGGGCCACCGTCGCCACGCCGCCGAGCAGCGTGGCGGCGACTCCGAGCCCCACCATCATCGTGCGCTTGTTCATCCTTGCCTCCGTGTCTGTGGTCGTTGACGGCAGACAAACCGACCGAGGTGAACGGGCCCGATGGCCGAGGTGGCCGGGTGAGGAGAGGCGCGTGAACACCGGTCGAAATCGGCGGGTTCCCCCAGCGGACGAATGCGAAGCATTCGTCAACCAACCCGAAGGGTTGGCCTCCACCGTGGGCGATGGGGCTGCTGTTAGCGTTGTGGCCACTGTGGGAACCACACGTCCGAAGGCGAAGCCGAAGTCCAAGCGCTCGTCCACGAAGCGCAGTCCGAGCCGGTCCTCCAAGGGTTCCGGCGCCCGGTCGCGCTCGCGCAGCGGTGCACGCACCAAGGGCCGCCACCAGGCGCCGGCCGGCGTCACCGCCACCGTCGGCGCCGCCCTCGACGGGCGCTCGGGCGACGTCGTCGGCCTCGCTCTGATCGGCATCGGCGGCCTCGCCGGCGCCGGCCTCTACGCCGACGCCGCCGGCCCCGTGGGCCGCCTCCTCGCCGCCCTGTCCAGCGGGTTCGCCGGCCTCGCCGGCGTGCTCGTCCCGCCGGTCCTGGTGCTGATCGGCATCGCCTGCATCCGCGACAACGATCCCGACACCGGCCAGGGCTTGTTCGGCCGGGCCCATCTGGTCGTGGGCGGCACGCTGCTCGCTCTTGCCGTCACCGGCCTGCTCCACGTCGGCCGGGGCGCGCCCACGCTCGACCAGGGTCTCGACCAGTGGGGGAGCGCCGGCGGCCTGCTCGGCATGGCCACCGGTGGTCCGCTGGTGGCGGTCGCCGCCACCTGGGGTGCCGTGCTGGCGCTGGTCACGTTGGCGGCCATCGCCTTCTTCGTCATCACCCGGATCCCCGTGCGCGTCGCCGCCGAGGGTGCGGTGGCCACCGTCCGCCCGCTCGGTGACGCCCTGCGCGACACCATCGGCTCGCTGTTCCACCTGCGCACCGACCAGACCGACACCGGGCCCGCCCTCTACGACGGCGGCTTCGACCAGCTCCCCGAGCCCGAGGCCGAGCCGCTCCCGCCCGAACCGCCCGCCGAGGACGAGACCGAAGCGCCTGCGCCCGCGTTCTACGCCCCCGCCGCCGAAGACGACGACACCGTCGAGATGCACCCGCCGGCGCCGGCGGGCGACTGGAAGCTGCCGTCGCCCACGCTGCTGGTCCGCACCGGCAGCCAGGAGGTCGACCGGGCCGCCATCGAGGACGACGGTCGCCGCCTCGAGGCCAGCCTCGCCCAGCACGGGGTGGAGACCCGGCTACGGGGCATGGTGGTCGGCCCCACCGTCACCCGCTACGAGCTCGAGCTCGGTCCCGGCGTGAAGGTCAACAAGGTCACCAGCCTGCAGAAGGACATCGCCTACAACATGGCGACGCCCGATGTGCGCATCCTGGCGCCCATCCCGGGCAAGCAGGCCATCGGCATCGAGGTGCCCAACGCCCGCCGCCAGCTGGTCACCGTCGGCGACATCCTCACCTCGCGTGAGGCCGCCGAGGCCACCCACCCGCTCGAGGTCGCGGTCGGCCGCGACATCAGCGGGTCGTCGCACCTGATGAACCTGGCCTCGATGCCCCACATCCTCATCGCCGGCGCCACCGGTGCGGGCAAGTCGAGCTGCCTCAACTCCATCCTCACGTCGATCCTCATGCGCTCCACGCCCGACCAGGTGCGCATGATCCTCGTCGACCCCAAGCGGGTCGAGATGGGCCAGTACGAGGGTCTGCCCCACCTGCTCACGCAGGTGGTGACGAATCCCAAGAAGGCGGCCAACGCGCTGTCGTGGGCGGTCAAGGAGATGGAGCGCCGCTACGACCTGCTCTCCGAGGTCGGCGTGCGCGACATCACCGGCTACAACGAGGCCTACGACCGCGGCGACCTCGACGAGATCGAGCACGACTACCAGGGTCGTCTCGTCGGCTCCGGCAGCAGTCCCGACGAGCCCGGCCCCCAGCGCTACGAGCGCCTGCCGTTCATCATCGTCGTGGTCGACGAGCTGGCCGACCTCATGATGGTGGCTGCCCGCGACGTCGAGGAGTCGATCTGCCGCATCGCCCAGATGGCCCGCGCCGTGGGCATCCACCTGGTGATCGCCACCCAGCGCCCGTCGGTCAACGTCATCACCGGCGTCATCAAGGCCAACGTGCCCGCCCGCCTCGCCTTCGCCGTCTCCAGCGCCACCGACTCCCGGGTCATCCTCGACCAGACGGGCGCCGAGCGCCTGGTGGGCAAGGGCGACATGCTCTTCATGGGCCCCACCTCCTCCAGCCCGCACCGCATCCAGGGTTCATGGGTCACCGAGGAAGAGGTCCGCAACGTCGTTGCCCACTGGAAGCGCCAGGCCCCCGAGGTCAGCTACATCGAGGACGTCCAGGGTGACGAGGGTGTCGACGCCAGCGCCCTGCTGCCCGGCGGCGGCACGGGCGACGATGACGACGACGATCTCGCCCTGCAGGCCATGGAGCTCATCGTGCGCAGCCAACTCGGCTCCACGTCGATGCTCCAGCGCAAGCTCAAGGTCGGCTTCGCCCGGGCCGGTCGGCTCATGGACATCCTCGAGCAGCGTGGCGTGGTCGGACCCTCGGTGGGTTCCAAGGCCCGCGACGTGCTGATGACCGAGAGCGAGCTCGACGAGCTCCTCAGTCGCTCCTCCTGAAGACGATCGGCTGCCAGAACCGTCACACGGTCAGGGCAGCAGCGCCCGTCCCTGCACGATGTCTCGGAACAGCGGTGGCATGCCTGCCGACGGCCGGCGGTGGATCTCGTCGACGTCGAAGCCCTTGGCGCCCAGCGCGGTGACCGTGTCGTGGTCGAGGTGGCACGACCCCTCGATCCAGTGCCACGCCCGGTCGAGTCGTTCCTGCCAGCGTGCCTCGCCAGGACGTTCCGACAGCACGTGCTCGATCAGGCGCAGCTCGCCGCCGGAACGCAGGATCCGCCGCAGTTCGGTCACCGCGGCGGGCAGGTTCGGCACCGAGCACAGCACGAGGGTGGACACGACGGCATCGGCGCCGTCGTCGGGCACCGGGATCCGCTCGGCCGTGGCGTCGAGGATGTCGACCGGAAACGGGGGCGCGTGGCGGGCGATGCGGCTGCGGAGCTGGTCGCGCATGGCCGCGCTCGGCTCGACCATCGTGAGGTGCTCGACGGCGTCGGGGTAGTGGGGGAGGTTCTTGCCCGTGCCCGCTCCGATCTCGACGACGCGGCCGGACAGACCGGCCACCACCTCGGCGCGTGCCTCGTCGAGCCACGCCTCCTCCATGGCCGCCGTGAACCGGTCGTAGCGTCGGGCGAGGTAGGTGCGCACGGCACAGGACCGTAGTCAGCGGCGCCGGCGGAGCCCGCCGGGACGTGTGGACCTGTCCGGAAGGTCGGAGTTCGCCCCCGCCGGCATCGGTACGCCATCCTTCTGTCGTGGTCCTCGCCCTCGTCGCCGTGCTCGCCGGCTTGGTGCTGCTCACCAAGGCCGCCGACGTGTTCGTCGAGGGCGCAGCTCGTCTGTCGGCGGCGCTCGCCGTGCCGCCCGTGCTCATCGGCGCGCTGGTGGTGGGCTTCGGGACCAGCGCCCCCGAACTGGTGGTCTCGGGCATCTCCTCCACGCAGGGGAAGCTCGACATCGCGGTCGGGAACATCGTCGGCTCCAACGTGGCCAACCTGTCGCTGGTGCTGGGCATCTCGGCCCTGCTGTGCACCATGTCGGTGTCGTCGTCGATCCTGCGACGCGAGGCGCCGCTGTCGACCGGTGCGGTGGTGCTCTTCGCCATCCTGGTGCAGGACGGGCTCCAACGATGGGAGGGCGTCGTCCTCCTGGTGGCACTGGCCGGTGCGTTGATCTACCTCTTCGCCGGCTCGAGCGGGCGGCAACGAGGAGATCACCGCCGAGGTCGACGAGTTCCTCGAGGAGAGCGCCGAGCTGTCGACGAAGACCGAGGCCGTGCGCACGGTCATCGGGCTGGTGGGCGTCGTCATCGGCGCCCAGCTCACCGTGATGGGTGCGTCGAGCATCGCCGACGAGCTCGGTCTGGCCGAGGGATTCATCGGCATCACGCTGGTGGCGCTGGGCACCTCGCTGCCCGAACTGGTGACGGCCATCAGCGCGGCCCGCAAGGGCGAGGACGAGCTCATCGTCGGCAACCTGCTCGGCTCGAACCTGTTCAACAGCCTGGCCGTGGGTGCCACCGCCGGCCTGCTGGGCCCCGGTCCGCTCGATGACCCGAAGCTGGCCGGCATCGGGGTGGCGTCCATGCTGGTCATCGCACTGTCCGCCTGGTTCTTCATGTACACGCGCAAGCGCATCGTGAACTGGGAGGCCATCGCCCTGCTCAGCGTCTACGCCATCACCCTCCCCCTCCTCGCCTGATCCCTACACCCTTCGCTCCGGGACCCACTCCGAGGGGTCGGGGCGGCGGTGGTAGTACTGGCCGGCCCACACGCCGGCGGGGTCCTCGCCCTGCAGCGGCATGCGCCACGACACGACCTCGGCCGGGTCGCAGGGGAGCGACAGCAGGGCGCGGGGCTCGTGCACGGTGGCGTTCAGGTAGGCGTCGGCGAAGGCCTCGGGTGTGTAGCGCACGGCGATGTCGCGGTAGAGCGGCCGCCAGACGTCGTCCTCGCCGGGCGGGTGCTCGACGGTGACCGGGCCCTTCACGAACACCTTCCGGAACGGCGCCACGTCCTCGTCGACGGTGATCGCCACCCGGGGCTCGCCCTGCACGTGGGTCCACCACGACGACTTCTCCCGCGGCGTCACGAACACCTTGTCGTCGCGGAACACGAACCAGATCGGCGCCACCGACGGCGCCCCGTCGGCGTCGACGGTGGCGATGCGGGCCAGGTGGCCGGGTTCGTCCAGGAACGTGCGGATCTCGTCGGCGGAGAGTCGGGGCATGCCCGCAACCTAGGACGACGGATCGGGCACGCCGCTGTGCAGGCTTCTCCGGTCGGCGGTTGGGGTACCGGACCTGCGGACGCCGCCGCATTCACGCCGTTTCGAAGGCGAGGACCCTCGTCGAACGGACGCCGGTGACACAGAACGAGAGGATCCTCGCCCAACGTGCGCTCGTGCCGGGTGTTCCCAAGCCGAGGATCCTCGTCGAACGGACGCCGGTGACACAGAACGAGAGGATCCTCGCCGAAGGCGCACCGCCTCGCCCTCGACAGCTCTGCGCCGACGGCCGGAACACCCCTCACCCACGTATCAGGAAATGGACGAGCGCATCATGTCCTGGGCTGTGGTTGGAAACCGGCGTTGCCTGTTCGTGCCAAGATGCGGGCCATGACCGAGGACGTGACCACCATCGCCACCGACCTGCAGTTCCCCGAGGGGCCCATCGCCATGGCCGACGGGTCGATCCTGCTCGTGGAGATCAAGCGGGGGACGCTGACCTGGCTCGAACCCGACGGCGCCGTCCGCACCCGCTTCGACCTCGGCGACGGACCCAACGGCGCCGCGCTCGGCCCCGACGGGCACGTGTACGTCTGCAACAACGGTGCCTGCTTCGAGTGGCAGGAGATCATGGGCTACACGCTGCCCGGGCCGCTGCCCGAGACCTGGAAGGGTGGCTCCATCCAGCGGGTGAACCTCGAGACCGGCCAGGTCGACGTCGTCTACACCGAGTCCACGCTCGCCGACGGCACCACCGTGCCGTTGCGGGCCCCGAACGACATCGTCTTCGACGACCAGGGCGGCTTCTGGTTCACCGACCACGGGGTCCGCATGGAGCGCGCCTCCGACCGCACCGGCCTCCACTACGCCAGCATCGACGGCTCGTCGTGCCGCGAGCTGGTCCACCCGCTCGACTCGCCCAACGGCATCGGCCTGTCCCCGGACGGCTCCCAGCTCTACGCCGCCGAGACCCACACGGGCCGCGTCTACCGGTGGGCGCTGTCCGGACCCGGCCAGCTCGACGAGGCCCAGGCCAACCCGGCCGGACCGGGTGGTGGTCACCTGCTGGCCGGCGTGCCCGGGATGCAGCTGTTCGACTCGCTCGCCGTCGACGGCGAGGGCTGGGTCTGCGTCGGCACGCTGGTCAACGGGGGGATCACGTCGATCTCGCCCGACGGCGAGACGGTCGAGCACCTGCCCTTGCCCGACCCCCTGGTCACCAACATCTGCTTCGGCGGCGATGACCTCGACACCGCCTACATCACGTTGTCGGGCACCGGCCAGCTGGTGTCGGTTCCCTGGCCCCGGCGGGGCCTTCGACTCGCCTACCACGCATAGCCGGAGGGTGGCCGCCCGGGCCCGCCCAGCTAGCCTGGTCCGTCATGCCTGAGCAGGGCACACAGCCACGCCGCTTCTGGGTGGAGACGCTCGGCTGTCCCAAGAACGCCGTCGACTCCGACAAGGTCACCGGTTCGCTCCTGGCGGACGGGTACCTCGCCGCGGACGATCCCGCGTCGGCCGACCTGGTCGTGGTCAACACCTGTGCCTTCGTCGAGGAGGCCCGCCAGGAGTCCATCGACACCATCCTGGGCCTCAGCGACAGCCGGCAGGCCGGCGCCGAGCTGGTCGTCACCGGCTGCATGGCCGAGCGCTACGGCGCCGAACTGGCCGAGTCGCTGCCCGAGGTCGACCGGGTGGTGGGCTTCGGTGGCCCGCTCACCGGCCCCGCCGAGGGGGCGCAGGGCAACTGGGTCCCGGTCACCATCGGCTCACCCAAGCGAGACGTCCCGGCCCTCGACCTGCTCAACATGCCCCGACCGGCCGCCACCGCACCCTGGGCGTACCTCAAGGTGGCGGAAGGCTGCGACCGGGCGTGCGGGTTCTGCGCCATCCCGTCGTTCCGCGGACCCCAGCGCTCCAGAGACCGCGACGCCGTGCTCGCCGAGGCCGAGTCGCTGGCGGCGTCCGGCGTACGAGAGCTGGTGCTCGTCGCCCAGGACCTGGCCTCCTACGGGCGCGATCAGGGGCAGGGCAGCAAGCGGCTGGTGCCGCTGCTCGACGAGCTGTCGGCCATGGTCGACCGGGTGCGGTTGCTGTACCTGTACCCCTCCGAGCTCACCGACGAGCTCATCGACGCCATCTGCCGCACCGGCGTGCCCTACTTCGACCTGTCGCTGCAGCACGTGTCCCGCCCGCTGGTGCGCCGGATGCGCCGCTGGGGCGACGGCCAGCGCTACCTCGAGCGGATCCACGCCATCCGCCGGCGCGAACCCGACGCCGCCTTCCGCTCCAACTTCATCGTCGGCTACCCGGGCGAGACCGAGGCCGACCACGACGCCCTGCTCGCCTTCGTCGAGCAGGCCGAGCTCGACTGGTGCGGCTTCTTCCGCTACTCAGAGGAGGCCGGCACCTACTCCGCCGACCTGGTCGGCGACGGCCGGGCCGATCCGGTGCCCGACGCCATCGTCGCCGATCGGCTCTTCGAGCTGCGCGACCTCCAGGACGACATCACCGCCCGCCGGCGCGACGCCCTCGTCGGCCGCACCGTCTCGGTCCTGGTCGACGAGCCGGGCGTGGGTCGTTCGCACCGCGAAGCGCCCGAGATCGACGGCATCATCACCGTGCCCGACCACCTCGCCGTCGGCTCCATCGTCGACGTCGAGGTCGTGTCGGCAGAGGGCCCCGAGGTCCACGCCGTGGTCGGTGATCGGCCGGCCCATCCGGCGGGGGCGCTGCGGTGACCGACACCGCCCCCAACCGGTTCGGCGCCTCGGCCATCGCCACGCCGGCCAACGCCATCACCATCGCCCGGATGCTGCTGGCGCTGCCGTTCCTCGCCTTCGTGGCCCGCGACGGCGAGTCGTGGGGCGCCCTGGCCGCGTGGACGGTCCTCGCCTGCAGCGACGGCATCGACGGTCACCTGGCCCGCAAGCACGGCACCACCCGCTCGGGCGCCTTCCTCGATCCGCTGGCCGACAAGGTCCTGGTGCTCGGGGCGGCGTGGGCGCTGGTCGCCGCCGGCGCCTTCTGGTGGTTCCCGGTGGTGCTCATCACCATCCGCGAACTGGGCATCTCGCTGTTCCGCTCCTGGTACGGGCGGCGGGGCATCGCCGTGCCCGCCCGCTACGCCGCCAAGGTCAAGACCGTGGTGCAGGAGTTCGCCATCGCCTTCGCCCTGTTGCCGCCCACGGCCGAGCACGTCCCGTGGGTCGCCACCACCATCTTGTGGATCGCCGTGGCCCTCACGGTCGGCACCGGCATCAGCTACGTGACCGACGGCGCCCGCTCGCTGTCGCGCACCGGCGACCGCCGCTGACCCGCGGGTAGCGTCCGGCCGATGCGCTGCGAAGTCGTCGCCATCGGCACCGAGCTGCTCCTCGGCACGGTCGTCGACTCGAACTCGGCCTACATCGGCCAGCAGCTGGCCGTCGCCGGCATCGACTGCCTGCGCTCGATCCGGGTCGGCGACAACCACGACCGCATGGTCGCCGTGCTGCGCGAGTCGCTCGAGCGGGCCGACGCCGTCATCTGCTGCGGCGGCCTCGGGCCGACCCAGGACGACGTCACCCGCGAGGCCATCGCCGAGGTGATGGGCGTCGAGCTGGTGCGCGACGAAGCCGTCGCCGACGTCATCCGCGACCTGTTCGCCAGCCGCGGCCGGCGCATGCCCGACAACAACCTGCGCCAGGCCGACGTCCCGGCCGGCGCCACCGTCATCCCCCAGACGCGAGGGACCGCCCCCGGGCTCATCTGCCCGGTGGGTCCCGGCGGTGACGAGTCCGGCGCCGACGGTCCGGGCAAGGTCGTCTACGCCGTGCCGGGCGTCCCGCACGAGATGCGCGACATGATCCACCGTGCGGTGCTGCCCGACCTGCGACGCCGGTCGGGAGACACGTCCACCATCGTGTCCACGACCCTGCGGACCTGGGGCGAGTCCGAGTCGTCGCTCGCCGAGCTGCTCGACGGCCGCATCCGTGCCCTGGACGAGGATCCCACCGCCACCATCGCCTTCAACGCCTCGGGCATCGAGGGCCTGAAGGTCCGCATCACCGCGCGCGGCGCCACCGAGGACGAGGCCCGGGCGGCGGTCGACGACGAGGTCGCCCAGGTGCGCGCCGTGCTCGGCGACCTCGTGTTCGGCGTCGACGACGAGACCATGGAGGCAGCCGTCGGGACGTTGCTGCTGGCGCAGGGCAGGACGCTGGGTCTGGCCGAGTCGCTCACCGGCGGCCTCGTGGCCTCGCGCATCGTGGCCGTGCCCGGCGCCAGCCGCTGGTTCCGGGGCTCGGTCGTCGCCTACGCCAGCGAGGTCAAGCACGACGTGCTGGACGTGCCCGCCGGCCCGGTGGTCTCCGAGGACGCGGCGGCGGCGATGGCAACCGGCGCCCGGAAGGTGCTGGGCGCCGATGTCGGGCTCGGCGTCACCGGAGTGGCCGGTCCCGACACCCAGGAGGGCCAGCCGGTGGGCACGGTCTTCTTCGCCAGCGACATCGAGGGCTCGGTCGAGGTGCGCTCGCTGCGCCTGCCCGGCGACCGCGACCGCATCCGTCAGTTCTCGGTGATCTCGCTGCTCGACGCGCTGCGCCACCGCCTGCTGGGCGAGGACCGCGCCATCCCGCCGGGTGCTTGATCGAACAGCCGTTCGAAGTTACGCTCGTGTCGTTCGCCAGCGGGCATGCTCGTGGGTGGACCAGACCCACCACAGACCGACCCCGAACGACTGCGCACGACACGGTCACGACGTTCCTGTCAGACCCCGTTCGTACGTTTGGACGCACCACTCGCTGCGCAAGCAGCCGCATCCCGCGATCAACCGATCGAACACCACTGGAGGACACGACTCATGGAGCGTGACAAGGCACTCGACATGGCCCTGAGCCAGATCGAGAAGCAGTTCGGCAAGGGTGCCGTGATGAAGATGGGCGAGAAGGGTTCGATGAACATCGAGTCCATCCCCACCGGCGCCCTCGCCCTCGATCTCGCCCTCGGCGTCGGGGGCCTGCCCCGCGGCCGGGTCACCGAGATCTACGGCCCCGAATCCTCGGGCAAGTCGACCCTGGCCATGCACGTCGTGGCCGAGGCCCAGCGCAACGGCGGCATCTGCGCCTACATCGACGCCGAGCACGCCATGGACCCGGTGTACGCCAAGGCCATCGGCGTCGACGTCGACGAGCTGCTCATCTCCCAGCCCGACACGGGCGAGCAGGCCCTCGAGATCTGCGACATGCTCGTGCGCTCGGCGGCCATCGACGTCATCGTCGTCGACTCGGTCGCCGCCCTCACCCCCCGGGCCGAGATCGAGGGCGAGATGGGCGACACCCACGTCGGCCTCCAGGCCCGGCTCATGTCCCAGGCCCTGCGCAAGCTCACCGGCAACCTGAGCAAGTCCAAGACCATCTGCATCTTCATCAACCAGCTGCGCGAGAAGATCGGTGTGATGTTCGGAAGCCCGGAGACCACGCCCGGCGGTCGGGCGCTGAAGTTCTACAGCTCGGTCCGGCTCGACATCCGCCGCATCGAGTCGTTGAAGGACGGCGCCGAGATCGTGGGCAACCGCACCCGGGTCAAGGTGGCCAAGAACAAGGTGGCCCCGCCGTTCCGGCAGGCCGAGTTCGACATCATGTACGGCAAGGGCATCAGCCGCGAGGGCTCCCTGCTCGACATCGGCGTCGACCTGGGCCTCGTGAAGAAGTCGGGTGCCTGGTACACCTACGAGGGCGAGCAGCTCGGCCAGGGCCGGGAGAACGCCAAGACGTTCCTGGCCGAGAACGCCGAGATCATGGTCGAGATCTCCGAGCGCATCCGCCAGCAGGTGGGGATCGACCCGGTCGACGACGCCGACAAGGTCGATGACGACGACGACATCGATCTCGACGCCCCCATCACCCTCGACGACTAGGACGTTCGCACGGTCCCCCCATCCTCCCCCTCGGCAAACTGGCAGTCGATTCTGATCACGCCGGAGCCGGGGGGAGGATCTGGGGCCGGCCGTGTCGAAGTCAGGGGTGCTGGGAACATCCGCCTCGCTGGGGGGCCTCGATGGAACAACTCAAGGTCTCGACCCGTTCGAACCCGAACTCGGTCGCTGGCGCCATGGCGGGCGTGGTGCGTTCGCAGGGTGCCGTCGAGGTGCAGGTCGTCGGGGCCGGTGCGCTGAACCAGGCCATCAAGGCCGTCGCCATCGCACGCGGCTACGTGGCCGCCAGCGGCATCGATCTGGTGTGCGTGCCCAGCTTCGCCGACATCACCATCAGCGGCGAGCGCCGCACGGCCATGCGCCTGCGCATCGAGGACCGCACCTACGCAGGTGCCGGCCTCGACGACGTGCGTGCGGTCCCGGTCACCGGTCACGGGCACGCCGGCTGAGACGGCGACCGCTGGCCGGCTCTCTCGGGCCCGGGACGGCCGCGTAGCCTGGGCGTCCGTGGCCCGCACCTACCGCGTCCGCACCTTCGGGTGCCAGATGAACGAGCACGACTCCGAACGGATCGCCGGCCTGCTCGAAGCCGACGGCCTGCGTCCGGCCGCGGACGACGAGCAGCCCGACGTGATGGTGCTCAACACGTGCTGCATCCGCGAGAACGCCGACAACAAGCTGTACGGCAACCTCGGGCACCTGAAGTCGGCCAAGGACGCCAACCCGGGCATGGAGATCGTGGTCGCCGGCTGCCTGGCCCAGAAGGACCGCGACCTCATCCGCCAGCGAGCCCCGCACGTCGACGTCGTGGTCGGCACCCACAACGTGGGTCGCACGGTCGAGCTGTTGCACACGGCCCGCGCCGAGGGTCCGCTCACCGAGATCATCGAGGCCACCGAGGACGACCTGGCCGAGTTCCCCAGCGCCCTGCCCACCCGGCGCGAGCTGCCCTACGCCGCCTGGGTCACCATCCAGATCGGCTGCGACAACAGCTGCGCCTTCTGCATCGTGCCCTCGGTGCGGGGCCCCGAGCTGAGCCGGCCCTTCGACGACATCGTCGACGAGGTCGCCCGCCTGGCCGCCGACGGGGTCACCGAGGTCACGCTGCTCGGCCAGAACGTGAACTCCTACGGCCGCGACCTCACGCTGGCCGCCCGCAAGCAGGGCCAACGCAGCGCCGACGGCACGGCCGTGCGGGTGCGTCCGCTGTTCGCCGACCTGCTGGCCGCCACCGCCGGTGTCGACGGCATCCGCCGGGTCCGCTACACGAGTCCCCACCCCAAGGACCTCCGGCCCGAGACCATCGCCGCCATGGCCGACCACCACGAGGTGTGCAACCACCTCCACCTGCCCCTGCAGTCGGGATCCGACACCGTGCTCGCCGCCATGCACCGGGGCTACACCGCCGAGCGCTACCTCGAGCGCCTGCGTGACGCCCGGGCCGGCATCGACGACCTCGCCGTCACCACCGACATCATCGTCGGCTTCCCCGGCGAGACCGACGCCGACTTCGAAGCCACGCTCGAGGTGGCGGCCGAGGCCGAGTACGACTCGGCCTTCACGTTCATCTTCTCGCCCCGCCCCGGCACCGAGGCCGCCGAGATGGTCGACCGCTTCGTCGACCCGGCCGTGGTGGGCGAGCGCTACGAGCGACTCCGTCGGGTGGTCGAGCGCTCCGGTCGCCGCAAGCACGACGCCCGCGTCGGTCGCATCGAAGAGGTGATGGTCGAAGGACCGAGCCGCACGAACCCCGACGTGCTCACCGGTCGCACCGCCCAGAACAAGCTGGTTCACTTCCCGTCGCCGGCCCCCATCCGCACCGGGTCCTACGCCCTCGTCGAGGTCACCGGCGCCGCCGCCCACCACCTGCAGGGCGAGCTGCGCGAGATCGTGCACGTGGCCACCCACAAGACCCGCATCCCCGTCGCCGCCGGCTGAGCGTGGGCGCCACCGCCGAGGCCGGTCACGCCGCGCTGGTGGGGCCGACCGCCTCGGGCAAGTCGACGCTCGCCCTGGCCGTCGCCCGCCGGGATCCCACCTGGGAGCTGGTCACCGTCGACTCCATGCAGGTGTACCGCGGCATGGACATCGGCACGGCCAAGCCGACCCCCGCCGAGCGGGCCGAGGTGCCCCACCACCTGCTCGACATCGCCGACCCGTGGGACGACTTCGACGTGGCGTCGTACCAGGCGGCCGCCCGGGCGGTCATCGCCGACCTCGAGGTACGTGGCAAGCGGGCGTTGCTGGTCGGGGGCACGGCCCTGTACCTGCGGGCCGTCGTCGACGACCTGACCCTGCCCGGCCGCTACCCCGACGTGCGCGCCGAGCTCGATGCCGACCCCGACACCGAAGGGCTGCACGCCCGGCTGGCGTCGCTCGACCCGGTCGCCGCCGGGCGCATGGAACCGACGAATCGTCGTCGAATCGTCCGGGCGCTGGAGGTGACGCTGGGCAGCGGCCGGCCGTTCTCCGACTTCGGGCCCGGTCTCGACACGCACCCGCCCACCCCGTTCCACCTCGTTGCCCTGCGCTGGGACCGGCGGGTGCTCGACGAACGCATCGCCGAGCGCTACCGACGGCAGATGGCAGAAGGCTTCCTCGACGAGGTCCGTCGCCTCGTCAGCGGTCCTCGGCCGATGTCCCGATCGGCATCGCAGGCGCTGGGATACAAGGAGCTGGCCGCCCACCTGGCCGGCGAGCTGTCCCTCGACGACGCCCTCGACCTGGCCGTGCGCCGGACCCGCCGGTTCGCCCGCCGCCAGGAGCGATGGATGCGTCGTGATCCGCGCATCCGGTGGGTCGAGATCGAGCGCGACCCGCTGGCCCACCTGGAAGAGGTGCGTCTGCTGCTCGATGCACCGGCAGAATGAGCGCGATGCATCTGACCAAGCACCACGGACTCGGCAACGACTTCCTCGTGCTGATCGACCTCGACGGGCTCCACCACATCGACGAGGAGATCGCCGCCGCCGTGTGCGACCGCCACCGCGGCGTCGGCGCCGACGGTCTCATCCGCGTCAGCCGCGGCAACCTGTCGCCGCTGCGGATGGAGCTGCGCAACGGCGACGGTTCCCACGCCGAGATGAGCGGCAACGGCATCTCGTGCATGGCCCAGGCCATCGTGCGGGCCGGTCTCGACACCGCGGGCGTGGTCGACGTCCAGACCGACGCCGGACGCCGGGTGGTCACCGTGGTGTCGTCCGACAGCGACATCCGCCACCGCATGCGCGTCGCCATGGGCGTGCCCAAGATCGGCGACCCGCTGCCCGAGTGGGAGAGCCGGCAGATCCTGCGAGCCGTCGCCGTCGACATGGGCAACCCGCACGTGGTCTGCCACGTTCCCGACGCCGACGACGCCCCGGATCTGGTCGCCCTGGGCCGGCACGTCAACGAGCTGACCCCGGGCGGCGCCAACGTCGAGCTGGTCACCGCGGCCGGCGGCGGCAGCATCGGGATGGACGTGTACGAGCGCGGGGTCGGCCCCACCCAGGCGTGCGGCACCGGCGCGGTGGCCGCCGCCGCTGCCGCCCAGGCGTGGGGGTTGTCCCCGACCACCGTCACCGTGAACCAGCCCGGCGGTCCGGCCACCGTCGAGCTCGGCGCCGCCGGCGACGAAGCCCACCTCACCGTCCCGGTGGTGGCCGTTGCGGAGGTCGAGTGGCCCCTCTGAGCCGACCTCTCCGTCGTTCTGGCAGTCGCTGCGTAACGCGTCGGCTCGGCGGCGACCCGTGTGTCGGGACGCTCCGGCTGCCAGTTTCCGGGGAAAGTGCCTTCGCGACGGGCATCCTGGTGGGCGAGGATTCTGACCAGTGGCACTGATCGACCGTTCGTTCCGGGAGAAGATCGTCCTGGTGGGGGTGACGCTCCCGCCCGACGACGCCGAGGAGACCGAGCGCGGGCTCGACGAGCTCAGCGCGCTCATCGACACCGCCGGCGCCGACGAGGTCGCCCGCGTCGTGCAGCGCCGCGACGCGCCCGATCCGCCCACGTTCGTGGGCAAGGGCAAGGCCGAAGAGCTCAAGGAGGTGGCCCTGGCCACCGACTGCGACACGGTCGTGTTCGACAACGAGCTGTCGCCGGCCCAGCAGTTCAACCTCGAGAAGATGCTGGGTCGTACGGCCATCGACCGCACGGCGGTGATCCTCGACATCTTCGCCCAGAACGCCGCCAGCATGGAGGGCAAGGCCCAGGTCGAGCTGGCCCAGCTGCGCTACCGCCTGCCCCGCCTGCGCAAGTCCGGGCGCTCGTTCTCCCAGCAGGCCGGCGGCATGTCCGCCGCCGGCGGCGCCCGCATCGGCACCCGCGGACCCGGCGAGACCCAGCTCGAGACCGACCGCCGCCGGCTCGTCCGCCGCATCCATCGCCTCGAGGCCGAGCTCAAGGACATCCAGCGCCACCGCGACACCCAGCGCAAGCGGCGCAACAGCAGCCGCATCCGCCGGGTCGCCATCGTCGGCTACACCAACGCCGGCAAGTCCACGCTGCTCAACCGGCTCACCGACGCCGGCGTGCTGGTGCAGGACCGCCTGTTCGCCACCCTCGATGCCACCACCCGCCGTCTCGACCTCCCCGGCGGCGAGTCGGTGCTGGCCACCGACACCGTCGGCTTCGTGCGCAAGTTGCCTCACCAACTGGTCGAGGCGTTCAAGTCCACGCTCGAGGTGGCCGCCGACGCCCACCTGCTGATCCACGTGGTCGACGCCACCGCCCCCGACGTGTCCGGAAACATCGAGGCCGTCCACACCGTGCTGCGCGAGATCGGCGCCGGCGACGTTCCCCAGTTGCTGGCGTTCAACAAGGCCGACCTCGACCCCGAGACCGCCTCGACGCTGGCCAAGCGCCATCCCGGTGCGGTGGCCTTCTCGGCCGCCACCGGCGACGGCGTCGACGAGCTGCTCGAGGCCATCTCGGCACGCCTGCGGGCCATGCAGCCCGTGGTCGAGCTGTCGATCCCCTACGAGCGGGGCGACGCCCTGGCCGCCGTCCACCGCGAGGGCGAGGTCCTCGTCGAGACCCACGGCGAGGCGGGCACGGTCGTGCAGGCCCGGCTCGACGAGTCGTCCCGCGCCCAGTTCCGCGAGTTCGAGATCCCTGCATGACCGCAGCCGACCGTGCGGTGGGCTTCACCCCGCCGCCGTACCCCTACGACCGGCTCGACCCGCTGCGCGCCCGGGCCGCCGAACACGACGGCGGCGCCGTCGACCTCAGCATCGGCACCCCGTTCGACCCGGCTCCGGCCATGGTCCTCGATGCGCTCGCCTCGGCCGATCCGCGGGGCTACCCGCCCTCGATCGGCACCCCGGCCTACCGCGAGGCGGTCGTCGGCTGGTTCGACCGGTTTCTCGGCGTCCACCTCGACGCTGAGCAGGTCGCGGCCTGCATCGGCACCAAGGAGCTGGTCGCCGGCATGCCGCAGTGGCTGCGGCTACGCACCCCCGATCGCGACACCGTGCTGTACCCGGCCATCAGCTACCCGACCTACGAGATGGGCGCCACGCTCGCCGGCTGCCGGGCGGTGGCCGTGCCCGTGCGCGACGACTGGACCATCGACCTCGATGCCATCGACCCGGCCGACGCCGAGCGTGCGTTGTGCCTGTGGGTGAACACGCCGGGCAACCCGGCCGGCGGGCTGGACGATCTCGGCGCTGCCGCCGCCTGGGGCCGGGAGCGGGGCGTGCCGGTGCTGTCCGACGAGTGCTACGTCGCCTTCACCTGGGACGGCCCGCCCCGCACGATCCTGCACCACGGCACCGAGGGCGTCCTGGCCGTGCACTCGCTGTCGAAGCGGTCGAACCTCGCCGGCGCCCGGGCCGGCTTCTACGCCGGCGACGCCGACCTGGTCGCCTACCTGCGCGAAGTCCGCAAGCACGCCGGCTTCATGGTGCCCGCCCCCGTGCAGGCGGCGGCGGTCGCTGCACTCGGCGACGAGGCCCATGTCGACGCCCAGCGCGAGCGCTACCGCAGCCGCCTCGAGGCGCTGCGCGACGCTCTCGCCGACACGCTCGACCTCGACGTGTCGCTCCCCGGTGGCGGCTTCTACCTGTGGGTGCCCGCCCCCGGCGGCGACGCCTGGGCCCTCACCGAGCGCCTGGCCGTGGAGGGCGGCGCCATCGTCAGTCCCAGGCGAGTTCTACGGCGACGCCGGCCGCGGCCACGTCCGTGTCGCGGCGGTGCAACCCGACGACCGCATCGCCCTGGTCGTCGACCGCCTCCGCCACCACCCCCTCCTGAAACTGGCAGCCCGTCCGTCACAGATCTGGCAGCCGCTGCGTTACACAGATGCACCGGGAGCGCCTCAGACTGTGACGCGCGGGCTGCCAGATTCGTGACGGGGCAGCTGCCAGATTCCGGATGGGGGTTCGCCGCACCTCGCCTTGGCCCGTAGATTCCGGGCCATGTCGACGCTGCACGAACAGATCGCCGAGCTCTGGGCCCGCCGGGACGAGCTCTCGCCCGACGACGCCGACGCCCGGATGGTGGTGACCGAGGCCATCGACCTGCTCGACAGCGGCGAGGAGCGCGTGGCCGAGGTCCACGGCGACCAGGTGACGGTCAACGAGTGGCTCAAGCAGGCGATCCTGCTGTTCTTCCGGCTCTCGGCCATGGAGACGATGGAGCTCGGTCCCTTCGAGTACGCCGACAAGGTGCCGCTCAAGCGCGACTACCAGGCGTCGGGCGTCCGGGTCGTTCCCGGGGCGTCGGCCCGGTGGGGGAGCCACCTGTCCAAGGGCGTCGTGCTCATGCCCAGCTACGTCAACATCGGCGCGTTCGTCGGCGAGAACTCCATGGTCGACACCTGGGCCACCGTGGGCTCGTGTGCCCAGATCGGCCGCAACGTCCACCTGTCGGGCGGTGTCGGCATCGGCGGCGTGCTCGAGCCCGCCAACGCCGTGCCGGTGGTCATCGGCGACGAGTGCATGATCGGCAGCCGCTGCATCGTGGCCGAGGGCGCCCGGGTGGGCGAGGGCACCATCCTCGGCGCCGGCTGCGTGCTCACCGGTTCGATCCCCGTCTTCGACGCGGAGACCGGCGACGAGCTGAGCCGGGGCATCGTGCCCTCCTGGAGCGTCGCCGTGTCGGCCACCCGGCCCCGCAGCTTCCCCGGCGGCGAGTTCGGCCTGCCGTGCGTGCTCGTCATCAAGCGGCTCGAGCCGGGCGAACGCCACGACAAGTCCAAGCTCAACGACATCCTGCGCGACCACGGCGCCACCACGTGACGGATCTGCTGCGCAGCACCGCCGAGCTGGTCGACATCGCCTCGCCCAGCCTGGGCGAAGGTCCCTTCGCCGACCGGGTGGAGGGCTGGCTGCGCGAGCTGCCGTGGCTGGAGGTGACCCGCCACGGCGACAACGTCGTGGCGCGCACCAGCCTCGGCCGCGACCAGCGCCTGCTGCTGGTCGGCCACCTCGATACCGTCCCGGCCAACGACAACGACGTCGCCCGCATCGAGGGCGACACCCTCTGGGGGCTCGGATCGGCTGACATGAAGAGCGGTCTGGCCGTGTTCCTGGAGCTGGCGCGAACCGTCCGCGAACCGGTGTGCGACCTGACCTTCGTGTTCTACGCGGCCGAGGAGATCGCCGCCGAGCACAACGGGCTTCGCCAGCTCTTCGCCGAGCGCCCCGACCTGGTCGCCGGCGACGCCGCCATCCTGGGCGAGCCCACCGACGGGTGGATCGAGGCCGGCTGCCAGGGCACGGCGCGGGTCCGCATCACCCTGCGGGGCGCCCGTGCCCACACGGCCCGGCCGTGGAAGGGGCGCAACGCCATCCACCGCCTGGGGCCGGTCATCGACGAGATCGCCGCGTTCGAGACCCGCGAACCGAGCATCGACGGGTGCACCTACCGCGAGGCCATGCAGGCGGTGTTCGTCGACGGAGGCGTGGCCGGCAACGTGGTTCCCGACGAGGCCAGCATCACCGTCAACCTCCGGATCGCGCCCGACCGCACGGTCGACCAGGCGCTCGACGACCTGCGCCGGCGCCTGGCGCCCCACCTCGAGGACGACGACGGCTGGGAGATCACCGACCGGGCGTCGCCGGCGCCACCGTCGCTGACCCACCCGCTGTTCCGTGCGCTGGTCGACGCGGGAACACCGGTGCGGGCCAAGCTGGGCTGGACCGACGTCGCCCGCTTCGCCGAGCACGACATCCCGGCGCTCAACTTCGGGCCCGGCGACTCGTCACTGGCCCACACGCAAGGCGAGCACGTGCAGCGCGACTCGATCGTGCGCGTCCACGCCGCGCTCCATCAACTGCTCAACGGCTCGGCACCGACGGTCGCGAGCTGAGCTCAGCGTCGCCCGCGACGCAGCAACCACACGTCGGCGGCCGCCACGGCGACGATGGCGAGCACGGCCACGGCCACCGGCAGGACGGGCACGTCGTCACCGGAGTCGTGGACGAAGCGCTGCGGCGCCGGCGCGCCGGTCTCGCCGTCGTCGCTCCCGGGCGTCCCGCCGGCCGGCGGCGTGGTGGCCGGCGACACGCCGGTTCCGGGCGTCGTCGGCGCCGGCGACTCCGGTGGCGCGGCCGGCTGGGCGGCGATGGCCGCACCCACGTCGAGACGCCCGGCACCGAACACCGGGTCGGGGCCCGGCTCGCCGATGTCGACCGCGGTGGCCAGCATGCGGGTGACTGCGTCGTCGGGCTCCAGGCCGGTGGCCAGCAGCAGGGCCAGGGCGCCGCTGACGTGGGCGGCGGCCATCGACGTGCCGGACAGGCAGGCGTAGGCGCTGCGGGGGTCGTCGGGCGCCCAGTAGGTCGACAGGATGCCGCGGGGCGCGCCGTCCTGGGCACACGTGTCGGCGGTGTCGTCTCCGTCGCCGCCCGGCGCGGCGATGGCCCAGCGAGCCGACCCGACACCGGCCGAGTACGGCGGCGCGGCGTCGTCGCGGTTGGTGGCCGACACCACCACCGCCGGGGCGTCGCCCAGGTCGGCGGCGAGCACGGCGTCGTTGCCGGCGGCCACCACGGGGATGGCACCCTGCGACCAGGCGAAGTCGACGGCGTCGGCGAAGCCGGGGCCGAACACCGACGAGCTGGTCGACCCGAGCGACAGGTTGACCACGTCGGCGCCCCGCTCGACCGCCCAGCGCACGGCGGCGGTGACGTCGTCGGCGTTGCCGGCCGAGGTGCAGCCGGAACAGTCCGAGAACAGCACCTTGATCGGCATGATCCGCGCCTCGGGAGCGACGCCGGCGATGCCGACCCCGTTGCCGGTCACGGCGGCCGCGATCCCGGCCACGTGCGTGCCGTGGCCGTCGTCGTCGGCCGGCGAACCCGTGCAGGCGGCCGGGTCACCGCCGGTGTTTCGGCAGGCCACCCCGTTGACCAGATGGTCGGCCAGGTCCTCGTGCTCGAGGGCCACACCCGAGTCGATGACGGCGATGGTCACCCCGGCGCCCTGGCTGACGGACCAGGCATCAGCGACGCCGATGCGCTCGAGGCCCCACTGCAGGCCGGCGTCGTAGGCGACATCGCCGGTGTCGGCGCGCGCGACGGGTGCCACGGGCGCGACGAGCGACGTCAGCGCCAGGCAGACGGCAGCGACGACGGGGGCGACACGGGACACGGCCCGCATTGTCGCCCATGGCCGGGGGACGGTCAGATCACCGCAGGTTGCGGATGACCGTGACGACCTTGCCGAACAGCTGGACCTCGTCGGGCGCGAAGTGCATGGGGGAGAGCCGCTCGTTGGCCGGGTGGAGGATGATCTCGCCGTCGCGGGCCTCGAAGCGCTTGACGGTGGCCTCCTCGCCGGGGATGCCGGCGACCACGAGGTCGCCCTTGGCGGCCGTGCGCTCGACGCGGCACACGACGTAGTCGCCGTCGAGGATGCCGTCGTCGATCATGGAGTCTCCCCGGACCTTGAGCATGAACAGGTCGCCGTCGCCGGTGAGGTCAGCGGGCAGGGGCATGGTCTCGGTGATGTTCTCCTGGGCGAGCACGTCGGTGCCGGCGGCGACATCGCCGACGAGGGGGACGTGACGCACCGGGCGACGCTCGACGGCGGCGCCCGAGCTGGAGTCCCAGCGCACCTCGATGGCCCGGGGCTTGGTGGGGTCGCGCATCAGGTAGCCCAGCTTCTGCAGCGTGGCCAGGTGGGCGTGGACCGACGACGGCGAGGTCAGCCCCACGGCCTGGCCGATCTCGCGCACCGACGGGGGGTAGCCGCGGTCGCGCTGGTAGTCCTCGATCGTGATCAGGATCTGGCGTTGCCGATCCGTGATGTCGTCTGCCATGGCGGGTCCCCCTGGGGTCCGGACTCGAACAGGTGTTTGCACCATACGGCAGGGTCGGGGCGTTGGCAAACACCCGTTCGGAACGGGCTTGACCCGAACGGCTGTTCGTGGCAGCCTACGAACAGTTGTTCGGCGAACGGACGTTCGTCATCCGGTGCCACAGGAACGCCGGTCCCCACCGCCCCGGGTTCCTGTCAGACCCCCTCTGGAGAATGACCCCATGGCTGCCATCGCATCGCTCCCCGCATCCACGTTCCCCCACCGGGCCCGCTCCTACGCGCCGACCCGCCGCCCGTCCGACACGGTGCTGGTCTCGGTGCCACCGCTGGTCCGGCACCCCTTCGCCCTGCCCGGCCGGCTCCTGGCCACGGTGGCACTCGCCGCCGTCGGTCTGCTCGCCCTGGCCACCCTCGCCCTGTCGCCGGCGATCACGCCCGGTGCCGAACCGGCGGTCGCTGGCACCCATGTCGTCGAAGCGGGCGAGTCCATGTGGTCCATCGCCCTCGACCAGGCCCCGGCCGGCGAGGCCGCCGGCTACGTCGAGCATCTCGTCGAGCTCAACGGCTCGGCCTCCGTCGTGCCCGGCCAGGTCGTGACCCTGCCGCGGTCCTGACACCGCACCGCCCGCCATTCGGCGTGCGGCCGCCGGAGGTCGGGACGGCCCCCGGCACTACTGTCACCCGCATGCGCTGTCCCGCCTGCGGCGATCTCCGTGACCGGGTGGTCGATTCCCGCCAGACCGACGACGGCCGGTCCATCCGCCGCCGTCGCGAGTGCGAGGCGTGTGGCGGCCGGTTCACCACGTTCGAGCGGGTCGAGGCCACCGCCGTGCAGGTGCGCAAGCGCAGTGGCGAGGTCGAGGAGTTCGACGCCTCCAAGGTGGCGGCCGGCGTGAGCGCGGCGTGCAAGTCCCGTCCGGTCGACCCCGGCCAGATCGCCGTGCTGGTCGCCGAGGTCGAGGACGCCCTGCAGAGCCGGGGCAAGGAGGTCACCTCCGACGAGGTCGGCCTCGAGGTCCTGGTGCGGCTGCGGGCGCTCGACGAGGTGGCGGCGGTGCGCTTCGCCTCCGTCTACAAGGGCTTCGACAACATCAGCGACTTCGAGCGCGAGATCCGCCTGCTCCAGGCCTCGGGCACCGAGTAACCCGACCCGCAGTACGCACCGGCCGCTCGCCTCAGGGGCCGGCGTCCGACCGGACCCAGCGCCCGAACAGCAATCCGTCGCCCTCCAGCAGCGAGACCAGCTCGACGTCGGCCGCATCGGGTCGCGCGCCGTGGACGATGCGCCGGCTGTCCCCGCCGGCCACCACGGGCGCGATCGACACGCACCACTCGTCGACCAGGCCGGCGTCCACCAGCGCCCCGTTGAGGCTGGGACCGCCCTCGCAGACCACGACGCCGGCGCCGTCGGCCCGCAGGCCGGCGAGCGCGGACGCCAGGTCCACCCGCCCCTGACCCACGGCGCGGACCTCGGCGACGTCCTCCAGCCCAGTCCGGCGATCGGGATCGGCGTCGGTGGTGGTCAGCACCAGTGGGCGCACACCGGCCGGCCCGTCGGCGAACAGCCGCGAGGCCGGATCGAGGTCGAGGCTGGCCGTCACCACGGCGAGCCTCGGCGGTCGGTCGCCCCGCCCGGCGGCGATCCGGGCCTCCCGCACGTGGTCGGCGAGGCGCACCGGGCCGTAGTTCTCGGCCCGTGCGGTGCCCGCGGCCACCAGGACCACGTCGGCGATGGCCCGCACGGCCCGGAACACGGCCTTGTCGGCTGGCCCGCCCAGGGCACCGCTGCGACCGCCCACCGCCGTCGCCCCGTCGAGACTCTGGATCATGCCGACCGCCACCCAGGGTCGCTCGGCCGGGGCCGGCCGGTCGGCGCCGAGGTAGGTGGTGACCGGGTCGACGTCGGCCGGCGTCGGCAGCAGCTGGCGCATGGCCGGGCACCGTATCGGCGGCGGCGGTGACACCCGTCATGTCACGATGTCCACGATGACGACCACCGAGAACCCGGAGACCGAGACGCCGGACATCCAGGCCCTGGACACGGCACCCGGCGACGCCGACGACGCCGTCACCGTCCAGCGCACCTGCCCGCTGTGCGAGGCGGGCTGCGGCCTCGACATCGAGGTCCGCGACGGCCAGGTGGTGCGCATCCGCGGCGACCAGCTCGACGTGTTCAGCCACGGGTTCCTGTGCCCGAAGGGGTCGACCCTGCGGCAGCTCCACGACGACCCCGATCGCCTCCGCCAGCCGTTGGTCCGGCGGGGCGATCGGCTCGAACCGGCCACCTGGGACGAGGCGTGGCAGGCCGTGGCCGACGGGCTCGGCCGGGTCATCGCCGAGCACGGGCGGGGGAGCATCGGCGCCTACGTCGGCAACCCCAACGCCCACAACCTGGGTGCGCTGCTCTACAACCGGGCGTTCCTGCGGGCGCTGGGCTCGCCGCAGGTGTACTCGGCGTCCACGGTCGACCAGCGGCCCAAGGAGATCTCGTCCGGGCTGATCTTCGGCAACGTCTTGACCAACCCGGTCCCCGACATCGACCGCACCGATCATCTCCTGATCCTCGGCGCCAACCCGTTCGCCTCCAACGGCAGCTTCGCCACCGCTCCCGACTGGCCGGGCCGCCTGCGGGCGATCCTCGAGCGGGGCGGTCGGGTGGTCGTCGTCGACCCCCGCCGCACCAAGACGGCCGAGGAGGCCAGCGAGCACGTCCCGATCCGGCCGGGCACCGATCCCCACCTGCTGGCCGCCATGCTCCAAGAGCTCTTCGCCACCGGGTCGGTCGACCTCGGCACGGTGGGCGAGTACGTGGCCCGGCTCGACGAGCTCGAGCGCGCCGTCGCCCCGTTCACGCCCGAGCGGGTGGCGCCGATCTGCGGCATCGCCGCCGACACGATCCGGCGCATGGCCCACGAGCTGGCCGACGCCCCGTCCGCCGCCGTCTACGCCCGCATCGGCACCACCACCTCGCCGTTCGGCACGGTGACGTCGTGGTTGGTGGATGCCCTCAACATCTGCACCGGCAACCTCGACCGGCCGGGCGGCGCCATGTTCACCACCGCGGCCGCCGGCGCCTCGAACACCCGGGGTGCGCCCCGCTACGGGCGCGGCATCCGGCTCGGTCGCCGCCGCACGCGCGTCCGCCAGCTGCCCGAGACCTTCGGTGAGTTCCCCGTCGTGGCGCTGCCCGAGGAGATCGAGACGCCGGGCGAGGGCCAGATCCGGGCCATGATCACCGTGGCCGGCAACCCCGTGCTCTCCACGCCCGACTCGGCCCGGCTCGATGCCGCCCTGGCGTCGCTCGACTTCATGGTCGCCGTCGACATCTACGTGAACGAGACCACCCGCCACGCCGACGTCGTGCTGCCCGCGCCCTCGGCCCTGCAGAAGAGCCACTACGACGTGGCGCTGCTGCAGCTCGCCGTGCGCAACGTCGCCAACTACAGCCCGGCCGTCCTGCCCCTCGACGACGGGCAGCCCGACGAGTGGCAGATCCTGTGCACCCTCGCCGCTGTCCTCCAGGGCATCGACCCAGCCGACGCCGACCCCGCCGTGGTCGACGAGCTGGCGGTCCGCAGCCTGGTCGAATCCGCCGTCGCCGACGAGCACGGCCCCGTCCACGGACGCGACGCCGACGAGCTGCTCGCCGCGCTGGCGCCCCGCGTCGGACCCGAGCGGATGCTCGACTTCATGCTCCGCGTCGGGCCGTACGGCGACGCCTTCGGTGCCCGACCCGACGGCCTGACCCTGGCGGTGCTCGAGTCGCACCCGCACGGCGTCGACCTCGGTCCGCTGCAGCCCCGCATGCCCGAGGCCCTGCGCCAACCCGACGGCATGATCGATGCCGCCCCCGAGGCCCTGGTCACCGACCTGGCCGGGCGGATGGTTCCCACCCTCGACGAACCCACCGACGGTCTGCTCCTGATCGGCCGGCGCCACCTGCGCTCCAACAACTCCTGGATGCACAACGTCAAGGTGCTGGTGAAGGGCAAGCCCCGGTGCACCCTGCAGATCCACCCCGACGACGCCCGCCAGCGGGGCGTGGCCGACGGGGGACAGGCCGAGGTGCGTTCCCGCACGGGCGCCGTCGTCGTGCCGGTCGAGGTCACCGACTCGGTCATGCCCGGCGTCGTCTCCATTCCGCACGGGTGGGGCCACGACCTCGACGGCGTGCGGCTGTCGATCGCCGCCGAGCACGCCGGCGTCAACGCCAACGTGCTGGCCGACACCGAGCTGTTCGACGTCGTGTCGGGCACCGCCGTGCTCAACGGCATCCCCGTCGAGGTGGCGCCGGCCTAGGCCCTTCGGCCCAGATCGGGCGGTTTCGCGCAACTCTGTGTATCAGCGGCCGATGGGGTGGGTATCCACCGATCGTGCGCCGTTCCGCCATACCGTCCGGACCACGACACGGCGATGACGACGCGCAGAGGGGGCACATGAGCACCGACCGGCACAGCGCTGCGACTCCCGGCTTCTTCGAGGTCGCGCACCCCCGGTCGGTCGGAGGTCTGGCTCGTGAGGCGGTGTCGACGGCCGTCACGCTGGCCGCTTGGCCCTTCGGCGTCGTCGACCGCGGGTTGGCCACGGCCGGCGCCGCCCTGCGCAACGAACAGCCGCTGGTGTCCACCCCGGTGCTGCTCGTCCACGGCTACGCCGCCAACAAGAGCAACTGGCTGTTCGTCCAGCGCCACCTGCGCGCCGCCGGCTTCGGTCACGTGCACGCCGTGAACTGCAACCCGTTCCGCCACGACATCCCTCGTCTGGCCGAGACGGTGCGCGACCGGGCCCGCGCCCTCATGGACCGGGCCGGCACCGATCAGATCCATCTCATCGGACACTCGATGGGTGGGCTCCTGGCCCGCTGGGCGGTGCAGGTGTCGGGTCTGCACGAAGCCCGCACGTGCATCACGGTCGCCTCTCCCCACGGTGGGTCGCCGCTGGCGCACCTCGGCGTGGGACGGACGGTCGCCCAGATGCGCCCCGGCTCCAGCGTGCTGCGCCGGCTCCACGCCGCGCCCGCCCCGGAGCAGACTCGCTTCGTCGCCTACTGGAGCGAGCTCGACGCCATCGTCCCGGCCGCTCGTGCGCAGATCCTCGATCCTCGCCTCGACGCCACCAACGTCCGGGTGCCCGGCGAGGGGCACCTGTCGATCATGCTGTCGCGCCGGCTGGCCGACTCGATCACCACCCAGCTCGCTGCCGCCGAGGGTCGTCCCGGCTACGGCGAGCCGGTCGAGCCGCTGGCCGCCCACCGAGAGACACGTCCGGCCGCTGTTGCCGGCGTCGCCGACACCGCCACCGGCTGAGCGAGAAGAACGCCCGCCGGCGTCCACAGGTCTTCCACATATCCACCGGTGAACCGGTGCCTGTGCACAGAACCCGGGGAAATCCACAGGCTTGTTCCCCTTCCGTTCCACAACAGTTCATTCGTAGGTTGATCGCTGTGTCTGAGTACCGCAGCGCCTGCGGCGGACGGTGGTTCCGCGTCGTGTCTGTGGTGGGCTGGACGAGGCCTTGGGGGTAGTTCGTGGTTGTGCACGCATGCACGAGTGCTAATGATCGCGAACGCCCTCTGACCTGCTGCTTCGCGCTGCGGTACTCATTGACACCGCTGTAATTCCAATGATGTAATGCGCTCTACATCTTGTGGTCGTCACCCCTCACCGGGGCGGGAAGCCACAAGACCTAGTGGTCGGGGAGCTGCAGCCGCCGAGGCCAGCAGCGCACCGGACCGGTCCGCGCCTACCGACGTCGCCTGCCGACGTCGCTGACGCGCCCGGGATCGGACGAAGCGACGCAACGAATCGACCAACTCGTACCCTTGGAGGGGACTCATGGCCATCGCTCCCGAACGCACCGGCATCGGCATCCGCCGGTTCTTCACCCGCCCGGGTGCCCATCCCTACGACGAGGTCGAGTGGGAGCGTCGCGACGCCCGGCTCACCAACTTCCAGGACGGGTCGGTCGCGTTCGAGCAGCTCGGCGTCGAGTTCCCCAAGACGTGGTCGGTCAACGCCACCAACATCGTCACCCAGAAGTACTTCCGGGGCACGCCCGGCACGCCCGAGCGCGAAGACAGCCTCCGCCAGGTCATCGACCGGGTGTGCGACACCATCACCGACTGGGGCGTCGAGGGCGGCTACTTCGTCGACGACGACGAAGCCGAGGCGTTCCGCCACGAGCTGAAGTACCTGATGGTCACCCAGCGGGCGGCGTTCAACAGCCCGGTGTGGTTCAACATCGGCGTCGACGGCGTGCCCCAGCAGGCCAGCGCCTGCTTCATCCTGGCCGTCGACGACACCATGGACTCGATCCTCAACTGGTACGTCGAGGAGGGCACCATCTTCAAGGGTGGCTCCGGCGCCGGCATCAACCTGTCCAAGATCCGCTCGTCCAAGGAGTACCTGAAGGGCGGCGGCACCGCCTCGGGGCCGGTCAGCTTCATGCGGGGCGCCGACGCCTCGGCCGGCACCATCAAGTCGGGCGGCAAGACGCGCCGGGCGGCCAAGATGGTCATCCTCGACGTCGACCACCCCGACGTCGAGGACTTCGTCTGGGTCAAGGCCCGCGAAGAGCGCAAGATCCGCGTCCTCCAAGAGGCCGGCTTCGACATGAGCCTCGACGGCCAGGACATGGCCTCGGTCCAGTACCAGAACGCCAACAACTCCGTTCGCGTCACCGACGAGTTCATGCAGGCCGTGGTCGACGACGCCGACTGGCACCTCAAGGCGGTCACCACCGGCGAGGTCGTCAAGACCGTGCGGGCCCGCGACCTCATGCGCGGGATCGCTCAGGCGGCGTGGGAGTGCGCCGATCCGGGGATGCAGTTCGACACCACCATCAACCGGTGGCACACCTGCGCCAACACCGACCGGATCAACGGCTCCAACCCGTGCTCGGAGTACATGCACATCGACAACTCGGCGTGCAATCTGGCCTCGATCAACCTCCTGCAGTTCCTGCCCGAGGGCGGCAAGTTCGACGTCGAGGCCTTCGAGCACACCGTCGACGTCGTCTTCACCGCCCAGGAGATCCTGGTCGGCCGGGCCGACTACCCGACCCAGGCCATCGGCGACAACTCCCGCCGCTTCCGCCAGCTCGGCCTCGGCTACGCCAACCTCGGCGCCATGCTGATGGCCTCGGGCCTGCCCTACGACTCCGACGAGGGCCGGGCCACCGCCGCGGCCATCACCGCGCTGATGACCGGCCGGGCCTACGAGACCTCGGCCCGCACCGCGGCCCGCATGGGTCCCTTCGCCGGCTACGCCGACAACGTCGAGCCCATGCAGCGGGTGCTCGAGCAGCACCGTGCCGCGGCGGCCGACATCGACGAGGAGCTCGTGCCCGAGCACCTGCTGTCGGCGGCCCAGCAGGCGTGGGACAACGCGTGCGAGCTCGGCGCCCAGTACGGCGTGCGCAACTCGCAGGCCTCGGTGCTGGCGCCCACCGGCACCATCGGCCTGATGATGGACTGCGACACCACCGGCATCGAGCCCGACCTCGGCCTGGTCAAGATGAAGAAGCTGGTCGGCGGCGGCAACATGTCGATCGTCAACCAGACCATCCCGCGGGCGCTGCGCCGGCTCGGCTACACCGACGCCCAGATCGACGCCATCGTCGCCTACATCGACGAGAACAAGTCGCTCATCGGCTGCCCCGACCTCGACGCCGAGCACCTGCCCGTCTTCGCCTGCTCGATGGGTGACAACGTCATCCACTACCTCGGGCACGTGAAGATGATGGCGGCGGTGCAGCCCTTCATCTCGGGCGCCATCTCCAAGACGGTCAACATGCCCGAGGAAGCCTCGATCGAAGACGTCGAGCAGCTCCACATCGACGCCTGGCAGATGGGTGTGAAGGCCATCGCCATCTACCGCGACAACTGCAAGGTGGCCCAGCCGCTGTCGACGGTCAAGAAGGAGGGCGTGGCGGCGCCGATCACCGAGGTGGTCGAGAAGGTCGTGGAGAAGGTGGTCAGCAAGCCGACCCGCACCAAGCTGCCCCGCAACCGCTCGAGCCGGACCTTCGAGTTCCGGGTGGCCGACTGCAAGGGCTTCGTCACCGTCGGCGAGTACGAAGACGGCCGTCCCGGCGAGATCTTCATGAAGGTCTCCAAGCAGGGTTCCACCCTCGCCGGCATCATGGACGCCTTCGCCATCTCGGTGAGCCACGGCCTGCAGTGGGGCGTCCCGGTCCGGTCCTTCATCGAGGCGTTCACCAACATGCGCTTCGAGCCCGCCGGCATGACCGACGATCCCGACATCCGGTTCGCCTCCAGCCTGGTCGACTACATCTTCCGTCGGCTGGCCGTCGACTACCTGTCCTACGAGGAGCGGGCCGAGCTCGGCATCCTCACGGTGGGGGAGCGGACCCAGCCCACGCTGCCCGGTGTCGAGGAGTCGGTCACCGAGACCGTCCAGGGCCACGACGTCGTCGCCGACCCGGTCTCCATCGAGTCGGCGTCCACGCTCATCGACGTCACCGACTCCGCCCCGACCACGCCGGCACCGGTCACCAAGTCGGATGCGCCGATGTGCATGACCTGCGGTGTGCAGATGATCCGGGCCGGCAGCTGCCACGCCTGCCCCAGCTGCGGAAGCACCAGCGGCTGCAGCTGATGTGAACGGTCAGGGAATGTCCCTGGGGTTTCGGCCCCAGGGATGTCCCGGCCGGACAGCACACCCGCGAGCGGTGGATCGAACGCATACTCGCTCGGCAAACGGTGGTGGTTGGCGGCGCAGAACTGATCGAGCGTTCCCACGAATGAAACGCGGTCGAAGTCCCAGCCTCGCCACCGGATGTGCACCAACTCCCAGCACCGGTCTCGGTGAAGCTTCAGAAACCGGAAGGCGAGAACGTGGCATGCGCCGGCGGCGAAGAACGCGCGGTCGGGTCGCGCCCACGAGAGCGCCTGGTCTTTCCTCTCCGCCGGAATGCGCATCAGTTCGATCGCCGCCGTGAACGCCATCAGCGAAGACGCCCGGGTGAGGAGGCGCCGACGCCAGCGCGCCCTGGATGGTCAGGACGGCTGCTGTCGCTTCGACGTGGCGCGAGGGGACCACCAAGACACGGCACGTCTACTGCGCTCGCCACTCGCCGTCATCAGGGAACAGGCAGAAGGGGTGTCCCGCGGGGTCAAGCATG
>CAWDAJ010000003.1:0-44366 GCA_963800295.1 uncultured Acidimicrobiaceae bacterium
TTGGGCTCACCTGTCGGTTGAGTGGGTGCGAATGACAGGCGTGTAATTGACGAAGCCGTTCCCCGCCTAGCGTTTGGGCTGTCTAGGTCCAAACAAGGAAGGGAACGGCTTCGGTGAAGAAACTATGGCGTCACGTGCTGGGTTTGGCGACTCTGGGCCGATCCGTGGTGCTCGAGGCGGTCGAGTTCGACTCGGACGCCGACGAGATCGTGGCCACGGTCCGGCAACGACGGAACGCGCCACGCCGCTGTGGGGTGTGTGGGCGCCGCTCGCCGGGTTATGACCGTGGCCGTGCTGGGGCCGGGCCGCGTCGGTGGCGGGGCATGGATCTGGGCACGATCCGCGTGTTCCTGGAAGCCGAGATGGTTCGGGTGCGGTGCCGGGACCACGGTGTCGTGGCCGTCCAGGTGCCCTGGGCGCGGCACGGGTCGTGGTTCACGCGGGACTTCGAAGACACCGTGGGCTGGCTGGCCACGGCGACGTCGAAGACGACGATCACCGAGTTGTTCCGGATCGGGTGGCGGGCCGTGGGTGGCATCGTCACGCGTATTCAGGCCGAGATCGATGCCAGCGTGGACCGGCTGGAAGGGCTGCGGCGGATCGGGATCGACGAGATCAGCTACAAGCGCGGCCACCGCTACCTGACCATCGTCGTCGACCACGACACCGGTCGGCTGGTGTGGGCTGGCGTGGGGCGGGACAAGGCCACGCTCGACAAGTTCTTCATCCTGCTCGGCGAGGAGCGGTGCGCCCAGATCACCCACGTTTCTGCGGATGCGGCCGAGTGGATCGCCAACTCCGTCGCCGAGCACTGCCACCACGCGATCCGCTGTGCTGATCCATTTCATGTCGTCGCGTGGGCCACCGACGCGCTCGATGAGCTGCGCCGCGACGCCTGGAACGAGGCCCGCGGGGCGGTCCACCAGCGCAAGGCCGGCCGGTCAACCGGGACTGCGAAGAAGCTCAAAGGTGCTCGTTACGCGCTGTGGAAGAACCCGGAGAACCTCACCGCCCATCAACAGGCGAAGCTGGCCTGGGTGGCCAAGACCAACCCGCGGCTGCACCGCGGTTACCTGCTCAAGGAAGGGCTGCGGTTCGTGTTCCAGGTCAAGGGCCAGGCCGGCAAGGATGCCCTCGACCGGTGGCTCGCCTGGGCTCAGCGCTGTCGCATCCCGGTCTTCGTGGAACTCGGCCGCAAGATCCGCAGACACCGAGCTGCCATCGACGCCACCCTCGACCACGGCCTGTCGCAAGGCTTGATCGAGTCGACGAACACCAAGATCCGCGTGCTGACCCGCATGGCCTACGGCTTCAAATCCCCCGAAGCACTCATCGCCCTGGCCCTACTCGCCCTCGGCGGCTACCGACCCGCCCTCCCCGGCCGCAAAGCCGCTACATGACCCACGCGACCGACAGGAGGGCCTGTTTTTGACAATGCTGGCGGCCGCTGCGGGTGATCAGGCGCTCACCAAGGACGCGTCGGTCCAGGACACTGTCGACCTGCTCTGGTCGCACCCGCAGGTCCTCGCCGAGCTGCGAGAGGTGTTCGCTGTTCTCGACGGCCAGGTGGACCACGTGCACCGGCCTCTCGGCACGCACGCCGAGGTCCCACTTCAGATCCACGCTCGCTACAGCCGGCAGAGCGGCGTCTAGGAAGCGAAGGACGCCAACGCCGAACTGCTCGCCTTCACTCTCGACAAGAGCAGCGGTGGCTTCTCTCCCACCACTCGCTACAAGGACTACGCCATCAGCCCGAAGCTCATTCACTGGGAGAGCCAATCCAGCACACGCGAGGACAGCGACACCGGCCTCCGCTACCGCAACCAGGAGCACGATGGCAGCTCGATCCTGCTCTTCACCCGCCTCCGGGCCGACGACCGCGCCTTCTGGTTCCTCGGCCCCGCCACCTACCGAGGCCACGTCGGCGCGAAGCCGATGGCGATCACGTGGGAGCTGGCGCATCCGCTCTCGGGCGACCTGTACTCCGCATTCGCTGCCGCCGTCGCTTGAGCACACCCCGAGTGCTGGTGCTCGTCGTATCCTGAGTCACCGGTCACCCTGCCGCGGAGACTGTGTTGTCGCTCCGACGTGGCGCCTCGGACCACCAACCAGCAGCATGGGCAAACGTCAGCCGGCGTCGATCGTGGTCGTCGTGTCGGAGGGGGACTTGAACTCCAGAGAAGCCAGTGTTGACGCGTGCTGTGTAGTTTGTATCTGTGCAGGTCAGAGGACGTTTTCAGGGCTCGTTCGTACCGCCCTGTAATTTGCTGTACCCCCTAGATATTGCCCAGTTTTTCAGAGAACTGCTGACAAATCGCGGACAAACGACACATCGCCGCGCTCGTGCTCCCGCCACCATTTCCGCAGCACGATCGACAACGCAGAGATTGACGTTTACCGGTGGTTTGACAAGCTTTGACTAGACGATATGCGATCCACCGTCTAGTCTTGAGTTGTCGAACTGGAGGACGAACGTGGACAGGTCAAAGGCCCGGGTTGCACTGGAACGAGATCTCGCCCGGCACCGCAACAATCCCACCCCGCTCCCTCGTAGCGGGTGGATCCGCGCCATCCGCGACGCCCTCGGTATGTCCACGCGCGACCTGGCCGAGCGAGTCGGCGTGTCGAAACAGCGAATCAGCCAGATCGAGCAGAACGAGCGAGACCGCTCGCTCACCCTTGACACACTCGATCGAATCGCCGGCGCGCTCGGCTGTCGCGTCGAGTACGTACTGGTCCCCCACCAGCCACTCGACGACGTCGTCTGGGAACAGGCTCGCAAGAAGGCCGCCGCCCAGGTAGCGGAGGTCGATCACACCATGGCTCTCGAGGACCAACGGCCGGAGCCCGACTCGACACGCCGAGCGCGTCGACGAGGTGGCTAGGCGCCTCGTCGACAAGCGCGGGCTGTGGTCGTGACCGACCCGCTCTTCGACGCCGGCGACGGCAACACCCCACTGGACGAGGACGAGGCCGACGGACTGAAGCCGACATGGGTCAGGACTCGCGCCGACCTCAACCAGGCCGAGCGGGACAACATCGACGAGGCCCGGAGCTCCATTCGCTCCGCCACGGTCGACGAGGTCCTCGACGACCTATGGCTCCGCCGACTCCACCAACGCATGTTCGGAGACGTGTGGACGTGGGCGGGCCGGTACCGCACCACGCTTCGGAACATCGGCATCGACCCGGCGCTCATCGCCGGCTCCGTGCGCTCTCTCACCGACGACTGCCGCTTGTGGGTCGAGCACGACGAACCTGCCGTGGCCGTCGCTCGCTTCCACCACCGACTCGTCGCGATCCATCCGTTTCCCAACGGCAACGGACGCCACTCGCGCGCCGCAGCCGACTACCTGGCCGGTGCGCTCGGCGTCCCTCCGCCGACATGGGGATCCGCATCGGGCCTCGACGTCGACTCGCTTCGGGCCGACTACCTCTCGGCGCTGCGAGCTGCGGATCGCGATGGCGACGATCTCGACGACCTCGTGTCGTTCATGTGGTCGTAGGACCCGGACGGGCCGCTCAACCTTCGTCATCCTCGGGGTAGAGCACGGGCTCACCGGTCCGAACAGCGGTGATGGCGTCGCCGATGAGCTTTGCCCAGTCGGCCCACCAGAACTTGCGCCCGGTATCGAGTTCGTCGGCCCACCCGTACAGGGTCCGCTTCAGCGCATCCTCGATCTGGTCCTGCGTCGGTGCCGACGGATCGCTGGCCATGGGACCGACGGTAGGACCGGCGGGCGACGTGCAACCCACCGATTTTCGTGATGAAGGCCAGCACCGCCGCCGCCCTTGTCGGAATCGACTGGCCTCGAGCCCAGACTCCGGTCGATCCAGCTGACACCCTGGCGTCCTCGAAAGCGACGTCGGCGGGGACGGCTGCCGCGTCGAATGCGTGCTCGTCCCGCACGAGCTACTCGACAGGATGGTGCGTGCGAAGTCACGGACGACGAGCACGGCCGACACCGCCGAGGAATCACGATGGAACTCGAGGACGCACACCCGGACACGCAGCTGCTCCGCAACATCAAGCGCGACCTCCCCTCGCTGACCGCCCTCGCCGACGAAGTCACGGGTGATTGGGCGGAAGAGGACCTCGTGTACCGGTTCTGGCACCAGAGCTTCAAGGTGTACTGGATCCAGGAACTGACCCTGAGAATCGTCGGAGCCCTCGAGAACCTCGCGCCGACCGACTGCAGGCTGGACGAGCGGTTCCGAGTCATTATCGACGAAGGGACGGGCAAGACCTTCGAGTACGAGCACAACCAGCGCTGGCTCGCCGAGACCCGCCCGATGCTCGAGGCGTTCTGGCACGCCGAGTACATGCTGCGGATGGCCATCAGGTACGGCAAGGAGCTGGACGAGGCACCGTCGCTCCTCCCGTCGGGCTGGGCGGCGCTGCTCTACCTCTACGGGATCCGGTGATCCCGGGCCGCCATCAGCTGCCGTCGGTCGCCTCACCCAGCAGGACGTGCTCGCCGAAGAACTCGCCGTACGTGATGTCGAGGAGCTGGTCGAGGTACTCGGAGCCGACGTGGTCGATTCGATCCTCGACGGCTCGGTCGGGATGGCCGGTCTCGATGTCGTAGAGCACGTCACCCTGCGCGTTCCGCACCCGCTGGATTCGGAGGATGTCGAGCCCGTCCTCGTTGGTCTCTCCGAGCACCTCCAGTGAGACCGCCCCGGGCAGCACTTCCGCAACCTCGGCGAGCGCGCCGGCGATCAGGGAGGGCACGAGCCGCTCGACGGACTTCGCATGTGCGGCTCGAAGCTCATCGACCCCGGAAGGGGCGCCGCCTCCCGACGATCCGCGCGGCGGGCGTCCTCGAGCCGCTGCAGCAGGGCGCGGCATCGACGGACACCTTCGATCGCCTCTCGCTGCTCCTCGGTCGGCTCCTCGTCCTGGCGCCCAGTATCGGTCACCGAAGTCGTCGTCGGGCAGGAACACGGCGCCGTTGTTGCGAGGTAGGACGTCGCCCAGCTGCCAGTACTCGTACGCGTCGAGGCCCTCGATGAGCAGGTACAGCTCGCTCTGGGCCAGGGTGATCGTTGCCTCATCGCCGGGTTCCACCAGTCGAACCTTCTCGAGCTCTCGCCGCCCGCGTCAACCCGGCTTCCGACCACGAGGTCACGCTCAGCACGTAGTTTCCCAGCGTGGATCAGCTGGGACCGGGGCTGTACGAGTCTCTCGTCACCGAGGGGTTGAAGGCACAGCTCGACGCGCTCGCAGACGAGCTGCCGGTCGAGCAGCGCGCGCTCCGCGCCGCCGAGGCATCGGATCGGATCGCCTGGCACCTGAGCCGCCAGATCGAGCGGGCGCTGAGCGACGTCGGCGACGACGAACGGGTCGAGGTCGGGCTTCGAGTCGCCCGAGCGCTGCTCGATCGGCTCGGCGAACTGGTCGAGGTCGATCCCGCCGCCGTGCCCGGTCGATCCGGCGACGGTGCTGCACGCGATCCTCGCGCCGCCGGCCCGACGGTTCGGCACGAACCGATCGACGAGCCGCTCATCCCGCTGCTCGACACGACGCTGCTCACCAACGCGCCGGGCGAGCCGAACCTGGTGAACCAGCTTCGCTCCGAGATCGAGTCGGCGGACGAGATCGATGTGGTCATGGCGTTCATCCGCCGCAGCGGCATCACCCCGCTGCTCGAGGCGCTCCGGCGGCACTGCGAGGCCGGGCAGGCCGCTTGCGGGTGCTCACGACGACCTACACCGGCTCGACCGAGGGGCGGGCGCTCGACCAGCTCGCCGACCTCGGCGCCGACGTCCGCATCTCCTACGACCTCAGCACGACGCGCCTGCACGCCAAGGCGTGGGTGTTCCATCGCCGCTCCGGGTTCTCGACCGCCTACGTCGGCTCGTCGAACCTCACCCACTCGGCGCAGGTCACCGGGCTCGAGTGGAACGTGCGGATCGCGGCCGCTCGCAACCCCGACATCGTCGCCAAGTTCGGGGCCGTCTTCGACAGCTACTGGGAGAGCGGCGACTTCGTCCGCTACGACCCAGAGCGAGTTCGAGGACGAGCTGCGCAGGAGCCGGCCGGACCGATACCGGGCCCGCACGTCATCCTCAGCCCGATCGAGCTGCGGCCCGAGCCGTTCCAGGAGCGACTGCTCGAGCTGATCGAGGTCGTCGCGGGAGCGAGGCCACCACCGCAACCTCCTGGTCGTCGGCAACCGGCACCGGCAAGACCGTCATGGCCGCGCTCGACTACGCCGCGGCTGCGGTCACGGCTCGACCGCTCCCGGCTGCTGTTCATCGCCCACCGCGAGGAGATCCTCGACGCGAGCCTGGCGACGTTCCGCTACGCGCTGCGCGAGCCGTCCTTCGGCGAGAAGTGGGTCGGCGGCGCTCGACCCACGCGAGTTCGAGCACGTCTTCGCGTCGATCCAGAGCCTGAACGCCGGCGGCTCGACGACCTCGCACCCGACCACTTCGACGTCGTGATCGTCGACGAGTTCCACCACGCGGCCGCCGCCTCCTACGAGCAGCGTGCTCGACCACCTCGATCCGGTCGAGCTGCTCGGGCTCACCGCCACGCCGGAACGCAGCGACGGGCTGCCGATCCTCCAGTGGTTCGACGACCGCATCGCCGCCGAGCTGCGGCTGTGGGACGCGATCGACCAGCAGCACCTGTCGCCGTTCCTGTACTTCGGCATCCACGACGGCCTCGACCTTCGACGAGATCCCGTGGCGGCGCGGTCGTGGCTACGACATCGACGGCGCTCACCAACCTCTACACGAGCACCGACGCGTGGGCTCGCTTCGTCGTCGACCAGGTGGCCGAGCACGCGGACCCCGCGACCGATGCGATGCCTCGGGTTCTGCGTGAGCATCGAGCACGCCCAGTTCATGGCGCGGCACTTCAACGCGCCACGGCATCCGCTCCGTCGCCATCTGGGGCGACAGCCCGAAGTCAGATCGTCGAGAGCGCGCTGAAGGACCTCGCCGCCGGCGGGTCAACGTCGTGTTCTCCGTCGACCTGTTCAACGAGGGCATCGACGTCCCCGACGTCGACACCGTTCTCATGCTCCGGCCGACGGAGAGCCCGACGCTGTTCCTCCAGCAGCTCGGACGAGGACTGCGCAAGGCGCCCGACAAGAGCTACTGCACGGTGCTCGACTTCGTCGGCACCCACCGCAAGGAGTTCCGCTTCGACCGGCGCTACCGGGCACTGCTCGGCGGCAGCCGCCGGGAACTCGAGCGCGCCGTGCAGCTCGACTTCCCGTTCCTGCCGGCGGGCTGCCACATGCAGCTCGACCGGAAGGCGTCCGAGATCGTCCTGCGGAGCCTCCGAGATGCCATTCCCAGCCAGTGGCCGGCCAAGGTCGACGAGCTGCGATCGCTGCGGCGCGACCGGCCGGACATCGACCTGGCCGACCTACCTCGACGAGACCGGTCTCGATCTCGAGGACGTCTACTCAGGATCGAGGAGCTGGTCCGATCTCCGGGAAGCGGCGGGAGCGGATACCTCGCCGGCAGGTCCGAGCGAGTCGGTGCTGCGGCGCGCCGTCGGCCGGCTCCTCCATGTCGACGACCACGAACGGATCAGCACGTACCGGCGTCTGCTCGCCCACTCAGCGCCGCCGGAGGTGGACGGGCTCCCGGTGCGAGAGCGCCGGCTGCTGCACATGCTGGCGGCCGCTGCCGGCGATCAGGCGCTCACCAAGGACGCGTCGGTCCAGGACGCCGTCGACCTGCTCTGGTCGCATCCCCAGGTCCTCGCCGAGCTACAGGAGGTCTTCGCGGTGCTCGACGGCCGAGTGGACCACGTACATCGACCCCTCAGCACGCACCCCGAGGTCCCCCTCCAGATCCACGCCCGCTACAGCCGCATCGAGATCCTCGCCGCCTTCGGCCTCGGCGGTGGCGGCAAGATCGCCGCCTGGCAGAGCGGCGTCTACGAAGCGAAGGACGCCAACGCCGAACTGCTCGCCTTCACCCTCGACAAGAGCAGCGGCGGCTTCTCCCCCACCACCCGCTACCGGGACTACGCCATCAGCCGGACGCTCATCCACTGGGAGAGCCAATCGAGCACACGCGAGCGACAGCGACACCGGCCTCCGCTACCGCAACCAGGAACGAGACGGCCGCTCGATCCTGCTCTTCACCCGACTCCGCACCGACGACCGAGCCTTCTGGTTCCTCGGCCCGGCCACCTACCGAGGCCACGTCGGCGAGAAGCCGATGGCGATCACGTGGGAGCTGGCGCATCCGCTCTCGGGCGACCTGTACTCCGCATTCGCTGCCGCCGTCGCTTGAGCACACCCCGAGTGCTGGTGCTCGTCGTATCCTGAGTCACCGGTCACCCTGCCGCGGAGACTGGTGTTGTCGCTCCGACGTGGCGCCTCGGACCACCAACCAGCAGCATGGGCAAGCGTCAGCCGGCGTCGATCGTGGTCGTGGTGTCGGAGGGGGGACTTGAACCCCCACGCCCGTAAAGGGCACTAGCCCCTCAAGCTAGCGCGTCTGCCAATTCCGCCACTCCGACGTGGCCTCCCGGACACACCCGGGCGGAGCGGACACCATAGCAACCCGCACCCCGTCGGCCACATCGTCGAGGACGCCACCACCGACCGGTGCCCCGTCAGTCGTATGGACAGAAGACCCTGTCACGGATCCGGCAGTTCACGTACCGTGAAAGTGCAGCAACTCCCCCAGAACGGAGCCATTCGGATGAATGCGCTGCCTTCGCTCAACCGTGACGGCTCCTCGAACGAGCCGCAGACCGCCACCTCGCGCCCGCTCACGGCGCTGGTGTCGGTTGCCGCGTGCCTGGGGGCGGTCGCCGCGGGGACGGTCTGGCGGTGGCACGGCCTGGCCGTGGGACGGGTGTGGCTGGTGCTGGCCCTGGCCGCGGTCGCCGTGGCCGCCCAGATGTCGCCCCTGCTGCTGGTGCGCAACGGCGAGGGCGCCGAGGTCGACGTCGACGAGGCCGTCATCGCCGCCGCGCTGCTGCTGCTCCCTCCCGGTGGGGTCCTGTGCGCAGCGCTGCTCAGCACGGCATGCACCCACGTCCTTCGGCGCCGCGACTCCGTGAAGGGGCTGTACAACGTCTCGGTCCGGGCGCTGTCGGTCTCGGTCGGCCTGGTCGTCGCGACGGCCATCGCCGGCACCGGTCTGGGTGACGAGTCGGCGCGAGCCTTCGTGGCCGCCGGCATCGGTGCGCTGGCGGCAGGGATCATCAGCTCGGCGATGGTGTGGCTGGTCATCTCGGTGGTCGCCGGCACACCGTTGCGCCACCTCGCCATCCCGTGGGTGCACGTCGACCTCTACATCATGATCCTGGCCGTGCTGTGGGGCGTCCTGGCCGTCGCTGCCTCGACCAACGCCGTGTACGCACTCATCCTGCTGGCGGTACCCGTCGCTGTCGCTCAGCAGCTGTACCACTCGCAACGCCAGCGCGAGCTCCTCGAGACCCTGCTGCGGTCGGCGACGGCCACGGCAGCCGCCGTCCGGACGGGCACCGTCGAACAGGCGGTCGGTGCCGCCATCCGCGACGGGCTCCGGACGCGCGTCGGCGAGGTCCGCGACCGGCCGCCGCAGGCAGGCGAGATCGGTCGGCCGCTCCTCCCCCGCGAGAGTGGTCGTTGGTTGATCGCGGCGGGCAAGCACCAGCGCGATCGGTTCGTCTCCCAGGACGACGCGCTGCTCGACGGTCTGACGGCCATCGCCTCGATCGCCATGGAGAACCAGTCGCTGCTCGACATCGTCGGCCGTGACCCGGTCACCCAGCTGCCCTTCGGTGCCCTCCTCATGGAGCGGGTCGCCGCGGCGCTCACCGACGATCGCCACCCGGGCACCACCGCCATCCTGGTCGTCAAGGTCCTGCGCCTCGACCTCATCAAGCAGACCTTCGGTCCGGAGTCGACCAGCGCCGTGTTGGCCGAGATCGGTGGCCGCCTCCGGCAGCTGGCGCCCGACCACCCCGAGGACGTGCTGCGGACGACCAACGCCGGCTACCTCGGCGACGGCGAGTTCGCCATCGTGGTCCAGGACGTCGAAGACCGAGAGGACGCCCTCTCCGTGGCCCGCACGGTCACCGAGGTCGTGTGTGATCCGGTCCTGCTCGACGGCAACGACCTGACGATCAGCGTCAGCGTCGGCGTCGCCCTCAGCGGCACCGACCAGGACCACTCGGAGGCGACCCCGGTCACGTTGCTGCGCGACGCGCTCACCACCGCAGCGCGCATCGCACGCGTCGGGGGTGAACCGGTGCAGATCGCCGAGACGGGCATCGGCGCTTCGGCGGCAGCCCGACTGCGTCTCGAGCGCGACCTGCAGGTCGCCATGCGCCGAGGAGAGATCACCGTGCACTACCAGCCGGTCATCGACGTGGCCACCGGACACGTGGCCGGCGCCGAGGCGCTGGTCCGCTGGGACCACCCCACCGCCGGGGTCCTCCCGCCGTCGGACTTCGTGCCCCTGGCCGAAGAGACGGGCCTGATCGTCGAGCTCGATCGGCTCGTCCTGGCCACGGCCTGCCGCCAGCTGGCCCGCTGGCAGACCGCGGGTCGGTGTCCCGTTCCCTTCCGGCTGGCGGTCAACCTCTCGGCTCGCCAGCTGGCCGAGACCGACCTGGTCGACGTCGTCGCCGACGTCCTGCGGCGCACCGGTGCGGACGCCGACTGGCTCGTGCTCGAGCTGACCGAGAGCAGCGTCATGCACGACGCCGCCTCGGCCTCGCTCACGCTCCGTTCGCTGCACGACCTCGGCGTGCAGCTCGCCATCGACGACTTCGGCACCGGATACTCGTCCCTCGCCTACCTGCGGGACCTGGCGGTCGATGCCCTCAAGATCGATCGCTCGTTCCTGGCGGGCCTCACGACGCGGGCCGGTGACGCCGAGATCGTGGCCGCCACCGTCGGTCTCGCCCACACGCTCGGTCTGCGCGTGGTCGCCGAAGGCGTCGAGACCGTCGAACAGCTCGATGCGCTGCGGACGCTCGGCTGCGAGTTCGCCCAGGGCTTCCTGTGGAGCAAGCCCGTGCCCACCGAGACGTTCGCCGCCGACTGGCTCGCCGCCGGCGCCGGCAGCGACCGCGCCGCCACCGGCGCCTGAACCCGTCGCTCAGGAACCGCCGTCGTCGCGGCGGACCTGGCTCAGATCGATGCTGCCGTCGGCCCGGATCTTCAGTCCGTGCACCTGGGGCGACACCGCGGCAACCGTGCGCAGCTGCACGAGCGGCACGACCGGAGCGTCGTCGACCACGGCAGCCTCGACGTCGTGCCAGCGAGCGGCGCGCTCGGAGGCGATGGGCTCGTCGAGCGCCTGGTCGATGACCGCCGCCACCAGCTGGTTGTCGTAGCCGGTGATGTTGTCGGGAGAACCGGCCCGGAACAGCGGCGCCAGGTGGAGGGCGGTCGAGCGGGCCACGCCCAGCGTGCTGAACAGGAACAGCTGCTGCTGGCCCGCACTGATCAAGTGGTCGACGGTGTCGGCGTCGGTGGCGGTGGTCTCCACGTCGAGGCCCACGGCACCCAGCTGCTCTTCGAGGACGCCGGCGATCGCCTGCTGGGCGTCGCTGTCGTCGACCAGCAGGCGCAGGGGTCGGGGCTGCCCGTCGGGGAAGACCTGCGTGACCAGCTGGCGGGCGGCGTCCTGGTCGGGACCGCACGGGTCCAGGCAACGCTCGGCGGCGCCGGGCACGCCCCGGGGCACCAGCCCCAGCAGCGGCAGCGCCTTGGCACCGAACACGGCGTCGACCAGCGGTTCTCGGTCGATGGCCAGGGCGATGGCCTGACGCAACCGCTTGTCGGTCAGCGGCTCGACCTGCGGGTTGACGGCCAGCAGGATCGTGCCGTCGAACGGGCTCAGCCCGTCGAGCCCGATGTCGGCGGCCACGTCGCCCAGCTGCTCGACCGGCACCGGTGCCCAGTCGACCGTGCCGGCACGGAACGCCTCGGCGGCCGCGGCGGTGTCGTCGAACAGGTCGAGGACCACGGTGCCGGGGCCGTCGCCGCGCCGCCGGTCGAGCACCACCCGCTGCGGCGACTCGACGTCGACCGTGTAGTCGCCGGAGCCGAGGGGCACCAGAACACCCCGCTGCTGGCCCTCTTCGGTGCGTTGCCGGTCGACGATGCCGTACAGGGGCGACGACAGCAGCTCGGGGAGGATGGCGGACGGCTCGGCCAGCGTCACGTCGACGGTCCGCGGTCCTGAAGCGGCGACGGACTGGACGCCCTCGAGGGTGAGTGCAGCGAGCGACGCGTTGCCCTGGCCCCGGACCCGTTCGAGGGAGAAGACGACGTCGTCGGCCTCGATCGGTGCGCCGTCGTCGAACGTGGCCTCGTCGCTCAGCGTGAACCGCCACACGGTCCGATCGGCGTTGGCGGCGAAGGTGGCCAGTCCCGGCCCGACGGTGCCGTCGTCGCCCAGCACGGTGAGGGTGTCGTAGAGCAGATCGGCCAGCACCATCTGCGACACCGAGGCCGGCGACGTGCCGACCGGATCGAGCGTGCGGATGCCCGCCAGCCCGAGCGCCAGCCGGAGCGAATCGGCATCGGTCGAGGGAGGGCTCGACTCCCCCTCGTCGCCGGCCAGCGTGGAGACCGGTGCCGACGACTCCGAGGTGCTGGGCGACGTCTCCGGTGTGGACGAACCGCTACACGCCGGCAGCAGCGCGGCGAGCACGACGCCGAGGAGCGCCAGCCGGAGCGCAGGCCACGGCCGGCGCATGGCAATCAGTTCGAGAGCAGCAGCGCCAGGCCGATGGTGGTGAACACGAACCCGATGGCCACCACGATGGTGATGCGGTCGAGGTTCTTCTCCATGACCGTGGAGCCACCGGCCGCCGCGCCCATGCCGCCGCCGAACATGTCGGACAGGCCGCCACCCTTGCCCGAGTGCAGCAGGACGAGCCCGATGAGGGCGAGGGCCTGGGAGACGTGGATGGTGGTGACGATGATCTTCAGCATCGGTCCGGCGGGGTTCGGCGACAGGAAGGGAGCAATCTACCAGTACCGGTGCCGTTCACCCAGCACACCGTCGCCGGTCGTCACTGATCGGTCCGGGCGAAGCCGTGGAGCGCGCCGATGGCGCCGCCGTCGAGGGGCTGGTGTTCGGGCACCGACACGCGGTCGGCCGCCACCAGCCACGACTCGGTGCGCTGGAACAACGGGAGCCACACGAACGCACCAGCGGCCAGGTCGCTGATCTGGACGGCCACCGCCCGCCGGTCCTCGAGGTCGACCGTCGTGCCCAGTTCGCCGAGCAGGTCGCCCAGCTCGGGCGGGCACCAGGCCATGGGGTTGGCGGCGCCTCCCGGGCAGGCGTACAGCCGCGAGACGCGGGCGGGCGTGCCCAGCTCGACGGCGAACACCCCGATGCCGGTGGAGTCCTGGCGATCGCCGGCCGCCCAGGTGTTGGCCGCCAGCGGGCGCTCGTCGACGACCTGGGCACCGAGCGCCTCGATCCGGAACCGCAGCGCGTCGGCGATGGCCGCCGCCCGGTCGATGCTCGGGTCGAAGGTGATGCTCAACGTCAGCGGGCCGAACGGACCACCTCGCTGGCCGGATTCGTCGCGCGGCCAGCCGACCTGGGCCAGCAGGGCGTCGGCGGCGCCAGGGTCCTCGGCGGTCTCGGGCAGGTCGTCGTCACAGGCCGGGTCGGCGGGCAGCCAGCCCAAGCAGCGAACGAGCTCGGGTGGGTCCACCCCGGTGGGAACCGCGACATCGAGCAGGGTGCGGCGGTCGACGCCGAGGTCGATGGCGTGGCGCACCGCCGGGTCGGCCAGCGCCGGCGTGCGCTGGTCGAAGAACAGACCCACGACCTGGGTGGACGGCGACCGCCGCACCGCCAGGTCGCCGGCGGCCTCCGCGCCCACGTCGGACATCACCACGTCGACACCCGAGGGCACCGGGTCGCCGGCGTCGACGTGCTCGATCTGGACCCGGTCGACGCCCGCTTGCTCCTCGGGATCCCAGTGCTCGGCGCGGGCGGCGAGCACGATCCGGGCGTCGTCGAAGCTGACCAGCTCGAAGGGACCGGCACCGAAGGGGAGGTCGCGGAGGAACTGGCCGGTCAGGTTGGTGTCGTCGCCGAACGCGTCGGCCTCGAGCAGCCAGCCCCGGTACCCACCGAAGAGCTCGCGCCAGTTGGCCTGGGCCGACGACAGGGTGACCACGGCGACGAGCGGATCACGATCGTCGACCGCGACCACCGACGCATCCAACGACGTCGCGGCGCCGGGCGTGTCCATGCGGGCCATCCACGTGCCCTTGACGTCGCTGCTGGTGATGGGCCGACCGTCGTGCCAGCGGGCGTCGGCGCTGAGGCGGTAGGTGATGCGCTGCTGCCCGTTGGCCTCGACGACCGTGTCGGGCGGCCCGGTGAGCACCGGCGAGGGCACGTAGCGGCCGTCGTGGTCGATCTCGAGCAGGCGGGGCAGCACGTGCTGGTACACGAGCTGGCGGGCGGGATCGCCGTCGCACAGCAGCGGGTTCAGGCACGACGGCCAGCGGGCGGCGGCCACGTCGAGCACGGTGGCCGCCGGCGGGATGGTCGAGCTCGTGGTGGCGTCCTCGTTCGAGCCACCGACGGTGCACGCGCCGAGCAGCGATCCCGCGACGAGCAACGCCAGGATCCGCGGCACGTCCGTCGCCTCAGACGACGACCTGGACCTCGGCGTAGTGGCACGCCGAGGGGTGGCCCTGACCACGGTCGATCAGGGCCGGGTCCTCCTGGGCGCACTTCTCGGTGGCCTTCCAGCAGCGGGTGCGGAACCGGCAACCCGACGGCGGGTCGATGGGGCTGGGCACGTCGCCCTCGAGCACGATGCGGTTGCGGGCCCGCTCGCGGTCGGGGTCGGCCAGCGGCACCGCCGACAGAAGCGCCTGCGTGTAGGGGTGCGACGGGCTGTTGTAGATCTCGGCGCGGGTGCCGTGCTCGACGATGCGGCCCAGGTACATGACGGCCACGTGGTCGGAGATGTGCTTGACCACCGACAGGTCGTGGGCGATGAACACATAGGCCAGGTCCATGCGGTCCTGGATCTCTTCGAGCAGGTTCACCACGCCGGCCTGGATCGACACGTCGAGCGCGGACACGGGCTCGTCGAGCACGAGGAGGTCGGGTTCGAGCGCCAGCGCCCGGGCGATGCCCACCCGCTGGCGCTGCCCGCCGGAGAACTCGTGCGGGTACCGGTTGGCGTGCTCGGGCGACAGACCGACCTGGTCGAGCAGCGACGCCACCCGCCGCAGGATGTCGTCCTTGGCCATGTCGGTGTGGACCTTGAGCGGCTCGGCGATGGCGGCGCCCACGGTCATGCGGGGGTTGAGCGACGCGAACGGGTCCTGGAAGACGAACTGCATGCGCTTGCGCACGTCGATCAGCTCGCGGCGCTTCAGCGAGGAGATGTCACGACCGTCGAAGACGACCGAACCCTCGGTGGGCTGCAGCAGGTGCAGCAGCATCCGACCGGTGGTCGACTTGCCACAGCCCGACTCGCCCACCAGCCCCAGCGTCTGGCCCCGGTCGACCGAGAGCGACACGCCGTCGACCGCGGCGAACGAGTCGATCTGGCGGGCCAGCAGGCCACCGCGGATCGGGAAGCGCTTGACCAGGTCGGTGGCGACGAGCAGCGGCTCGCTCATGGTTCGGGCACCTCCACCAGCTCTTCCTCGATGTCGGCCTCCTCGAGCCGCTGGCGCAGATCGTCGAGGCTGACGTCGGCCAGCGTCTCGGCGAAGTGGCAGGCGGCGGCGTGGTCGGTGCTGGAGACCCGACGCAGCTCGGGCACCTCCTGGTCGCAGCGACCGGGCACCTCGCGGAAGGCACAGCGGGGGTGGAACGGGCACCCCGAGGGCCGGTTGATGAGCGACGGTGGCGACCCCGGGATGGGGATGAGCGGTTCGGACTCGTCGACCTCGAGGCGGGGGATGCTGCCCAGCAACCCGAGCGTGTACGGGTGGCGGCTCTGGTAGAAGACCTCGTCGACGGTGCCGACCTCGGCCTGGCGGCCGGCGTACATCACCATGACCCGGTCGGAGAGACCGGCCACGACACCCAGGTCGTGGGTGATGAGCATGATGGCCGAGCCCAACTCGTTCTTGATGGCCAGCAGCGCCTCGAGGACCTGGGCCTGCACGGTGACGTCGAGGGCCGTGGTGGGCTCGTCGGCGATGAGCAGGTCGGGGTTGCAGGTGACGGCCATGGCGATCATGGCCCGCTGGCGCATACCACCCGAGAACTCGTGCGGGTACTGGTGCGCCCGCTTGGCCGGCTCGGGGATGCCGACCAGGTCGAGCATCTCGATGGCCCGCTTCATGGCGTCCTTGCGGCTGAGGCCCTCGTGGATCCGGGCCATCTCCCCCACCTGACGGCCGACGGTGTGCACCGGGTTGAGGGCGGTGAGCGGATCCTGGAAGATCATGGCGATCTCGCCGCCGCGGATGGCGCCCATCTGGTGCTCGTCCATGTCGAGCAGGTTCTCGCCCTTCCAGAGGATCTCGCCCGTCTCGACCTGCAGCGTGGGGATGAGGCCGAGGATCGACATGGCGGTGACCGACTTGCCCGAGCCGGACTCGCCCACGACGGCGAACACGTCGCCACGGTGGACGTCGAAGGACACGTTGTCGACGGCCTGCACGCGGCCGTCGTCGGTGTCGAAGTGGGCGCGCAGGTCGCGCACCGACAGCAGCGTGGTGTCCTCGTCGGGGTGGCGGGTGGTGTGGCGCATCGAAGCTCTACTCACTTCAGACGGGGGTCGAGCGCATCGCGGAGGCCGTCGCCGACGAGCACGAAGGACAGCACGGTGAGGCCGATGGCGGCACCCGGGAAGAACACCAGGTGCGAGGCGTTGGCGAGGTCGCCCTTGCCCTGGGAGACCATGAGGCCCCAGGCCGGCGTCGGATCCTGAGGACCCACACCGAGGAACGACAGCGCCGCCTCGGCCAGGATCGTGGTGCCGATGGCGATGGTGCCGTAGACGATGATCGGTTGCAGGGCGTTGGGCAGGATGTGCCGGAACATGATCCGCATCTTGCCGAACCCCAGCGCGGTGGCCGCCTCGACGTACTCCTGCTCCTTGAGCTGCAGGAAGCTCGACCGCACGATGCGGGCCACGCCCAGCCAGCCGGTGAGGCCGAGCACCAGGATGATGGCGTTCTCGCTGCGCCCGAACACCGCAGCGACGGCCACGGCCAGGACGATGTAGGGGATGGCCAGGAAGATGTCGGTGATGCGCATGATGAGCGTCTCGGTCAGGCCGCCGAAGAAGCCGGCGATGGCACCGAGGATCAGCCCGATGAACAAGGCGATCGACGTGGCCGAGATGCCGATGCGCAACGAGACCCGCGCGCCGTAGACGACGCGCGAGAACAGGTCGCGCCCGATGGTGTCGGTGCCGAACCAGAAGTCGCGGGACGGCGAGGCGCGGAACGCACCCACCGGACCGCCCGGGCGGTCGGCGTAGCCGTAGGGAGCGATGAAGTCGGCGAAGATCGCCACCAGGATGATGAAGACGATGAACGCCAGACCGACCACGGCGAGCCGGTTCTTCTTGAAGCGACGCCAGACGTCGGAGCGCATGGGCCGGGCGGCGGTGAGCTCGGGGACGTCGCCGACGCCGCCGTACCCGGGGCCGACCTCGTGGCCCTCGGCGTTGGGGTTCTGCGGGTCGGCGCCCGGAGGGATGTGCGTCATTACTCCGAACCCCCACCGAGACGGATGCGCGGATCGAACCAGGCGTAGGACACGTCGACGATCAGGTTGATGACCGAGTAGGCGATGACGACCGCCAGCGTCAGACCGAGCAGCACGGGCAGGTCACGCCGGAGCACCGAGTCGGCGATGGTCGAGCCGAGGCCCGGCCAGGAGAACACGGTCTCGGTCAGGACGGCGGAGCCGATGACGGTGCCGAAGTCGAGGCCGATGAGCGTCACCACCGGCAGCATGGCGTTGCGGAGGCCGTGACCGACGATGACCTTGCGCTCGTTCAGGCCCTTGGCCTTGGCGGTGCGCATGTAGTCGGCCCGCAGCACCTCGAGCATCGAGCCACGCGTCATGCGGGCGGCCAGCGCGGTGGACACGCAGGCCAGGGTCACGGCGGGCAGGAGCAGGTAGCGCCACTGCACGCCGTGCGGAATGAAGAAGAACCACCAGTCGCCGTTGCCCGAGCCCGGTGGTCCGATCTGCGACGTGCGCAGGCGCGCCCATTCGGGCCAGTTGTGCTTGTTGGGGTACACGGCGAAGGCGAACTGGAAGATGAAGCCGAGCACGAACACGGGTATGGCCGACAACGTGGCCGTGCCCACGGTGGTGAGCTTGTCGATGATGCTGTAGCGGCGGATGGCCGAGATCAGCCCCACGCTGATGCCCACGATGATCTCGATGATGATCGCCCAGATGGCCAGGCGCAGGCTGTTGACCGCCTTCTCACCGAGGATGTCGTTGACGCTGCGGCCGTTCTCGTAGGAGTCGCCCAGGTCCCACTGGACCGTGCGCTTCCAGTAGTTGCCGAACTGGACGGGAAGCGGGTCGTCGAGGCCGTAGCGCTCGGTGACCTGCTGGACCCGGATGGGGTTGGGGGTGCGCTCGCCACCGCCGGCGATCAGGTTCGCCGGGTCGCCGGGGAGCACGAAGAACAGAGCGAAGAGGAACGACAGTGCGAAGAACACCGTCGGGATCAGCAGCAGCAGTCGGCGGAAGATGTAGCTCGCCATGGCGGTGTCCGGTGGTTCGTCGCAGTCGTGCAGAACGAACGGTGGTGGCGGGCGATCAGGCCCGCCACCACCGTTGCAGGTTCAGGTGAGGCCGCTCAGGGCAGCCGCACCGTGGTCAGCTCGTGGTCACGAGTTGGCCGTGATCTGCTCCCAGAGGATCAGACCCTGGTTGGTCATGATGAAGTCCGAGAAGTCCTTGTCGTTCCACACCTTGTCGCCGAGGTACCAGTTCAGCGGCACGGCGTAGGTGTCGACGTTGAGCAGCTGCTCCTCGGCCTGGTTGAACAACTCGGCCTGCTTGTCGGGGTCGGTCGTCTGCTTGGCCTCGGAGACCAGCGAGTCGAACTTCTCCGACGAGTACTGGGCGTAGTTGTTGCCACCGATCGAGTCGGAGTGGAACAGGTCGTACATGAAGTTGTCGTAGGTCGGGTAGTCGGCGAACCAGCCGGCACGACACATCGCTTCACAGCCGCCCTTGGCCAGCGTGGAGAAGTAGGTCTCGGTCGGCATCGGCGAGGCTTCGGCCTCGATGCCGATGGCCTTCAGGTTGTCGATCATGATCTGGACCACCGGCTCGTGACCGGCGTCGGCGTTGAACTGGAGCGGGATCGGGCCGTCGAGCGTGCCGCCGGCGTCCTTCCACTCCTGGTACAGCTGCTTGGCCTGGTCCGGGTCGTACTTGCAGTACTCGCAGATGTTCTCCTTGAACCCGGGGATGCCGGGCGGGACGATGCCGGTGGAGACCTTGCGGGCGCCGTTGTAGACGGCCTGGTTGATCTGGTCGCGGTCGATGGCCGCGGAGATCGCCTGACGCAGCTTCACGTTGTCGGGGCCACCGATCATCCCGTCCTGGTTGATGATCCAGTGGTACGAACCGAGGATGCTCACGTCCAGGGTGTTGGCGTACTTGTCACGCGCGTCCTGGGTACGAGCCGGCGGGATCTGACCGGAGTCGACCTCGCCCGCCTCGAAGGCGTTGTAGGCGGTGTCGGGGTCGGCCTGGACGGTGAACACGATCTTGTCCAGACGGCCGTCCCAGGTCTCGCCGTTGAAGTCGCCGTTCCACGAGTCGTTCTTGACGAGCACGATCTCCTGGTCGGAGCGAGCCGACTCGAGCTTGTAGGGACCGTTGCCGATCATCATGCCGTTCTCGTAGTCGGCGACCGGGTTGGCGGCGTCGCCGGCCTCTTCGGGCATCGGGAAGAACAGCTGGAAGCCGGCCACGGCGTCGAAGTTGGAGTACGGCGCCGACAGGGTGACCTCGAGGGTGTTGTTCTCGTCGTCGGCCTTGACGCCGGTGAGCTCGCTGCCCGGGTTGTCCAGGGCCTCCTTGCCACCGTCGATGAAGGTCATCAGGTAGCTGTAGTCGCCACCCATGGCGGCGGCCCGCTCCCACGAGCGCTTGAACGTGGTCGGGGTGATGGCCTCGCCGTTGGAGAACTGCAGGCCGTCCTTGAGCGTGAAGGTCCACACGGTGGCGTCGTCGTTCGGCTCGATCGACTCGGCCAGGTGCGGGACGACCTTGGGCGTGTCACCGCTGAAGTCGAGGTCGGTGAGACCGTCGTACATGGCGTTGATGACCTGGTAGGCGTTCAGCGTGCTGTTCAGCGCCGGGTCGATGTGCTCGGGCGGATCGCCGACGAAGGTGCTGCCGTCGATGAACTCGCCACCGCCGGCGCCACCGCCGCCACCGCCTTGGTCTGCCGTGGTCGTGGTCTGATTGCCGGCGTTGTCACCGGTGTCGTCGTCGTCACCGCACGCGGCGGCGATCAGCGACAGACCGAGGAGCAACGCGAGGACGCGCAGCCATCGGGACTTCATCACAGGGGGTTCCTCCTGATCGGTTTGCAGGGCACCGCCTGCCAGAGCAGGAACGCAACGGATGCAGGGCGGCGGTTCGTCACCGTACGACACCGGATGTGTCTTGTGGGTGAACGGGCGGCGACGCTACCGGTCGGATCGGCGCCTGCCAAGCCCCTCCGCCGTCAATTTTGCCTCAAATGTGACGATGCCCACCACGATCGTGCAGGGTTTTTGCTGTTCGCTCGTCAGATCGCCCGAGAATATGTCGATCAGGTGTCGTTCTCGCGCAACCGGTACTGGACGATGCGACCGAAGTCGTCGGCGTCGAGGCTGGCGCCGCCCACGAGGGCGCCGTCGATGTCGGCCTGACCCATGAGCTCGGGTGCGTTGTTCGGCTTCACCGAGCCGCCGTACTGGATGCGGATCGCAGCCGCGGCGTCGGCGCCGGCGACCTCGCTCACGACCGAGCGGACGTGGGCGCACATGGCCTGGGCGTCCTCCGCGGTGGCGGTCTTGCCGGTGCCGATGGCCCAGATCGGTTCGTAGGCGACGACCATGCCGGCCACCTGTTCGGGCTTGACCTTGGCCAGGCCGGCGCGGATCTGGCGCTCGACCTTGGCCTCGGCGTCGCCGGCCTCGCGCTCGTCGAGCGTCTCGCCGCAGCACATGATCGGCGTCATGCCCGCCTCGAGGATGGCCTGCACCTTGCGGTTGACGTCGTCGTCGGTCTCGCCGAACAGCTCTCGTCGCTCGCTGTGGCCGCAGATCACGTACTCGACGTCGAGCTTGGCCAGCATCGCCGGCGACACCTCGCCGGTGAACGCGCCCTCGTTCTCCCAGTGGCAGTGCTGGGCGCCGAGGCTGATGGGCACCCGGTCGGCCTCGATCACCGTCTGCACGGACCGCAGGTCGGTGAAGGGCGGGTGGACCGACACGTCGACGGCGTCGGCGTCCTCCTCGGTGATCACGTAGCTGAGCTTCTGCACCAGCTGGATCGCCTCGAAGTGGTTCTTGTGCATCTTCCAGTTGCCGCTGATCAGCGGCTTGCGGTCAGTCAACGTGTTCTCCTCGCAATGCCTGGAGTCCGGGCAGGTCGCCCTGCTCGAGCAGCTCGAGGCTGGCGCCCCCGCCGGTCGAGATGTGGTCGATGTCGCGGGCCAGGCCGAACTGGTCGACCGCGGCGGCGCTGTCGCCTCCGCCCACGACGGTGAAGGCGTTGGCGTCGGCCACGGCGTGGGCGACGGTCTTGGTGCCGGCCTCGAAGCGGGGGTCCTCGAACACGCCCATGGGCCCGTTCCAGAACACGGTGCGGGCCTCGGCGATGAGGTCGCCGAACTCGGCGGCGGTGCCGGGGCCGATGTCGAGGCCCTTCCAGCCGTCGGGGATGGTGGTGTGCAGCTGGCGCACCTCTCCCCCGGCGTCGGGCTTGCCGATCTCGCCGCCCGGTCCGAGCGCGGTGACGTCGGACGGCAGGTGGATCTTGTCGCCGGCGGTCTCGAGCAGCCGGGCGCAGGTGTCGACCATGTCGGCCTCGAACAGCGAGTCGCCGATGTGGTTGCCCTGGGCGGCCAGGAACGTGAAGCACATGCCGCCGCCGATGATGAGGCCGTCGACCCGAGGCAGCAGGGCCTCGATCACGCCGAGCTTGTCGGACACCTTGGCCCCGCCGAGGATGGCGATGAACGGCCGGCGTGGGTCGCTGCGCAGCTCGCCGAGGATCTCGACCTCCTTGGCCAGCAGGCGCCCGGCCGCCGAGGGCAGGTGCTGGGGCGGGCCGACGATGGAGGCGTGGGCGCGGTGCGAGGCGCCGAAGGCGTCGTTGACGTAGGCGTCCTGGCCCTCGATCAGCTTCTGCACGAAGGCGGGGTCGTTGCCCGTCTCGCCCGGGTCGAAGCGCAGGTTCTCGAGCAGCGTGACGCCCTGGACCAGCTCGTTCAGTCGCTCGCGGACCGGGTCCATCGTGTACTTGGGGTCGGGTGCGCCCTTGGGGCGGCCCAGGTGGCTGCAGGCCGTGACCGTGGCGCCCTGCTCCTGCAGCCAGTTGATGGTGGGCAGGGCGGCGCGGATGCGCAGGTCGTCGACGATCTCGCGGGAGCCGTCGGCCTTCTCGCGCAGGGGCACGTTGAAGTCGGCGCGCAGGAGCACCCGCTTCCCGTCGAGGGGAAGCAGGTCCTCCAGCTGGGGAACGGGGTTCACGTGCTCAGCCGCAGATGATCTTGATGAGGTCGACCAGGCGGTTGGAGTAGCCCCACTCGTTGTCGTACCAGCCGCTGATCTTGGCCAGGTTGCCGTTGGCCATGGTGAGACCCGAGTCGAACGTGCACGAGGCCGGCGAGCCGACGATGTCGGAGCTCACCAGCGGCGCCTCGCTGTAGTCGAGCACGTTGGCGAGGCGGCCCTCGGTGGCGGCGGCCTTGAAGGCGTCGTTGATCTGGTCGGCGGTGGCCGCCTGCTTGAGGACGGCGGTGAAGTCGGTGATCGAGCCGGTGGGCACGGGCACGCGCAGTGAGGTGCCGTCGAGCTTGCCCTGCATCGACTGCATGACCAGGCCCGTGGCCCGGGCGGCGCCGGTGGAGGTGGGGATGATGTTGATGGCCGCGGCGCGGGCCCGGCGCAGGTCCTTGTGCGGACCGTCCACCAGCGACTGGTCGCCGGTGTAGGCGTGGATGGTGGTCATGAAGCCGTTCTCGACGCCGAAGGCTTGGTCGAGCACCTGCACCATGGGCACGAAGCAGTTGGTGGTGCACGAGGCGTTGGAGACGACCTTGTGCTTGCCGGCGTCGAAGGTGTCTTCGTTCACGCCGACCACGAAGGTCTCGTCGGCGCCGCTGGACGGGGCGGACACGACCACCAGCGGGGCGCCGGCCTCGAGGTGGGAGGCGGCCTTGTCGCGGGAGGTGAAGATGCCGGTGGACTCGACCACGACGTCGACGCCGAGGTCGCCCCACGGCAGCTGGGCCGGGTCGCGCTCGGCCAGCACCTTGAGGGTGTCGCCGCCGACGGTGATGCCGTCCTCGGCCACACCGACCTCTTCGCTGAACCGGCCCATGACCGAGTCGTACTGGAGGAGGTGGGCCATGGTCTCGAGCGAACCGAGGTCGTTGACCGCGACGAAGTCGATGTCGGCGCCCTGCTCCTTGGCGGCGCGGAAGAAGTTGCGGCCGATGCGGCCGAAGCCGTTGATGCCAACGCGGACGGTCATGGGGGTGCCACCTCAGTGGGGTCGACGATCAGGAATCAGGGCGATCTGAGCACGCGCGTGCCCAGGCCCACAAACATCTCTGCCCTCGACGCGGCGACCGCCAGAACCCCGGGGCGAGGCGGCCCGCAGCCAGCACGATTCTGGGACGCGAGGTCTGTGCGAGACACGGCGATCTGCACCCCGGAATCGGTGGCCTGCGATTCCGGGGTGCGAGGTCTGTGCGAGACGCGGGTTCTCGCGGCCCAGAGTCTTGGTGGTGGTCACGCCCGCCGGCGCCGGTCAGAGGCCGGCGAGCACCTCGCCCAGCAGGTCGGCGTCGTGGGCCAGGCCGTGGGGGCGGTCGATGTCGGCGACGACCAGCTCGGGACCCCCGTCATCGGGGCCGGCGAGGGCGCCGATCGGGAGGGCGTCGCGCTGGACCACGACGACGTCGGGGGCCAGGCCGTGGTCGGCCAGGACGGTCACGTGGCGGGCCACGTCGAAGCCCTTCACGCCGTTCTCGTCGGCCCGCAGGTTGCACACGAACACCAGCCGCCCGCGCCGGTCCTCGATGGCCCGCCGGATGCCGGGCACGACCGCCGGCGCCAGCACGCTGGTGTAGAAGGAGCCGGGGCCGAGCACGATCTGGTCGGCGGTGGTGATGGCGTCGACGGCCACGGCCGGCACCGGCGGGTCGGCCGGTTCGACGGCCAGGCGCAGGAGCTCGCCGGCGGCCTCGACGGCGACCTGGCCCCGGACCACGCCGGTGGCGGTCTCGGCCACGAGCTCGACCGGTCCGTGGGTGGACGGGCAGCACCCGCATGACGTCGGGGTCGATGCCCAGCCAGCGGCTGAGGTGGTCGGCGGCGTCGGCCAGGTCGTGGCCCGATTCGACCAGGCCGGCCAGCACGAGGTTGCCGACGGCGTGGCCGGCCAGCTCGCCCGAGCGGAACCGGTGCTCCAGCGACCCGGCCAGGTCGCGGTTGGTGGCGATGGAGGTGAGGCAGCGGCGCAGGTCGCCGGGGGCGGGCATGTCGATCGACGCCCGGATGCGGCCGCTGGAGCCGCCGTCGTCGCCGGTGGCCACCACGGCGGTGACCCGGCCGGCGTAGGTGCGCACGGCGCGCAGCAGCATGGCCAGGCCGTGTCCGCCGCCGATGGCCGCGACATGAGGCCGACGGTCGGCGGCGCCGTCGGATGCGCTCAACGGTCGATGTCCCGGTGGGCCACGGTGGCTTCCGTACCCAACTCCGACAGCCGGTCTCGCAGCGCCTCGGCGATGGCCACCGAGCGGTGACGACCGCCGGTGCAGCCGATGGCGATGCTCAGGTACGCCTTGCCCTCGTCGCGATAGGCGGGCAGCAGCATCTCGAGCAGGTCGACGAGCTTGTCGAGGAACGCCTGGGCGTCGTCGTTGGTGATGACGTAGTCGCGGACCTGGGGGTCGAGGCCGGTGAGCGGGCGCAGCGCCTCGTCCCAGTGCGGGTTGGGCAGGAACCGCACGTCGAGCACCAGGTCCGAGTCGATGGGCAGACCGTGCTTGTAGCCGAACGAGCGGATCATGGTCTGCATGCCCACGTCGGAGTCGGGCTGGCCGAACGCCGCCCGGACCCGATCACGCAGCTGGTGGACGTTGAGGTGCGTGGTGTCGATGACCACGTCGGCCTCGGCCCGCACCGGCTGCAGGAGCCGGCGCTCCTCCTCGATGGCCTGCTCGAGCGTGCCCTCGGTGCCGATGGGGTGGCGCCGGCGGGTCTGCTCGTAGCGGCGCACCAGCTCCTTGGTGTCGCAGTCGAGGAACAGGATCCGCACCCGCTGCACCGTGCGCTTCAGTCCCTCCAGTGCTTCGAGCAGCTCGGAGTCGTAGTGCCCGGTGCCGGCCACCAGCACCACCCGCTCGATGCTGGACCCCCGGGCGTCGGCCAGCTCGGTGACCTTGGACATCAGCGCCGGCGGCAGGTTGTCGATGACGAACCAGCCCAGGTCCTCGAAGTCGTTGGCCGCCTGGCTGCGGCCGGCGCCCGAGAGGCCGGCGATCACGACGTAGTCGCCCATGGCCACGAGGGTACCGGCGGGTCCGTGCGGGGGCCGGGACTCAGGGCGCGAGCTCGGCTCGATCGCTCACCCGGTGGCCGCCTGCGCCGGTGTCATCCAGCGGACACCGCCGAAGCGCCCGAAGTCCGTGTCGTAGGAGACGATGTCGCACCGATGCTCGACGGCCAGCGCGGCGAGGTGGGCGTCGTTCACCAGGTTGCCACCGGCACCGACACCTGCCAGAAGGTCGCTGAGCACCCGCGTGTGGTCAACCGTCGGCTGCACGACGACGGCCGGCCCGGCTCCGAGCCAGGCCTCCACCCGGGCCATGGCCTCGTCGACCGCGAGAGGACGGGGGAAGAGACCCTCCTTCGTCGCCAGCCGCACGAAGGCGAGGAGCACCAGCCACGAGAACGCCACCGTGTCCCCACCGGACAGCGCCCCGTCGAGCCAGCCGATCGACTCGTCGTGGTGGCGGGCGTCCTCGTTGACGGCGTAGAGCAGGACGTTGGCGTCGACCAGCTTCACGTACCGGCCCGCAGCTTGCGTACCAGCTCGTCGTCCTCGAGCTCGGCCACGACCTGGAGCGCCCGGTCGAGGTTCACCTGCGAGACCCCCATCGACGCGGTCTTCGTGCGGAACGGCGTGGTGCTGCCGTCATCGATCGCGCCGGCACGGATCAGGTCGTTGAGCGCCTCCTTGAACGACTGCCCGCGCTCGCGCATGCGGCGGCGTACGAGCTGCTCGGTGTCCGGGTCGAGCGTGACCGTGGTGCGCACGGGTGCATCATAGCATCACCGACAGTGATGCCATGATGCGCCCGTCGTCGTGCGCCGCTCTTCCCCGGTCAGCCGGCGGGGCGGATGTTCTGGTTGACGTGGAACACGTTGTCGGGGTCGTACGTGGCCTTGACCTCGGTCAGCCGCTGGTAGTTGCCCTGGTAGGTGGCCTGCACCCGGTCCTGGCCCTCGTCCATCATGAAGTTCAGGTAGGCGCCGCCGGCCGAGTACGGGTGGGTGGCGTCGGAGTAGTCCACCGCCCAGTCCCGCACTTCGTCGGCATTGGCCGGGTCGGGGTCGACGCCGATGATCACCTGCGAGTACGTGGCATCGCGGAAGGACCACGCCGTCTCGTCGGGGCCGACCCGGTTCACGGCGCCGTCGATGGGATACAGGTGCATGCCCGAGTGCATGGTCGGGATCGTCTGGCCGTACTCGGCGTGGGCGTCGACCGCCTCGTCGGGCATGGTCCGGAAGAAGTCGCCCCGCCAGTACCACTGCATGCCCTTGGGGTAGAGGCCGTCGAAGGTGGACTGCAGCGCCGGGTACGGGGCCTGGCCGATGCCGTCGAAGGCGGGCTGCATGTCGCGGACCGGGGCCAGCGCCTCGTCGGCGTCGGCCGGGTCGCCGAGGTAGCACCACACCACGGCGCAGGCGTTGTGCATGTGGAACGCCTCGGGGAAGTCGGGCACCGGCGGCACGATCATGTTGGCGAAGAACCCGTAGAGGTCCTCGTCCTGGGCGGGCATGAAGTCGCGGTACCAGCGCATGATGTCGCCGCACGCGTCCATCGGCCACGCCGTGGGTCCGCACACCACGGTGTCCACCGGGTGGAGGCGGAACGTGAACCGGGTGACGATGCCGAAGTTGCCGCCACCGCCCCGCAGCGCCCAGAACAGGTCCTGGTTCTCGTCCTCGGACGCGGTCACGTGCCGCCCGTCGGCGAGCACGACCTCGGCCGACAGCAGGTTGTCGATGGTCAGGCCGTACTTGCGGGACAGGTAGCCGTGTCCCCCGCCCAGGGTGAGGCCACCCACTCCGGTGGTGGAGATGATGCCGGACACGGTGGCCAGGCCGTGCGGGTGGGTGGCGGCGTCGACCTGGCCCCACGTGGCGCCGCCCTCGACCGTGACCGTGCGGCGGTCGGGGTCGACGTCGATGGCCTGCATGGGCGACAGGTCGATGACCACGCCGTCGTCGACGGTGCCGAAGCCGGGTCCGTTGTGGCCGCCACCGCGCACGGCGATGGGCAGCTTGGCCGACTTCGCCGAGTCGAGCACGGCCTGGATGTCGGCGACCGTGCGGCAGCGGGCGACGGCGGCCGGGCGCCGGTCGATCATGGCGTTGTAGACGGCGCGGGCCTCGTCGTAGCCGGGGTCGCCTGGTACGAACACCTCGCCCGAGGTCTTCGATCGCAGTTCTGGGCTCTCGGCGATGGTCATCGGTCTTCTTCCCCCTGGGTCGTGCTGGCGGACCGGAGATTCCGGCCCGATGTCGACCGTACGAAGCGGCCGGCGGCCTGTCATGACCGGATCTGACCTTCTTGGCCGGCGTGGCCGATGGTCAGATCTGACTACCCGCTAGACCGCAGTAGTGAGCCGATCAACAGCCGACGATGGAACATTCATTCGTGTAACATACGAATATGAATGTTGACGCCGGGAGCGGGGCTGATGCGTGAGTTCTGGGGACGTTCGCACGAGCTGGCCGCCCTGCAGGCCGATCTCGACCAGGTGCGGCGGACCGGGCGCGGCCGAATGCTGGCCATCCGTGGCCGACGTCAGTCGGGGAAGTCGCGACTGCTGGCCGAGTTCGTCGAGCGATCTCGGGTCCCGTACCTGTTCACGACCGCCATCAAGAACGCGAGCCCCGCCCTCCAGCTGGCCACCACGATGGACGACCTCGCCACCGCGCACGTTCCCCTGCCCGAGCGGCGTACTGCGTTCGCGGCGCCCGCCACCACATGGGCAGACCTGTTCGCTCGCCTGCCGATCGCCATCGGCGACGGGCCAGCGGTCGTCGTGCTCGACGAGTTCCCCTGGGCCGTGGAGACCGACGAGACACTCGAAGGGGTCCTGCAGAACGCATGGGACCAGTCCCTGGAGCACCTTCCCGTGCTCGTGGTCCTCGTCGGCTCCGACGTGGCGATGATGGAGCGGCTCACCGAGCACGACCGTCCTCTGTACGGACGGGCGAGCGAGCGGACGGTCCGGCCGCTCACCCCAGCGGGAGTGGCCGAGGCGTGCGGACCAGACCGGGGTCCGGTCGATGTGTTCGACGTGTACCTGGCCACGGGTGGCTACCCCCGCCTGGTCACGGAGGCGACACGTCACCGCAGCGCGACGCGGTTCGTGCACGCGCAACTGACCGATGATTCCTCACCTCTGGTGGTCGTGGGTCAGCGCGTCCTGTCGTCCGAGTTCCGGGACGCCGAGGCGGCGCGGACGGTCCTCGAAGCCATCGGCTCCATCGAAGTCGGCCACGCGACGTTCTCGTCTGCGGTCGCCCACCTCGGTGGCGACGAGAAGACCGCCGGCACCCAGGTCACCCGGGCCCTCGAGCCGTTGCAGCGCAAGAGGATGGTGTCCATCGACGTGCCCGTCGGTGCCGGCGCACGATCCCGGCTGCGTCGCTACCGAATCACCGACCCGTACCTGCGCTTCTGGTTCCGCTACTGCGCGCCCGAGCTCGCCCACATCGAACGAGGCCGGGTGGATCTCGCCGTGGACCGTTACGACCGCGACTACCGCTCCTGGCGCGGACGGAGCATCGAACCGGTCGTGCACGAAGCCGTCGACCGGCTCGCCGCCGATCCCAGAGGCGACTTCGCCGGCGTCGAGACCATCGGGTCGTGGTGGGACCGCTCCAACGACCACGAGTACGACGTGGTCGCCTCAGATCGGCGCGACCGGGTGCGCTGGATCGGCTCCGTGAAGTGGCGCACCAATCGACCCATGCGCCGCGCCGACCTCAGCGAGCTCGCCGACGCTCGCGCCGTCATCCCCCATGCCCAGGACGCTCGGTCCCTCGCGGTGTGCCCCGCGGGTGCGACAGACGACGCCGGCTTCGATGCCGTTCTCACGGCGGATGATCTCCTGGCGGCCTTCCAGTAGCCCTCGGCAGCCGGGGCCGGGCGTCACACCAGGGCGTGCTGGGCGGCGTACATGGCGGCCTGCGTGCGGTTGGCCGCCCCGGTCTTCATGAGGATGCTGCGGATGTGGTTGGCGGCGGTGTTGCCGCTGATGTGGAGCCGCTCGCCGATCTCGTGGTTGCTGAGCCCCTCGGCCAGCAGGCGCAGCACCTCGACCTCGCGGTCGGTGAGCCCGTCGGGGCCCGCCGTGGGGTGCAGCAGCGGTTCGAGCCGGCGCAGCACGCGGCCCTGGCCGATGGGTTCGGCCAGCGCCCGAGCCTCGGCGGCCATGGCCCGGGCCCGGTCGTCGTCGCCGATGGCGGCGGCGAAGTGAGCGTGCTCGGCCAGGGTCTCGGTCACGTGCACGGTGGCCCGCATGTGGCGGTCCATCTCGAGGGCCTGGGCGAAGAGGCGTTCGGCGCCGGCGGTGTCGCCGACCAGCGCCGCCACCCGGGCCAGGTACCGATCGGCGCTGCCGAAGGTGGCGATGAGCGTGCCGCAGACCAGGTTGCGGCCGGCGTACTCGGCGAGGAAGGGCCGCAGCCGGCGGACGGTGTCGACGTCGTCGATCGACAGGGCGGCCTCGAGCATGAAGGCCAGCTCCATGGGCCACTGGGCCTCGTGGGTGTGGTCGGCCAGGTCGCGGTCGACCAGGTGGCGCAGCGCCCGGCGCACGCCGGTCTCGATCCCGAGCTCGGTGTAGAGCGCCAACAGGCCGGGCACCCACCGCCCCGGGAAGCGCTCGTTGCCGTCGAGGTAGGGCCGGAACCGCTCCAACGCGCCACGCTCGCGCTCGACCATGAACATCTGGACCCCGTGGGGACCCTCGGCCATGTCGTCGCCGAAGGTGTCGTTCTGGCGGAAGATCTCGCGCGACCAGTGCTCGGCCCGATCGAAGTCGCCGCGCAGGAAGGCGTCGGCGTGCGCCAGGCAGCTGTACACGTGGCCGTAGTAGGGCTGGCCGGTGGCCTCGGCCGAGCGCTGGGCAGCGACGAGTGCCTCCTCGAGCAGCGCCGGGCGCCCGCACAGGTAGCTGACCATGCCCAGGAAGTTGGCCGACGGGCCGATGTTCTCGTGGTCGCGCCGGCTGGCGGCCAACCGGATGACCTCCGTGGTCCGGTCGAGCTGCACCGCGGCCATCTCCGGCGTGGTGCCGTGCCAGAGGCTGGTGGTGAGCACGTGGACCAGCGCCCCGTAGTCGTCGAGCTGACGGGCCAGCTCGATGGCGCGGCTGCCGAGCTGCTGGGCGGCGCTGGTCTCGCCGGCCAGGGCCAGGGCCCGGCCCAGGCTGCCGAGCGCTCGCACGTAGCGGGTGTCGGTGTGGTCGAGACCGCACTCGTCGATGGCCGCCGACAGCACGTCGGCGGCCCGGTGCCCGATGATGCCCGGGCGCCAGCTGGCGTCCTCGAACCCCAGCGCGGCGGCGAGCTTCTGCGGGCCGTCGGCCGACGCCGCCCGCTCGTAGATCTCGCGGGCATGCGGGAAGTGGCAGGCCCGGACGTAGTCGGCGCCGGCGGCCAGCAGCATCTCGTTGCGGACCGCGGGGTCGCACTCGGGCAGGCCGGCCGCCCGCTCGAACCACACGGCTGCGTCCTCGAAGGCCAGGCTGCCCTCGGCCAGCTCGCCGGCCTGGCGGCAGTAGCGCAGGGCCTGGTCGTGGAAGCCGAGGACGCTGGCGGTGAGGTAGTGGTGGGCCAACCTGGGCACCACCGACGGCTCGGCCGGCTGCGCTTCGAGCGCCTGCGCCACCCGGGCGTGCAGCAGCGTGCGCCGCGACGGCGCCATGCGGTCGAGCACGGTCTGGCGGGTGAGGGCGTGGACGAACGAGTAGCGGCCCCGCAGCGGCTCGCTGGTCTCGATGAGGCCGACGGCCATGGCGGCGTCGACGAAGGCCATCGTGCGGGTGCGGTCGGTGTCGCTGGCGGCCACGAGGGTGGCCAGGTCGAACTGGTCGCCCACGACGGCGGCCAGCTCGATGAACTCGCGGACGTCGTCGCCGAGGCCGGCGAGCCGGGCGGCGACGGTGTCGCCGATGGACGCCGGCACCCGGTGGGGCCGGCGGAGCGCGTCCAGGCCGCCACGACGCTCGAGGTCGGTCCACAGCTCGCGGAGGAAGAAGGCGTTGCCGCCGGTGCGGTCGCGCAGCAGGGCGGCCGGCGGCCGGGTGTCGGTCAGGGGCAGGCCGGTGCGGACGCTGAGGAACTCGGCGATGGCCTCGGTGTCGAGGCCGCCGAGGTCGAGCCGGCGCACGCCGTCGAGGCGGTGGAGCTGGGCGAGCCGTGTGGCCACCTCCTCGGAGCGGTCGGGGGCGTTGGTGCGGAAGGTGGCCACGACCAGCAGTCGGCTGGCCGGGCAGGACTGCACCACGTGCTCGAGCAGCGCCAGCGTGGGCAGCTGCGCCCAGTGGAGGTCGTCGACCACGAGGGCGACCGGTCGGTCCTCGGCCATGCGGCGGAACAGCCCGGCCACGGCCTCGAACAGGTCGCGCCGCACCTCGCCCGGCGGCTCCGCTGCGTCGGCCAGCTCGGGCCGGTGGCGGACGACGTGGCGGGACAGGCGGCGCAGCTCGACGCCGTCGTCGCCGATCAGCGCGGCGAGGCTGCCGTCGGGACCGCTGGCGAAGAGGTGGTCGAGCATCTCGATGAACGGCTGGTACGGGATGCCGGTGTCGAGGTTGGAGGTGCCGACGAGCACGGCCACGTCGTGGTCGGCCAGGGCGCCGGCGGCCTCGGCCACCAGCCGGGTCTTGCCGGCGCCGGGTTCGCCGCCGACGAACAGGACCTGCCGGCGCCCGTGCTCGACGTCGGTCCAGAGGCGCTCGAGGGTCTCCAGCTCGGCCCGCCGGCCGACCAGCGGCATCTGGCCGGCGGCCACCAGCCGCGGCGGCAGCGCCGGCGGATCCCAGGCGGCGCCGGCGGTCATGGTGGCGTCAGAGCGGCGTGGCGGCGCCGTCGGGCGTCAGCCGATCGGTGACCTCGACGATGACGTCGGCGGGCAGGCCCGCCCGCTCGGCGGCACGCAGGATCGCCTCGGGCGACGGCGCCTCGTACAGGCAGTACGTCTTGCGCTTGTCGGCGGAGAGGAACGAGTAGAGCCAGCGGACCCCCTCCTCCTCGTTGATGCGGTTGATCCCGTCGATCTCGTCGGCGCCGGCGTCGAGCTCGTCGGCGAAGCGGCGCTCGACCATGAAGATGGGCATGGCGGGCTTCCCCCTTGGATGTGGTTGCGATCGTACCGCGGTGGTGGGTGGCGGCGTCAGGGCGCGGCTTTCAGCGCAGCTTCTCCGTGCGCAGGAACAGCAGGCGGGGGATCTCGGCGGCGTCGGTGTACTCCGGCGCCCGGCGAGGAAGCCCGGAGGCGGCGCCGGTTCCTCCATGCGCGTCAGCAGCAGCCCGTTGGCGATCAGGGCGTTCACGTATCGGTTCATCGGCCGGTGGATGAACGGGATGAAGACATCCTTCTGCACCTCCTCGATCGAGGAGTCCTCCCGCAGGTAGGCGCCGATGCGCCAGTACTGCTCGGGCGGGTCGAGGATCTGGTCGTCGATCCAGCCGCTGTTCGGGGTCTGCAGCAGCGGGTGGTTGAGGAAGAACAGGAACCGGCCGCCGGGCTCCAGCACCCGGGCGACCTCGGCGATGGCCTCGTCGACCTGCTCGATGTGCTCGAACACCAGGCAGGCCACGGCCACGTCGAAGCTGGCGTCGGGGAACGGCAGCGCCGGCGGCGCCGGCACGCAGGTACGCCGGTCCCCCGCCACGCTCCTTCGGCCTCGGTGACCTGGTTCCACGTCGGGTCGAGGCCGACGACCTCCGCTCCGAGCTCGGCGGCCAGGCGGGCGACCTGGCCCTCGCCGGTGCCGACGTCGAGCACCCGGCGAGCGCCGCGCAGGTGCTCCTCGGCGAGCGGAGGATCTGCTCCTCGTACTCGGGGTCGACGCCGGCGGTGAAGCCCTCCTGCCACCAGTCGGCGTGCTGCTCCCAGAGGTCGTCGCTCACGCGTGATGCTGTCGCTCCCGAGCGGGACGACCGGCCGGGCGCACGGGTCACGGCACGCTCGGACCGCGATCGCCGGTCACGATCCGACCACGGTGCGCACGGATCGCAACGTCGACCACGACGGCGAAGCCTGCGCTGGCCCTCGTCTCGATGGCGGTCGCCGGTGAGTCGCTCCTGCTCGGCCGTGCTTCGACTCGCCGTCGTGCGTCCACACCAGGTCGACCAGTCGTCGTGGCAGGGCGTCGGCTTCGGCATGTTCGCCACCTACGAGTACACGCCGCCCGCACGGTGCGTGCCGTCGACACCGGCGACGGCGACCGCGTCGCCGGTGCAGGTGCCGGCCGACCTCGCCGACGAGCGCGAGCGGGCGAGACCGCGCCGGGCGACCGCAACACGGTCGAGTTGGCACGCAGGAGCTCCGAGCGCGACGCTGGCGCAGAGCGACTCGAGCTCGAGGTCTGGGGCCACGACGTCGACGAGCACGGACGGCGGCGCTGCAGCATCGGGTTCCACCTCCTCCGCCGAGTGGTGGGTCCCGTGACGGCGGTGCTGCGAGGGCGTCGACGACGTGCGACCACACCGACGGCTTCCTGCTCGTTGGCCGCCTCTCGCTGGTCGTCGCCCTCGTCAACACCCACAGCGACAACCCGTCCTGCCTGCTGTCGGCGGTCGCGCACCGCCGTCCTCGTTCCTCGACGAGCGCTGCTGCGCTCGCCCTGGCCCTGGTTCGGCTCGCCGCGCTGCTCGGCTGGTCCCAGGCGATCGAGTGGTGGCAGCGTGCGACGATCACCTCGTCGCCACCGACCTACTGGCTCGCGGCCATCGGCGTGTCGCCGCCTGGCGACGACCCGACCGGGCGCTCGCCCTGTCCGCCCGCCTGCTCGTCGGCCTGCTGTTCGCCTGGCGTCGGCTGGAAGCTGCCGTCGAGCCAGTACACGTCCACCGACTTCTTCCGAGTACACGCTGCTGCGCGACCCCCGCTTCGAGCCGGTGGCCGACGGTGATCGGCGGAGCCGCCGAGGACCGGTCGAGGCGGACCGCGCCGCCAGTGTCCGATCTCACGCGGATCCGGGCGCTTCGACGACAGCGTCGACAACCAGACGGATCACGGACCAAGGCGGTCGCGCGCTCTTCACCTGGTGGGGCATCGCGCTCGAGGGAGCCATCGCCGCTGCGTTCCTGCTCCCGCTGCGTGGCCGCTGGACGCTGGCCCGACCAGCGACGCTGCTGGGATTCTGCCTGACCGACGTATGCCGTCGTCCCGGTGGTCGGCTTCGGCTTGCTGCTGGCGACCATGGGCCTGGCGCAAGCCGAGACGCTCGCTCTGCGGCGCCTGCGGCCTGGCCGCTGTCTTCGTCTTCGCCTGGCGCGCGGTCTGCACACAGGATTCGTCGTCTGACTATCGGCGAGCCGGCCGGTGCAGGTGGTTCCAGAGGTTCTCGGCCACCTGGTCCGGCAGCCACGACAGCGCCTGCAGCTCCTCGAGCGTCGCCGCCTTCACCTTGCGGACCGAGCCGAGCTCCTTCAGCAGCCGCTTGCGCCGGGCCGGCCCGAGCCCGGGCACGTCGTCGAGCACCGACTGCTTCATGCGCTTGTCCCGCAGCTTGCGGTGGTAGGTGATGGCGAAGCGGTGGGACTCGTCCCGGAGCCGCTGGAGCAGGTAGAGCGCCTCGGACTGGCGCGGGATGCGGACCGGGTCGGCCTTGCCCGGCAGGTAGACCTCCTCGAACTGCTTGGCCAGCGACGCCACCGGGATCTCGTCGAACAGGTCGAGCTCCTTCAGCACCTTCACCGCACTGGACGAGCTGGCCCTTGCCGCCGTCGACCAGCAGCAGGTTGCGGCGGGTAGGCGAACTTGCCCGGCCGCTCGTGGGCCGGCTGGTCCCGCTCGATCAGGTAGGCGGTGAGGCGGCGGCGCAGCACCTCCTCCATGGCGGCGAAGTCGTCGTTGCCCTCGACCTCCTTGATCTTGAAGCGCCGGTAGTCGGACTTCTTCGGGAGGCCGTCCTCGGTGACCACCATCGAGCCGACGTAGTCGCTGCCCTGGAAGTGCGACATGTCGTAGCACTCGATCCGCAGCGGCGCCTCGGGCAGGCCGAGGTGCTCCTGGAGCTCGTTCAGGGCCCGGGCCCGGCTGTTGTGGTCGCTGGCCCGCTTCAGCCGGTGGCGGGCGAACGCCTCCTTGGCGTTGTGGGCCACGGTCTCCTGGAGCCGGACCTTCTCGCCCCGCTGCGGCACCTTGATCTCGACCCGGCTCCCCCGCAGCTCGGACAGGTACTCGCAGTACAGCTCGGGGTCGTCGGGCATCGTCCGGCACCAGCACCTGCTTGGGGATGCCGAGCGGCGGGTCGTCGTAGAGCCCCTCGAGCACGTGCTCGATCAGCTCGCCGGGCGTGAGCTCCTCGACCTTGTCGACGACGAAGCCCTTGCGGCCGACGACCCGGCCCTTGCGGACGAAGAAGACCTGCACGGCGGCCTCGAGCTCGTCCTCGGCGAGGCCGATCACGTCGAGGTCCTCGTTGCGGTCCCCCACCATCTGCTGCTTGGCGATGGCCTTGCGCACGCTCTCGAGCTGGTCACGGACCCGGGCCGCCTTCTCGAACTCGAGCTCGGCGGCGGCCTCGTTCATGTCGGCTTCCATGCGGGCGACCACGGCGTCGGTCTCGCCGTCGAGGAAGTCGAGCAGCTCCTTGGTCATCTGCTGGTAGGTCTCGCGGTCGACCTCGCCGACGCAGGGTCCCGAGCACTTCTCGATGTGGAACAGCAGGCACGGCCGGCCGAGCCGCTCGTGGCGCCCGAACTTGTTGTCCGAGCAGGTGCGCAGCGGGAACGTCCGCAGCAGCAGGTCGAGCGTCTCGCGGATGGCGTAGGCGTTGGCGTAGGGCCCGAAGTACTGGACGCCCTTGCGCTTGCGGCCCCGCATCACCATCGGCCGGGGCCACTCGTCGGACGACCGTGACGGCCAGGAACGGGTAGCTCTTGTCGTCCCGCAGCCGGACGTTGAACCGGGGCCGGTGCTCCTTGATGAGGTTGTACTCGAGCATGAGGGCCTCGACGTCGTTGCGGACCTGGATCCACTCGACGGTCTCGGCCGTGGCCACCATCTGCGCCGTGCGCGGGTGCATGTTGCGCCGGGTTCTGGAAGTAGTTCGACAGCCGCTGAGCGCAGGTTCTTGGCCTTGCCGACGTAGATCACCCGGCCGTGCGCGTCCTTGAACTGGTACGAGCCGGGCGTGTCCGGGATCGTGCCGGCGGGAGGACGTTGGACCACGGGTCCAGGCTATGGGCGGGACCGTGCACCGCGGCCACGTGCCGCGCCGACGTCGAGCTCGGTCGGCGGTCAGCTCGGTCGCCGACGCGCGGCGAGCGCCGCCCGGCGGCGACGGACCGCGGCGCACGGCCTCGAGCGACGGTCGCGACCGACGGTGCGGCGCGCCTCCGACCCGCATGCCGTCGGCCGATGGTCGGCACCGTCCTGCGCCGTCGACCGTGCGGCGGTCGCGGACTCGTGGGCGCCGCTCGGTCGTCGGCAGCACGACGGCGGCAGCCCATGCGCCGCAGCCGGCGTCGCCTACCGCTCGTCGAGCCGCCGGCGACGCCGCGCACGCCGTCGACGGTCGCACGCTCGGCAGCCGGCCGCGGCTCCGATCGCGTCGGAGCGCCGCGCACGTCGGCTCGGCGCGCCGTCGCCCGGCGCGCTCGCGGCCACGGTCGACGCTCGGCCGCTGCGGCGGCGACTCGTCACGGCCCGACGCGGTCGGTCTGTCCGTCCGGCCTCGCTCCGTGACGCAGGTACGGCGTGCGGCCGACAGCGCCGTGCCGACGCATCGGCGTCGTCCTCGAGCCGTCGCTCGGCGACGCGCACGCCGTCGCGACGCAGCGCTCGCGTCCGATCGGCTCGTGATCGCGTAGAAGCTGGTGTCGCCGACGCGCCGTCGGTGCTCGCGCCTGTCGAGCTCGGCCACCCGACCGGCAGCGCGGCTCGAGCGCCGCCAGCCGTCGTCGCTGGCACGATCCGCGGTGGCTGCTCTGGCGACGGACGCCGCCGGATCGCTCGCGAGCGTCCGACCGGATGCGCCGATCGCCAGCGTGGACGGCTGCACGATCGCAGCGCTCACGGCTCGAGCTGCTCGGCCGCGGCGTCGCTCGCGCGGTGCGAGCTGCGTCCGGCCGTCGCGCCGTTCGCTGACGTGGCAGGCGTCGCGCCGTGATGCGCAGCCTCGCCGTCCGACGCCGGCGGCTACCGGGCTACCGGCGTACTGGCTCCTGCAATTGACCGCGACGACGGCACGGCTCGCACGGCGCAGTTCCGCGCGGCCGCGGCGTCGCGCGCCGGGACCACGATCGCGGCCGTGCGCCGTCATCGACGGCGTCATCGGGCATCCTCGTCGCGAGCCGGCGACGCCGTCGCCGTCGCCCAGGCGACCCCGACGGCGGCTGCGCACCGGCCGGTCGCCGCGCTCCGAGCGACGTGCAGCTACCGCCGCGACCACGTCGGCGCCCGGCGCTCGCGGGTCATCGAGCCGATGCCTGCGGCCGTCCTCCGGCTCGCACTCCACCGTCGACTCCGAGACGCCGCGATCGCGCGCGGGCCGACCGGCACGCCCGGTGCTCGCACTCGATCGCCGCCGGCGACGAGCTCGTCGAACGCCAGCCACGCGGCACCGACGGCTCGCCGAGCGCCGACGCCATGACGCCGGCGACCTGTCGCGCGGATCACCGGCGATCGCACGATGGCGCTGTCGGGTCGACGGGTACATCTGCACTCGCCGGCCCGGAACTACCGGCAACACATCTGAACCGAGGACGACATCCCCGCAGGAGAGGCGACCGGGCTGTCCCTGCCGTCCGCCAATCGGTTCTCCACCCTTGTCGATCGGGGGCTCAGACAACATGCTCCGCCTGCAGCTACCGCTCCCCGAGCGGTACACAGACGCCAGCCGCGAGGATCTCGAGGCGCGCATCGCCGCCGCCAAGGAGACCCTCGGCGACCGGCTCTTCATCCTCGGCCACCACTACCAGCGCGACGAGGTCATCCAGTTCGCCGACGCCCGCGGCGACAGCTACCGCCTCTCGGTGCTGGCCCAGCAGCGCCCGGAGGCCGAGTACATCGTCTTCTGCGGCGTCCACTTCATGGCCGAGTCGGCCGACATCCTCACCGGCGACCACCAGCAGGTGATCCTGCCCGACCTCAACGCCGGCTGCTCGATGGCCGACATGGCCGACATCGACCAGGTCGAGGAGGCCTGGGAGGCGCTCGAGGACGTCATCGACATCGAGCGCCTCGTGCCGATCACCTACATGAACTCCTCGGCCGCGCTGAAGGCCTTCGTCGGCCGCCACGGCGGCGCGGTGTGCACCTCCACCAACGCCCGAGCGGTGCTCGAGTGGGCGTTCACCCAGGGCGACAAGGTGCTGTTCTTCCCCGACCAGCACCTCGGCCGCAACACCGGCGTGGCCATGGGCTACTCGCTCGACGACATGGCCGTGTGGGACCCGCGCAAGCGAGCTCGGCGGGCTGTCCGAGGCCGAGGCCAAGGAGGCCACGTTCCTGCTGTGGAAGGGCCACTGCTCCATCCACCAGCGCTTCTCGGCCGAGCAGGTCGCCGACTTCCGGGCCGAGCACCCCGACGGGCTCGTGGTCATCCACCCCGAGGCGCCGCACGACGCGATCCTCGCCGCCGACGAGGTCGGCTCGACCGACTTCATCATCAAGACCGTCGAGGCGGCGCCGCCGGGCACGACGATCGCCATCGGCACCGAGATCCACCTCGTGAACCGCCTGGCGGAGGAGAATCCCGACAAGACGATCGTCTCGCTCGACCCGCTGATCTGCCCGTGCTCGACGATGAACCGCATCGACCTGCCGCACCTGGCGTGGGTGCTCGAGGAGCTCGTCGCGGGACGGCGTGCAGAACCGGATCGCCGTCGACGCGCGACACCGCCGAGTGGGCCCGGGTCGCGCTGCAGCGGATGCTCGACATCACCTGAGTGCCGGCCGCCGCCGGAGGCTCGGGCAGCGCCGGGCGGCGCAGTACCCTCCGGCAATGGCCGTCGACGAAGACGCTCGCCCCGACCCACGGAAGCCTGTCGGCCGATTGGCCACTCCGCGCCGCCTGCTCGAGGTGGTGCCCCGTCGACCCGCCGAGCTGAAGCGGATGCTCTCCCTACTGGTGGCTCTGGATGACCTCGGTTGGGGCCGTTCAGCCCGGGAACGTCGTCCGGTGTGCGTGTCAGGCGAGCCAGTTCCGTGGTGGTCGATCGCTGCGGTGGAGTTCTTGGCCGACCGCATGGATCCGACGACCCTCGCGTTCGAAGTGGGGCTCAGGACAGTCGTCGCTGTGGCTGGCCGGGCGCGTGCAGCACGTGACAGCCGTGGAACACGTGGCGATTTTCGCGAGGGAACTCCGCTCCAAGACCCCGCCAACCTCGAGGTGGTGATGCTCACGCCCGACAAGGAGGCCTCCTACGTCCAGGCGATGCCGGCCGGGTCTTCGTACGACTTGGTCGTGGTCGACGGGCGCTTCCGGATCCCGTGCTTGAACGTGCCGCAGCGTGTCTGGCGGAGAACGGGGTCGTGGTCGTGGACAACATCGACCGGCCCGAGTTGTCGCCGATCCTCCGGAGCGCCGAGCGGCGGGACATGCAGCGGGTCGACTTCCTTGGTCCCGTGCTCGGTTCCGGGCGGCTGGGCATGACCTCCCTCTTCGGGTTCGACCTCGGCCCGCTGCTCCGACGGCACCCGGCCCTCGCTCACCGCGGCTACTGGGCCGCGTCCGATCAGCGTGACCGCGTTGCGTCGGCACCGTGACGGGAGGACCCATCCCGCACCGCAAAGCGTTCCATCGTTGCGAGCACCGCGTAGCTGCACACGAGCCCGGCGCTCAGCGTCCGCACGCAGCCGACAGGCCCCCACCCGAGCGCCCAGGGACCGACGAGGGAGCCGATGACCAGGGCGAAGGTGCGCCGCCGCGTCCCAGGCCAGCTGCTGGCGCTCATGGCCGGTCAGCACGAGCACGTACCCGAACGGGGCCACGACTAGTTGCGCAGCCATCGCGGGCGCGAGGGCGATCACGTAGTCCGCAGCACCGACCCACTCTTCACCGAGAACCGGCCCGACGATCCGCGGTGCCATGACGATCGCCGACACGGCGGTCACCACGGCGACGACGACGATCCGCGCCTGCATGGCGCGCAGCGTGCGACCGGTGGCGGCTGGATCGCCACCGGCACCAACCTCGCCCATGAAGAGCTCGCGGCCGACTGCGCCACGAGCTGGGTGGGGAGCATGACGATCCGGCTCGCCAGGAGGAAAACCCCGGCGGCCGCTGGGCCGAAGGCGGCGGCGATGACGAGGACCGGCGCCTGCAGGCTGCCGACGTTGAAGATCGCCGCCGGCAGGAGGACCAGCAAAGCGATGCTGGGCCGCCAGCACGGTCCGCACCCGCGGGGCGCCCCGAGCCGGCTGCCCGTGCGACAGCCCGTCCGCGCCGACCACTCGTGAAGAGCCACCCGAGCGCCCGACCGACCGACCAACCGGCCAACAACCCTTCGGAGCCGCCCAGCGGTGCGGCCAGGGAGCTGCGCACCGGATTGCCCGGCACCGATGAGCGCCTTCCCGACGCCGACCGTGCCGTAGCACCGCCGCCGGATGGCAAGCTGCTGGTGGCAGATCCAGCCGGCATCGGCGACGATCGCCGCGCCGAAGGCGACGGCCAGCCCGACGCCGACCGGCCGGTCGAGGACCGCGCCTTCGATCGACGTGGCCACGAGCACGGTTCGGCCTGGGCCGCGACGACGATCGCTATCGTGGTGGCGGCGCCGGCCACGCTGGCCGCCTCCTCTTCGGTGTCGACCACGTTGATCGCCCGATCGAGACGGAGCACGGCCACGACGACGAGCACCGATTCGACCGATGCCGCCGCGCCGTACCGCCCGAAGTCCGCTGCGCCGTAGACGCACGCATGACAAAGGAGTCGCTGCGAGCACCAAGGCCTGGCCGACCAGGGTGCCGGCGAGCAAGGACGTGCCCGAACGGAGGAGGCGGGTCGGAGGCCGTCTAGAGATCGAGCGAAACCCTCACCGCCGGTGGGAGCGGAAGACCGCCAGACGGACGCGTTGTGGTGCAGCTCAAGCTCGGCGAGCACGAGCATCCAGGGAGCCTTCGGCCCCGAGCTCTACCCACAGCTCCGGGAAGCGGTCCCGGAGATCGGCGAGCTCGATGGTCAGGTGGCGGCAATCCCGGATCGCCGCTGCCACGTTGTCGTCGACCGTGTGGCGGTAGAGGCGGATGACGTCGTCGCACTCCTGGGACGCCCACGGCGCCGCTCGCGAGACGATGCCGTGCCCGAGAGGCGTCCATCACCGGCAGCTTGCGGCTCCGCCGGACTGTTCGCACGATTCGCTGTCGAACCCGAGTCCACACCGGCTGACGTCGGTGGAAGCAGTTCCGGAAGCTGGCGACCAGCTCCTCTTCGTCGCGCGTCAGGTGGACGTAGAGCAGGCGTCGGGGTACCGGCGGACCAAGCTGGGCCGCGAACCAGGACAACCGGTTGTCCACCTCGAGGTGCCAGTCCGGATAGTCGAGACGACCCACGCGGCGACGGCGGCACGAGACTCGTGCGCCGAGGTGAAGTTGGTGATGTGCGATGCACGCCGCGCAACGCTCATCGTTCCGGATCCCGGCCGTTACCGAGACGAAGGCACGCGTCACCTCGGCTCGAGCCCTTCGTACAGGGAGGGCGGCGTAGCTCCTCCGACGTCCAGGAGTACCCGTCGAGCACCGGCCGCTCGACCCCGGCTCGCCCATGGCACGCGCGCCCCGGGTCTCGCAAGAGGTGATCGATGGCGCCGCGACAGCGTCCACGTCCAAGGATCGACGAGCAGGCCAGCACCCGGCCGCTTCCACGATGCCGCGGATGACGGGGACAAAACGCGGAGCCACGGGCGACCGGCGGCGAGGAGTACTTCGAACAGCTTCTCGACCGGCACAGCACCCTCCGCGTATTTCCGATGGAGTGCAGCAGAACCAGGCCGACACGGGCCCGGCGGAGAAGTCGGCGGCCCCGGACCGGTCGGCGCCGCCCAGGTGCTCGGTGCGATCCCCAGCCGTCCCAGCGCCTCGAGCTGCTCGCGCAGGCCGGGGATGCTGATTCGACCGGCCAGGGCGGCGGAGGCACGCCACGGTCGGAAGCGAGCGCTCGACGGCAGACACGCATCTGTCCGACGGCGCCCCGTTGGTCGGGTCAGGTCCCCCACGTAGGCGACGACCGGGCTACACGACGCTCGTAGTCGTCGAGGCTGACCCCGGCGAACTCGTCGAGGAGCGGAAAGGTACGCACGACGACGGTCCGGTCGTCCGGAAGAGCGGCGTGCGCCTTCGTCCTCGGCCGAGATGAGTCGCCTCGTAGCGACGGCCGATCGCAGGCGCTCGGCGACGGCCGCCGGCAGCATGCGACGATCGGTCGCAGTGCCGGCCGGATCCAGGCCGGTCGGCTGCGAGCCGAGGCAGGTCCTCATGGGAATCCCGGGACTCGCCGGCGTACCCCGCAACGACAGCGCGAACTCCGACCGGAAGCGCCTCGACGTCGTGCACGTGCGCGCAGTACGGCACCGTGCCGCCATGCTTCGCCGGCGGACCGCAACGGGGCAGCAGGAAGCGCTCTGCGCGGCCCGGGGACGGCGATGGACAGACGTCGATGCCGTCGATGCGCTCGTCGGGGTCGCCGCGTCGCAACCAACAGCGTCACGTCGTCGCCAGCGGCGGCAAGGCCCCTGCACTCCTTGTGGAACACACGAGTGTCCAACTGCCGGTGCCCGGGGGCGAGATCGAGGGCCCTCATCGACGGCGACCCCCTGCGACGACGGGTGCAGAAGCTCCGCGGCCGACGCCCGACAGCCACGACACCGCCACCGTGACGATCGCCGCTGCAGCGACAGCGTGCGCACCAGCGTGCCCGACCGGCCGGTGCCTCCCACACGCTCGAGCACCAACACGCCGCCCCCGACCACCAACGCCGCCGCCGGCAGGCGTCCAACAGGGACGGGACCAGCCCATCCGCCGTGAAGAAGGCACCCGACGATGCCCCGCCGAGCAGCGCCCACTGCCGGGTCGAGGGAGTCGTCGGTCCATCGCCAGTACCGCACCTGCCAGCGGCCGAAGCGGTAGGACTGAGGATCTGTGAGCGCCCGCAGCGATCGCCGGGCGGTATCGACCTCCACCCCGGCCTGGAACCACACCCGGCGTTCTGCCCAAGGCGTCGGTAGAGATCGAAGTACTGGTTCGTGCCGAGGCGCTAGTCCCATCCGCCGACGCGGAGCTGCAGTCGTGCGAAACAGCGCCAAGGTAGACAGTGTCGGCTGGCCCGACGCCGCGCCAGAGCGGTACGGGAGCCGACCATGGCGTACCGGTTGTTCAGCGCACGTGCGATGCCCGACGGACAGAGGTAAGTCGTCGACGGGCATTGGCCACCTGCGCCCCACCGGTGACGGCCGCCTCGGGCCGTTCGATGGGAGGAGGCTCGGCGCACCGCCGCACGTCGTGCCGGTCGGACGATGCTGCGGGCGTCGACCCGACAGAGGATGTCGCCGGATGCCACGGCGGGACCGGCGTTGAGATTGCTCGGTGTGGTGCCGGCCGGGTTGTCGACGATCTTCCACTCGGTGTCACATGCAGAAGCGAAGCTGGAGCGACCGCAACGGTCGAATCGCCCGATCCCGCCGTCGACAGCAGGATCTGCATCCGGTGCGTGCGGGTGGTCCTCGGCGAGCACGGCGGAA
>CAWDAJ010000004.1:0-424754 GCA_963800295.1 uncultured Acidimicrobiaceae bacterium
AGCCCCGCTCCTCGGTGAGCGCGTCGAGATACACGGCCTGGCCGTAGAAGATGAAGCCGGCGTTGGCCATCAGCAGCACGAACGACGCGCCGACGACGACCCAGCCGGGGAAGAACCGCTGACCCCGCCCGCTGGGCGCGACGCTCAACGCACCACCTCGAGGAGGCGAGCTGCCGGCACGAGCTCGAGTGGTGGGTTCACGCCGCACACCGTGCCACAGCGCCGGCGAGACGCGGTCCGCACCGCCCGGTGCGACGATCGGAGCGGCTGGATCGCGCAGCCCGCGGCCAGTTGACCACAGATATAACGGTTGCATTGCGACATTCGTCATGTCCGGTGCGTGAACAGCGATATCACCTCCTGAATACATGACGAACATGTTGCGATTGCGTTGTGCTCGTGAACGGCTCCTCCGTACAGTCCCACCGGTCCCCCGACCCTGCAAACCCCACGGAGGCGCTCGTGCACCTCGACATCGTCTTCCCCGCGCACAACGAGGAAGACCGGATCCGCCGCACGCTCATTCGGTATCGCAAGGCGCTGCCCGAGCCGAGCATCCGGTTCATCGTGGCCCTCGACGGTTGCGTCGACGGCACGGCGGACGAGGTCGTCCGCCAGCGGTGCCTCGACGCCCGCGTGCAACTGCTCGACCTACCCAAGCTCGGCAAGGGCGGTGTCCTCGCCGAGGGGATGCGCCGGTGTGACGCACCCATCGTCGCGTTCGTCGATGCCGACGGGGCAACGCCACCGGGTGAGCTCGCCCGCCTCGCCGAGCACGTGGCCATCGGCCGCGCCGACGTCGTCATCGGATCGCGCCGGCATCCCGCCTCGATCACGCCAGCACCCCGCCGACTCGACCGGCGGATCACGTCCATCGGATTCGCCGCCGCCGTCCACCGACTGTTCCACCTCGACCAGGCCGATACCCAGTGCGGAGCGAAGGCACTGTCGGCTGACGCGGTCCGTCGCCTCGTACCCCTGATCTCCTCCCGCGACTTCCTGTTCGATGTCGACCTCCTGGTCACCGCTCAGCGCCTCGGGTTGCGGATCGAGGAGGTACCGACGATCTGGATCGACCAGGACGGCTCCAAGCTCGACGCTGTCCACGACGCACGGCGGATGGCGGCTTCGGCGTTGCGATTGTGGGTGCACCACAGGGTGCTGCCCGTCCACCCCGACGCCGCACGGAGTGCGGATGCGAACGACGAGGTGATCGACCTGCTCGACCACCTCGTGACCGACGAACGACGCGACGACGAGCGACTGGTCGGAGCATGAGTGCACCGGACGTGGCCCTGATCTCCCCGTACCCGTCGCTCGCCGGCAGCCATCACGCCGGGACCAGCGGTGTCGCCAGCTACACGGCGAACCTCGCTCGTGCCCTCCGCGACCGCGGCACCGGGGTCCACGTGGTGGCTCCCGCCGACGAAGGCGTCGAGCGCACCGAGGCCGACGGTGACGGCATCACCATCGAGCGGTGCATCCGGCCGGGCTTCCGTGGTCTCCATGACGCCGTCATCGCCGCTCGCCGGACGATGGCCCCCGTCGCTCACCTCCAGTTCGAGCTCTTCCTCTACGGCGGTCCCGCGACCCTGGCCGGCGTCGTTCCCGCGCTCGCCCGTCTGCGACGGAGCGGGACCGAAGCGGTGGTGACCTTGCACCAGACGGTCGAGCCCGGCTCGGTCGACCGCAGCTACACCGCGCTTCACCGCGTGGGCGTCCCGGCTCCGGTCGCTCGCATCGGCATCGGGTCGCTTCAGCGGGGCCTCTCCGCCGCCGCATCGGCGACCTTGGTCCACGAGGAGCCGTTCCGCGAAGTGGTTCCGTCCGCCACCGTGATCCCGCACGGCGTCGAACGGATGCCAACCGTCGAACGCCGACGAGCGCGGTCCCGGCTGGGCCTCGACGACCGCTTCGTCGCCCTCTGCTTCGGGTTCCTCGCGCCGTACAAGGGCCTGGAGGTGGCCTTGACGGGCGCCGCGCTCGCCGGCCCCAGCGTCCAGTGCGTCGTCGCCGGCGGCGAGCACCCACGGCTCGCCGGCTCCGGCGACCGCTACGCCTCCGAGCTCCGACGGCGCCATCCGCACGCGAGGTTCACCGGGTGGGTCGACGGCGAGGACGTGTCCGACTGGTTCCACGCCGCCGATGTCGCGCTGTTCCCCTATCCCCGCCCGTTCTCGAGCAGCGGCGCCCTCTCGATCGCCTTGGCCTGCGGCACCCCGGTGTTGCTGTCGGCCCCGATGGCGCGCTGCATCGGAGCCCCCTCGCCGCTCGTGATCCGCGACGCAGGCGACCTGGCCACCCGGCTACGCCGCCTCTCGGTCGATGCCGACGAGCGGCACGAGCTGCGCCGCTGGACCGATCGACTCGTGGAGGGCAGGCACTGGGACGAGGTCGCCGATCTCCATCGGGACCTGTACAGGAGCGTGGCCGCATGAGCCGCATCCTGCTGTGCGGTGCGTTCGGCCAGTCGAACCCGGGTGACGACGCGTTGCTCGGGGCGTTCGCGCGCTCGCTGCACCGCCATGAGCTGATCGTGACCTCCCCCGGCCCCGTTCCCGACGTGGCCGGCGTCGTCCCGCCGAGCGGCCCTGCAGTCGCGCGGGTTCTTCGTGAGGTCGACGGTGTCGTGGTCGCGGGCGGCACGATCTTCAAGCTGCTGCATCCCAGCACCGGTCGCCATCCGCTCGGTTTGCTGTCGCGGACCGCCGCCCTGCGGTCGGGCGCTGCCGCCCGGCGGATCCCCTTCGCCCTCGTCGACGTCGGAGCCGGCGACCTGCGAGGTCGGACCGCGCGGTTGCTCGCCCGGCACGTGGCCGATCGAGCCGACCTGCTCGTGCTCCGCGACGAGGAGTCCGCCGCAGTATTGGGTGACGCCGGCGCCACCGGGCCCTTCCGCATCGGCGCGGATGCGGCGTGGTCGCTGATCGCCGGCGGCCCGACCGCCGCCACCGACGCGACCGACGGCGTCCTTGTGGCGCTCAGCCACCTCGCAGATCGGGACGGTGATCGGCTGCTGCACCGCCTCGTTGCGCTCGTCGACCACCTCACCGCCCGCGACGTGACCGTCCGGCTGCAGCCATGGCAGGACGACGAGGTCTCGGCCGACGCCGAGTTGGCCCGCACCGTGCGCCACCGCGCCCGCCGGCCCGGTCTCGTCCGCGTCGAACCGGCGCCCGACGACCTGTTCGAGGCGGTGTCGACGTGTGCCGGTGCCAGGGCCGTGGTCGGCTTGCGCTTCCACGGCCTCGTTGCGGCCGCAGCGGCCGGACGGCCGTTCCTCGCGGTCGCTCACGAGCCGAAGCTCGCCGGTCTCGCCCGCCGGCTCGGACAACCATCGGTTCCACCGCACGCGACGCCTGCCGTGCTGGCCGAGGCCGCCGACGCGCTGCTGCGCACCGCACCCGCCGACCGATCGAAGGTCGACCGAGAGATCGACTTGGCCGAGCAGTCACTGCGGCTCCTCCGGGTCGTGCTGTCGCGCGGTGGCGAGGACGAACTGATCGACCGCGACCTCAACGAGCTCACGCCCGGGATCCCCTGGTGAGCTCGATCACCGCCGACCTGCGCCACCACGCGGCGCGCTCGCCGGCCCTCGGCGCCGCCCGCCGTCAGGTCGGCGTCGCCAGCGCGCAGTGGGTCGCCGGCATCGGCAACCTCGGCTTCGCCCTCGTCGCGGCGCGGGTCCTGACACCGTCGGCCTTCGCCGAGCTCGGAGCGTTCCTCAGCGGCTACGTGCTGCTGCACCTCCCAGCCGCCGGCATCGGTGCCGGCGCCGCACTTTCGCCCACCGACGTCGCCCGTCGCCGGCGACGGCTCCTGGCTGCGGGCGCCGCGGTCGGTGCGGCGCTGGTCGTCGCTGCACCCCCGCTCGCGCACGTCTTCGCCATGCAGGTGGCGACCGTCCTGGCGCTGGCCGCCGCCGCGCCCGGCGCCGCCCTGCTGGGTCTCGAGCGTGGGATGCGGTTCGGCACCGGCGGTCACGGACGCGTCGCCGCCGGCCTCGTCGCCGAACCCCTCACCCGGCTCCTCTTCGGTGTTGCTGCAGCAACGGTGCTCGGCGCACCTGGCGCGGCGGTGGCGGTCACCGGCGCCGGTTACGTGGCCTTGGCGCTGACGCGTGGGAGCGCCGGTGCGCCCGGCATCATCGAACGGGCACGCGAGGGACGCACCGGCACAACGCTGGCATTCATCCTCTTCGCCGTCCTCCAGCAACAGGACCTCTTGGTGGCGAAGCTCCGCCTGGCCCCGCATGCCGCCGGCACCTTCACCATGCTCTCGACCGCCGGCGGTGCCGTCGCCTTCGCCACCGCGACGGTGCCGCTCGCTCTGCTGCCCACCGGTGGGCGCTCCCGCCACGACGACCGGATCGCCATCGCGCTCACGATCGGGGTCGGCGCGACGGCCACGCTTCTTGCGGCGGCCGCTGGCGAACCGCTGCTCGGCTCGCTGTTCGGTCCCGAGTACGGCGACGTCGCCGGCCTGTTCCCGGCCTACGTCGCCGCCATGGGCATGCTCGGACTCGGCCGTGTGCTCGCGGCTCGCTCGTGCACGCGCGGTGGGCACCGGCGGGCAGCTCTCGTCGTGGGTGCGCTCGTCACCCTCCACCTGGCGCTGCTCTTCGCCACCCGGGCCACGCCACGCGGCCTCGTCACCGCGACGTTCGCCGCGACGACCATCGGGGTCGGTGTTCTCGTCACCCCGCCGGGCCTGGTGCGTGAAGCGGTGCGCCGCGCCCGCAGCGCCCTGGCGGCATGGGCGTCCGGACGCGAGCTCGCGCTCCTCGGTGGCCTCACCGTGGTCGCGGTCGTCGTGCGCTTGGTCGCGACACGAGGTCTCTGGGTCGACGAGGCCATCACCGTGGCCCAGGCGCAGCTGCCCTTCGGCGAGATGCTGCACCAGCTGCGCAGCACCGACGTGCACCCACCGCTCCACCACAGCATGGTCTGGGTGCTCGTCCGCCTGCTGGGCACCTCGGAGACGGTCGTGCGGCTGCCGTCGATCCTCGCCGGGGCCGCGCTCGTCCCCGTGGTGCACGGCCTCGGCAAGGCGCTCTACGGCCGCCGAACCGCCGCCATCGCCGCAGCGCTCACGAGCGTCGCTCCCTTCCTCGTCTGGTACTCGCAGGAAGCGCGCATGTACTCGTTGCTCGTCCTGTTCGCCACCGCATCGCTGTGGGCGCAGGTCGTCCTGATCCGTCGCGGCGGACGCTGGGCATGGGTCGCGTACGTGCTGACCGCCGCCGCCATGGTGTGGACGCAGTGGTTCGCCGCGGTGCCGCTCCTCGCCGAGCAACTGCTCTTCCTCGCCGCGGTCATCCACCGGCACCGACAGGGGGGACAGGCGTGGGCACTCGCCCGTCGCTGGCTCTCGGTCCTGTTCGCCGTCGCGCTGCTGTGCGCACCGCTCGTCCCCTTCGCCGCGGACCAGCTCGGCTCGTACACCGGCCGTCACGACGCGACACACGCCACGGCAGGCACGGTCCCCACACAGGTGGGAAGCGCTGCGTCGTCCTTCTCCGACGAGGTCTCCGTCTACGCAGTCGGCGCCAATGCGATCTGGGCGGTCGCGGGCTACCACTCCGACACGGCCATGACCCAGCTGGCCGCGCTGTGGCCGCTCCTCCTGCTCGCCGGCCTCGGCGCGCTCGGGCGGGGGAGGTCTCGGTCCACCGAGGCGCTGCTGCTCTGCGTCCTGCTCCCGGCGGCGGTGTTCGTGCTGGCCGGAAGCGTCAAGCGCGACCTGTTCGAGCTGCGCTACTTCGCCGCCGTGGTGCCCTTGGTGCTCCTGCTCGGAGCCCGGACCATCACCGCCGTACTGCGCCGGCGCTCCAGCCAGGCGATCGCCGCGTCGCTGGTCGTGGCCGCGCTCTCGGTGGCTCTGGTCGACCAGCAGACCAACGGCGCCAACCCACGCCGCTACGACTTCGAGGGTGCGCTGCAGACCGTCCGAGCCGAGGCCCGCCCGGGTGACACGATCGTGTTCGCCCCCGACTACCTCGCCGAGGTCGTCGACTACTACGGCAACGGAATCGACGCGCACCCGGTCGACGAGCTCGGCGCCGTCGGCCACGACGACCACGTCTGGGTCGTGGCGACCACCCGCGTGGCCAACGAGGTCCAGACCAGCGCAGTGGTCGGACGGGCGCTGGCCACGCTCGAGCAGGACGACCGCCGCGTGGTGTCCGACCGGCACTTCCCCAACGTCCAGCTCTGGGAGCTCGACCGATGACGATCGACCTCGTGACCACCGATCCTCGCTTCGACCCGACGGACTGGGCTCCTCGCCCACCCGGCACGGTACGAGCGATCCTGCTCGCGATCCTCGGCTCGCTCGCCGCGGCCACCTACCTGTGGTGGCTGCTGCAACCCGCTCGCATCGGGAACCCGGTCCTCTACGCCCTCCTGGTCGTGGTCGAGCTCTTCAACGTGACCCAGGCCGTCGGGTTCTGGCTCACCACCGCTGCGGGTCGGCTGCGTCGGAGCGGTCCCCCGCTGCTCTCGGTCGCCTCGTCGACACCGGTGGACGTCCTCGTCCCCGTGTACGACGAACCGGTCTCCGTCGTCGCGCCGACGCTGCTCGCGGCGCGTGCGATGGACGGCAACCCGCAGGTGTGGCTCCTCGACGACGGGTGTCGCGACGAGCTCGAGGACCTGGCCTCCGAGCTCGGCGTCGGCTACGTGCGGCGCGAGGACTCCCATGGGGCGAAGGCCGGCAACATCAACCACACGCTCGCGCGGACCCACGCACCGTTCGTGGCGGTGCTCGACTGCGACCACGTTCCGCGTCACGACTTCCTCACCGTCAGCCTGCCCCACGTCGCCGCTTCGGACGTGGCGTTCGCGCAGTCTCCACAGCACTACGCGAACGCCGACGACAACGCCGTGGCCGAGGCCGCCTGGGGCCAGCAGGCACTGTTCTTCGGCCCCATCGCCTGCGGCAAGGCGGCATGGGGATCGATGTTCTGCTGCGGCACCAACGTGGTCTTCCGACGGGACGCACTGGAATCGGTCGGTGGCTTCCCCACCGACTCGGTCACGGAGGACTTCCAGCTGTCCATCGCCCTCCACGAGCGTGGATGGCGGTCGGCCTACGTGCCCGAGGTCCTGGCGTCCGGTCTCGGACCCGACGACATGGCCGGCTACGTCAGCCAGCAGCTGCGATGGGCCCGCGGCTGCCTCACCGCTCTCCCTCGCGTCCTGCGATCGGAGCTGCCCATCACCCAGCGTGTGCAGTACGCCCTCTCGGCGGGGTTCTTCCTCACCGGCTGGACGTTCCTGGTGTACATGACGATGCCGGTGGTGCGGATCCTGACCGGCGCCCAACCGATCGCCACCGCCGGCGCCGATCAGTTCCTCCTCGTCTTCCTGCCGTACTTCGGTCTCGCCCTCGCCGCACTGGCGGCGACCGGCGCCGGCCGCTACGGCTACCGCGCCTACGCCCTCCTCTTCGCCAACTGGTGGATCCACGTCGCCGCGACCATCGCCGTCGTCCGCCGACGACCGGGTCGGTTCGTCGTGACGCCGAAGGGAGGCGCGGCCCGGCGACAGCCCCACGCGGTGCTTCCGGCACTGGTCTGCCTCATCGTCCTCGCCACGACGGGCGTCTTCGGCCTCGCCCACGACCGCTCACCCTCCACCATCAACAACGTGGCCTTCCTGGCCCTCCACGTCACGGTGCTGTGGTCGGGCGCCTCGCTCGCCCTCGTGGCCCCGTCCACGAAGCGCACGGAGGTCTCCGGCGCGGCCCAGGAGCGACCGGCCCCGTCGCCCTCGCTCGAACCGGTGAGGTGATGTCGACGTGAGCTCCTGCGGGCATCGCCGAAGGTCGTTCGGTGTGGCGCTCGTGCTCGTCCTCGTCACCGCATGCGCGCCAACCGCTCCGTACGCGACCGAACGTTCACCGGCGGCGATCCGGGACCGCGGCGCCAACGAGGCCCTGTCCGCCGGTGCGCGGTTCCTCGACACCTACGTCGCCGACGACGGCCGTGTCGTGCGCCCGACGCACGGCGCGGACACGGTCAGCGAAGGGCAGGCATACGGGATGTTGATCGCGGTCGCACTCGGGGACCGCGACCGCTTCGACCGGATCTGGCGGTGGACCGAGGCGAACCTCCAACGGAACGACCACCTGCTGTCGTGGCACTGGGCGAACGGTGCGGTCGACGACCCGATGCCGGCCAGCGACGCCGACGTGGACGCCGCCCACGCCCTGGCGTTGGCCACCGTCGCCTTCGCCGACCCGACCTACGCCGACCAGGCGATCCTGCTCGCCAGGAGCGTCGTCGAGCACGAGGTGGTGCGCGGAAGGCTGGGACACGTCGAGGTCGCCGGCCCATGGGCCACCACCGATCGGTGGGTCAACCCGAGCTACGGCGCGCCGGCCGCGTACGCGACGCTGGGCACGCTCACCGGCGATCCGGTCTGGGGTGAGCTGGACGACGCCGCTCGGCGCGTCGTGGAGGCGAGCACGGCGACCTCGGACCTGCCGCCGGACTGGGCGCGGCTGACCGACCGGGCCGTGGTCGCCTCCCGATCACCGGGCGGTGCCCGCCCTCAGCACGGCTACGACGCAGCGCGGACCGCCGTCCGCTTTGCCGTCGATTGCGACCCGGCGGGGCGCTCGCTCGCTGCGGCGATGGACGACGAGTACGACCGTGCCGCGCTGCCCAGCGGTGGTCCTGCTGCGGTTCTCGCCCTCGACGGTCGGCCGCTCACGCACGACGGTCACCCGGTGGCCACCGTCGCTGCCGCGGCAGCGGCGGCCGCCGACGGCCAGCGCGACGAGGCCCTCCAGCTGCTGCAGCTGGCTTCCGATCAGGACGCCGCTCATCCCAGCTACTACGGGGCGGCCTGGGTCGCCCTGGGTTGGCTGTGGCTGACCACCGACCTTCTGGGCGGTTGCGGTTCCTGACGCCCCCTCGTCAGGAGGCGAGCCACTCGCGCACGCGATCGCGCAAGAGGTCGAGGTTCACGCCCTTGAGCGCCGACACCCAGATGACGTCGGCCCGCTCCACTCCGCAACCCTCGGCCAGGTCGCGCTTGCGCTTCTCGCGCCCCTTGGCCTTCACCTTGTCGTGCTTGGTCGCCACCACGGTGAACGGCACCTCGTGGTGGCGGAGCCATTCGAGCAGCTGCACGTCGAGCTTGGTGGGCCCGATCTCGCCGTCGACCAGCACGGCCACCATGCGCAGCTCGCCGCGACCGAGGAGGTAGCCCTCGATCATCGGCTGGAATCCGGCGCGCACCGACTTGGGCGTCTTGGCGTAGCCGTAGCCGGGGCAGTCGACCAGCGTGCCGGTGGCCTTGTCCCCGGGGCCGAGCTCGAAGAGGTTCAGCAGCTGGGTTCGGCCCGGCGTCTTGGAGGTCTTCGCCAGGTTCTTGCGGTTGGCCAGGGCGTTGAGCAACGAGGACTTGCCGACGTTGGAACGGCCCACCACCGTGACCTCGGCCGTGCTCGGCGGGAGACGCTCGAGGCGGTCGGCCGACGTCACGAAGTGCAGCTCGAGGGGCGGGCTCACGTCGCACACCGTGCCACAGCGCGGACTTGCCGGCGGCTGCGCTAGAAACTTGACCGATTGGTCAAGCGAGCGGAAGTGACGTGCACATGGGCGACTCCACCCCCCGGCCCCGCATCCGGAACGGCATCTTCCTGGCGCCGTTCCACCCCGTCCGCGAGGACCCGACACTGGCCATCCACCGCGACCTCGAGCTCATCGAGCACCTCGACCGGCTCGGCTACGACGAGGCCTGGATCGGCGAGCACCACTCCGCCGGCTACGAGATCATCGCCAGCCCCGAGCTGTTCATCGCCGCGGCGGCCGAGCGCACGCACCGCATCCGTCTCGGCACCGGCGTGGTGTCGGCGCCGTACCACAACCCGATGATGACGGCCGACCGCATCATCCAGCTCGACCACCAGACCCGCGGACGCGTCATGCTCGGCATCGGGCCGGGCCTGCTGCCCTCCGACGCAGGCATGCTCGGCATCCCCGTGTCCGAGCAGCGCCACCGCATGAAGGAGGCGCTCGAGGTGATCCTGCGCCTGTTCAAGGGCGAGACCGTCACCGAGAAGACCGACTGGTTCGAGTTGGAGAACGCCACCCTCCAGCTGCGCCCGTACTCCGACCCGCACCCCGAGGTCGCCGTGGCCTCGACGGTGACCCCGCACTCGGCGAAGCTGGCCGGCACCCACGACCTGGGACTGCTGTGCGTGGCGGCCACGGTCGCCGCCGGCTACGACGCCCTCGGCACCAACTGGCAGGTGGCCTGCGACGAAGCCGAACGCCACGGCCGCACGATGGACCGCTCGCGCCTGCGGCTGGTCGGCCCGGTGCACATCGCCCGCACGCGCGAGGAGGCGTTCGAGAACGTCCGGTTCGGGTTGCAGGACTGGGTCGACTACTTCGCCGCCATCAACCCCACGGCCGCCGGCGACGATCTCGAGTCGACCGATCCCGCGCAGGCCATGGTCGAGTCCGGACGGGCGGTCATCGGCACGCCCGACGACGCCATCGAGCAGCTCCAGAACCTCTGGAACCAGTCGGGTGGCTTCGGGACCTTCCTGCAGCTCGCCCACAACTGGGCCGACTTCGAGCAGACCAAGACGAGCTACGAGTTGTTCGCCCGGTACGTCACGCCGTACTTCAACGGCGCCAACGCCGGGCGGGCGGCGTCGCTGGCATCGGTCACCGACCGGGGCGAGGAGCTCATCGGGCAGGCCATCGCCGCCTCGCTGGCGACCATCCAGGAGCACCAGGACGACATCGCCTCGGCCATGGCCAAGACGACGGGCTCGACCACCACCGACCAGGAACGGCACGCATGAGCACCGGACCGGTGTCGGCGGCGTGGTAGCCGCGTTCGCCGAGGCCCGCCGGGTCGAGTCGGCGAGCGGACCCGGCGACCCCTCGGTCACGGTCGAGCAGCCCGACGCCGGCCTGCCGGCGCAGGGCTACCGCCTCACCATCGGCTCCGAGGGCACGACCCTCGAGCACGCCGACGACGCCGGCCACCGCTACGGCCTGGCCACGCTCGCCGAGCTGGCCAGCGCAGGCGACGTCCGCGCCGGCGTGATCGAGGACTGGCCGGCCATCCCGGTCCGGACCTACATGCTCGACATCTCCCGCGACCGGGTGCCCAACCGGTCGATGCTCGACTGGCTGGTCGGCGTGCTCGGACGACTGCGCATCAACGAGCTGCAGCTGTACACCGAGCACACCTTCGCGTGGCCCGGCCACGAGGTCGTGTGGCGCGACGCCTCCCCGCTGACCGACGACGACCTGTCGTGGCTGCGCAGCCGGTGCGACGACGAAGGCATCGCCCTGGTCCCGTGCCTCAACGGCTTCGGCCACATGGAGCGCTTCCTGCGCCACGACGCCTACCGCCACCGCGCCGAGTGCCCCGACGGCGCACCGGCGATGTTCGGCACGGGCACGGTGCCGCCCACCACGCTGGCGCCCACGCCGGACAACGCCGACTTCGCCCTGACGCTGTTCCGTCGGTACCTCGAGGCGGTGCCGTCCCGCCTGGTGCACATCGGCGGCGACGAGCCCTTCGAGCTCGGACGGTGCCGGAGCCGCCAGCGCGTGGCCGCCGAGGGACGGGCCGCCGTCTACCTCGAGCACCTGCGCCGGCTCATCGATCCGCTGCTCGCCGACGGCCACGAGGTCCTCTTCTGGGGGGACCTGCTGCGGACCTCACCCGAGCACGCCGCTGCGCTTCCGTCGGCGGGCGTGGTCCCCGTGGTCTGGCACTACGAGGCTCCGGTGCCCGACGCCCCGCCGCTGTCGCGCCTGCTCGGCGCCGAGACCGTCGAGCTGCTGGGCCTGCCCGACGACGGCCTCGAGGGCTTCGTCGCCCACACCCGCAGCTTCTGCGACGCCGGACTGCCCTTCCGGGTCGCCCCCGGCACGTCCACCTGGAACAGCGTCATCGGCCGCTGGCCCAACGCCCGGGCCAACATCGACGACGCCGTCGACACCGCCGTGCGCCAGGAGGCCCTCGGACTCCAGCTCACCGACTGGGGCGACAACGGCCACCACCAGCCGCCGGCCATCAGTCTGCCGCCGCTGGCGCACGCCGCGCTCGCCGCCTGGCGGGGCACGCCCCCGACGAGCGGCGCCGTCACGGCCACGATCGATGCCCTCGCCGGTGCGGCGGGCCTCGGTGCCGACCTCGTCTCCCTCGGTGAGGTCCACCAGCGACTCGGGGTGCGTTCGATGAACTCGAGCCCGCTGTTCGAAGCGCTGCTCGGGCGCTTCCGGGGCGACGCCGCCACCCTGACCGACGACGATCAGGTTGCCGAGGTCTTCGACCTGCTCGACGCCGTGACGCAGCGGTGGTCCGGTCTCGCGTTGCTCGGACCGGGCATCGCCGCCGCCTCGATGCTCGCCCGCGTGGGTGTCGCCCGGCTGGCCGCGGCGGCCGCTCGGCCCGTCCGGTCCCGGGCCGAGGTCGACGTCTGGCTGCGCGACGCCGTGGCGCTCCAACAGGAGGCATGGACGGTCACCAGCCGGCCTGGCGGCGCGTCCGACAGCGTCGCCCGGCTGACGGCGACACTGACGTGACCGATGCCACAGAAGGCGATTGACTGACTGCTCAACATTTCGGGCAGGGTGCTCGACATGCGAAGCACCGACCCGAAGTACGCCGTCCTGCGGTCGCTCCTCCTGCTCGACGACGTCTCCCGGCGGCGCCTGCGCGCCCTGGCATCCTCCGTCGACGAGATCGACGTCCCCGAGGGCACCACGCTCATCGAAGAGGACAAGCTCAACCGCCACGCCTACGTGATCGTGTCCGGCTCGTTCAGCGTCCAACAAGACGGCACCCGCGTCGCCCGCGTGGGGCCGGGCGAGATCGTGGGCGAACGGTCAGCCCTCACCCACGAGCCGGCGAACGCCACGATCGTCGCCGACGCCCCCGCCTCGGCGCTGGTGTTCGACCACCGCGTCCTGCTCGGCCTCACCGCCGACGTTCCGACGCTGGGCACCCGCCTGCACCGATTGGTCGACAACCGGGACGCGCCGGCACTCGCTGCATAGGCACTGGCTGCGTGAGCCGCCTTCACCAGATCGTCGCGCGTCCGCCCACCACCAGCCCCGGCCTCTGTGGGAGACTCTGAGGAGGGACAACAGGAGGTGTGTTCGTGCTCGCCGACCAGATCCTGGACAGGAAGGGCAGAGACGTCGCGACCGTGGCGCCCGACGCCACCATCGCCGAAGCCGTGGCCGAGCTCGCCCGGCACAACGTCGGCGCGCTGGTGGTGTCCTCCGACGGCACCACGCTCGAAGGGATCCTCTCCGAGCGCGACGTGGTCCGGCAGTTGGCCGCCGACGGCGGAGCGGTGCTCGAACGCCGCGTGCGCGAGCTCATGGCCAGCGACGTCGCCACCTGCGACGGCCACGACGACTCCGAGAAGCTGATGAACCGCATGACGGCGGGACGCTTCCGTCACGTGCCGGTCGTGTCCGATGGTCAGGTCGCCGGCATCATCAGCATCGGCGACGTGGTCAAGGTACGCATCGACGAGCTCGCCACCGAGGCCGAGCAGCTCGTCGGCTACATCCGCGACGGACGCTGACCGCACGAAGCATCCTGCCGGGCGTGCGACACTGCGAAGCGTGACCGCGCCGGACCACGACGCCCCGCTCGTCCCCCTGCCGCCGCAGCCCGACGGCGTCGCGTGGCCCACGCACGCCTGGCCCGAGGGGCCGGTGCCCGACGACGTCGACCTGTCGCCGTTGCTCGACGCGGCGATGGATCCCGATGGTCCGCTGGCCCGCACCCGGGCCGTGGTCGTCGTCCACCACGGACGACTCGTCGCCGAGCGCTACGGCGGCGAGACCGACGCCTTCGGCGAACCGGGCCAGCCCATCGACGTCACCACGCCGCTCATCTCCTGGTCGATGGCCAAGTCGATGCTGCACGCCGTGGTCGGGATGCTGGTCGGCGAAGGCCGCATCGATCTCGATGCGCCGGCGCCCGTGCCCGAGTGGAGTGGTGACGATCCCCGTGGCGCCATCACCTGGACCCACCTGCTCCGGATGCGCGACGGCCTCGACTTCGCCGAGGACTACGACCCCGACGGCGGGAGATCCGACGTCATCGAGATGCTGTTCGGCTCCGGAGCAGGCGACACCGGCGGCTTCGCGGCCAGCCGTCCGCCGGCGCGTCCACCCGGCTCCACCTTCAACTACTCGTCGGGCACGTCGAACATCGTCTCGCGCGCCGTGCGCGACGTGCTCGGTGGCGAGCAGGCCTACCGACGTTTCCTCGACGAGCGGCTGTTCGGACCGATCGGGATGACCACGGCCGACCCCCGCTTCGACGACGCCGGCACCTGGGTGGCCTCGTCGTACGTCTGGGCCACCGGCCGCGACATGGCCCGGTTCGGCCACCTCTACCTGCGCGACGGCGTCTGGGAGGGCAGCCGGCTGCTGCCCGAGGGCTGGGTCGACCACGGCCGGCGGCCCCGTTCGGTCGATCCCGACGACGGCCGCCTCTACGGCTCGCACTGGTGGGTCGTGGGCGACGACGTCGGGACGTTCTGGGCCAACGGCTACGAAGGCCAGTCCATCCTGGTGTGCCCCGGGCTCGATCTGGTCGTCGTGCGACTGGGCAAGTCCACCAAGGAGCAGTACCCGGCGTTGGCCGACTGGCGGGCCGCCGTGGTGGACGCCTTCCGCGCCGCCCGCTGACGCTCGGCCGTCAGGGGCGCTGCACCGAGCCGTCGGGACCGAGGCAACCGGCGGGCGGCGTGGTGGCGTCCGGACCGCCCGGCGGGCACTGGCCGAGCGTGACCGAGGTCGGGGCGGGACCGTCGCCGGTGGCCGGCGTGATGCCGGGATCCTGGTCGCTCTCGCACGCGGTCGCGGCGAGGACGGCCGCACAGAGCAGGGCGGCGGCGCGTGCGGCGGCGTGGTGCCTCATCGTCTGGCATCTTCTCACGAGGGGGCGCCGGCACGGTGCAGCGGTGCCCGGTCAGCCCGCGCCGTAGAAGAGGGCTTCGACGACGCGGCGGCTGCGCCGCATGCGCCGGCGGTACTCCTCCACCAGTTCCGCCGAGGTGGCGACCACCGGCATGCCCGTCGTGCCGGCATCCATCGATCCCGCTCCCATCGCCACCGCTCGGGCCAGCGTGGCCAGCGACTCGGCACGTTCGGGCAGTACGTCGCCGTCACCGGACACCAACCAGGCCCGGTTGCGGAGCTGGTCGCAGAACCGGTGGGCGTCCTCGAGCACCGCGACATCCTCGGCCCGGACGACACCGTGCTCCACCAGCCGGCGCAACGCCGCGACCGTCGACCGTTGGCGGATGCCATGTCGCCACTGCAGGAGCTGAGCTGTCCACTCCACGTCGGCGAGCCCGCCGGGACCGAGCTTGAGGTGGCGCTTGCGGTCGACGCCCCGGGGGATGCGCTCCGCCTCGACGCGCGCCTTCATGCGCCGGATCTCGCGCTCGTCCTCGTCGGACGGTGGTCTCGACCACAGCACCTGCCCGACCAGTTCGGCGAACGCCCGGCCGACCGCCGGATCACCGGCGACCGGACGCGCCCGGAGCAGCGCCTGGCGTTCCCAGACCTCGGCCCAACGATCGAGGTAGGCGGCGTAGCTCTCCAGGCTGCGGGCCAGCGGCCCCTGGCGGCCCTCCGGGCGCAGGTCGGTGTCGAGCACCAGCACGCGACTGGCCGGCGTGGTCCCGTGCACCAGCCGCCGGACGGCAGCAGCCGCCCGCTCCGCTTCGGCGGCATCCGCGCTCCCCGAACCGGCGTGGACGAACACGACGTCGACGTCGGAGCCGTAGGAGAGCTCGGCGGCGCCGAGCCGACCCATGCCGATCACGGCCAGGGGCACCGACGGCGCCGCCAGCCGTACCGCGGTCTCCAACACCGCTTCGGCCAACGCGGCAAGATCGGCACCGACGACGGAGGCGTCGGCCTCACCGGCGACGTCGCGGGCGATGATGCCGAGCAGGTGGCGGCGGTACCAGCGGAAGAGCGCGCCCCGCTGCTCGTCCTCACCGTCCCGCCAGCCCACCGCCTGCCACACGCTGGCCAGCAGGTCGTCGCGTCGTCGCGTCTGGAGCCGGGCGGCATCGTCCAGGCGCTCGACCAGGTCGGGGTTGGCCAGCAGGATCTCGGTGGCGACGGGCGCCAGCGTGAGCAGGTCGCACAGGCGCCGGGCCGTCTCCGCCGAGTCGCGGAAGGCGGTGACCAGACGCATGGTCCGCTGCTCCCCCGAGGCCAGCCGGCGCAAGCCCAACAGCCCGAGGTCGGGATCGGGTCCATCGGAGAGCCAGTCGAGCACCAGCGGCAGCAGCTGGCGCATCAGACGCGACGATCTCGTCAGACCGGAGGCCAGCTCCTGAACCGCTTGCCGCGTGCGGGTGGCGTCCTGGAAGCCGAACGCCTCCAGCCGGGTGGTCGAGACGGCTGCGCTCAGCGTGCCGGCGCCGGCGAAGGCGTCGAGCAGCGGCCGGAAGTACCAGCTCTCGTGCACCCGCCGGACGGCGAGGCGCTGGCGGCGGAGGTCGTCGTCGAAGCGTTCGGTCGGCCCACCCTCGGCCACGCCCCGGTAGCCCAGCGCACGAGCGATGCGCCGGCGCTTCTCCCGGTCGGCGGGCACCGTGTGCGTCTGGCGTTCCTGGACGAGCTGCAGCCGGTGCTCGACGCGGCGCAGGAACACGTAGGCCTCCCGCAGGGTCTCGGCCTCGTCCGGTGCCACGTAGCCGCCCGACTCCAGGTGGCGCAGCGTCGGAAGCGTGGCCGGCGTGCGCAGCAACGGATCGCCACCGCCGTGCACCAGCTGCAGCAGCTGGGCCGAGAACTCGATGTCGCGGATGCCTCCGCGACCGCGCTTGACCTCGCGCTCGTCGAGCCCGCGGGCTTCGAGCTCGTTCTCGGTGCGCGCCTTGAGGCGCCGGATCTGTCGCAGGTCCTCGGCTCCGAACGGTCGCTCCCACAGGGCGGCCGCCGCGGCCTGCTCGAAGGCGCCGCCCGCTCCGTCCGGCCCGGCCACGGCACGGGCCTTGAGCAGCGCCTGGAACTCCCAGGCCTCGGCCCACCGCTCCCAGTAGGCCCGGTAGCTGTCCAGCGAGCGCACGAGCGGCCCGTCGCGGCCCTGGGGACGCAGCGTCGTGTCGACCCGGAAGCACCGTCCGGCGATCTGGAGGAAGCGGCGGGCGGCACGCTCGTCCTGCTCGGGATCGCCGCAGGACAGCAGGAGCAGGTCGACGTCGGACACGAAGTTGAGCTCGCCGGCCCCGAACTTGCCCATGCCGATCACGGCGATCTCGTCGGCATCGGCGAGCTCCAGCGAGGACGCCACCGCCTCGGTCGCCAGTGTCGAGAGCGCCGCCACCGTCGCCGACAGGTCGTCGCTGCCGATCAGGTCGCGGGCCGCGACCCGCAGGAGGCCGAGCCGGTAGGTACGGGCCAGCGATTCCGGCGTGCCGGCATCGAGCCGGATCGGATGCTCCAGGGCGTCGAGCACGGGGAGCGCCTCCCGGTCCTCGGCCAGCAGGTCGCCCAGGCTGTCGCTGGCGCCGGCCACCGCGACGAGCGCGTCCATCCCGCGTTCGCCGAGCGATGCTTCGGCGCCGGCCAGCCGATCGAGCACCACGGCCACCCGATCGGGCGCCGCCGACGACTGGATGCGCTCCTGCCGGCTGGGCCCGCTCACGCGCTCCAGTGTGGCCCCTAGGGTGTGGGCCCGTGGACCGACGGTTCGATGCCATCGTCTTCGACTTCTCCGGCGTGATGGTGTCGTCGGCGTTCGCCGCCATCGGCGCCAACGCGGCCGACCACGGGATGTCCGAGGACGAGTTCCTCGAGTACCTGCTCGGCCCCTATGCCGAGGACACCGACCACGCCTGGCACCGGGCCGAGCGGGGCGAGATCTCGATCATCGACTGGTTCACCGACACCATGGCCCGGGCTGAGGCCGACGGGCTGGGGCTCGACCTGGGGTTCATGGCGTCGATGCTCGGCGAGCTCGAGGTCTACGACGTCATGGTCGACGCGGTCCGGGCCCTGCGGGCCGAGGGGTACCGCACCTCGCTGCTCACCAACAACATCGCCGAAGGCCGCGACTCGTGGCGGCCGCTGCTGCCCCTCGACGACCTCTTCGACGACGTGGTCGATTCGTCGGAGGTCGGCCTGCGCAAGCCCGACCCGGCCATCTACCGGCTGGCGCTCGAACGCCTCGGCGGCATCGACCCGGCACGGGCGGTCATGCTCGACGACCACCCGGGCAACTGCGCCGGCGCCACGGCCGCAGGGCATGGTGGCCATCTGCGTGCACGACCCGGCCGAGGCGGTCGACGAGCTGCGCGCCCTGCTGGCCGACGGACAGCTCGCCGACTGACCGACCTCAGCGGGGGTGCGAGGCGTGGGTCTCGGTGACGATGCCGCCCCGCACGTGCTGGGTGACCACGACGTCGACCGACCGGGGTCGCGCCGACCGCCACACCTCGTCGGCGATCTCGACCGCCAGCGCCTCGGCGAACACGTGGCGGTCGCGGAAGCCCCACAGGTACAGCTTGAGCGACTTCGACTCGATGCAGCGCTCGTCGGGCACGTACTCGATCCGCACCGACGACAGGTCGGGCTGATGGGTGACCGGACACAGCGACGCCACCTCGTCGGTGGTGAACACCACCTTGGTGCAGCCCTCGGGGGCGGGGAAGGTCTCGACGTGCTCGACCGGTCCGGTGGTGGGACGTCCGAGCAGGGTGAGGTCGTCGTCGCTCATCGGAGCCGAGGCTACGGGCCGGCCGGCGTCAGCGCGGCCCCCGGTAGATGCAGCCGCTGGTGCAGGTCTCGCGGACCTCGACGCTGACCAGACCGGGCAGATCGGCGGTGACGCGCTCCCAGATCCAGGTGGCGATGGCCTCGCTGGTGGGGTTCTCGAGCCCGGGGAGCTCGTTGAGGTAGCGGTGGTCGAGTGCGTCGATGGCCGGCTGCACCGCGTCCTTCAGATCGGCGAAGTCCATCACCCACCCGCTCTGGTCGCCCACGGGTCCGTCGACGACCACCCGCACCCGGAAGCTGTGTCCGTGGAGACGGGCGCACTTGTGGCCCTCGGGCACGTTGGGCAGCGAGTGGGCCGACTCGAAACCGAACTCCTTGAAGATCTCCATCGCCGTCGTCCTCAGATGAGGGGTTCGGGGTCGCGGGTGAAGCGGGGGCTCAGGTGGGCGGTGTCGTTCCAGGTGCGCACGATCCAGCGCCGGTCGTCACCGGCGGTGACCACGAGGTGGGTGATCCCGCAGTTGTCGGAGCCACCGAAGCTGAACGGCCGCGCGTCGGTGGCCTCGGCCATGATGCGTCCGATCACCCCGCCGTGGGTGAACACCGCCACCGTCGAGTCCGCGTGCTGGTCGGCGATGCGCTCGATTGCGTCCCGGACTCGTGCGCCGAAGGCCTCGTTGCTCTCGGCGCCCGGGATGACGTCCCAACGCTGCTCGGTGTACATGCGCACGGCGATGGGGTCCTGGTCGGCGATCTTCTTGCGGAACAGCCCGCCCTCCCACTCGCCCAGGTGGACCTCGCGCAGGTCGGGTTCGACGACGGGGTGCACGCCGAGGTGGTCGAGCAGCACCTGCGCCGTCTGGCGGGTGCGCTGGAGGGTGGTCACGTACACGGCGGCGAAGTCCTCGCCCGAGGCGATCAGCCGCTCGCAGGCCAGGCGCGCCTGCTCGACGCCGTCGGGCTCGTGCAGCGGCGGGTCACCCTGACCGTCCACCAGCGGGAAGGGGTGGGCCGGATCGGCGGGCTGCGACTCGCCGTGACGGACCAGGATCAACTCGCACGCCCCCGGGGGACGGACGAAGCGCGACTGGCGGAACTGGCGCCGGGATTCCTGCTGATCGGTCACCCGGCCACGCTAATGGCGGCGTGGCACCGACCCCGAGCCGTCGGGACGCGCCCCGGCGCCGCCCGACCTGCGGGAGCGGTCGGCGGCGCCGGGGGGCGGGGACCAGGCCAGCCAGAACCAGTCCGCCGCCACAGCCCCGAGTATGTCACGCGTCCGACATCTTTGTCACGTATTCGTAATCTGTTGACGACAACCTGCCAGTTCAGGCGGTTCGCGCCGTTCAGGGGATGCCCAGAAGCTTGTGGGTCTGCAGGCTCAGGCGCCAGCGGGGATGGGCCAGGCAGTACGCCACCGCCGCCTCGGTGGCCCGGGCCACGTCGGGGCCGTCCATGGGCGACAGGAGGAAGTGGTCGAAGGCCAGGTCCTCGAGCTCGACCGGGTCGATGCCCTCCTGGGGGAAGACCAGCTTGCACTCGTCGCCGGCGGTGACCACCAGCTCGGTGCCCGCCTTCGGGCTCATGCACACCCAGTCGAGGCCGTCGGGCAGCGGGAGGGTGCCGTTGGTCTCGACCGCGACCTCGAACCCCTCGGCGTGCAGCGCGTCGACCAGCCCGGTGTCGAGCTGCAGGGCGGGCTCGCCGCCCGTGCACACCACGAACCGGTGCTCACGGGCGGCGCCCCACACGGCGGCCACGTGAGCGGCCAGCGATTCGGCACCCCGGAAGATCCCGCCTCCGGGGCCGTCGGTGCCGACGAAGTCGGTGTCGCAGAACCGGCACACCGCCTCGGCCCGATCCGCTTCGCGACCCGACCACAGGTTGCACCGGGAGAAGCGCAGGAACACCGCCGCCCGCCCGGCCTGGCGACCCTCGCCCTGCAGGGTGCGGAACGTCTCCTTGACGGCGTAGGTGCTCATCGCCAGTTCTCCGTCGAGCCGGTCATCGGTACGTCGTCGGGTCGGGCAGACCGGCGTCGGCGAAGCCCTTGCGTCGCAGCACGCAGGCGTCGCACTCGCCGCAGGCGCCGACGTCGGTCGCGTCGTAGCAGCTCACCGTCATGCCGTAGTCCACGCCGAGCTCGGTGCCCCGGCGGATGATCTCGGCCTTGGTCGACTCGATGAGGGGAGCGTGGACCCGATAGCCGCCGCCGGTGGTCCCGGTACGGGTGCCGGCGTTGGCCACCGCCTCGAACGCGGCCACGAACTCGGGACGGCAGTCGGGGTAGCCCGAGTAGTCCACGGCGTTGACGCCGAGGTAGAGGTCGCCGGCGCCGAGCACCTCGGCCCAGGCGAGGGCGTACGAGAGGAAGATCGTGTTGCGCGCCGGCACGTACGTGGACGGGATGCCCGTGCCGATGGCGGCCTCGTCGCGACCCTTGGGGATCTCGCCGTCGCCCACCAGCGACGAGCCCCCGAAGGCGGCGAGGTCGATGTCGACGATGCGATGCTCGACCGCCCCCAGGGTCGTGGCGACGCGGCCGGCGGCGGCCAGCTCGGCGGTGTGCCGCTGCCCGTACCGGAAGCTCATGGCGTACGCGTCGAAACCCTCGGCCCGGGCGATGGCCAGGCAGGTGGCCGAGTCGAGGCCACCGGACAGCAGGATGACGGCGCGGGGCTGCACGCCTCCACGCTAGGACCCGATGTGGAACGATGACGGTCGTGAAGCAGGTGACCGCCATCGTCAAGCCGTTCAAGCTCGCCGACGTGAAGGACGCGCTGCGCGAGGCGGGCGTCACTGGCATGACGGTCAGCGAGGTCCAGGGCTTCGGCCGTCAGTCCGGCCACACCGAGGTGTACCGGGGCGCCGAGTACACGGTCGACTTCGTCCCCAAGGTCAAGATCGAGGTCATCGTCGACTACGGCGACGTCGATCGCGTGGTCGACGCCATCACCGCCGCCGCCCGCACCGGCGCCATCGGCGACGGCAAGATCTGGGTCACCGACCTCGACGGCGTCGTCCGCATCCGCACCGGCGAACGCAACGAGGATGCCCTGTAATACTGGACTGTGCTCGCTTCGCTGCGCGCAGTCCCACGTACACGGAGTAGGTGGTCACCGGTGCGGTGACCGGTCGGCTGGCGCCTCCCTCGGAAACGACTCCTGGAGATCTGGCAGCCGCTGCGTACCACCTGTTCACAGAGCGGAAACATCGGGGACCCCACGGCGACACACGCTGTCGTCACTCTGTCGTTGATCTGGGCGACGGCTGTCGCCGTGACGCGACCGAACGGAGATGACGATGGAAGGTGGCGACGCCTGGCTGCTGGTGTCGACGGCACTGGTGCTGTTCATGATCCCGGGCCTGGCCCTGTTCTACGGGGGCATGGTCCGGTCCAAGAACGTGCTGAACATGCTGCTGATGAACGCCTACTGCGCCGGCGTCGTGCCGCTGGTCTGGGTCACCGTCGGCGCGTCGCTTGCCGCCGCCGGCACCACCGGGTTCATCGGCGGCTTCGACGCCCTCGGCCTCCACGGGCTCGACGGATCCGGCCTGCTGCTGACCACGTTCCTCATGACCTTCGCCGCCATCACCCCGGCCCTCATCAGCGGCGCGATCGCCGACCGCGTGAAGTTCGCCGCCTGGGCGGTGTTCGTGCCCCTGTGGAGCCTGCTGGTCTACGTGCCGGTCGTGTACTGGATCTACGGCGTCAGCACCGAGACCGGTGACCTCATCGGTTGGCTGGGCGAGCGGGGCTCGCTCGACTTCGCCGGCGGCACCGCCATCCACATCAACGCCGGCGTGGCCGCGCTCGCCATGGTGCTGGTGATCGGCAAGCGCAAGGGCTGGCCGAAGGAGCCGATGCTCCCCCACAACCTGCCGCTGGTCATGCTGGGCACCGGCATCCTGTGGTTCGGCTGGTTCGGCTTCAACGCCGGCGGCGCCGCCGGCAACACGCCACTGGCCGCCACCGCGCTCATGAACACGTTCCTCGCCGCGTCGGCGGGGATGATCGCGTGGTTGCTGGTCGAGCGGGCGATGGACGGGCACTTCACCGTCCTCGGTGCCTGCTCGGGCGTGGTCGCCGGCCTGGTGGCCATCACCCCCGCCGCCGCCTACGTGGGCGGCCTGACCGGCATCGCGTTCGGTGCCGTCGCCGGCGTCACCTGCTACGGCGCCATCCAGCTCAAGTACCGGTTCGGCTACGACGACTCGCTCGACGTCGTCGGCGTGCACATGGTCGGCGGCATCGTCGGCGGGGTGCTGATCGGCTTCTTCGCCGACAGCGGCATCCTCGGCCGCCAGGCCGGCGACTACATGGACGGCCTCTTCTTCGGCGGTGGCACCGACCTGCTGCTCGAGCAGCTCCTGTCGGTGGTGGCGGTGCTCGCCTACTCCTTCGTCGTCACCTTCGTGCTGGCCAAGATCCTCGACGCCACCATCGGCCTGCGGGTCGACGAGGCCGCCGAGACCGGTGGGCTCGACCAGGCCGAGCACGCCGAGGCCGCCTACGCCAGCGCCGAGCTCGTCTGAGTCAGGCGCCCCGCCGGGGGCCTGGCCAGGGGTCGTCGGCCGGTACCCCGTGCAGGCTGCTGACGCGATCGTTACAGTGATAGCGATCGTTATCAGCTCGACATCCAGGGGGAACCGAGTGGCCGACTCGAAGCAGCCGAGGGCGCCCTTCGCGCCGTGGGACCGCCGGGAGCTTCCCGGCCGGTTCAGCGTGGAGGAGACCGCCGCCCGCGTCGGGCAGTACAAGTGGATCGAGATGAAGCTGTTCGAGGCGCTGGGCGGCTGGGTCGCCACCGTGCCCGAGCTCGACATCAAGATGCGCCTCGGCACCCACTGCTACCACCACGCCTGGCACGCCGACCTGTGGCACAAGCGCCTGCCCGAGCTGCGCGAGATGAACCCCGAGCGCCTCACCAAGCCGGCCAACGAGCAGGTCGAGGCGTTCATGGATGCCATCGCCGAGCCGGGTGAGCACGACCAGACCATCGAGAAGCTGGTCGGCGTCTACCGGGTGCTGATCCCGCACAAGGTCGCGGCGTACACGTACCACCTGAACAACACGTCCACCATCACCGACGCGCCCACCATGCGCTCGCTGCAGTTCGCGCTGCAGGACGAGATGGACGACTGGCGCGACGGCACGCTGATGCTCACCTCGCTGATCCAGACCGACGAGGAGGTCCAGCGGGCCGCCGACCACCAGTCCCGCCTCGAGAAGCTCCTCGTCGCCTCCGGCGGCATCTGCGGACCCGGCACCATCGGCGACGCCTACGACCTGTCCGGCGACCCGGCTCGCGCCACCGTCGCCTAACCCACGAACTCGACTCCACCAGGAGGAACCACGATGAAGAAGCTGATCTCACCCGACGAGCTCGCTCGCGACGACCGGTTCACCCGGGCCGACATGATGGACCGGATCCAGGACCCGCGGAACGGCTCCGAAGCCGCCAACCGCGGGAACGGCCGGCTCAAGCCCGACCGCGCCGACGGCCCCGACGCCGCCCGCGCCCTCATGCACGGCATCTTCGTGGGCGAGATCCAGGCGCTCGAAGGCGCCGGGCGCACCTGCTACGACTTCGAGGTCGGCAAGGCCGGCACGCCGGACGACAACGAGATCCCGTTCGAGCTCAAGCTCGACATGGCCCGCCAGTGCTGGGACGAGGCCCGCCACTGCGAGATCTCCGTGAAGCTCTCCGAGTGGATGGGCACCGAGATCGGCGAGTTCGGCGAGAACGCCTTCCTCTTCCAGGCCGCCTGCAACCCCGACCCCGTGCTGCGGCTCACGGGCGTCAACCGGGCCCTCGAGGGTCTGGCCATCGACGTGTTCAACACGATGAAGGAGTTCGGCGACCTGGCGGGCGACCCGGTGCTCGAGTTCTGCGAGGACTGGATGCTGGCCGACGAGGTCACCCACGTGAAGATGGGCTCCGACTGGCTGCGCAAGCTCACCGCCAACGACAAGGAGCGCCAGAAGCGCGCCCTCGAGTTCCAGCGCGTGGTCGACAAGCTGTTCTCCTTCGGCGGCTTCCGTGGCGAGGAGGACGACAACCCCGTCCACCTCGCCCGCCGCTTCCGCGAGCTGGCCGGCTTCAACGACGCCGAGATGGAGGAGATCGCCGAGCTGTCGCGCGAGGCGAGGTCCGAGGTCGAGGAGCAGTCCCGGCTGGCCCGCCAGGCCAACGACACAGCGAACGCCGCAGGCGCCCACTGATGCCCACCACGGTCGAACCGTCGACGTTCTCCTACGTCGACTTCGATGCCAAGCAGATCGCCGATCTCACCGACGAGCTCGCTCGGAAGGTGGGGCTGGGCGACGAGGTGCAGATCACCATCGAGGTCGACGAGACCACGCCGCTCGGCCACACCGACCTGGTCTCGATCGACCCGATCCACATCCGGACCGAGTCGGGGTCGTTGGAGAGCCCAAAGCAGATCCGCCAGTTCAGCGAGGAGTTCGCCACCGACGTGCTCGGCCGGTACCTGCTGCGGGCTGCCGACCGCCGCGATCCCGAGTTCGGTGAGGCGCCGGCCGATGCCGATCTGTCCGTGCCCCAGCGCACGGCGTGGGAGATCTACGCCGTGGGCCGTCTGGCCCGCATGGGGTACCCGGTGCGGCGACAGCGTTGGCTGTACGCGTTCCGCAACCGGCACGGCTTCACCGACATGGCCGACGGCGCGTTCGAGCAGCTCTGGAACGGCGACGGGCTGAGCTGGGCCGAGATCGACGAGCTCAGCGCCACCACGTCCGCCACCAACCCGGGTCCCCTCCTGCGCTGAGCGTTCCCACACCACCGTGACCCAGCTCGAGACCGAGCGCCTCGTGCTCCGCCAGTGGCGCGAGGCCGATCGCGACCCGTGGGCGGCGCTCAACGCCGATCCGCGGGTGATGGAGCACTTCCCCGATCCTCTGAGCCCAGCCGAGTCCGACGCCTTCGTCGACAAGCACGCCGCCCTCATCGCCGAGCGCGGGTGGGGGCTCTGGGCAGTCGAGGTCAAGGCGGCCGGCAAGGCGCCCGGTGTCCCCTTCGTCGGGTTCACCGGCCTGTCGGTTCCCGGGTTCGACGTCCCGGGCGTGGCCTCCCCGTGCGTCGAGGTCGGCTGGCGCCTGGCCCAGGAGCACTGGGGGCGCGGCTACGCACCGGAGGCGGCCCGCGCGGCCCTGGACTTCGGCTTCGACGAGTTGGACCTCGACGAGATCGTCTCGTTCACATCCCTCGGCAACAAGAGATCACGCCGGGTGATGGAGAAGATCGGCATGACCGAGGCCGGTGAGTTCGACCATCCGGCGTTGCCCGGACATCGGCTCGAGCGCCACGTGGTCTACCGCCTGCGACAGTCGGACTGGCCCGTCACCTGAGGTCGTGGGCCGAGATGCCCTCGAGCAGGTCGATGTCGGGCGGGCTGGCCAGCAGGCCGCTGCACGCCTGGGCCATCTCCACCATCTCCGAGGAGTCGAAGTGGCGCTGCTGAGCGGCGCTGCTCTCCCACTTCTGGATGATCACGAACCGCTCGGGCCGGGTGACCGACAGGCACAGATCGACGTTGCGGCACCCGTCCTGGCCCCGGGTGAGCACCACGTACTTGGACAGCACCGCCAGCAGGGCATCGGCGTCGGTGGCGTCGAAGACCATGGTCACCAGCACCACCTCGACCTCAGCAGCGTCGGCTCCCCGATCCGATCCCGCCGGCGCTGCGCCGTTGTCCGGTTCCCCCACGTCGTGACCCCTCCGTCGATTTGCGGTCGTATGACTTTTCGCGCTACATGCCGCGATGCCGTACTACCCTTCCTCAACCGGCGGTCGACGGCGGCGCTCGCCGCATCGTAGGCCCCGGCCGAGAGCGAGCGACGAAGGGGGACCTGCGTGCCGAGCGACCGTGGCGGCGACGAAGAGGATCTCGTCCGGCTCTACCTCCGCGACATCGGGCGCCACGCGCTGCTCACCAAGGACGACGAGGTCCGCCTCGCCCAGCAGATCGAGGCCGGTGCCGCCGCGCAGGCCACCCTCGCCGCTCCCGGCGCCATCTCGCCGGCCGCGAAGGCGTCCCTCCGACGCACGGTCCGGCGGGGCGAAGCCGCCAAACGCCAGTTCGTCGAGGCCAACCTGCGCCTGGTGGTGTCGATCGCCAAGAAGTACCAGGCCTCGGGACTTCCGCTGCTCGACCTGGTGCAGGAGGGCAACCTCGGCCTGATCCACGCCGTCGAGAAGTTCGACTGGCGCAAGGGCTTCAAGTTCTCGACGTATGCCACCTGGTGGATCCGCCAGGCCATCACCCGCGGCATCGCCAACACCGGCCGCACCATCCGCCTGCCGGTCCACGCCGGCGACATGCTCGCCCGCCTGCAGAAGGTGCGGGTCCGCTTCGAGACCCGCCATGGGCGCCCGCCCACCGAAGCCGAGCTGGCCGACGAGCTCGACCTGTCCATCGACAAGGTCCGCGAGGCCCTGCGCTTCGCCGCCGAGCCGGTGTCGCTGTCCGAGCCGCTGCGCGACGAGGGCGACGCCGAGCTCGGCGACGTGGTCGAGGACCTGGCGGCGGCGTCGCCGTTCGAGTCGGCGGCGGCCATGCTCCTGCCCGGCGAGATCGCCCGGATGCTCCACCACCTCGAGCCGCGCGAGCGCGAGGTGTTGCGCTTCCGCTACGGGCTCGACCGTGGCGAACCCCGCACGCTCGAGGAGGTCGGTGCCATCTTCGGGCTGACGCGGGAGCGCATCCGCCAGATCGAGGCCCGGGCCATGAGCAAGCTCCGGCACCCCAGCCTGGAGACCGGGGCGCGCGATCTCCTCGCCGTGTAGCGACGAGGAGATGCGTGGCGGAGGTGGACGGGAATCGAACCCGCCGCACGGGGATCGCCCGTGCCAACCGCTTTGAAGGCGGCGGAGCCCACCAGGTACTCGGACACCTCCGGGGCGCACCCTAGGGGGTCGATCGCCGGATGGGCCTACGATGCCGGCCCATGAAGAAGCTCCTGCTCCTCACCGTGTTCGTCGTTCTGGCCAGGGCGGTGGCCAAGAAGGCCCGCCACGTGTGAATGTCGCCTTCGGCGACCTGAAGCTGCGCAACGAGCCGCTCGCCAGGGCCGCAGAGCTCCAGCGGGCGACGCGCTTGCGGGCCTCGGTGGCGGCGACGCGTGCGGCGGCGGTGCGGGTGGCGGGGCGGCGACGCTCCTGCCACAGCCACCAGGCCACGGCGGCACCGGCGGCGGCACCGACCACCAGCGAGCCGATCCCCACCGTGGTGGCCGACGGCATGGCGACGCGCTCGCGCAGCGGCACGCGATGCGTGAACCGCACCACCTCCCAGCCCTCGGCCCGGGCCAGCTTGAGCAGGTCCCGATCGGGGTTCACGGCGATGGCGTGCCCGACCGCGCCGAGCATCGGCGCGTCGGTGGCCGAGTCGGAGTAGGCGTAGGACGCGGACAGGTCGATGCCGTCGCGGGCCGCCAGGTGTTCGAGGATGGCGGCCTTCTCGGGGCCGTAGCAGTAGCGCTCGACCTCGCCGGTGTAGCGCCCGTGCTCGTCGAGCACCGCCCGGGTGGCGATCGCCTCGTCGGCACCCAGGTACCGGGCCAGCGGGGCCACGATCTCCTCGGGTGACGCCGACACGATGAAGATCTTGCGCCCGGCGTCACGGTGCATCTGCATGAGGTCGAGCGCCTCGTCGTAGACGATCGGGTCGATGACCTCGACCAGGGTCTCGCGCACCAGCGCGCTGATGTGGGACTGCTCCCACCCGGCCGACACCCGGAGGGCAGCGTCGCGGACCCGGGCGAGACGGGCCTCGTCGGCCCCGAGCGTCAGGTAGATGGCCTGGGCCCACAGCGCCCGCATCAGCAGCCGCCGGGACACCAGCCCCTCGCGCCGCAGCGGTCCGCCGAAGGCGACCATGGAGGGCCGGGCGATCACCGTCTTGTCGAGATCGAAGAAGGCCGCTTCCACGTCCGTGAGCCTAGGAACACGGCACCGGGGCGGGACGCGGAGCGACACTTGTCACCTGTCGAGGGTCTTGCTATGTTCTCGGTCACCCTCGGTTGACTTCGCGTCGTTCCGGGTTCGACTTCCCCTACCGGTACCCGCCCGTCATGCGCGGCGCGGAAGGAGGGGAGTCCCCGTGTTCACCGCCTACTGGGCCGTCAAGGGCGGCGCAGGCGCCACCGTGCTGGCCGCCTCCCACGCCCTCGTGTCGGCGGCCGTCCGCAGCACGCTGCTCGTCGATCTCGACGGCGACCTGCCCGACGCCCTCGGGGTCCGGGGCGCCGATCGCGGCGTGGCCGACTGGCTCGCCGCCGGCGACGATGTGCCTGCCGACGCGCTCGATCGCTTGCTCGTCCCCGTGGGCGACCACCTGCTGCTGCTCCCGCGTGGCGCGGGCCCGCTGGTCGCCGACCGGGCCGCCGTCCTGGCCCGGACGCTCGCCGAGTCGCCTCGCGACGTCGTGGTCGACGCCGGCACCCGCCCGTCGGGTGCGGCCGCCACCGTCGTCCGTCACGCCGACCGCAGCGTGCTGGTCAGCCGGGCGTGCTACCTCGCGGTCCGCCGGCTGCGCTCGCTCCCGCTGCCGGCATCGGAGATCACGCTGGTGCGCGAACCGAGACGAGCGCTCGGGGCCGACGACGTGGCCGCGTGCACCGACGTCCCTGTTCGCACCACGGTCGCCGTCGATCCCGGCGTGGCCCGGGCCGTCGATGCCGGGCTGCTCACCTCCCGCCTCCCCCGGCAGCTCCGCCGCGCCGTCACCGAGGTGGTCGCGTCGTGACCGCCACCCACCCGCCGACCACCGACCTCGACGAGCTGGTCCACGAGGCCGCCATCGTCCACGGTGGATCGCTGTCCGCGCAGCAGCTCACCGAGCTCGTCCGCCGCCACGCGCCCCTGCTCGACGCCGTCGCCACCGCCGAGGCGGTCCGGCGCGTGCGGGCACGGATGTACGGCCTCGGTGTCCTCGACGACCTCCTCGCCGACGCCGAGGTCACCGACGTGCTGGTGAACGGACCCGGACCGGTGTGGGTCGAACGGGGCGGTCGCCTGGCACCCACCGGCATCGTGCTCGACGCCGCCACCGTCGACCACCTGGTCGAACGGGTCGTCACGCCACTCGGCCTCCGGGCCGACCGGCGCACGCCGCTGGTCGACGCCCGCCTGCCCGACGGATCGCGCGTGCACATCGCCATGCCTCCGCTCGCCGTCGACGGGCCCTACGTCACCGTGCGCCGCTTCGCCGCCACCACGCTGCCGCTCGAGGCGTTCGCCGACGCACCGGTCGTCGAGCTGCTCACCGCCGCCGTGCGCCAGCGCCAGAACGTCGTGGTGGTCGGCGGCACCGGTGCCGGAAAGACCACGCTGCTCAACGCCCTGTGCCAGCACCTCCACCCCGGCGAGCGCGTGGTCACCGTCGAGGACGCCGCCGAGCTGCGCCTGCCGGGCGACCACGTCGTCCGGCTCGAGACCCGGCCGGCATCCCCCGACGGGCTCGACGCCATCCCCATCCGCGAGCTGGTGCGCAACGCGCTGCGCATGCGACCCGACCGGCTCGTGGTCGGCGAGGTCCGGGGCGGCGAGGCGCTCGACATGCTCCAGGCCATGAACACCGGCCACGACGGGTCGCTGTCGACCTGCCACGCCAACGGCCCCGCCCAGGCCCTGCGGCGGCTCGAGACCATGGCCCTGACCGCCGGCGTCGACCTCCCCCTCCGGGCCGTGCGCGACCAGGTCACGACCGCCGTCGACCTGCTGGTCCACGTCACCCGGCGGCCCGACGGCCGGCGGGCCGTGGTCGCCGTGCACCGCGTCGCCGACGACCCCGACGCCGAACCCCGGACCGTCCCCCTCGTCACCGACGGCGAAGTGGTGACCGAGTGATGGCGGCGGTGCTCGCGGCCGCCGCGGTGCTGCTGGTCGCGGCCGGCGAGGTCACCCGGTTGCGGGTCCGCACCCGGCTGGCCGGTCACGAGCCGACGGGTGCGTGGCGGATCCCCACGGTGCCCGTACCGCGCTGGGCCGGCTCCGCCCTGCAGCGTGCCGGCATCACCGACGCAGCCACGGCGCTGACCGCATGGGCGGCCGGGGCCGGTCTGTGTGCCGTGGCCGCCCCGATCGTCCCCCAGGCCCGTGTGCTGCTCGTGGCCACCCTGCTCGGCCCGCCGGCGGCGCTGGCGGTCGTGGGCGACCGGCACGGCCGCATGCGGGGTCGTCAGTTGCCCGAGGCGCTCGACGCCGTCGCCACCGCACTGCGCGGTGGCGCCTCGCTGCCCGCCGCCGTGCAGAGCGCCGCCGCGATCGGTACGCCCCTCGGGCCCGAGCTGCGCACCATCTCCGAGTCGGTCGCCTCCGGGCGGCCGCTCGACGAGGCACTCGACCGGTGGGCCACCGACGCCGGCGACACCGCCACCGGGCTGGCCGCCGCCGCCCTCACCGTCGCCGCCCGCGTCGGCGGCCCCGGCGCCCGAGCCGTCGACGGCGCCGCCGCCAGCCTCCGCGACCGCCTCGACGCCGACGCCGAGGCCGCCTCCCTGGCCACCCAGGGCCGGGCGTCGGCGCTCGTGCTCACCATCGCCCCGGTGGCCTTCGCCCTGCTGCTCTCGGGCGTCGATCCCCGGGCCGGCCACTTCCTCCTCGGGACGCCGGCCGGGTGGGTCTGCGTCGCGGTCGGCGTGGGTCTCGACGCCTTCGGTGCGTGGTGGATGGGGCGACTCGTGCGGAGCGCCCGGTGACCTGGGCACCGGTGCTGGCCGGTCTCGCCGCGGCATCGGCCACCGCCATGTCGCTCCACGGACCGCGCCCGCCGCATCGCATCCGGGCGATGCGCATCGACGGCGGCGTCGGTTCGGCGGAGGCCCGTTCGTCGACCGGTGCCGCTCGTCTGCTCGGTCGGCTGGTGCGCCGGCGCCTGCTCCGCCGCCACCACGACGATCCGGCCGCCGAGCGGCGCACGGGCGTCTTCGTCATCGTCGTCGCGCTCGGTGCGGTCGTCGACCCTCTGCTCGGCCTGCTCGCCGGTGCGGCCTGCGTCGTGGGCGCGCGGGCCGGTCGGCTGCGCCGCCAGGGGCGTTCCCGTCGGACCCGCGCCGTCGAGACCGATCTGCCCGAGCTCGTCGACCTGCTCGCCCTCACCACCGCCGCCGGCCTCACCGTGGCCGACTCCCTGCGCGCGGCAGCGCCGTGTGCTCCAGGCGCCTTGCGCAGCCACGTGCACGACGCCGTGCACGCCATCGCCTCCGGCGGCCGGATCGAGGCCGCCGTGCTCACCCTCGGCGAGCGGTGGGGCGACCCCGCCCGCCCACTGGTGCACGCGCTGGTCGACCACGTCCGCTACGGCACCCCCCTGCTCCCTGCGCTCGAGCGGGTCGGCACCGAGGCCCGCAACCGCCGGCGCCGCGCCGCCGAGGCCCGGGCCCGGCGGCTGCCCGTGCTGCTCCTGTTCCCTCTGGTCCTGTGCACCCTTCCCGCGTTCGGCCTGCTCACGGTCGCCCCGCTGGTGGCGGGCACGCTCGGCTCCCTCGACGGCAGCCCACTCGAGGCCCCGGCCTCCGTCACTCCCTGATCCGAGGAGACCCATGAACCCGTTCCTGCTCGCCCTCCAGGTCCGCGCCCTCACGGCGCTGACCACCGCCGTCGATCGGTTCACCGATCCCGGCCACCGTCGCCCCGCCGACCGGGGCCAGTCCACCGCCGAGTACGCGCTGGTCCTGCTGGGCGCCGCCACGGTGGCGCTGGTGTTCCTGGCGTGGGCCGGTCGCACCAGCCGCATCGAGAAGCTGTTCAACTCGGTGCTCGACACCGTCATCGGGAAGGTGTGATCCGGCTTCGACGCTCGGCCCGGCCTGGCCGCTCGCGCGGCCAGGCCACGGTCGAGCTGGCCCTCGGCTTCCCGGTCATCGTCATCGCCGTGCTGCTGGTGCTCCAGCTGGCACTGGTCGGGCGCGATGCCCTGCTGGTCACCCACGCCGCCCGCGAGGGCGCCCGGGCGGCCGCCGTCGACCCCCGGACGCCGGTCGCCGCCCAGGGGGTGGCGGCCTCGTCCACCGCCCTCGACCCGGCGCGCACCCACGTCGAGCTCGTCCAGCGGGCCGGCCGCGTCACGGTGCGGGTCCGCTACCAGGCGGCCACCGGGCTTCCGCTGGTCGGCCGGCTCGTTCCCGACCCCGTGCTCGAGGCGGCCGCCACCATGCGCGAGGAGCCCCGGAACTGATCCGTCGGTTTCTCTGCGCGCGTGGGCAGGAACAGAGCGTGGGGACGGCGAATCCTTACCTGGACCCGGCCAGGGTCCGTCACACGAGGTAGGGGCGGGGGCGCGTGGCGTCCCCTCAGGAGGTCAGTCATGAAGACACGCCGGATCATCGGGGTCGCAGCGCTCGGCGCCGCCGCCGCATCCATGTTGCTCATCCCAGGCGCAGGAGCCGCCGAGAACGACCTGACCTACGGAGCGAACGCTTCGGGTCAGGCCCTGTCGCTCAAGGCCTTCGGCCAGGAGCTCACCGTCGGCCGGACGACGTCCGGGCTCGACTCGACCCTGTCGGCGCTCGCCAACGGCGTCGGTCTGGCCACCCCGGCCTTCGAGGCCGGCGTGTCCAGCGCCCAGGTCACCGGCGAGGGCACCGACGGCTCCGACCAGCAGACCTGCGAGGGCAGCCTGCCCCAGGAGATTCCGGGCGTGGTGCTCGATGCGGCGTGCAGCTCGTCGCTCGCCACCGTGATCGACGGACTGCCCCACGCCGTGGCCAGTGGCGGGGTCGCCAACCTCACCGTCAACCCCATCCAGCCGCTGCTGGAGACGCCGCTCACCGCCATCGTCGAGCCCGTCCAGGAAGCGGTCGACCAGCTGGTCGACGGCCTGCGCCCGATCACCACGGCCGTCGACGACAACACCCACCTCGGTCTCGAGGACACCGTCGACACGCTGTTCTCGTCGTTGTTCGACGGCGCCGACCTGGTACACATCTCGCTCGGCCAGACCCTCACCGACACGGTCACCGGCGCCGACGCCCTCTCGGCCAGCTGCGCCGCCGCCGGCGGTCGCATCGACGTCCTCGACGCGCCGGCCGTGGCCGGCGTCGACCCGGCGCCCGTGCTGTCCGTCATCATCGGGTCGGCCACCACCAAGGTCGACGTCGCCAAGGCCGACGCCAAGGCCACCCCCACCGTCGACCAGGCCATCGTCACCGTCGTCGCACCGACGCTGGGCATCAACCAGCCGGTCGGGCCGGGCCAGAGCATCGAGATCCCGCTGCCCGAGCCCCTCGGTTCGTCCACCATCTCGGTGGCCGACAGCCGCACGGGCGTCGACGACAACGGCCAGACCTTCGCCGCCGCCGACGCGGTCTTCCTCGACCTGCTCAACGGCGACGCCATGATGGGCGGCGTCGAGCTGTCGCTGGCCAACTGCACCTCGGTGGCCGGTGCCGCCGCCGTGCCGGCCCTCCCGGTCGCCGCCCCCGAGCCCACGCCCGCGCTGCCCCGCACCGGCGGCGGCAGCCCCAACGGTCTCGCCCTGGCGGCCACGATCGGCTTCGGCGCCCTCGGCCTGGCCCTGGTCCGCCGCACCCGCGGCGACGCCATCTGACCACCACCAGCGTCGGTGACCGGCGTCGCCGGTCACCGACCGACGTGTCCCCCAACCGAACCCCGGAACACCCGAAACCGGACGGGCATCCGCTCCGCTGAGCGGTCGTCCCGACGGTTTCGGTCGTCACCACCACCACTACGCTTCGTTCCGAATGCTCCCTCTCGTCGCTTCCGCTCTCATCGTCGCCATCGGGTGCGGCTGCGTTGCGCTCACGCTGCGCATCCAGCGCTCCGAGACGACCGAGACCGCTCCGTCGCCGCAGATCGCACCATCGGTGCCCGCCGCCGCGGTGGCACCGGGCCGTGCCCCCCAGAACGCGGTCGAGCGACTGGTGATGCGGCTGAAGCAGCGCCGGACGGCCCGGGTGGCGTTGTCCCTGCTCTCGGTCGCCCTGCTGCTGGGCGCTGCCGGCATGATCGGCTACCCCTTCTACACCAACCTGTACCAGGACCGGGTCCAGTCCCGTCTCGACCGCCAGCTGGCCAGCCCCGAGATCCACGACGCCTACGTCAGCCGCTCGGTCGAGGTCGGCGACAGCCTGACCCGCATCAAGATCCCCCGGATCGGTGTCGACACGGTGGTCGTCGAGGGCACCACGGCCAGCGCCCTCAAGGCCGGTGCCGGGCACTACCCCAGCACCCCGCTGCCCTGCGAAGTCGGCAACGTCGGCATCGCCGGTCACCGCACGACCTACGGCAAGCCCTTCCACGACCTCGACCACCTCGAAGCCGGCGACCGCATCATCCTCGAGACCCCGGTGGGCACCTGCACGTACGAGGTCGAGAACATCTTCGTCACCGTGCCCACCGACGTCGGCGTCGTGGCCAACACCCCCGACGAGGCCCGGCTCACCCTGACCACCTGCCACCCCAAGGGCTCGGCCCGTCAGCGCCTCGTCCTGAAGGCCACGATGGTCAGCGCCAAGAGCTTCGATGCGTAGCTGGGCCGGCCGTTCCGGCCGCGCCGCCGCCGTCGTGGCTGCGGGGCTGGTCGCGTTGGTGCTGGGCGCGCCCGCGGCGCTCGCCCGGCCGAGCCAGCAGGACCCGCCCCCGCCGGCGTGGACCGGGTCGGCGCTCGACGCACCGGCCGACCAGGTCACCGACGTCCGCGACGGGGAGGTCGACGTGGCCGGTCACTTCCGGTTCCAGAAGCCCACCGCCACCTCGGAGATCCTCCGGGTGGTGGTCGACGTGGTGGACGATCCATCCGACGACTTCGAGCCGGTGGACGCCTGCCGCACCGAGCCCGTCGAGGTGGCCAGCGACGGCACGTCCGCTGCCGACCCGGCCGACGAGCTCGCCTTCCAGGTCGACGGTCTCGCCGTTCCCTGCAACGGCCGGTACCTGCTCCAGGCAACGGCCGAGACCAACGCCGACAGCTCCTACACCCTGCAGACCGTCCTGCAGGTCCAGGTCCTGCCGCCGGCGGTCGAGAAGCTCACGGTCACCGAAGATGCCGCCGCGCAGCAGGTGTCCGTCGACTGGGATCCGGTCCCCGCGGAGCGCCTGCCCCCGGATGCCTTCGGGTATCTGCTCGAGCGGGCCGGTCCGCAGAAGTCCGACGGCTCCTTCGGCATCTTCGACGACCTCCGGGTGCTGAAGCTCGACGAGGACACCGTGGCCGTCGACGCCGTCCCCGAGCCGGGCACGTACCGCTACCGGGTCCGCACCATGGCCCACGGCGCCGACGGCCCGGTGCTGTCCAACATCATCGACACCGACACCAAGACGCTCACGGTCGACGAACCCCCGCCGACCACCGCGGCCCCGCCGCCGACGTCGTCGGCTCCGCGCGTCGGGGCTGCCATCCCGCGACCGCGCACCAGCCACCGCCGCCTGTCACCGCCCACCACGGTCGACACCGGGTTCGAGGAGCGTCTCGACTACGGCGACGTGTCACCACGGACCAGCACCGTCACCAGCAAGATCCCGCAGCTGGCCACCGAGCTCCCCGACGGCGGCCAGTCCATCATCCGTGACGAGGGCGACGGCGTGAACATCCTCATCCCCGCCGCCGGCGCGCTGGTGCTGCTGGGGTGGGCCGGACACGCCGTCTACCTCAACCGCCTCGCCAAGCAGCTCTGAGCCCCTCGGCACGAGACGCTGCGGCGCGAGTGCGCCGTAGTGCCCCGCTCGAGGCGGTCCGGAACCCGGAGCAGCGGCCGCTCGGCGTGTGTCGCGAACCCGAGGACCCTCGCCGAGGATGCGCCAGGGGCACCCAACGCGCGGACCCTCGCCGAAGGTGCACGGCCGGCCGGGCGTGAGACGCGCGGGATCTTCAGCGGCGGCCGATGACCTCGCTCGCGCCGAACGACCGGTTCGACGCTCGTTGTCGTACGCAGGGCCCGAGTCGTTCGGTGCTCACGGTGCTCACGACATCGCCTGGCGCGGCAGCTCCGGTCTCAGGCCGAGCGCCGGACGTCGTTCAGGTCGAGACCGCTGAGGGCGGCCAGCAGGCGGAGGGCACCGGCCTTGTCGAGCGGTTCGTTGCCGTTGCCGCACTTGGGTGACTGCACGCACGACGGGCAGCCCGACCGGCATCCGCATGCGGCGACGAGCTCGGCCGTGAGGGCCAGGTGGCGGTCGGCCACGTCGAAGCCCAGCTCGGCGATGCCCGCGCCGCCGGGGTAGCCGTCGTAGATGACGATGGTGGGTCCGCCGGTGTCGACGTGCCGGGCGGTGGAGACACCGCCGACGTCCCAGCGGTCGCAGATGGCGAACAGGGGCAGGACGCCGATGGCGGCGTGCTCGGCGGCGTGGAGCACCCCCGGCCAGGCGTCGGGCACCAGGCCCAGTCCGGCCAGGAGGTCGTCGGGCACCACACGGATGACGCCACGGGTCTCGAGCGTGCTCGGTGGCAGATCGAGTCCCACCCGCTCGATCCGTTCGCCGGTGATGGCGTCCTTGCGGTCGTAGCCGGTGACGCGGGTGGTGACGGCGATGCGTCCGACCGACAGCCGGACCCCGCCAGCGTCGCGGCAGCGGTCCTCTCCGAGGATCCGCAGGTCCATGCGGGTGATCGCCGTTGTGGTGGTGCTGCCGTCGTCGGGCTCGACGACGGCGCGCCGGGCGTCGAGGTCGAGTTCGACCACGCGGTAGTGGCGGCCGGCGTGCAGGTAGACGGCGCCGTCGTGCACGACCTCGCCCGCCCGGCTGCCATCGACGGTGCCGACGCGCGTGCCATCGGAGCTCACGATGGCGACCTGGCCACCGGCGCCAGCGCGCAGGCCGACGCCGTCGACCGGCCAACCGGCACCCGACCACACCGCCACCGGCGAATGCACCGTGCGCCGCCGGCGGCGCCCGCGCCCACCTGCGGTGCCCACTCCGGGCGGCCTGACGACGAGCTCGCCGGCGCCCGCCAGACGGCACACGGCTTCGTCGAGGAGGCCGGGCCAGAAGCGGGTGTCGTCGTGGGTGAGGGGCAGCTCGAAGGCGGCGCATCGCAGGTGCGGGTCGGCCACGAACGGGTTCGCCGGATTGATGACGGCAGGTTCGGGGGGCCGCTCGAAGAGAGCGCGCGGGTTGGCGGCGATCCACTGGTCGAGCTGGTCGGCACCACAGACCAGCACGGCGAGCGACTCCTGCTGGCGTCGTCCGGCACGGCCGATCCGTTGCCACATGGCGGCGACGGTGCCGGGGAAGCCGTCGAGCACGCAGGCGTCGAGGCCACCGATGTCGACGCCGAGCTCGAGCGCCGACGTGGTGGTGACCGCGTCGAGCGCCCCTTCGGCGAGGGCACGTTCGATCTCGTGGCGCTCCTCGGCGAGGAAGCCGCCGCGGTAGGCGGCGATCCGGTCGCGTCGTTCGGCCGGCAGCTGACGTCGTACGCCCTCGGCCACCAGCTCGGTGGTGCGACGGCTGGGACAGAAGCCGAGCGTGCGTCGGTCGCCGCGGACCAGCGCCGAGACCAGGCCGGCCGCCTCGCCGTGCGTCGACATCCGGGTGCCGGTGTCGGCGTCGAGGACGGGCGGGTTCCAGATCGCCACGACCCGTTCGCCCGCCGGCGAGCCGTCGTCGGTGACCGCCGTGACGTCGAGGCCGGTGAGGGCGCTGGCCAACGAGGCCGGCTCACCGATGGTGGCCGAGGCACCGATGAACACGGGATCGGCCCCGTAGTGGGCGGCCAGGCGACGCAGGCGACGGAGCACGTGGGCGACGTGGGACCCGAACACGCCACGGAAGAGGTGGACCTCGTCGACCACGACGTAGCGCAGGCGGGACAGGAAGCGCATCCAGCCGGCGTGGTGCGGGAGGATCCCGCAGTGGAGCATCTCGGGGTTGGTGAGCACCACGTTGGCGTTGCGCCGGGCCTCGGAGCGCTCGTGCCGGCCGGTGTCGCCGTCGTAGGTGGCGGCGACCACGCCGGGAAGCTCCATGGACGTGAGCGCCCGGAGCTGGTCCTGGGCCAGCGCCTTGGTGGGGAAGATGCACAGAGCGGTGCCCGGGCGGACCGGCTCTCCTGCCGCCTCGCCGATGGCGGCCTGGTACACCAGCGACTTGCCCGACGAGGTGCCGGTGGCGATGACCACCGAGCGCCCGTCACGGACCAGGTCGAGCGCTTGGGCCTGGTGGGTGTAGAGCCGGTCGACGCCGAGACGCTCGGCCACGGCCGGCGGCAGCGGTCGGGAGAGCTCGGCGTGGCGGGCCTGACGCGACGGGATGCGCTCCACGTGGACCAGGCGATCCGGCTCGCCGAGGTGCCTCGCGTCGCGCTCGGCGAGCAGCGCGGCCCGCTGGCGCACGAGCGACTCGAGGTCGCGCGGGTGCGGGAGATCGGCGGGCACGGGGCGAGCGTACGCCCTGGCTCCCGGGGATGACAGGGGTGTAGTTCCACCGCTGTGGTCCCCCAGGATCGGACTTGGACCACGGTCGACCGGTAGCGTGGAAGGTCGCCATGGAGCTGGAGATCCCGGACACCGACGTCGACGGCTGGACCCTTGTCGCAGCGTCCGGCGAGATCGATGTCGCCGCCGCGCCCGAACTCCGGGCGCGGCTCACCGAGCTCGTCGAATCGGGCGCCAACCGGTTGGTCATCGACCTCGAGGACGTCGATTTCATCGACTCCACCGGGCTCGGCGTCCTCGTCGGTGCCGTACGGCGCGCCCGGGCTGCCGACGGCGACCTCCGGTTGGTGTGCACGAACGCCCGCATCCTCAAGGTCTTCGACGTCACCGGTCTGGAGAACGTCTTCACCATCGCCGACACCGTCGACGATGCGGTCTCGGCGACGGCCACGGACTGAGGTCGCGCACGATGGCTGAGGTTCGCCTGGAGATCCCTCCCCGGCTCGACTACCTCGCCGTCGTTCGACTCGTGGTCGCCACCGCGGCGAGCCTCGACCCCCCGTTGCCCGAGTCACGCCTCGACGATCTGCGCCTGGCGGTGACCGAGGCCTGCAGCAACGCCATCAAGGCCCACCGGCCCGACGCCGCCGACCAACCGGTGGTCATCACCTGCCACCTCGACGAGGACCGGTTCCGAATCGACATCCAGGACCACGGACCCGGCTTCGATCCCGATGCGGTCGAGGCGCTCCCCGATCCCACCGACCCCACTCGGCTCCAGCACGAGTCCGGGCTGGGCATCCCCCTCATCAAGGTCCTCACCGACGACGTCACGTTCCATCCCGCAGATGACGGGACGATCGTGTCGATGACACTCAAACGCTCACCCACACCGCCGATCTAGAACCACGGCGCCGCGACGTCCCGACCGGGTCGTCACGCCCGACAAGGATGGAACCATGGCCACCACCCCCTCGCCGTTCACCGGCCGCCGGCCGAGCTGGAGCGAGACCGACAAGTTCGTGCCCCGGCGCTTCGTGCAGCCCTTCCAGCGGTTCATGCACACCGAGACCAGCGGCGCCATCGTCATGCTGGTCGCCGCCGTGGCCGCGCTCGTCTGGGCCAACTCGCCGTGGTTCCACGCCCAGCTCACGCTCTGGGAGTACCCGTTGAGCATCGAGTTCGGGCACCTGGCCCACGTCGACCTCACGATGGTCGAGTGGGTCAACGACGCCCTGATGGCCATCTTCTTCTTCCTGGTCGGCCTCGAGATCAAGCGCGAGATGGTCCACGGCGAGCTGCGTGACCCGAAGAAGGCCGCCCTGCCGGCCATCGCCGCCCTCGGCGGCATGATCACGCCGGCCCTGATCTACATGCTCCTCAACGCCGGCGGCGACGGGTTCCACGGCTGGGGCGTCCCCATGGCCACCGACATCGCCTTCGCCGTCGCCGTGGTGGCGCTGGTCGGCAACCGGGTGCCGCCGGCGGCCAAGGTGTTCCTGCTGACCCTGGCCATCGCCGACGACATCGGCGCCATCCTCGTCATCGCCATCTTCTACACGTCCGACCTGAGCCTGGGATGGCTGGCCATCTCGCTCGCCACGTTGGCGGTGGTCGAGGTGTGCAAGCGCATGCACGTCCGGGCCATGCCCGTGTACATCGCCTTGGCCCTCATCGCCTGGTTCGCCTTCCACGAGACCGGCGTGCACGCCACCCTGGCCGGCGTGGCCCTGGGCCTCATGACGCCGGCCTGGCCCTTCTACGACCCCTCCCACTTCAACGAGGACCTCCGGCGCACCCTCGCCGGCGATCCCGACTACAGCCCCGACCCCGGTACCGACATCACCGACGACGTGTACGACTTCGACGCCCTGCGACTCGAGGAGATGGACCGGCTCGTCACCGAGTCGCAGTCACCGCTCGACCGCCTCGAGAACGGGCTCCACGGCTGGGTGGCGTTCGTCATCGTGCCGCTGTTCGCCTTCGCCAACGCCGGGGTGCGGCTCAGCGGCGACGCGCTCGACGGGATCCTCACCAACAAGGTGGTGCTCGGCATCGCCCTCGGCCTCATCGCCGGCAAGACCATCGGGGTGTTCACCTTCACCTTCCTCGGCGACCGCCTGGGCATCGGTTCGCTCCCCAACGGGGTCACCTACCGCCACGTCCTCGGCCTGGCGATCACCGCCGGCGTCGGGTTCACCGTGGCGCTGTTCGTGGCCAGCCTGGCCTTCGAGCCGGGGAGCCTGTTCACCGACTCGGCCAAGATCGGCATCCTCGGCGGCAGCCTCATCGCCGGGATCATCGGGTTCCTGTACCTGCGGGCCACGCCGCCCGTGCCCACGGGTTCCGAGCCCACCGGCGACGTCGGCGAAGCCCAGCCGGCACTCGTCGACTAGCCGAAACCGGACAATTTTTGGCCGTCACACTTGTCACGGCACCGTCATGTGTGTAACGTGAACGCAACGTCGGGTCGCCCCCTGGGCGCCACCCGGCCCACAACCTGGTCAGCGCCGCTGGCCTTCACATCTTCCCGGGTGTCGGCAACTGTTCGGTTCGCACTGCCCGCCCGCCTCCGTCCAGGAGTCGGCACCCGGGTTGGTTCTCCCCCGGCCCGGTCGCCTGCCCTCTCCCCCGCACCTTGACCGGGCCGGGTCGCGTCTATGCCTCGACGTCGCACCGCTCGTGGGAACAGAAGTTCCGAGCCCCGGCGAGGAACTTCCGAACGTGCGCTGAAGCGAACGGCCTACGCCTCGACGTCCCGCCGGCCCTCCAACGCCCGACCCAGCGTCAGCTCGTCGGCGTACTCGAGGTCGCCGCCCACCGGCAGGCCGCTGGCGATCCGGGTGACCCGGACCCCGAGCGGCTTGAGCAGGCGGGCCAGGTACATGGCCGTGGTGTCGCCCTCGAGGTTCGGGTTGGTGCACAGGATCACCTCGACGACCGCATCGGTGTCGATCCGGGTGAGCAGCTCGCGCACCTTCAGCTGGTCGGGCCCGATGCCCTCCATGGGATTGATGGCCCCGCCGAGCACGTGGTAGCGGCCGCTGAAGCCACCGGTCTTCTCCACGGCCACGATGTCGCGGGGTTCTTCGACCACGCAGACCAGTGTGGGATCACGGCGGGGATCGGCGCAGATGGTGCACCGCTCCGACTCGGACAGGTTGTGGCAGACCTCGCAGAACCGCACCCGGTCCTTGGCCGTGACCACGGCCTCGGCCAGGGCCACCGCGTCCTGCCGGGGCACCTTCAGCAGGTGGTAGGCGATCCGCTGGGCCGACTTGGGCCCGACACCGGGCAGGCGGCCGAGCTGGTCGATCAGGTTCTGGACGGCGTCGGCGTGCACCGCCGGTCACTCCTCCTCGGAGTCGTCGTCCTCGGCACCACCGAACAGACCACCGAGCATGGCCGAGGGGTCCATGCCACCCATGGCCCCGCTCATCGCCTGCTGGTGGAGCTCGTTGACCCGGACGTTGACGTCGCGGATGGCCGCCATGACCAGGTCTTCGAGTCCGTCGACGTCGTCGGGGTCGACCACCGCCGGATCGATCCGCACCGAGCGCACCTCGCCGGCGCCGGTGGCCACGATGCGCACCATGCCACCGCCCGCCGAGCCCTCGACCTCCTGGGCCGAGGCGGCCTGGCTGGCGGCCATGGCCTGCTGGGCACCGGCGAGCAGATCGCCGAGCCCACCGCCGGACAGTCCGCCCAGCAGCCCGTCGAGGGCCGACGGCTCGATGGACGGATCGGGTTCGGGGGTGTGATCGCTCACTGGTCCTCCAGCAGCTCGGCGCCGGGGAAGGCGTCCTTCAGTTGGGCGAGGCCACCGGAGGTGGCGTCGGGGGCGTCGGTGAGCTCGTCGAGGTCGACCAGCTCCTCCTCGGGTTCGTCGGCACCGTCGGTGGACGACGCGGCAGAGCCGGTCGGGCCGGGGGACGACGACGAAGCACCGGCCGCGCCGTCCTCGTCGACCACGAGCTCGAGCGGCACCGGGCGGCCGAAGTGAGCCTCGAGCGCAGCCCGCACCTCGTCGAGCTTGTCGAGGCAGTTGCGCAGGTGGGGCTCGTTCGGCAGACCGAAGCGGGCGGTGCGGCCGTCGCCGGGGAGGAAGCGCCCCGGCTTGTACAGCGCCTTGGCCCGTCCCTTCAGGGATTCGAGCACCTGGGACTCCCACGCCTCGGTGAGCGCTTCGGGTGACGGCAGGCCGCCGGCGTTCGGCACGTCCGCCGTGGCCGGCGTCTCGGCCCGGACAGGTGTCTCGGCCGCGGGCGAGGTCGGGGGTGCGGACACCGGCGCTTCGGAGTCGGACGAAGCGTCGGCGGTCGTGTCGGCCGCCTGGGCACCGGCAGCTGCGGACGAGGTCTCGGTGGCGGAGTCGGAGTCAACGGCACCGCGCTGGCGCTTCACCGCCCCGAGCGTGGGCCGGGACCCGGCGGCGGGACCCGGATCGGAGGTGGCCGGCTCGGGAGCGTCCTTCGCCGTGGCCTCGTGCTGGGCGAGGCGGGCACGGGCTGCTTCCGCACCCCGAGGGGTGGCCGCCCGGCCGACCGGGGCGGTGGTGGCCACGGTGGGGGCCGGCGTGTCCGCCGGCGGCCCAGGCGTGTCGGACGAGGCCGCGGCAGAGGTCGTCTGGGCGGGCGCCGGCACGCCGGCAGCCAGGGCGCGTTCGAGCGCCTCGACGCGGCGGGCCAGCGCGTCGGTGTCGCCGGCCGCCTCGGGCCGGGCGAGCTGGACCAGCGCCACCTCGAGGGGGATGCGCGGGTCGGGAGCGTGGCGCATCTCGACCACGGCGGCACCGACGGCCTCGAGCGCCTTGGTGAGCGTGGCCGGGCCGAGGGCCTGGCTGATCTCGCGGGCCCGGGCCGATGCCCGTTCGGTGAGACCGCTGGCCGGTGCCCCCATGGCCTGCAGGAAGGCGTGGCGCAGCGTCTCGATCAGCGCTTCGGCCAGCACCCGAGGATCGCGGCCGGAGCGCACGCCGGCGTCGACGGCCAGCAGGGCGGCGCCGGCGTCGGAACGACCGAGCGCGTCGATCAGGTCGTCGACCGGCACCGTCGCCGACGACACGCCACCGGCGGCCGCTGCCTGGTCGAGCGCGGAGAGCGTGTCGCGGGCCGAGCCACGGCCGGCCTTGACGACGTGGTCGACGACGTCCTCGCCGAGCTCGAGGCCGGCGTCGGCGATGACGTGGCGGACGTGGTCGGCGAGTACGTCGGCGGGCAGCAGGTTGAACTCGAAGTGCTGGGTCCGCGACCGGATGGTGGGCAGCACCTTCTCGGGTTCGGTGGTGGCCAGCACGAACACCACGTGCTCGGGTGGCTCCTCGAGCGTCTTCAGCAGGGCGTTGGACGCCGCCGTCGACAGCATGTGGACCTCGTCGAGGACGTAGACCTTCCGGTTGCCGCTGGTGCCCATCGACACCCGCCCCAGCAGGTCGCGCATGGCGTCCACCCCGTTGTTGGAGGCGGCGTCGAGCTCCTGGAGCCAGTCGACCTGGCGACCTTCCTCCACCGCCCGGCAGTTGGGGCAGGTGGTGTCGGGTTCGCCGTCCTCGGGGTGCTCGCAGTTGAGGACCTTGGCCAGGATCCGGGCCGTCGACGTCTTGCCCGTGCCCCGGGGACCCGAGAACAGGTACCCCTGCGCGACGCGGCCCTCGCGGACGGCGTTGCGCAGCGCCCGGGTCACGTGCTCCTGGCCCAGCACCTCCTCGAAGCGCTGCGACCGGTATCGGCGGTAGAGCGACTGGTACGCCATGCGAGGGCCGACTGTACCGGTCGCCGGAGCCGGTGAAGTTTCCTGCTCCGAAGGTGACGGCCAGGTGATCTGCGGCACATCCCGGTGTCCGCTGAGAGCTGCTGCCTTCCGGCCCTGACTCGGTTCACGGGCCAGGATCGCACAGGACCCGGCCGCCACCTTCGAAGCAGGCGCACTTCGATTCGGTTGTGGAGGGACACTATCGTGACACGTTCCCGAGGAGGGGTGCGAGAGCGGCCGAATCGGCACGATTGGAAATCGTGTGTGGGGCAACCCACCGTGGGTTCAAATCCCACTCCCTCCGCTCGGTTCGTCGGGCCGGGCCACCTCCCGAGGTGGCCCGGCCCGCGGTCCCGCCACGAAGAGGTGAGGCGGCCGGACGGCCCCAGCTCCGTCCGACCAGCGCCGAGATGGAGACCCAACGCCCTCGTTCTCTGGGGATTCGACGCCGGGTGGGCGCGTTCCTGCTGGTTATGGTGCGCTCGATGACCGCTGAGCCCGGCGCCGACGCCGCGTCCACCGACGCCCCACGCATCACCGACGAGGAGGCGATGGCGATCGCGCTCGACGAGGCGCGCGCCGCCGCCGAGGCCGGCGAGGTCCCGGTCGGCGCCGTGGTGCTGGTCGACGGGCGCGTGGTGGCCCGCGACCACAACCGCCGCGAGGAGGCCGCCGACCCCTCGGCGCACGCCGAACTGCTGGCGTTGCGATCGGCCTGCCGCGCCGCCGGCTCGTGGCGACTCCCGGACGCCACCGTGGTGGTCACCCTCGAGCCGTGTCCCATGTGCGCCGGCGCCATGGTGCAGGCACGCGTCGCCCGGGTCGTGTTCGGGGCGCCCGACCCCAAGGCCGGCGCCTGCGGGTCGCTCTACCACCTGGGCGCCGACCCGCGCCTGCCGCACGAGTTCGCCGTGCGGGCCGGCGTGGCCGGGCACGAGTGCGCCGAGCTGTTGGCCGAGTTCTTCCAGCAGCGGCGCTGAGTCCCCTTCGCTGCACGCCGGACCGGTTCGCTACCCTCGGCGATTCCCAGGAGGGATGCCAGAGCGGACGAATGGGACGGTCTCGAAAACCGTTGAGGCCTTCGGGTCTCCGTGGGTTCAAATCCCACTCCCTCCGCCACGAAGCTGCTGGTCAGATCGGGTTTTCGCAAGAGGCCCACTGGCCAGCAGATTTCGTTTTGGGAGGCGCTGGGGATGCCCGTACCACTGTGGTACCACTACTGGACGGCATCAGACGGCCCCAGTGGCACGGAGTGGTACGGGTGAGCACGCCGCAGCGGGTGCAGGTGTTCGGCCTCGGCGTACCGCCGAAGGGGACCCCGACGGCGCGCCGCCGCTACCGCGTCAAGTGGCGGATCGACGGACGCGACCGCACCCGGTCGCTCAAGAAGATGCGACTCACGGGCACGGGCCGGGTCACGCGGCCGCCCTCGTTCACAGACGGACGGCGCTACGGTCGCCGCTGCAGGGTTCCCGCCACCCTGTTCGGCCCCGCCCCTCTCCGCCGGGCGGCGGGGCCCTCTCGCGTCGTACCGGTCGCTCAGAAGATGCGTGTCAGACGCGAGAAGTCGCGCTCGAAGGTGTGGTCTCCTCGTGCGTCGGCACGGGCGAGGAACGGCCGGACGGGGCCTCAGCGGCTCGTCAACGAGTCCAGGAACGCAGCGGAGGACCGATGGACGGTGCTGCGGCCTTGGTCCAAGTCCTCGAGCGGCTGGGAGAGCACGGCGCGTGCGGCGAGCGCGTCAAGGTCGGCGAGGACTTCGGACCGGTTCTCGCCGATCACCAGGGCCGTCTCGTAGGCGCCATCACGCTCAGTCGTCTTGGTGCTCATCGTCATCGTCTCCGTCTTGATCGTCCACGGTACCAAGGTCCGGGAACGGTGGAACAGTCGAACCATCGGGAGGCGCAGGCGTGATCGGCCCGTAGCTCTCCTCGAACTTACGGACGTTGTCGGCAATCGCCTTGGCCACCTGGAAGATGACCGTCGACGGGATCTTGAGGCGGGCAACCACGTTCGCCGGCATCATCGGCTTGCCGTCCTCGTCCTCGCGCGGATGACCAAGCGCAGCGAAGTCGAGGGTGAAGCCGTAGGGCGTGTGCCACACGGTCATCAGATCCGCGTAGAGCCCGTTCTCGAGTTCCTCGGGAACGCTGATCTTGACCTGGACCTGTTCTTCGTTGTCCGCCATCGACGCGGACGCTACCGCGGCTCAAGCAACGGCCGCTTGGCGCAGCTGTCAGCAACACCTCGGCCAGCTCCGCTGCGCGTGCCTCCGGCTCAGCGTGTCCGTCGCACGGGTCGCTTTCTCGCCTCCGCTCGGCCGAGCGACGGAGAACGTCGCATATTCGTCGGGTGCCGCTCACCAGCGCGGTACGCGCTATCGCCACCTGGGGCGGCACGTCAACCCCGCGCGAATGGACGATCGGCGCTCCGTCCGACACCAGCAGAGTCCGGACGAGGCGCGCCTACGAGGGATGGATGTCGAGCTCGATGACCTCGATCACCTCATCGGGCCTGAGATGGGCATACACGGCGACATAGGGCACCAGCACCCCACTCGTGATCAACACCCGGACGGGCGGGACGTCTTCGACTGCCAGCGTCGAGCCGATGTAGTCCTCGGCAAGAAGATCGACGATCGTCGGCATCTCGTGGGCCAGGAAGTCCGTCGCAGACGGGCCTCCGCTTGCAGTCCGCTCCGGCGGGAAGAGCGCGTCGAGCCGAACGAAGAAGGAAGCCGCTACCTGGACCTGCCTGCGAGTCACTCCGGTGTGCGCTGGCTCAGCTCCGCCGAAAGACGTCCTGCCGTCGACGTGATCCGGCGGCGGAACTCCTCGGGTACACGATCCAGGTCGTCCACGACCTTGGCGCGAACCGCACGGGCTCGCTCGTTCGGTTCGAGCTCGTCGAGGTCCGCTGCACTCAGCACGTCACGATCGTCGGCCACAACCGCAGACTACCGAGACGCGGCCGGTTCGTACCGAGCCACACCGTGGTTCCGTGGCCGACAAGGTCTGGACCGCCGAAGAGCTCGAGCGCAGTTCAAATCCCACTCCCTCCGCCACGAAGCTGCTGGTCAGGTTGGGTCTTCGCCAGAGGCCCACCGGCCAGCAGGCCCGTTTTCGAGGCGCGCAGGGATGCCGGACCGCAGCTGCCCGCCAAGGCGTAGCCGAGGATCCTCGCCGACCGTGCGCCGGGCGTATGCAACACGAGGATCCTCGCCGAAGCCCGCTGGTGGTGTGCGCTCGTTGTCGCTCCGAGGTGGCGCGACGGCGTCGTCCGTCGGCTCGTTGCCCGGAGTTGGGCATCAGCGGGGACCGGTGGCGGCGGGCAGCGTGACGGTGAACGTCGAACCGACCCCCGGCTCGCTCACCACGCTGAGCCGGCCGGAGAGCAGCTGGGCGTAGCGTCGGGCGATGTTCAGGCCGACGCCGGTGCCCCGACGGCCGGTGGTGCCGGTGTCGACCTGGAAGAAGCTCTGGAAGATGCGGTTCTGGTCCTCCGGCGCGATGCCGACGCCGTGGTCACGGACCCGGATGTGCACGCTTCCGTCCTCCTCGTCGCCGTCGATCTCGATCCGGGAGCCGGGCTCGGAGTAGCGGGCGGCGTTGGTGAGCAGGTTGCGCAGCACGTGCTCGAGCGCCCGGCGGTCGGCCCGCACCGCGAGACCGACGAGGTCGGAGACCACCTCGTGGTCCCGCAGCTGGTGTTCGAGCTGATCGATGAGTCCGCCGACCACGCCGTCGACGGGCAGGCGCTCGATCTGCAGGTTCACCCGGCCGGCCTGCAGTCGCGACAGCTCGAGCAGCTGATCGATCATCCGCTCCATCTCCAGCGCGTTGGTGCGGATCCGGACCACCATGTCGGCGCGGGTGGCGTCGTCGAGGTCGTCGCCCTGCTGGGCGAGGACATCGCTGAACCCCCGGACCGAGGACAGCGGCGTGCGCAGCTCGTGCGAGATCGTCGCCAGGAACAGGTCCTTCAACCGGTCGGCCTCGCGGAGCCGGGCGACCTCCTGGCGGTCGGCTTCGTGTAGCCGGCGCAGCTCGGCGTCGAGGTCGCGGGTCTCGGTCACGTCGCGGAGGGTGCAGACCAGCCCACCGATGTCGGCGTCGTCGAGCCGGTTCACCACCGATGCCTCGACCCAACGCCAGCCTCGCCGCCGGTGGTGGATCCGGAACTCGGCCCGGCTGCGGGCGTCGGGCTTCGCCGTCACCTCTTCGATCGCCTCGAGCACGCCGCCGATGTCGTCAGGATGCATGTCGTTGAAGGCGTGCTCGCCGACGTTGGTGTACGCCGGTGCATCGACGAGACGCTCGATGCCTGGGCTCGCCCACGTCACCTCCAACTCGGGTCCGAGCACGACGATCACGTCATCGAGGTTCTCGACCAGGGCTTCGAGCCGACGCTGCGCTGATTCTTCCTCGGCCTGCCGGCGGACCCGCTCGCTCACATCGCGCAGCGTGACCACGTAGCCGGGTGCGCCGTCGACCTCGACATGCGCGGTCACCTCGCCCTCGACGGGGTGGTAGGTCCCGTCGGCGAAGCGGAGCTGGAACTCCAACGGGTCGGCCGCCTCGCCGTGAACGGCGCCGGCGAGGTAGTCGACGGCCGCATCGAGATCGGCGGGATGGACCAGGTCCGCGATCGAGCGGCCGTTCACGTCGCGGCCGGTCAGCCCCGTGAGGCGCCGGCCGGCGCCGTTCGAGTAACGCACCCGCCCGTCGCCGTCGAGCACGGCGATGATGTCGGAGGTCGATTCGAGCATCGTCTCGAGCCGAGCGAGGTGCTCCGGATCGGTCTCCTGGATGGCGTGGACGGGGAACGTCACCAGAACGGCCGGGCCATCGAGGTCGACCAGCTCCGCCACCGCCTCGCGCTGGAGCAGCGCTCGGTTGGTCGCCAGCTCGATCTGCACCGAACGCTGCTCGCCCGGCACCAGGCCGCCGAGCCGGCCGTCGACCGCGAGGCCGTCGGCCAGGCGAGCGTCCAGTTCGGCAGGGGCTTCGTCGACGTCGACGTCGGACACCGCCTCCCGGGCCGGATCGTTGGCCAGGCAGAACCGGCCGTCCCGGAGGACGACGGCGGCGATGTCGTGCGCTCCCAGCGTCCGGATCAACGTCGTGACGTCCCCGGCCACCGACGCCCCCGTCGACGGTGCTTCCACGACGACCATGCTCTCACGGCAGGACGCTGCGTGGCGACCCGGCCACGGATGGATGACACCGAACCGCCCGTATCCTTCCGTTGATGCGTCAGGGACCTCATTCGATGATGCCCAGGGATCCGTCCCAGGCGGCCGGCGCATCCGTCGACCGACAGATCGTGCGGCGCGTGGGCCAGTTCGCCGGCCCCTACCGCCGTCAGATCATCGGGTTCCTGTTCGCCATCGTCACCGCTGCGGTGCTCGGCCTGGTGCCGCCGCTGCTGTTCAAGCAGATCATCGACGACGCCATCCCCTCCGGCGACCGCGGGAAGCTCAGCCTGTTCGCCGGGCTCGCCGTGGCCGCAGCCGTGGCCGACTCGGTGCTGTCGCTGGTCGAGCGCTGGCTGTCATCCCGCGTGGGCGAGGGCCTCATCTTCGACATGCGCGTGCGGGTCTTCGACCACGTGCAACGCCTGCCCGTCGCCTTCTTCACCCGCGCCCAGACCGGTGCGCTGGTGTCGCGACTGAACAACGACGTCATCGGTGCGCAGCGTGCCCTCACCGGCACCCTGGGCTCGGTCGTGTCGAACGTGGTCGTGCTCACCACCACCGTTGCCGCCATGCTCGCCCTCGAGTGGCGCCTGACCCTGTTCGCCATCGCGCTGCTGCCGGCGTTCCTGCTGCCGGCACGCCGGGTCGGACGCCGCCTCCAGGACATCAGCCGCGAGCAGATGGAGCGCAACGCCCGCATGAACTCGACGATGACCGAGCGCTTCGGGGTGGCCGGCGCCATGCTCGTCAAGCTGTTCGGCCGGCACGACGACGAGGAGACCCGCTTCTCCGACGACGCCGCCGGCGTCCGCGACGCCGGCGTCAAGAGCGCCGTGCTCAGCCGCGTCTTCTTCGCGGCACTGGGCCTGGTCGGTGCGCTCGGCATCGCCGTCGTCTACTGGTGGGGCGGGCTGCTGGTGATCGACGGCAGCCTCTCGATCGGCACGCTCGTGGCCATGGCCGCGCTGGTGCAGCGCATCTACCAGCCGCTCACCGCCCTCACGAACGCCCGGCTCGACGTCATGACCGCCTTCGTGTCCTTCGACCGGGTGTTCGAGGTCCTCGACATCCGCAACCCGATCGAGGACCGGCCGGGTGCGGTCGACCTCCTCGACGTACAGGGAACCATCGACCTCGACGACGTCTGGTTCACCTATCCCACCGCCGACGACGTGTCGCTGCCCTCCCTCGAGGGCGCCGTCCCCGACCACGACCGCTCGTCGGGTCCGGTGCTGCGGGGCGTCACCGCCCACATCGAACCCGGACAGCTCGTCGCCCTCGTCGGCCCCTCCGGCGCCGGCAAGACCACCCTGACCTCGCTGCTGCCCCGCCTCTACGACGTCGACTCGGGTGCCGTGCGCATCGACGGCCGGGACCTCCGCGACCTCACCCAGTCGACGCTGCGCCAGGCCATCGGGGTGGTCAGCCAGGACCCCCACCTCTTCCACGACACCATCGCCGACAACCTGCGCTACGCCCGTCCCGACGCCACCGACGACGAGCTCGTCCGGGTGTGCGAGGCGGCCCGCATCCACCACGTCATCGCCGGTCTGCCCGAGGGCTATCGCACGGTCGTCGGCGACCGCGGCTACCGCCTGTCCGGTGGCGAGAAGCAGCGGCTGTCGATCGCCCGGATGCTGCTGAAGGACCCGGCCATCGTCATCCTCGACGAGGCGACCAGCCACCTCGACAGCGAGAACGAAGCCGCGGTGCAGGCCGCGCTGGCCGAGGCGCTGCGGGGCCGCACGTCGATCGTGATCGCCCACCGGCTGTCCACCATCACGTCCGCCGACCAGATCCTGGTGCTCGACCAGGGTCTGCTGGTCGAGCGGGGCACCCACACCGAGTTGCTGTCCGCCGGCGGTCTCTACGCCGAGCTCTATCGCACCTTGGTTCGCAGCGAAGCGGCGCCGGCCTAGCCTCTTCGGGATACGATCCGGCACCAATGCGTCGGAACCGGCACCACGCAGCTCGATCGGTCACGATCGTGGCGCTGACCCTGGTCGCCGCTGTCCTGCTGTCCGGATGCGGCTGGTCCTTCGGCGCCCCGGACGCCGCCACGACGCAGGGCCAGGAGATCCACGACCTCTACCGCTGGTTCGCCGCCGCCGCAGCCGCGGTCGGGGCCTTCGTCTTCACGCTCATCGGCTACACGTTGATCCGCTACCGCCGGCGCAACGACGACATCCCGCGGCAGTCCACCTACAACATCCCGTGGGAGATCGCGTACACGATCACGCCGATCCTCATCATCGCGGTCCTGTTCTTCTTCAGCGTCCGGACCTCGCAGTCGCTGCAGGACCAGACCGACGATCCCGATCTGGTGGTCGACGTGGTCGGCTTCCAGTGGCAGTGGCAGTTCCGGTACCCCGACGCCGGCGTCGTCGTCAGCGGCACCCCGCAGGACGACCCGGTGCTCGTGCTGCCGCTCGGGCAGACCACCCGCCTCGAGCTGCGCACCACCGACGTGAACCACAGCTTCTGGGTGCCGGCGTTCCTCGAGAAGCGCGACCTCATCCCCAACGTCGACAACGCCATCGACGTCACCCCGACCCGGCTCGGTGAGTTCGACGGGCACTGCGCCGAGTTCTGCGGCCTCGACCACGGACGCATGAACTTCACCGTGCGGGTCGTCGAGCCGGATGCGTTCGCCCAATGGCTCGAGGAGGCCGCCCGATGACGGTTCTGGCCCCGCCCGAAGACGCCGCCGTCGAGCCACCGCCGCAGGCCGAGGCCACCGGCGTCCTCGCCTTCCTCACCACCACCGATCACAAGCGCATCGGCGTGGCCTACATGGTCACCGCCTTCATCTTCTTCCTGATCGGCGGCGCGCTGGCCGGCATCATCCGGCTCGAGCTGGCCCAGAGCGGCACCCAGATCGTGGGGTACGGCACGTACAACCAGCTGTTCACCATGCACGGCAGCATCATGCTGTTCCTGTTCATCGGGCCGTTCGCCTTCGGTCTGGCCAACTACCTCGTCCCGATCCACATCGGCGCCGCCGACATGGCGTTCCCCCGCCTCAACGCCTTGTCGTACTGGTTCTTCGCATCCGGCGGCATCACCATGCTGGCCGGCTTCCTCACCTCGGGGGGTGCCGCCGACTTCGGATGGACCGGCTACACCCCGCTGTCGTCCATCGTGCGCTCACCCGGCGTCGGCGGCGACCTGTGGCTGCTGTCCCTGCTGCTCACCGGCCTCTCCGGCATCCTGACGGCGGTCAACATCATCGCCACGGTGGTCTCGATGCGGGCGCCTGGCATGACCATGTTCCGCATGCCGATCTTCACCTGGAACATGACGGTGGTCAGCGTCCTGGTGCTCATCGCGTTCCCGCTGCTGTCGGCCGCGGGGGTGATGCTGTTCGCCGAGCGGCAGTTCGGCGCGCTGATCTTCGACCCGGCGGCCGGCGGACAACCGATCCTGTGGCAGCACCTGTTCTGGTTCTTCGGCCACCCCGAGGTCTACATCGTGGTGCTGCCCTACTTCGGCATCGTCACCGAGGTGCTCGCCGTCGCGTCGCGGCGACCGGTCTTCGGCTACGCCGGCCTGGTGTTCGCCACCATCGCCATCGCCGCGCTGTCCGTCGGCGTGTGGGCGCACCACATGTTCGCCACCGGCGCCGTGAACCTGCCGTTCTTCACCGGCCTGTCGATGCTCATCGCCGTGCCCACCGGCGTGAAGTTCTTCAACTGGATCGGCACGATGTGGGGCGGACAGATCCGCTTCTCGACGCCGATGCTCTTCGCCTGCGGGTTCCTCTTCACGTTCCTGCTGGGCGGCCTCACCGGCGTGCTGCTGGCCACGGCGCCCATCGACCTGCACGTCACCGACACGTACTTCGTCGTGGCCCACATGCACTACGTGCTGTTCGGTGGGTCGGTGTTCGCGCTCTACTCCGGCGTGTACCACTGGTTCCCCAAGATCACCGGACGCATGCTCGGGTCGCGGCTGGGCGCGGTGCACTTCTGGATGACCCTGGTCGGCTTCCACCTCACGTTCTTGATCCAGCACTTCCTCGGGCTGCAGGGCATGGCCCGCCGCATCCCCGACTACCCCGATGCCTACGGCTTCGAGTGGATGAACCTGGTGTCGTCCATCGGCACGCTGGTGCTGGCGCTGTCGACCCTGCCGTTCCTGTGGAACGTCTGGCGCTCGTGGCGTCACGGTGACCTCGCCGGCCGCGACCCCTGGGGCGGACACACCCTGGAGTGGGACACGCCGTCGCCGCCGCCGGCCACCAACTTCGACCGGCCGCTCCCGCCCATCACGTCCAACCGCCCGGTCTGGGACCGCGACCATCCCGACCACACCGCCGCCACCGCCGGCGGACACCACTGATGCCCGATCCCGTCCCGGCACGCACCGACGACGCCTCGGGCGGTGCCGGCCACCACGATGTCGGTGGCCGGCGCCCGGGTCTGCAGGTGTCCACGTGGGTGTTCCTGTTCATCGGCTGCTTCGTCGGCGTGGTGTCGCTCATCTACCTGCCAGCCGCCGAGTGGGCGGGCCAGGTGATGCTGGGTGTCACGTCGCTGTTCGGCCTGTGGATCGGCGCGTTCTTCTGGTTCCGCTGGCGGCACGTGCGCCGCCGCAGCACCGAGGTCGCCGAACCGGTGCCGGACGCCGACGAGCACTACCTGCCGCACGCCAGCCTGTGGCCGTTCGGCATCGGTGTCGCCACGTTCCTGCTGGCCAACGGGCTGGTGTTGGGCACGTGGTTCCTGGTGCCGGGCGGGCTCGTGCTGCTGCTGGCCCTCCTCGGCTTCGCCCGCCAGTCGCGCCGACGCGACTGAGCAGCGTCAGCGGCGGGCGGCGGCCGGTTCGTCGTCGCGGCCGAGCAACCGGCCGGCGATCTGGCGGAAGCCGACGCGCGACTCGACAGGGATGCCGTCGCGAGCGGACAGCTCGCGGCACAGCGAGTAGGTGATCCACCCGGTGATGGGCGGGACGACGAACACCCCGATGCGGAACGACCACAGGATGGCGTTCACCGACGTCCCGAACGTGTTGGCGATCACGTCGGCGGCGCCGCCGAGGAACATGACCGTGTAGAAGGTCAGCGTCGCCACGCCGAGGGCCGTGCGGACGGGCCGTTGACGGGGACGGTCGGCCAGGTGGTGGGCGGCGTAGTCGCGCGTCACCCGGGCCTCGAGGAACGGCCACAGGTACAGCGCCGTGAACGTGATGCCGGGCATGAGCACACCCGGGAAGAACGGGTTGGGCAACTCGAAGCCGAAGGCGCGCACCTCCCAGCCGGGCATCACCCGCAGGGCGCCGTCGAGCCACCCCATGTACCAGTCGGGCTGGGACGCGGCGCTGACGTCGGCGGGTTCGAAGGGGCCATAGATCCAGATCGGGTTGATCTCCACCAGACCGCCGAGGAAGCACAGCACCGACGTGGTGAGGAAGAACACGCCGATGGCCTTGGCGGCGTAGGTGGGCCAGGCCCGCTCGCCCACGACGTTGCCCTCGGTCCGTCCCGGCCCGGGGAACTGCGTGTGCCGGTGCCGCACGATGATCAGCAGGTGGAAGGTGATCAACGCGGTGATGACCGCCGGGATGAGCAGCACGTGCAGCACGAACAGCCGGCTGATGAGATCGGGGCCGGGGAACTCGCCGCCGAACACCAGGGAGGTGGCCCACGTGCCCACCAGTGGGATGCTGAGCGCGATCGAGTAGGCGATGCGCAGTCCGGTGCCCGACAGCTGGTCGTCGAGCAGCGAGTAGCCGGCGAAGCCGTTGAAGATGCCCAGGAGCAGCAGCGTCACGCCGATGATCCAGTTGATCTCGCGGGGCTTGCGGAAGGCGCCGGTGAAGAACACCCGGGCCAGGTGCACCACCATGACGGCGACGAACAGGAGCGCCGCCCAGTGGTGGATCTGGCGCATCACCAGCCCGGCCCGCACGTCGAAGCTGATGTCGAGCGCCGAGCGGTAGGCCTCGGTCATCTCCACGCCCACCAGCGGGCCGTAGCTGCCCTGGTAGATCACCTCGTGCTGGCTGGCGCTGAAGAAGAACGTCAGGTACACCCCGGTGAGGACCAGCACCACGAAGCTGTACAGCGCCAGCTCGCCGATGAGGAACGACCAGTGGTCGGGGAACACCTTGTTGAGCGCGCTGCGGGCGAACCGCGCCCCGCCGAGGCGAGCGTCGGCCCACCGGGCCAGCCGCCGGACCATCAACCGGTCGCGGTGCGGCTTGGTCATCGCCCTCGATCCCAGAATCCGGGGCCGACCGGCGCCTCGAAGTCGCCGGTGGCCACGAGGTAGCCCTCGTCGTCCACGGCCAGAGGCAGCTGGGGCAGCGAACGGGCCGCCGGCCCGAAGACGGGCCGGGCACCTTCGAGCACGTCGAAGGTCGACTGGTGGCACGGGCACAGCAGCAGGCCGCGCTGGGCCTGGTAGAGACCGACCGGGCAGCCGACGTGGGTGCAGAGCTTCGAGTAGGCGACGATGGTGTCGTCGACGACCCACTCGCGCTGGCGCTGGCCGAGACGGAACTTCTGCTCGGGACGTACCCGGATCAGCAGGGTGGGCGCGTCGGCCGCGCCCACGGACCCTTCGGGCCAGACGGTGATGACGCCGTCGTAGGAGAGGTCCTCGGGGCGCACCGGGTTGCCCTCCTCGGTGACCACCCGTCGACTCCGCCCGGCGTACGGCGTGACCTTCAGATCGCGACCGGGTCGCGGTCCCAGCGATCGGATCGGGAAGACCAGCGCCGCACCGAGCGCGCCGAACGCCGACATCGCCATGCCCACCAGCAGTCGCCGGCGGCCGGCCGGACGGGCGCCGGCCTCGAAGTCGGCGGTGAAGGCCGCGATCTCGTCCTCGGACGAGGCGAGCGGGGGCCGTTCCTCGACGACGACGTCGTGCGGCATCGATCCGTGCGCCCACAACACGATGCCGATGCCGATGCCCGCGAAGGTGACCCCGAGCAGGGCTCCCTCGATCTGGGTCTGACCACCGAAGGCGTAGGTGACGGTCAGGCCCAGCGCCGCCAGGGCAGCCACGAAGAACGCCACGATGGCGCCCGTCTCGGACCCTCGATCCTCGGGGACGGAGCGGGGAGCGTCGGTCGCGGGCCTCGGCGTCTCGGACGGCGGCTCAGAGACCATCGGAGCTCCCTTCGTGTGCCTCGCTGTCGCGATCTGGCGCCCGCCGGACCGGATCGCGCGTCCCGATCCACGTCACGACGAGGATGCACGCCCCCACACCGACCAGCCAGATCACGAACCCCTCGGGCACCGGGCCGTTGCGCCCGATCTGGAGGCCACCCGGCGTCGCCGGACGGTCGAGGTACTCGACGTAGGCGACGACGTCGGAGAGCTCGGTGTCGGAGATGACGTCCGGCCCGAACACCGGCATCAGCCCGGGACCCGCCCGGACCGCCGACCCGATCTCCAACGGGGTGGCGGAGTGGAGCGCCGGTGCCGAGTACCCGTAGCTGAGCGCGCCGCCGCTGCCGAAGGCCGAGTGACAGGCCTGGCAGTTGCTCCGGTACAGCTCGCCGCCGGCGCTCACATCGGCGCCGTTCAGATCGACCTCGGGGATGTCGGGTCCGTCGCTCTCCGATGCCACGTACGCCACCAGCGCCGCGATCTCCTCGTCGTCGTAGGCCGGCTCCTTGCGGGGGATCTGCCCGGTGCTCTGCGCCGCCGGCATGCGACCCGTGGACAGGGCGTAGTAGGCGGCGGCCGCGCCGGCCTGACGCAGCGACGGGCCCCGCCGCTCGCCCTCGGGCGTCACGTAGCCGGCCAGGTCCACGCCGTGGCAGCTGGAGCACCCCTGCACGTAGAGGTCACGGCCCTGCGCGATCAGCTGGCCGTCGTCCTGCTGCTGGCGCGGCGACGTGGCCGCACCGGCGAGTGACCCGGTGAGGCCGAGCACCAGACAGGTGAGACCCAGCGCGATCAACGCCGGCTGCAGACGACGGATGCTGCGCACGAGGCTCAACGGAGCAGGTAGATGGTCGAGAACATCGCCACCCAGACCACGTCGACGAAGTGCCAGTAGTACCCGCACGCCTCGACCGTGGGGCCGGCCGGCGCACGTGAGGTGCTCCCACCCACCACGCCGGCGACCGTGACCAGCAGGACGATGCCGCCGAGCACGTGCAGCCCGTGGAAGCCGGTCATGAGGAAGAAGATCGATCCGTAGACGTGTGTGTCGAGCCCGAAGCCGGCCTGGGCGTACTCCAGCGCCTGGTTGGCCAGGAACAGGGCGCCGAGCCCAGCCGTGACCAGCAGCCACCGCACGCTCGACCGGCGGTCGCGTCGCTCGGCGGCCACGACCGCCACGTGCATCGACCCACTCGACCCGACCAGCACGATCGTGGCTGCCAGCGTGCGCCACGTCTCGAGCTCTACGTCAGCGGGCGGCCACGGGTGGTTCGCCGCCCGCAGGGCGAAGTAGGCGGCGAACAGGCCGGAGAAGAACATCAGCTCCGACGCCAGCCAGACGATGACCCCGACGGACAGCGCCGACGGCGTCCGCTCGCCGGACGGCTCCGAGGACACGTGTCCAACCAGGGCGCTGCTGTCGGTCACCGCCGAACGTTCTACCGCAACCGGGGGGCGGTGCGTCCGGGTCGGCATCCGCGAAGCTGGTGAACGTGCTCCCGCTGCGTGCGCTGCTCACCGACTGGCGCCTCGATCCGGCGTCGCTCGTGGTCGTCCTCACCTTCGGCGGAGCCTGGGTGTCGCTGGTGCGGCGTCACCCGGCGTGGCCGCGGCGCAGGTCGGCGCTGTTCGCCGCCGCGCTCGGCTGCGGCGTGCTGGCCACCCAGTCGGGGATCGGTGCGCACGACCAGACGTCGCTGACCGCACACGTGGTGCAGCACCTGCTGCTGGGCATGGTCGGACCGTTCCTCGCCGCGTGCGCCGCACCGCTCACCCTGGCGCTCCAGGCGGCGCACCCGGCCACCCGCCGGCTGCTCCGCCGGGGGCTGCGACACCCGGTGACACGCACGCTGACGCGACCCATCGTCGGCTTCGTCGCGTTCGGCGCAACCGTCGTGGCGATGCTGTTCACGCCGCTGCTCGCCCTCACCGCCCGCAACGACCTGGTGCACGTCGCCGTCCACGCCCACCTCGTCGTGGTCGGGTCGCTCTTCCTGTGGCCGCTCGTCGGCGCCGATGTGCTCCTGCACCGCCCGTCGCACGGCGCCCGGCTGCTGATCGTGCTGGCGGCCGTGCCGTTCCACGCGTTCGTGGGCATGGCGATGCTGACCGCGTCGACGCCGATCTCGGACGCCTACCCGTCGATCGACGAGCAGCGGCGGGCCGCCGGCATCCTGTGGGCCAGCGGCGAGCTGCTCACCCTGGCGGTCGCCGCCGTGGTGTTCGCGTCGTGGTACGCCGCCGACCAACGCATCGCGGCACGCGCCGACCGGCGCCGCGCCGCACACACGGCACCGCTGGTCTGACCGGACTGGTCCGGCGGCAACCGGCGACTCAGAGGTGGTCGCGCAGGAAGGCGAGATCGTCCTTGCGGCCCTCGTCAGCGGTCTCGCAGATCACCGGGGCGCCGGCGCTGCGGACCACCTCGAGGATGGCCTGCGGGTCGATCTGCCCGCGGGTCAGGTTCTCGTGCCGGTCACGGCCCGATCCGCACGGGTCCTTGGAGTCGTTGCAGTGGACCAGGTCGACCCGCCCGGTGATGCCGACGATCCGCTCGACCGCGTCGAGCAGCTCCTCGCCGGCCGCCCACGCGTGGCACGTGTCGAGGCAGAAGCCGATGCCCGTGTCGGCGATGTGGTCCCAGAGACGACCGATGGTGTCGAAGTGGCGGGCCATGGCGTGGTCGCCGCCGGCGGTGTTCTCGAGGTACACCGGCATGTCGGTCTCGAGCTGGTCGAGCGCCTTGCGCCAGCGGACGAAGCCGTCGGCCTCGTCGTCGTCCTCGGTGACGTGCCCACCGTGCACGATCACGGCGGCGGCACCGATGTCGGTGGCGGCATCGCAGGTCTGCTGGAGGATCTTGCGGCTGGGGATCCGCACCTTGTTGTTCGGCGAGGCGACGTTGATCAGGTACGGAGCGTGCACGTACACGGGAATCGACGCCGCCCGCAGCTGATCGGCGTCCTCGCGCGGCTGGGGCTTCTTCCACGACTGGGGGTTGCCGAGGAAGATCTGGATGCACTCGGCCCCCTCGGCAGCGGCGGCGCCGAGCGGGTCGTCGGACCGGACGTGGCTTCCGAGCAGCGGCAGGTCGGCAGTCATGCCGTCGACGGTACCGGTTCCCGTCCTTGGCTCCCGGCCCACCGGAGCAGGCACGATGCTGCGTCGTGGACGACGACCGCGCCGAGGACGGACCGGAGGCGAGCGACCCCGACGATCGCCTGCAGCGCCGGCGCATCCACCGACAGGCGCTGTCGATCGGGCTGGCGCTGGCGCCCTTCGGGCTCGTGTTCGGGGTGGCCTGCGTGCAGGCGCACCTCGGCCTGGTCGAGGCCATCGGGTTCTCCGCCATCGTGTTCACCGGCTCGGCCCAGTTCGCGGCCGTCGGTGTCCTCGGTGGCGGCGGCGGGGCCGCTGCGGCCATCGGCGCCGGCCTGCTGCTGAACATCCGGTCGCTCGCGTTCGGCGTGCTGCTGGCGCCCGCCCTCGACGGTCCGAGGTGGCGGCGAGCGCTCTTCGCCCAGCTCGTGATCGACGAATCGACCGCCGTCGCCAGCGCACAGACCGGTCGGCGCTGGCAGCGCTACGGGTTCCTCGCCGGCGGCCTGAGCGTCTTCACCGTGTGGAACCTGTCGACGATCCTCGGCGTGCTGCTGGCCTCCGACGACGCGTTCGTCCGCGACCTCGGCCTCGACGCCGCTGCGCCCGCGGCGTTCCTGGCGCTGCTGTGGCCGCGACTCGTGGGACGAGGCGGCGGCCAGGGCAGGCGGATCGCCCTGGCCGGCACGGCCATCGCCATCGCCGCGGTGCCCTTCACGCCGCCGGGGGTGCCCATCCTCCTGGCCGGGTTCGGCGTGCTCGCCGCCGGGCGAGGGCCGCTGCCCGTGGGTGGTGACGTGGCATGAGCACCGCCTTCGTGGTGATCGCCGGCCTCGGCGTGGGCACCTACGTGCTGAAGGCCGCCGGACCGCTGCTGCTCGGCGGGCGCCGACTCCCCGCCCCGGTCGAGCGCATCTCCCAGCAGGTTCCCGCCGCGCTGCTGGCATCGTTGGTGGTGGTGAGCACCGTTGCCGGCGAACGCGAGCTGGTCGCCGACGCACGGATCGCCGGCCTGCTCGCCGCGGCGATCGCGCTCCGGCTGCGTGCTCCCTTCGTCATCGTGGTCGCGGTCGCCGTCGCCACCACCGGCGTCGTGCGGGCGCTGGGCGCGTGAGCGGCCGCTTCGCTCACCCGACGGTCGAGGTGCGGCCGCGACGGGCAGACTCGCGGTCGTGGACGGGACGCCAGCTCGGAAGTCGGCCGGTTGCGACGGTCGCACCGTGGGCCGCCGGCGTCGCCGCCCTGGCGAGCACGGCACTGACGTTCCTCGGATGGGGGCGCAGCGGAGCGCGCATGCGGTCCAGCTACGAACTGGTCGACGTCGCCGAGCGGGCGGGCGTGCTCCCCGGCGACCTCGGTGTGCTGGCGCCGGCCTGGTTCCTGGTGCCCGCACTGTGCGGCCTCGTGCTGGTGGCCCTCGCCCTCGATCGCCGGATGACGTTGGGTGTTGGATCGACTACGCTCGGTGTACTCGTGGGGACGGGAGCCGTCCTCGTGATGCGTTCGCCGCTGGCCACCGCGCCGGCGGCGATCGGCGGGCTGCTGCTGGGGTGCTGCACCGCAGTCGGTGGTCTGGCAGTGCTGGCCAGTGGGAGAACGGGATGAACGACGAACAGATGTGGGGACGCAGCTCCGAGGAGCCGCCCGAGCAGAGCGACGCCGGCGGCGTACCGACGGTGTCACTCGAGTCGTCGGCCGAGGTCCGCCGGCGGGGCATCGGGGCACGGGCCGTCGCCGCCGTGCTCGGCGTGGTGCTGCTCCTCGGTGGGGTCGGGTTCGCCGCGGCGCAGCTCGGCGCCGACGACCGGACGCCCGAGGAGGCGGTCGGCGAGTTCTTCCAGGCGCTGTCCGACGAGGATGTGCTCGGCGTCCTGGCCACGCTCGATCCCGGCGAGCGCGATGCGCTGGCCCAACCCGTGCAGGACCTCTTCGACGAGCTCGAGCGGCTCGAGGTCCTCGATGGCTCCTTCGACCCGAGCGCCGTGGGCGGCGTCGACCTGAACTTCGACGGCATGACCTACGAGCAGGAACCCGTGCGCGACGACCTGGCGCGGGTTCGCATCCTCGGCGGTCAGGTCTCGTACACGGTGGACGGTGCCTCGCTTCCCCTCGGCGACTTCGTCCGCGACACGCTCGACCGGTTCGGCGTCGACCTCTCTGACGCGTCCGGATCCGACAGCAGCACCATCGACGCCGGCTCGGAGGACTTCCTCGCCGTGCGCCGCGGTCCCGACGGCTGGCGGGTGAGCATCGCCTACACCGTCGCCGAGGCCGCCCGGCTCGACGCCGGCGCACCGGTGCCCGACCCGGCCGCCGCGCTCACCCCGATCGGTGCCGATTCCCCCGAAGCCGCGGTCGACGGCGTGGTGCGCGCCATGGCCGCCCTCGACCTGCCCGGTGTGGTCGCCCGGTTCTCCCCCGACGAGCTCCGTGCCCTGCAGGAGTACTGGCCGCTGGTCGGTGCCGATGCTCTGCCCGATGCCTCCGAGCTCGGCATGCAGGTGGACGTGCGCAGCCTCGATCTGCGCTCCGAGACCGACGGCGACCGGGCCCGCGTGTACGTCGACGGCTTCGACGTCGGCATGACCGTCGACGGTTCGCATCTCGACCTCACCTACGCCGACGGCTGCGTCACCTACGAAGGCGACCTCGATCGGCTCGGCCTCGACCCCTCCAAGGCCGGCGAACCGGTGTGCCCCGACGACATGGACTCGTTCTTCCAGGACTCGATGGGAACCAGCGGGCTCGACGGCCTCGGGATCGATCCGCCCTCGTTCGGGCCCGTCCGGACGCCCGACGGCTACGTGGTCGCCGACAAGGTCGACGGCACGTGGTACGTGGCACCGGTGAACACGGTGGCCAACGGCATGGTCGAACTGCTGCGGGCGATCGATCGCAGCCACCTCGACGCCGTCGTCGACATGGTCGACGGGTTCTTCACGTCGTTCGAGAACGCGATGACCTTCGACGGTCAGGGCACACCGTTGCTCGACCCCAACGCGTACGACGACACGACGACCTTCGTCCCGGAGAGCGTGCCGACCACCACGACCGGCTGACCGCCTGCCCCGTGACACCGGCTCCGGAACCGGGTCGGTGTCCTGCCAGACTCCCCGGCATGCAGCTCCCCGCCGGCTTCCGCGTGCACACGGCCAGCATCGGCATCAAGGACGACAGCCGCGACTTCGCGGTGATCGCGGCCGACCGTCCGTGCACGGCGTCGGCCGTGTTCACCAAGTCGCGCTTCGCCGGTCCCAGCGTCACCTTGTCACGGGGCAACGTGGCCGACGGGCAGCTGCAGGCCGTCGTCGTGGTGTCGAAGAACGCCAACGTCGCCACCGGCCCCGAGGGCGACGCCGACGCGCTCGAGCTGGTCGAGGGCGTCGCCCGGGCGGTGGGATGCGAACCGGCGGACGTGCTCGTGGCCTCCACCGGCGTGATCGGCCGGCGCTACCCGATGGACCGGATCCGCTCCCACCTGGCGACCATGCCTGCGCCCGGCGACACCGAGATCGACGGGTTCGCCGCGGCCATCATGACCACCGACACCCATCCCAAGACGGCACGCGCCAGCGTGGGCGACGCGACCATCGTGGGCGTCGCCAAGGGCGTGGGCATGATCGAGCCCGACATGGCCACCATGCTCGCCTTCGTCCTCACCGACGCCGCCGTCGACCGCCCGACGCTCGATCGGCTGTTCCGCGCCGCGGTGGACCGGACGTTCAACTGCCTCTCGGTCGACACCGACACCTCGACCTCCGACACTGCCGTCGTCCTGGCCAGCGGCGCCGCCGGCCCGGTCGACGAGCTCGCCTTGGCCACCTCGCTCGAGGCCGTGTGCCTCGACCTCACCCGCCAGCTGGCCGCCGACGGCGAGGGCGCCGAGACCCTGCTGGTGGTCACCGTCGACGGCGCACGCGACGACGACCAGGCCAAGCGGGTCGCCAAGGCCATCGTCAACTCGCCCCTGGTGAAGACCGCGGTGCACGGCGCCGACCCCAACTGGGGTCGCATCGCCATGGCCGTCGGCAAGTGCAGCGACGACACCGACATCGACCAGCGGGCGGTCACCATCCGCATCGGCGACCAGGAGCTGTATCCCGCCCCGGCCGGCGCCGACGAGTTGGGCCGACTCACCGAGTACCTGCACGGCGACGAGGTGCTGATCCACGTCTCGCTCGGCATCGGCGACGGGCTCTCCACCGTCTACGGCTGCGACCTGACCGACGGCTACGTCCGCATCAACGCCGACTACACGACCTGACCCGGAATCTGGCAGCTGCTGGCGATGCGACCTGGGCCGCTCCTCGCACGCGCCGCCGCTCGACAGCTACTGCGACGCAGCAGCTGTCAGATTCCCCGCGTTACGCAGCAGCTGCCAGATTCCCCTCAGGCGACGATGAGCCAGACCATGGCGAAGTGGCAGGCGGCGGCGATCACCGTGCAGGCATGCCAGATCTCGTGGTAGCCGAACGTGTCGGGCCGGGGGTCGGGGTGCTTGAACAGCAGCACCATGGCGCCGACGGCGTAGGCGAGACCGCCGCCGATCAGCAACAGGAGCGGCCCGAGCTCCAGGTTGGAGACGATGGCGGGCAGCGCCAGCAGGGCGGCGCCACCCATGAGGCCGTACACGGTGTTGCTGGACCGTGGGAAGCGGTCGATGCCGCGGAGCTTGAGCAGGATGCCGATCGACGCCGCGGCGAGGACGCCGGTGAGGAACCGCTGCCCCGATGCATCCGGGAGGACCAGGAGACAGATCGGGACCCAGGTGCCGGCGATGAGCAGGTAGATCATCGAGTGGTCGGCCATCTGCATCCGCCGCCGGGCGGTGGGTGTCTCGGCCAGGAGGTGGTAGCTAGCCGAGGTGGCGAACACGATCAGCTGGGTCACGACGTAGACCGCGGCGGCCAGACGGGCCTCGCCCTCGGATGCCGCCGCGAGGAGCAGGGCACCCATGGGCAGCACCGCCAGGGCGCCGATGGCGTGCAGCACACCGCGGTACTTGGGACGCGGCCAGAGGTAGGAGGGCGCGTCGTAGCGCGGCTCGATGCGAAAGGCTTGTGGAACACCCACTGGTCTCATTGTCGCATCCGAGCGGGCCGCTTCCGAAGTAGGGCTGTCGGTGCGCCCGCGATCAGCCGGCGAAGGGGTCCTGGTCGGTGAGCCCGCACCAGGCCGCCGCGAACGGGTACGGGTTCACCGAACCGCGTCCGGCACGCATGACCTCGAAGTGGAGGTGGGGGGCGCTGGCGCTGGCGTTGCCGGTCGAGCCCACGGTGCCGATCTGCGTGCCCGCCTCGACCCAACCGGTGCGGTCGAGCCGATCGAGGTGAGCGCCGAAGAAGGTGTTGCCGTCGACGTCGTCGAGGTAGAAGCCGATGCCACCCAACGCCGAGTTGCTGGGTCGCACGGTGCCGGCGACCGGGGCGATCACCGGCGTGCCCCGCGGCGCCATCATGTCGACGCCCTTGTGGTGACGGCCACCGGAACGGCCGAAGCCCCACGAGTCGATGAACTCCGAGCCGGGGGCCGGGCAGTACACGGGCGGAGGCGGCGGCGGGGTGGCGGCGGCGATCATCTGTGTCGTGGTGGCTGCCGCGACGCTGCGACCCTGCGCCACCATCACCGCAGCGGGGGCGAGCAGATCGCCCACGGCCACGTCGGCTGCGCCGTCGTCAGCGGCCGCAGAGCGCGGGTGCCCGGTCACGACCAGCGGCGTGAACACGGCCACCAGCGCGACGAAGCCGGCGGCGACGAGCCGCGACGGCCGCGTGGCGACGGTGCGTGAGCGGATCCACCGGAGCGTGGGCATCGCATGACGAAAGCATGACGAAACCATGACGCGGCAAGTCGCGGCGCCGTCACATACCCGGGGAATTTCGTCAGTTGGTCAGACCTGTCCTGACCAACTGACGAAATTCTCGGCTGGGTTCAGCTGAGGCGCTGGACGATCATGGCCATGCCCTGGCCGCCGCCGACACACATGGTCTCGAGGCCGAACTCCTTGTCCTCGTCCTCGAGGGCGTTGAGCAGCGTGGTCATGATGCGGGCGCCGGTCATGCCGAACGGGTGGCCCAGGGCGATGGAACCGCCCTTGACGTTGAGCTTGTCGAGGTCGATGCCGAGGTACTTCGCCGAGGGCAGCACCTGGGCGGCGAACGCCTCGTTGATCTCGACCAGGTCGATGTCGTCCATCGTCATGCCGGCCCGCTCGAGCGCCTGCCGCGAGGCGGGCACCGGACCCATGCCCATGATCTCGGGGTTGAGACCCGACACGCCCGAGGACACGATGCGGGCGATGGGCGTGATGCCCAGCTCCTTGGCCCTGGTGTCGCTCATGACGATGACGGCGGCGGCGCCGTCGTTGAGCGGGCACGCGTTGCCGGCGGTGACCGAACCGTCGGGACGGAACACCGGCTGCAGCTGCGAGACCTTCTCGTAGGTGGTGCCGGGCCGGGGGCCGTCGTCCTTGGAGACGACGGTGCCGTCGGGGAGCGTGTAGGGCGTGATCTCGCGGTCGAAGAAGCCGTTCTCCTGGCTCTGGACCGCCCGCTGCTGCGACCGGACGCCCCACTCGTCCATCTCCTGGCGGGACACGCCCTCGGCCTGGACCACGTTCTCGGCGGTCTGACCCATGGCGATGTAGATGTCGGGCAGGCCCTTCGGCGGCTCCCACTTCGGGGCGCCGCCCTGGGCCCGCTCGGCCGTGCGGGCCTCGGCGTCGGCGAAGGCCTCGTGGTGCGGGCCGACGTCGGAGGCGCCGTTCTTGTAGCGGGACACGGCCTCGACGCCGGCGGCGATGAAGCAGTCGCCCTCGCCGGCCTTGATGGCGTGCGCGGCCATGCGGATGGTCTGCAGCGACGACGAGCAGTAGCGGTTGACCGTGACACCGGGGACGTCGTCGAGCCCGGCGAGCACGGCGGCGACGCGGCCGATGTTGTAGCCGGCCTCGCCGGCGGGCTGGCCACAGCCCATGAGCACGTCCTCGACCTGGTGGGGGTCGAGGGCGGGGACCTTCGACAACACGTCCTTGAGGACGAAGGCCGCCATGTCGTCGGGGCGGGCCTCGGCCAGCGACCCCTTGTTGGCTCGACCGATCGGGGTGCGCGACGTGGCGACGATCACGGCTTCAGGCATCTGGTGTCTCCTCTGGGAACGCGTCCGGACACCGTCGTTCTAGCCCGAGCCGGTCGTCGACACCACCCGACCGAGCACGCCGGGCAGCTCACCGGACGGCACGGCGGGGCTCACGAGGAAGCCCTGGGCCCGGTCGCAACCCAGCTCGCGCAGCAGCTGGAGCTGATGAGCCGTCTCCACGCCCTCGGCGGTGACGGTCATGCCGAGGCTGTGCCCGAGCGTCACGGCGGCGGCGACGATGGCCCGTCCGGCGGCGTCGCCCTGATCCAGGTCGGCGACGAAGGACGAGTCGATCTTGAGGATGTCGGCGGCCGGGAACCGACGCAGGTGGTCGAGGCTGGAGTAGCCGGTGCCGAAGTCGTCGATGGCGATGCGGACCCCGAGCTGGTGGAGGTCGCGCACCACGGCGTCGGCGCCTTCCTGGGCCAGCGCCGTCTCGGTGATCTCCAGACACAGTCCGCTCGGTTCGAGCCCGGCGTCGGCGAGCGCCTCGGCGACCAGCCCCACGAGCTGATCGGTGAGTTGCCGCGGCGACACGTTCACCGATGCGAGGAGCTGCGGCCAGCCCCCGGCACGCAGCTCGGCGGCCGTCCGGATGGCCTGGCGGAGCACGTGCACGCCGACGGCTCCGATCAGGCCCGTGTCCTCGGCCACGCCGACGAAGTCGCCGGGGCTCAACAGCTCGGTGCGCCCGCCCCGGCGCCAGCGGACGAGCGCCTCGACGCCGGTGACCGAGAGCCCGTCGACCTGGAGGATGGGTTGGTAGTGGACCTCGAGCTCGTGCCGGTCGATGCCCGAGCGCAGGGCGGACTCGAGCGAGACCCGTTGGAGCATCTCCTCGCGGATCGTCTCGTCGAACAGGACCACCTGGTTGCGCCCGAGCCGCTTGGCGTGGTGCATGGCGGCGTCGGCGTCGCGGAGCAGCGTGTCGGGGTCGTCGGAGGGACCGGCGAGCACCACGCCGACGGAGGCAGCGGTGCGTACGTGCAGACCCGACACGACCACCGACGTGTCGAGCATCGCCCGGATCTGCTCGGCGCGGCCCACCGCCTGCTCGGGCGCGGCCACGTTGGTGACCAGCAGGAAGGTGTCGCCGCCGAAGCGACCGAGCGTCTCGCCGGGGCGGACCAACGGCTCCAGCGCGCTCGCCACCCACACCAGGACGCGATCGCCGGCGTCGTGGGACAGCGATTCGTTGGCGACCGTGAAGTCGTCGAGGTCGATCATGAGCACCGCCGTGTGCCCGAGATCTCGACGAGTCGCCGGGAGCAGCTGCTCGATGCGTTCGATCAGGAGGCGGCGGTTGGGCAGACCGGTGAGCGGATCGTGCAGCGACGCATAGCGACGGGCGCGATCGGCCCGGTCGCGGGTGATGGCCGTGCCGGCGATGTCGGCGGCGTGGCGCAGCAGGTTGACCACGGGCCCGTCGGGTCGGGCGTCGGCGGACACGAACACGACGAGCAGGCCGAGCACGGCATCATCGTGCTGGACGCGCACGGTCCATGCCTGCTCCAGCCCGCAGCCGCGCAGCTCGTCGACGCCGAGGGGAAGCAGCTCGTCGAGCTCGTGGAAGACGACCAGGCCTGCTTCGCCGCGGGCGCGGACCGCCATGTCGTCGGTGGGCGCCATCTCGTCGAGCGCGCTGGCCACCGTCGCCGGCAGCGAGGTGGCGTGCCGGTGGCGGATGACGCCGTCGCTCTCCACCGCGCCGACCGAGCAGACCGAGCCCGGCAGTGCCCACTGGACGAACTGCACGACGTCGCGCACGACCGGGTCGAGTGCCTCGCCGGCTGCGACCCGGTCGAGGAGCGCGACCTCGAGCGCAGCCGTGCGCTCGTAGGGGTCGAGCAGCGACAGGTCGTGGCCCCGCAGCTCGAAGTGGCCGTCGACGGCCCCCACGACCCAGAAGCGGGCCGCCGCCGTGGCCCCGTCCGAACGCTCGAACCACAGGTCGAGGGGACCGATCTCGACGCCGGTGGCGGCGGCGTCGGCGACGGCCCGGATCACGGTCCGGCGCCCTGCCCCCGAGGTCAGTTCGTCGACCGGACGTCCGATGAGTGCGTCCGGCCGCTCGCCTCCCACGAACGCGACGAAGCCCTCGGAGCAGCTGTGGATCCGTCCCCGTTCGTCGATCTCGGCGGACAGAGCACAGGGCACGACATCTGTGGGCATGGCCTCTGTGGGCATCGCGGTACCGTCCATCCCGTGAGCGAACGGTATCGGCTGCCGGCGGCGTGCGCCCGTGAGCGACGGTCCTGATCCGGCATCGACCACGTCGGCGACTCCGACGTGGTCGGTGCGTGACCTCTCCGACGCCATCGGTGACCGACTGCGGTCTGCGTTCCCGTCGGAGGTGTGGGTCCGTGGCGAGATCCAGAACCTCAACCGGGCGAGGTCGGGCCACGTCTACTTCACCCTCTGCGACGACGGAGGCGACGCCGGCGACCCGGCCCAGCTGTCGGTCATGCTCTCCGCCACGGCACGCACCCGGGTCAACCGGCTGCTGCTCCGCAGCGGCGGACGGGTCCGGATGACCGACGGGACCGACGTGCGGATCCGTGGCCGGCTCGACTGGTACGGGCCGCGCGGACAGCTGCAGCTGCGCATGAGCTCCATCGATCCGTCCTTCACGCTCGGCCAGCTCGCCGCCGCACGAGCCGAGCTGCTGAGTCGTCTGCGCGACGAGGGCGTGCTCGACCGGAACCGCACCGTCGTCATGCCGTCGCTGCCTCTGCGCATCGGCATCGTCACCTCCACGGGAAGCGCTGCCGAGGCCGACGTGCTGCACGAGCTGCAACGATCCGGCTTCCGCTTCGAGGTCGTGGTGGCCGACGTGCGCGTGCAGGGTCCCGAGGCGCCCGCCACCATCGCAGCCGCTGTCGACGGTCTCGATCGCGAGCGCATCGACGTGATCCTGCTGGTGCGGGGCGGCGGCGCCGCCACCGACCTGGCTGCCTTCGACTCCGAGCTCGTCGCCCGGGCGATCACCCGGGCCCGGCGGCCAGTGGTCACCGGCGTCGGCCACGAGACCGACCGGTCGGTGGCCGACGAAGTGGCCCACACGGCGGCGAAGACGCCGACCGCCGCCGCCCAGCTGATCGCCGGCATCGTGGCCGCCGCGTTGGAGCGGGCCGACCACGCCTGGCACGGCGTGACCGTCCGAGCCGAGCACGTCCTGACCCAGGCCGAGGACCGCCTGGCACGCCAGCGGGCCCGCGCCGTCGTCGCCGCCCGCTCGGCGACCCATCGCGAGACCGAACGCATCGATCACGCCGCCCGCCGGCTGGCGCGCACGGGCGGCACGGTCCTCCAACGCTCCGATCTGCGGTTGGACGAGGCCGGGCGCCGACTGGCCGCCTCGTCGGTCCGGTCGCTCCGTGACGCCGGCGCACGGCTCGACCTCGTCGAGGCGCGTGTTCGGGCGGTCGACCCGGCCCGGGCGCTCGAGCGCGGCTGGTCGCTCACCCGACGCGACGACGGCACGCTGGTACGGTCGGTCGCCGACCTGACACCGGGCACCACGTTGCACACGCGGGTCGTGGACGGCACCGTCACCACGACCGTGGTCGAGGTGGAGACCGCAGACCGGCCCGAGGACCACGGAACATGAGCGCCACGCCCGACCCTGAGCCCGCCGGCTACGCCGAGGCCATCACCGAGCTCGAGCAGATCCTGCGCGAGATCGAAGACGTCGAGGTCGACGTCGACGTCCTGGGCGAGCGGGTCACCCGTGCAGCTGCGCTCATCGAGTGGTGCCGGGCGCGCATCCTCGTCGCGCGCGAGGCGGTCGAGGAGGCCACCTCCGAGCTGACCGACGAGTAGCCGGCGCTCTGGTGCGGGCGCCGGCGGCGCATCAGCCCTGGCGCCGCCGGAGCTGGCCGAGCGACTCGAACAGGAACGCCACGTCGTGGTGGCGCAGCTCGACGAAGGAGCTGTCGGAGAGGCGGGCCCGCAGCAGCGAGTTGCGGAAGCCGGGCTCGAACCAGACCTCGTCCCAGCCGGGCACGTCGACGCGCACGGCGGCCGTGCTGCTGAGGTCGGCGTGGCGATCGACGAACTGCTCGGCCACCTCGAGCAGGTCGGGCCCGCTCGAGTAGAAGCGCACGATCTCCGAGCTGCTGCCGCCGCCCGGGGGGCTCCCGGCACGGAACACGGCGCCGTCATAGCTGTAGCCCGGCGGAGTGTCGAAGTCGGTCCCGAGCTGGGCCATGGTCTCCTCGTCGGCGGGCACGGCCACCGTGCTGAAGGCGCCGGCCAGCTCGTCGGCGTCGTCGACCTCGGGCGTGGGGTCGAACATCGCCGGGTCGACGTCGATGCCGGTCTCGACGGCCGTGGCCGTCCGGTCGGTCACCGTGTTGCCGTCGATCTCCCAGTGCTCGCGGAGCAGGAGCCCGGCGTCGTCGATGCACAGGTCGGTGGTCTGGTCACTGCTGGGAGCGGTGGGTCCGCTGCCGTTGGTCGGCTCGCCGGTCCGGTAGACGGTGCACGGTCGCCCGGCCACCTCGTCGTCGCCGACCCGTTCGACCACGCCGAGCTGCTCCATGGCGCCGACGGCGCCGGCGGGGCGGAGGTCGAACGCAGCGCGATGCAGCTCCTTCTGCACGGTGAGCCACCCCGACTTGTCGGAGAGGTAGGTGCGCAGGTCGGTGCGCGACGTCGCCGTCCCCGACAGCTGCACGCCGTCTCGCGTCGACAGGACCAGCGACTCGTAGGGGCGGCGGACGGTGATGGTCTGCACGCTCGGCAAGCCGTTCTCCACCACGTCGTAGGTGATGCGGTACGTCAGCGGCGGGTCGGTGGCGGGCGGCGCGGCGAGCAGCGGCTCAAACGGCAACGGGTCGGGAAGGGTCGTGGTGGTTGTGGTGATCTCGGGCAACGTCGTGGTCGTCGCTTGCGTGGTGACCGGGGCGGCCGCCGGCGAGCCGTCGCCGCCCGTCGTGCTCGCCACCACCGCCACCAGCACGATGCACACCACCACGGCGATGAGCGCCGGCACCAACGGATGGATGCGCGCCGCTCGCGACCGCGCCGTTCCCCGAGCCATGTGACCAGCTTGCCAGCGGAGCGAAGACCGCTCGGCGTCGGGGCCCGCAGGGAGCGGTCCGCTGCCGGCACCCGTAGGCTGGAGGGCTCATGGGACTTCCCACGCCGCCCCGCTCCGTCCCGGTCCCACCGAGCCTCGCCCAGGTCGCGCAACTGGTCGAGGACCGTCTCACCGAGGTGCTCGATGCCGAGGTCGACCGGTGGCGTGATCTCACCGAGGATCTCGTCGCGCCGCTCGACGCGCTTCGGCGCCTGGTCATGGCCGGGGGCAAGCGGCTGCGCCCTGCGTTCTGCTACTGGGGCTTCGTGGGGGCCGGCGGCACGGCCGACGATCCGTCCGTCGTCGATGCCGGCGCCGCCTTCGAACTGCTCCAGGCCTTCGCCCTGGTGCACGACGACGTGATGGACGGCTCGGCCACGCGGCGGGGCTACCGCACAGCGCACCTCACGTTCTCCGATCGCCACCAGGCCGAGGTGTGGCGCGGCGAGCAGCGTCGCTTCGGCGAGGGCGTCGCCATCCTCATCGGTGACCTGGCCCACGTCTACGCCGACCTGCTGCTGCGAGACGCCCCGCGCGACGTGCTCGAGGTGTGGGACGAGCTCCGCATCGAGCTCAACGTGGGGCAGTACCTCGACATCCTCGGCACCGCCCGGGGCGACACCGACGTGGAGACCACGCGCCGCATCGCCCGGTACAAGTCGGGCAAGTACACCATCGAGCGGCCGCTGCACATCGGCGCCGCGCTGGTCGGCCGCTACCACGAGCTCGGTCCGCAGCTGTCGGCCTACGGCGACCCACTGGGCGAGGCCTTCCAGCTCCGCGACGACATCCTGGGCGCCTTCGGCGAGTCCGCCGTCACCGGCAAGCCCGTCGGCGACGACCTGCGCGAGGGCAAGCCCACGCCACTCGTTGCCGCCGCGTGCGCGCTGGCCGACTCCGGCCAGCAGGCCGTGCTCGACCGCATCGGTGCGGCCGACGGCGAGCTCAGCGACGGCGACATCCTGGCCATCCAGCAGGTGCTCCGCGACACCGGCGCGCTGTCCGAGATCGAACGGCAGATCGAGCGCCTGGCGCTCGACGCCATCGATGCCATCGGCGACGCAGACATCACCGCGCCCGCTCGCCAGGCACTGGTCGATCTCGCCCACTTCGTGGCCTGGCGCGAGACCTGACCTCGTCCGAGGTGCACTGGCCGCGACGTCATCCGGACGGCCGGCCGCTCCGTAGAAAGGGCGTGCGAGTCGTCATCATCGGCGCCGGCCTGGCCGGACTGTCCGCGGCCGCGCACCTGCGCGGCCGCGGGCACGACGTGCTGGTGCTCGAGCGGGCTCAGGTACCGGGCGGACGCAACGGGGTGCTGGAACTCGGCGGCTACCGATTCGACACCGGCCCCACCGTCTTCACCATGCCCGAGCTGCTGCGCGAACCGTTCACTGCGCTGGGGCAGGACATGGACGACTTCGTGCACCTGCACCCGGTCGACCCGATGTACCGGGCCACGTTCCACGACGGCACGGAACTGCGGGTCTGGCACGGGCGCGAGCGCATGACGCGGGAGATCCGCGAGGTCGTCGGGCCCGACGCGGCACGGGAGTTCGGTCGCTTCGCCGACTGGCTCGGCTCGCTGCACGACGTCGAGCAGCCGAACTTCATCGACCGCAACTTCGATTCGCCGGTCGACCTGCTCCGTCCGATCGCACCGGCACTCCGCCTCCTGCGCCTCGGCGGCTTCGGCCGCCTGGCCAACCGCGTGGCCTCGCACTTCGACGACCACCGGCTCCAGAAGCTCTTCAGCTTCCAGTCGATGTACGCCGGTCTCGCTCCCTACGAGGCGCTCGCCCTGTACTGCGTGATCACCTACATGGACTCGATCGAGGGCGTCTACTTCCCCGAGGGCGGCATGCACGCCGTGCCCACCGGGCTCGCCGCCGCGGCGGAGAAGTGCGGCGTCGAGCTCCGCTACGGCGTCGACGTGGAGCGCATCGTCCTGGCCGAGGGCAGCACCGGGCGGGTGCGCGGCGTGCGCGTGCGCACCGCCACCGGCGACGAGTTCATCGAGGCCGACGCCGTGGTCTGCAACCCCGATCTGCCGGTGGCGTACCGCACGCTGCTGCCCGGGCTCCCCGAGCCCTTCGCCGTCCGGCACGGCCACTACTCGCCGTCGTGCGTCGTCTGGCACGTCGGCGTGGCCGGTCCCCTGCCGCCGGACACCGCGCACCACAACATCCACTTCGGCGAGCAGTGGGACGAAGCCTTCCGCGACCTGCTCGTCCGCGGCACCCGCATGCAGGACCCGTCGGTGCTCGTGACCGTGCACAGCATCGACGAACCGTCGTTGGTGCCGGCGAAGGACGACGGACTCGAGCGCCACTCGCTCTACGTGTTGGAGCCGGTCCCCAACCTCGACGGACACCTCGACTGGACCACCGAGCGCCAGCGGCTGCACGACTCGCTGGCCCGCCGACTCGGTGCCATGGGCTACCCCGTCGACCGCATCGAGGTCGAGGCCTTCGTCGACCCGACCGACTGGGAGCGCCAGGGCATGGAGCGGGGCACACCGTTCGCCCTTTCCCATCGCTTCCGCCAGACCGGCCCGTTCCGACCGAACAACGTGAACCGCCGCGCTCCGGGCCTGGTGTTCGCCGGCTCGGGCACGCTCCCCGGGGTCGGCGTGCCGATGGTGCTGCTTTCGGGCAAGCTCGCGGCACAGCGCGTCGACGCGTTGGGGGGACGATGACCCAGGTCACGCTCGAGCAGAGCTACGAGCACTGCCGGCAACTGAACAAGCGGTACGGCACCACGTACTACTGGTCGGCCAACGTGCTGCCTTCGGTGAAGCGCCACCACGTGCACGCCCTGTACGGCTTCTGCCGGCACGCCGACGACATCGTCGACGACCTCGGCGACGTCTCGGTCGACGTGCGAGCCAAAGCGCTCGACGACTTCGGCGAACGGTTCTTCGAGGATCTCGACGCCGGCGCCAGCGACGACCCGGTCCTCAAGGCGATGGTGCACACCGTCCAGGCGTTTCGCATCGACCCCGGCTGCGTCCGGCGCTTCCTGCGATCGATGACCATGGACCTCACGGTCGACCGTTACGAGACCTACGACGACCTCCTCGACTACATGGACGGCTCGGCCGCCGTCGTGGGCGAGATGATGCTCCCCATCCTCGAGCCGACCGACCCGGCCGCCATCGGCGCCGCCCGGGCGCTCGGCAACGCCTTCCAGCTCACCAACTTCCTTCGCGACATCGACGAGGACCTCGATCGCGGCCGCGTGTACGTGCCGCAGGACGACATCCGTCGCTTCGGGGCCGAGCGGGCGTTCGAGACGCGCACCGCCACTCCTGAGTTCCGCGCCCTCATGCAGTTCGAGATCGCCCGCACCCGCGGTCTCTACCAGGAGGCGTGGGCGGGCTTCGATCACCTACCCGACCGGTCCGCCCGGTGCGTGCGCGCCGCCCACGTGCTCTACAGCCGGATCCTCGACCGGATCGAAGCGCTCGACCACGACGTGTTCGCCGGTCGGGCCCGCGTGCCCACGTGGCAGAAGGTGGGCATCGCCGGACGGGCGTTGGTCGTCGGCCGCTGATCGTGCGCCCGGCCGAGCTCCTGACGCGATCGCGGCAGTCGGACGCTGCGCCGGCGCGCGGCGCCTCGCCGGCGTGGGCAACAGGGGCGGCGCTCCTCGGCTTCGCCGTGCTGGCGCTGTCGCAGGTGTCGCTCGCGCTGGTCGACGATCGCGCCACCGAGGAGTGGCTGGCCTCGGTGGTCGTGGTGAGCTTCGCCGTGACGGTCGCCCTCGTCATCGGTGCGCGGTGGGGCGCATCCCGCGCTGCGGGCGCGGTGGCCGTCGTGACGACGCTGACGCTCGCCGTCGAGTGGGCCGGCCACTCCACCGGGTACCCCTTCGGGGAGTACGACTACACCGGAGCGCTGGCACCCACGCTCGCCGGCGTGCCCGTCATCGTGCCGCTCGCCTGGTTCGCCATGGGCGTCGCCGCCCTCGAGGTCGGCCACCACATCGCCCGGTCGCGAGTCGGCGCCGTGGCGATCGGGGCGCTGGCGCTGACGGCGTGGGACCTGTTCCTCGACCCGCAGATGGTCGACGCCGGCTACTGGCAGTGGGCCACGCAGGGGTCGTACCACGGCATCCCCTGGACCAACTACGTCGGCTGGCTGGCCACCGGCGCCGTGGTGCTGGGCCTCGTCGAGCGGCTCCGACCACCGACGCCGCCTCCTTCCACCGGTCTCCTCGCCCTCTACAGCTGGTGGGCGGTGTCGTACGCGTTTGCGTTCGTCGTGTTCTTCGGCGCACCGGGTGTGGCGGTCGTCGGTGGGGCGGCGATGGGGGCGATCTCGCTGCTGGCGTGGACCGCTCGGGCAGCCAGGCGTCGGGTGGTGACCTGACCGTGGCCTCGGTCGTCGTCGTGGGTGCCGGGGTCGGCGGGCTGGCCGCGGCCATCCGCATCGGCGCGGCCGGCCACGACGTCACCGTGCTCGACCGCCTCGACCGGGCGGGCGGCAAGCTGGCCGAGCACCACGCCGACGGGTTCACGTGGGAGACCGGGCCGTCGCTGCTCACGGTGCCCGAGGTGTTCGCCGAGCTCGCCGCCGTGGCCGGCCGCGACCTCGACGACCTGGTCACGCTCCGCCGGCTCGACCCCATCTGCCGGTACCGCTTCCCCGACGGTTCGGGCTTCGACCACCGCGCCGACCCCGCCGATGCGATCCGGGAGATCGAGACCTTCTCCCCTGGGCAGGGCGAGGCGTGGCGCGCGTTCATGGAGCGGGCCCGCACGATCTGGGACGTCTCCCAGCGCTCGTTCCTGGCGGGCGCGATGGCGTCGCCGCTCGACCTGGCCAGCCGCTCGGGGCGGCCCCGCGACCTGCTCGACATCGACCCGTTCCGGACGCTGCACGGCCGGGCCAGCGCAACCTTCGACGACGAGCGCCTGGTGCGCTACGCCGACCGGTACGCCACCTACTCGGGGTCGTCGCCGTACCGGGCGCCGGCGACGCTGGCCTGCATCGCCCACGTCGAGCAGGATCTGGGCGCCTGGTACGTCGACGGCGGCCTCGGCCGCCTGGCCGACGCGCTCGTCGAGCTCGCCGCCGGCGTCGGCGTGGACATCCGCACCGGCACCGACGTGGCGTCGATCATCCAGGAGGGCGAGCGGGTGGCCGGCGTGCGGACGGCGGACGGCGAGCGCATCGCCGCGGACGCCGTGGTGGCCAACGTCGACGCGCTGCACCTGTACGGCGATCTGCTCCCCGGCACCCGCGGGCTACGGCGGGCGCGAGCCGCGCCCCGGTCGTCGTCGGGCTTCGTGCTGCTGCTCGGCGTGCGAGGTGCCACCGAAGGACTCGCCCACCACAACATCTCCTTCAGCGCCGACTACCAGGCCGAGTTCGCCGCGCTCTTCGACGACGGCCCGCCGCCGCTCGACCCCACCGTCTACGTCTGCGCCTCGTCGGTCACCGACCCCACCCAGGCACCCGAGGGGCACGAGAACTGGTTCGTCCTCGTCAACGCGCCCACCGGCGCCGGCGACATGCCCGGATACGGAGACCACCTGCTCGACGTGCTGGCCGCCCGCGGCTGGGACCTGGCCGGCCGGATCGTGTACCGCGAGCAGATCACGCCCGCCGACATCGAGGCGCGCTACCGGGCGCCCGGCGGCTCGATCTACGGGACCTCGTCCAACGGCCCGCTGGCTGCGTTCCTGCGACCGGGCAACCGCGGTCCGCTCGACCGTCTGTACCTGTGCGGTGGCAGCAGCCACCCCGGTGGCGGGCTCCCGCTGGTGGCGCTCAGCGGCCGCAATGCCGCCGACCTCTGCCTGGCCGACCTGGCCTGAGCCACCCCCCTCACAACTCGTTCACACGACCAGAACGGACCCGAATCGGTCCGTTCTGGTCGTGTGAAGCAGAAGGGGGGTCAGCGGGTGCGGAGCCAGCGGGCGAGAGCGCCGACGTCGTCGGCGGCCGTGACCGGGCGCAATGCCCACGACCAGCGGGCCGAGCCGCCGGTGACCTGGTAGGGCGGCAGCGTGTCGGGACCGCAGGCGCCGGTCCCCAACCCCCGCTGGGTGACGTCGACGTGCACCTCGATGGTCGGACTCATGTGCAGCTCGGCCGTGGTGGTGGCGGCGTAGAGATCGGCGTCGTGGTGCAACCGCGCCGAGAAGCCGAACGGGTCGAGCCGATTGGTCGACGACACCAGCAGGCCGACGCCATCGTCGTCACGCAGCGCGAACCACCGGGTGTCGGTGTGGTTCCCGTGCTCCTGCGGCAGGACGTAGGGCACGTACTGCTCGGCCACGGTGGAGCGCCAGCGACCCAACTGCTCGCTGCTCTCGCGGTCGACGTAGGTCTCCAGCGGGCCGCGCCCGTACCACTCGAGCTGATCGAAGGCCGCCGGCACCTCGAAGCGCGAGCCGATGCGCGGCAGGTCGTCGAGCGACCGGGGAAGCGCCAGCTCGTCGTCGACGACCACGGTGCCGTCGCCGAACACGTGCAGCAGCTGGCGGTGCTGGATCGGCTTGTCGAGGCCGGGGAGGTGGAGCCGGCGCCGCAGCGTGACCTGGACCGAGCCGTCGGACTGCATCCGCCGCGTCGCCTTCATGCCCTCGATCTCGATGCGGTCGAGGCCGAGCGCGAGCCAGCCGGCGAGCGCACCCGCGCCCGACCCCTCGTCCAGACGGCGGCCGTCGTTCTCGGTGGGCGCCCGCCACAGGCTGGCGGCGACCGGCCAGGCCAGCAGCTGGCGGCCGGCGATCTCGAGGCCGACCAAGGCGGCGTCCTGGTCGTCCCAGCGGACGGTGACGTCTCCGGCGACCGCCACCGAGCCGTCGACCTCGACCGGCGAGGCCCCACTGGCCGCGCCGCCCGTGGGCGCCAGCTGCTGCTTGGTGTCGGGCAGGTCGAACTGCTGCCAGGCGACCCGGTGTCCGACCGGCGCCCAGTCCTGCTCTTCGGTGACCACGCAGCGCAGGTCGAGGTGGGCCTCGGCACCCGGGGGCACCTCGACGACGGGTAGGGCGATCTCGACCGTGGCCTCGAACCCACCCGGCAGATCGGGCAGGTCGAACGTGCCGGTGCCGACGATCTCGCCGTCGACCCGCACGTCCCACTCGCCACCCAGCCAGGCCACGTCGCGCCAGTCCTGCATGTTCACGACCACCACACGGCCGCGCTTGAGGTCGCTGGCCCGGAAGCGCACCGGCGCGGTGAGGTAGGCGTACTCGTACAGCGCCGGCTTGGGCGTGCGGTCGGGCCACACCAGGCCGTTGCAGCAGAACGTGGCGTCGTTGGGTTCGTCGCCGAAGTGACCGCCGTAGGCCCAGTACTCGGTGTCGCCGTCGCCGGACGACACGGCGCGCAGGCCCTGGTCGACCCAGTCCCAGATGAAGCCGCCCTGGAGACCGTCGGTGGTCTCGATCACCGCCCAGTAGTCGGCGAGGCTGCCGTTGGAGTTGCCCATGGCGTGGCTGAACTCGCACATGATCAGCGGGCGTTGCTCGTCGGTGTCGGCCGTGCGCTCGGCCCAGTTCCGGATGGCCTCGATCGACGGGTACATGGGGCACACCAGGTCGGTGGCCGGACCGGGGTCGCCGGGGTCCTCGGTGCCGGCGAAGGCGCGGTGGCACACACCCTCGTAGTGCACGACGCGGGTCGGGTCGGTGGCTCGGATCCAGGCCGCGGCGGCGTCGAACACGGCACCGGCGCCGGACTCGTTGCCGAGGGAGAAGGCGAAGATCGACGGGTGGTTGCGGTCGCGCACGACCATGCGGCGGATGCGCTCGAAGATGGCCGGCACGAACCGCGGGTCGTCGGACAGGCTGGCCAGCCGGGCGTGGGCCTCGACGTCGGCCTCGTCGACGACCCACAGACCGAGCTCGTCGCAGGCATCGAGGAAGCGTGGGTCGTTCGGGTAGTGCGCCGTCCGGACGGCGTTGATGTTGTGCTGCTTCATGAGCGCCACGTCGTCCCACATCGAGTCGGCCGACACCGCCTTGCCCCGATCGGGGTCGTGGTCGTGCCGGTTCACGCCGTGGATGAGGACGGGGTAGCCGTTCAGCAGCAGCTCGCGATCGACGATCTCGACCCGTCGGAAGCCGATGCGCACCGACGTGGTCTCGACCAGCGACCCCGACGGGTCGATCAGCGACAGCACCAGCGTGTGCAGGACCGGCCGCTCGGACGACCACGGCGTGACCTCGTCGAAGGTCTCACGCAGGCGGACCGTGCCCCGGTACAGGTAGGCGCTGATCATCTCGGCCACCGGCGACGTGCGATCGAACACCGGCACGTCGGCGCTGACCGGTTGCGACACCAGCGGATGCCCGTCGGGGTCGAAGACGGTGGCCTCGAGCTGGAAGCCGGGTTCGGTGGCACCCGCGACGCGCACGTCGGCGGTGAGCAGACCGGTCTCGAGGTCGTCGTCGAGCTCGGCCGACACGGCCACGTCGGCCAGGTGGGCAGTGGCGGTCGAGTACAGGAACACCTCGCGGTGCAGGCCGGCCATCCACCAGTGGTCCTGGTCCTCGAGCCAGCTGCCGTCGGACCACCGGACCACGACCAGCACCAGGGTGTTGTCGCCGGTGCGCACGTGGTCGGTGAGATCGAACTCCTGCGGCAGCCGCGAGTCCTTGCCCATGCCGACCGCCTCGCCGTTGCAGAAGACGTAGAGGCAGCTCTCGGCACCGCCGACGTGGAGCACGGTGCGACGGGACTTCCACCCACGCGGGAGCCGGAACGTGCGCCGGTGGACGCCGGTGGGGTTGTCGTCGGGCACCTCGGGCGGATCCATGGCGAACGGCATGCGCACGTTCGTGTAGTGGGGCGCGTCATCGACCGCCGGGTCCATGGTCCAGCAGCCGGGCACGTCGATGTCCTGCCAGGCGGAGGACGTTGCGTCGTCGCCGGTGCCGGCCACGTCGTCGACCGTGACCGCCTCGGGCCGGGCACGGAGCCGGAAGTCCCAGGTGCCGTCGAGGCTGTGGAACCACCGCGACCTGGTCCGGTCGCCGAGGACCGCCTGCTCCTCGTCCTCGAACGGGTACGCCGTGGCCCGCATGGGGAGCCGGTTGACGGCGAACTGCTCGGGCCGGCACCAGGACCGGGGACCGAACGCCTCGAGCGGAACCGGGGTGAGGGGCATCGACCGGACCGTATCTTGTGCGCCGTGCCGCTGCTCCGTCTCCGTCCCCGGTCAGCGGCCGGCGCCGCGATCAGGGGCGCGCTGCTGGCCACGGCGGCCGGGCGCTTCGCACGCGGCGTGACCGCCGCGCCGCCTGCGCAGCCGCGACCGGTGGACGCTGAGCTGCGCGACCTCACGGTCGTGGTCCCGGCACGTGACGAGGCGCACCGCATCGGACCGTGCCTGTCCGCGCTGGTGCCGTCGGGGGTGCGGGTGCTCGTGGTCGACGACGGATCGACCGACGACACGCGCGACGTCGCGGCGCTCGCCGGCGCCGAAGTGGTCGACGCCGGCCCGCTGCCCCCCGGCTGGGCGGGCAAGGCCCATGCGCTCCAGGTCGGGCTCGAGGCGGCGACGACGCCGACGGTGGTGACCCTCGACGCCGACACCCGGCCCGGTCCCGGCTTCCTCGGTGCCGTGGCCGCCCTGGCCGGCGACACCACACTGACCACCCTCGGCGCCCGGGTGCAGGCCGGCAGCACCGGCGAGCGCTGGCTGCACCCGGCGATGCTGTCGAGCCTCGTGTACCGGCTGGGGGTACCCGGCGTGCCGGCCCGGCGGCCCAGCCGCACGATGGCCAGCGGCCAGTGCATGGTGATCGACCGGCAACGGCTGCTCGACGCCGGCGGGTTCGCGCCGGTGCGAGGATCGCTGGTCGAGGACCTGGCACTGGCCCGGATGTTGGCCGGCGCCGGCCACCAGGTCCGGTTCGTCGACGGCACCGCCGTCGTCGCGGTGGAGGGCTACGGGTCGATGACCGCAGCGTGGCGAGGCTGGGGACGCTCGCTCGACCTGGCGCCGGTGACGCCCCCGGGGTGGCAGCTGCTCGACGTGGCCGTGGTGTGGGTGGCGATGGCGCTCCCCCTCCCCCGCCTGGCCGCCGGCCGCGGCGACGTGGTCGACGTCGCCGCCCTGGCCACCCGCCTCGGCGTCCTCGTCGGCACGCGCACCGCCTACGCCCGCCGCGGCGTGCCGTACTGGCTCTCGCCGCTGACCGACGTGCCCGTGGCGGTCCGCATCACGGCGGGCACGCTGCGGCCGGCCCGGCGGTGGCGGGGACGCGACTACGGCTGATTGGGCCGGCGCCGGTCTGCCCACGCCGCCTGGGCGAACCGCAACCCGATGATCGTCATCAGGGCGCCGGTGGCGGCCACGTGCGTGACCGGGTCGAAGACCAGCTGCACGACCGGGAAGCCGAACACGCCGATCCGCGCACCGTAGGCGAACGAGCTCGCCAGCCAGACCAGCACGACCGCCGCGATGGCGACGGCTGCCGGCAGCGGCGCCACCACCGCCATGCCGCCGGCGAAGGTCAGCACCGACCGGCCGCCCCGGAACCCGGCGAACACAGGGTAGGCGTGGCCGATCATCGCTGCGGCCACGGCCAGGTACGCGATCCACCACGTCGGCCCGTCCAGGAGCACGCCGACGCCGGCGGCGGCCGCGCCCTTGGCGACGTCGCCGACGAACACGGGCAGCGACCCGGAGCGCCCGAGCTGGTCCTTCACGTTCCAGTAGCCGGGGTTCCGGTCGCCGACGTGCCGGGGGTCGAACCCGTGCGACCGGGCCACCAGCACGGCCACCGGGATCGAACCGAGCAGGTACCCGACCGCCGTCGAACCAACGGCGGCAGCGACGTCGACGGCGACCAGCACGGACACGAGTCTGCCGACGCCAATAGGTTCGTTGCCGCATGGTCGTCGCCTCGTTCCACCTGGCCCGCTTGGCGACCGGAGGCGCCGGCCACCAGTTCCGGCGCATCCCGTTCGACCGCCGGGCGCTCCGGACGGTCCCCGGCCTGCGGTTCGGCCGCCTGCTGGGCACGGCCCGGGGGCAGGCCATGGCGCTGTCCGCCGACCTGCGCCGGTGGGCGCTGTTCGCCGTGTGGGAGGACGACGAGGCCCGCCGACGGTTCCTCGCCGATCACCCGCTCCCCCGCCGCTGGGACGACAACGGTGCCGAGCGCTTCGACGTGGTCCTCGAACCCGCCGGCGCGCACGGCAGCTGGGACGGGGTCGACCCCATCGCCGGGGCCGTACCGGTCGACCTGTCCGGGGATCCGGTCGCCGTCATCACCCGGGCCACCGTCCGCTGGCGGAAGGTCCCGACGTTCCTCCGAGCCGTGCCGCCGGTGGAGGGCACGCTCCACGGCGCCCCAGGGCTGCTCGCCGCCGTCGGGATCGGCGAGTTGCCGATCGGACGGCAGGCCACGTTCAGCCTGTGGTCCGACGCCGAGCAGATGGAGCGCTTCGCCTACCGCGACGACCGGCACGCCGGGGTCGTGCAACGCACCCGCGACGAAGGGTGGTACGGCGAGGAGTGGTTCGCCCGGTTCCGGCCCCGGGAGTGGTCGGGGACCTGGGACGGCGAACGTCCGCTCGGTTGAGCGCCCGTCAACCGGCGAACAGCTGCAAGGCGGTGGGCAGGTCGGCCTCGACCACGCCGGGTTGGGCGGCGACCTCGGCCAGCCACGGTGGGCGGTTCACCGCCGCAACGGCGATGGCCGAGTCGAGGCCCGACAGGGCGCTGGCCTGCCAGGCGAAGGTCCGGGCGTAGTCCGGCGGGCGCACGTCCTGCGACAGTTCGACCAGCGCCACCGGATCGGGCGTGGTGCCGTCCTGGCCGGGCCGGTACAGGCTGGTGGTGCTCGGTGCCGGTCCGCCGCCGAGCAGCCCGGGTCCGTCGCAGATCACGGCGCCGCGCACCTGCTGGGGTCGGGCGCCGGCGATGAGCAGGGCGATGTAGCCACCCAGGCCGCGACCGGCGACGGTGACCTCGCCCAGCTCCTGCACGGCGGCATCGGCGTCGGCCATGAGGACCTCGCAGTAGTAGCCACCGCCGGCGGGCACCGACGAGGCGCCGTGCCCGGTGAAGTCGAGACCGTGGACGGGGCCCGGCCAGCCGGTCACGGTGTCGAGCAGCCAGGACGCCGACCGCTCACCCAACCCGTGGAGCAGCAGCAGCGGCCGGCCGGTGCCGCCCCGCAGCTCCCACAGCGCCAGGTCGACGCGGTTGTGACGCAGCATCGTCGGCCCGCTCATCGCCGCACCACCGTCCGGTCGAGGTGCTCGAGCACCAAGGCGGCCACCTCGTGTGGCTTCTCGATGTGCACGAAGTGCCCGGCGCCTTCGACCTCGACCGCCCGGCCGCCCGGCGGCAGGTAGGGCTCGACGTCGGCGATCCGGGTGCCCGAACCCATCATCTCGGGTTCGGTGGCGAGCACGGCCAGGAACGGCGCCGACACGTCGAGCAGGCGCAACAGGGCCCACTCCGGCCGCCAGGGACCGAAGCCACCCATGCGCAGACTGGGATCGATCTTCCAGCGCCAGCCGTCCTCGTCGCGCCGGCCGCCGACCGTCACCAGGTACTCGAGCCACGACCGCTCGAGCCGCGGGTTCATCCGTGCCCGCCGCGCCGCCAGCTCCTCGATGGTGCCGGGCTTGCGGACGTTGGTGGCCGTCCGGCGTCGGTGATCCAGCCAGTCGGCGAGGTCGGCCGCCAGCAGCTTGGTGCGGTCGTGGTCCTGCACGTCGGGCATGGAGCCCCGGCTGGGGATGCCGTCGATGTTCACCAGACTGGCGACGCAGTGGGGCATCGTCGCCGCCAGCGAGGTCATCAGCGAACCTCCCTTGGAGTGGCCCACCACCGGCAGCGGGTCGGAGGAGACCGACGCGAAGACGGCGGCGGCGTCGCGGGTGTCGGCCTCCCACTGGTACAGCGCCGTGCGATCGGAGTCACCGTGGCCGCGCTGGTCCCAGGCCACGACGCGCCACCCGGCATCGGCCAGCAGCGGCGCGAACACGTCGAACGTGCCGGCGAAGTCGAAGCCGCCGTGGGCCAGCATCACCGGCGGCGCCCCCTGGTCACCCCACTCGTAGACGGCCAACTCCACGCCGGACGCGTCGACGCGGTGCGTGCGATCGGGTCGACGCGCTCCCGGATAGGTGCGCTCGTCTCCCGCGTCGGTGCCCGTGCTGTTCACGGCCCGACGATAGGCGGCCGCTCGGGAGCGGCACCGGTGTGGCGGATGTCATCTGGACATCCTGATGCGGAGATGGTGTTTTGGTCCGGAATGGACGGTACGCGCAGTTCTGTCCGCCAGCCGCACGAAGGGGTCTTCATGCTGGGACGTCTCGCCCGCTTCACCGTCGAACGCCGGCGCCTCACCCTGGTCGCCGCGGTCATCGTCTTCCTGGTCTCCGGAGCGCTCGGTGGCGACGTCGCCGCCCATCTGTCCACCGGCGGCTTCGAGGACCCGACCTCCGAGTCGTTCCAGGCCGATCAGGCGCTGCTCGACAGGTTCGGCGTCGGTGTGCCCAACGTGGTCCTGCTCGTGACCGCCGACGATCCCGGCACGGGCGACCAGCCGGCGGTGAACCGCCCCGACGTCGCCGATGCCGGCTCGGCGCTGACCGCTCGCCTCGCCGCCGAACCGGGGGTCACCGACGTGGCGTCGTACTGGTCGCTCGGTCAGCTGCCCCCACTGCGCAACGACGACGGCACCCGCGCCCTGGTCCTGGCTCGCCTCACCGGCAGCGAGGACGAGGTCGACGCCCGCATCGACGAGCTCGTCGCCGAGTACGAGGGCGACCACGGGGTCGTCGACGTGCAGTTCAGCGGCTTCGCCCACATCTTCAGCCAGGTCAGCGACACCATCGAGCACGACCTGGTCCGGGCCGAGCTCATCGCCATCCCCATCACCTTGATCCTGCTGCTGTTCATCTTCCGCAGCGTGGTCGCCGCCGCACTCCCCCTGGCCATCGGCGCCCTCTCGGTGGTGTCGACCTTCCTGGTCCTGCGGATACTGGCCTCGTTCACCGACGTGTCGGTGTTCGCCCTGAACCTGGTGACCGCCATGGGCCTGGGTCTGGCCATCGACTACGCGCTGTTCGTCGTCAACCGCTACCGCGAGGAGCTGGCCGGCGGGCACGACCACGACCAGGCCGTCGCCCGGACGGTCCGCACCGCGGGCCGGACCGTGGCGTTCTCCGCCGGCACCGTCGCCGCCTCGCTGCTGGCCCTGCTCGTGTTCCCGATCGGCTTCCTGAAGTCGTTCGCCTACGCCGGTGTGGCGGTCGCCGCCCTGGCCGGTCTGTTCTCGGTCACCGTGCTGCCGGCGCTGATGGCCGCGCTCGGCCCACGCATCGATGCGCTCGCCATCCGGAACACGCGGTCCAGCAAGCCGGTGGAGGCGGGCGCCTGGTACCGCGTCGCCCGAGGCGTCATGCGCCGACCGATCCCCATCGCCACCGTCGTCGTGATCGTGCTCCTGTTCCTCGGCACCCCGTTCCGGCACATCGAGCTCGGCCTTCCCGACGACCGGGTCCTGCCACCCGACGCCGACGCCCGGGTCGCCACCGACGTCATCCGCGACGAGTTCAGCTCCAACGAGGCCGGCGCCGCCTCGGTCGTCGCCACCGACATCGGCGACCCCACCTCACCGCAACTCGCCGCCGCCATCGATGACTACGCCCGCCGGCTGTCCCTGCTCCCGGACGTCGCCCGCGTCGACTCGTCGGCCGGCGTGTACGCCGACGGCGCCGAGGTGATCGACAGCATCCCGTTCCTCGTCGACCGCTTCGCCCGACCCCACGCCACCTACCTGTCCGTCGTGCCCGACGTGGAACCGAACTCGCTCGAGGGCGAGGCGTTCGTCAACGGCGTGCGCGCCGAGCCCGCCCCGTTCGACGTGCAGGTCACCGGGACCTCGGCCCAGCTCGCCGACTCGAAGTCGGCGCTGCTCGACGCCATGCCGCTCGCCCTGGCGATCATCGCCGCCATCACCTTCGTGCTGCTCTTCCTGCTGTTCGGCTCGGTCGTCGTGCCGCTCAAGGCGCTCGTGCTGAACGTGCTCAGCCTGTCGGCGACCTTCGGCGCCATCGTCTACGTGTTCCAGGAGGGCCACTTCTCCGGGCCCCTCGGCTTCACCGCCGTGGGCAGCACCGATGCCACGGCGCCCATCCTCATGTTCTGCACGGCGTTCGGCCTGTCGATGGACTACGAGGTCTTCCTGCTGTCGCGGATCAAGGAGGAGTACGACCGCACCGGCGACAACCGGCAGGCCGTCGCCGTCGGGCTCGAGAAGACCGGGCGCATCGTCACCGCCGCCGCCGTGCTCATCTCCGTCGTCTTCTTGTCCTTCGGCACCAGCGACGTCCGGTTCATCAAGCTGTTCGGCCTCGGCTTGGCCCTGGCCGTCGTCGTCGACGCCTTCGTCATCCGGGGCACGCTGGTGCCGGCGTTCATGCGCCTGGCCGACAAGGCGAACTGGTGGGCCCCCGCACCGCTGCGTCGCCTCCACGACCGGATCGGCATCAGCGAGCACGCCATCCTCGACGACGAATCCGGCCACCGCACCGTCGCCGACCCCGTGCTGGTCGAACCGGGCGACGGTGACTCCGCTCGTGGCGACGGGGCCGAGCGCCCGGCGGCGCCGCGCCGCCGGCGCGACCGGCCTCTCGTCGCCGCCGGCCGGCAGCCACCGCCGAGCCGCTCGTCCGACCCCGCCAACTGACCACGGGCAACCGCAGACGGCGGCGGGACGCGGGATAGCCTCCCGCCGATGGCCGCCGACGCCGCCGCCGGGGCGGCTCCCGACACCGCACGCCCGCGCTTCGGGCGGGGCGGAGACCACCACCACCTGCTCGCCGGCTCGGCGGCGCTCGTGGTGGGTGCTGCCGTGCAGGCGGTCACCGGCGCCGTCTTCTGGCTGGTCGCCGCCCGCATCGACACCACCGACGACGTGGGCCGGGCCACCGCCCTGTTCACGTCCATCCTCTTCATCGCCTACCTGGCCGGACTCGGCCTGCAGGTGTCGCTCGCCCGGTACGCGCCGGGACGAGACCACGACTCCCACGCCGTCTTCGCCTGGGGCGTGGTCGGTACCTGCGTCTCGGCCACGCTCGTCGCCGCCGGCTACCTGCTGCTCGTCGACACCGAGGCCACCAGGGCCCTCACCCACTGGCATCCCATCGGGGGCCCGCTGCTGTTCACTGCCGCGGCGGTCGGTGCGGCACTGACCCTGATCGTCGATGTCCGGTGGATGACCGTGCGTCGCTGGCGCCTGGTGCTCACCCGCATCGTCATCGTCGGTCTGGCCCGGTTCCCGCTGCTGCTCATCCCGGCCGGCGACAGCCAGACCGTGCACCTGTTCGCCGTCGCCGCCCTGCCGCTGATCGTGACGGGAGTCGGCGGGGTGCTGCTGATGCCGCGCATCAGCGGCGACCGGCACCGACTGTTCCCCCTGCCGTCGACGCGCTGGGCGGCGCTGCGCTACTCGGCCGTCAACTACGTCTCGACCCTGGCCTACCAGGCGCCGCAGTTCGTCCTGCCGGTCATCGTCCTGCTCAACGTCGACCCCGACCGCAACGCGGCGTTCTACGTGGCGTGGGGCATCACCAGCATCGCCTTCTACGTACCCATGGCCATCGGGCAGGCGCTGCTGGCCGAGGGCGGCAAGGACGGGGCGTCACTGCGCAGCCAGGTGCGCGTCGCCCTGCTGGGCACCACCGCGCTCATGGCCATCGCTGCGGTCGCGTCGGCCGTCGGCCGCGACCTGGTGACCACGGTGTACGGCACCGACTACGCCGACGCCGCCCGCATCCTGCCCCTGCTGGTGGCGGCGGGCGTGCCGTGGGCGGTGACCTCGGTGTTCCTCACCGAGGCTCGCGTGCTGCACCGGCACCTGTTCACCGTGGTGATCACCGGCGCCCTGACGTTGGCCATCCTGGTGCCGGCCGCCACCTTCGTCCCCGACGACGGACTCGACGGCGCCACGCGATCGTTCCTGGTCGGCAACGTCGTCGCCGCCGTCGTCGCGTGCGGATGTCACCTGGCCATGCGGCGCCGGCACACCCGCGCGGTCCCAGGGGTGGACCCGGTCACCGAGGACCTGGCCCTGCACCCCTGAGGCGGCGGTCGATGGCTCAGCCCTCGCCGGTCGAACCCTCCTCGGCGCCCTCGTCGACCTGCTGCTGGATCTCGTCGGTGCCCTGGTCGACCTCGTCCTGCAGGTCTTCGGTGCCCTGATCGACCTGGTTCTCGACGTCCTGCACGTCGTCCTGCAGGTTGACGCCGTCGTCGTCGTCGTCGGAGCACGCGGGGACCGCGACGACCAGGGCGCTGGCGAGCACGCCGGCGGCGATGCGACGCGACATCGGGCGAGAAGCGGTGCGGATGGACATGGCTCTGGGACCTCCATGTGGTTCGGCTGGTTCGTGGGGCAGTACCCAGCCGAGCCGGACCGCAGACCGGCCGTCAGCGTCGCTCAGTCAGCGGCCAGCCGGAGGGTCACGAGCTGGAAGGGCCGCAGCTCCCAGTCGACGCCACCGTCCACGACGTCGAACGCGTCGCCGACCGGTTGCTCGAGCAGGTCGCACGGCGTGGCTCGTGCCCACTCGCCGGCGACGGTCAACCGGAACCGGGCCCGTCCGCCGAAGGCCTCGTGGCATCGGACCACCAGGTCACCGGAGCCGTCGTCGGCCGTCTTGAGGGCCGTCACCACGACACCGGGGTGGTCGACGGAGACCAGCGACGGAGCGGGCGCCGCGTCGACGAACCGGACCGGGAGGTTCAGCGCCCACGACTCCGACAGCACGCCGGCGAGCGACGGGCCGTGCGGGAGCAGCGAGTACGTGAAGCGGTGGTGGCCACGATCGGCATCGGGGTCGGGGTAGTTCGGTGCCCGCAACAGGCTGAGCCGCAGGGTCGTGCCGCGGTCGTCGCCCAGGCAGTCGTGGCCGTACTTGCCGTCGTTCAGCAGGGCGACGCCGAAGTCGGGTTCGGACACGTCGGCCCAGAAGTGGCCGCACACCTCGAAGCGGGCGGCATCCCAGGAGGTGTTGCGGTGCGTGGGCCGGCGCACGTGGCCGTACTGCACCTCGAACCGCGCATCGTCGGCTCGCACGTCGAGGGGGAACGCCGCCTTCAGCAGCTTCTCGTCCTCGTGCCAGTCGATCTCGGTGACGACGTCCAGTCGCGCGCTGGCCGCCCGGAGCACGTAGGTCTGCTCGACGCGGGAGTCGCCGAAGCTCCGCCGCACGCGGACCCCTGCTCGGAGCGGGCCCTGCTCGACGGCGGTGATCTCGTCGACGTCGTCGAGCTCGACCGGGTCGAGCCGGAGGGTGTGCTGGTCGAGGTCCCAGGCGTCGTAGGTGTTGGGCGTGTCGGGGAACAGCTGGAGGACGTTGGCCCGACCCAGTAGACACTCGCGCGCCGCGTGCAGATCGACGAGCGACACGATGGTGCCGTCGGCACCGATGGTGGCGCGCACCAGGTCGTTCTCGAGGACGAAGGCGCCGCCTGCTTCGGCAACGGTCACGGGGGTGACGCCGGCCGGCGGGTCGGCGGCGACGGTGCCGACACCGTGCGCCGGCGCCTCGACCCACACCGGCTCACCCTGGCGGTCGGCCACGCCGACCACGTCGAAGGGGCCGGCGTTGGCCGCCCCGGCGCCCGCCCCTGACCCGTTCCGGGGTACGAGATCTGTTCCAGACGACGAACCCGGTATCCCAGAATCGCCGCCCATCCCGTTCTGGGGTACGAGGTCTGTTCCAGACGACAGATCCGGTGTCCCGGAACGGGAGGCGTGGTCGGCGAGCGCAGCGGTGATGGCCGCCTCGGCCTCGCCGAGCAGGGCGCCATGGGCGGCTTCGGTGTCGTCGTGGACCCAGGCGATGGACGACCCCGGGATGATGTCGTGGAACTGGTGCAGCAGCAGAACCTTCCAGAGCCGCTCGAGCGTCTCCAGCGCCTCGGCGCGCGCCTCGCCGGCGACCGTGGCCGTCCACACCTCGAGCTCGCGCAGCGCCAGCTCGCCCCGCCGGTTCCCCCACTTGGTGCGGGCCTGCGACGTGTACGTGCCACGGTGCATCTCGAAGTACAGCTCGCCCCGCCACACGGGGGCGTCGGCGTACTCGGCACGGGCGGCGTCGAAGAACACGTCGGGCGACTCGATGGCGAACCGCGGGAGACCGTCGAGACCCTGTCCGTCGGCACCTCCGATGCGGCGAGCCCGCTCGAGCATCTCGCGCGTGGGGCCGCCGCCACCGTCGCCGTGACCGAACAGGTACGCCGACCGCGTGGAGTCGCCCTTGTCGCGGAAGTTCCGGACGGCGTAGGCCAGCTCGGACGGGAGGACCTCGCCGTTGTAGGTGTCGGCGGGCGGGAAGTGGGTGAAGATGCGGGTGCCGTCGATGCCCTCCCACCAGAACGTGTGGTGCGGGAACGGGTTGGTCTGGTTCCACGACAGCTTCTGGGTCAGGAAGTACTCGCAGCCCGCCTCGGCCATGATCTGGGGCAGGTTGCCGGCGTAGCCGAAGACGTCGGGGATCCAGACGATGCGGTTGCCCGGCAGGGTGTTTCCGGAACCGGTGCCCGCACCGAAGTGGTCGTCGAACCAGCGCCGCCCCCACACGAACTGGCGGGCCAGCGACTCGCCCGAGGGCAGGTTGGCGTCGGCCTCGACCCACATCGAACCGACCGGCACGAACTGCCCGTCGGCGACCTTGGCACGGATGCGCTCGAAGAGCTCGGGGTGGTCGTGTTCGATCCAGTCGTACTGGGCGGCCTGCGAGCACACGAACCGGTACTCGGGGTACTGCTCCATGAGCGTGACCGCGGACGAGAAGGTGCGGGCACACTTCCGGCGCGTCTCGCGCAACGGCCACAACCACGCCGAGTCGATGTGGGCGTGACCGGCGGCCGAGATCCGGTGCGCCGAGTCCGAGGCGTGCCGAGCCAGCAGCGGGACGAGCAGCTGACGCACAAGCGCAGCCGTGCCGGGGACGTCGTGGGGATCGAGCGCGTCGACGGCCCGGTCGAGCCCAGACAGCAGCTCGTGGCGACGCGGGTCGTCGAGGGCCAGCTCGCGCATGGTTCCGGTGAGCACCTGCAGGTCGAGGTCGAGGTGCCAGACGTCGTCGTTGCGCACCGCGAGGTCGGCCCGGTTGAGGCGGTACTGCGGCTGGTCCCCGGCGGTGGCCGGATCGCCCAGCGGGGTGGGGCGGTAGCTGGCGGCGACCATCGGGTTGGCCGCCGCTTCGAGCAGCACGTCGATGCAGCCGTCGTCGTCGGCAACCAGCTCGACCGGTACCGCCTGGTGCCGTGGGTGGATGCCGCGGATCGGCCCGCCGCCCTGCGTGCGGTACAGGAGTCCCTCGGACTGGAACCCGGGGCCCGGCCCCGAGAACAGGTCGAGGCGCAGCTCGACGGTGCGGCCCGTCCACTCATCGGGCACCTGTCCCTGGAGGCGGAACCACGTGGTGCCCCACGGCTTGCCCCAACGCCCGCCGACCTCGAACGGGGCGAAGTCGGCCGACCGGGCATCGGCCACCGGCACCGGCTCTCCGGGCACCTCCCACGCCGACACCTCCAACGGCGCCGCGGCGCCGTACACCGTTGGTCGGATGCGGTCGCTGATCGTGCGTCGGAGGCGGGTCTCGGCGAGCTCTCGGCGGTCGTGCATCGTCGCCGACCATAGGGCGGACCGGGCACGTCGTCTCGCCCCACCCCTTGTCAACGTACCGCTCGATAACTATCGTTATTATCACGCGCCGCGACCGGACCTTCTGCCGTCCGGTCCACGCACGGATCCGCCACCGCCCGCGACCCACCCCTGGGGGAGATACGACATGGCCCGCACCGACTCCGAGATCCTCGGACGTGACGACGTCAACGACCTCGACGCCATCCTCGAGATGACCAACACCGAGAAGGACGAGGTCATCCACACCGTCCAGGACAACGCCGATGCGCTGTTCACCTGGGACTACGAGCGTTCGCGCACGCCGCTGATCAAGCTGTACGAGAAGGCCAAGTCCTCGCAGTGGAACGGCGAGACCGACCTCGACTGGTCCATCGACGTCGACCAGTACAAGCTGGCCGCCGAGAGCCCGATGACCCCCACGGTCGAGGGTTGGGCGGCGCTCGGCGCCGACTTCACCGGTACCTCGTTCGAGAAGTGGACGAACAAGGAGTGGCTCGACTTCCAGGTCGAGACGCAGAACTGGAGCCTGTCGCAGTTCATGCACGGCGAGCAGGGCGCTCTGATCTGCACGGCCAAGATCGTCGAGACCGTGCCGTGGATCGACGCCAAGTACTACGCCGCCACGCAGGTGATGGACGAGGCCCGCCACGTCGAGGTCTTCGCGAAGTACCTCGACACCAAGCTGTCGGGCCACTACCCCATCAACCACCACCTCAAGATGCTCCTGGACGACATCATCCAGGACAGCCGGTGGGACATGACCTACCTGGGCATGCAGATCATGGTCGAGGGCCTGGCCCTGGCCGCGTTCGGCATGGCCATGCAGACCACCGACGACCCGCTGCTCAAGCAGCTGCTCCGCTACGTCATGTCCGACGAGGCCCGCCACGTGGCCTTCGGCGTCCTGTCGCTCAAGGAGTACTACGAGGGTCTCTCCGACAAGGAGATGCTCGACCGCCAGGAGTTCGCCTTCGAGGCCGCCGTCCGCATGCGCGACCGCTTCCTCCAGCAGGAGGTCTGGGACCGCCTGGGCGTCCCGGTGAAGGAAGCCATCTCGATCTTCAAGCAGGACGATCCCGAGCTCAAGAACCAGGACCCGTTCCAGCAGCTCCTGTTCTCCAAGATCGTCCCCAACTGCAAGAAGCTCGGTCTGCTCGACGCCAACGACGGCTGGTTGCGCAAGCGCTTCGACACGCTCGGCGTCACCCAGTTCGAGGACTGGGTCGACACCGGCGAGGAGTACGAGATGCTCGACGAGGTGGCCAAGGACCGCGCCGAAGGCGCCTGAGTCTGATGCGGCTGCGTCTCGGGAGTTCCGAGGCGCAGCCGAGGCAACTCCAGAAGTGAGGAGGCCCCTCCGGGGCCGACGAACGACGCGCCCCGTCGTCGCGTCGTCGCAGGTACCGTCGCCGGGGTGGGGTATCGGGTGCGACGCCGGCGGCGATGGGGGGCGATGCTCCTCGCCGCCATCGCGCTGACCGCCTGTGGGGGCGACGACGGTTCCGCACCGCCCACCACCACGGAAGCGCCGGCCACCACCGCGCCGGCGACCACGACCACCGAGGCGTCGTCGGTCGACGTCATGGCGGCGCTGGTGAAGGCGGGCGACCTCCCCGAGACCTGGCGTGCCGCCGACGACGAGGTCGGACAGGTCGACCTGGCCACCGGCTTCTGCGGGCGGTTCGTGTCGGTCCGGCACCTCGAGTCGGTGCGCACCCGCCCCTTCGCGGCCAGCGACACCGGCCCCTGGATCGTGTCCGGGGTGGCGGTGTTCGACACCGGCGGCGCCGCCGGCGACTACCTCGATGCGGTGGCGAACACCGCTGACTGTCCCGAGTGGACCGACGACTCCGGCGCGCACAACGCCGTGCAGTCCGCGCCGGAACCGGACGAGTCCGGCGTCGACCAGGCACGTGCCTTCCGACAGACCGTCGCGGTCGACACCGCGTCGTTCGCCATCGACATCGCCTACCTCCGCTCCGACCGCGCGATCGCGTTCCTCACCCGGACGGCGCGGACCGACGCACCGACCGACGTCGACTGGGGTGCGCTCATATCGCTGGCGGCGACGCGTCTCCCCGGCGCGGTCGAGCAGTGATCTCGTCCGGGCCACGGTTCGAGCTGCGCGCCCGGCGCGGTCATCCCGACTTCCTCGACCTGCCGTGGGACCGACCCCTGGAAGCGTGGACCGTCGGGTCCACAGGCGGGCGCTTGGCCCGCATGGCGCACGGCGTCTCCCGTCACGTGGTGCGCTTCGTGGCCTACGACGACCGGGTGTACGCCCTCAAGTCCACCGCGGAGCGGGCGGCCCGGCGCGAGTACGGGCTCCTGCGCGAGCTCGCCGAGGTGGGTCTGCCGGTGGTCGAGGCGGTCGGCGTGGTGACCGGCCGGACCGGTGCGAACGGCGACGAGCTGGGGGCGGTGCTCATCACCCGCTACCTCGACTTCGCCCTGCCGTACCGCTACCTGTTCGGCAACCCGAACGGGCTCGACCTGCGGTCACGGCTCGTGGACGCCGGCGTGATCCTGCTCGCCCGGCTGCACCTCGAGGGCTTCTTCTGGGGCGACTGCTCGCTCAACAACATCCTGTTCCGGCGCGACGCCGGGGCCCTGATGGCGTACCTGGTCGACGCCGAGACCGGCGAGCGCCACGCCACGATCACCGATGCCTTGCGTGAGCACGACCTGGAGATCGCCGGCACCAACATCGCTGGCGACCTCAGCGACCTGATCGCCGCCGGCCGCATCCCCGAGATCGACGTGGCCTCGGCCGTCGACGAGTTCACCGCCCGCTACCGGCAGCTCTGGGACGAGCTGACCCGGCCCGAGGAGTACGCCGCCGACGACCGCCACCGGATCGAGGAGCGCATCCGCCGGCTGGAGGACCTCGGCTTCGACGTCGCCGAGGTCACCCTGAGCCCCGAGCGAGGCGGGTCGACCATTCGCATGCAGCCCGCGCTGCTGGAGGAGGGTCATCACTCGCGCGAGCTCGAGCGGTTGACCGGGTTGTCGGTGCAGGAGAACCAGGCTCGCCGCCTCCTGGGGGACATCACCTCGTGGCGCGCCCACCTGGAGCGGGTCGACGGGAAGCCGGTGCCGCTCGCAGTGGCGGCCGCCCGCTGGCTGACCGAGGTCTACGCACCGCAGATCGACGCCGTCCCCGCCGACCTCGCCGATCGCCTCGAGCCGGCCGAGCTGTTCCACGAGCTGCTCGAGCACCGCTGGTTCCTCTCCGAGCAGCGCGGCGACGCCGTGAGCACCGAGGACGCGCTCGCCGACTACCTCGCCCTGCTGGAGACCAGACCGGTCGAGCGGGTGGTCGGCGAAGCCGACGGTGGCTCGCCGGTGTCCGACGAGGGCCGGGGGCCGCCCTGAGTGCCTCGCCACGGGCCGGCGTGGGCCACGATGGTGACCATGGAAGACGAACTCGAGGTCCTGCGTCGACAGATCGACGCCGTCGACGAGCGCTTCGTCGCGCTGCTCGCCGAGCGCTTCCGGATCACCCGCAAGGTCGGTCGCATCAAGGCCGACCGCGGCCTACCGGCGCAGGACGCCGTGCGCGAAGCCCAGATCGACGCCAAGGTCCGCCGCCTCGCCGCCGAGTACGAGCTGGACGAGGGCCTGGTCTCCGACGTGCTGCGCGCCGTGATCGACCGGGTCGTCGCCGAACACCGCGAGCTGCGCTGACCAGGTCCGGATACTCGCTGGACCGCGCCGCCGGCGGCGAGCACGCTCGTGCCATGCCGCACCGCACCACTGCCGAGCTCGAGGCCGCGCTGGAGCACTTCCGGGCCTCACCCACCGACGCCGGCACGCTCGAGCTGGTGGTGCGCCGGCCCGGCGAAGGACTGCGCGAGGTGCTCGGCGTCGGCGAGCTGTCGACCGGCGAGGGACTGGTGGGCGACACGTGGTCGCAGCGATCGAGCCGGCGTACCCCCGACGGCTCGCCGCACCCCGACATGCAGCTCAACATCATGAACGTGCGGGTGGCGCGATTCCTGGCCGGCGCCGACGAGCGCATCCCGCTCGCCGGCGACCAGCTCTTCGTCGATCTGGACATCTCGGCCGCCAACCTGCCAGCGGGCACCCATCTCGCCATCGGCAGAGCGGTCATCGAGATCACGGACCAGCCGCACACCGGATGTGCCAAGTTCGCGGAACGCTTCGGTCGCGAGGCGTTGCGCTTCGTGAACTCGCCCGTGGGCAAGGAGCTGCACCTGCGTGGGATCAACGCGCGAGTCGTCGTCGCGGGTGCCGTTCGCCCTGGCGACCGCATCACCAAGCAACCGGTGATCGTGGCCCGCTGACGCACCGGTTGGCCGCTGAGCCCACGGGGTATGGGACAGCGATGTCCCCCTCCTCGTACCTCGTACTCGCCAACGCCCAGGCCGGGAGCACCGAGCGCGACGTGGTGGCGACCGCGGTGGCCCGACTGGCCGAGGACGCACCGGTCCGGCTTCGCTGGACGGGCGATCCCGACGAGTTCCGCGACGCTGTGACCCACGCAGGCCAGGGGACGCGCGTCGTCGTTGCCGGTGGCGACGGGTCGATCCACCTCGCCCTGCAGACGGTCGACGCGCTGGGCCGGGCCGACGATCCGATCGGCATCGTGCCCCTCGGCACGGGCAACGACTTCGCCCGCAACCACGACCTGCCGCTGGACCCGGCGAACGCGGCGGAGATCATCATCGACGGTTCGCCGACCCGGGTGGCGGCCATCGGGCTGCGGTGCGGGGACAGCTCCTCTCAGCTGGTGGCCAACAACATGCACGTCGGTCTCGGCGTCGACGCCGCCCGCACAGCCAAGCGACTCAAGAGCGCGCTCGGACGCATGGCCTACCCGGTCGGCACCGCGATGGAAGGCGTGCGCAGCACCGGGGAAGAGCTCACCATCGTCGTCGACGGCGAACACGTGTGGGACGGCCCGCTGCTGGCGGTGCTGGTCCTCCTGGGCCCCAGCATGGGCGGCGGGAACGAGCTCGCTCCGACCACCGACGGCTGCGTCGACGTGGTCGTCATCGGCCCGGCCGCACCCCGTGAGCGCATCTCGCTGGTGCGCAGCGCCATCCGGTCGCAGCTGCCCGACGACGAGCACGTGCAGCGCTGGACCGGCGCGGCCGTGACCATCTCACGCCGCGGTGGCGTCGATGCCAACGTCGACGGCGAGCTGGTGCACCTCGAGAACCCGGTGGAGCTGACCTACCACCCGGATGCGTGGTGCGTGCTGACCGGCGCCCGTTGAGCAGCGCCGGCGCTCAGAGCACGCCGTCGATGACCTGGATGGCCTTCTCCTCCATGCGCTGCAACAGGCCCCGGTCCTTCCAGCGCTCGGGATCGAGCTTCTCCGAGCGCCGGAGGTCCTCGTCCATCTGCGCGTCGAGCGTGGCCGTCAGGCCCTCGTCGCACACGACGAGGGCCACCTCGTCGTCGTATTCGGTGGAGCGCTGGTTGAAGTTGGCCGAGCCGATGGCGCTGATGGCGCCGTCGACGGTCACCACCTTGGTGTGGAGCATCGACGGCTGGAACGCGCACGTCGTCACGCCGGCATCGAGGACCTGCTCGTAGTCGGCCTCGCTGGCGATCTGGACGAACCGCTTGTCCATGTGCGGACCGGGCACGAGGATCTGCACGTCGACGCCCCGTTCGGAGGCTTCGCACAGCCGGCGGCTGATCTCCTCGTCGGGCGTGAAGTAGGCGGTGCTGATCCGCAGTTGTCGCTGTGCGGCATCGATGAGCACACGGAACAGGTTCCAGATGTCGCTGTTCCCTGCCTGGGCGACGCCCTTCACGACCTGGATGTCGATGTCGCCGTCGTGGGGCTGCTCGGGGAAGCGGTCGATGTCGACGTCGATGAGGTCGCGGCCGGTCTCCGCCCAGTTGTCGAGGAACGCGGCACGCAGGCCGTCGGTGGCGGGCCCGGTGATCCGGAAGTGGGTGTCACGCCACTCGGTCTCGTCGCGGGCGTCACCGTTCCACTCGTCGGCGATGCCGACGCCGCCGGTGAAGCTGACGACCTCGTCGCAGATCAGGACCTTGCGGTGCGTCCGGTTGTTGGCCTGGAGCACCTCCTCGGAGGTGATCGGCCGGAAGTAGCGAGCGTCGCATCCGGCGTCACGCATGAAGTCGACGATCTCCTCGTCGAGGTTCCATGCGCCGGCGGCATCGAGCAGGACGCGCACCCGCACGCCCTGCTCGGCGCGCGCGGCCAGCCTGCGGGCGAACTCCCAGGCGATGTCTCCGTTCCAGTAGATGAACGTGAGCAGATCGATCGACCGCTCGGCGGCGTCGATCGCCTCGAGCATGGCCGGGAAGATCTCGTTCCCGTTGTGCAACACGTCGACCGTGTTGCCGGACGTGAACGGCGAGCCGAGCACGGTTTCGAGGGTCCGGCGCGTACGGGCGAGGTCCATGGCCGTCCCCTACCCGCCGCCAGTCGTCAGGATGCCTGGACGGTCAGTGGGCGTCGACGCGGGCGAGGCGTGCCCGGCCGCGCACGCCGGTGGCCGCCAATGCCACGGCGAAGCAGGCGCCTCCGACCAGCACGATGGTGGGTCCGGAGGCCACGTCGAGGTGGTAGCTCAGGTTCATCCCGACGAAGCCGCAGAACGCGCCGATCAGGGCCGACAGCCACAACATGGCGGCGAACGACGAGGTGAGCATGCGGGCGACCACGGCAGGCACCACCAGTGCGGCGGCGATGAGGGTGACCCCCATGACGTTCATCGTCGCCAGGATCGACGCCGCCAGGACCAGCATCAGCAGGGCGTCGATGCGAGCCACGGGGACGCCCGACGCCTCGGCCACCTCGGGGTCGAACGTGACGAACAGCATCGCCCGGTAGCGCAGCACCACCACGGCGACGGCGAAGACCGTGACGCCGACGATGATCCACACGTCGGCCTGCGACACGCCCAGCACGTTGCCGAACAGGGCGGCCTCGGCGTCGACGTTGGCGCCACCGCCCAGCTGCAGCACGGCGAGGCCGAAGGCGAACGATGCGGTGGTGATCACGCCGATGGCGGCGTCGGACCCGATGGGCCGACGGCGGGTCACCGAGGACACCGCCATGGCCGAGGCAAGGCCCCACAGGCCGGCGCCCACGAACAGGTTCACACCGGCCAGCGCCGAGACGGCGAACCCTCCGAAGATGGCGTGGCTGAGCCCGTGGCCGATGTAGCTCATCGATCGGAGCACGACGTACACGCCGATGAGGCCACACAACGCACCGGCGATGGTGGCCACCAGCAGCCCGTTCCGGAAGAACTCGAACTGGAAGGGACGGACGAGCTCGCTCAGGCTGATCATGCCGACCGGTCCCTGCGGCTGCGCAGATCGAGCACGTCGGCATCGACGGGGACGTCGACCACCACGCGCATCCCGCCGTGCTCCAGGACCTCCATCGGCGACCCGTAGGTGCGCTCGAGCACCTCGGGCACGAGGACCTCGTGTGGTTCGCCGACGCCGAGCACGGTCCCGTTCAGGCACACGAGCTCGGGCAGGTGGGCGGCGATCCCGTTGAGGTCGTGCGTGGTCAGCACGATGGTGAGTCCTCGCCGGTGGAGATCGCCGAGCAGGTGCAGGATCTCGTGACGGGTGCGGACGTCGACGCCGGAGGTCGGCTCGTCGAGGAGCAGCAGGTCGGGTTCGGACAGCAGGGCACGGGCCAGGAACACCCGTTGTTGCTGGCCACCGGACAGCGCTCGGATGTGGCGACCGGCCAGCTCACCGATGCCCAGCTGGTCGAGCACCCGTTGCACGTCGGCCTTCTCCTGCTTGGAGGCCCACGGAAGGATGCGACCGCGAACGCGGGACATGAGCACGCACTCGGCCACGGTGACGGGAAAGTCCCAGTTGATCTGCTCGACCTGCGGCACGTAGGCGATCCGTGTGGCGGGCGATCGTTCGACCGAGCCCGCCGCGGGCGCGACCGCACCCAGCAGCACCCGCAGAAGCGTGGACTTGCCCGAACCCGAGGGACCGACGATGCCGACGAAGTCACCGCGGGCGACGTGCAGGTCGATGTCGTGGAGCACGGTGGTCCGGTCGTAGGCGGCGGACACTCCGTCGAGGGACAGCAACAGCTGCGGGAGCGTGCGGCTCATTGTGGGTACTCGACGTCGCCGGCGGAGGTGTCGGGCGGCTCGAACGCCCGGAGCGCGGCGGCGTCGCCTCCCAGCGCCTCGACGATGGTCACGTAGTCGAACTTCATCAGGCCCAGGTAGCTGTGGTCGGGATCTCCCGGAGCCCCCGGCAGGTCGTCGTCACGCAGATCGGCCACGTACCGCGCCCCGGTCTCCGCGGCCACCTGCTCGAGCACCGACGACGGGAAGACCTCCGAGCCGAAGATGGCGGGCACGCGCTCCGCTTTGATCTGGTCGATGAGGGCGGCGACGGCCTTGGGCGAGGGGTCCCCGAAGCTGTTGGGCTGGGCGGCGCCGACGATCTTCCAGCCGTAGGTCCGGGCCCAGTAGCCGTAGGCGTCGTGGTAGGTCACGAGCTTGCGGTTCTGCTCGGGCACGGTGTCGAGCGCGGTCCGCAGGGCGGTGTCGAAGGCGTCGAGCTGCTGTTCGTACGCCCTGGCGTTGGCGCGGTAGGCGTCGGCGTGGTCGGGATCGACCTCGGCCATCGTGTCGGCGATGTGCCGGGCGTACTGCGTGGCCAGGGTCGGGTCGGTCCACAGGTGGGGGTTGGGCTTGCCCTCGTCCTTCGGGAACGAGAAGTCGTACACGTACTGGTCGGGCGACACGATGAGATCGCCGAGCTCGACGATCCGGGCGTCGCCGACCTTGCGGGCCAGGTTGAGGGTCGGCTCCTCGAGCTGGAGCCCGTTGGCGAGGACGACATCCGCCCGCTCCAGCACCTCGGACGCGCTGGGCGGAGGCTGGAAGGTGTGGGAGTTGGTGCCCTCGGGAACGATCCCGCGGATCCTGGCCAGGTCGCCGATGACGTTGGCGGCGATGGAGGTGATGGGGCTCACCGTGGTGACCACGAGCGGCCGGCCGTCGTCGGCGGCGTCGGCGGTACCGCTGCCGCTGCCGCCGCAACCGGCGAGCACCAGGGAGACGGCGAGGCCGGCGACGAGGACAGCCAGGATGCGTCGGAGGCGGGCCACCTCGGGGAAGCTATCGCCAACGCCTTCCAGTTGCACCCAGCTCGCAACAACGATCGACGTGCACCTGGAACGGGGTCGATCCGTCGCTACTGTCCTGGGCGATGGGCGGACTGAGCGTGGACGAACTGGTCATGCGCCTGCGCCGGCGAGGCGTGCGGATGACCGCACCCCGGCGAGCGGTGCTGACCGTGCTGACCGAGACCGGCTCGCACGTGACCGCCGACGAGATCCACCGGCGCGTGCTCGAACGCCACCCCGACATCAGCGCATCGAGCGTCTACCGCACGATGGACCTGCTCGCCGAGCACGGCATCGTCGACCACGTGCACCTCGGTCACGGCCCAGCCGAGTACCACCTGACCGACGAGCGCCACGTGCACCTCGTGTGCGACGGCTGCGGGGCCGTCGTCGAGCTCGAACCCGAGCTGACGAGGCCCTTCGTCGAACGCATCGGCGACCGGCTGGGCTTCCGGGTCGACCTCGGCCACTTCGCGCTCACCGGGTGGTGTCGAGCCTGCCGCCCGCCGCACGGCGAACCGGGCGGCTGCTGAGCCGGAGGCGGGATCTGCTGCCACCGCCCGGCAGCATGCAGGATGGTCGCATGACCTCGAACGACCCCGATCGCACGGCCACCGAGTGGCTGACCGCGTTCGCCGCCCGCCTCGACACGCAGCCGCCCGACCAGGACACCATCGACACGCTCCTGGCGCTGGCCGGCGTGGCGGCCCACGCCTCCGAGCGCGTCGCCGCCCCCATCGCCTGCTGGATGGTCGGTCGGGCCGGCGTCGATGCCGCCGCCGCCCTCGACGCGGCCCGGGAGGTCTGATGCCGATCTACGCACTCGGCGACCTCGAGCCGACCATCGCCGGCGACGCCTACATCCACCCCGACGCCGTGGTCATCGGCGAGGTCACCATCGGTTCGGAGTCCACCGTGTGGCCCGGCGCCGTCCTGCGGGGTGACACGGGGTCGATCACCATCGGCGCCCGCACGTCGATCCAGGACGGCTCGGTGGTCCACACGACCGAGCACGCACAGACGCAGGTGGGAGACGACTGCGTGATCGGCCACATCGTGCACCTCGAAGGATGCGTGATCGAGGACGAGGTTCTCATCGGATCGGGCAGCGTCGTGCTCCACAACGTGATCGTGCGCAGCGGCGCGCTGGTGGGCGCCAACGCGGTGTGCAGCAACGGGTTCGAGGTGCCCAGCGGGGCCATGGCGCTCGGCGTGCCGGCCAAGCTCCGGCACGACGCGGTCGACATCGCCATGATCCGTCACGGCGCCGCGTTCTACCGCGAGCGCGGCCATCGCTACCGCCGGGAGCTCCGCCGTCTCGACTGACTGATACCGGTACGAAACGGGTATGTCCGCCGACATGCCGAACGACCTGCCCGACGCCCGATCCGTCAGCCGCAACCCATCCCAGCAGCAGCTCCGCGAGTGGACGCTCGACCATCTCGTGCGGGTCCAGGAGACCGAGCACGGCAACCTCAACTACACCGCGATGGTCACCGCTCGCATGGCGCCGTCCACGTTCTTCGTCTCCGACGAGCCCACCGGCAAGCCGACGATGCCGTGGTCCGAGTACGAGCGATGGGCCCGTGCGCAGGACGCCTTCATCGCCGACCAGGACATGGTGCTCATCGAGGGCTACATCGGTCCGGACCCCGAGTTCCGCACGGCGGTGCGGCTGTACATCGAGCGCAAGCAGTCGAACATCCCGGCCATGCAGCAGCAGCTCTACTTCCCCCGCGACGACGCCTGGGACGACGCCTTCGAGCACGACGGCTTCACGGTGATCTACACGCCGGGCCTGCTGGCGCCGGGGAAGCCGAACGACCGACTGATCACCGTCGACCTCGACCACTACGTGACGCGGGTCTTCGGCTCCGACTACTTCGGCGAGTCCAAGATGGGCGGCCTGCGCATGTGGAACCACCTGGTCTACGAGCGCGGCGGGCTGGCCATGCACTCGGGCGCCAAGGTCTTCCCCGCAGAGCAGACGGCCTCGGGCGAGGAGGAGCTGGCCCTCATCATCGGCCTGTCGGGCACCGGCAAGACCACCACCACCTTCCGCGAGGTGAAGGGCTCGCTGCCGGTCCAGGACGACTTCATCGGTCTCATGCCCGACGGCACCGTGCACGCCACCGAGAACGGCTGCTTCGCCAAGACCTACGGCCTCGATGCCGCCGACGAGCCCACCATCCACGGCGGGGCGATCTCCGCCGATGCCTGGCTCGAGAACACCTACGTCGACCCGGTCACCAAGAAGATCGACTTCTTCCACGACGGGTACACCCGCAACGGACGCGTCACCTTCGAGTTGGCCGACATCCGGCACCGCCGCCCGGACGACCTGCCCAAGGCCAAGTACCTGTTCATCCTGAACCGCAACGAGAACATCATGCCCGCCGTCGCCCGGCTCAAGCCCGAACAGGCCGCCCACTACTTCATGCTCGGCGAGACGAAGGGCACCAGCGCCGGCGGTGCGGCCGAGGCGGGCAAGAACCTGCGGGTGCCCGGCACCAACCCGTTCTGGTTCGAGGACGACGCCTCGCAGGCCAACCGGCTGCTCGAGATCCTCGAGCAGCACGACCTGCAGGTGTTCCTGCTCAACACCGGGTGCGTCGGTGGCGGCGAGGACGACGACCGGTCCAAGAAGGTCGAGATCGGGCACTCGGCGGCCGTGCAGGCCGGCATCGTCGACGGCACGATCGAGTGGGAGGCCGATCCCGACTTCGGCTACGACGTCGCCGCGTCCATCCCCGACTTCGACGATCCCGAGCTGCTGCAACCCCGCCGGCTCTACGAGCGCCAGGGGCGAGCGGACGAGTACCGCCAGCTCGTCGAGCAGCTCGAGGCCGAGCGCTCGGAGTACCTGGCCGGCTACCCCCGCCTCAAGGACGAGGTGCGCGACGCCGCCTGACCGAACTGGCAGGCGCTGCGTAACGCGTCGGCGTGACGCAGCGGCTGCCAGATCCTCTCGAGGTGGCTCAGTTGGCGCCGGCGCTGCGGATCCGGCTCATCGCCTCTTTGCAGGCCGGGCACACCGGGTACCGGTCGGGGTCCCGCGTCGGCACCCACTTCTTGCCGCACAGCGCCTCGATGGCCTCACCGGTGATGTAGGCGCGGGTCACGTCTTCCTTGCGGCAGATGTGCGCGTAGCGATCGTGATCGCCGTCGCCGGTGGTGGGGTCGACCGTGGTGTCCGGCGTGATCGTCGGTGTGGGCGACGTAGACGGGTCGGAGGCGGGCACGGGTGCCAGGCTACCGGCGATCGAAGGCAAGCCCGAACGACCGGACGGCGGGGGCGAAGATGTTGGGCTCGACATCGATCTCGTCCTCGATGCGCAGGTTGGTCCACTCGCGGGTGAGCTTGCCGAACAGGATCTCGAGCTCGCGGCGGGCGAAGTTGGCTCCGAGGCAGAAATGGGTGCCGTAGCCGAAGGCGACGTGCGGGTTGGGGCTGCGGGTGACGTCGAAGGTGAAGGGATCGTCGAACACCGTCTCGTCGCGGTTGGCGGATGGGTAGATCAGCGCCACCCGGTCGCCGGCGGCCAGCTGCTTGCCGGCCAGCTCGGTGTCCTTGGTGACCTTGCGGAACATGTTGTTCAGCGGCGTCACCCAGCGGATGACCTCGTCGACGGCGGTGGGGATGAGCTCGGGCTGGTCGTGCAGCAGCTCCCACTGGTCGTTGTGATCGCAGAAGGTGCGCAGGCCATGGGCGATGGCGGTGCGGGTGGTTTCGGCACCGCCGGCAACGAACAGACCGGTCTCGTGGAAGACCGTCTCGAGGTCGAGCTGCTCGCCGTCGATCTCGGCGTGGGACCACTTCGACAGCAGCCCGTCGCTCATCGGGCAGCCACGCAGCTCGGGCACCTTGGTCATCACCATCTGGTACAGCTCCTGGGTGACCTCCATGAGGCCCATCATCACGTCGTTGTCGTAGGCCATGGAGTCGATGCGCATGAGCCGCTCGGACCAGCCCTTGACCTTGCGCCAGTTCTCCTCCGGCAACCCGAGGAGGTTGCAGGTGAAGCGAGCCGGGAGCTGGCCGGCGATGGCGTCGACCACCTCGCAGCGGCCCTCGGGCGTGACCGGGTCGACCAGGCCGTCGATCATGTCCTCGAACCGGGCGGACTGCTCGCGCACCGCCTTGGGTGTGAAGCCCCGGTTGACCAGCCGGCGCTGCTGGAGGTGCCGCGGGTCGTCGTTGGCGATCATGTTCGACTCGGTCGGCGTCTCGTTCAACCGGTAGGCGCGGTAGGACGAGAAGATCTCCGGGTTCCGCTCGACGTACTGCACGTCGGCGTGCCGCGTGATCGCCCAGAAGCCGTTCTTCTCGTCGCGGTGCACCGGATCGTTGACACGGGCCCAACGCCACGCCTCGTGCTGGCGGGTCCGCCAGAACTCGCGGTCGAGGAAGTCGATGGCAGGAGCGTCGGTCACCGCCCCATCCTGCCAAGTTGGCAACAGGCGTAGCAGGAACGCTCAGGTGATCTGCTGCAGGCCGACGAGCACGGCCATCCCCACGACCAGGGTCAGGGCGATGTTGCGGGTCCGCCAGCTCACGGCTGCAGCCACCACGCCGGCCAGCAGCTCGGGCTGCCAGAGGTCGAACGTGCCCTGCGGGCGGACCAGAGCCGGGACGACCAAGGCGGCGAGCACGGCGGGCGGGATCTGGCGCAGGACGCGCGTGACCATGGGCGGCAGGTCGACCAGGCGGTGGGCGAACGCGAGGAACGACGCCCGGATGGCGTACGTACCGGCACCGGCCAGGACGATGGCGGTCCAGGTGCCGCTCACCGGGTGCCTCCGGTGCGCCGGTCGCGCAGGACCTCGGCGAGCGTGCCGGCGACGATCCCGCAGACACCGCCGAGGACGATGGCCAGGCGGGCCTGTCCGAGCTCGGCGGCCACGACCGCGCCGGCCCCACCGACCGCGGCGGCCACCACCGCCGGCCAGTGCGCGAGCACGGGCACGAGCAGCACGAGGAACACCAGGGGGACGGCGAACTCGAGCGGGATGTCGTCGGGGACCGCCGAGCCGGCGACCGCCCCGATCACCGTGGTGAGCTGCCACGAGAGCCACAGGGTGAGGCCGATCCCGAAGAAGTAGGGCATCCGGCTCCGCCGGTCGTCGGTGCCGTCCCAGCGGACGATCGAGAGCGCGTAGACCTGATCGACCAGGAAGTAGCTGGCCCGCAGGCGGCGGCCGACGGGTTCGTCGCCGAGGGCGGGCGCCAGCGACGCCGAGTACAACGCCATGCGCAGGTTGATGGTGAGCGCGGTGACCACCGCGACCGCGACCCCGCCGCCGTCGCCGAGGACGTCGGTGACGGCGAGCTGGCTGGCGCCGGCGAAGATGGCGACCGACATGCCCACGGCGTGGGCCAGACTCAGGCCCGCGGCCACCGGCGCCGCGCCGGCGACCAGGCCGAAGGGCATGACGCCGATCAGCATCGGAGCGACGTCGCGGGCGCCGGTCAGCATCGCCTGCCGGCGCGAACCGCTCACCGCTTCGGCGGACGGCGCTTGAACACCGACTTCGTCGGCAGCAGGCGGCGGCGCCGGCGCAGCTCGCCCAGGTCGACGCCCGACACCTCGGAGCCGAGGTCCTCGAGCACGGCAACGGTGGACGAGGTGGCCACCGGCGTGTAGTGGGCTCGCCGCTCCTCGCTGACCGCCGGCCGCACGGCCAGACGGCAACAGACCAGGAAGGCGAAGGCGAACGACACCACTGCGAGCAGCACGAACAGACCCTCGGGGCCCATGGCGCCGACCGCTGACGAGGCCAGGAACGGGCCGGCGGCGGCGGCCATGCCGTTCACCATGATGATGCGGGCACCGGTGGCCGTGATGGCGCTGGGCGCCAGGTAGTCGGCGACGTGAGCGAAGGACAGCCCGTACAGCGAGAAGGAACCGGCACCGACGAGCACGCCGGCCCCGAGTGCCACCGGGAAGCTCGACTCGATGGTGGCCAGGACACCGAGCCCGGAACCGGCCAGGATGAGCAGTCCGGCGGCACCCATGACGTACCTGCGGTCGGTGCGGTCGGACCAACGACCGAGGGGGATCTGACCGACGATGGCGCCGACCAGAAGGGAGACGACGAACTGGGACGCTCCGCTGACGCCGAAGCCGGCACGGGTGGCGTACACCGCACCGAAGCCGACGGCGGCGCCGACCGAGAAACCGGAGGTGGCCGCACCGGTGACGCCGAGCGGCGCTGAACGCAGCACGTCCTTGAGCGATCGGGGTTCGTACCACTGCGGTGCCGGCGCTTCGTTCGGTGCCAGCGCCACCGGGACGGCGGCGAGGGAGACCAGCACCGAACCGAGCACGAACAGCACGAACCCGGCAGCGTCAGCCGCGTTGAGCAACAGCGTCCCGCCGGCCAGGCCGACGGTCACCACGGTGTTGTAGACGGCGAGCAGGCTGCCGCGGGTGCTCGACGTGGCCACGTCGTTGATCCACGACTCGGTGGTGATGAACAGCCCCGACACACACAGCCCGGTGAGGAAGCGCAGGAGCATCCACGGCAGCGGGAAGATCCAGACGCCGTGCACGACCACGGCCGCCGAGGCGATCGAGGTCAGTGCGGTGAACACCCGGATGTGCCCCACGCTGCGGATGAGACCCGGGACCCACATCGACCCCGCCACGTAACCGAGGTAGTAGAGGCCGAGCACCGAACCGGTGACGGTGGCGTTGAACCGAGCGAGGTCGGCGCGGACACCGAGCAGCGAGCCCTGCAGGCCGCTGCCCATCATCAACAGGAGGACGGACGCGAGCAGGGGCCAGGCGCGCGCCACGACCTTGACCACATCCGGTCCTTGCGTCGTGGTGGCGTCTGCCGTCGAGACGTCGAGCACCGAGTCGGTTGCCACCAAGGGTCCACTCTGCAGGAAGCGGCCCCGTCCGACAACTCGATAGCGGCGACCTCAGCGAGCCGAGGCCAGGCGTTCCAACAGCGGGATGGCGGCGATCTTGTCCGCGGTGAGCTGGTCCCAGTGGATGCGGGGCGTCGGCCGGTCGGGCCGGCGTTCAGCTCGGCAGTCGATGACCCGTTCGGGGGTGACGATCAGGTCGAGACGGAAGTCGTGGTCGGTCACGGGGATGTCGCCGGCGGGGACCACCTGCAGCTCGTGGACGGTGGTGACCACCACCGTGTCGGGACCGAGCAGTCCGGCTTCCCACGCCAGCGCGTACTCCAGGTCGGAGAAGCCGCCGCCCTTGCCGAGCCGGGCACCGGTCTCGTCGACGGCGACGCAGCCGGTCACGACCAGGTCGACCGGTTCGAGCTCGTCCACCTGGACGGTGCGGGCGTTGCGAGACGCACCGGCGATCGACGACGCCTTCCGGGGGGTCTCGGACAGGTCGTCGGGGTCGAGGAGGAAGAACGGGTCGTTTTCGGCCAGGCGGGGCACCGCCATGTAGACGACCTTGCCGTCCAAGAGCGCGCGCTGGCGCACCGGCCACTGGGGCGAGTCGGGGTTGGACTTGACCGTGCTCGCTGCCTGCCACTCGTCGAGGGCGCGCAGCCGTTCGGCGGCGTCCTCGGCCCCCACGAAGTTCGGGATGCGACCGGTCGGTGCCGGGAACCGGCCGACGCCGGCGGCCACGATGCGGTCCCACGTCGCTTCGCGCAGCGCCCGCTTGGCGCCGAGCGTGGCGGCATCGCCACCGGCGTCGTGGTCGTGACGGCGAGCCACGGTCAGCGCCGGCCGGCGTCGCGGGCGAGGATCTCCTGGGCGACCGTGGCCACCCGGCGGCCGGCGCCGTCGAGGATGCGGCCCGACGTGAGCACCCGATCGTCGCGGTGGGTCACCGCCTCGATGTCGTAGAGCAGCCAGTCGTCGAAGCGCGGCGGGCGGTGGAACCAGATGGCGTGGTCGAGGCTGGCCCGGAACAGCGTGTTGAACAGGCCGGCGCCGCCACCGTCGACCACCCGCCGGGCGGCGCCGAACGGTCCGTGGTCGGTGGCGTAGGCGATGCCGGCGGCGTGCATGCGCGGGTCGGGCAGCTCGCAGTCGGCTCGGATCCACAGCCGCCGGTTGACGCCGAGCGGCTGGTCGTAGCTGGCGTCGCGGGTCTGCATGACTCGGGGCCGAGCGAACCCGGTGGCGGGGAGGTGCTCGGGGCCGGGGATGCCCGCCGGCGCCGGCGGCTCGTAGTCACCGCCGGGTCCGCCGACGTGGAACGACGCCGAGAGCACGAGGATGGCGCCGTCGGCCTGGCGTGCCGTGACACGGCGGAAGGTGAACGACCGACCGTCGCGGAGCCGCTCGACGATGAAGGCGATCGGCGTGGCCACGTCTCCGCCGCGGAGGAAGTAGGCGTGCAACGAGTGGACGTGGTGCTCCTCGGGCACGGTGCGGGTCGCCGCCATCAGGGCCTGTCCCACGACCTGACCGCCGAAGACCCGGGCGCGCTGCTCGGCCGGGCTGTGACCGACGAAGCGGTCAGGGTCGGTCTGATCGGCGTCGAGCGTGAGGATCTCGGCGAGGGTCGGCGACGGAGCGTCGGGCACCCGCCGATGGTGCCACCCCGGTTACCGTCGGCACCCATGGGGGAACCGGTCACCGCGTCCACGCTGCGCATCCCCGAGCACGCCGACACGAAGCTGGCGTGGCGCGTCGCGGTCGGTGCTGCCATCGCGTCGGGAACGGGCTTCGGGACCGCGTACACGTTCGGTGCGTTCTTCGACGCCATGTCCGACGACTTCGGCAGCGGCCGGGGTGCCACGGCGCTGGTGTTCGGCATCACGTTGCTGCTGTTCTTCGGGCTCGGTGTCATCTCGGGTCCGCTGTCGGATCGCGCCGGGCCACGGCGGTTGGTCGTGACCGGCGCCATCCTCGTCGCGTCGGGCCTGATGCTCACGTCCCGGGTCGACAACGTCTTCGTCGGCTACCTCACCTACGGCCTCGGCGTGGGTGTCGGCGGGGGGTTGATCGTCACCCCCATGTACGCCACCGCCGGCGGCTGGTTCGTGCGCCACCGCGCCGTCGCCATGGGCCTGGTCGCCTCCGGGAACGGGTTGGGGACGCTCCTACTGGTGCCGTTCGCCGAGTCGCTCATCGACGCCCACGGCTGGCGCACCGCCTACCTGCTGCTCGGTCTGGTGGACCTTTGCCTGTTCTCCGTGGCCGCCCTTGCGCTCGCCAAGCCTCCGATCCACGCCGCTCCTCCACCGGCGCTGGCTCACATGCGAGCGATCCTGCGCATCCCCGCCTTCCGACTCATGTTCGCCACCGGTCTGCTGTTCTCGGTGTCGTTGTTCATCGCATTCGCGTTCATCGTCGACTTCGCCACCGACGAGGGCATCAGCTCGAGCCGTGCGGCGCTGCTGGTCGGCATCATCGGCGCGACCAGCATCGTCGGTCGCCTGGGCATCACCGCCCTGAGCAGCCGGGTCAAGGCGGTCCGCCTGCTGCAGGGGTGCCTGGCCGCGCAGCCCGTCGCGTTCGTGCTCTGGTACCTCTCCGACGGGTCCTATCCGGTGCTCGTCGCCTTCGCCCTCACCATGGGGATCGCCTACGGCGGGTTCGTGGCGCTGGGTCCCGAGGTCGCCGCCGTGCTCTTCGGTGTCGTCGGCCTGGGCGGGATCATCGGCCTGCAGTTCCTCGGTGCCGGGCTGGGTGGTCTCCTGGGGCCGACGACCGCCGGGTTCCTCGCCGACGCCAGCGACGGCCAGACCGTGCCGATCCTGTTCGCCCTGGGGGCGTCAGTGGTCACCGTGCTGCTGTCACTCGGCCTGCCCACCGAGCAGGTGATGACGGCCGCCGACCTCGACTGACGCTGCTACGACGCCGCCGCCAGATGGCGGACCGGTGTGCCCGTTCGGCTCTCCGGTGCCCCCATGAAGATGGAGAAGACCGTGCCGTCGTCGAGGTGCCGGATCGACACGGCGTCGGCGAGCTCGTGGATCAGGTGCACACCGAGGCCGGACTCGTGCTGGAGCCGCTCGGGGTCGGACGGGTCAGGCAGCTCGGGGACGGCATTCGGGTCGAAGCCCGGCCCCCAGTCGCGGACGTCGACCCGCACGCAGCGGTCGGCACCGATCTCGCAGCGGACGACGATCCGCTTGCCCACGGCATCGGCCCGGTGGACCTTGGCTGCGTTGCTGCACGCCTCGGTGACCGCCAACCGCAGGTCGTGCAAGCGACCCTGGCGCAGCGGTGGCGTGAGGGTGGCCGCCGCCGCGACCACGACCTTCACGACCGGCCGGTAGTCGTCCTCGGGACGGAAGCGGGCGACCACGTGGAGCGGCCGTTCGGTTGGTGCGGGAGCGAGGATCGCACTCGGTTCCATGGTGTCCCCCTGGGTCAAGGATCGGTGATGCTCGGTCCCTATCCCACCTTCATGACGACTAGAGCGGATTTCGTCATCTTTTCGTAACACATTGGGGACGAAGCGGACGTGCCGGCACCTCGCCGTACCCGAACGCCTCAGGCACGCACCCGCGCGCTGACGTAGCGGTCGTCGTCCGTGCGCTCGATGCGCCCTTCGTCGAGGGCGGTGCGCAGGGCCCGCTTGAACCGGCCCGGACCCCAGCGGCGGCCGGCGACGTGGTCGTGGAGCTCGTCGCTGGTCAGCGGTCCGGCGTCGAGGGCGTTCACGATCTGCTCGATCTCGCCGTCGATGTCCACGTCGACGGACGGGATCCGGGCAGAGGACATCAGTCCGGCCCGCATCGACCGTCGAGGGTACGGGTGGCGGTGCCGGCGTCGGAGGCCGTCCCGTCGGCTGCCGGCGCCCACGGCTCGCAGCGCCACCTGGGTCCGGTGCCCGATGACGCCATCGGGCTCCAGGCCGTGCTCGCGCTGGAACTCTTCGATCGAGGCGGCGTCCGCCGGGTCGATCGACACGGCGCCGGCGCCGTCGTTCTCGGCCAGCGGTCCGTACCGGGCTTCGCGCTCGTCGTCGTCGGTGGCCTCGCGCTCGTTGCGCACCGCCGCCATGGCCCCCTGGGTCTCGGGTCCGAGGATCCCGTCGACCTCGAGGCCGTGCTCGCGCTGGAAGCGTCGGATCGACGTGGGGTCGCTCGGGTCGACGCCCAGGTGATGGTCGGCTTCGTAGCGCAACGCCTGGGCCGTGGGCGCATCGATGTCGCCGGTCTCGTCCAGGTCGTAGCGCCGTTGGAAGGCGCGCACGGCCTCGGTGTCGACCGGGTCGAGGTAGGGCAACGCTCCCGCCGGACGACCGTCCTCGGCGGCCGAACGGTCGGATGCGATCGGCGAGCGACGCCGGTGCGCCCGCATGGCCAGCAACGCGCCGCGCGTCGCCGGCCCGACGACCCCGTCGTCCTCCAGACCCAGGGCGGCCTGGAACGCCTCGACGCTCGAGCTCGACCGAGGATCGACGTCGTCAGGAAGCTCGTCGTCGCCGGCGAGCTCGGCCTCGACGGCTCGCACGGCCGTGCGCGTGTCGTCGTCCATCACGCCGGTCACTGGAAGGCCACGCTCGTGCTGGAAGCGCCGCACCTCGTCGGTGTCGGCCGGGTCCACGTCCGCCACACGGCGTGCGTAGCGCAGGGCACCACGAGTGACCGGTCCGATCACGGCGTCGACGGTCAGCCCGAAGCGACGCTGGAAGCGGCGGATGTCGTCCGGGTCGGTCGGATCGATCAGCTCGAGCTCGTCGTCGTCCAGGTCGTCGGCGGCCGCCCGCTCGGCCTTCAGGGCGCCCCGGGTCTGGTCGCCGATGGCGCCGTCGACCGTGAGTCCCTGGTCCTCCTGGAAGGAGCGGACATCGTCGGCGTCGGCAGGGTCGATGCCGAGGGGACCTGTCCGCCGGGCCGAGCTGGCGTCGGCGTCTCCGCTGTCGCCTGCGTCGGCGGCCGACAGAGGCTTGGCGATGTCCTCGAGGCTGCGCTGCTCGGCCTTGACGCCCCAGAGCAGCTCGGCGACACCACCGAGCATCATCAGCCCGGCACCGATGAGGTAGCCGATGTACACCGACCCGCGGCTGTTGCCCTCGCCGATCAGCGTGCCGAAGAGCCACGGGCCGACGATGCCGCCGGCGCCGGTGGCGATGGCGTAGAAGAACGCGATCGCCATGGCCCGGATCTCCAGCGGGAAGGTCTCGCTCACGGTGAGGTAGCCCGCGCTGGCACCCGCCGAGGCGAAGAAGAAGATCACGACCCAACCGGCGGTGAGGGTCATCGTGCTGAGGACGTCCTGGGTGAACAGGTAGCCGATGCCGGCGGTGAGGATGCCCGCGGTGAAGTAGCACCCCGAGATCAATGGCTTGCGGCCGACGGTGTCGAAGAAGCGGCCGAGCAGGATGGGGCCGAGCAGGTTCCCGATGGCGAAGGGGATGATGTACAGCCCGACGCTCTTGGTACTGACGCCGTAGAAGGTGGTGAGGATGAGTCCGTACGTGAAGAAGATGGCGTTGTACAGGAACGCCTGCGTCGCCATGAGGGAGAAGCTCACCACAGACCGCTTGGGGTAGAGGCGGAACATCGTGCGGCCGAGCTCGAGGAAGCCGAGCGATCGCCGTTCGCGGAGCTCGATCGCTTCGTCGTCGGGCGGCTCCTCCAGGGTGAGGTCGTCACCTTCGTCCTGCCGGACGGCGTCCTCGATCTCCTGCACCACCGCTTCGGCCTCCTCCTCGCGGCCGTGGGTCATCAGCCAGCGGGGGCTCTCGGGCACCGAGCGCCGGAGCAGCAGGATGCCGACGGCCAACACGCCGCCGGTGGCGAAGGCCGCTCGCCACCCGTAGGCGTCGGGCAACAGGTTCAAGAAGACGAGTGACAGGCCGCCGGCGATGGCGGCGCCGCCCCAGTAGCTGCCGTTGATGGCGAGATCGGCCCAGCCGCGCGCTCGGGCGGGGATCAGTTCGTCGATGGCCGAGTTGATGGCGGCGTACTCCCCGCCGATGCCGAAGCCGGTGACGAACCGGAAGATGGCGAAGCTCCAGAACCCCCACGCCAGAGTCGTCATGATCACGCCGAGCATGTACACGCCGAGAGTGGCGAGGAAGAGCTTCTTCCGACCCATCCGGTCGGTGAGGTAGCCCCAGAACAGGGCACCGGAGATGGCGCCGAACACGTAGATGGATGCCACCAGGCCGACCTGGCCACTGGTCATCCCGAGGCTGTCGCGCAGGGAGGGCCCAACCGCGCCCTTCATCGTCACCTCGAGCCCGTCGAGGATCCACACCGTGCCGAGCGAAGCCACCACGTACCAGTGCCACTTCGACCACGGGAGTCGGTCCAGACGCGCCGGGATCTTCGTGCTGATGACCTTCCTCGTCACGGACGCCACCTGTCGCTCCTTCTTCTCGCTGGCTGAGGACCCACCGTCCGTGGCGAACGGAGGCTGCCGAAGGCGCCTACCCAGCCGGCGAGGTTTTCAGCCCTCTTCGCCCGATCGACGCGACCAGCCGGTTGGGAGCGGACCGCGACAGGCGGTCTATGCTGTCCCCTCCGACCAGCCGGCCCGCCGGCGCCAGCGCCCGTAGCTCAATTGGATAGAGCATCTGACTACGGATCAGAAGGTTGGGGGTTCGAGTCCCTCCGGGCGCGCGGAAAGCAGCAGGTCAGAGCACCTGCCGTTTGCGTTGAGGGGTCACTGAGACCCTCTTGGCAATCCGTTGGCAATCTGCCGGCGGCGTCGAGCCGAGAGGAGTCGATGAGACATGCAGGGTCATCTGCAACGACGGGGCGACGATTCGTGGCGGTGCAAGGTCTTCCTGGGCCGCTCCGCCGACGGCAAGCGCCGGTACCTCGAGCGCACCGTCCGGGGGTCGCGCAAGGAGGCCGAGCACGAGCTGGCCGTGATGGTGGTCGAGGCCGGCGAGGGTCGGTGGGTTCCGACGGCGCCGATGACGATGGCCGAGCTGCTCGAGCGCTGGCTGACGCTGAAGGCGACGACCGTGGAGCCGACCACGGTCAACGGCTACCGGTGGATCGCGAAGCAGTACGTGCTGCCGGCGTTCGGCGACCGGAAGGTGGCGACGATCCGGACCCTGGAGCTGGACGACTTCTACGCCCAGCTCCGCTCTCACGGCCGCACGGTCGGCGCCCACGCCGGCTCTCAGGACGATGAGAGCGCGCTCTCCGGCCGCACGGTCCGGATCTGCCACACCGTGTTGCGCCAGTCGCTCGAGCAGGCCCGCAAGTGGGGCGTGATCTCCCGCAACCCGGCCCGGGACGCCACTCCCCCATCCGTCGGCCACCACGAGATCTCGCCGCCGTCGGTGACCCAGGTCCGGGCCCTGGTCGAGCGGGCCCTCGACGACGAGTTCCCCGACTTCGGCGTCTACCTGTGGCTGCTCGCCGTCACCGGCTGCCGGCGGGGCGAGGGCTGCGCGCTGCGGTGGCGTGACGTCTCGTGGGGCACCAGCGATCTGTTGATCCGTCGGTCGATCGCCCACGTCGGCTCGGAGATCGTCGAGAAGGGGACGAAGACCCACCAGGCCCGTCGGGTCGCGCTCGACGCCGGCACGCTCGATCTGCTCCGCCAGCACCAGCTGCGGTGCCAGGAGCTGGCGTTGCGGGTCGGCGTCCGGCTCGACGACGAGGCGTTCCTGTTCAGCGAGGATCCCGATTTCGCCACGCCGTGGCGTCCCGACGTCTGCACCAACCGCTTCGGCCGGCTCCGAGGCACGCTCGGGTTCGATTCGGTCCGGCTCCACGATTTGCGCCACTTCACAGCGACAGAGCTCGGCCAGTCCGGCACGCCGGTGGCGACGATCAGCGCCCGCCTCGGCCACCGCGACAAGGCCACCACCCTGAACATCTACAGCCACACCCTGCCGGCCAGCGACGCCCAGGCCGCCGAGACGATGAGTCGACTGCTCGGCACGCCCGCTCTCGAGCACCGTGCGTAGCCGCTCTCACGACAGCGGATCTCCATCCGAACGCGCCCCGAGCTCCACCCCTCCGAGCAGACACACCCTTGCAGGTTCCCCCCGAGGGGGAACCTGCGGCGCCTCACCCCGCTTCCGCCGCACCACGCTCAGGGGCCGGATCGGACGAGGGCGGATTTGAGACGAATCGCCCCCGATGAGGGCGATGTGAGATGTGAACACCATGCGACCCCTCACCCTCACCGTCGAAGAAGCCGGCCGACTCCTCGGCGTCAGCCGCTCCACCGCCTACGAGCTCGTCCGCACCGGCGAACTCGAGTCGATCCGGCTGCGCCGTCGAGTCGTCGTACCGGTGGCGGGCCTCGCGCAGCGGCTGCACCTCACCGTCCCGGACGTGTGGCTCGCCCTCGGCCGGCACGGCGACGATGCGGACCGGAGGTCAACATCGACGATCGAGTCCAGCGCGACCGTCGGAGAGGACCGAGGAAATCGACCCACCGGCGACCATAACCCAGTGCTGCTATCACCTTGACAAAGCTACGATCAATAGCCAAAATGCTATGTATGCTCGCTATTGAACGTAGCCGTCGGGCTACACCGCATTGCCTCATTCACCTCCCGGCCGCCACCTCGACCACGGGGCGGCGCTGATGCCTCGGGCCGGGTTGAGTCCGGACGCGGTCGTGTCGGCGGCGGCAGAACTGGCCGACGAGGTCGGTCTGGACCAGGTCACCTTGGCGGCGCTGGCCCAGCGGGTCGGGGTGGCGGCGCCGAGCCTGTACAAGCACGTGGCCGGCCTCGACGACCTCCGCGACCGCCTGGCCGCTCGAGCCCTACGCGAACTGGGCGAAGGGCTCGCGACAGCCGCGGTCGGACGGGCCGGCGCTGACGCTCTCGCCGGCATCGCGCACGCCTACCGCGACTACGCGTCGGCCCATCCCGGCCGGTACGCCGCCACGCTGGGAGCGCCGACCGAGGACCAGGTCGAACACACCGAGGCGGCCCGTGCCGTGCTGACGACGGTGTTCGCCGTCCTGTCCGGCTATGGCCTCGACGGCGACGACCTCATCGACGCCACCCGGGCCGTGCACGCCGCGTTGCACGGCTTCGTGGCCCTCGAAGCCGCGGGCAGCTTCGGCATGCCGCAAGACGTCGACCGGTCCTTCGCCCGCCTCGTCATCGGGCTCGACACCGCCCTCGCCCACTGGCCGCGCGACGAGAACGAGCCCTGAACCCCACTCCCGTCACACCCAGCAATCCACCAGGAGGCATCCCGTGCACACCACCGCTCACCACCACACCCACCACGTCGACCCCTCGAGCCCCCGGGTGTCGCGGGCCACCGCCGCCGCGTTCGCGGCCGCCGGCGTGTTGTTCGTCGCCTACCCGGCCCTCCGGCCCTTCTCCGACGAGAAGACCCTCGACGGGGCGGCGGCGTTCGCGTCGACGTCGTGGCTGGTCGCCCACTCCCTGGCCATGGTCGCCTTCGTGCTCGTCGCACTCGGGTTCTTCGGCGTGGTCCGCCGGCTCCATTCGTCGCCCACCGGTCGGCTGGCGGGGCGCGCCGCCGTGGTCACAGCGGTCGGGGTCGGGCTGACCTTGCCGTTCTACGGGGCGGAAGCCTTCGGACTGCACGCCCTCGGCCAGGAAGCGATCGACCGCAACGACCCGACCCTGGTGTCGATGTCGGACTCCATCCGATTCGGCTTCGGGATCGTCTTCATCACCGTCGGGCTCCTCGCCCTCGCCGTCGGAGCCATCATGATGGCCCGCGCCATCTGGCGTTCCGGCGTCCTCGACCGGGCAAGCGGAGTGACGTTCGCCGTCGCCTTCGCCCTCTATCTGCCGCAGTTCTCCGCCCCCCAGCCCGTCCGCGTCGCCCACGGTCTCGTCGTCCTCGCCGGCTGCGTCGCCATCGCCCGCGCCCTTCACCGGGCCGACACCACAGCCTCGCCCGCCACCGCGTCGCCAGCCCACAGCTTCGAGCGAGACGACGCCGCTTTCATGGTCGGCGCGGCCCACTGACCACTCGCTCCGGTCCCGGCCCGTGACGGGCCGGGACCAGCCAACCCGGAGAGGAGTCTCCGAATGTCTGCCCGTCTCGCCACCCCACCCCGCACGCCGCCGCCCGGCTTCCCCACGCCAGCTCCTCTCCCATCGCCCGGCAGGTCGGCAGCCGATGACCGGGCTCCAGACCCGATCCCTGGTCGGCAGCACGTTCGGCCTGATCTTCGTCGTCGCCAACGCCGGGGCGCTCCCCGAACCGGTCAGCGCCCCCCTCCGGATCGCCGCCATCGCCACCTTCGTGGCCGAGATCACCGCACTCCGACACCTCGAGACGGACCAACCGCACGTCCAGGCCCGGGGAACGATGGACGCCGGCTACTTCCGAATCGTGGCCGCAGAGGCGATCGCAGGCGTCACCGGCGCGGCGCTGATCACCGGACCCCTCCGCACCCCCGATGCCGCCGTGGCATGGATCTCATTGGTCGTCGGCGTGCACTTCATGGCCCTCGCCGCCCACTGGCACCAACCCCTCCACCGCCACGTCGGCACCCTCATCGCAGGCGCGGGGCTTCTCGGCCTGCTCGCCGCCGGGCTCGGAGCCGCCCGCCCCGTCATCGCCACAGTCGCCGGAATCACGCCCGGCATCGTCCTGCTCGTCGCCGCCGCCCTCCCCATGCTCGGTGCCCAGATTCCCCGGGCGGCGGCCCGGACCACCACGACGAACCCCACGAAAGGAACGACACCATGACTCCGCGTCAACTGACCACGCTCATACTGCGAGTCACGATGGAGATCGGCGTCGTCGCCGGCTTCTGTCTCTGGGGCGTCCACACCGCCGACACCACGCTCACGAAGATCGCCCTCGGCATCGGCGCACCGCTCGTCGGCTTCGGCATCTGGGGCGCAGTCGACTTCCACCACGCCGGCCGTCTCGCCGAGCCACTCCGCCTCGTCGAGGAGCTCGTCATCTCACTCAGCGCCGCACTGGCTCTCACCGATGCCGGCGCACCCACCGGCGGAATCGCCCTCGCAGTCCTGTCGATCACTTACCACGGCGTCGTCTACGCCACCGGCCAGGCACTCCTCCAGCACGGCAACTCCCACAACTCCGGGGACGCCAGCGACACGGTTCGATGTGCGCGAGCGGAGAGCGTCAGCCCTGGGTGACGCGTAGCCACGGGTCGTTGAGCGTCAACGACGTGTCAGACGGCTGCTCGTCCTCGTCTGGCGTCGCACCCTTGGGTCCCTCGGTGTCCTCGTCTCGGTCCTCGATCGTTGGTGAGCGCTTCATCTCGATACGGCCTGGAGCCGAGTCGGGTTCCGACACTGGCTCTGTCCGCGTGATCTGTGGCGCCTTCGGAGTCCAGGGCGTGAGGTTCTGCACGACGGTTCCGTAGAACTCGTTGATCAAGCTCAGAACCGAGTCGATGAAACCTGCCGACTTCCGGCCCGTCTTGCGCGCGACTCCCATCTCCCTGGTGAGGGTGATCCGGAAGCGTGCCGGGTCCTTCTTGTCCTCGCCCAGCAGGCAGTCCTTGTCATCCCGGACTTGTTCGAGCGTGGCCGTAGTCGGGGTGCGTGCGTTTTTCGCATACGCCTCGATCACCGTGCGACGGTCGACGTCGGCGGACAGCTGTCCTGCCAGCCACGTGCATCGGGCCTTGCCGCCCCGGTCATCGGGAGCCGAGACAGTCACCGAAGCCGACACGCGTCGTGCCCTCAGGTCGACATGCAGGTCCAGGTCGCCGACCGTGTTCGGGATCCGCAACGAGCCATCGACGACTCCGTCGGAGGTCAGCGTGTCGACGAGGTGCTGCAGTCGCTTCGATCCGTCGCGCTGTGCTGCCGGAACCTGCTGGGTCACGGTGTGGCCGATGTCGGCCTCGAGCCGCAGCGCGGCGTAGCGGAGAAGTTGGTCCCAGCGTTGGGCGACGTCACGGACCGCAGGGTCGTTCTTCCGGAGAGCGTGGTCCCGCGCGCCATCGCGAACGGCGACCCACTCGCCGCCCATGTCGTCGAACGCATTCGCACCCGAGTTCGGGTGGCGCAGATAGCGGACGAGCTCGCCCAGGATCCATGCCTGTTCAGGATCGTCGACCCCGTGGTGGTTCTTGATGACCTCGCACATCGACTGGATCGCGGTCCACGAGAAGTGGTGAACCTTGACCTTCGAGTTCGAACGAACCTTCAGCCCGTCGGTCGGGTGCGTGTCCTTGGAGGCGGCGATCTCGTTGGAGATCGTGATCACCGCATCGAAGTCCTGCTCTCGTGCGATGTCCCAGTAGCCGTTCACCTGCTCAGCGTTGAGACTGTTGTCGCCCGTCTTGACCTCGACCAGCGCTGTCCATGTCGCCTTGCCGTAGGCGGCCTGGATCAGACCATCGGGCCGGGTCGCGGTCTTGCCGCCGCCGAGCTTGAACGGCACCTCCGTGTAGCTGCGCACCTCAGCCTTCTGTGCCTTGCTGGCGCCGAGTGGCGACAGCATCTCGATCGACAGATCGCGTACCGCCTCGATCACCGCCAGAAGCGCGGACGTGGCCCTCATCTCGGCCTCGATCTCCGACCCGATCCCCGAGACAGGGATCAGTCGCGCGCGTTGCCATTCCGCCATGTCATCCCCCGAAACATTGCCGCCGTTCGCAGCGACAGTACGTCACGGACATCGCAACCCGGCGACGGAGCACACCTCTGAGGGCCCACGGATTGAGTGCGAGGCCGTCCGCGAAGCGCCGATAGCTGGCGCCCGAAGCGTGGTCTGGGACGCGAATAGGTGGCACCTGATCTGTGCGGGCCTACCGGCACCTTGGTGACGATGCCCGGCGCAGACTTCCCCCTGCGATAGGGGGCGGTTCACGTTGGCCCGATCGGCAGCACGGCGCGCGTGGAGAGCCGGGCCAAACCCCGCTGGGTGGGGCCATGGCGAGCGCAGCCACGAGCAAGAGGCTCCGGGCGTGCGCGACACTGCCGTCCATCAGTCGAACGCTGGGGGGAAGAACCGCAATGCCGAATCCCGTCGTGCACTTCGAGATCATGGGTCGTCCAGGATCCGATCTTCCGGACTTCTACAACGCGCTGTTCGACTGGCCGGTCGATGTCGGCGGTCCTGTGAACACGTATACGCAACACGCCCATCTGCCGCCACAGGGTGGTGGAATCGGGGGCGGGATAGGAGCCACGGATGGCTCGGCTTTCGTGACGGTGTACGTCGAGGTCGAGGACCTTGAGGACACGTGTGACAGGGTTCGATCTCTCGGCGGAGAGATCGCCTTTCCCCCTACCACGATTCCGGAGATCAACGATCTGCGCATCGCCCGCATTCGCGATCCTCAAGGGAATCTCGTAGGAGTCGTGCAACGCAGGTAGTACCCGGACGACCCCTATGGCGCGCCCCGATTGATACTGCTTGGCGGATCGGGACGCCTTCTCCACACCCGATATTGCGCCGGTCGGGGGCGACGTTTCCGGACACCGCAGATGTCGCGCCTCGTGCGGCACTTCGAGGTCACGCCCCGGATCGACCTGCGCTGTGGATAGGGGACGGACCTTCGGTCAGGCAGGATTCCGCGGACCTGAAGGAGCGGTTGGAGGAGGTCGTCTGCGCCCGTAGTGGTGATCGCCTCGTCCGGGACGGGCAGGCCGGTGAGCAGTCGCCATGCCATGGATGCCTCGACACTCATCGCCGCCGCGGGACGTTCAGCGACGCCTGCCTCGAGGATCCATCTCTCGCCTTCCCGTCGAAGGTGCCAGGTGCCGCCGGCGCCAAGGTTGACCCGCACCGTGGTGTCGTCGGCGGCATCGGGTGAGTACTGGTGCGGGAACGCCCAGACGAACGTGCCGAGAACATCAGGCAGGTATCGGTCGTGCGCTCCGGGTTGTCCGACTGCGTCTCGGATGTGCTGCTGGTGCACCCACCTCTCGGTCAGGTCTCGGCACAGGTCGAACCACCGGGGTACGGGGCTGCCCGACGCCCAGATGACCCCGCTCGGGCCTTCGAGGTCGATCTTGGCGAAGTACGAGTTGGTCTGCTCTCCAGACCAGCGCAAGAGATCAACGACCACTCGCCGGCTGAGACCCGCAGCTCCAACGACCCAGCGTTCGTTCTTTGCGTCCAGCGAGCGAACAAAGTCGCGGTAGTCCCCGTCGGTTGGCAGGAGTCCGGCCAAGTCGCCGTCTCGACCGCGGGAGAGCCAGCCGAGATCGTCGTCGAGCAGATGCAACGCGACGTCCTTCACGCGCCAGTGCCCCGCCTCGGTTGCAGCCAGCCACTCGTCGTCGGTGAGATGGTCGAGAAGTTCGATCAGCTCCTCGCGTTCGACGGCGATCGCTGGGCGAACGTCCTGAGTCGGCAGGTCGGCGAGCTCCATCAGGGAATTGTCTCCCAGTACGTGACTCAAGGTCGACGGCATTGGGCTCGAGCAAGCTGGGCTTCGGCGACCGAGGACGCGGAAGTCTGGTGGTACGTCGCCGGGAATTTGCGGACGCTCTTCTGGGGCGGCTGCCACCCCTCGCCCAGTGCGGCACTTCCGGGCACATGTCCCGGTCGGATATGTCCCGCGCGATAGGAGGCGCTCCACCTACGCGCGATCGGCGATCACCTCAAAGCGGACGACTCCACTATGGCCGGCCCGGGTGGGGGACCTCGTCGACAGCACTGGAGTCGGGGTGACACTCCCACGGCTCGACGATGAAGGTGTCAGGGTTCCCGCCTTGGTCGAGCGAGAAGACGATCAGCTCCCATCGGGACGGCGGCTCCGGCGCGTAGTCCTGCACGGTCATCACGACCGCAGGGCGGCCATCGGCGAGCCGGACGCCGTCACCGGCCCGAAAGCGCCTCGGCCAGTCGTGCTGAGGGTCATTCGGCCACTCGCTCATGGCTGCGACGATACGGAGAGCCCGACGACGGGACCAGCGCTCTGAAGACTGCCGGGCATTGCGGTCGGCTCAGCAGCGCGAACGGATGATCGGCGCCTTGGCCACGATCGACCGCAACGCTGATGACGCAGGAGATGTATCTCGGTAAGGCTGTGCATCGTGCGCATGGGCAGCTGGGCCGAGGCGATTCAGCATGACGGCTACTTCGTCGTGCGGCTTCGCGTCTTCACAGTCGAAGAGGGTGGACAGAACCGCCACGTCCAGTCCGGGATGAAAGCGTCCTGGACCGGCCCCGATCGTCGCCCCCTGCCCGGCTTGCTCAAGCTGCCTAACGAGGCCGTGCGCAGCATCGCTCCAGGGACCGAGGCGGTCATTCACGTGCGCCCGCTCGAACCCTCGTCGTGGAAAGACGTTGAAGTAGGGACGAGGATCGGTCTCTGCAAGAACTGGCCAAGGGAGCTCGGCGAGGGCGTCGTCATCAAGCGGGTGTCCGTCCCAGAGGAGGGCATCCCGCCGCAGTTTCCGCTGCCGCGCAACGGCACGTCGGCCGTTGCGATGCTGCGGTGCCGCCCGACACTCGCGGAACGAATCCGGAGCGCGTTCCGACGCCGTCAGAACCGTGGAAGGTAGCGAACTCTCGGACCGCAGCCGACACCCGACCGCCCGCGAAGGTCGGGCGCGGACTGTTGCCGGATCGCGCGCAAGTCTGCACGCCAGATATCACTGCGGTCGGTGCCGGGCCTTCGGGGGACACCCCGCCAGCGCGTCATCCACCGGCACATCGGTGGCGTCGCCGCGGGTCGCGTCGGCCGCGGGATTGGGCGGAGGGTAGTCCCTACCTGTTCCACCGGAAGTGCCGGGTGGCGACCAGCATTCCGATGGCCGACCAGACGGCGAGCACCGCGAGATCGGCAGCGGGGACTCCGTTCTGGGCGGGGTCGTAGCCCGCGGTGAGTACGTCGGTGAGCGCCTTGATGGGGAACGCCTCGACTGCCCGCGTCACCACCGAGGGGAGACTCATGGTGGGATCGAAGACCCCCGACAGCAGAGCGAGGGGGAGGTAGACGGCGTTGGTAACGGGGCCGGCAGCCTCGGCAGATCTGATGATGGTGCTGATCGCCAGGCCGAGCGAGGCGAAGCAGGCGATGCCGAGGATCAGGCCGAGCAGCAGTGCAGCGGTTCCGTCTGCGGTGGGGGCGGCGCCGAACACGACGGCGCCGATCGCGATCGTGACTGCGGAGACGGCCAGGGTGGTGGTCAGCGTGCTGACCAGTTGGCTCGTGAGGTACGCCGTGGGGCTCAGCGGGGTGGTGCGAATGCGCTTGAGCACTCCATCGCTTCGTAGGACGACGATCTGGGTGGCCAGGTTGGCGAAGGCGCCGACGATGACACCGAACGCGACGATTCCCGGGACGAAGAAGACGGCGATGTCGATGTCGCGACCCGGGACCGTGTCGTCGCTGTTCACCGTGCCGAGGAGAAGGAGGAGCGCTGGCGGGAGCAGGAAGGTGAAGAATGCTGCGTCTGGGTTGCGCCAGAACGATCGCTGTTCGAGCCGCACTTGGCGGAGTACGACACCTGACGTGCTCACCGCGACGCCTCCGCTTCTGTGCCGACGAGTTGTAGGTAGGTGTCCTCGAGGGTGGGGCGAACGACCTCGAGGTCTTCGAGGGTTGCGAGGCCGGCCTGGTCGGCCCATTCCACCAGGCACCGCACGGCGTCGAACGCATCAGGTGCCGTTCCCGATACCAGGCCGGCGTCGATGTCGACGACGAGATCGCCCGGAACCCCAAGGCTCTCATCCAGAGTGTCGGGGCGGGTGAAGGTGACGCGCGACGGAGCGTCGGACAGCTTGGCGAGCCGCGGACGGTGCCGAGGGCCCGGACCTGGCCGCCGGCGAGGATGGCCACGCGGTCGGCCAGTCGTTGGGCCTCGTCCAGGTAGTGGGTGGTGAGCAGGATGGTCTTGCCGAGCAGGCGCAGTTCCTCCACGGTCTCCCAGAGCCGTCGGCGGGCCTCGGGGTCAAAGCCGGTCGTCGGTTCGTCGAGGAAGATGAGGTCGGGATCACCGGCGAGTGCGAGCACGAAGTCCAGTCGGCGCTGCTGCCCACCGGATAGGCGGCTGGCCAACACCGATTGGCTGTCGGCGAGCTCGACGATTTCGAGCAGATCGGCCAGTGGCATTGGTGCCGGGAAGTAGCTCCGCCACGCCTCGATCAGCTCCCGGACACGGAGATGACGAGGAAAGCCGGTCTCTTGGAACACCACCCCAACCCGTTCGCGCAGCGTTCGTGGCTGAGCGGACGGGTCGAGACCGAACACGCGGACGCTCCCGGAGGTCGCCTCCCTGAACCCCTCGAGGATCTCGACCATGGTGGTCTTGCCGGCTCCGTTGGGACCGAGGAGGCACATGATCTCTCCCTGGTGCACCTCGAGGTCCACGCCAGCGAGGACGCGCCGGTCGCCGTAGCACTTGGTGAGCGCCTCGATCTCGATGACCGGCCTCACGGATGACCGTCCTCTTCCACCAGGGCATGGACCATGACGTCGAGCACGGTCGCTTCGGCAACCTCGTCGGTGATCGCCGCACCGTCGGGATCGCCCGAACGGTGGCGGGTGAACCACGAGACGGCCTCGACGACCAGGCGGGCCGTGGCGGCGGCATCTGGGGTCGCGCGCAGGTGACCAGACCGTGCCCGGCGTTCGAACAGCGTCGTGAAGGCCTCCAGCAACGGCCGGCGAAGCTCGACGTCGACGAGATGGGCGAGCTCGGGCAACTCAACGGCGGACGCCTCGATCATCTCCATGGCCTCGCCCGCCATGCCGGAGAGTCGGTAGAAGTCTCGCAGCACTTCCTCCAGCTCGGCCCGAGCATCGCTCACCTCGCTCGCCTGCCGCGCCAACGCGTCTTCGAGGCTCGGGAACAAGGCAGCTCCGTGCAGCGTGTCGCTGATCTCTTTGAGCGTCACATCCAACGACTGCGCTGGGATCGGCAGATCGGTATCTGGGAACTCCTCCAACAACAGACGCTGGCGCACCACCAAGTGGAAGAGGCCCTCCTTACTCTCGACGTAGCGGTACAACGCGGCATCCGACACGCCCATCTCGGCGGCGATGTCGGCCATCTGGGCGGCCTTGAACCCCTTGCGGGTGAATACCCGAACCGCCGCATCCGCCAGCTCAGGCAATCGGTCCCGTGCACTTCGGCGAGCAGCCATGCGGGCACGGTAGTTAGTGAGCCACTCATTTACAAGAAGGGATTACGCCGGTCCCAGTCGCACTCGCGAAGCCCGTTCCGACCACGACCGGCGGTTGATGAACTGCTGGAATGAATCCGGTTGCAGCGGCGGTGTCCCAGAACGCGCTTCGCTGCTTCTGGCCCGGGTGCCCACCAACGCCGGGTCGACGGCAGGGCTGCCGCCGCCAGACCGTCCCCGATTCTCGCTGCCGAGCGTCCGCAAGTACGCGCCGTTCTCTTGTGTGAGCGGAGGTTCGTGGTCTGGTCTGTTGGACGGGTGATCTGTGCGGCTGCTGGCTGGCGGACCGCTTGGACGCAGCGACTGCGACCCATGCGACGACGACGCTGGGTACGAAGAAGATGCCGACCGACATGAGCGCCAGGACGGTGATGGCCGTGAGTGTGGCTGCTGCGACCGTCGTCGAGCGCCCAGAGGCCCCGACCACGGATAGAAGGGCGATGAGCGCAGGTACCGCCAGAATGAGCAGCACGGCTCGACCCTCTGTCGAGACAAGCGATGCTTGGCTCGATGTGCAGGAGCCTCCACCCGCTGATGTCGTCGAGCACGACGAGGTCGACACCAGCGGAGCAAACGCCACGGCAGCTGCGGTCACGGCCGCCGTTCCCAGAGTTGCCAGCCGCCAGCCTCGGACCGCCATGAACACGTCAACACCAAGATCGGGGTCGCTGTTCCGTGGGTACGCGAGGCTCCTGTGATGTTCGACGACGTCGACCAGCTTCTCGAGGAGGCGTCGACCGCCCCAGCGGACACCTGGGACTTCAGCTGGCTGGACGGCCGGGCGACTGAAGTACGGCCAAGCTGGCGCTACTTCGACAGTGTCAGCGAGCGGGTCACGACCGCGCGACGGCTCCTGGACATCGACGCCGGCACGGGCAACATGCTCGCCGATCTTCCCGACCTTCCCCCGCTGACCGTGGCCACCGACTCCTACCAACCGAGCATCCAGACCGCTGGGCCCCGCCTTCGCGCCCGGGGCGTTCAGGTGGTGCAGACCCAACACGACAGCGAAGCGCTCCCTTTCGTGGGAGGCACCTTCGACTTGATCATCAGCCGACATCCCGTCGACACGTGGTGGAGTGAGATCGCCCGAGTGCTGCAACCCGGCGGTGACTACTTCGCTCAGCACGTCGGTCCTCACAGCCTGCGGGAGCTGTCCGAGTACCTGATGGGCCCGCTCCCGGCTGGCTCGGACGCGACCCCGAGCTCGCTCGGCAGGCCGCCGAAGCAGCCGGCCTCGTGGTTGAGGATCTGCGGGTCGAGCGGACCAAGGTCGTCTTCTACGACATCGGTGCGGTCGTGTACCTGCTTCGTGTCGCCGTCTGGACCGTGCCCGACTTCTCGGTCGGTCGATATCGCGATGCGCTACGTCACCTGCACGAGCACATCAAGGCCACAGGAGCGTTCGAGACCACGTCGAGCAGATTCCTCATCGACGCCCACCGACCCGCCTGATGCGAATGGGCTCCGCCATGCAGTGGAACATCAGCATCCCGAGCCTGGACGAGGCCGAAGAGATCACGCGACTGCATCGCCGGGCGGCGCAGACCGGGTTCGCGCATATCTTCCCGCCAGAAGCACCGCCTCCCCCATTCGAGGACGACCTCTTCCGCTGGCAGTTCTGGCTCGGGCCTGATCGAGACCAGGGACGCCACGCCTTCACCGTGCGAGCCAGTGGACGCATCCTTGGCGTGGTCCTGGCCGGGCCAGATCCCCACGAGCCCGCTCTTGGCCATCTCGCTCGCCTCTACGTCGAGCCGGAGCGTTGGGGCTCGGGCATCGGCACCACACTCCACGATGCGGCCGTGGTCGATCTCACCGGACGCGCCTTCCCGGCTGCGACGCTGTGGGTCCTGGAGGACAACGTCCGCGCCCGACGCTGGTACGAGCGCCTCGGCTGGCGCCAGACCAGCCGACGAAAGCCGACCTTCGAACCCGCCGGCATCTTCGATGCCCAGTACGTCCTCAGACTCGACGCCGATCAATGACCCAACCAGACGCGCCGTTCGGGACTCGTGCGTCGCATGGGACCGACGACGTCCGGTGCGAGCGATAGGAGCGACCACCCCGCCTTCATCGACATGCGAGGCTTCGGCAATGGAGATCCTCGAGCTCGGCGACGACGTCGGCCGCCTGATCGACCGCTTCGACAGTCGAGCCGCGCGCCACGTCGCGCTAGCCCGGCTGGGTGGACGAGGCGGCGTCAGCATCATCCGGGTCGGCGCTGATGGTGTCCTTGGCCGTCATCCTGCTGTCGTGGATCAGCTCTTCTATGTCGTCGACGGCGCGGGGTGGGTCGCTGGCAGCGATGGCGCTCGGATTCCGATCCGAGCCGGCCAAGCCGTTCACTGGCGTTCCGGCGAAGACCACGAGTCGGGCAGCGAGTCAGGGATGACAGCGCTCGTCGTTGAAGCCCAACAGTGCACGCTGGCGTAGCTCCCGAAGCGCCGTTCTCCAGCGCCTTACCCAAAGTCGGGGATGCGATTATGCGACGCTTGATCTGTGCGCCCTGCATTGGCATCTTAAGGGCGCGTGTCGTTGCCACGATGGCGAGACGTTGGGACACCCGCCTTGACGTTCGGCTACTGCTGCACGCCGTCCGCGTTCGCCCTAGCAGTCGCAAACGCGAGCAGCTGAGCACCGTGTTCGCGCAGGTGATCGAGGTTGACTTCGTAGAGCTGGGCGAGCGTCTTGCCGGCGTGTGGGTGGTGCGTCGACACCGGGGCCGTCATGTCGACCGTGCCGATTCGGGCGTGGAGCTGGTCGCGGCCGAAAGCGAGGTACCGGAGAAGCACATCGCGACTGATCGCCGGGCCGGGCAGTGGAACTGCCCCGTCCGCAGCGGGGAAAGGGAGCTCCTCGGGGCCGCCGCGCGCATCGACGAACTTCGTGGGCATCTCACAGTCGGGCAGCGTGTACTGGTCCAGGAACCAGATGCAGTGGTAGGCGACCGCCCAGAACTGCGACACGCGCTGAATGGACTCGAGGGTGCGTTCCGGGATCGGTTCGACGCCCGGGGCGGGCCAGATCCACGGGTCGGTCTGCTTCACCTCCCAGACGCTGTGCTCCCATGCCGCCTCGGGGCAGATCTGGAGCGCCTGCTCAAGGTCGGCGATGGCCGCGTCGAACGCCTCGATCACGCCGACACGCTGCCACACCGAGCGGTTGCTATGTCAGCTGATCAGCGCGGCCAGAGACGGCCGATCTCGGCGGCGATGTCGGCGGGCGGAAGAGCATCGGTCTCGACAATGAGGCCAGCGCCTTCGGGAACGAGTCCCTGCGTGTCGAGAACGAAGTTGCGGAGGTAGTCGTCACTCTGTCCGTACAGGTCCTCGCCTGGTAGCGAGAGCTCCCGGTGTCGCGAACGTTGCCGGGCGCGGTCGAGCAACGTGTCTGCTGTGGCGCTGAGGGCACCGATGTGCAGTGATAGAAACAGCTCGCGCAGAGCCCTGACTTCGTCGTCGCCAGCATGTCCGCACAGCACGAGCCGCTCTACGCCCCGCCTTCGGAACCCGGCCGAGCACACCGCGGTGTTTGCCAGCTCCGCTACCAGCCGCTCCTCGCGAGACACCCCTGCAAGAAACGCGAGTTGGCCGAGATCCAGGAACCCGGTCCGGTGTCCGTTCGAGATGGAGTCCATGAGCACCCGCCACGCGACCGTTGATGTACCAACAGGTCTCGGTCCGCTGATCAGGACCACATCGAGGCCGTCGATGCGTTCTGGTGTCCCCTGTGCATGGATGCGCTCGCCCCTGGCTGCGGGAGGCCAGGAGCCGACTCCCCGGAGGATCTCGTCGACCACCGCGTCGATGGAGCCGTGCGTGGTGATGTCCAGATCGCCCGCCGGGACCTCCAACGACTCGTACACCCCCGCCGGCATCGTGGACTCCAGACCGCCGCGCTCCCTCAGTCGTTCGATCGCGACCTCGTCATCGACGCGAAGTCGGCACAACACGGGCTCCGACGGCGCGCGGCCAAGCACGTCGGGCATCCCCTCGACGATGTCCCCGGTGACGACCACGGCAGCACCTACCGCGGCGAAGTTGCCAAGGACGCCGAGCAAGTTGTCGGCCTTGGTCGCTGAGCGATCGGTGTCCGAGGAAGGCATGCTGATGCCGATCTGGTCGATCTCAACGAACGCGACCCGTTCGCCGCGCTCGGCGAGCCCTTGGAAGAGCCGAAAGCCCGTTGCTGTCTTGCCGACTCCTGGCGGTCCGAACAGCCACAACCACGCCCCGGTCATCGCCTTGAGTCTCCCGACCACGAGCGCCGAGTGCAATCAAGATGGAGCGCCCGAAGCGCCGATATCCAGAGGTCTGCTGGCGCATGCTCGGAATGATCGGAGCGCCCGATATCTGGCGGCCTGACGTCCACTTTGGCGCGGTGCGCGCGTGAAGGTCCCTCTACGCTTGCTGCGCATGGCTGGGGAAACCGTCGAACGAACACGAACCATCGCTGCATCGGCGGAGGCGATCTGGGCGGTCCTCGGTGACGTCACGCGAATGGCCGAGTGGTCTGAGGAGCTTGAGAGCGTCGATGTGCTCGAAGGCGATGGCCGGACCGTGGGAAGCCGCTTCCGCGGCAACAACAAGAACGACAAGACCACATGGTCGATGACTTGTGTCATCGACCGCTTCGAACCGGGTCGACTGCTCGAGTTCCACACGGAGAACGACAAGGGCGAGACTCGGACTCGCTGGTGGTATCGCTTGGAAGCGGAGGGCCAGAAGACGCTCGTCACTGAAGGCTTCCTTCGAGTAGCGAAGCTCGGGCGACTTCGGTCGCTCGCCGAGAAGAAGCTGCTCGGCGATCGGAGCGAGTACAACGTGCTGCAACATTGACGCGAGTCTCCGACGCCTCGCTGACGTCATCGGCCAGCAGGAAACAGGTCCACTCTCGTAGGCCGGGCACCCGCTCACAGATGCGCCGTTCCTTGGTGCTTGAGGTGGCTCGCGATCTGGTGATCGGTGCGATCGATCGGTGCGGCAGCGTGGCCCTCGCGGGTGTGCCGACGAGTGTCGGACCCGATTCGTACCCTGGCGAGATGCCGCGACTGGCGAGCTTCTACGGGATTGTCATCTACATGTACTGGTCCGACCACCCGCCACCGCACTTCCATGCCGAGTACGGCGACGACCAGGCGGTGATCGCGATCAGCGACGGATCGATCGTCGCCGGAAACCTGCCGAGGCGAGCGCTGCGGCTGGTCGAGGAATGGCGAGAGCTGCATCTCGCGGATCTGCATGCCGCGTGGGACCTCGCCTCGGAGCGAGAAGATCCAGGTACCATCGATCCATTGCCATGACGAAGCTCGACAGGATCCCCAAGGTCGTCACAGCCGAGGTGCTGCCGCCGTATGCGCTGCGGTTGACGTTCGATGATGGACTCGTTCGCGAGGTCGATCTCGCCGACGATCTGTGGGGCTCGATGTTCGAGCCGTTGAAGGACCCCGCGTACTTCGCTCGCGTCGTGGTCGATCATGGAACTGTGGTGTGGCCGAACGGCCTCGACCTCGACCCGCTGGTCCTGCACGGCGACTTCGAGTCGGCGCGGCGCTCGCCAGCGTCGTAGACGAGCCCCAGCCGTCCATATCGACGCTCACCTCGGTCGAAACCGGACCGCCCAACCCGCAGGAGAACCGGCGTCAGGTCCTCGAGAGGCGGGGGCGCCAACCAAGCCCACGAGAACGCTAGCTACCTGCGAGACTTATCCCATGCAGTTGGCCCAAGGCGTCGCCGTCGACGACGACAAGCTGCGTTCGTTCTGCGCCGAGCACGGCATTCGCAGCCTGCGGCTCTTCGGCTCCGCCCTCCACGGCACGCTGAGACCGGATAGCGACATCGACCTGCTCGTCGAGTTCGAGCCTGACCGGACCCCAGGCCTGCTGAGCATCGCTCAACTCGAACTGGAGCTCGGCGAGATGCTCGGACGTCAGGTCGACCTCCGCACGCTCCATGACTTGAGTCGCCATTTCCGCGACCGGGTCGCCGCCGAGGCGCGCATCCTGTATGACGCCGCCTGACGATCTCGTCCGCCTCCGTCACCTGCGCGAGGCGGCGGAAAAGGCCATCGCGTTCTCGTCAGGACACACTCGAGGATCGCTCGACGACGACGAGCTGCTCCGGCTCGCGCTGACGAAGCTCGTGGAGATCGTCGGAGAGGCAGCAAAGCAGGTGGGCGAGCCGACCCGGTCTCAACATCCCGCTGTGCCGTGGTCAGCCGCCGCTCGGATGCGGGACCGCTTGATCCATCACTACTTCGACATCGACCTCGACGTCCTCTGGGCCACCGTCACGCAGGACCTACCTCAGCTCCTCGACGCGCTGCCGGCCGCCGACCAGCTGGAGAGCTGACACCCGGTTCCTTCGAGCGCGGTTGGCAATCTCTTGGCAATCTACGGCCCGGATGTAGCGGGATTCGGGCATACTCGGCGGATGCCGGCACGTCTCTGACCTGCTAGTTTGCGTTTCAACAACACCAGACAGACACGCTGTCAGCACCTACGGATCAGAAGGTTGGGGGTTCGAGTCCCTCCGGGCGGGCTACAGGCTGGACGTACGCAACGTCGCGGGTCTCAGGGTCCTGGCAGCGCTCGACCGAAGTCGCCAGGGGCGAACCCGGTGGGCGCCCGACCCAGCAGGAGCGACAGCAGCTCGGCGCCCGTGCCAGCGATCGTGGTGTCGGCGATGTCGCCCGGTTGCGACATGACGTTCGGTCCGTCGACGGTGATGACGTGGCTCAGGTCCATGTCTGTGGCGACGAGTCGCCACGAGGCCTTGATGGCGGTGTCGACGTCACGGTGGTTCGACCGTCGGGTGTTCAGCCACTCGAGACGCATCGGGAGGACGTGGCGCACGAGCACCTCGCTCCATGGACCGAGACCGAGGTCGAGGTCGGTGCTGTGTACCTCGATTTCGGTGAGGCGAGCCAGTGCCAGTCGGCTCAGCTCGACGGGTCCGAGATCGGTGTTGTCCGGCGGCTCTCCGACCCGTGCCGACCAATCCTTCACGCTGCGCCAGTCACGGTGCAGCCCTTCGCTCTCGTCGCGAAGCGACGTGACGACATCACCGGCGAGCTCGCCCTGGCGGGGTACGAGCGTCTTGGGACGCTGCGTCGTGCGGCCGGCTGGGTAGTACGACGTCGGCCGGCCGGCGAGTACGTCCTCGGTCATCTCCTCAGTGCCTCCGCGCCATAGCGCAGGTCGCGCCAGACCACCCACAATCGCCGGCTACGCGACGGCCTCGGGACAGCCGACCTGCCCACCAAAGCCGTCGACGGCCATCCCGAAATCCGCGCCGATAGGGAGGCACCGGTGCCGCGTAGCGACAGGACTATTGGGCGGTCGGTAGGCGGCGATCGGCGAGGTGCTTGTGGACGTCTCGGAGGTTGTCGTCGACGCTGTGTACCGCGTCGATGACGACCTTCGGGTCAGGTAGCGGTTCGTAGAGTTGGCGTCCGCGTTCGACGTGATCCCAGTCGAGTTCGTACCAGCCGGGGATCTGGCGCTGCCGGCCGTCAACACGGCTGCGGTGGACGTCGATGTCGGAGCAGATGCATTCCACCACCGCGAACGTGGCTGCGTAGTCATCGGCCAACTGGCGCCACTCGTGCAGCGGTTCGTGGCGTGCCACCAGGTCGAGGACGCAGGATGATCCACGGCGGAGCTGCTGTTCTGCGATCCGGGACAGCAGGTTCCAACCGACTCGTCGCTGGAGTTCGACCGGTCGCTCGACCTGCGCCCATACCTCGGGTAGTGCCCGCAGTCCGGACATCACCCAGTCAAAGCTCGCCACCGTGGCACCGAGTTCGGCGCCGAGCCGGTCAGCCATCGTGGACTTGCCTGCAGCGGTCCAGCCGGTGACGACCACCAGCCACCGTCCGGTCAGGTTGAGGGGCATGGCGGCAGGTGCCAGCCAGCGGGCAGCCTCGGATCGCTCCAGCCGGCTGGTGGTGACCAGTGGGCCCACGAGCGATCCCACCAGTGTCGGCCAGCATCGAGGTCGTCGGTCAGTCGTGCGCCGAGGTCGCGGATCCATGCCACGAGCTCAGAGGTGAAGCGTCCCTCGGCGACCCGGTCCTCGAGCACGTCGAGGTCCTTGACGACGTAGGAGCCGTCCGGCGACACGATCAGGTCGAGCTCGAAGTCCTGGGTGTCGTAACCGATGTCGGTGCGGACGAAGTCGGCCTGGAGGTTGATGTACCAGCACGCGAAGTCCCGGTTCGGGCCCGTCCAGAAGTGCCAGACAGCGAAGGGATCGCCCTCACGTTGCGCCATGAGACAGCCGTGACCCTCCCAGTGCGTCTTGCCATACCACGGATGCTTCCCGTCGGGAGTGGGCCAGTCACCCTCGACGAACCCGATCTCTGCGCCTTCGGGCAAGTACGTCACGACCTCGTCGCCGTTGTCCTCGACCACGTACACCGGGGTGGCCTCCCACGCCCGCCCGTGCCACCACGGCCGTGGATCATCGCGCCGCTGTGCCCCAGGCCGAGTACCTCTCGTCGGACGATGAGTTCCCCCGGTTCCCAGCGGCCCCTGACGGCGACCAGCGTGCCAGAACCGAGTCCACCGCGTCGCCGAACCGGAGTCCGGCCTGCCCAGCCCCACGGTCGGTGATAGGCACGCACCCGTGGATCGGTGAGGGGGAGACGGCGGTGGCGTTGTCGGCTGAGCGTGTCCTCGCTCGGCAGTACGCCGATGACCGGAACCTGGCTGCTCGGCAGCGGCTGTGGCAGATCTCTCGATCCGAGCCGGAGCTCGACTTCAACCGGTGGTCCGTCGACCTCGTCGAGCCTCGAGCCGGCGATGTCGTGCTCGATGCTGGCTGTGGCAACGGACGTCCCCTCCGTCTGCTGCGCGAGACCGGCTGTGCTGTCGTGGGTGTCGACCGCTCTTTCAGCATGCTGCAGACCGCCGGGGCGGTGTCCGCAGCGGTCGGAGACGTGCAGGCGCTTCCGTTCGCGACGTCGGCGTTCGATGCTGCAGCGGCGTTCATGATGCTGTACCACGTCCCTGACCGGATGGGCGCCGCAGCCGAGCTCCGCCGCGTCGTCCGACCAGGTGGCGTGGTCATCGCCACTACGTCGAGCAAGGACAACCAACCAGAACTCCGCGACCTTGTCGAAGCCGCCGTTGGATCCGGCTGGGTCTGGACACGGCCATCGGCGTCGAGCTTCTCGCTCGAGAGCGGCGCCGACATTCTCGGAACGGCGTTCGAGTCCGTAGAGCTGGTGCGGGCACCCGATCGTCGGATCTTCATCACCGACGCCGACACGATGGCCGGATACGTCGCCAGCACCGAGGACCACTACGCACACTCGCTGCCGGCGGGCCGGCGGTGGGGCGACGTGGTGGATGCCGTGCGGCAAGCGACCGCCCAGGCGATCACCGATCGGGGCGTGTTTATCGTCAGTGCCCGCCTGGGCGCACTGGTCTGCCGATGAGGACCAATTCAGAACGATCGCGGAGAAGAAGGCCGTGAACACCGCTGATCGTGGAAACGGATCGACCTGGTGCATGCGGTTCTTCCACGCGGGGGTGGTGGCCTTCGCTCGTGACCATGCCGTCGCCGCCATCGAGGACCACCGGTTCCCGTTCGACGGCTCCCACCTCGACTGGCAGCCAGACGGTCAACGCCGGACGCTTCCTGACGGCCCCTTCCGAAACAAGTGCACCGGCCGCCCAGGGTAGGTATGCGCCGTTCTTCGTTGGCCCGGGCTCTCCTTTCCTGCGTTTCGGTGCGGGAGACATCCGTCCAGCGGCCCGACGACCGGACCCTCAAGAAGGTAGGTGCCTGGCATGTGTGAAGCTGAAGCATGAGCTCGATTCGACGGCTGGCGTTGGTCTCGGATGTCCACGGCAACTCCGTCGCTCTCGACGCTGTCCTCGCGGACCTCTCGACTCAGGCCACTGTGGACGAGGTCTGGGCGCTGGGTGACTTGGTCGCCATCGGGCCCGATCCCGTCGGTGTCCTCGAACGTCTGCACGGTCTTCCCAACTGCAGGTTCCTCGCCGGCAACACCGAGCGATACGTGCGCACCGGTGAACGTGCGCTCCCAGATCCAGAGACGGCGGCGAGTCGACCACATCTCCCCGGGCTGATCGCCGGTTTCTCCTGGACCGCCGGCCGGTTGCAGGAGTCAGGATGGTTCGACTGGCTGAGGTCGCTGCCCGCCTCCTTGTGCGGTGAGCTCGCCACCGGAGACCGTCTGGTTGGTGTTCACGCAACCCCAGACCGAGACGACGGGTCCGGGCTGCACGCCGGGCTCTCGGACGACGAACTCGAGCACCTGCTCGACCTCGCCGACGCGGACATCCTGTGTGCGGGCCACACGCATGTCCGCCTCCACCGACGCGTTCGAAGTCGTTCCGTTGTGAATCTCGGAAGCGTCTCCAACCCGTCACGACACGGCGACGGCACCGCCAGCTATGTGCTCATCGACGCAACTGGCGCCGAGGCCGACATCGACCATCGATCCGTCAGCTACGACATCGCAGCGGTTCTCCAACAACTTCGCGATCTGCGCCACCCCGCACTCGGCTTCATCGAGGACTCGTACTTCAGCCGCCACCTCAACACGGGTTCCTGAAGCGCCGATCTGCGACACGTGAAGCCGACAACCCGGACTGGTCTTGGGAACGAAACGACCGGTGAGCCACCGTAGAAGCAGGGTGTGCATTGGCCGCCCGACAGGGGAAGGGGCGGCCTGTGCGGCCGCCCCCGGGTGTTGGTTCCCCCGGGTGGTCAGGGGGCGTCCACCGTCCGGGCAGTGACGTCGAGTTCTCCGGTGCCCATGTTCACCGTGCCCTCGACGACGATGGTGGTGCCGTTGAGGTGGGCGTACTCGGGGGAGGTGGTCGAGGCGAAGGCCGACCCGGTCACACGGAATGCGACGTCGGGGAAGACGAAGCCGGGCTCGAGCAGCTGCTCGAGAGGCGGGAGCTTCATCCCCGCCGGGGGTACGACGTAGCCGCGCACGTCGATCGACACCCGTTGGTCGCCCCACTCGATGAGCTCGGGAGCGTGGATCTCTCCCATCCCGTCGTTGCGGAGGACGAAGAAGTCCGGACCGCTGATCTGGCCCCCGGTGAACGGGCCGTCGACGACGTCACCGACGAAGTGGTTGTGGAACCGGATGCCTTCGTCGAAACGACCCACCGGGTTCAGCTCGCCGAGCTCGCCGCGGAAGCGGTAGACGACGTCACCGATCTGCGGCGTTGCTGAGGTGCCTGACGTGGCCGTGGGTGCGATGGTCATGATGGTTCTCCTTGGTCGTGGGCGCTGTGCCCGTGGTCGACGAGACCGTCTCCTGTTCGGCTTGCACGGCGCTTGCGTGGCCCCTGCAGCGGTCATCGGGTTCCGGGGCGGCGTCGGTGACCTGCTGGTACGGTCCGTGACATCGAGATTCGGGTGCTCGGGTCGCTTCGCGTCGAGGCGGAGGGCGGTCCTGTGGAGATCGCCGGACATCGCCAACGCGCCCTCCTCGCAGCACTGGCGGTCGCCGGTCGGCCCGTGTCGGTAAGCAGCCTCGTCGACGCTGTCTGGGGCGAGGACCCACCTGAACAGGCGCGCGCCACGCTGCAGACGTACGTGTCCAGGTTGCGTCGGCTCCTGGGGCGGGACGCCATCCAGCACGGTCCTGCGGGGTACACACTGGCAGCGCACGCGACCACCGACGTGGCGACCGCCCGGTCGCTGGTCGACGAGCTCGGCCACGTCACCGAGCCCGGCCGGCGTGGGGCGATGGCCGAGCAGGCCCTGCGGTGCTGGGAGGGTCCGGCACTGGAGGAGTTCGCCGAGGAGGAGTGGTTCCGGCCCATCGTTGTCGAGCTCGAGGAGACGCGGCGCAACTTGATCGAGCTGGCCGCCGAGGCCTGGATCGACGGAGGGCAAGCGCAACGGGCCGTCCGGCTGCTCGAGCCGTTGGTGATCGCATCGCCGCTGCGCGAGCCCGCTCAGGTACAGCTCGTTCGCGCGCTTCACACGTCCGGCCGCGTCACGGAGGCGCTGCGAGCGGCCGACGACTATCGGCGTCGGCTGCGCGACGAAGCAGGCTTGAGCCCGGGCGCCGGGCTCGACGAAGCCGAACGGCGTGCGCTCGACGGCGATTGGCAACCCCCTCAGGGCGACCCAGGGCCGGTCTCGGTGCAGCGCTCGTCGGACCATCTCCCTCGTCACTCGTCGCTCGTCGGACGTACGGCGGAGCTCGCCGAGCTCGGCGAGTTGGTCTGCTCGTGCGCCCTGGTGACGGTCACCGGCATCGGAGGGATCGGCAAGACCAGGCTCGTCGCCGAGCTGGTCGCGCATGCGCCGGACAGCGAGAGCTGGTTCGTCGTCGACCTCTCCGCGCTCGACCCGACAGCCGACGTCGCCGCAACCGTCGGGTCCGCACTGGGTCAGCGTGGTGAGCGCACCGACGCCGCTGCGGTGGCGGATCTGCTGCGCAGAGAGGCGATGGTGCTGGTCCTCGACAACTGCGAGCACGTGTCGGGCAGCGTGCGGTCGCTGGTCCGTCAGCTCCTGCGCTCATGCCCGCAGGTGCACGTTCTCGCCACGAGCCGGGTGCGATTGGGCCTCCCAGAAGAGCGGCTGTTCCACGTGGGGGCCCTCTCGGTCGCCGGACCTCGCGCTGCTTCGGTCCAGCTGTTCGAGGATCGCCTGCGCCGCCTGCAGCTGGACGGCACCCGGGACGACCGGGACCGTCAGGCGATCACCGAGGTGTGTGTCCGGCTCGAAGGCGTGCCCCTGGCGCTCGAGCTGGCCGCAGGTCGAGCAGCGGTCCTCGGCGTGGTTGCACTGGCCGATCGCCTGGCCGCCGGTCTGCAGGTCGTCGACGGCCGGGGAGGTGAGCACCGTCAAGCGACCCTGGACCACGTCGTGGGCTGGTCCTATGACCTGCTCGACGCGCCGGCACAGCGCCTGCTGGTCGCGTTGGCGGTCTTCCAAGGCGACTTCGACGTGGACGCGGTCGAAGCGGTTGCCGCACCAGTCGTCGACGAGCCGGTCGCGCTGCTGCTCGCCGGCTTGGCCGACGCCTCGCTGGTCGACACTCGCGGCCCGGGCCGCTACCGCGTGCTGGAGATGGTCCGCTCGTTCTGCCGTCGCCAACCCGGACCCGGTCAGGTCGACGACCGCGTGCACGCGGCGCACGCCGAGTGGGTGCGGGACCGGCTCGAGCGGGTCGTCACCGATGCGGCCAGTTCCCGCGAGAGTGGCGTCACGGCCGCCCTCGACACGCTGCGGCCAGAGATCCTCGTCGCGCTGCAGTGGTGCGCGACGCACGAACATCCGTCCACGGCTGGCGGCATCGTGGGCGCATTGGCTGGAGCGATGCTCTACCGGCCGGACCCGATCCTCGTGGAGGCGCTGCTGGAGTTCCAGCGCAACGCGATTGCCGTTGCTGCGCCCGCGGCATTGGCGGCTGCAGCCCGAGCCGCATTCCTGGCGGGCCGCCTCGACGAGGTCGACTCCCTCGTGGAACGGGCCATGGCGGGAACCACTGACCAACGCACGCGCAGCCTGGCGGCTCACGCCGCCGGCGTGGTTCGTCTCTACCAAGGACGATTCGAGGAGTGCGGAACGTGGTTCGAGATGGCCGCGGCGCAGGACGCCGGCGTCGATGCCCGACTCGATGCGCTCGGCGGGCTGGCTCTGGCCGCCACCTACACCGGAGACATCGGGCGCGCGGAGCGCACCGTTACGGAGCACCGGGCGCTGGCCGACGCCATCGACTCCGACACCTACCGGGCCTTCGCCGACTACGTCTCGGGAGAGATCGACCTCGCACGCGGAGACGTCGACGAGGCGATCACGCACCTCGCCGAAGCATCCGAGCGGGCCTGGAACGTCGGAGCGTCATTCGTGTGGGGAATCGCCAGCACCGCGCTCATGAGCACCCTCGTTCACCACCGACCACCCGAGGACGCCAGGGAAGAGCTGCCGCTGCTGCTTGAGCGGTGGCGACGTACCGCCACGTGGCCCCAGCTGTGGACGACCCTGCGCCTCGTCGCGGAACTGCTGGCCGACACCGATTCCGCCCTGGCGCTGATCATCTTGGAGGCCGCCGACCGCGACCCTGCCGCGCCGACGCTTGCCGGCGAGGACCTCCGACGCATCGCCCACCTGCGTCAGCGTGTGGAGGACACCCTCGGCGAACCGGTCGTCGCGGGCGTGAGCGCAGGGGTGGCTGCGCTCGACCGCATCGAGGTGCTCGAGCGCGCACAAGCCGCCCTCACTGCCGGTCAGCGCTGATGCAGGCACCGCGCAGGCGAGATGCAAGCACCGGCCCCGACGCTCGGAGGTGTTCACCGCACCACCGAACGACAGGAGACCGACATGACCCCGATCAACCTTCCGCCCGCCGACACGGACCAACCCGTCGAAGCACCGATGTCCTGCGCGCCGTACGCAGTCGGCGACGGCATCACCGTGCTGCCCTCCTACCTGCCCGTGCCCGGAATGGGCGTCCTCCCCGCGCACGCCTTCCTCGTCGACGGCCCCGAGCCGATGGTCGTCGACACCGGCCCCAACGGAGCAGAAGGCGGCTTCCAGGCCGGTCTGTCGTCCGTCATCGATCCGTCGACGATCCACTGGATCTGGCTCACCCACACCGACCCCGACCACACCGGATCACTGCAGTGGCTGCTCGACGTCGCCCCCCAAGCCAAGATCGTCACCACGTTCCTCGCCGTGGGCAAGCTCGGCATGCAGATGCAGGTACCGATGGACCGACTGCTCTGGGTCAACCCGGGCACCACGGTCGAACTGAACGGCCGCCGCCTCGAAGCCATCACGCCGCCCTCCTACGACGCCCCCGAGACCACGGCGTTCCACGACGCCAGCTCGGGCACGCTGTTCTCGGCTGACTCCTTCGGTGCATTGCTCCAATCACCGACCGCTGATGTCGCCGACCTGGCAGCCAGCGATCTCAAGGACGGCATGGCGCTGTGGGCCACGATCGACGCACCTTGGGTCACGCACACCGACCGTCGACGGTTCCGCCGGACCCTCGGCGAGCTCCGCAAGCTGGACGCGCGACGGGTCCTCAGCTCGCACCTTCCGCCGGCACTCGGCCGCACCGATGTGCTCCTCGGCAACCTCGCCGACGTCCCCGGGTCGGTCCCGTGGGCCGGGCCCGACCAGGCGGCACTCGACCAGCTTCTGGCCGCGACCAACGGCTGACCCCGACACCCAGTGCGAGGAGATGCGTGCGATGGCGCAGCCGAGAACCGACACCCAACGTTCAGGGCTCGTTGTACTCGGCGGCGGCTTCGCCGGCATCGCTGCCGGGTTTGCGGCCGACGCCTTGCGCCGTCGCCACTCCGCCGTGGACGACCTTCGGATCACGGTCGTGAACCGGGATCGCTGGCTGACGCTGCGCCCCCGGCTGTACGAGACCAGCGCCTCGGGCCACCAGGTGGACCTGGTCCCGCTACTCGCCGACCGAGGCATCTCACTGGTCACCGCCACGGCGAGGCGTATCCTCCCGGACGAGCATGCCGTCGACCTCGACGGCACCACCATCCGGTACGAGCGCCTCGTCGTGGCCACCGGTAGTGCGCTGCGGCGCCCTGACGTCCCCGGCGCCGACCGCTGGGCCTTCGACGTCGACACCGCTCCGGCCGCCCTCTCGCTGCAGTCGCACCTCAACCAGCTCGGCGACAGTGCAGTGCCATGGCCGAACCGCGCAGTCGTCGTCGGTGCCGGCCTCGCCGGTATCGAGGTCGCCGCGAGTCTCGCCGAGACGCTGGCCCAAGCCATCGCCACCGGCTCCATCGACGGCCCGGGACGCGTGCACCTCGTGGACCCGGCGGCCACGGTCGACGATCTGCTCGGCAAGGCACCCGGGCCCGCCCTACAAGCCGCTCTTCACGACAGCGATGTCGACCTCGTCCTCGGCGAGCGCGTCGTCGAGGTCCGCCACGACGGAGCCATCCTCCGATCCGGCGCGCACCTACCCGCAGGCACGGTGGTCTGGACCGGCGGCCTCGCACCCAGCCCGCTGCTGGCCGATCTCGGCGTCCCTACCGGCGCAGACGAACGCACATCCGTCGACCCGACGCTCGCCGTTGCGGCGCTCTCCGACATGTACGCCGCCGGCGACGTTGCCGTGGCCGCCGCCGACGAGGCCCACGCCACGACGATGTCCTGCCAACACGCCATCCCCATGGGCGACACGGCCGGGCACAACGCCGCCGCATCCCTTCTCGGGCTACCACAGCGGGCGTTCCACGCTTCGCCCTACGTCACCTGCATCGATGTGGGCGCCGCCGGCGGTATCTTCACCACCGGCTGGGACCGGCAGGTCGCCGCCTCCGGCGTCGAGGGCAGAGCGATCAAGCTAGAGATCCTCGATGCCATCGACCCCCGACACTGGGGCGAGGGGGTGCGCGAGCGCCCACCACGGTCACTGCGATCGACCCGCCATCAAGGAAGATGACCACGTCCCGAGCCCCCGCTCCGGCGGGCTCGACTGCGGTTGTCCCCTCGAGCTGGCGCACTGACACTCATCGACACACGAGCCGGCGGAAACGAACACCTCCAGCCGCACATGGCCGGCGATCTTCCGGCCACCGCATCACGCGAGAGAGCTCGACCCGATGAGTTCGCCTCCCGGAAGGAGTCGTAACCCCCATGGACCACACGATCAGCCTTGCCACCGCCGACAGACGCCGCTCACTCGCCTTCTACCGCAACGGACTCGGGCTCGAAGCCTTCGGTCCCCCTGCGGACGATGGCGTGCCCGAGCCGCTCCAGCTCCGCCTCGGACCGAGCGTGACCCTCATGTTGATCCCCACCGCCGGCTTCGGCTGGATCGCCGGCGAGGACCGCGTGGCGCCGTCGGGCACCAACGAGTGCGTGCTCGTGGTCTACGTCCCCGACGAGGACGCCGTGCGGGCACGCTACGACGCCGCCCTCACCGCCGGCGGAGCCAGCGTCTACGAGCCAGCGCCCCAGCGATGGAACGCCTTCGCAGCCCAGGTCACCGATCCTGACGGGCACCTGTGGATGATCCTCGTCCAGCCGCCGGACTGGGCCGACTGACCTCGGAATCGAACACCGTGCTGGTCCACCGGCCACGGGCGCCACCGCCGGCCGCGGGCGCGCACGAAGTACGAGAGCTCGCCGAGCACTGTGGGCCGTCGTCCATGACCTCGAATGATCGCACCGCGACTGCGTCAGGGCATGGCGTCAGGAGCAGGCGACCACCGCTCGTTCGAGCGCCCGCTCGATGGCCACTCGCCCCGCCGGCCGAGGGGGCTTCGACCGGAGCTGGTCGAGCATGCCGATCAGCGCGGCGATGTCACCCCATCGGTGGAACGGATGTCCGGTCGCCTCCTCCGCCAGTCCGATGAAGGCGTCCGCGAGGTCGGGCGCGTACCTGAGCAGGTTGGCTCGGCAGTGAGCCGACGTCGATCGAGGGCGGCCCGAGGCAGGCGGATTGCCAGTCGACGACGCCGGTGACCCGGCCGCGGTGCCAGAGCACGTTGCCGGGATGGAAGTCGCGGTGCACGAAGCAGCGACGCTCGTCGAGGATCGGTCCGTGGAAGATGGCGGCGGCGTCCTCCCACACGCTCGGATCGGTCGCCCATCTCGGCGGCTCGTAGCTGTGCTGTCGGTAGTTGAAGTAGGACCCGAGCCCGGCCGTCGTCGTGCCAGCGGCGTGGATCGCCGGCAGCACCCCGGCCAGCCGTGTCAACCACCGCATCGGGTTCCCCGGATCCCACACGACCCTGCCGGGCAGCCAGGTCATCAGCACCGCGGGAACGCCCACCGCGTCTCCCCCAGGGTCAACCGCCACCAGCTCGGGCGTGGCGACGCCGACCGGCGAGGCGGTCCGTAGGGCGACCGCTTCACGCACGGCGAGGTCGGGTTCCTCCTCGTTGAGATCGGGCCGGACGTAGCAGCGCAGGACGAGCGTGGGTGTGCCGTCGCCGCCCATCTCGAGGGCGTACATGGCCGAGGACATGCCGCCGCGGAGGACCTCCCACTCCGACACCGGACGTGCGGTCACGGTCTCCACCCATCGCAGCGCCGCAGGAGTGGGCGGGGAGCGGAGGAGACGACGTGTCTCGGCGTCCTCGTCGAAGCCGTGACGGCGATCGTCCGCGACCATTCCCGACGTCCTAGCGGACCAGCGCCGCCGATCTGGGCATAACGTCTCGACATGCGCATGCTCGAGGAGGCTCCGTTCGTCGACCTGTTCTCCGAGGAGTTCCAGACCGATCCCGGGTCGGTGATCGCGCCGCTCCGCTCGGAGACGTGGGTCGTGCGCACCCCGATCGGCGCCATGGCGATCCGGCGCGCCGAGGTGGCGACCCTGCTCGCCGACCGCCGTCTGCGCAGCTCGGTCCCCGACATCGTCCGCATGCAGGGGGTGAGCGGCGACCTCCTCGATCGCCTGAGCACCTCGATCCTGGCGCTGGACGGCGAGGATCACCGGCGCCTGCGGAGCCTGGCCAACCGCGCCTTCACCCCGCGGGCGGTCGACCGCCACCGCGACGACATGCGCGCCACGTTCCGCAAGCTGCTCGACCCCATCGTCGGCGACGGCCGATGCGACTTCGTCGAGGCGATCGCCGAGCACTACCCGATCACCGTCATGTGCCACGTGCTCGGCGTGCCCGAGGAGGACCACGAGGACTTCGCCCGGTGGAACAAGTCGGTGACGTGGGCATTGTCGTTCAACCTGTCCGAGCACATCGACGAGGTCGCCGAAGCCTTCGACCACCTCGACCGCTACACGCGCCAGCTCATCGACGATCGACGAGCCGAGCCACGGGACGACATGGTCACGGCGATGATCCAGGCGCGCGAGGCCAACGACCGCCTGACCGACGACGAGGTGGCCGGCATGATCGGCGCCCTGCTGTTCGCCGGCTACGACACCACCCGCAACCAGCTCGGTCTGGCGATGTGGCTGTTCACCCAGCACCCCGACCAGTGGGAACGGCTCCGGGACGATCCGTCGCTCGCGGCGAAGGCGGTCGAGGAGGTGATGCGGCACGAGGGAGCGGTCGGTGCAGCGCCCCGGTTCGCCGTCGAGGACATCGAGCTGGACGGCTGGCTGGTGCCGAAGGGCACGCTGCTGACGCTGGGCACCTCGGCGGCCAACCACGATCCCGCCGCCTACGACGACCCCGACACCTTCGACATCACGCGCGACGGCGAACCACACTTCACGTTCGGCGGCGGCCCGCACTACTGCCTGGGAGCCAGCCTGGCCCGCGCCGAGATGCAGGAAGCCCTTCCGCTCCTCGCCGACGCCATGCCCGGGCTCGCCCTGGACGGCGAGCCACGGTGGCGGCCGCCCATGGGCATCTTCGGGCCCGATCACCTCCCCATCCGCTGGGCCACGACCTGACGTTCGAGCGCACGTCGGCCCGTGGACGTGCAGAATCAGGCCATGAACACGCCGCTGTCGATGTCCCACTGGCCGGCCAGCGACGAGGGCCCGCCGCTCCGAACGGACCTCACCGTGGGCGCCGCGTTGCGGGAGGTGGCCGCGGCGGTCCCCGATCGCACCGCACTCGTGGAGGGCGCGCCCGACGCGTCGTCGCGACGGCGGTGGACCTACGCCGAGCTGCTGCACGACGCCGAGCGATGCGCACGGGCGCTGCGGCGCCGCTTCGAGCCGGGCGAGCGCCTCGCCATCTGGGCGCACAACCTGCCCGAGTGGGTCATCGTGGAGTACGGCGCCGCGCTGGCCGGGCTCACGCTGGTCACGGTCAACCCCAGCTTCCAACCGAAGGAGCTGGCCTACGTGCTCGGCCAGTCCGGCTCGGCCGGCCTGCTCACGGTGCCCGAGGTGCGGGGCAACCCGCTGCTCGCCCACCTCGATGCGGTCCGCTCCGAGCTGCCGGAGCTGCGCGAGGTCCTGCGGCTCGACCAGCTCGGCGAGCTGCTGGCCGAGGCCGACGCCGGCGGACCGGCAGCCGACATCGAGCTCCCCGACGTCGGCCCCGACGATGCGGTGCAGATCCAGTACACGAGCGGCACCACCGGGTTCCCGAAGGGCGCGCAGCTGCGCCACGCCGGCATCGTCAACAACGCCGCCATCTGGAGCGACCGCATCGGCGTCCCCGACGGTGCGTCGTGGCTCAGCCCCATGCCGCTGTTCCACACGGGCGGATGCGTGCTCGGCGTCCTCGGGTCGTTGGCCCGCCGGGCGACGCTCGTCCTCATGCACGCGTTCGAGCCGGGCCTGGCGCTCGAGCTCATCGAGACCGAGGGCGCCTGGTTCGTCGGCGCCGTCCCCACGATGCTCATCGCCATGATGGACCACCCCGACCTGGCCACCCGGGACCTGTCCTCGCTGTCCCATGTGCTGTCGGGCGGCGCCCAGGTGCCCGAGGCGCTGGTACGACGGATCGAGGACACGCTGGGCGTCGACTTCACCATCGTCTACGGACAGACCGAATGCTCCCCCGCGCTCGACCAACACGCTGCCGTCCGACACGCCGGAAGACAAGGGCACGACCGTGGGCCCGCCCCTGCCCCACACCGAGATCCGCATCGTGTCGCCGGTGACCGCGGAGACCGTGCCGGTCGGCGAGCGGGGCGAGCTGTGGGCGCGGGGCTACTGCACGATGCTCGGCTACTGGGACAACCCGGCGGCAACCGCCGAGACCCTGCTCCCCGACGGGTGGTTGCGCACCGGCGACCTGGCCACCATGGACGACCGGGGCTACTGCCGCATCGTGGGCCGGCTGAAGGACATGATCATCCGGGGCGGCGAGAACCTGTTCCCCGTCGAGATCGAGGAGGTGCTCTACCGGCACCCGCAGGTGGCCGAAGCCGCGGTCGTCGGTCTCCCGGACGAGACCTGGGGAGAGGTCGTGGCCGCCTTCATCCGCCCGACCGATCCGGCGAACCCGCCGACGGTCAGCGAGCTGCGGGCCCATGTGCGCGAGCACCTGTCCCCCCAGAAGACACCGACCGTGTGGTTCGGCATCGAGGACTTCCCGCTCACCGGCTCCGGCAAGATCCAGAAGTTCGCGCTCCGCGACACCTGGGAGGAAGGCGGGTATGCCGACGCCGCCCTGAGCTGAACGGATCGCAGTGACCGACGGCTCCCTACCGACCGGTCGGTAGGGCGGCTAGGGTGTCGGTCGTGTCCGTGACTGACGTCGAAGCGCTGCCGAGGCCCCGCCTCCGCGGCGTGATCCACAAGTACGCCGCCGTGGCCTTCGCCAGCGCCTTCGCCGTGCTCATCATCCTGGCGGCAGACGCTCCCGCTCGAGGGTGGATCGCCGTCTACGGGCTGTCGGTCACCGGCATGCTCGCGGTGAGCGCGGTGTACCACAGCGGCCGACTCTCCGGTGCGGCGCTCCGCACGTTCAAGCGCATCGATCACTCGACGATCCTGCTGGCCATCGCCGGTTCGTACACAGGTGTGGTGGGGCTCAGCCTCGACGGCCGCGCCCGGGCGTGGCTGCTCACCGCGGTGTGGGGCTTGGCGGTGGTCGGTGTGGCGATCCGCATGCTGTGGCTCGGTGCGCCGTACCCGATCGTCGCCGCCGTGTACCTGGCCGTCGGCTGGGTCGCCCTCGTCGACCTCGGTGCGCTGACCGATGCGCTCACGGCCACGCAGCTCCTGCTCGTCGTGACCGGCGGGGTGCTCTACTCGCTGGGTGCCGCCGTGTACGCACTCCACGCGCCGGTGCTGTGGCCCCGCACCTTCGGCTACCACGAGCTGTTCCACACCCTGGTCGTGCTCGCAGCCACCGCACACTTCGTGGCAGTGGCGCTCATCGTCGCCTGACAACCGCGCGTGCGCGCCTCAGGACGTGACCGCTGCAGCTCGCGCTGACGGGGACGGCCTCCGGGCGCCGCGGTGGGCGGCGAGGACGAGCACGATCGTGAGGAACGCGATCACGTTGGTTGTGGCGAGGACCGCGATCCGCAGCAGCGGATTGGCCGGGTCGGAGCCGGCCTGGAGCATGTGGACGGTGGCCGTCAACCACAGCACGAAGCTGCTGCGATGCACTCGCCGCCACCAGACGCGCGGCAGGCGCTTCATGGCGAGCGACGTCAGCTCGACGGCGACGAGGAGGTAGAACCCGACCACACCGAGCGCTACGGCGCCGGGCTTCCAGGCGGACGCGTACGGGACGAGGATCTCCCGCCAGCCGAAGTGCACGTAGCTGTCAGCCACGAGGCCGCCGAGGTGGGCGCCGGTGGCGAGCACCGACACCCCACCGAGGAATCGGTGCAGATCGAGCACCCAAGCCGGCGCTGTCGCCTTCGCGACCGCCTTGGTCGAAACGAACAATCCCCAACAGACGGACAACGACAGCAGGAACCACGCGACGATCCCCGATGACCGGGACACGTACCACCAGATCTGCGGGTTCACGGTGTCACCTCCAGCACCTCGCCGTCGTTGGTCACGAGCAACGCTCGGGCGCCGAAGGGACCGAGCACCTCCACCGCCGTCGCCGACCCGGCGACGAGGGTCGACTTGGCGGCGACCTCGGCCTGCCACGTGGTGGCCGCGATCGCGGTGACGGCGACCAGATCGGTGACCGCAGGACGCATCGTGCGCATGTCGATCAGGTGGTGGGACACCACGCCGTCGCGGATCCACCGCCGGCGCAGGACACTGCTCGTCGCGACCGCCCCACCGGCGATCTCGATCTCGGCCAGCACGCGCGTCGGATCTCGAGGGTGCTCGATCTCCACCCTCCAGGTGTCGCCGACCCAGGGGGTGCCCTCGACGCGGATGTCCCCACCGAGCTCGACCTGCACTCGATCCGCGCCCACCGCCAGCAGCTCGTCGACCACCAGGTCCGCCGCGTACCCCTTCCCGATGCCGCCCAGGTCGATCCGCTGTCCGGGGGGAAGCACGACAGCCGGTGGATCGTCGAACAGCTCGGCCGGCCCGTCCGGCTGGGCGATCACCCGGTCGGGACACGGCGGCAAAGCGTCGCCCTCGTCCCACGAACCCCGGTATCCGGCCGCTTCGACGGCATCGAGGCACCGGATGTCGAAGCGGCCTCCGCTGAGACCGCGCGCGACCTCGGCCACCCGCAGGGCGGAGTGGAGCTCGTCGGAGATCAGACACAGGCGACCTGCACTCCGGTTGACCGCGGCCAACTCGCTGTCCGGACGAAACCGGGTCCACGAGGACTCCAGGCGTTCGACCAACGCCCTCCCCCGTGCGGCAAGTGCTCCGTCGGGCGCGATCACCCGACACCGACTTCCCATCGCTCGGAACTCGAGCGCGCACCACGGATCGACGGGGCGGTCGATGGTGGTGGATCGAACGGCGGTGCGATCAGCCACTGGCGCCGCTCCTGGGGGGCGGGGGCGGAGCGGTCGTCGTCGGTGCCGCGGTGGTGGTCGGCGCCGCGGTCGGTGGTGGAGCGGTCGGTGGTGGAGCGGTCTGTGGCGGGGCGGTCGGGGATGGCGCGGCGGTGGTCGCTGGAGCAGCCGCCGGTTGCGGAGCGGGTGCGGCCGTCGGCACGGGCGCTGCGGTCGGTGCCGGTGCCGGCGACGCCGTGGGCGCTGGGGCCGGACCGCTCTCGGCCGGGGCGGCGGCGGCTGGTGCCGAGGCCGCAGCGGTAGACGCCGTGGGAGCGGCATCGGGCACAGACGGTCCAGCGGCCGCGGTCGTCTCGATCGTGGATGTCTGGCGATCCGCTCCGGCGGTCGGTGCCGTCTGATCGGGCGCGTCCACCACGCGGACGACGACGGTCGGCGGTGCCGGCGTCGTGCCCGCTGCCGGAGACGGCGCTGGTGCCGGTTGGGCGGACGCCGGATCGGCGGTGAGCGGTCCCATCGCCGGGAGCATGGCGACAAACCCCGCCACGCTCGCTCCCCCGACGACCAGGCGGGCGCGCCCCGCGGCACGGGGCCGCCGCCGACGCGCACGAGTCGGCAGCGCCGCAGAAGCATCTGCCGGCTCGGCGGCCGCCGGATCAGCCGGACCAGCCGCATCCACCGGCTCCGAACGACTGGCCACATGGGCTTTGGCGGCTGCCAGCTTCGCCTGGCGTTCCTTCGCCGCGGCGAGCTTCGCCCGTCGTTCCTCCGCGCTCGGTCGGGATGCGTCGTCCATCACCGCTCCTGCTTCACCGCGAGGCTTCCGTCGCTGAGCCGCCGGATCTCCATCTCGGCCTCGTCACCGCCCGAGGTCGGCTGGAGCTTCAGCTTCACGACCGTCGGTCCGTTCTGTTCGACCTGGTACCGCCAACCGGGCTGCGGGCTGCACGACCAGAACTCGATGGTGCCGTCGCCGTGGTCGGCGACGACCACGTCGGCCACCCCGTCGAACGCGACGGTGCGGTACGTGGTCGGCGCCACTGGCGCCGTAGTGGTCGTCGGAGACGTGGTCGTCGGCGGCGGCTGGGTGGGTGTCGGCGCGGTCGTTCCGGTGGGCCGGGGCGGTGCGGTGGTCGGTGGTGCCGTGGTCGGCGCCGCGCTGGTGGGGGCCACGCTGGTGGGTGTCTGTGCGGTCGGTGGCGCAACCGTGGGTGCGGGACCGGACGCCACGACCGGGGCGGTGACGAGCACGGGCGCGGGGGCAGGCGAGGACGCAGGCTGAGGTGCGGATGCGGTCGTCGCCGGGGTTGCCGTCCGACTCGGCGCCACCGGCTGGCTCGGGGTCGCGGTCGGAGCCCCAGGTCGGGTCACTTCGACGACGACGGACGCCGGCGAACTACCCGGTGCGACGGGCGCCGCCGCAACATCTGCTCCCGATCCGAGGTCCAGAACGGCGAGATCGATGCCCACGGCAGAGGCGACGACCGCAGCGACGAGCAACCCGATCCGGACTCCATTCGGGACGTGCAGGGGCATCCAGACTCCTCGAGTGCCACGTTCGACACGGATGCATCGACCGAAATCAGGCATTCCTGAAGCGCGGAGCGTGTGATCGAGCGGCCACACCGAATCGGCGCCGCACCTGCTGGCCGGCCTCGCTCGCCGGCGCGGTGAGGACCTGCCCCGGCCGCTACTCGCCGTCGTCGAGCAGCGACATCGCCTCGGCCCGGCGGCGGGCCGCCTGCTGGCGCAATCGCAGCGCACCGCCGTCGTCGCCCATCAGTTCGGCGACATCGGCGAGGTCGCCGAAGCGGTCGGCGGCGGCGCAGAGCTCGTCGACGAGTCGATGACGGTCTGGTCGCACGGGACCATCCTGCCGGGCTCTGCCGTTGTTCGCATCGGCGCGAGCGCTCCTGAGCGAACTGTGCGACGATCGGTCCGTGGCGCCGCGGTGACTCAGACGCGCTCGATGATGGTGGCCGTCCCCATGCCGCCGCCGGTGCACATGGCGACGAGGCCGGTTTGCAGGTCGCGCCGCTCGAGCTCGTCGAGGAGCGTGCCGATGAGCATGGATCCGGTCGCGCCGATGGGATGACCGAGGGCCATCGCCCCGCCGTTGACGTTGGTGATGTCGGGGCTCACGCCGGTGTCGCGGAAGAACTTGAGCACGACGGCAGCGAACGCCTCGTTGACCTCGAACAGGTCGATGTCGTCGACGGTCATCCCGGCCTTGTCGAGGCAGCGCTGCGCGGCAGGGCCGGGCGCGGTGAGCATGATCACCGGCTCGGTTCCGGCCACGGCCGTCATCACGACACGTGCACGGGGGGTCATGCCGTGCGCACGCGCGTAGTCGGGTGAGGTGACAAGCACGGCGCCGGCGCCGTCGACGACGCCGGAGGAGTTGCCGGCGTGGTGCACGTGGTCGATGCCGTCCAGCTCGGGGTAGGCCTTGAGGGCGGTTTGGTCGATGGTGAGCTGACGGCCTTCGAGCGTGTGGGCGCCCATGGCCTCGAAGCTCGGCGCGAGCTTGCGGAGGTCGTCGATGGTCGTGCCCGGTCGCGGATGCTCGTCCACCGCGAGGGCGAGCGTCCCGTCGTCGTGGTGGATCGGCACGAGCGCGTTGTCGAAGCGACCTTCGGCCATGGCGACCTCGGCGCGCCGCTGGCTCTCGACGGCGAGCTCGTCGCACTGGTCGCGGGTGAAGCCCTCGATGGTTGCGATCAGATCCGCCGACACCCCCTGCGGCACCATGTCGTACTGGGCCCGCAGGTGCTCGTTGTTGGCGGTGAACCCGTCGACGTGGGAGGGAGCCGGCCGAGACATCGACTCGATGCCACCGGCCACGACGAGGTCCTGGAACCCGGACAGCACACCAGCGGCGGCGAAGTTCACCGCCTGCTGGCCCGATCCGCAGAACCGGTTGAGCGTCACACCGGGGGCGTCGAGTGCCCAGCCGGCGTCCAGCGCCGCCATCCGGGCGATGTCCATCGAGTGGTCGCCGTTGCCGGACCCGCAACCCATGACGACGTCGTCCACCTCGGCGGTGTCGAAGCCGTTGCGCTCCTGGAGCGCGTTCAGCACCTGCGCCAGGAGCCGCTGGGGGTGGATCTCGTGCAGGGCACCGGTCTTCTTGCCCTTCCCCCTCGGTGAACGCACCGCATCGATGATCCACGCCTCTCGTTCCACGTCGGGGTCTCCAATCCGCTCGGCCGGCTACCGGGAGGACCCTATGGCGCCGGGCGCGACCTCGCTGGCGATCAGTGGGCGGCGGCAGACCGACGGGCCACGGCGTCGATCGTCACGGCCGCCAGGAGCACGAGTGCGGTGACGACGTACTTGGCCGCCGCCGAGTAGCCCTGCAGACCCATGCCGTTGTCGATGGCGGCGATGACCAAGCCACCGAGCACGGCGTGGATCGCCTTGCCCCGCCCGCCGAAGAGCGAGGTGCCGCCGATGACCGCTGCGGCGACGGCGTACAGGACGAGGGTGCCACCGTCGAGCGAGGTCGACACCGAACGCAGCCTCGATGCGTAGATGATCCCGCCGATGCCGGCCGTGAGCGAGGCGAGCGAGAAGGCCGCCGTCCGCACCACCGAGAGGTTCACGCCGGCCCGACGAGCGGCCTCGGCGTTGCCCCCGATGGCGTAGATGTAGCGACCGAACCGCGTCCGGCCGAGCACGAAGGTCCACAGCGCCAGGACTCCGAGGACGATGAGGACGACCCACGGAACGCCCTGGATGGCGACGAGGCGGCCGCGGTCGGCGTTGCAGATCAACACGACGATCGAGCCGGCGACGAGCATGGCGACGATCTTGACGACGGTCAGCCTCGCCGGCGGCGCCACCAACCCGCTGGCGCGCCTGCGCTGCTCTCGACGCCAGGTCAGCGCGCCGATGACCGCGACGATGCCGAGCATCACCAACCAGCTGGCGAGCGGGGTGAGGTTCCCCGACGCGAAGTCGTTGATGATGTCGTTGTTGATCGGCACGGTGCCGCCGTCGCCGAGGATCAGCAGCATCACGCCCTGCCAGCCGAGCAGACCGGCGAGGGTCACCACGAACGAAGGCAGGCCGAGACGCGTGATGATGGCGCCCTGGACCGCGCCGATCACCGCGCAGGCGAGCAGCGCCACGAGCACCGCCGCCCACCACGGCCAGCCGGCCGATTCGCGCACCAGCTCGGCCACGACGATGCCGCCGATGCCGCTGACGAACCCGATCGAGAGGTCGATCTCGCCGAGCAGGAGCGGGAAGACCTGGCCCATGGCGAGGAGCATGTACACCGAGCCCTGGATGAGCAGGTTCACCATGTTCCCGGCCGTGAGGAAGTTCGAGTTCAGTGTCTGGAACAGCGCCGAGATCAGGATGATCCCGCCGACGACCGGCAGCACGCCGGCGTCCCCGCTGCGCACCCGGGCCCAGCTGGCCTCGAGGTAGCCCCGCAACGAGGTGGCCTCGACCTCCGCGGGAAGCTCGTCGACCGACCCGCTCGCTCCCTCGTCGCGTTCCTGGACGTCGGTCAACTGGCCCCCTCGATCGTGCGGCTCGCGCTTCCGCTGGTCATCAGCTCGACCACCAACTGGGTGTCGAGCTCGGATGCGGGCACGGTCGCCACCATCTGGCCGAGGTAGAGCACGGCGACCCGGTCCGCCACCTCGAACACGTCGTTCATGTTGTGGGAGACGATGAGCACGGCGAGTCCCCGGTCGGCGAGCCGGCGCACCAGGTCGAGGACCATGCGGGTCTGGGCGACACCGAGGGCGGCGGTGGGCTCGTCCATGATCACGAGCTTGGAGTTCCACAGCACCGTCTTGGCGATGGCGACCGACTGGCGCTGGCCGCCGGAGAGGGACGCAACCACCTGACGGATCGAGCGGACGGTGGTGACGGCCAGGCTGCTCAGCGTCTCGTTGGCCGCCTTCTCCATGGCGTCCTCGTCGAGGAGCTGGCTCCGCAGCATCTCCCGCCCGAGGAACATGTTCTGGACGATGTCGAGGTTGTCGCAGAGGGCCAGGTCCTGGTGGACGGTCTCGATGCCGAGCTCGGAGCTGTCCTTCGGATTGCGGATCTGGACCGGCTCACCCTCCCAGAGGATGGTGCCGGCGTCGGCGTGGTGGATGCCGGCGACGCACTTGATGAGCACCGACTTGCCGGCGCCGTTGTCGCCGACCAGCGCCGTCACCTCGCCAGCGTGGAGCTCGAGGTCGACGCCCTTCAGCGCCTGCACGGCACCGAAGTGCTTGTCGATGCCCCGTAGCTCCAGCTGGGGTGGGGGCGTCATGTCGCTCCAGTCTCGTCGTCGGAGGGGCGGGCCGCCACCTCCCCGGGGTCGGGGAGGTGAGGCCCGCTTCCGCCAGTGCTTCCGATCAGCCGATGCCGGCGGCGGCGCAGGCGTCGGCGACGGCGCTGACGCACAGCTCCTTGACGTCCACGGCCTTGTCGGCGACCACGGTGTCCGCCATGTTGTCCGCCGTGACCCACACCGGGGTGAGGAGGACGGAGTCCACGTTGGTCCCGGCGTCGGAGTCTTCGGTCGTGCCGTTCAGCAGTCCGTCGGGGACGTCCATGCCGGCCCGGAGGTAGAGCGCAGCAGCGGCCGCACCCTGGGCCTCGAGGTAGATCGGCTTGTAGACGGTGCCGCACTGGTAGCCCTTGAGGATGTTCTGCAGACCGGAGAGGGAGGCGTCCTGGCCGGTGGTCGGGAACGTCTTCGGCGGGATCTGCAGCTTCTGCAGGGAGGAGATCACGGCGTTCGCGTTGTCGTCGTTCGGCGTGATGACCGCGTTGATCTCCGGATGGGCCGTGTACTGCTGGTCGAAGGTGGTCTGCGCCACGGACGGGGTCCACGTGCCGGCCGGCTCACCGACCTTGGTGTAGCTGCCGTCGTCGAACAACGGATCGACCACGCTGTGGTAGCCCTCGGCGAAGAGGGTGGCGTTGTTGTCGGTGGGGTCGCCGTTCATGATCAGGACCTGCGGGTCCTGCACGTTCCACGCCGACACGCAGTCGGTGAAGCCGGTGCCGATGAGCTTGCCGACCGACACGTTGTCGAAGCTGACGTAGATCCGGCCTTCGGCACCGCCCTTCACCAGGCGGTCGTAGTCGATGACCTTCACGCCCTTGGCGGTGGCTGCGGACTCGATCGCCGCACCGCTGCCGGAGTCGAGCGCGTCGACGAGCAGCACGACCGCACCGTCGGTGATGGCCGCCTCTGCCTGGGTCTGCATCGTGCTGGCGCTGCCCTGCGCGTTCTGGATGATGATGTCGCCCGGGTCCATGCCGGCGGCCTCGAAGGCCTGCTGCAGGTACGGTCGGTCGAACGCCTCGTACCGGGCCGACGACTCGGTGTCGGGCAGCAGGACGGCGACCTTGCCGTCGCCTGCGTCCACGATCGATTGCAGGTCCTTCATCGCCGAGAAGTCGGCGGTGAACGAGTCGGCGGTGACGTTCACGTCGGTGCCGCCGCCGCTCGTCTCGGTCGTGCTGCCCCCGGCTTCGGTCGTGGTGGTGGTGCTCCCAGCCGTGCCGGAGTCGTCGTCGTCGCCACAGGACGTCAGTCCGACGACGGCGACCGCAGCCAACATGAGCACGGCCGCACGCGTGCGCGAGATCTTCATGGGATCCACCTCATCTGGTCGGTTGTCGACACGAACGTACGAACCGCACCGTGAACGAGGTGTAGAAGTTCGGGCGTCGACGTGAACGAACCGTGAACGCCGGGGCGCGCCGGGGGTCAGGGTGGTGCCATCCGGTACCCGGCGCGCGGTTCGGTGACGATGAGGGGTGGGCCGTCGGGTTCTTCGAGCTTGGCGCGGAGACGTCGCACGTACACGCGCGTGTACTCCGTCGCCGTCTCGTACCCGGCACCCCAGACGTTGCGCAGCAACGTCGCGTGCGACAGCAGCTTTCCAGGCGAGAGCGCCAGCTCGCGAAGCAGGGCGAACTCCGTCGGTGTGAGATGCACCGGCTCACCACCCTTGGTGACGAGCTTGGCCTCGAGGTCGATGCGCACGTCGCCGAAGGCGAGCACCGGCTCGGGCGCCGGAGGCAGGTCGGTCCCGGCGCGGGATCGGCGCAGCAGGGCGGTGATGCGGGCGAGCAGCTCCTCGACCCCGAACGGCTTGGTGAGATAGTCGTCGGCACCGAGGTTGAGGGCCCGGACCTTGTCCTGTTCGCCCCGGCGAGCGGAGAGCACGATGATCCCGATCGACGACTCGCTCCGGAGCTCCTTGCAGACGTCGAAGCCGTCGGCGCCGGGCAGCATGAGGTCGAGTAGCACCAGCTCGGGTTCGTGGATGCGGACCAACTCGGCGACGTCGTTGCCTTCGCGCGAGACCACGACGTCGAACCCTCGCGCCAGCAGGTTCGACCGGACCAGGTCGACGATGTTGCGGTCGTCCTCCACGAGGAGGACCACGGTGGCGTCGTCGCTCATGCTTCGATCGGCTCCACCGGCAGGGTGACGGCCATGGTGGTTCCACGCGTGCACGGCTCGAGGGCGATGCTCCCGCCATGGGCGTCGACGATGCCCCGGGCGATGGCCAGGCCCAGACCGGCGCCGGGTGCACTCGTCGCCCCTCGGGCGTGCGGGAGGAAGACGCGGGCAGCGAGTACCGGCGGGATGCCCCGACCGCGGTCACGCACCCGCACGGTCACGGTCCCGGCACCGGCATCGGCACAGGCCTCGACCTCGACGTCGTCGGATGCGCCGTCCACGGCATGACGGACGGCGTTGTCGATGAGGTTCACGAAGACCTGCTGGAGCCGGTCGTGGTCTCCCCACACCGCAGGCAGGTCGTCGGCGGTGCGGACGGTGATGCAACCGTCGGGGATGCAGCGCTTCGCTGCCTCGAGCACGAGGGGAAGATCGCACCAGTCGCTCACCAGGCGAAGGGTGCCCGAATCGATGGCGCTGAAGTCCAGCAGGTCGCCGACCAGCCGGCCCATGCGCGCCGACTCGGAGGCGATCGAACCGAGGAACCGCTCCTGGGCCGCCACGTCCCACGAGACGTCGTCCTGCCGGAGGGTCTCGGCGTAGCCCTGGATGGCGGTCAGCGGAGTCCGCAACTCGTGGTTGAGTCGGGACAGGAACTCGCGCTGGAGGCGCTGGCTCCGGCGCAACGACTCGGCTTCGGCGTTGGCACCCTCGAGTGCTTCACGTTCGAGGGCCAGCTGCAACGAGCGGGCGGCGTCGTCGAGGAGGTCGAGCGCGTCGTCGGAGAGCCGGGCCGGATCCGCCCACCAGGCGGCGACGACGACGCGGCCGCCCGGTGCGTCGATGGGCACGGCGAGCACGTCGGTTCCGATGGGGCGCGCCCGATCGAGCCGGCCGCTCGACTGCAGGACCAGCGCCGCCGCCGCGCGCCGGGCCGCGGCGCCGGCGTCGCTGCTCTCGATCGCCGTGCCGTCGGCGTGGTGGAGGGCGATCGAGTCGGCACCGAGCCCCCGCCCGAGGGCGAGGAGGGCCACCGCGATCCCGCCCTGGGCGGCCTGCGGACCAGCCAGGGTGTCGAGCACGCCTCGGAGCGTCTCCAGCAGCCGGTTGCGACGGGTGGCGTCGGCGAGCAGGCGGTCGCGTTCGACGGCTGCCGCGGCCAACCGGGCGTGGAGGAGCACCAGCTCGAGCTGATCGTCGTGGATGCGCCCGGGGGCGTCGGCGAAGCCGGAGATGGCGCCGAGGACGTCGTCGGAGCCCACGATCGGCACCGACCAGGCGCTGCGTGGCCGACGGCCGGCACCTTCGACCACCACCACCTCACCGGTCGTTGCCGCCCGTCCGGGAAGGTCGTCGGGGCCTGCGGTGGTCAGCGCATCGGGGGCGAGACCGACGGCCGCCATCCGGCGCAGGGCACCGTCGCCGTCGAAGAGGTGCACGCACAGCTGGTCGATGCCGAACGACTCGACCATGGCCGACACGATCAGGGACAGCCCGGCGGCGGCATCCACGTCGGCGAGCTCTTCCACCAGGTTGCTGAGCCGGCGAAGCTGGCGGCGGGCCGACGAATCGGTCTCGATGCCCGACATCATGGCGACGACGTCGTCGGGGTGGACCTCGAGGGGCGACACCGTGGCGACGATGCGGCCGCCGCGGAGCACGGCGATCCGGTCGGCGAGAGCGAAGACCTGGTCGAGCCGGTGACTCACGAGCAGGATCGCCGCGCCGGCGTCGCGCAGCTCGCCCAGCAGGCGCTCGACCACCGCCGTCTCGGCCACGCCGAGCGAGGCCGTGGGCTCGTCGACCATCAGCACCGACGGGTTCCGGCGTACGGCCCGGGCGATCGCCACCAGCTGGCGCTGCCCACCGGAGAGCTGACCCACCGGGCGGAGGAGGTCGTCGGTCGGCAGGTGCAGCCGGCCGAACAGCTGGCGGGCCTCGTCCACCATGGCCCGGTCGTCGAGCACGCCGCGGCCGGTGCGCTCGCCGCCGAGGAACAGGTTGGCGACGATGCTCAGGTTGTCGCAGAGCGCGAGGTCCTGCCAGACGACCGCGATCCCCTGGTCTCGCGCCCCGATCGGATCGGGGGCGATCGGACGGCCGTCCAGCAGGAGCGTGCCGCGGTCCGACGGGAACGACCGGGCGATGCAGCGGACCACCGTCGACTTTCCGGCACCGTTCTCGCCGACCAGGGCGAGGATCTCTCCCCCGCGCACGTCGAGGTTGACGGCGTCGAGGACGTGGAGTCGGCCGAACTGCTTGCGCAACCCACGGACCTCGAGCACGGCGTCGTGCCGGTGGTCCACGGCATCCATCATGGCAAGACCGGTGGGTACGCCGTGGTTCACTGGCCGGCGTGCTGCTCCGACGCCTGTCGCTCACCCTCCTCGTCGTCGTGCTCGTCGCACCCGCGTGCGGCGACGACGACGGCGCCGCCGCACCGAACACTCCCGACGACGGTGCGCTGGTCGACGAACAGGTCGAGGTCCTGGCCATCGACAACGCCTTCGATCCCGAGGAGATCGAGGTCGCGGCGGGTACCACCGTGGTCTGGCGCAACACCGGCCGCAACGAGCACAACGTGATCCCCGCCGACGAGGACGCCGACTGGCGCATCGACACCGAGGACTTCCTGCCGGGCGAGCAAGGTGAGGTGCGCTTCACCGAGCCCGGCACCTACCGCTACTACTGTTCGATCCACGGCACGACCAAGGCCGGCATGACCGGCCAGATCGTGGTCACCGAACCGGGGGACTCATGACATCGACAACCATCCGACGCTTGCTCGCCGCGCTCGTCGGGCTCTCGCTGCTCGCCGCCGCGTGCGGTGACGACGACGACACGTCAGCCGACGGCCCATCCACGACCGCCGACGCCGGTGACACGGGCGCCGAGGCAGGTGGCGACGGGCCCACGTCGGGCACGCTGCGCGTCCCGGACGACTACGAGACGATCCAGGCTGCGGTCGACGCCGCCGAACCGGGTTCGCTCATCCTCATCGCGCCGGGCACGTACAACGAGGCGGTCGACGTCACCACCGACGAGCTCGTCATCCGTGGCCTCGACCGCAACGAGGTGATCCTCGACGGTCAGTTCGAGCTCGAGAACGGCGTACGCATCCTCGAAGCCAGCGGTGTCGTCGTCGAGAACCTCACCGTGCGCAACTACACGCGCAACGGCCTGTTCTGGACCCACGCCGACGGCTACCGCGCCTCGTACGTCACCGCCGACCGCAACGGCGACTACGGCATCTACTCCTTCGGCTCGGTCAACGGCATCTTCGAGCACAGCTATGGCGCCGGTAGCCCAGATGCCGGCTTCTACATCGGCCAGTGCTATCGCTGCAACGCCGTGGTGCGCGACGTGCTGTCCGAGTACAACGGGCTCGGCTACTCGGGCACCAACGCCGGCGGCGACCTGTACATCATCAACTCGGAGTGGCGTCACAACCGGGCCGGTCTCGTGCCGAACACCGGGTCCTACGAGGGCTGCGCCCCCGAGCGCGAGACCACCATCGTCGGCAACCTCGTGCACGACAACAACAACGGCGACACGCCCGCCATCGCCAGCGCACGACTGGCGCAGGGGAACGGGATCCTGATCACCGGCGGCATCGGCAACGTCGTCGAGCGCAACCGCGTGTGGAACCACGACATCGCCGGCATCGGCGTGACGCCGTACCCCGAGGACGATCCCATCGCCCCGATTCCCGACGAGTACCCGACCGACTGCACCGAGGACGCTCGGGCGGTGAGCGAGGAGGCCCGGGCACAGCTCGACAACCCGCTGCTGTGGATGGGCAACGACAACCGGGTGGTCGGCAACATCGTCACCGACAGCCGCGAGTGGGACCTGGTGCAGATCCTGGGTGAGGGCAACTGCTGGTCGGACAACGAGGTCGCCGTCACGTCGCCGACCGACCTCCAGTCGCTCGCCCCGTGCGATGGCGAGATCCAGTCGTTCGACACCGACGTGGCGCGCTTCCTCGAGCTCGTCGACGCCGACAAGCCGGAATCGGGCGACTACCAGACCTACGAGTACCCATCCATCGGCGACCTGCCGGGCATGGACGACCCGGAGAACGCCCCGGCCGTGCCGCAGGTCGGTCCGCCCACCTTCCCCGACGTCACCGCCATCGCGGTCCCCGACGCGCCGGCGTGACCCGAGCGGGTCTCGTCGTCCTGCTGCTCGTCGTCGGATCCTGTTCCCGGCCGGCGGGCCCGGCCGCGGGACCGCCCGACCTCCCCGACCACCGCGGACGCTTCGTCGTTTCCTGCGCGCCGTCACACACCGACTTCGACGACCCACTGGTCTTCCCAGGGCGTGACGGGGCGTCGCACCTGCACGAGTTCTTCGGCAACGTGGCCGTCGACGAGGGCGATGAGGACCCGCTGGCCACCGCGGCGATGGTCGCAAGCGCCGACACCACCTGCGAGACCGCGGCCGATCGAGCGTCGTACTGGGTTCCGGCGCTGCTCGATGCAAACGGTGAGCGCATCCCGCCCGACGGGATCGACGCCTACTACCGGGCCGGCCGGGGGGTCGATCCGACAGACGTCGTGGCGTACCCCAGCGGCCTCGGCATGATCGCCGGTGGTGGACCCGACCGAGACCCGGCGCCGACGAGCGTGCTCGGCTGGTCGTGCTCGGCGAACCCTCGGCGATCGGCCTCGCCGCCGGACTGCGAGGGAGCGCTCCGGCTGCGGGTGACCTTCCCCGACTGCTGGGACGGCACACGGATCCACAGCGACGACCACCGCGAGCACATGGCCTACAGCGGCGTCGACGGCTGCCCCGACGACCATCCGGTCGCCGTACCGCAGCTCGAGCTGGTCGTCCGCTACCCGGTGTCCGGCGGGCACGGTCTGTCGTTGAGCTCCGGCGCCATCGACACCGCTCACGCCGACTTCTGGAACCTGTGGGGACAGCGCGCGCTCGAGCGAGAGGTTCGGTCCTGTCTGCGGCGCGACGTCGTGTGTGGGAGCGCGATCAGCTGAGCCCGGGGCGCACGGGGTCACGGGTTTCGTCATCGCCTCTGCCAGATGCCTAACGTCGTGGCAGGGCCAGGTTCCGCCACCTGGCCCTCGGTGGGTGGGCCGAGTCCCAGGCCACCGGCGCCCGCCTCCGGTCCCGCCACCGGAGGCGGGCGCGCCGGTCGAGGATGGCGAGACCACCGGCCTCACCCGTCGCCGGCGACTCCAGCACCGGGGGCGTCACCTCATCCACCGCCTACGCTCGCCCGCCGTGCCGTGGAGCATCGCTGACATCCCCGACCTCGACGGTCAGACCGTGGTCGTCACCGGTGCCAACACGGGCATCGGCTTCGAGACGGCCGCCGCACTCGCCGGCGCCGGGGCCACCGTGGTGCTGGCGTGCCGGAACCTCGACAAGGCCGACCGCGCCGTCTCCGACATCGGAGCTCGGAGACCACGCGGCCGGCTCGAGGTGCTCCGGCTCGATCTGGCGAGCCAGGCGCAGATCAAGGACGCCGCCGCCGAGACCCTCGAGCGCTTCCCGCGCATCGACCGGCTGATCAACAACGCCGGCGTGATGTCGGTCGAGCGCGGCGAGACCGAGGACGGCTTCGAGCTGCTGTTCGGCACGAACCACCTGGGCCACTTCGCCTTCACCGGCCGGATCATGCCGGCACTGTTGGCGGCACCGTGTTCGCGGATCGTGACGGTCGCCAGCCTGTCCCAGAAGTTCGGACGCATGCGCTGGCACGATCCCCACGCCGAGGGTTCGTACCGGCAGTTCACCGCCTACGCGCAGTCGAAGCTGGCGGCGCTGCTCTTCGCCTACGCGCTCCAGCGGCGCCTGACCGCAGCGGACGAGGACACGATCTCGCTGGCCGCCCACCCGGGCTTCGCCGCCACCGACATCCTGCATCGCGGTCGAGAATCGCGCTTCCTCGAGCTGCAACGCCGGATCGGCGAACGGTTCATCCAGACACCGGCGGAGGCGAGCCGCGCGTCCCTTCGCGCCGCGACCGACCCCTCAGCGCACGCCGGCCAGTTCTTCGGACCGGCGCACCGGTTCCAGACCCATGGCGCTCCCGTGCCGGTACCGCCGTCGCGTCGCGCGCTCGACGAGGAAGACCAACGTCGGCTGTGGGAGCTGTCCGAGCACCTCACCGGGGTCGAGTTCCCACTACCTGCACCATGAACAGAGCGCCGGTGCGACACTCGTGCGATGAACGTCGATGAACTTCTGGCGGCAGCCCGCCGCCAGATCGACCGCGTCGAGCCCGGCCAGCTGGGCGCCGAGCACGCTGCCGGCGCCCTGGTCGTCGACATCCGGCCCGCAGAGCAGCGACGTGCCGACGGCGAGCTGATCGGGGCGTCGGTGATCGACCGGAACGTGCTCGAGTGGCGTCTCGACCCTGCCAGCCCGTGGAAGGTCCCCGAGGTGGCGGGTCATGAACAGCGCATGATCCTCGTGTGCAACGAGGGCTATGCGTCCACGCTGGCGGCCGCGACCCTGCGGATGCTCGGGATCGATGCGGGCCGCCGACCTCGCGGGTGGCGTGCAGGCACTGCTGGCGCAGGGTCTCGAGCTGGCGACCGTGCTCCAGGGCACCGCCGCGACGAGCGCACCGGACCGGGCATGACCGCACGATCTCGCCGCGTCACATCTGTACGTGCGGTCAGGCCCCGTGGATGTCCCGGCGGACGAACACCTCGACGGCGGCGAGCGCGGCCGCCGCACCCAGGGCGCTGAGCACCAACGCCGCCCCCACGTTCATGCCCTGCGCCGGCACCGCCGCGACGTGGGAGAACGGCGACAGATCGAGCGACCACTGCGGGGCCTGGATCGCGGAGCCGAGGATCTGCCAGACGAAGGCCACCCCGACGAGCCCGAAGCCGAACGATGACGTGAGACGGGGAGCGACCGCGAAGACGAGGGCCGTGAGCCCGAGGAACAGCACCCCGATGGGCACGGCGTTGACCGCCACGGTGGTGAATTCGGCGAGGCGAATCCCGGCGCCCGACCATGACGCCCCGGCGCCGGCGCCGGCGGCGAGCGCGACCGCCAGCAGCACCACGCCGACCAGGGTCAGCGCGAGATGGCCGAGGAACCACCTCCGCCGCGTGACCGGCAGGGTCAGCAGGTTGTCGAGCCGAGCCGTGGACTCCTCCTCGCGAGCAGCGGACAGCTCCGCCACGGCGAAGCTCACCCCCACGATCGAGAACGTCGACGCCACGAAGCCGATGAACGCACGGACCGGGAGGCTCGGGTCCACGCCGAAGCGCGAGAACACGTCGGTGAAGGTGGCGTTCGTCTCGAAGAAGTCGCCGATGTCCTTGGACAGCAGCCCGAACGTGGCGCTCAGCAGCAACAGGGGCACCACCCACACCAGGGCGCGGGGCACGATCTGTCGGGCGGCGAAACCCACCGCGGTGTGCAAGCCCGCCCGGCGCGGTTCCCTGGTTGCGTCGTCAGCGAGAAGGGCAGCACCGAGGTCGCGGCGGCCGGCGAGCACGGCGCCCACGACGGCGAGCGACACGGTCGCGACCGCGGCGACCACGAGCGGCAGCAGGGTCCGATCACCGAACGGGCGGACGAGCTCGTTCCAGCCGAGCGGCGTCGCCCATCGCAGCCAGGCGAGGTCGCTGCGCACGTTGGCGATGGCCCGGACGAGGAACGCGAGCACGACGGCACCACCGGACGTCAGCGCGGCCGCTCGTCGTGTGGGCAGGACCTGCGCAGCGACGATCCCGAACGCGCCGAACACGAACGCTCCCGTGATGACCGCCGCACCCGTGAGGACCGACCCACCGACCGGTGCGCCACCGATCACCATGCCGGCGGCGATTCCGACGCCGAGGACCAGGGTCGCGGCGGACGTCACCACCATGACGCTGCGCACGAGGCCGCCGGTGGTCACCGCACCGGCTCGGACGAGCTCGACGCGTCCCGCCTCCTCCTCGCCCCGCAACAGCCGCGTGGTGACGAGGTAGGCCCACACCGCGACGATGACGACGGCGGGTCCGCCGAAGCGCCAGGCGACGAACCCACCGGGCGTGTCCAGGCCGGCGCCCGACCCGAGGATGGCCCGGAACCCCGGGTTCTCGCCCAGGGCCACCGCAGCCGAGCGGTCGGAGCCGGCGGGGTACAGACCCTCGTAGCCGGCGGTGACACCGGCCGTGGCGGCCAGGAACAACAGCGAGAGGATCAGGGTCGACCGGCGCAGCAGCCGCCCGTGCAGATCGACCAGCGTCCGCTCGGGGCTCACGGCGCGGGCGACCGGTTCACGCCGGCGACGTCCCGTAGTAGGCGAGGAAGATCTCCTCGATGTCCTGGTCGCGCGTCACGAACGACGTGATCTCGTGGGGGGCGACGGCGCGCAGCAGCGCCGTGGGCGACCCGTGCAGCCGGCAGCGCACGTGGTGGCCGTCGACCTCGATGTCCGTGACGCCTTCGACGTCGTCCAGCCCGGGCGGGGTGTCGACGAACTCGATGGCGACGTGTCGTGTCAGGTCGATGCGGAGCTGGTCGAGCGGTCCGACCTCGACGAGTTGGCCGGCGCGCAGGATGCCCACCCGATCGCACGCCGCCTGCACCTCCGAGAGGATGTGCGACGACAGCAGCGCCGTCTGACCGCGTTCGAGGCCGTCGGCCAGCACCTCGCGGAACCGCACCTCCATGAGCGGATCGAGCCCCGATGTGGGCTCGTCGAGGATCAGCAGCTCTGGCCGGACCATGAGCGCGGCGATCAGGGCGATCTTCTGCCGGTTGCCCTTCGAGTACGTGCGCCCCTTGCGTGACGGATCGAACTCGAACCGCTCGCACAGCTCGTCACGGAACGCCGGGTCGTAGCCGCCGTGGAGGTTGCCCAGCAGCGCGAGCATCTCGGCCCCGGTCAGCGACGGCCAGACCGTGAACTCCCCGGGCACGTAGGCGATCCGGCGGTGCAGCTCGACGGGGTCGGCCCACGGGTCGAGGCCCAGCACCGACGCTCGACCGGAGGTGGGATGCAGGAGTCCGAGCAGCAGCCGCAGCGTGGTGGTCTTGCCGGCGCCATTCGGGCCCAGGTACCCGAAGACCTCGCCCCGCACCAGCTCGAGGTTCAGCTGGTCGAGGGCGACGACGGAACCGAACGCCTTGGTCAGACCCTCGGTCCGCAACACCGCTTCGCCGGTCATGAGCAGCTCCTCCGGATCGTCGCCAGGCAAGCTACCGATCGCGCGGACGACAGAATGGGCGGATGACGACCCACGACGAACCCACGCACGGCAACAGCTTCGACGAACGAGCGGCGACGTGGGACGACGACCCGACGAAGGTGGAACGGGCGCGCGTCGTTGCCGACGCCATCCGCGACGCGCTGCCTCTCGGGCCGTCGATCCGGCTGCTGGAGTACGGCGCCGGCACCGGGCTGGTCTCCCAGGCGCTGCGCGACCGCGTGGGCCCGCTGGTCCTGGCCGACACCTCGGCGGGCATGCGCTCGGTGATGGAGGACAAGATCGCCACCGGTGCGATCACCGACGCCCGCGTCTGGGACGTCGATCTCTCGACCGAGCCGCTCGCCAGCGTCGACGAGCGCTTCGACCTGATCGTCACGGTCCTCACCCTCCACCACATCTCCGCCCTCGACACCGCGTTGGCCAACTTCGCCGAGCTGCTCGAGGACGGCGGCCACCTGGCCATCGCCGACCTCGACGAAGAGGACGGCACGTTCCACGACGAGGGCTTCGACGGACACCACGGCTTCGACCACGGCGCGCTTGCCGCCCAGCTGAAGGAGGCCGGGTTCACCGACGTCTCGTTCCGGCCGTGCCACGAGCTCGTCAAGAACGGGCGCACGTACCCCATCTTCCTCGCCACCGCGGCATACGCCGGCCCGAAGGCGGGTGGAGCGCGATGAGGCGCCCGCTGCACGGCCTGGCTCGCGCCAGGCGCATCTTCGCCATCGGTCTGCTTCCCGTCCTGGTCGTGGCGTGCACGTCCAACGGTTCCGACGACGACCAGGCGGAAGAAGACAGCACGAGCACGACCGCGACCGCGACCGCACCCACCGTCGCAGACCGCGCGTACTACGTCCTCCCACCAGGGAACTACGGCGGGATCCCCACCAACGAGCACTCCCTCGACCAGCTCCCGCTGTACGACGGGCTGACGCCGTTGCGCGGTGACGTCACCGGCGCCGACCTGGAGAAGCTGTTCCTGCCGATGGACTTCCAGCCGATCGGCACGACCACGACGATCGACACCGGCCACGCCGGCGTGACCATCGCCTACGACGAGTACGGCGTGGCCCACATCGAGGGGAAGACCCGCAAGGACATGGCGTGGGGAGCCGGTTGGGTGACGGCTCGTGACCGTGGCCTGCTGCTGGACTTCGGACGCGGCCCGGCCCGCGCCGCGGTCGCCGACGTGCCGGGCATCGACGCGTTCTCGCTGGTGACCGGCGCCCAGCAGTTCACACCCAGCGCGGCCACCGAGCAGCTCGTATCCGACCAGGTGCAGCTGATCCTCGACACCTACGGCGACGAGGGCCAACAGATCGTCGACGAGGCCCAGGCCTACGCCGACGGCGTGACCGCCTACTACGAGGCGAACCCGGACGGCACCGAGCGACCACCGTTCACCGTCGAGGACGTGGTCGCCACCACGGCGTTCATCGGTTCCATCTTCGGGGCCGGTGGCGGCGGCGAGGCGGCCAACGCCGAGTTCCTGTCGACCTTGGAGCGCTCCCTCGGAGCGGAGAAGGGCCGCCAGGCCTGGGAGGACCTGCTCGAGACCGACGACCCGGAGGCCCCGACCACGCTCGACGAGCGGTTCGACTACGGGACCTTCACGGGTGGCGACGTCGTCGGGTCCGTGCCCATCGACGCCGGCTCGATCATCTCCTTGGACCCCCGGCAGCCCGCCGAGGGTGCCGCGCCGGTCGTCGACGACGAGGTCGCCTACGCCGCCGCGGGCGACCCACCGGACCGGCTGGCGTCCAACTGGCAGCTGGTGGCTCCCGACGCGTCGGCCGACCACGCAACCCTCGGGGTGATGGGCCCCCAGCTGGGCTACTACTACCCCGAGATCGTGATGCAGGTGCACCTCAGCGCACCCGGCATCGAGGCGCAGGGCGCCGCGGTGCCGGGCCTGGCGATGTACCTGCTCATCGGACGCACGCACGACTACGCCTGGAGCCTCACCTCCGCCAGCCTCGACGTGCGCGACGTGTTCGCCGAGCAGCTCTGCGAGCCCGACGGCTCCACGCCCACGCGTGAGTCCGGCTCCTACCTGTTCGAGGGCGACTGCGTGCCGTTCGAGCAGTTCGACGCCGGCACCCTCGGCGACGTGCCCATCCGCTACCCGACGTCGGTTCACGGCCCGGTGATCGGCACGGCGACCTCCGATGGTCGGCCGGTCGCCCTCACGCGGCAGCGGTCGACGTTCGGTCGCGACGGCCTGAACCTCGGTGCGCTCAAGGACATGACCGAAGGCGACGCAGCGACCACCGAGGACTTCTGGCGGTCGGCGAACAAGTTCGGCTTCACCTTCAACTGGGGGTACGTCAACCGCTCGGGCATCGGCTACTTCGCCTCGGGCTACCTGCCCGAGCGGGCCGCGGGCCTCGATCGGCGCCTGCCCACCAACGGGAACGGCGACTTCGAGTGGCAGGGCGTCCTCCCGCTCGAGGACCACCCCCACGCCGCTGGCCATCCGGACGACCGGCTCGTGAACTGGAACAACCAGTCCGCTCCCGGGTTCATGCACAGCGACACCGATCTCTACGGCTCCGTGCATCGGGTGGAGAACTTCGACCAGTGGCCCGACCGGGCGGAGCTGGCCGACGTCGTCGGTGTGATGAACCGGGCAGCCACCGAGGAGGTCCGATCCACCGTGTGGCCGGTGGTGAGCGAGGTGCTGCGGGGAGGCGACGCACCCTCGCCGCTCGCTGCGCAGGCCGTCGACATCCTCGACGCCTGGGTGGCCGACGACGCGCCCCTGGTCGACGCCGACGAGGACGGCACCTACGACGCGGCCGGCGCCCTGATCTTCGAGCAGCTGTGGCCAGGCATCCAGCGCGCCGTGCTCGACCCGGTCTTCGGATCGCTGCTCGACGCGGGGGTCGAGTTGCGGGGGATCGGCGCGGACAGCGTCGTCGACAAGGACCTGCGCACGGTGCTGGGCGACGACGTCGAGGGGCCGTTCAACCTGTCGTACTGCGGGCTCGGCGAGCTCGCCGACTGCCGCACCGACCTGTGGACGGCGATCGATCAGCGCATGCAGTCGCTCGCCGCCGAACGAGGCGACGATCCGACGACGTGGCGTCGCGAGACCATCCGCTCCACCTTCGTGCCCGGGCTCATCCCCAACGACTTCCGGGCGACGAACCGGCCGACGTACCAGCAGGTGATCGAGCTGGCGCCCGCCGGCTGACCGGAGCGGCCTCGGCGCTCGGGCGTTCACCCGATCGCCGGGGCCACCAACTCACGCCAGCGCTCCGGCGAGGGACATCTGAATCTGGTCGAGCACGGACTGATCCGGCTGAGGGGCCACGGTCAACGCCGGTGTGCGGCGCGTGATCTCGAGCGCCTCGGCCACCCGCGCACCGCCGATCACCGGCGTGTGGCATCCGGCCAACACCGATGGTCGCAGCGCGGCGACGCTGTCCACGGTCTCGACGTACCGAGCCTCGTCCGCCAGCAAGACCCAAGGGCTGATGTACTGGTTGAAGGTCGCCATTCCCTCGGCCCAGACGTCGGCACCGATGTCGCTGACGTCGGGAACCGGCGTGGGCATGGGTGTGGCGAACGCGTCGGCACCCCAGTACACGCCGGTGGTGGGATCGTAGAGACCGCGCGTGGTCGGCGAGTCGTAGATCGGCGGGCGCACCAGCTGCAGCTCGCGGTCGCCCACGTCGAGGGCCTCGCCGTCCTGCATCCAGCGCCAACGCAGGGGTGACACCTGGAGGTTGCCGCCCATGCGCTCCTGCATGAACCAGTCGATCACCAGGGTGGCGTTCGGGCACAGCTCCATGAGCGCGTTGACGTTCCCCGTGTGGTCGACGTCGTCGTGGCTGATGAAGACCCACCGCACGTCGACCGGGTCGACCAGCGAGAAGACATCCGCCAGGAACTGCTCCCGGTGCTCGGCGGCACCGGTGTCGACGACGACGGGCTGTTGGCCGCGGATCACCATCGTGTTGACCGCGATCGACACCGGAGCGGTGCCCTCGCCGGCGTGGTCGTGGAGCAGGAAGGTCTCCGGTGCGATGCGCGTCGGCTCGAGACGCGTCTTGGTGGTGGTCATGGGTGGCTCCTCCCGGTTGCCGATTATATGGGACTGGAGTACCATGACGGGATGGAAGCCCCACGTCAAGCGCAAAATCTGTCGGGCGGTCGCGTGAACCAGAAGCGGCGCACCCGGGCAGCGATCGTGGATGCGGCGAAGGAACTGCTGTCGCAGGGCATCACGCCCACGGTCGCTCGGGCGGCGAGGACCGCCGAGGTGGGCAGGACGACGGCGTATCGGTACTTCCCGACGCAGGAGTCGCTGCTGCTCGAGATCGCCATGACCACCGACGTCGGGGAGATCGAGCAACTCGTGGCCGGCGAGGTTGCTGCCGAAGACGCCAAGGCGCGGGCACTGGCCGTCCTCGACCTCTTCAACCGGCACGTGGCCGAGGCCGAGGTGCAGTACCGGACGGCGCTGCGCCTCTACCTCGACCAGTGGCTCCAACAGGTCGAGGCGGGCGATCCCGACCCCGAGGTGCGAGAGGGTCGTAGGCGCAGGTGGTTCGAGCAGACCCTCGCTCCCCTGCACGATCGCGTGTCACCCGAAGCGTGGACACGGGTGATCACGACGCTGTGCGTGCTCAGCGGACCGGAGGCCTTCACCGTCGTGCGCGACGTCTGCCGGCTCGGTTCGGATGACGCGCGACAGACGGTCCGTTGGGCGGCCGAGACGCTGCTCGAGGCAACGTTTCCCTGAGCTCCGAGCCACGGGGCGATCGGCGTTGACGAGCGTCACATCTGCTCCCGGAAGGAGACCGCTGACGCCACGGAGAACCCTCCCACGTGTCACGACCCAGACGACTCCTCATCGCCCTGCTCACGGTCGCCCTCGCCGCCACCGGCTCGGCCTACGCCGACCTGCCATCGCTCGACCCGACGTCAACCGTGCCAGGCGACGCCACCCCGGGTCTCGACCACCTGCTGGCCGGCGGCGGCGACGCCACCACCGGCATCGCCCGCCTCGACACCATCCCCACCGCCGCGGTCGGCGACGCGCTGGGCGCCCTCGGGCTGCAGGTGCAGCTCATGGAGCACCTGCCGCTGGTGATCGTCCGGGGACCGGTGGCCGCCATGCAGGCCGCGGTGACCACGGGTCTCGTCGACGACGTCTACCCCGACGAGCAGCTGCAGTACCTCGACACCGCCTCCTCCGACGCCATGGGCGCGGCCGCGTTCCGCGATGCGGGCCTGACCGGCGATGGCGTCACCGTCGCGGTCGTCGACTCGGGCTGCGACGCATCGCACCCCGACCTGGCCGACCACGTGGCCCACAACGTCAAGGTGGTCAGCCCCGAGTACGTGAACGGCCGCGTCGACCCGACCACGACCATCGCCGTTCCGATCGAGGTCGGCCCGTACCAGAACACGGACCTGGGCTCGGGACACGGCACCCACGTGGCCGGCATCATCGCCGCCGACGGCACCACGTCACCCGATCATCTGGGCGTCGCCCCCGACGCCGAACTGGTGTGCATCTCGGTCGGCGAGGTCCTGTTCACCACCGCCGTCGTGACGGCGTACGACTACCTCCTCGACCAGCCCGGCATGTGGGGCGTCGACGTGATCAACAACTCGTGGGGCAACTCCTACGCCCAGTTCGATCCCCGCAACCCGGTCGCCACCGCGACCCGGGCCGCTGCCGATGCCGGTGCCGTCGTGGTCTTCGCAGCCGGCAACTCGGGAGACGGCGCCGGCGAGGGCACGCTCAACCCCTTCTCGCAGGCACCGTGGGTCATCTCGGTCGCTGCCGAGACCGTCGACCACGTGCGCGGCAGCTTCTCCTCCAACGGCTTCCGCCTCGACAACTCGATGGCCGTCAACGTCGGCCCCGGCGGCCACACGAGGTTCGACGGCGGCCGGGTCGGGCTCGTGCACCCCGATGTCACCGCCCCCGGCGTGGACATCTCCTCCAGCTGCGACACCACCGGTGCCGCCGTCGGTCCGTGCCCGCCGGGCGAGAACACCTCGGCGTCGGGGACCTCGATGGCGTCGCCGCACGTGGCCGGAGCCGCCGCGGTCCTGCTCCAGGCCAACCCCGACCTCTCGCCCAAGCAGGTGCGGCAGGCCCTCCAGGTGACCGCCCAGCCCGTCCAGGCCGTGGATGGCGGCCAGGCCCCGTTCTGGCAGGTCGGCTACGGCCGGGTGGATCTGACCCGGGCCGTGCCCCTCGTGCAGTCCACCGGCGGCGTGAAGCAGCTGCACGAGCTGCAGATGAAGCTGAATCGTGAACTGATCCGTCGCCAGGCGGTCGTCCGAAGCGACTACTGGACCTACGCCGCCCCTACCGTCGCCTACGGGACCGACGCCCACACGTACCGCATCACGCCGCTACCCGGCACCGACGTGGTCCGCGCCACCATCGTCCACCCGTCGGAGGCGACCGTCGGCGTCGACCTCGGCCTGTTCGAGTACTCGGTCACCATCAAGGACGCCGAGGGACGGGTGATCGCCACCCACAAGCAGGTCGGCATCGGCGCTCAGTCGGCCGCCGCCGACCTCGGCGGACTGACCGAGGCCCAGCGCGCCCACCTCACGGTGGAGATCGTCGGGGTCCGCTCGGTGTCCGATCCGGACACGCTCGACTCCGACAGCCTCCTCAACGACACCGTCACCGTGCAGGTGGTGCAGCGGGACAACCGCTGAACGCGTGCCGGTCGGGTCGACGTGGCCCGACCGGCGCTCCCCGTTCAGGGGATGACGCCGAGGTCCTTGAGCTCGATGATGCGGTCCCAGTCGTGACCCAACTCGAGCAGCACCTCTTCGGTGTGCTGCGCGAACTCGGGCGGCATCGACCGGGGCTCCCACGGGGTGCCGGCGAAGTCCACGGGTGACGCCACCATGGTCACCGGATCGCCGTCGGTCGGGACCGACACGAACCCGCCCGCGGCGTGGGCCTGCGGATCGTCGACGACCTCGTGGGCGTGACGGACCGGGGCCCACCACACGTCCTCTCGGTCGAAGATCGGCGCCCACTCGTCCAACGGTCGGGTGGCGAACACCTCGTTGAGCATGCGCACCAGCTCGGCGCTGTGCTCGAAGCGGGCCTTCAGCGACGAGAAGCGGGGATCGTCGGCCCACTCGGGGTGGCCGACGGCGCGGAGCACGTCGGGCCAGTGGCGGTCCCCCTGGAGCCCCAGCATCCAGAACCGCTTGCCGTCGCCGGCCTCGTAGGCGCTGATCAGCGGATTGGGGGGCGCGGCGATCGACACCGGCACGGTGGGAGCGCCGAGGCGCACGGCCATGCTGATGTCCCAGCCGAGCATGTACATGCCGATGCGCAGCAGCGACGTCGAGACCAGCTGACCTTCACCGGTGCGCTCGCGGGCGAAGAGCGCTGCGCTCACCGCGCCGGCAGCCGCCAACCCGGCCATGTGATCGCCCATGCCGCCGCGCTGGTACGGCAGCGCGGAGCCCTCCGGGGTCAGCGAGGCCGCCACGCCGGCCCGGGACCAGAACGCCCCCACGTCGTAGGCGGCACGGTCCCGCTCCTCGCCCTCGAGCCCGTACCCCGACACGTGGGCGTACACCAGGCGGGGGTTGCGGGCCGACACGGTGGCGTGGTCGAGGCCGGCCCGGGCGAGCGCACCCGGACGAGCGTTGCTGACGAAGACGTCGGCGCCGTCGACGAGCTCGGCCGCCAGCTCGCGTCCCTCGGGAGTCGACAGGTTCAGCCCGATGCTGCGCTTGTTTCGGTTGTCGAGCTCGAACGGCGGGTTGACGTCGGCGCCCATGCCCGACAGCAGCGCCCGGAACGGGTCGCTCTCGGGCGGTTCGATCTTGATGACGTCAGCGCCCCAGTCACCGAGGATGGCGGAGGCAGCTGGGCCGGCGACCCACATCCCCACCTCGACGACCTTGATTCCCTCCATCGGTCCCGGCATGCGGCGACTCTACGAGCCCGCGAAACCGGCCGCGACCTCACACGTGGAGGTGGACGGGGTGCTGCTCGATCTCCTCGATGTCGTCCTCGGCGGCACCGAGGAGCTGGTGACCCAGCCGGATGAGGGCTCGGGCGGCGGCGACTTCCTCACCGATCACGGGCACGTCCGGATCGGCCGGGTTGCGGCGCGACCGACCCCACCCGTGGTGGTGATGTCCGGCGACATCGAGCACGACATCCGCCCGGGTGGCGTCGTCGTCTTCGGTGAAGGTCATCTCGAACCTCCAGACAGGGTGCGACTGCATGGCGAGCTCCTCATCGGGATCGGATGGTGGACGCAACGCCGCCGGCACTCCGTCGCCGACGGCTCCGGTCCATCGTGCGCCCACCGGGAGGGACGCACCAGGGCCGTTCGGCCACACCACCGATGCCCACCGAGCCTCGCCGCTACCGTGCATCGACGATGAGCTTCGAGACCTTGCGCTACGAGGTGGACGGCGGGCTCGCCCGGCTCACGCTCGACCGGCCGGATGCCATGAACGGCATGACCAACCGCATGGTGCGCGAGGCGACCGACGCCCTCGAGCTGGCCGCAGCCGACGCGTCGGTGCGCGTCCTGGTCCTGACCGGCGAGGGACGGGCGTTCTGTCCCGGCGCCGATCTGAACCACTTCACCGGCGGCGGCACGGACGAGCGGTTGACGTCGCGCGAGTTCAAGGTCACGACGCTGCTGCACGAGATCCCGGCGGTCACGGTCGCCGCCATCAACGGGGCGTGCGCCGGCGCCGGCCTGGGCTGGGCGCTGGCCTGCGACCTGCGGGTGATGGCCGCCGGCGCCAAGCTCAACACCGCGTTCCTCGACGTGGCGGTGGCCGGCGACATGGCGATCCCGTGGTCGCTGCCCCGGCTGGTGGGAGCGGCCCGGGCGCGCGACCTGTCGTTCCTGCCCCGCAAGGTCGATGCCGACGAAGCCGAGCGCATCGGCCTCGTCGCCCGCGTGTTCCCTTCCGAATCGTTCCGCGACGACACCGAGGATCTGCTGGCCACGCTGCTGAAGAAGTCACCCACGGCGCTTCGGGGCCTCAAGGAGAACTACGTCGCCGCCGAGCGCATGGGCCTCGGGGACTTCGTCGACTACGAGGCCGAGCGCCACCTGCGCATCGCCGCCAGCGACGACACCGCCGAGGCGTTCCGGGCGTTCCTCGAGAAGCGCGAGCCGCGATTCCGATGAGGAGACTTCGATGAGCTGGATCCGACTACGACAGATCGCGCTGGTGGCGCACGACCTCGACACCGTGGTCGGCGACCTGCACGACACGCTCGGCCTCGAGGTGGCATACCGCGATCCGGCCGTTGGCGCCTTCGGGCTGCAGAACGCCGTACTCCCGGTCGGCAACCAGTTCGTCGAGGTCGTGTCGCCGACGCGCGAGGGCACCGCCGGTGGTCGTCAGCTGGAGCGTCTCGGCGGTGACGGCGGATACATGGTGATCTGCCACACCGACGACCACTCGGCGATCCGCGAGCGGGTCCGTCAGCTCGGCGTGCGCACACCGATCGACGCCGACGAGCACGGCTACCACCTCTTGCAGCTCCATCCGGCCGACACGGGCGGGTCCTTCCTGGAGATCGACTTCCAGCCCGGAGGCGACGATCCCGAGGGCCCCTGGATGCCGGCGGGCGAGCATTGGCAGCAGCGCCGACGCACCGACGTGGTCGACGGCATCACCAACGCGGTCGTGCAGACCAGAGACCCTGCACGCACAGCCGGCCGCTGGGCCGACATCACCGGTTGCCCAGCCGACGACGGCGTGCTCCAACTCGACAACGCCACCGTCACCTTCGTGGAAGGCCCGCTCGAGTCGTTGGTGGGCGTGACCCTGTCGGCGACCGATCGCTCGCGGGCGGGCGAGCTGCACGACATCTGCGGCGTCCGGTTCCGGTTCGACTGATGCGGAGCAGGCCCGCTCAGCCGTAGCGACCGACCAGCTGCTGTCCGATGGCGGCGAGATGGCGTCGGACGTGCGGTGGGTCGTCGATCTGCAACCACTCGACCAGGCCGGCCAGCTCACCGGCCACGGCGTACGGGGAGTGTCCCCGGATGACCAGTTCCACCCGTCCGTCCGGCGTGGTCCCGCCGACCTCGAGACGGCTGCCCAGGATCATCCGCAGCACCGGGACGCCGTCGGGATGGCTGGTGGCCCGGACCTCGAGCGGCGTGCGCTTGCGGTCGACCTCGTCGGCGATCTCCCGCCAACTCGCCGCCAGGTCGAAGCCGTCGGGGCGCTGCACCGGTTCGTCGGTGACCTCGACCGACGACACCCGGTCGACCCGGAAGGTGCGGCGACCGGCTGCCGTCTGGCTCACCAGGTACCACGTGTGCCCCTTGGCGACGATGCCCAACGGGTGGATGGTGCGGATGCTGGCAGTGCCGTCCCGAGCCACGTAGCCGAGCTCGACCTGCACACCTCGGATGACGGCGTCCTGCAGCGCGTCGAGGTACGCGGGAGCAGGCCGCTCGGGCTGGCGGTCTCCCCAACCGAGCGGGTCGACGACCAGCGAGGACGCGGCGGCCTCCGCCTGGACCCGGAAGGGCTCGGGCAGGGCCCGCACCAGCTTGCGCAGCGCCGCTTTGACCTCGGGCGTGGCCGTCGACGCCGGCCCGGCCACGAGGAACAGGGCGCGGGCCTCGGCGGCGGTCAGTCCCGACAGATCCGTCCGTCCACCACCGACCAGGCGCCACCCCCCGTTGCGCCCCTGCACGGAGTACACGGGGAGGCCGGCCATGCCGAGGGCGTCGAGGTCGCGGCGGGCCGTGCGCTCGGAGATCTCGAGCTCGTCGGCGACCTCTGCTGCGGTCACCTTGCCGCGCTGCTGGAGCAGCAGGAGGATCGCCACGAGCCGGTCTGCACGCATGCATCCACATTCTCACGTAATCCGGTCATCAGATGACCGGTTTTGTATCGGAGGATGCGGTCATGACCACGAACACCGAACCCACCACCTCCACCCTCGACCACGACGACCCTCGCGCCGTATTCGCTCGCGCCGTCGGCACCGGCGGCCGGGTGATCGCCGCCGTGCGCGCCGACCAGCTCGACGACCCCACGCCGTGCACCGAGATGGACGTCCGCACCATGCTCGGCCACCTGGTCGCCGTGCTCGACCGCGTCGCCACCCTCGGCCGCGGAGGCGACCCGTTCACCGTCGAGCCGCGCACGCCGGGCGACGACGGCTGGCTCGACGCCTGGACGTCCGCCGCCCACGGGGTGCAGGCGGCATGGACCGACGATGCCGTCCTCGACCGCCCGATGGTCCTGCCCTGGGTCCAGGGACCGGGTGGCGACATCCTGCTGTCCTACGTCAGCGAGGTGGTCGTGCACACGTGGGACCTGGCGGTCGCCGTCGGCGCCACTCCCGACTGGGACGACGACGTGGTCGACGCCGCCCTGGCCCAGCACGCGATCCTCCCGGCCGAGAACCGCTACGAGCTGTTCGCCCAGGTGTCCGAAGCGATGGGCCTCGACGAGGTCGCCGTCCCGTTCGCCGATGCCGTGCCCGTTCCCGACGATGCGCCGGGCATCGACCGACTGGTGGCCTGGAACGGGCGCGACCCCGAGCTGGCCCGGTACTCCTAGGATCCGGGCTACTCGACCGCGGCGGCCAGCCGCGCCAGGGTCTCCTCCATGCCCTTGCGGTTGTGCTCGCCCCGCTCGGCCACACCCGAGATCGACTTGGTCGCCTCGATGATCTCGTCGGACCGGCCCTCGTCCCAGGTCTCGGTGACCCGGCAGCCATCCTCGGTCGGTTCGATGATGTAGGCCCACTTGGCGAAGTGCAGGTCGCCGAAGACGCCGTCGAACGCGAACTTCTCGCCGGGGACGCATTCCATGATCTCGGCCTCGGTCGTCCACTCGTACTCGCCGTTGCGGTTGTGGCCGGTGAACGTCACGCCGACCGCCGGGCCGGTGGCGCCGTCGTTCCACTCGCAGGTGTGGCACTCGGGCGACCACTCGCCCATGCGGGTGACGTCGGAGATGGCGTTCCAGACGGCCTCGGGGGAGGCCTTGATCTCGCGGGAGACTTCCACGTGCTTGGTCATGCCGGCGGATCCTAGAGACCGAGGCTCAGGCGACCGGAGTGCCCCGGTAGCACCCGATGAAGTACGGGAACTCTGCGGTGGTCGAGTAGTGGTACGTCTCGACCACCTCGCCGTCGACCAGCACCGGCGACGTCCGACCGTGGCACTCGTCCAGATCGGCGTCGGTGGGGAGATCGCCGGCGGCGTCCCGCTCGACCACGATCGGGAAGCCGTCGAGCGCCCATCCCACGACCGTGGACGACCCGGTGGCCGATGCCAGCACGCAGGATGGGATGTCGTGGTAGTGGTACGCGCCCTGCTGCTGCGGGTGCCCGTCGCACTGGTCCTGGGTCTCGTAGGCGACGGCGTCGCGGTTCCGCTCGTCAACAGGGGCGAACAGCGCCACGCCGTTGGCCAGCACGCCGATCGTGCCCTTGGGCACGCATCCCGGGGACGCGGCGACGTCGGGCGACACCGGCAACTCGACCGAGATGGTGTGCTCATCGATGGCGTTCGGGTTGCGGTCGAACGCGAAGGCCGGGTCGTCGGCGGCGACCGGGAACGTGCCCGTCACCATGTCCACCGGGACGCCGTTGCTCTCGATCGTGCGGACATCGCCGTCCACGGACTCCTGGTACCGGGCCATCGGCCACTCCACCTCGCCCTGGACGGCGATCTTCGTCGTGGCGTCCCAGGTGCCGGCGTCCTCGTCGATCCAGGTGCCCACGGCGAACGCTCCACCCCCGGCCGGGTTGCCGCCCGAGCAGACGTACAGGCCACCGACCTCCGCACCCGTCGTCGAGACGTGCGATGTCCCGATCGGCAGCGCGGTGGGATCGGCCGGCGGTCCGACCCACTCGTTGACGATCGTTCCCGTCGCCGGTGGCGACGCCGACACGCTGGTCGCGCTCCCGACATCCGACGTGACATCCGCCGGCGACGGCTCGCACGCGGCCACGACGCCCAGCAACAGCACCACGATCACGGAGGTCGTCCTCATCTCGTCGGACGGTAGGAAGCCGACCTGGGAGACCGCTGGGAACCACCTCAGAGGAAACTGGCAGTGGATCGTGATCAGAGCAGGTGCCGACGGAAGAAGTGTTCGGCGGCGTCGCGCTCGAAGCGGGGGACGTCGATGTGGCCACCCGGGTTGAGGTGCAGCGTCTTCTCCGCCGAGCCGAGCGCGTCCCACAGCGCCAGCCCGGCCTTGCGGGTCATCAGTTCGTCGTCGGACTGGAGCAGGAAGAGCACCGGCACGGTGATCTCGGCGGCGCTCGCTGCTTGTGGGTCCTCGGGCGAGCTGACCGCGTTGAGGCCGAGCACCGCAGCGCGGATGCGCGGCTCGCCGGCGACCAGTGGCAGGCCGTGGGAGGTCCCCATCGACAGGCCCCAGTACCCGAACGGCCCGGCCGCCCAGGCGTCGTCGGTCTGCAGGTCGTCGAGCAGTGCCTGCCATTCGCGAACGTGACCAGGGATGCGGGCCGCCATCCTCGAGCGCCACGACTCCGACACGCCGCGCCCACCGCCGTCACCGCCGGCGGCCAGCCTCTTCTCCAGACCCTGGCGGGCGGCGCTGGCCGCGTCAGGATCGCTCACCCGGTCACCGTGTTCCGGGGCGTCGAGCGCCACGGCGCCGACACCCAGGTGACGCACGAGGCTCCGCGCCAACGCCAGCACGTTCGGCGCTCGCTTGTGCTGCGTACCGCCGTGGCCGAGCAGCACCGTGGGGTGCGGCGAGGTCGCCCCGTCGGGCAGCCAGTGGATGCCGGGCACGGCCTCGCCGGCCACCTCCAGGTCGAAGCGGCGCTCGACGACGCCCTTCTCCGCGGTCTCGCTGACGATCTTCATCGGTCCCCCTCGGTTCGCCGGTCAGTCTGCCGAGTCGATCGCCCGGTTGAGGAGCCGACGAACCTCGGCGATGGCCTCGATCTCGCTGGTGCGGTCGGCGCCCACCGCGGCCAGGTTGAACGTCCGGGCGCCGGCCTCGACGTAGGGCAGCAGGAACGCGGCGATGTCCTCGGCGGTGCCCACGGGCGTGTACCGCTCGAAGGGTTCGAACGGCATCTTGTAGAAGCGCTCCATGCCCTCGGCCACGTGGCGACGACCATCGGCCGGATCGGCGCCGACACCGACCCACAGCTGGATGCCGTGTGACCACCGCTGCGGGACGGGAAGCGTGCGGCCCCGGGCACCGGCCTCGGCGCGCTCGATGCCCTCGGCCAGCCGGCGAGCCGAGCACCACGCCGCCAGCCACCCGTCGCCGAGCCACCCGGCGCGCGCCAGCGCGGCGTCGCTGCGCCCGCCGACGACGAACGGCACCCGCGGGCTCGGCGTCGGTCGGATCACGGCCTCGTCGAGATCGAAGAACTCGTCGTGCCAAGTGACCGCCTCGCCGTCGAGCAGGCGCCGCACGATCTCCAGCGCGGCGTCGGTGCGCCGGCCTCGCGTGGCGGGATCGACACCGCACACCTCGAACTCCGAACGGTCCTCGCCCCCGACGCCGACGCCGATGGTGACTCGCCCGGGAGCGACCTCGGCCAAGGTGGCGATCTGGCGAGCGGCGACCATGGGGTGTCGCAGGGCGAGCAGGAAGACGCCGAGCAGCACGTCGAGGCGCGGTTCCATGGCAGCCAGCGCCGCCAGGGCGACCACGCCGTCCGTCCCGTTGCCACCGCGGAAGCTGACGTGGTCGGCGAGGAACAGGTGGTCGATGCCGGCGTCGGCGATCGAGCCGAGCAGCGAACGCTGCGCGGCCGGGGGCTGGTCGAACAGTCCCCACGGTGGCGTGATCCCGACCTTCACCGGCACAGACACGTGCGAGACCGTACCCTTCGACCCGCGCTCCGCCGGGCCGGGCCGCCGACTCGTGGGTCCGCCGGCTCTGCGTCTATTCGACCATTCTTCGGGTATGGGGGTCGGACACGCCCTCCGATCCCAGAACGGACTCCGCATGCCCAGACCCCGCAGCGGAACGAGCTCGGCCACGCCCGGTTCCTTCGTCGAGACGTTTCCCGCTCGCATCGACCGCTTGGCCGCGACCAGGCGGGCGTTCATCGAGTGGCTCGAACGCAACTGCACCAACGCAGACGGCCGCGGTGATCTCACCGTCGTCTACAGCGAGCTCACCACGAACGCGGTGCACGCCTCACCGGCGGAGTCGGTCGAGGTGGCGGTGCGGGCGTGGTGCGACGGCGCCGACATCGTTCTCGAGGTGGCCAACGTCGCCGGCGACGACGAGCCCGACGAACAACGGTGGGATCTCGACGACCCCTTGCGCTCGGGAGGCCGGGGCCTCGTCATCGTGCGAGCCTTCGTCGACACGCTCCAGGTCCGGCGCGAGCGCGGGCGCCACATCGTGTCCTGCCGGTGGAGCGGCGGCGACACCTGACACCGTCACCGGGTCCGACCCGGTGCACGACCAGGGCCATGGCTATCGTGCCGTCGCCCATGCGCGCTCGCCTCATCGCCGTCGTCGTCCTGGCTGCCGGGGCCGGACTGCTCGTCGCCGCTGCACTTCCCGGTGGCGCGCCGATGCGACCGCCGATCACGGCCGGGGTTCGCACCGACCTCGCCACGAGGCCGGTCGCCCAGACGGCTTCGCCGCTGGCGCTGCCGGCCGCACCGGATCCGCAACGCCCCGCCGTGCTGCTCCACGTGACCGAGCCGTCTCCATCGTTGCCCAACCCCTTCGTCCTTCCGGTCGACGACGGCTACCTGATGTTCACGACCGAGGCGCGCGACGCGGTCGGGGCCAAGCAGAACGTCCCCGTGCTGCGCTCGGCGAGCCTGCGCTCCTGGGCCTTCGTGCGCGACGCGCTGCCCGACGTCGGCGCCTGGGCCACGCCCGAGGCGACGTGGGCGCCGGACGTCGCCCACGTGGACGGCGGCTGGGCGCTGTACTACACGGCTCGCCTCGCCGGTCACCGGCCGGCCACGCAGTGCATCGGGGCCGCCGTCGCCGGCGCACCCGAGGGGCCCTACCGCCCGGGCACGAAGCCGATCGTGTGCCAGCTCGACCGCGGCGGATCGATCGATCCTCGGACCTTCCGGGCCGGCGACGGGACGCTGTGGCTCCACTGGAAGTCCGACGACAACGCCGACGTGGACGGCACGTCGACCTCGACCATCTACGCCCAGGAGCTCAGCGCCGACGGCACCACGCTCGTCGGCGCACCGGCCCGGATCCTCGAGGTCAGCCAACCGTGGGAAGGCCGCATCGTCGAGGCACCGGACATGATCGAGGCGGCCGGCAGCCGCTGGCTCTTCTACTCGGGCAACTGGTTCAACCAGCCCGACTACGCCATCGGCGTCGCCCGCTGCGACTCGCCGGCCGGACCGTGCACCAAGGTGTTCGACCGTCCCTGGCTGGCGTCCAACGCCCAGGGGTCCGGCCCCGGCGAGGGATCGCTGTTCCAGGATCACGACGGTCGTTGGCGACTGATCTACAGCCCGGTGGCCCAGCAGTACCGGTCGGAGACCGACCGGCCCATCGCGCTGGCCACCGTCGGCTTCGACGACCACGGCCCATACCTGGCCGATCCCCGCACCGGCGGGTGAATGGCCGGAAAAACGAGGGGAGCCGACCCGGGGGGGATGGGTCGGCTCCGCACCTCAGTGGGGCGTTCCCGGCGCCATGGGGGGACAGTGCGCCGGGTCACGCATAGCGCTGGAGCGGCTGGGGGGACAGTCCGCTCCGGCGATGTGCTGGTCAGTCAACCGGAATCCGGCAGATCCGTCAAACAGTTATCGGTGATAGGGGTCATGTCGATGACAGATGGGGTGCGGGACAGCGCGATCTGTGTCATCCCACGCCCGCCATCGCCGGTGCGTCGGACAGATCGTCGCCGAACGTGGGCACGACGACGTGGAGCACGCCCACGGCTCCGGGCTCGCCGAACAGGAGCCCTGCGGCGTCGACGGTGACCGAGGAGCCGCCCAGATCGAGCACCCCGAAGACGTCGGGACTTCCCCCCAGTCGGATGGTGACGGTCGACGCATCGACGTCGGCGTGGTCGATCTCGCCGATGCGGGCACCGAGTGCGTTGAGGACGTCGGCACCCCCGTAGGCATCGAGGTCAGCGGGGCGGGTGGCCGGCTCGGCGGATGAGCGCGCCAACTCGACGGCCCGGCGCATGGTGTCGCTCACCTCGGCGAGGTGCGTGCGGGCGGCACCCGGCTGACCGATCTCCACGTCGGTGCGGGCCTCCTCGAGCATCCTCCACGCGTGGTCGAACGCCCACTGGACCGGCGCGGCCGTGGCGGCCCGCCCGACCACGGCGCCTCGGACGGCGGCATCGAGCGCGTGCATGGCCTTGCCGCGGTGCCCGCCGTCGAGCTCCTGGCGGCTGGTCGCCGCCGAGGCACCGACACCTTCGGCCAGCACCGCCGAGGGAGGTCCTTGGGAGGCCGCGTCGCGCGGGAACGACGCCGGGACCTCGACCGGTTGGTCCTGGCGCCACTCGACGAGGAAGCCGAAGGCGGCGAACGCCAGGGCGCCGAGCACGACCATGGCGACGAGGTGGACGGCGATCTTGGTGCTCATGAGCTGTGCCCCTGTCCGTGCTTCCATCCCATGGACACCAACATCCAGTTCATGGGATAGGTGAGGACGTATCCGGCGAGCAGACCGAGCGATGCGAACCCCCAGAAGGCGTACGTGTCCGGTGCCGGCTGCTCGCCGACCGACAGCGGCGTGACGAAGCCCATGACCATGCCCATGCCGGCCATCACCGTGAGCATCGAGAAGAACTCGGCCCGGCCACCCATCAGCAGGGCCTTGCCCTTGGAGTCGGCCATCATCTTCATGGCCTTGTACTGGAAGATGAACCAGCCGAAGACGTAGCCGACGATGTACTCGGCCCAGAACTCCCCCCAGAAGCTCAGGCCGATGATGCGGGCGAACACCATGGCCGTGATGATCCCGAGCCCGTCACCACCCACGCAGTGGATCACCGACCCGGTGACCTTTCGGAAGGTGTTGGAGGCGTATCGGTCGTAGCGCTCCTTGGCCTCATCGCCCTCGACCTCGGAGATGCCCGGTGGGCGGGAGGCCACCAGGTAGAACGCCAGGCCGAGCACCGAGAAGAAGAACACGACGATGGGCCATGCCCACTTCACCGCCACGTTGACGTACTGGTTGTCCGTGTACAGGTCGTGGACGACCCAGGCCGCTGCGGCCATGCCCACGAGGTACCAGGGGATGACGAACCAGGGTTGGGCGAGGAACGCCAGCCAACCGAAGTCGATCATCGGTGCTGCTCCAGATCGTTGACCATGGGGGTGGTGTCCTCCCAGTCATCGGCGGGGGGTCGGTTCGGAGCCGTACCCGACGCGGGCCGCGGTGATGCGGGTGGCTCAGACGAACTGCCGCCGGCGCAGCCACCGGAAGGCGACGATCCCCGGCAGCGTGGGCAACCAGAAGGTGAGCAGCCGGAAGGCGAGGACGCCCGCGACGGCGGGGGCGGCCGCCATGCCCACGCCGGTGAGTCCGGCGACCAGCGCCGCTTCGACGGCGCCGAGCTGACCGGGCGTCGGGCTCACCGATGCCACCGCTGAACCGCCGAGGTAGACGAGGAAGACCTGCACCACGTCGACCGACGTGGTGAAGGCGGCCAGCGACGCCGCCAGGGCCAGGGCGTTGAAGGCGGTGACGCCCGCTGAACCACCGAAGAGCTGCAACGCCTGCCGGGGGCGGCGGGCGGCGGTGACGAGGTCGCGGGCGGCTCGGCGCGCGGGTTCGCGAAGCCGGCGGCCCAACGGCGTGAACACGACCACACCGGCGATGACCGACACCACGACGACAGCGACCAGGACGCCCCAGCCATCCGGCAGCGGCACACCGCCCACACCGGCCTCGCCGAGCAAGCCCAACGAGATGAAGACCCCGGTGGCGTGGACCACCGCCCCGCCGAGCACGTTGATGCCCAGCGCGCCCATGGCCGCTGGCCGGTCGAGCCCCTGTCGTTCGAGGTAGCGCTCGTTGAGACCCAGCCCACCGATGCCGGCCGGTGCGATGCGGTTGGTGAAGCAGGACGCGATCTGCACCACCGTCGTGCGCCACAGCGGGAGACGGCTGCTGACCGCTCCCATCTGCGACAGTGCGGCGGCCAGCCAGGTGACGGCGGTGGCGCCGGCGCCCGCCAGCAACCACCACCACGTGCCGTGCTGGATGACCTCGAGCGTCTGCTGCAGCTGGCCGACGCGTGGCAGCAGGAGGTTCACGGCGAAGCCGGCGGCGAGCAGGACGAGCACCGTGCGGGGGCGCACCCTGGTCACCTGCGCGAGGGGCGGTTCCTCGGCGCCGGTGGCCTCGACGATCCTGGTGCGCAACGCGGCGACGACGTGCCGCTTGCGGACGACCTCGCGCAGGGTCGGCGTCGACACGGCGAGCGGCTGCAGGAACGGCGCGCACGCCAGCAGCGGTTCGCTTCCCACTCCCTCGAGGGCTGCGTCGACCGCCCGGTCGACGCCGACGGCGACCGCCAGGGAGACGAGCAGCTCGGCGACATCGCGGGAGCGCTGATCGTGCGTGGCTCCGGTCCGACCGGCGGCGAAGCCCACGATCCAAGGGCAACGCTCGGGGTCGACGACGACGGCGTGGCGCCGCAGGCGGCCGTGGGCCACGGCAGCAGCATGCAGCCGCCCGACCTCGCGCCAGACGTCGACGAGCAGATCGTGGTCGAGCGCGTCCGGTCGCATCTCGTCGAGTCGCGGTCCGGCGAGGTGCTGTTCCACCAGCGTGGCCACGCCACCGGTGGACGGGCCCACGCCGATGATCTCGGGCGCCCGGACACCGCCTCGGCGAGCCATCGTGGTCACCATGGCCTCGTGCTCGAGCTGACCGGAGCGGGCGGAGAAGCTCGTGGTGTCCTCGACGCCCCGGTAGACGGCGAAGCGGAAGGCCCGCAGCAGCAGGTCGGCGCTGCGCTCCTCGCGTCCGAGGACCCGGACCAGCAGAGTGCGGCCGTCGTCACCGGCGGCCAGGTAGTGCACGTCGGCGTGCTGGCCGACGGCGGCGAACCGCAAGGTGGTGGCGTCGAGCCCCAGCCGACCCAGCGCCCGACGGACCTCGTCGAGCGCCGGATGGCCGACGGGCACGCCCACGATCAGGTTGAGGGCCGCACCCACCGCCCAACCGAGGGCGAAGCCGCCGACCACGTCGACGGGCAGGTCGAGCCCGGCGTAGAGCCGGGCGAACGCCACGGCGACCGCACCCGACCACACCACCCGCCGACCCGGTCTCGACAGGAACGGTGCCGCGGCAGTGGCGGCGGCAGCCGCGAGCGCCACCGCAGACGAGGGAAAGCCCGTGACGTGGTGCATGGCCGCGGGCACGTCGAGCAGCGAGCGGCTTGCGAGCAGCGCAGAGAACTCGCCCGGGCCCGAGCGGATGCCGGCATGGTGCAGCAGCTCGGAGACCGCGAGGCCGATGGCGCTGGCCGCAAGCAGATCGCCAGCCAGCCGGAGGCGCCGCAGACCCAGCGCCAGCAGCACGAACGCTGCCACCGCGGGCACCGACCCCAGCGCGAGCAGGGGATAGGCGACGGCGGTGAGCACCCGCGGAAGCCCGTTGACCAGACGGAACGCATCGAGCTCGGACGCACTCGGCACCGATCCGCGGGCCACGACCAGCACGCCGACGAACAACGCAACGGCCAGGGCGAGCCGGAGGGCATCGCCCGGGTGGCGGCTGAGCTGCGTGTCGTCGCGTCTCATCGTTGCTCGATCAGTTCAGCCCCTCCCGCCGCGAAGGTCGGACGCCGCCCTGTGCGAGGACGCGCAGCAGGGTGCCGGCGAACAGGGCCGGGCGCGTCATCGGCCACTCGTGGTCGAGCGCACCGGGGGCGGGCACGATCTCGAACGTGCCGTCGAGCTCGGCCGCCCAGGCCGCGCCCCGCTCCCAGGGGACCAGCGTGTCGTCGGGTGCGAACAGCACGTGGACCGGGACGCCGGCGGCGCGCACGGCGGCGATCTCGTCGCGCTTGTCGGCACGGAAGGCCCAGTAGCCGGCCCGGGGGACGACACCGGGATGGTGCACCACCGACCCGAGGAAGTCGCTCAACGACCCGAGGGTGGCCATGCGCAGGAAGCGCGGGCAGGTGAAGGCGTCGGCGGCCATGCGCCAGCTGGGCGAGAGGCCGTGGGAATCGACGAAGACGAGGCGCTCGACCCGGGCGGGCTGGCGGGCGGCGAGCCCGAGCGCCACCCCGCCTCCGAAGGAGTGCCCGACCAGCGTGGCTCGGTCGACGTCGAGCTCGTCGAGCAACGCACCGAGCTCGTCGAGGACGGTTTCGTAGTTCCATGATCGGCTCCGTCGGAAGACGGACGGTGCGATCACGCGTACGTGGCCGGCCAGGATGTCGATCGTCCGCTCGTACGCCGCCGGCGTCATGGCGAAGCCGCCGAGGAAGACGAGATCGGGGCCCGACCCGCGCACGAGGTGGGGCAGCGACCCCTGCACGGGCGGAGCTGGCGAGGTCTGCGGCTCGAGGGCCGTCATGCGCAGGCAGCGTACGGGGCGTCGCCTTCGGATTGCTCCGCGTCACCCATCCGCGACTCGACGTCGTGGCACGCCTGGAGGAACGGCTCCAGGAATCGGTCGCGGTCGGACAGGCAGACGGAGTGGTCGCCGGCCACGTAGTGCACGCTGGCGCCGGTGGCGAGCGCCAGTTCCAGCTGGCGCGGCGGGGGGACGTAGGTGTCGCCGACCGTGACGACCGATGCGGCGGGCACGTCGACCTCGCCGACCCACGGCCGCGAGTCGAAGTGTCCGAGCTCGGCTCCGAGGGCCAGCACGTCGGGCCAGTGGTGCGTGGAGACCACGCGGTTCACCCAGCGCTGGAAGCCCTCCGATCCGTAGAGCCGATCGAAGATCATGAGCGCCACGTCGCGGGAGATCCGGTCGGGGACCGGCCGGGCGAGCCGCCAGGAGACCTCGAGTCCGAGGAAGCGGGCGTGCTCGCGCACGTTCACGTCGAAGTGGGTCGCCGACGCGCACAGCACCAGCCCGCCGACCGCCCGGCGGTGGCGCTTCCACGCCAGCTGGGCCAACACCCCACCGAGGGAGTAGCCGGCGATGATCGGCCGGTGGATGTCCAGCGCCGTCACCAGCGCGGCGACATCGTCGGCGCACTGCGCCAGCGTGGCGCGACCCCTACCCCGGGGACCACGACCATGGCTGCGCAGGTCGGGCGCGACGACTCGGTAGCGCTCGGCCGCGGGTGCGAGCACGTTGAACCAGTTGACCGCCGCGGTGGAGGTCCACCCGTGGAGCAGCACGAGCGTGGGCGCGTCCGGAGGGCCCTCGTACTCGAGCACGTCGGTGGTACCGCGGCCGGGGAGCTCGACTCGCGTGGGCGTGGGCAGCGGGGGGCTTCCGGGCGGCGGCCCGATGGCGGCGGCAGCTGGCACGAAAGCGGACATACCCGCCGAGCGTCGGCTGAGAACACACCCGACGCCCCGGCGTGGCGACGATCAGTGGCCGGCTGGCAGCGTCACCGGCAGCGACTCGAAGCCGCGCAGCACGAAGTGCTCGCGTCGGCGGGGAGCGGGATCGATCAGCTCCATGTCGGGCCAGCGGGCGGCCAACCCTCCCAGCACCACCTGCCCCTCGACCCGAGCCAGCGCTGCACCCAGGCAGTAGTGCATGCCGTGACTGAACGTCAGGTGGTGGTTGTCGGAGCGGGCGACGTCGAAGCGATCGGGGTCGTCGAAGGCGGCCGGATCGCGGTTGGCTGCGGCGAGCAGCGCCACCACCTGGCGCCCGGCAGGAACCGGCAGGTCCCCGATGTGGAGATCCTCGGTGGCGATGCGGCCCGTGAGGTGGACCGGCCCGTCGTAGCGGAGGCACTCCTCGACGGCGCTGGGTGCCAGCATCGGGTCGTCGGCCAACCGCGCGTACTGGTCACGGTGGGTCAGCAGCTGGAACAGGCCGTTGCCGATCAGGTTCATCGTGGTCTCGTGGCCAGCCACGAACAGGAGCAGGACGGTGGCCAGCAGCTCCTCGTGGGTGAGGGCGTCGCCGTCGTCCTCGACAGCGAGCAGGTGGCTGATGAGGTCGTCGCCGGGATTGCGCCGGCGATCCTCGAACAGCTGGTTGAAGTAGTTCATGAACTGCATCACGGCGAGCAGGCCCTGCTGCATCTGGTCGTCGGGTATGACACCGTCGAGCAGACGTGACGCGTCGGCGGACCAGCCGCTGAACCCGTCTCGGTCGGCCAGCGGTACGCCGAGCAGCTCGCAGATGACGGTGACCGGCAACGGGTAGGCCAGCTCGCTGATGACCTCGATCTGGCCCCGCTCGGCTGCGGCGGACACGAGGTCGTCGAAGATCGACGTGATGCGGGGACGGAGCCGTTCGACGGTGCGCGGCGTGAAGGCCTTGCTGACCAGGCGACGCAGGCGCGTGTGGTCGGGCGGGTCCATGAACAGCAGGACCGGCAGATCGGCGGCGCCGACGGCGGATCGCAGCGGGCTGGCGACCTCACCTTCCGTCTCTGCATGCGTCGGACTGGAGGACCAGCGGGGGTCGCGCAGCACGGCCACGCAGTCGTCGTGGCGGGTGAGGAGCAGCTCGGGCCCGTCGGGTCCGGTGATCTCCTGGAGCGGTGCCTCGGCCCGCAGACGGTGGTAGGTCGGGTGGGGATCGGCCCGGAGAACAGGATCCATGAGATCGATGCCGGCGAGGTCCGTCATGAGCGGATCCTCCCACATCGCGCAGATCCCTGCGGCGCGGTTCCGCCGCAAGGCGCTCAGCCCGCCGTGGCGTCCTCGTCGCTCGGCCCGCTGCCGTACGGGCGGGTCAGGATCTCCAGCGAGTGGTCGTCGGGGTCCGGGAAGTAGACGCCACGCCCGCCGTCACGTCGGTTGATCTCCCCGGGCCGGCTGCGACCGGGGTCGGCCCAGTAGGGCAACTGCCGTACCTGGATGCGCCCGAAGATCTCGTCGAACTCGGCCTCGGTGACCAGGAACGCGTAGTGCTGAGGATGCACATCCTCGGCCGACGCGTAGTCGAGGCTGACGCCGTTTCCCGCCTCGACCACACGGAAGTGGCCATAGCGCGTGGGTTCGCCGAGGCCGAGCACGTCGGCGAGGAACTGCGCCGAGGCGTCGGGATCGGTGGCCGACACGATGGTGTGGTTCAGCTGCGGCTTCAACGACCCGACGATACCGTTCGTTGACGAGCACATGGACTGGTTGCCCACCGCCGCCGACGCCAGTGCCCGGCTGCTGCTCCAGCGAGGACTGGGCGTCGTCTACCTCATCGCCTTCGTCGCGGCGCGCAACCAGTTCCGGGGCCTGCTCGGTGAACGGGGCCTGACGCCGATCAGCCGCTACGTCGAACGCGTGCCGTTCCGGCGGGCACCGAGCATCTTCCACTGGCGCAGCTCCGATCGTGCGTTCCTCGCCGTCGCCTGGACCGGGATCGTGCTCGCTGCGGTGACGTTGACCGGCGTGCTCGACGACGGCCCGATCCTGCTCACCATGGCGGTGTGGGCAGTGCTGTGGGCGCTCTACCTGTCGATCGTCAACGTCGGCCAGATCTGGTACGGCTTCGGCTGGGAGTCGCTGCTGTGCGAAGCCGGGTTCTTGGCGATCTTCCTCGGTCCGGCTCACACCGAGCTGCCGGCCTCGATCCTGATCCTGTTCTGGTGGCTGCTGTTCCGCGTGGAGTTCGGCGCCGGACTGATCAAGATGCGCGGCGACCGCTGCTGGCGGGACCTCACGTGCCTCGAGTACCACCACGAGACCCAGCCGATGCCCAACCCGCTGAGTCGGTGGTTCCACCTCCTCCCGCGACCGCTGCACCGGGTCGAGGTGGGCGCCAACCACGTGGCCCAGCTGGTGGCACCCTTCCTGCTGTTCGCTCCAACGCCGGTGCGCACGGGCGCCGCGGTGCTGATGATCGTCACGCAGGGCTACCTGATGCTCAGCGGCAACTTCGCCTGGCTCAACCTGTTGACGATCGTCCTGGCGCTGTCGGCGCTGGGCGGCGGCTTCCTCGACTGGCTCGGCGTGTCCGCCCCCGCTCACCTGGCGGCGTCACCGCTGTGGTTCGACATCGTCGTGTGGGCGGCCACGGCGCTGATCGTGGCGCTGTCGTGGTGGCCGGCGAAGAACATGCTGTCCCGCCAGCAGCGCATGAACGCCAGCTTCAGCACGCTGCGGTTGGTGAACACCTACGGAGCGTTCGGGTCGGTCACCCGCAACCGGGACGAGCTCGTGATCGAGGGCACCGCCGACCCGAACCCCGGCCCGGACGCCGAGTGGCGGGAGTACGGGTTCAAGGGCAAGCCCACCGATCCGTACCAGCGGCCACGGCAGGTCGCCCCCTACCACCTGCGGCTCGACTGGCTGCTCTGGTTCGTCCCGCTGTCGCCTTCCTACGCCGACCCGTGGCTCGGTCCGCTGCTCCAACGGCTCCTGGAGAACGACCCCGACGTCCTCGCGCTCATCGACCACAACCCGTTCCTCGACGAGCCGCCCGCCGCCATACGGGTGCGGCGGTACCGGTACCGCTTCACCACCCGAGCCGAGCGGCGCGAGACCGGCGCCTACTGGTCGCGCCAGGACCTCGGCGAGATGGTGCGGCCCATCACCCGTTCGACCCTGCGCTGATCAGCTCACGGTGGGGCGGGCGCGGTCGACGATGACGTCGACGTCGAGCCCGGTGGGCAGCGTGCCCAGCGCCCGACCGCGGTCGTCACCGAGCCGTGAGGCCACGAACGCGTCGGCGACCGCCGCCGGCGAGTGCTGCAGCACCAGCGACGCCTGGAACAGCACCGCCATGTCCTCGACGACCCGCCGAGCCCGGTACTCGATGGCGTCGAGGTCGCCCAGCTGCTTGCGCAGTGCGGCGGCGGCTTCGTCGAAGCGGGCGTCGGCGCCGGCGGCCCGGTCGACCTCGCTCCAGTAGGCGTCGACCGACTCGGGGGCGCGCCCCATGGCACGGAGCACGTCGAGGCAGATCACGTTGCCCGAGCCCTCCCACACGCCGTTGACCGGCGACTGCCGGAACAGCCGGGGCAGGTCGGACTCCTCGACGAACCCGGCGCCTCCCAGGCACTCGAGCGACTCGGCGGCGTGCTGGGGAGCGCGCTTGCACGTCCAGTACTTGACGACGGGCGTGACCAGTCGCTTCACCAGCTGCTCGTGCTCGTCGGCGGGGTCGGCGTCGAACGCCGCCGCCAGTCGCAGGGCCGACAGCGTCGCGGCCTCGGACTCGACGGCCAGGTCGGCCAGCACGTTGGCCATGAGCGGCTGGTGATCGAGCTCGGCACCGAATGCGCTGCGATGGTGGGCGTGCCACGTGGCCTGGGCCACGCCTTGGCGCATGATGGCCGTGGACCCGAGCACGCAGTCGAGCCGGGTGTGGTTGACCATCTCGATGATGGTGCGCACGCCTCGGCCCTCGTCACCGATCTGCTCGCCCCAGGCCTCCTGCAACTCGATCTCGCTGGAGGCGTTGGACCGATCGCCCAGCTTGTCCTTGAGGCGCTGGATCCGGATGGGGTTACGCGTGCCGTCGGGGCGCCACCGCGGCAGCAGGTAGCAGGTCAGGCCGCCCGGCGCCTGGGCGAGTGCCAGGAAGGCGTCGGACATGGGCGCCGAGCAGAACCACTTGTGGCCGGTGAGCAGGTGGCCACCGTCGGCCGTCGGCACGGCGGTGGTGGTGTTGGCCCGGACGTCGGAGCCGCCCTGCTTCTCGGTCATGGCCATGCCGCACGTGGCGCCGGACTTGTCGGCGACCGGTCGGTTGGCGGGGTCGTACTCGCCCGAGGTGAGCACCGGCTCCCAGCGGGCCGCGACGTCGGGCTGGTGCCGCAGCGCCGGGATCGACGAGTACGTCATCGAGATCGGGCAGATGTGCCCACCGTCGACCTGGTACCAGACGATGACCTTGGCGGCCCGCGCCACGTGGGCACCCGGCCGGTCGTCCGTCCACGGTGCGGCGTGCAGCCCGCGCTCGACGGCGGTGGACATGAGCTGGTGGTACGCCGGGTGGTAGTCCACGACGTCGAGCCGGTGCCCGTAGCGGTCGTGGGTGCGCAGCTCGGGTGGGTACCGGTTGGCCTGTCTCCCCCACTCGAGGACCTCGGGCGTCCCGGCCAGGATGCCGAGGCCCGTGAGGTCGTCCACCGCCCAGGTCGCTCCCCGCTGCTTCACGCTCTCGACCAGCGCTCGGTCGGATGTGAAGACGTCGTGGTGCTCGAGCGGCGGCGGCTGGTTGGTCACGTCGTGCGTGTCGAAGCCGGTCACCGCATCCCACGGTAGGTCCGATGGTCGACGCCGCGCCGGGCGCCGACGACGAGCCGGGCGGCTCGACGGCTACGACGCGTCGCTGACCGGAAGCTCGGCGACGCAGCGCACGCGCACCGTCTCGCCCTCGGCCTCGACCTCGACGTCATCGGTGAACGCCGACACGAGCATCAGACCACGACCGCCGGTGCGAAGCGGATCGTCGAGATCCCACGAGGAGCCGTCGGGCGTCGAGCCGACCTGGTTCACCACTTCGATGGCCAGTTCGTTCCGGGACAGCCACGCCTCGATGGTGGCCGGCGGGCCGCCGGAGGGCGAGGCCTCGACGGCGTTGGCACCCAGCTCGCTCACCACGACGAGAAGCTCCTCGACGCGCTCGGTCTCGGCGCACAACGACGACAGCCAGGCGGAGAAGTCCCAGCGTGTATCGGCCAGCTGCGCCGAGTTCGCCAGCTCGTGCCGTCGAAATCGGCGATCAGAGGTGTCGGTCATCGTCGTGTGTTCCCAGCGGTGGACATCGCTGCCCCGTCCCGTCGCTCGTGTGGGCGGTTCTTGCCCGGTCCGAGTGGGGGGCAGAACCCCGGCGGTGACGACGACTCCGCCGGCACCCCGGCGGGTAGGGAGGCTCCATGAGCGACGACTCCGGTGCCCGCCGCGCGGGCTGGACCCTGATCTCCCGGTTGAGCGGCGTGGGCGGGGCGATCCTCGCCCGAAAGGTGCTCCGCTCGCTGTGGCCCGAACGCCTCAGCGCCGGCCAGGAACCGCCCCTGAACCCGGCCGATCGTCGGATCGGCTGGGTTCCGGCGCTCCAGTGGGCGGTGGCCGCCGGCGTCGGAGCCGGGGTCGCCCGGCTCGTGAGCCAGCGGCTGGCGGCCGCCGGTTGGGAGGCGGCCACCGGGGATCCGCCGCCCGGTGTCCGTGCGGCCTGATCCGCCTGTGGTGATCAGATCCGGTGGTGCTCTTCGACCACGCGGGTGGTGGTGGGCTCGTGTCGCTCCTCGACCACGTGGGTCCGAGGCGCCGTGGCCCGATCGAGCCAGAAGAGGGACACGACGATGCCGATGACGCCGGCGATCATCAGGATCACGCCGACGGCGGCGATGTCGAGTCCGGCGACGGAAGCGTCGACCGCGAAGGTCAAGATCGCTCCGACGGCGATGAGGAAGATGGAAGTGCCGGTGGCCATGGGAAGAACCCTCCTGTCGGCACAGCGGCCGACTGTTACGGTTTGATTACAGCCATCACTACCCCCGTCAAGACCACTTCAGACCACAGCCGAGACCGCGGACGTCGCAGGTGCGACGCATGGGGTCAGCCACCCTCGACCAGCGTGTGCACCTCGGGCACGGCGTCGTCGCCCCACTCGAGGCGCAGCGCCTCGAGCTCGAGCCGCCGTTCCTCCTGGAGCGCCAGCGCCCGAGCCTTGCCGGGCAGCAGCTGGGCCACGACCAGCACGACCACCAGCACACCGACGGCCACCAGGAACACGGTGCGGTAGGCGCCGAGCGCGTCGTCGACGCTGATGGTGCCGGGAGCGCCGTCGGGCCGCACGAGGGCGAAGATCGACGCGATGATCGCCGTGCCGACGGCGGCTGCCACCTGGCGGCTGACCGAGCTCAAGCCGGTGGCCTGCGACACCTGTGACGCCGACACGGCGTTCATCGCCTGGATGTTGGGAGCCATCATGGACAGCCCGGAACCGATGCCGCCCAGAAGGAGCCAGCCGGACACGACCCACAGGGGGGTGGTGGCACCGAGGGACGCCAGGCCGACGAAGGAGACGGCCAGGATCGTGATGCCGATGCTGACGGGCAGGCGAGCGCCGCGGCGGTCGACCATCCGCCCGCCCACCGGCATCATGGCAGCGATGCCCAACGCCGACGGCAGCATCACGAGCCCGATGCGGAACTCGTTGATGCCGCGCAACACGCCGAGCTCGAGGGGCACGTAGACGAGCCGCGTGAACTGGGCCACCGCGGTGAGACCGACCACGACCATGCCGATGGCGAACACCGGGTTGGAGAAGATGCGCAGCTCGACCAGCGGCTCGGACTCGCGCAGCACATGACGGCCGAAGATCACCAGGAGCATGACCGAGACGGCGAGCATCGCCAGCGTGCCCGGGTTGCCCCAGCCGCCGCTGCCGGCTCGTGAGAAGCCGATCATCAACAGCGCGATGCCCACGCCCGACAGCGCCAGGCCGAGGCGGTCGAGTCGGCGGACTTCGCGGAAGCCGGTGTCGCGCAGGAACCGGACGGCCACCGGGATCCCGAGCACACCGATGGGCAGGTTGATCAGGAACAACCAGCGCCACCCGACGGAGGACACCAGGCCCCCACCGAGCACGGGGCCGATGGCTGGTGCCGCCATGACGGCGATGCCGAAGTAACCGAGGGCACGGCCGCGCTCCTCGGGTTCGAAGAGCTCGTAGATCATGGCCATGGCCACCGGCATGAGCAGACCGCCGCCGACGCCCTGGATCATCCGCGCCGTGACCAGCATCGGAAGGTTCGCCGAGACCGCGCAGAGGGCGGACGCAGCGGTGAACGTGGTCAGCGCGAACACGAAGGCCGCCTTCCGACCGAACCGATCGGAGGCCCACCCGGTGCACATCTGGGTGACGCCGACCGCGGCGAGGTAGGCGGTGACGACCCACTCGACGCCTTCGATGGTGTGGAAGTCGCGCTGCAGCGAGGGCAGGCCGAGGTTCACCACGGTGGTGTCGAGGACCACCATGAAGGTTCCGAAGAGCACCACGCCCATGGCGACCCATCGGTACGGGATGTCGGCGAAGCGGCCGATGCTGACCGTGTCGGTCGTCGCCGAGGAGGTCGTGACGTGGGCGGTGGAGTGACGGTTGGCGTCGGGTCCGGACATGGACGGGTGCATCCTCCGTGGGGGTGGAGAGGAAGAGGCTACCAATGGTTGGTTCGTACAACCAACCTCTTCGGCGCCTATACTTCGATCGTGCCGCTCGAGCCCCTCGCCGAGATCGAACGGGCCTTGCTGGTCCTGGTCAGGAAGGCCACCGACCCGCGCGGCAACCGCACCATCAACGACTTGGCCGGTGCCGACATCGAGCGGGCCGGCGCCAGCATGCTGGCCCGGATCGAGGAGCACGAGCCCGCCCGCCTGTCCGAGCTGGCCGAGGCGGCGGGGGTCGACGTGTCGACCGCCAGCCGCCAGCTCGCCCGACTGGTCGAGCTGGGGCTCGTCGACCGACGTCCCGACCCCGACGACCGCCGGGCCGCCCTCCACCGGTTGTCGCCGACCGGCCGCGCCCTGCGAGGTCGTCTGGCCCAGGCGCGGCGCGACTGGATCGACGGGATCCTCGTCGATCTCGACGAACGCGAACGTCGCGAGCTCGCCCGCCTGCTCGGCGTCGTCGCCGACCGCATCCTGGCCGACGATCACGCCGCCGATGCCGGTGGCACATCGGGGACGGCAGCGTCGCGCTGAGGGACCATCGCCTCTGGAGGCGGGGGCCGCCTGCCGCGACGCTCTCCACATGCCCGATGTCGCGGCGTCCGGAGCCACGGTGCTCTCGGTCGAGGGGCTCGACCGCCTCATCGCCGCGCTCTGGTCGGACGGCTACGAGGTGGTGGGGCCAACCGTCCGCGACGGCGCCATCGTGCAGGGCGCCGTGCACGGCGACGGCGACCTACCGATCGGATGGACCGACCAGCAGGAGGCGGGCCGCTACCGGCTGCTCCAGCGGGACGACGACGCCCGCTTCGGCTTCGCCGTCGGACCCCAGTCCGGCCGCACCCACCTGCAGCCGCCACGCGAGACCTTGGTCACCATCCGGACCGTCGACGGCCACCTCGAGGTCGATCGCGCCGATCCGTTGCCACGCCGCCGGGCCTTCCTGGGGCTGCGGGCGTGCGATCTGGCCGCCATCGCCGTCCAGGACCGGGTCCTCGCCGGAGGCCCCCACCCCGACGCCCGCTACGTGGAACGACGTCGGAGCGTCTTCGTCGTGGCCGTCACCTGCGCGGATCCGGCAGCGACGTGCTTCTGCGCATCGATGGGCACCGGCCCGGAGATCACCGAGGGCTTCGACGTCCGGCTCACCGAGCTCCTCGACGAGGACGGGCACCGGTTCCTCGCCGAGGCGGGCTCGCCAGCGGGCGAGCAGCTGATCGCCCTGCTGGCCAGTGGTCCTTCCGCCCGACCGGTGGCGGCAGTCGACACGGACGCTGCCCGAGCCGTCGTGCGCGCCAGCACCGAGCGCATGGGACGACACCTCGATGCCGACGCCGCCCGGTGGCTCCTGCGCGACCGACCGGAGCACCCGCGCTGGGACGACGTCGCCGGCCGTTGCCTCTCCTGCACGAACTGCACGCTGGTCTGCCCCACGTGCTTCTGCAGCTCGATGGAGGACCGGTCGGACCTCCGCGGCGACCGGGCCGAGCGAGTTCGCCGCTGGGAGTCCTGCTTCTCGCTGGATCACTCCTACCTCCACGGCGCCGGTCCGGTGCGGGCCGACATCCGGTCGCGCTACCGCCAGTGGCTGACCCACAAGCTGTCGACCTGGTGGGACCAGTTCGAGATGTCCGGCTGCGTGGGCTGCGGGCGGTGCATCACCTGGTGCCCGGCGGGCATCGACCTCACCGAGGAGGTCGCTGCGATCGCAGAGGCGACGCCGGCGAGCCGGCCCACCACGACCCCCGAACGACCACGATCATGAGGAAGAACGATGCAGATTCGCTCGATCGCTGACCTGCTCGCCGAGCTCGAGCCGTTCACGCGCCTCCAGGACGCCGACCGTGAGCTGGTCGCCGGATGCGCCCGCAACGAGATCGTCGAAGACGGGGTCGAGCTGGCGCGGGACGGCGAACCGGCCGACCGGTTCTTCGTCGTCCGCTCGGGCCGACTGGCCGTGGCGGTGCACGGACCGAGCCGCTCGCTGGTCGTCGACACCGCCGGGCCCGGTGAGGTGGTCGGCTGGTCCTGGATCTTCCCTCCCTACCGCTGGACGGCCGACGTGCACGCCGTGGGTCAGACGCGGATCCTGGTGGTCGACGGGGCGTGCCTGCGTGACAAGTGCGAGTCCGATCCCGCCTTCGGGTACCGCGTGATGAAGTCGTTCGCCCGGGTGGTCGCGCACCGCCTGGAAGCCACCCACCTCCGCCTCCTCGACCTCTACGGCGATGCCTGACCCATCGCTGCTCGCCGCGGGCGCCGACGCCATGGTGCCGGTCCCCCATCGCGTGGTCGACGCGCATCGCGAGAGCGTCGACGTGGTGACGCTCGTGCTCGAGGCGGACGGAGCACCGATCGCTCCGCCGTCGCCCGGGCAGTTCTGCATGCTCTACGCACCGGGCGTCGGTGAGGCGCCGATCTCGCTCAGCGGCGACCGCGACGACGTGCTCGTGCACACGATCCGGCGGAGCGGTCCCGTCACCGCGGCGCTGGTCTCGCTCGAGCGCGGGGCGCCGATCGGTGTCCGGGGGCCGTTCGGGCTCGGCTGGCCGATGCCGTTGCCGGGCGACCGCGAGCTGCTCGTCGTCGCCGGCGGCATCGGCATGGCGCCGCTGCGACCGGTGCTCCAGCGCGCCGAGCACGACGGCATGCCCCGGCACGTCGCCCTGGCCGTCGGCGCCCGGCAGCCCGAGGCGCTGCTGTTCCGCGACGATCTGACCCACTGGTCAGCGGTCGGCGTCGACGTCGCGGTGGTGGTCGATGCGGCTGCGCCGGGCTGGCCGGGCGAGGTCGGTGTGGTGACCGACGTAATCCCCCGTCTGTTGGGCGACCCGACGCGCACCGTCGCCATGGTGTGCGGGCCCGAGATCATGATGCGGGTCGCCGCCCGCCACCTGGTCGCCGCAGGCGTCCCGGCCGACCAGATCCACGTGTCGGTCGAGCGCAACATGCACTGCGGGGTCGGGCACTGCGGCCACTGCCAGCTCGGCCCGGTGCTGACCTGCCGCGACGGCCCCGTGCTGCCCTGGTCGCGGACGGAACGGCTGCTGGAGGTGCGGCGATGGTGACCCGACCCACGCTCGCCGTCTGGAAGTTCGCCTCGTGCGACGGCTGCCAGCTCAGCCTCCTCGACTGCGAGGACGAGCTGCTCACCGTCACCGACCGCGTCGAGGTGGCCCACTTCCTCGAGGCCACCCGAGCGTCCGCACCCGGCCCCTACGACGTGTCGCTCGTGGAGGGGTCCATCACCACGCCCGACGACGTGCAGCGCATCCGCCACGTGCGCGAGGTGTCCCGCACGCTCGTCACCATCGGGGCATGCGCCACCGCCGGCGGCGTCCAGGCGCTGCGCAACGGCGCCGACGTCGCCGACTTCCTCCGGATCGTCTACGCCCATCCCGAGTACATCTCGACGCTGGCCACCTCGACGCCGATCGCCGCCCACGTGCCGGTCGACCTCGAGCTGCGGGGATGCCCGATCGACAAGGGCCAGCTCCTCGAGGTGCTGCTGGCGCTGCTGGACGGACGCCGCCCCGAGATCCCGGCCCACAGCGTCTGCGCCGAGTGCAAGGCGCGGGGCACCGTCTGCGTCATGGTCGCCCACGGCACCCCGTGCCTCGGCCCGATCACCCACGCCGGCTGCGGGGCGCTCTGCCCCGGCTTCACCCGCGGCTGCTACGGCTGCTTCGGTCCCGCCGAGGACCCGAACCCCAGCTCGCTCACCGTCGAGCTGCGCCGCCGAGGCGCCGGCGACGCCACCGTGCGGCAGCTGCTGCGCACCTTCAACGTCGCCGCCCCCGCGTTCGCGGCGGAGGCCGACCGGATCGTCCACGAGGAGGGCGCGCCGCCGTGACGCACTCGAAGGAGCACCGGAAGCTGACCGTCGAGGCGCTCGCCCGCGTCGAGGGTGAGGGTGCGCTGCACGTCGAGGTCGAGGACGGAGAGCTCCGCACCGTCGAGCTGCGGATCTACGAACCGCCCCGCTTCTTCGAGGCGTTGCTCCGTGGCCGTGCCCACACCGAGCCGCCGGACCTGACGGCACGGATCTGCGGGATCTGCCCGGTGGCGTACCAGATCAGCGCGTGCAACGCGCTCGAGACGATCTGCGGGGTGACCGTCGACGAGCCGATCGCCGACCTGCGACGCCTCCTCTACTTCGGCGAGTGGATCGAGAGCCACGCGCTGCACATCCACCTGCTCCACGCCCCTGACTTCCTCGGCTACGACGGGGTCGTCGACATGGCGGCCGATCACGAAGCGGAGGTGACCCGAGGCCTGGCCCTCAAGAAGACCGGCAACCAGCTGGTCGACCTCATCGGCGGAAGGGCCATCCACCCCGTGAACGTCCGCCTCGGCGGCTTCTACCGCGCCCCGAGCCGCGCCGAGCTGCTGGACTTCGCACCTCGGCTGGAGCAGGCGAGCCGGCAGGCCGAGGAGGTCGTCGACTGGGTGGCCGGGTTCGACTTCCCCGACCTCGAGGGCGACTGGGAGCTCGCCGCCCTGCACCAGTCCGACGAGTACGCCATCACCGACGGCCGCCTGCGGACGTCGGGAGGCCTCGACCTCGCACCCGACGACTTCGGTGCGCTGCTCGTCGAGCGGCACGAGGAACGCTCCACCGCGCTGCACACCGGCCTGCGGGACCGAGGGCACCACCTCACGGGAGCCCTCGCCCGGTACGCGCTCAACCACGAGCAGCTGGCGCCCGGGGCGCGCGACGCCGCGCGTCGCGCCGGGCTCGACGGCGGCACCCGCAATCCGTACCGCAGCATCGTCGTGCGTGCCGTCGAGGTGCTCCACGCCTGCGAGGAGGCACTCGCCGTGATCGATCGGTACGTCGAGCCGGACCGACCGGCCGTTCCGGTGGAGCCGGTCGCGGGGACGGGCTCGGGCTGGAGCGAGGCGCCACGGGGAGCGCTCTGGCACCAGTACCGCATCGACGACGACGGCACCGTCGCCGACGCCCGAATCGTGCCGCCCACCGCGCAGAACCAGGGGGCCATCGAGGCCGACCTGCGCGGCTACCTGGCTGCGGAGCTGGACCGGCCCGACCACGAGCTGGCGCACGGAGCCGAGGAGATCATCCGGAACCACGACCCGTGCATCTCCTGCGCCACGCACTTCCTCGACCTCACCGTCGTGCGGCGATGACCGGCGCGGTCGTCATCGGCGTCGGCAACCCGTGGCGTCGCGACGACGGTGTCGGGCACGCGGTCGCCCGGCAGGTGGTTGACCGGCATCGGGACGCCCGCGATCTACGCGTCGAGCTGCTCGACGGTGAGCCCGCCCGGCTGCTCGACGCCTGGGACGGGGCCGATCTCGTGGTGGTCGTCGACGCCTTGCGGGGAGACGACGCCGGCGCGGTGGTCGTCGTCGACCCCGACGATCCGGACGGCGCGCCGTCGTCGAGCCACGGCCTGGGGCTGACCGACGCCGTGGCGCTCGGACGTCGCCTCGGGCGCCTGCCCGGGTCTCTGGTGGTGCTCGGCGTGGTGGGGGTCGACTTCGGCGACGGCCCCGGCCTGACGCCGTCGGTCGCCACCGCCGTCGGCCCCGCCACCGAGCGGGTGCTCCGGCTCCTCGACGAACGAGCAGCTCCTACAGTGCCCGGCCATGCAGCTGTGGACCCTGGGCCTGTCGCACCCGGCGGTGGCGGCCCGCCAGGCCCGCCGGGCCGAGGATGACGGCTTCGACGGTTGGTACTGCGTCGACTCCCAGAACCTGTCCGGCGACGCGTGGGTGGGACTGACCCTCGCCGCCGGCGCCACCGAACGCATCGGCCTCGGACCCGGGGTCACCAACCCGGTCACCCGCCACCCGGCGGTCACCGCCGCCGCTGCCGCCAGCCTCCAGCTGGCATCCGGCGGCCGGGCCAGCCTGGGCATCGGCCGGGGCGACTCGTCGCTGGCCCACGTCGGCCGGGCGCCGGCGCCGGTGCGCGACTTCGAGCGCACGCTCGCCGCCATCCAGCGCTACCTGGCTGGCCAACCCGTCGACTTCGACGACCTTCCCGGTGACGCTCCGCCGGTCGCCGACCTCGGCCTCGCCGACGCCCCGGAGGCCTCGCGCCTGGAGTGGGTGCGCGAACCGAAGGTGCCGATGGAGGTCGCCGCCACGGGGCCGCGCGTGCTCGAGGTCGCCGCCCGCCAGGCGGACCGTGTGCTCCTGGCCGTGGGTGCCGACCCCGAGCGCGTCCGCTGGGCGATCGAGACCGTCCGCGCCGTCGACGCCGACGTGGCGATCGGCGCCTTCGTCAACGTGGCGTGCCACCCCGACGTCAGCGTCGCCCGGCGCTTGGTCAGCGGCGGTCTGTCGACCTTCGCCCGCTTCTCGGTGATGCACGGGCGCGTGCACGGCCCGGCCACCGACGAGCAGCGACGCGTCCTCGGCCAGCTCCACGACGCCTACGACATGACCCGCCACACGCGCGTCGGTTCCCGGCAGGCCGACCTGTTGAGCCCCGAGTTCGTCGATCGCTTCGCCGTCGCCGGACCGCCCGAGGTGTGCATCGAGCGGCTGCGCGGGCTCGCCGACACCGGCGTGGACAAGCTCGTGGTCATCGGGCCAACCGCCGGCGCCGACCCCGACGAAGCACGAGCGGCCCAGCGCCGCTTCACCGAGGCCGTCCTACCCGCCCTGCACGAAGGAGCACCATGACCGAACCCGCCCACCGCCGTGTGGCCCTCGTGGCCAACGCCCGCTTCTACGTCGGTCCCGACATCGCTCGCGGCCTCGCCGCTCGGGGTCACGACCTGGTCGTCGGCGACCCGGCCGACGGGCTCGTCGACGAGCTCACAGCGCTCGGCGCGCAGGTCGAGGTGGTCGAGCGCGTCGCCGACCTGTCCGATCCGGCGTCCAGCGACCGGCTCGTGGGCGCGGCGGTGGATCGCTTCGGTCGCCTCGACTCGGCGGCGGCGTTCTCGGGCCAGGTCGTCACCGGCCGGTTCCTCGAGTCGACGCTCGATGACCTGACCACCGTGGTGCGCGGCTGCCTCGAAGCGCCGTACCACTTCCTGCGCCGGGTGGTCCCGGTCATGGTCGAACAGGGCGACGGCCAAGTGCTCGTGCTCACCAGCTCGTCGGGCAACCGGACCACGCCGGGGGCGCCGCTGTACTCGGCGGTGCGGGCCGGCGCCACGCACCTCGTCCGCAACGTCGCCCGCGAGGTGGCCGGCCAGGGCGTGCAGGTCAACGCCGTGGGCACCAACTTCATGGACTTCCCCGAGTTCCTGCGCGCCTCGGGCGCCACCGACCCCGACGTGCGCGCCCGCATCGAGCAGCAGGTGCCGATGCACCGGCTGGGCACGGTCGAGGAGTGCGCCGCCCTGTGCCTCACGTTCCTCGACGGGACCAGTCGCTTCGTCACCGGCCAGTTCGTGGCCCACGACGGCGGCTGGTCGTAGCGCAGCCCGGCCTTCGCCGGGGCTCGTCAACGCCGGAGGCGGCTCTTCTCCACGTACATGGCGGCGTCGGCTTCGGCGACGGTGTCGCGCAGGTCGCCGTCGCTGCGCCGGATGGAGACGCCGATCGACGCGGACACGCGGGCGTCGGCGAAGGCCCGGTGCAGGCGGTCGTGCACCGACTCGAGGTGATCGGCCGACACCTCGGGCATGAGCACGGCGAACTCGTCGCCGCCGACGCGGAACGCCTGGTCGGCGTCGCGCACCCAGTCGCGCAGCACGTCGGCGCACCGGCACAGCAGGGCGTCGCCGGCTGCGTGACCGTGGGTGTCGTTGGTCTCCTTCAGGCCGTCCAGGTCGAGCATCACGATGGCGGCCAGGTGACCGAAGCGCTCACAGCGGGCCTGCTCGTTGGCGACGGCCCGCTCGAAGGCCCGGCGGTTGCCGAGCCCGGTGAGCTCGTCGCTGAGCGCCGCGCTCTCCGCGGCGTCGACCTGGCGCTGCAACCGGCTCCGGTCCAGGTCGAGGGCAAGCACCGTGCCCAGCAGGGACGTGAGCAGACCGAGAACCGGTTGCAGCGCGTGGAGCTCGTCGGGGGCTTCGTGGGGCCGGGGACCGGCTCCGTAGATCATGCCGAAGGTCCTGTCCGGTCCGATCGACAGCGGCAGCGCCACCAGGCAGCCGACGGCGTCGTCGCGCAGATCGATCTCCGGGTCGCGTCCGAACGAGGCGAGCGTCGGCAGCACCAGGCACCGTCCCTCGGCGGCGACCAGGGGCAACAGCGCGGGAAACGCCCGCAGCGCCGCGCCCGGTGTCACCCCGTAGATCTCGTCGCACACGGCGAGGACGATCGAGTCGTCGCCCAGCTTGCGCGTGACGAGCCAGGTCGGCAGGTCCGTGAGACCACACAGGCGATCGAGCGTGTGCTCGGCCGCCCGCATGAAGTCGAGGGTGCCCATGGGTACGCGGGCGGGCTCCGGCACCGGCGCGACGACCGTGTGGGGATCGGACATGAGACCTTGATTCCCCGGGGACACGCGTTCAGAACCGCGCTGACCGTGGTCGTCGGCGGGCTCGGCGCCCGATGGTGCAACATGCACGCCATGCATCCCGACCAGCTGACGCTCGAGGACAAGTGCCGCCTGCTCGGGGGTGCGGCCGCCTGGCGCACCCACGCCGTCGAGCACGCCGGCATCCCGGCGGTGAAGATGTCCGACGGCCCCAACGGCGTGCGGGGCGACGGTCTCGGCGCCAGGCGCACAGCCGGCGTCGCCATCCCGGTGGGCATCGCGCTGGGTGCCACGTGGAACCCCGACCTGGTCTCCGATCTGGCCGGTCTGCTCGGACGGGAAGCCGTCCGCAAGGGCGCCCACGTCCTGCTCGCCCCCACGGTCAACCTGCAGCGCACCCCCGTCGGCGGCCGGGTCTTCGAGTGCTTCTCCGAGGACCCCGAGCTCACCGCCCGCCTCGCCGTCGCCTACGTGCGGGCCGTGCAGGACCACGGCGTGGCGGTCACCGTCAAGCACTTCGTGGCCAACGACACCGAGGTCGACCGCATGACCGTCGACGTCCGCGCCGACGAGCGGACCCTGCGCGAGCTGTACCTGCGCCCCTTCGAGGCCGCCGTCACCGAGGCCGGCGCCTGGGGGATCATGAGCGCGTACAACAAGCTCCAGGGCGAGCACTGCGCCAACAACCGTTGGCTGCTCACCGACGTGCTGCGTCGCGACTGGGGCTTCGACGGCTTCGTCGTGTCCGACTGGTTCGGGTCGCACCACACCGCCGAGTCGGCGCGCGCCGGGCTCACCATCGCCATGCCCGGCCCGAAGACGATCTACGGCGAACCGCTGGCCCGAGCCGTCGCCGACGGCGACGTCAGCGAGGAGGCCGTGCAGGCCCGCGTCGACGAGGTCCTCCGACTGATCCGACGCACCCGCGCCGACGAGCTGTCGTCCGAGCGCCCCGAGCTGACCGTCGACGACGCCGACGAGCGGGCGCTGTGCCGTCGAGCCGTCGCCGAGAGCGCCGTCCTGGCCCGCAACGGCGGCGCCCTGCCGCTCGACCCCGCCGCCACCATCGCGGTGATCGGCCCCAACGCCCTCGACACGCGGATCATGGGTGGAGGAAGCGCCGGCCTCGAGCCGCTCCCCCACCGCGGGATCCTCACCGCGCTCCAGGACCGCGCCGAGGCGGTCAGCTACGCACCCGGGGTGCACATCGACCGGTTGGCGCCGCCGCTGCCCGAGCGCGTGCTGCGCACGACCGACGGCCGCAACGGGCTGCTGGTCGAGTACCGCAACGGACACGACCCCGACGCCGAGGTGGCGGCGACCGAGGTGTCACCCTCGACCCTGGTGCGCTTCTTCGGCTCGACGCCCGAGGGCGTCGACCCCGAGGCCTTCCACGTCACGATCCGGGGCACGTTCGTGCCCGAGGTCTCCGGACCACACCTGCTGAGTGCGGTCATCACCGGCAAGGGACACGTCCAGGTGGGGCCCGAGCGTGTGCTCGACGACCCCGACCGCAACCTGCCCCGCGGCCCGCTGTTCTTCGGCTGGGCCACCGAGGAGCAGAGCGCCATCCTCGACTGCGTCGCCGACGTCCCCGTCGACGTCACCATGACCTGCACCGGCATGGCCGGCAACGCCGGTCTGCGCCTGGGGGTTCGGCCGCCCGAACCGCCCGATCTGCTCGAGCGGGCCGTCGACGCCGCCGCTCGCGCCCAGGTCGCCGTGGTCGTGGTCGGCACCAACGACGAGTGGGAGACCGAGGGCGAGGACCGCACCACCATCAGCCTTCCCGGCGACCAGGACGAGCTCGTGCACCGGGTCGCCGCCGCCAACCCGCGCACGGTCGTCGTCGTCAACGCCGGCTCGCCGGTGGCCATGCCCTGGATCGACGAGGTCGACGCCGTGGTGCTGACCTGGTTCGGCGGTCTGGAGATGGGCGACGGCGTGGCCGACGTCCTGTTCGGCGAGGCCGACCCCGGCGGACGCCTGCCCATCACGTTCCCGAGGCAACTCGAGGACACCCCCGCGTGGCCCTGGTACGCACCCGTCGACGGCGAGCAGCGCTACGGCGAGGGCCTGCTCATGGGATATCGCGGCTTCGACGCGGGCGACGCCGAACCGCTCCTGCCCTTCGGTCACGGCCTGTCCTACGGCGAGGCCGAATGGACCGAGCCGGCGTTGTCCAGCGAGTCGGTTTCGGCCGATGCCGTCGCCGGCGGTACCTCGGTCGAGGCCGGCGTGCTGGTCACCGCCACCGGCGATCGGCCGGCCACCGTCGTGGTCCAGGGCTACGTCGCCCCGCACGATCCCGCTCCGGGGTCAGCCCCGAAGACGCTGGCGTGCTGGCGCAAGGTCGTGGTCGAACCGGGCACGCCGCAGCGGATCACGCTCGCCTTCCCGGCCACCGCCTTCCGTCGCTGGGACAGCGACGCCGGCGCCTGGACCGTCGACACCGGCGGCTTCGACCTGCTGCTGGCCGCGTCGGCCACCGACATCCGCCACCGCCTGTCGCTCACCCTCACCTGACCCGGCCGTCGACGATTCTGGGCCGCGACCTCTGTGCAGAACGCGGCGATCTGCACCCCAGAAGCTCTGCACCCGGAAGCGGGGGGTCGGGGTCAGCCGGGCCAGGGGTTGCCGAAGGTGTCGCGGTAGGCCAGCCGGCTCGGGGGTTGGCGGGTGATCGGGCCGTGCCCGCGCCCGACCGGGTAGCCGATGGGCACCAGGGCGGCGGTGGCCCACTCGTCGGGAATGTCCAGCAGGCGCTTCACGTCCTGTTCGCGCAGGCAGTGGAGCGTCGTGAGGGTGCAGCCGATGCCCTCGGCGACGCAGGCCAGCATCAGGTTCTGGACCGCGGGGTAGACCGAGCCGCCGCCGACGATGCTGACCCGGTCGAGGCGGGCGTCGGTGATGGCCATGTTCCGGGGATCGGCGCAGAACAGCAGGATCGCCGGCGCCTCGGCGAGGTGATCGGCCAGGTGATCGCCGGCTGCCGCCACCCGGCGCCACGTGTCGAGCTGATCCTCGGGGAGCCCCTCGAGCCGCTTCATGAACCCGGCCACATAGCGCTGCCACTCGGGGCGGTACAGGTCCTGCAGGCCCGCCTTCTTCGCCGGATCCGTCACGACCACCACACGCCACGGTTGTTGGTTGCCACCGCTCGGCGCCCAGCACGCCGCCTGGAGCAGGCGCTCGAGCACGTCGTCGGGGATGGGGTCGGGGCGCAGCCGGCGCACCGCCCGCTGCGTCGACATCAGGTCGTACAGGTCCGTCGAGGAGGCCACCGAGCAGACGGTACCGGTGGGCACCGAGCCACGAGCCGGAGGATCGACGAACCCCCTGGCTGGCCTCCCTGGCTGGCGTGCGCACCTCCCATGGAGTACAACCCGCCGTGACCCGTCGTGAGGAGCAGCGGTGGACGCCCCCCAAGTGGCCGACATGTTCGGAGTCATGGCCCTCATCGCCCTGGCCGGTGTGCTGGTGGCCGGGGCCGTGGCGCTACGACCCGCCGGCCGCCAGCAGGTGCGCTCGCTGCTCGACGAGCACGGCCGGATCACGGCCTGGCTGGTGGCCGTCGTGGCCACGGGCGGAAGCCTGTGGTTCTCCGAGGTCGCCAACTTCGTGCCGTGCACGCTGTGCTGGTACCAGCGGATCGCCATGTACCCCCTGGTCATCGTCCTCGGTCTACGGGCCTTCCGCACCGACACCCGCGGCCTGCGCCTGGCCGCGCTGGGCCTGGTGCTGGCCGGGTTGGCCGTCAACGCCTGGCACGTCACCATCGAGACGTGGCCGACGCTCGAGACCGGCGCATGCGACGCCAGCGTGCCCTGCACGCTCCGGTGGGTCGAGGGCCTCGGGTTCTTCACCATCCCCCGCCTGGCCACCGTCGCCTTCGTGCTCGTCGGCCTGACGGTCCTCTTCGACCGGACCGACGGACGAGCCGACACCGTTCACCCGACCCCCTGACCGGAGCCATCCCATGAGCAGAACGCCCACGCAGACCAGCAACGCCCGGCGGTACCTCCCCATCATCGTCGTGGTCGTGATCGTCGCCGTCGCCGCGCTGATCGCCGTCCTCGTGAGCGCCGGCGGGGACGGGGACGGCGACACCGCCACCGGCGACGGCGACGGCACCAGCGAGCCCCTGATCTACTCGAACGTCGAGGTCGACGGCGCCGCACTGCCCCAGTTCGACGGGAACGATCCTGACCCGGCCGCCGGCCAGCCGGCACCGACGCTGCGGGGCAGCGAGCCCGACGGCACGGCGGTCAAGGTCGACTTCGGCCAGCCCACGCTGCTCGCCTTCCTCGCCCACTGGTGCCCCCACTGCCAGGCGGAGCTACCCCGGCTGGTGCAGCTGGCCGACCAGGGCGGCTTCGGCGAGGTCCGCCCGGTGGTCGTGCTGACCGGCACCGACCCGGCGGCACCCAACTTCCCGCCGGCCGACTGGATCGAGCGCGAGGGCTGGACCGGCGACGTGCTCGTGGACACCGAGCGCCAGGCCGCAGCCGCCGCGTACGGCCTCAGCTCCTATCCGTACCTGGTGCTGGTGGACGGCGACGGCAACGTCATCGCCCGCACCGCCGGCGAGAAGTCCCCCGAGGAGCTGCAGGCCTTCGTGGCCCAGGCCGGCTGAGGCCCTCTCTCAGGCCAGCTTCAGGAACAGCTTCTCGAGCTCGGCCACGTCCATCTCGTCGCCACCGCCCTCGACGGTGCAGTGCTGCAACGCCGAGCTGATCAGCTTGAACCCCACGCGGTCGAGGGCGGCCCGGACCGCCGACAGCTGCGTCACGACCTCGCGGCACTCCGCACCTTCGGTGACGAGCCGTTGCAGGCCGCGCACCTGCCCCTCGATGCGGCGCAGGCGGGTGTGGACGTCGTTGGTGACCGTGTCGGGGAACTGCATGCCCCCACGATACCCGGCGACACATACCCCCGGGGGTTGTCATGGGAGCGGAACATCCGTACATTCGTGGTACGGACCGGAGCCCAAGGAGCACCGATGATCTTCCACCAGTACTACCTCGACTGCCTGTCCCACGCGTCGTACCTGATCGGCGACGAGACCAGCGGACGGGCCGTGGTCGTCGACCCCCAGCGCGACATCTCCGCCTACCTCGCCGACGCCGAGGCCGACGGACTGACGATCGAGCTGGTGTTGGAGACGCACTTCCACGCCGACTTCCTCTCCGGCCACCTCGAGCTGGCCGAGGCCACGGGCGCCGAGATCGGCTTCTCCTCGGTCGCCGAACCCGAGTACGCCATCCGGCGCCTCGCCGACGGTGAGCGCCTGTCGCTCGGCGAGGTCGTGCTCGAGTTCCGCCACACCCCGGGTCACACGCCCGAGTCGATGAGCATCGTCGTCTTCGAGCACGCTGGCGACGAGGTGCCGTACGGCGTGCTCACCGGCGACACGTTGTTCATCGGTGACGTCGGACGTCCCGACCTGCTGGCGTCGGTCGGCTTCAGCCGGGACGAACTGGCCGACAAGCTCTACGACAGCCTCCACCAGAAGCTGATGACGCTCCCCGAGCAGACCCGCGTGTTCCCCGCCCACGGTGCCGGGTCGGCCTGTGGCAAGAACCTGTCCACCGAGCTCACCTCGACCATCGGGGCGCAGAAGCGGGAGAACTACGCCCTCATCGCACCCGACCGGACCACGTTCGTCGATCTGGTCACCGAGGGCCAGCCCCCGGCACCCAGCTACTTCATCCACGACGCCACGCTGAACAAGCAGGCACGGGCGCTCATGGACGAGGCCACGCCCCCGCAGCCGATGAGCTGGGACGAGGTCCAGGCCGCGCTCGCCGACGGCGCCATGCTGGTCGACGGCCGCGATCCGACCGAGTTCGCCCACGGCCACCTACGGGGCGCCATCAACGTGGGTCTCGACGGCCGCTACGCCGAGTTCGCCGGTTCGATCGTCGACTTCGAGCGTGACGTGGTGCTGTTCGTAGAACCCGGCAACGAGCTGGAAGCCAAGAACCGGCTCGGGCGCGTCGGTTTCGACCGGGTGCTCGGCCACCTCGACCGGCCCTTCGAGGTGCTCCAGGAGCACCAGGACCAGGCGGAGGTCGGGTCACGCCTGACGCCGCTGGCTTTCGACGAGCGACGCGACCACGTCGGCGATCTGCAACTCGTCGATGTGCGCAACCCGGGCGAGTACGCCCTGGGTGCGGTTCCCGGCTCGGTCAACATCCCGGTCGGGCAGCTGCCGTCCCGGCTGGCCGAGCTCGACCCGGCGCGTCCCACCGTCGTGTACTGCGCCGGCGGCTACCGCTCGTCGGTGGCGGCCTCGCTGCTGCGGGCCAACGGCTTCGCCGACGTCAGCGACCTGGTCGGTGGATACGGTGCCTGGATGGAGACGGCCAGCCCGGTCGCCTGACCGCAAGATCCGGAACGCTCATGGACGCACACGACTGGAACGCCCGCTACGAGGGATCCGAGCTGGTGTGGTCGGCCGGTCCCAACGCCTTCGTGGTCGACCGCGTCGGTGAGCTGCCACCCGGTCGGGCACTCGACGTCGCCTGCGGCGAAGGCCGCAACGCGCTCTGGCTCGCCGAACAGGGCTGGGAGGTCGTCGGAGTCGACTACTCCGACGTGGCCATCGACAAGGCCCGCCGCATCGCCGAGCACCGAGGCGTCGAGGTCGACTGGCACGTGGGCGACGTCACCGACCCCGCCGTGGTCGATGGCACGTTCGACCTCGTGCTGGTGGCCTACCTCCACCTGCCACCCGAGCAGATGGCGGGTGTGCTGGCCATGCTCGCCGGCCGCGTGGCCCCCGGCGGCGCGCTGCTGGTCATCGGCCACCACGCCGACAACCTCGAGCGGGGCTACGGAGGGCCGCCCGACCGCACGGTCCTGCACGACCCCGACCGCATCCGCGAGTGGAGCCTGGCCGACGGTCCCTTCGACGTGGTCGAGGCCCAGGAGGTCGACCGCCACGTCGACACGGACGACGGCGAGCGCGTCGCCGTCGACTCCGTGGTGTTGCTCCACCGCCCGTCCTGACCCACCGCACCCCGCATGGACGAGCCGATCCGCTTCGACGTGGTGGACCCCCGCAGCGACGACGCCGCCACCGCCATGCGCGCCTACTTCGACGAGCTCGACCGCCGCTTCGCCGACGGGTTCGATCCCGGCGACACGATCGTCGCCGACGCCCACCAGCTCGAGCCACCCTCGGGCGTGTTCGTGGTCGGCCGGCGTCGCCGGCGCCACCGTGGCCTGCGGCGGTGTCCAGACCATCGGCGACGGCATCGGCGAGATCAAGCGCATGTGGGTGTCACCCGACGTGCGTGGACGGCGCATCGGTCCGCGCCTGCTCGCCGAGCTCGAGGACCACGCCCGGCGCCTCGGCCACCGGATCGTGCGCCTCGACACGAACAGCACGCTGGCGGAGGCGGTGGCGATGTACCGGCGGGCCGGCTACGTCGAGATCGACCGCTACAACGACAATCCGTACCCCGACCACTTCTTCGAAAAGGAGCTCTGACGCTCCGTCCTCGGTATCCGGCGACCGCCCGGGTGAATCGGGACCTTCGACCCTGGTCGACCACCGGCCGCTGCTGCGCACCATCACGTCCACGAGGGTTGACCGCCCGCGTCGACGACCCGCCAACGGAGGAGCCCAGCCGCCATGCGCATCCTGCAGACCGACGAATCCACCGCCTGCACCGAGGTCGCCGGCGTGCTCCGAGAGGGTGGCCACGAGGTCTTCACCGACTGCCTGCCCGACCCTGGTGACCAGCACAGCTGCCTCGGCCTGCGCCACGGCGGGCAGTGCCCGCTCGACGTCGGCGCCGATCTCGCCATCACCGGCGTCGACCACACGCAGCAGGTCGCGTCCGCCGGCGTCGTGTGCTCACGCCGCCACAGCGTCCCCGTGGTCACGGTCGGACGGCACGACGTGCAGCATCCCGACCTGGGCACGTCGTTGGCTCGGATGGCCGAGCACGGCGACGACCTCGTGCTGTGGTCGGTCGAGCAAGCGCTGCAGGACGTGCTCGAGATGCTGGGCGTGGCCGACGGCACGGTCCAGCTCCACCACGACGCCACCTGCGAGCGCATCATCGCCCGCATCCCCCAGCCGATGACCGACGCCGAGCGGGCCCGGTTGGCCGTCCGCCTCCTGGCCGCCGCCACCGCGACCCGCCGCAGCAGTCCCCGCCGCGACGTGCTCGTGCAGGCTGGCTGAGCCGTTCGCTTCGCTCACTTCGAGAGTTGCTCGCTGACGCTCACAACGTCTCCTGGCGGCATCCACCGGCGAGTGCGGCGTGCTCAGTCGCGATGCAGCTCGCCCCGTTCGTCGAGACGGGCCGCCCACACGGCGGCCTCGGTGCGCTGGCTCATGCCCAGCTTGGCGAGCACGTTGGAGACGTAGTTCTTGACCGTCTTCTCGGCCAGGAACATCTCGGCGCCGATCTCGCGGTTGGTCCGACCCTCGGCGAGCAGCTCGACGATGCGGTGCTCCTGAGGCGTCAACCGCTCGAGGCGCTCGTCGCGGTGATCGCGCGTCCGCACGGCTCGCAGCACCCGCTCGGTGACCGCGGGGTCCAGCAGGCTCTGACCGGCAGCGACGCGGCGCACGGCGTCGAGCAGGTCGAGACCCCGCACCTGCTTGAGCAGGTAGCCGGAGGCGCCGGCCAGGATGGCGTTGAGCAGGGCGTCCTCGTCGTCGAACGAGGTGAGCATCAGGCAGTGGATGTTCTCGTCGCGCTCGCGCACGGCCCGGGCGATGTCGATACCGGTGCCGTCGGGCAGGCGGACGTCGAGCACCGCCACGTCGACGTTGCTGCCCGGGATGCGACCGACGGCGTCGGCGACGGTGCCGGCCTCGCCGGCCACCTCGATGTCGGGAGCGGCCGTGAGCAGCTCGATGAGGCCGCGGCGGACGATCTCGTGGTCGTCGACCACGAAGACCCGGGTCGGAGCGTCGGTCATACCCTCCATGATGACCCACGGGCCCGGCTCGCGTAGGCCCCTGGCGTTCGTGACGATGGTCCCTAGGCGATGACCACCGACCGCCGCCAGCATGATCCCGTGACCCACACCGAGTTGTGGACGGGCTTCGAGACGCTGACCGCCGCCGAGTGCCGCGCCCTGCTGGCGACCAGCGACGTCGGCCGGCTGGCGCTGAGCGCCGGCGCGCTCCCGGTCGTGCTCCCCGTCCAGTACCGGGTCGACGACGGCCGGCTCCTGATGCGGACGCCCGGCCACCACGAGCTCGGCGACGACCTCGACGGCCAGATCGTCGGCTTCGAGGCCGACTCGCTCGACGCCAGCCACGGCGCCAGCTGGTGCGTGCTGGTCACCGGTCCCGTGCGGGCGCTGCCCGCGTTCACCGGGCGGCTGCCGCTTCATCCGTGGTTCGCCGAGGGCAGCCTGCTCGAGCTGCGGACCGACGTCATCTCGGGCCACCGCGCCGTTCGCTGACGATCAGGGCTCGCGAAGGCCAGGGCTGGTGACGATCAGGGTTGCAGCGAGCGCGGCACGGTCCAGCGCAGCTCGGTCCCCTCGCCCACCAGCCCGCTGATCTCGCAGATGCCACCCAGCCTGGTGGCCCGCGTCGACAGGTTGCGCAGCCCCCGTCCGCCGTCGCGCGGCTTGGCACCCCCGATGCCGTTGTCGCGCACGACGAGCTCGACGTCGTCGATACCGGCGCTGACGCGCACGTCGACCGCGGTGGCACCGGCGTGGCGGGCGGCGTTGGCCAACGCCTCGCGCAGGGTGGCCAGCAGCTCGGGTTCGATCTCCTCGGGCACGAGCGAGTCGACCGGCCCCTCGAAGGCCACCCGGGGGCTGAAGCCGAGGGGGGCAGCCGCTTCCTGGCACAGCGAGAGCACCCGGTCACGGAACGACTCGGACCCCCGTCTCGAGGACTCGAGACCGAAGATCACCGAGCGGATGTGCTTGACCGTGAGGTCGAGGTCGTCGATGGCCGCCGCCACACGCCTCGACAGCTCCGCGCCATCGGAGTCCGCCAGCACCAGGGCGCCCTGCAGCGCCAGGCCAGTGGCGAAGAGCCGCTGGATCACGGTGTCGTGCAGGTCGCGGCCGATGCGCGAGCGATCGTCGGCCAGCGCCAGCCGACCGATCCGGTCGTGCAGGCGGGCGTTGTCGATGGCCACACCCGCGGCGGCGGCCAGGCCGACGATGAGCTCCTCGTCGGCGTCGCTGAACGAACCGCCACCTTCCTTCTCGGTCAGGTACAGGTCGCCGAACGTGCGATCGCGGATGCGGATGGGCACGCCCAGGAACGACTTCATGGGCGGGTGCCCGGGGGGGAAGCCGTAGCGCTCTGGGTGCTGTTCGAGGTTGTCGAGCCGCACGGGCCGGTCGCCGTCGATGATGAGCCCGAGGATGCCGTGACCCTCGGGCAGCGGCCCGATGCGGGCACGCTGGCTGTCGCCGATGCCGACGGTGATGAAGTCCTCGAGGCGGGTGCCCGTCGGGTCGAGCACGCCGAGCGCACCGAAGCGGGCGTCGGACAGCTCACAGGCCGACTCGACCACCCGCCGCAGGATGTGGGTCAGGTCGAGTCCGGAACCCACGTCGACGACCGCATCGAGCAGTCGACGCATCTCCTCCAGGGTCACCTCGTCGGCCACGGCCTGCGACGCTACCCACCGGGGCCCGCTCGGACGGACCGAGGACCTTTGTCACCCCGACTCGTGACCCTCGCCCGCGGTGCCGAGCACCATCGGGCGACGATCCTGACCGGACCCGCTCGCACGACCCCGACCCGTACCCCGCGAGCGGCTGAGAAGGAGACACGACACACCATGACGTCCACGCAGACGCCTCCCCCCGCGCCTGACGCCACCGTCACCGACCGGGCCCGCAACGACATCGGACTCATCCTCGTGGTGATCATCGCGGCGATGGCCCTGGTGTTCAGCTTCGTCGCCATCGCCACCGACGACGGCGGAGGGTCCGGTGGCGGCCTCGGTGTCGCCGCCGGCGGCCCGGTGGAGCTCGCCCTGAGCGAGTTCGCCCTGACACCGAACTCGCTGCAGGTGCCCGAGGGCGGATCGCTCGTGGTGACCAACGAGGGCACCATGACCCACAACCTGCAGATCTCGGGCACGGACCTCATCACTGCCGACCTGGCGGGCGGCGACACGGAGACGCTCGACCTGTCCTCCCTGGCGCCGGGCACCTACGAGATCCTCTGCCACGTCCCCGGTCACAAGGAGGCCGGCATGACCGGCTCGCTCGTGGTCGGCGGCATCGCCGGGGAAGGTATGGCCATGGGTGACCAGAGCACCGGGTCCGAGAAGGACTGGGCCGCCATGGACCAGGCGATGATCGACTCGATGATGAAGTTCCCCGCCGAGACCGAAGGCCACGGCAACGTGCCGCTCGAGCCCACCATCCTCGACGACGGCACCAAGCGGTTCGAGCTCACCGCCGAGCGCGTGCAGTGGGAGGTCGAGCCGGGCAAGTTCGTCGACGCCTGGACCTACAACGGGATGGTCCCCGGCCCGTGGATCAAGGTCGACGTCGGCGACAAGGTGCAGATCCACCTCCAGAACGACCTGCCCATGGGCACCGACATCCACTGGCACGGCATCAAGACGCCGAACTCGATGGACGGCGTGGCCCCGATCACCCAGGACCTGATCCGCTCCGGAGAGGACTTCACCTACGAGTTCACCGCCCGGAACAAGTCCCTCGGCGTGTACCACGCCCACCACCACGGCCAGATGCAGGTGCCCAACGGCATGCTCGGCTTCTTCCAGATCGGCGACGTCGACCTGCCCCTGGGCCGCACCATCAGCGGGATGGAGATCCCCGCCGACGTCGAGATCGCCCAGGAGATCCCGATGGTGCTCAACGACGCCGGCACCCTCGGCCTGTCGCTGAACGGCAAGAGCTTCCCGGCCACCGAACCGATCGTCGTCAACAAGGGCGACTGGGTGCTGGTCCACTACGCCAACGAGGGCCTGCAGATCCACCCGATGCACCAGCACCAGTTCCCCCAGCTGGTGGTGGCCAAGGACGGCATCCCGCTGGACAACCCGTACTTCGCCGACACGATCAACGTGGCGCCCGGTGAGCGGTACTCGGTGCTCCTCCACCCCGACGAGGTGGGCACCTGGGTCTGGCACTGCCACATCCTCAACCACGTGGAGCGCGAGGACGGCATGTTCGGCATGGTGACCGCGATGGTGGTCAAGTAGGCGCAGCCGTGAAGTAGCGATCCACCAGTAGCCCTCGGGGGTACCTGGGAGACAGGGGCGTGGGCACCTCGGTGCCCACGCCCCTGTCGCGTCCGGGCGACAATGGCGGGCGATGCCAGCACCGCCACCCCGGCCCGATCCCGACGTCCTCGCCACGGCACTGGCCCGCGTGCACCACGGCACGGACGCCACCGATGGACCACGACTGATCGACTACGCCGAGTCGCCGCGGGTGGGCGGATGGACGCTGCGCTCGGCGCTGGTGCGCGTCGCCCAGCCCGAACCGGTCCGAGCCAGCGCGGTCCTGGAGCTGATCCGCCGGACGGACGGAGCGCTGGCCGACCACCGTCGGCGGCTCGACGCCGAGCACGTCCCCACGGTGCCCGGACTCGACGCCGACGACGCCACACCCGAGGCCATCGGCAGGCTCCCCAAGGTATGGGACGCACGGGTGTCGGACCTTGGCCGCGTGCTCGCCTTCGTCCCCGACGGCGAGGCGGTGGTGAGCGCCTACCTGGCCAGCGAGTCACCCGACGCCGACGCAGCCTCCGCCGTGCCCCTGCTGGCCGCCGTCGCCGAGCTGGATGCCCTGGCCGACCGGCTGGCCGCATGGGCCGATGCGCGCACCGGGCCACCGCCGAACGACGACCTCGACCGCATCGCTGGCTCGGTCTTCCAGCGACTGGCGCAGCTGGGAGTCCCGCGGGAGGACGAGCGACGCCCCCGACGGAATACTTAGCGCTAAACGTTGTTGCATGGTCTGATGCCACAGCCGGCGGGGTACCGACCGGCGCACGGCACACCCAGCCCCCACCGGAGGACGCCATGCCCACCGCCATCGAGACTCCCGCCACCACCTTCGACGAGACGACCGAACACGAGGCTCACCGCCGGTTGGCCCGTGTCGCCGCCGACCGGTCCCGCGCTCTGCGCGCCCAGGCGGCCGCCATCGCCAGCCCGTCGCTCGAGCCGCTGCGCGCCGCGCTGCTGCGCCGCGCCGGCGAGCTCGATCTGGCCGGTGCCGTCCTGGGTGACGAGCAGTCCGCCGTCACCGAACCCGAGCTCGCGGTCAGCGCCTAGCCCGCCACCCCGCCCGACTCGGCGCCGATGGCGTCGAGGTGCCGCAGCAGCCCGTCGAGGGCCAGCACGTAGCTGTCGGCGCCGAAGCCGGCCACCACCCCGACGCACACCGGCGCCAGCAGCGACCGGTGCCGGAACTCTTCCCGGGCGTGGACGTTGGACAGGTGCGTCTCGACCACCGGCAGCCCCGTGGCGGTGATGGCGTCACGCAGCGCCACGCTCGTGTGGGTGTAGGCACCCGCGTTGCAGACCACACCGTGGGCCCAGGCCATGGACTCGTGGAGTGCGTCGACGAGCTGACCCTCGCCGTTGGCCTGGACGTGGTGCAGGTGGATGTCGCGCTCACGGATCCACGACCGCATGGCCGAGATGATGTCGTCGAGGGTCCGGCTGCCGTAGATCTCCGGCTCGCGCGTGCCGAGCAGGTTGAGGTTGGGGCCGTTGAGCACCAGCACGCGACGGGTCATGTGCAGAGCCTACGAGCCCGTGACGGGCCGATCGGGGCTGGTTCCCTCTGCGAACACCGGCGCGACCTACCGTGCTGGCGATGGCCGACGAGCACCAGCGGACGGTCGATGAGCGCAACGTGGTGCTCACCGGCTTCATGGGAACCGGGAAGACCACGGTCGGACGGGTGCTCGCCCAGCGACTCGGGCGGCGCTTCGTCGACACCGACGCGCTCATCGAGGAGCGCCACGGTCCGATCCCGCGGATCTTCGCCGAGCTCGGCGAAGATCGCTTCCGCGAGCTCGAGCGGGAGGTGGCCGTCGAGCTGTCGACCGAGCGGGGACTGATCGTGTCGACCGGCGGGCGGATGCTGCTCGACCCCGAGAACGCGGCGGTGCTCCAGACGTCCGGGGTCGTCGTGTGCCTGGTCGCAGCGGCCGACGAGATCCTGCGACGTGTCTCCGCGGCCGGCGTCGAGGACCGTCCGCTGCTCCACGTCGACGATCCGCGCGCTCGGATCATCGAGCTGCTGGAGGAGCGCCGGACGGGCTATGCGCGGTTCCCGCAGGTGAGCACCACCGGCCGCACGCCCGACGACATCGCCGACGAGATCTGCGAGCTGCTCGACGACACCGAGCGGTCCCAGCGGTAGAGGTCAGTCGACCACCACCGTCGCCCGCATGGTCGGGTGGATCCGGCAGAAGTACCGGTAGGTCCCCGGGCGGTCGAACGACACCTCGAAGGTCGCCTCCTCGCCGAGGTCGCCGGAGTCGAAGGTGACTGGATCACCGTCCTTGGCCGTGACCGTGTGGGCGAAGGGATCGTGGTTCACGAACGTCACCGCCGCACCAACCGCGACGTGCAGCTCCTCGGGGCGGTAGCGCGACTGCTGGATGTCGACGGTGTGATCCGTCGCCGATGCGTCGGGGCCGACCGATGCCGAGGTGGTCGCCGTACCCCCACCGCAGGCGGTGACCAGCACGGCGGATGCGGCGACCGACACGACTGCGAGCAGCCGCCGGAAGACGGGGAGTGGGCGATGTCGCTGGGTGTCCGCGGTGGGTGTCACGACCCTTCTACGAACCGGGCACGGCGCCCAGATGCCGAAAAAGGACATCCGGATCGACGCTCGCTCCGAAGTACCCGTGCAGCCCGCCCCGGACGGAACCGACCGGAAGCGGTGGGCGCCACCCCCGTCCCCCACCGAACACGGAGACCACCACCATGGGTAGAACACCCAAGAAGATCCTCGCATTGGCACTCGCCGGCTCACTCGTCCTCGCGTCCTGCGGCAGCGACGACGACGATGCGGCGGCCCAATCGGGAGACACGCCCACGACGCAGGCGACGAGCGACTCGACCACCGGGGGCCAGACCGCGTCGGCCGACGCCTCGACCGACGACGGCGCCTCGACGCTGCGGGCGACCCTCACCTCGCTGCTCCAAGAGCACGTGTACCTCGCCGGTGTGGCCATCGAGCAGGCCGTCGCCGCCGGCGGGAACATGGACGACCCGACCGTGCAGGCGGCGGTCAGCACCCTCGACGAGAACAGCGTCGCCCTCGCCGACGCCGTCGGCAGCGTCGCCGGCCCCGACAACCGCGACGCCTTCCTGGAGCTGTGGCGCAACCACATCGGCTTCTTCGTCGACTACACGCTCGGCAAGGCCACCGGCGACGACGCCGCCGTCCAACAGGCCCTGACCGACCTCGACGGCTACCAGCAGGCCGCCGGCGACTTCTTCGAGAAGATCACCGGAGGTGCGCTGCCCGCCGACACGTTGATCGCCAGCCTCGACGAGCACGTCGCCACCCTGACGGCGGCCATCGACGCCGTGGTCGCGGGTGACGCCGACGCCTTCGACAAGCTGCGGACCGCGGCCGAGCACATGAAGGGTGCCGCCAAGGCGCTCTCCGGCGCGATCGTCGCCGCCGTGCCCGATCAGTTCCCGGGCTCGGTCGACAGCGCGCCGGCCGAGACCCGCGCCAGCCTCACCTACCTGCTCCAGGAGCACGTCTACCTGGCCGGCATCGCCATCGAGCAGGCCGTCAAGGCCGGCGGGAACATGGACGATTCGGCCGTGCAGGCCGCGGTGGGCACCCTCGACGCGAACAGCGTCGCCCTCGCCGATCTGGTCGGCAGCGTCGCCGGGCCCGACAACCGGGACGCGTTCCTCGGGCTGTGGCGCCAGCACATCGGCTTCTTCGTCGACTACACGCTCGGCAAGGCCACCGGCGACGACGCCGCCGTGCAGCAGGCCCTGACCGACCTCGACGGCTACCAGGCCGCCGCCGGCGACTTCTTCGAGAAGATCACCGGAGGCGAGGTCACCGCCGATGGCATCGTCGCCGGCCTCGACACGCACGTCGAGACCGTCACCGCCGCCATCGACGCCCTGGTCGCCGGCGACGCCAGCGCCTTCACCAAGCTGCGTGCCGCCGCCCAGTACATGCCGAAGCCGGCACTCGAGCTGAGCACCGCCATCGTGGCCGCCACGTCGTGACCTCGACGTGACATGAGCGCACGGATCGCTGACGCGATCCGGTGCAGGGGCCCGACGGCCCGCCCCGCCCCGGGGCGGGCCGTCGGCGCGTCCGTCCGGCGCCTCCGCGAGGACTGAGGCACGGCCGGGACGGGTACCACCTGAGCGTGACCTGCTTCTCGTCCCGCAACGTGTCGCGCGCCGAGGTCCCCGCCCCGCGCGACGACATCTGGGAGCTCCTGACCTCGCCGGATGCGCTCGCCGAGCTCACACCGCTGCTGGAGCAGATCCGCGTCGACGGCGACCACTGGTGCTGGCAGCTGACCGGCATCCGAGCGCTCGGCGTGGAGATCGCCCCCAGCTTCACCGAGCTCATGCAGTTCGAGCCGGCCTCGCGCATCGCCTTCCGGCACGACCCGCCCGAGGGCGACGAACGGGCCGGCGCCGAGGGCACCTACCTGCTGGACGCCACCGGCCCCGGGTCGACCGAGCTCTGCATCGACATCACGCTGCGCGTCGACCTGCCGCTGCCCCGCGCCTCGCGTCGGGCGGTCGAACGGGTGATGCGGTCGACGATGGCCCGCACCGGCGACGTCTTCGCCGACCGCCTCTACCGCCGTCTCGGCGTCGACCCTGCGGACGCCCGCCAGATCACCCCCGCATGAGGGCGCCGGCCCCCGCACCGCTGCGCCCGCCGGTCCTGGCCGGCGACGGCTTCAACCCCTACGTGGTGAACAGCCGCGTCGGGCCTCACGTGACCATCCAAGCAGGCGTCGTCGGCAACGGCCGGTTCTGGACCACGACGTCGCGCGACAGCCTGAAGGCCCGCTCGGTGCGCAGCCACGGCGTGGCCGGCACCCTGGTGGAGCACGACGACGGCAGCGTCGAGGTGCTCGGTGGGACCACCGTGGCGCTCGATCCCGCTCGGCCGCTGCGGGCCGCTGACGACCCCTGCGCCGCACTGGCCGTCGGCCCGGCGGTGCTGCGCCTGGCGGGCGAGAAGGGCGAACAGCTCCTGGGCTACCTGGAGGCCAGGCGGTTCATCCCCGTCAACTGGCTCCCCCACCGGCGCGTCGTCCTCGCCACCAGGATCGAACGCCGCCTCGTCCTCGACGGGTACGACGTCATCGACGGGGACGGCACCTGGAGCCCCCGTCTGGCCCGTCCGTCGCTGCGCTTGCACGCCGATCCGACGCCCCCGCAGCCGCTTGCCACCGTCCCGCCCGCCGCCCGCCGGCTGCTACGCGATGACCGTCCCGTGCGCCTCGGTCTGCACACCGACGACGGGCCGATCGTGCTGCCCGCCCGCTGGCAGGGCGACGACCGCTTCGACGTGTCGGCGGCGGCACTCGGTGCGGCTGCGGTGCGGCTGCCGGGCCAGGTCGCCGCCACCTTCGACGACAGCGCCAGCCGCCGTCCCGACCAAAAGCGCGGCCTGCTGCTCCGCGGCGACGCGCAGCTGGTGGCGCTCGAGCCACCCCGGGCCACCATCGCCCTCCGCGCCCGGCGCATCACCCGGTGGGACGGCTTCACGACCGACACCGTCGACGTGGCGGCGAACCCGTGAGCGTCGACGCGTGGATCGTCGTGGGCGTGCTGGTCGCGTCCGCCGCCGCATGGGCGATGATGTTCCTGCCACCGCGGCCGGGCATCTGGCCACGCACCTGGCTGGCCGCCGGATCCCTGAGTGCGATGTCGGTACTGGCGCTGCTCGCCCTCGGGCGACTCGGCTCCACCCTGGGAGCGTTCACCCTGGCCGAGGTGGGCGCCGGCGTCGTGGTGGGCACGGCGTGGCTCGTCGCCACGCACCTGGGGTACGAGGTGCTCCGGTACCTGTTCCCGGGCTTCGACGACGAGGTCCGCGACCTCTACCGCCTGGGGGAACACGACACCGTCGGGCGCATGCTCGGGCCCATCGTCGCCATGGGCATCGCCGAGGAGCTGGTCTTCCGTGGCGTGGTCCAGGGCGAGGTCGGACTGGTGCTGGCCGTGTTGGCCTACGGCGCCGTGCAGATCTTCGAGCGCAAGTGGGCCCTGTGCCTGGCCGCCCTGCTCGCCGGCACCGTCTGGGGGCTGCTGTTCGACTGGCGGAGCGGGCTCGTGGCACCGGCCGTGGCCCACGTGCTGTGGACCGGGGCGCTGACCTTCGTCTGGCCCCTCGGCGGTGCCGCTCAGGCGGAGTCGTCGTCGGCCAGCTCCCGCAGCTCGCGCCTGAGGATCTTGCCGGTCGAGTTGCGAGGCAGCTCGTCGACGAACCGGACCGAGCGCGGCACCTTGTAATTGGCGAGGGTCGCCTTCACGTGCGCCTTGACCCCGTCCTCGTCGAGCGACGATCCGTCCTGGCGCACGACGAACGCAGCCAGGCGCTTGCCGAACTCGGCGTCGTCGACACCCACGACCGCCGCCTCGTCCACGCCGTCGAGATCGGCCAGCAGGTCCTCGACCTCGCGCGGGAACAGGTTCTCGCCGCCGGACACGATCATGTCGTCGTCACGGCCGCCGACGAACAGCCGCCCGGCCCCGTCCCAGTGCCCGAGGTCGCCCGATGAGAGCAGGCCGTCGATGACCGGCTTCGACTGTCCACCCGTGTAGCCCTCGAAGCGCAGGCCGCTGCCCACGAAGATGCGTCCCGTCGCCCCCGGCCGAGTGACGAGGTGATCGTGGTCGTCGTACAGGCGGACGTCGACACCGTTGAGCGGCCGGCCAGCGGTGCCCGGGGCGGCCCGCAGGTCGCCGGGCGTGGCGATGGTGGCGGCGGCCACCTCGGTGGAGCCGTACATGTTGTAGAGGTTCTCGCCGAAGCGATCCATCCACTCGAGCGCCAGCGACCCGGGGAGCGCCGAGCCCGAGCAGAACACGATCTCCAGGCTCGAGGTGTCGTGCGCCGACAGCTCGTCGTCGGGCAGGGCCAGGATGCGCTGGAGCATGACCGGCACCGCGGTGACCGCTCGGACGCGGCATCGGTCGATCTGGGCGAGCAGCGACGCCGGGTCGAATCGCCGGGAGAGCACGAGGGTCTGCGACAGCGTGCCTGCGGTCAACAGCGCGGCGTTGCCGAGCGAGTGGAACATCGGCGCCGGAACGGCGTGCACGTCGAAGGCGCGGAACGGCACCCGTTCGAACAAGGCGGTGGCCGCCACGATGTCGACCTTGTCCTTGCTGCGCGAGGCACCCTTGGGCACGCCGGTGGTTCCGGAGGTGAGGATGACCTGCCGTCCCTGTCCGGATGGCCTGGGCGGGTCGTCACCGGATGCCTCCGCGGCCAGGCCGGGCAGCCCGTCGTCGCCGCTCGCGTCGACCACCAGGTGGGCGACGTCGGGGGCGTGCGAGGCGACGGCGTCGGTGAACTCGTCGTCGTGCAGCAGCAGGTCACAGCCCTCGCTCCGGAGCACCTCGGCGAGCTGGGGGCCGGCGAAGCCGGTGTTCATGTAGAGGACGCTGGCGCCGAGCTTGTCGAGGGCGGCGACGGCGACGACGAACCAGCGGCTGTTCCGGGCGAGCAGCGCCACCGGCGTGCGGACGCCGACGCCGCGCTGGGCCAGGACGTTGGCCACCGCACTGGACAGCTCGTGGACCTCGCGGAACGTGACGCTGCCGTCGTCGTCGAACACGGCGACCTCGTCGGGACGCCGCATGGCGCTCGCCGCGTAGCCGGCCGCCAGCGTCGGACCCCACCGAGCGGCGGCGGTCAACGAGGTCCGGACCATGTCGGGGCGGAGCAGGCCGAGGTGGCGGAGCGTGTCGACGGCGCGCACGCTGGACACGACGCGGCGAGCGATCACCTTCGGCAGCTCCAGCAGCATGGCGCGACAGCGTATTGGGCGACCGGTCAGGCCCCCGCTTCGGTGTTACGCCACCGGGCCGGTGATGGCGAGCAGCGCCAGGAACGCCGTGGCCCAGGCGGCGAGGTCGTTGCGCTCGACCTGCTCGCGCATCTTGGCCATGCGCTCGCGCTTGGCCTCTGGGTCGAGCGACACCGCCGCCTCGATCTGTTCCTTGAGGTGCTCGGTGTCGTAGGGGTTCACGAGGAAGGCGTCAGGGAGCTCTTCGGCGGCGCCGGCGAACTCGGACAGCACCAGCGCCCCACCGTCGTCGGTGCGGGCCGACACGTACTCCTTGGCGACCAGGTTCATGCCGTCCTGGAAGGGGGTGACGAGCAGGACGTCAGCGGCCCGGTACAGCACCAGCAGCTCGGAGAACGGCAGGCTCTTGTGGATGTACTGCACCACCGGACGACCGAGCTCGCCGAAGTCGCCGTTGATGGTGCCCACCAGCTGCTCGACGCGGTTGCGGACCCGCTCGTAACCCAGCACCTCTTCGCGGCTGGGGGTGGCCACCTGGATGACGACCGTCTTGTGCGGGTCGAGGCGCCCTTCGATGAGCAGCTCGCGGACCGCCTTGAGCCGCAGGTCGATGCCCTTGGTGTAGTCGAGCCGGTCGACGCCGAGCAGGATGTGATCGGGGTTGCCCAGCTCGTCCTTGAGGCGCTTCACGTCGAGCGCCACCTGCTCGGACGACGCCTGCTCGGCGATGGACTGGTAGTCGACCGAGATCGGGAAGGCCTTCACCACCGACGTGTTGTGCCCCCAGCGCACCACCCCGCCGTCGGCGCCGAACGTGAGGTCGTCGACGTCGCAGAAGCGTTGGAAGCCCGACAGCACGTTGCGAGCGTCGGCCTGTGTCTGCACCCCGATGACGTCGGCGCCCCGCAGCCCGTCGAGGATGTGCTGGCGCCAGGGCAGCCGGGCGAAGAGCTCGAGCGGCGGGAACGGGATGTGCAGGTAGAAGCCGATCCGCACGTCGGGCCGTTGCTCGCGGATCATCTGGGGCACCAGCTGGAGCTGGTAGTCGTGCACCCAGACCGTGCCTCCCTCGGCCAGTTCGGCGCAGGCGGCGTCGGCGAAGCGCTGGTTCATCTGCCGGTACGCCGCCCACGTCTCGCGGTGGAACGCGACCGCCTCGATGGCGTCGTGGTACAGCGGCCAGATGGTCTCGTTGCAGGCGCCGTAGTAGTAGTCGTCGCGCTCGGCGGCCGACATGGCGATGGTCGAGAGGCGGATGCCCTCGAACTCGAAGCGGACCGACTCGCCACCGGGCGTGCCGTCCCACCCGACCCAGGACCCGGTGCGCTGGCGCATGACCGGCAACATCGCCGAGACCAGGCCTCCGGGGCTCAGCGACCAGGAACCGTCGTCGTCGTCCCGGCGGACCGGGAGCCGGTTGGCCACGACGACGAAGTCGGCGTCGCCGCCCTCGACGGGTTCGTCGTTGGAGGTTGGGTCGGTTTCCGTCACCGCATCCTGCATCCGGGGTCCGATTCGTCGTGGATCTTGTCGTGGATCGCCGATCGTCGTTCTCCAACCTATGCCCATCCGGGGCGGACATGACCCGCGCCGTGCTGGCCGCGGGTAGGGCTGGGTAGTGGTATGGGTAGACCGCGAGGCATGTGCCGCGCCCGAGCACCCGAACCCTGGAGGATCCGTGGGACTCATCCGCAAGACGCTGTCCATCTCGACGCTGGGACTGGTCAGCTGGAAGAGCAAGAAGGAGCGCTTGGCCCAGACCGAGGAGGAGCTCGCGGTCGCCCGCGCCGAGCTCGACGCTGCGTCCCAGCGCAGCAGCACGCTCGAGGAACACCTGTCCAAGACCCGTTCCAAGCTCGACGACACCGAGCTGAGCGCGCTGCGCGACGCCCGCAAGGCACACAAGAAGGGACTCTGGAAGGGGCGGCTGCAGCGTCGCAAGGGCGCACTGGCCACGGCACGCGAGCTGGCCGCGCCGCTGGTCGACTCGGCGATGGACGCGGGCAGCCGGGTGGCGAGCGACGCCGAGCCGGTCGTCGACGACGTCCGTTCTCGCGGGCGTCGCTCGGGACGGAAGGCGCAGAAGACGGCCGACGAGGCCCGGCACCGCGCCGATGAGCGGGCGTCGCAGCTGCGCAACCGCGCCGAGTCGCGTGCCCACGATCTGCGCACGTCGGCCGAGCGCCGCGCCGACGAGCTGCGCTACCGCGCCACCGGCCGCTCGAAGCGGTTCGGCACGCCGTTCCGCGTCTTCGGTCGCAAGGCCTCCAGGCAGGCCCGGTCCCGTGCCGAGCAGGCCCGCGCCCGTGCCGAGGAGCTGCGCGGCGCCGCCGCCCACGCGTCCGAATCGGCTCGGCACGCCGTGGCCGAGCGCGCCCGCCGCTGAGTCAGCGGCGCACCACCAGCACCGGGCACGGCGCGTGTCGGACCACGTGGTCCGACACCGAGCCGAACCACAGGCGTGACCACGTGCTGCGATCGTGGGTGCCCAACACGATGAGATCGGCGTCCTCGTCGGTGGCCACCTGGCAGATGGTGGGCCCGACGTCGCCGTGCTCGACCCGCCCCTCGACCTTGACCCCGGCGATGAGGCGTTCGGCTCGGGAGACCACCTGCTCGGCCTCGGCGTCGGCCTGCTCCTGGGCCCGCAGCTCGGCCTCGGCCGAGAGCATGGGGCTGCCGGCATAGGTGGCGCTCAGCCCGCCGATGGTGCCGTACGGCGTGATCGTGCTGCGGGCGACGTTGACGACCAGCACCTCGGCCTCGTCGTCGAGGAACTGGGCGGCGAACTCGACGGCATCGTGCGAAGCTTCGTCGTCGTCGACGGCGATGAGGATCTTCATGGGGCCAGTTGTACCCCAAAACGCCGGAAGCCCGGTGGCGTTGCCACCGGGCTTTCGGCCCTGCGACCAGGACGGCCGCTTCACTGCCTGGAGGGATCAGTGATGGGTCACCTTGCGGAGGTGGAAGATGCCAGCGACCGAGAGGACGAACATCACGGCTGCACCGACGAAGGCGACGGTTGCGGCGATGCCGGCGATGCGGCCCATGGTCGACCAGGCGAAGGCGTTGAGCAGCGCACCACGCAGCATCTCACCCCGGAAGAGGGTGTCACGCTGGCCGGTGAGCTCGTCGGCCGTGGCCTGCAGCTCGTCGATCTGGGACTGCGGAGCGCCGTTGTCGATGGCTTCCTGGACGGCGGCCTGGGCCTCACGGTCGGGGACCTCGGCGTAGGTCAGCCCACCGGCGGTCTCCTCGAGGTGACCGTTGATGTAGCTGGCGTAGGCCTCGGCCTCGTCGCCCGTGTTGACGGCCTCGCCGCCGAACTTGGCCAGATCGTCGCGGCCCTGGGCCTGCAGCGCCTCGGCGGGCGGGAACGTGATCTTCTGCGAGCCGAGCTCGCGGCTCACGTAGTCCTCGGAGAAGTTGTTGCCCCAGGTCAGCAGTCCGCCGGCCACCAGCATCACGACGGTGACGGCGAAGCCGGCCCCGATGAGCAGGTGGTCGAGCCGACGACGGGTGACGGGGATCGGCTTGTCGATTTCTGTGGCTTCTGACGCCTCGGGGCGTCCTTCGAGCAGGGTCATGATGTTCCCTCAACGGTTTTGCAGGGCTTGGATGCCTGATTGGCATCTGTCATGAAGATACGAAGGTGGGAGGGGTATCTACTCGGGTCAAAGGTCCCGAGGTCGGGGGCCCTTGGCCAGCCACAAACGGCCGTTTGGGATGACCGCGGTCACACAGGCCCGGCGGACCGGGGTTCCGGGGCACGGGGCCAGGGGCGCAGCACCCACCCGACCGGAGGCTCTTTCCGCCTCCCTGTGACGAATGCGAGGATCCTCGCCGGCGATGCGCCATGCGTATGCAAGGCGCGGATCCTCGCTGACGTGACCGACGGCTCAGGAACCCGCAAGCAACCCCAGCCGTTCGGCCACACGCGGCGAGCGCAGGTGCTCGCGGACCGTCTCGTAGGCAACCTCGGCGACCGCTCGGCGCCTGCCCGCGTCCATGGCGTTCGGGCCCACGACGTCGACCACCTCGGGACCGGGCTGCAGCACCAGCACCGGCGTACCGGCGGTCCGCACGGCCTCGACCTCTCGGGCCAGCCGGGCGGCGTGCAGCGGACGGGCGCCGTGCCAGCGGGGCCGGCGCAGGGCGTTCCGGGTCCCCGACATCGGGCTGGAGACCACCACGATGTCGAACCCGAGCCCGGCCAGCAGGTCGGCGTTGGTGGGTGAGTGCACGCCGCCGTCGACGTAGGACTCGCCGTCGTGCTCCACCGGCTCGAAGAAGCCAGGGATGGCCGACGACGCCTCGACGGCCGTGGCCAGGTCGGCGTCGACGATGTCACGGCCGAACACCACGCGCTCGCCGTCGGAGAGGCGCACCGAGCAGATCCAGGTGGGTCGTTCGGGCCAGTCGCGGGTGTGCGTGCGTCGGATGCGGTCACCGAGGAAGGCGGTGGGAACCGTGCCCTTCGGCAGCAGTCCGGCGGCAGCGACCATCGGACGGAACCGCCAGGGCTGGGCGACCGCGCGCAGGGCCAGATGCGGGGCAGCCGGGCGTCGGATCGCACCGGTGAGCTCCGGGGTGGGGATCTCCATCGGGCCGCCGGCCTGGTGGAAGTAGGCGGCGCCGACGTCGCTCAGCGGCTTGCCGATGGCCCCGGCAACTAGGTCGGCCGGCGGTACGCCGAGGCGCAGCGTCGCCGCCACGCCCGAACCGGCCGACGTGCCGACGACGAGCTCGGCGGTGCGGGCGTCCCACCCGGACTCGTCGAGCGCGGCCAGGACCGCCCCGTGCCAGGCGCCACCGGCCACGCCGCCAGCACCCAGGACCAGACCGACCGAAGGTCGAGCGGTTGCCATGCGCGCCAGTCTGCTCGTCCGAAGGACCGGCCTACAGTCCGGGCCGATGCTCTTCGCCACGACCGCCGAAAACAACGCCGCCCGCGAGTACGACCACATCCAGGTGCGCCCACTGACCGGGGCGCTCGGCGCGGAGGTGTTCGGCCCCGAGGGCGGCCACCTCGACGTACGCCGGCTCGGCGACGATGCGATGGCCGAGATCCGCCAGGCGTCGATCGACCACCTGGTCGTGTTCTTCCGCGACCAGCAGCTCGACCTGGACGCCTTCAGCGAGTTCGGGTCCCGGTGGGGCGAGTTCGGCGACGATCCCTTCGTTGCGGGGCTGGACAGCCACCCCCACATCGTCAAGGTCGTCAAGGAGGCCGACGAGAAGGTGCCGCTGGTGTTCGGCGGTGCGTGGCACTCCGACTGGTCGTTCCAGGAGACACCGCCGGCGTTCACCATCCTCTACGGCCACGACGTCCCCGACCACGGCGGCGACACGCTCTGGGCGAACCTGTACCTGGCCGCTGACCACCTGTCGCCCGGCCTGCGCGCCACCCTCGCCGACCTGCGCGCCGTCCACTCGCCCCAGAAGGCGTATGGGTCGCAGGCGACGCACAACGAGCTGGTCGAGAACATGCAGATCCTCTACGGCGAGGCCGCCCACCAACGGCGGGCGCAGCCGATCCTGCGCCAGCACCCCGACAGCGGACGCACGGCGTTGTTCGTGAACTGGGGCTACACCGAGTCGATCGAGGGGTGGTGGCCCGACGAGAGCCAGTTGCTGCTCGACCACCTCTACGAGATCTCCACGCACCCGGCGTACACGTGCCGGTTCCGCTGGGCACCGGGTTCGATCGCCGTGTGGGACAACCGCTGCACGCTGCACGATCCCATCGCCGACTACGCCGGCCAGCGACGCGAGATGTGGCGCGTCACGATCCGCGGCGAGGAGCCCGTCCCCGGTCGGTAGAGAACTGGCCCCGGGCTACCGTCCGCTCATGGCCATTCCCGCCCCCTCGCCCGACCGCACCTGCGTCGTCACCGGCGCGTCCTCCGGCATCGGTGCCGAGCTGGCCCGTCAACTCGCCGGCCGAGGCCACGGCGTGACGCTGGTGGCCCGCCGGCGCGAGCGCCTCGAGGCGCTGGCCACCGAGCTCCGAGACCGGCACGGCGTGCGCACCGAGGTGGTGCCGGCGGATCTGACCGACCGCGACCAACGGGTCGAGCTCGTCGAGCAGGTGGCCGAGCGGGGGCTGACCATCGACGTGCTGGTGAACAACGCCGGTTTCTCCACCACCGGGGCGCTCACGGCCATCGACCCCGACCGAGAGGTCGCCATGTTGCGCACCAACGTCGAGGCCGTCGACCACCTGTGCGCGCTCGTGGTCCCCGGCATGGTCGGGCGCGGTCGGGGTGCGGTGCTCAACGTCGCATCGACCGCCTCGTACCAACCCATGCCGGGCCAGGCCGGTTATGCCGCGTCCAAGGCCTTCGTGCGCGCGTTCAGCGAGGCGCTCGCGGCCGAGGTTGCACCCCACGGCGTCACCGTCACCACCCTGTGCCCCGGACCGGTCGACACCGAGTTCGCCGACGCCGCCGGCTTCCAGCACGAGGGCGAAACCGACATGGTCCCCTCGTTCTTCTGGGTGTCACCCGAGGTCGTGGCCCGGCGTGCCCTCGACGGGCTGGACTCGGGTTCCCTGGTGGTCGTGCCCGGCGCACCGAACCGGATCCTGGCCGGGCTGGCGTCGATCACGCCACGCCGACTGCTGCTGCCGCTGATGGCCCGGATGCACCCGGCGCTTCGGCGGTGACCGGTTCGGTCGGTCTCGCGCTCAGCGTCCTGTGAGTTCGGCAGCAAGGGGAGATCAGTGGAGATAGAAAGAGGGGTGCGGCGCTTGCCGCACCTGCCGCATCACAGCGGACGAGACAGCAGCGGTGGCGGATGGCCACGAGCAGCAGCCCCGGCGTACCGATCGCCCGTTACGTCGCAGCGTCCACGTGCCCTTGCGCCGGCGCCGCCCCGTGAGAGAACGGCACCTCGGCGCGGCCGAGTCCGGGGCTGTGGCGTTGCACCAGCGCAACGTGACAGCCCAAGTCTTCGCGAGCGTGAGGCCTGGCGCAGGGCGTTGCAGCACCGCAACACCACAGCCCAGGCGCTTCTGCGGCTGTACGACGGCACGGGAAATGCCGGATCTTCTGGCACCTGTCCACCAAGGCAGCTTCGTCCTATCACCCAGTCGCGAGCGGGTTTCTATCTCCAGGCTGTGTCCCCTTACTGCCGAACGCTGCGTCCTGTGAGTTCGGCACATGGGTGTGATGCGGGGTGGGCCACGCGCCTGTGACGGAAGCCAACGGACGGCGCCCGCCCGAACGGGCCGGCGACGAAGTGTCGGTCGTTCGCAACGTCCTGATTGCTGATGCCGTCGAGCCCCAAGAGCCGGCATGTGGTGCGATTCCTGCGTTCGTCCGAGCCGGGTTCAGGATGATCCGTCCGTGCAACACCACAGCCCCAGAACCAGGCTCGGACGTACCGGGTGCAGAGCGTTGCACCAGCGCAACGTGAGAGCCCCGGTGTTTGGTACCAACCGACGTAGCCGGGCAGTGCGTCAAGGGGCTCGCTTCGTACCACCAGTTCACCCACCCCGATCTCACCCATGTGCCACGGTCAACCTCCTGTGAGGCCGTCGAGCACGGCATCGAGCCCGGCCAGGTCCGGGACGGCCTGGTGCGTGAACCGGCTGAGGAACGTGACGGCGATCTCGCCGGCCTCGACGGCACCACCGTCGGTCTCGACCGGCAACTCGACCGGATCGCCCCAGTCCATGCGCACGTGGAAGGTGTCCTCGTGGCCCTGCTTGGGCTCGAGGATGGCCGACGACATCGAGCGGGGCGGGATGGTGCCCACCTCGGCGTAGCGCCAGGCACCGAGCTCGTCGAGCTCGACGTTGGGGACGTTGACGTTGACCACGACGGCGGGGTCGGGGTCTGCGGCCACGAGCGCCTCGGTGATGCGGGCGGCCACCTCGGCCGCCGTCTCCCAACGCTGGTGCTGGAGCATCTCGTCCCAGGCCTGGCCCTCGACCCCGAAGCCCTCGACCGACTGGCTGACCGCCACCGCGTTCACGCCGCCGTTGCGTGCCGTCAGCGCCGCACCGACCGTGCCCGAGTGGTAGACGGCCCGGCCGGTGTTGACGCCCGGGTTGATGCCGGACACGACCACGTCGATGTCGCCGAACACGCCGAAGCGGGCGAAGTAGACGGCCAGTGCCGGCGGTCCGGTGACCGCCCACGCCTCCTTGACCCCATCGATGTGCTCGCGGTGCACCTCGGGCTGGATCAGGTGCAGCGTGCCCAGGGCGGCGCCGAAGCCGGAGTACTCACGGTCGGGGGCCACGACCACGACGTCGCCGAGGTCGGTGAGACGGCGAGCGAGGACGTGCAGACCGTCGGAGTCGATCCCGTCGTCGTTGGTCACGAGGATGCGCACGGTCCGGTTCTAGCGGAGCGGCGGGGCGATGCCACCCGGGGACACCGTCCGTTCGCGACGCGTCCGTTCAGCTGCAACCGCCGCCGGGCGAGGGGATGTTGGGGATCGACGGGTCGACGACCTCGACGTGTACGTGAGGCCACGGCGGGCTGGCCGAGACCTCCTCGACCTGCGACTCGAACGGCAGGCGCGTGGGGCGGGGCGCGATGACGGTGACACCCGCCTCGACGCGATCGCCCGGCCGGACCTGCACGCCGTCGATGTGCAGGAGCTTGACCTCCCAGCCCGGGCGACTGTCGGGTTCGATCACGGCGAAGTCGTCGTCGTACTTGCAGTAGAGGATGTAGCCACCGGCCCGCTTGACCGTGCCGGTCACCGGGGCCCGGATCTCCTCGTCGGGAGGCACGACGATGTCGGCCGCGGTTCGGCCGGTCGTGTCGCGCTCCCGGCTCTCGAGCACCGTCGGCCTGGTGGCCGTGGGCGCCGGCTCCATCGGACGGGCACCTTCGTGGTTGGACTGGTGGAAGCCCACGAGCTCCACGTGCGCGGCGGGGTGGTGGAGCGTCACCGGGCCGGCCATGGCGAACGGGGAGAAGCCCGTCTCGGCGGCACGCGGGGCGGTCGTCGTGCTGGTCGCCGTCGTGGTGGGCGCGACCGAGGTCAGCGTCGTCGACGAGGGTTCGGCGACGTCGCTGCGTTCGAGGGCAGCGGACTGCTCGGCACAACCGGCCAGTGCCACGAGACCGGCCACGCACAGCAGGATCCACCGCGCCCCGTGGTTCCACCGGGAGAGGCGCACGGCGGAAGACGGTAACGGTGGTGACTCGACCTGTCCGGTCGCGCCGCCGGTTGGGAGGGGCCGCCCGAGGGCGCTCGCCGGCTCAGCGACGATGGTCGGGGTGCTCGGCGCGGCTCTCGGGGGTGCGCTCGGCGGAGGCGGCGGCGAGGTTCACGAAGCCGAACGCACCGCCGGCGGCGATGCCGATGGCCACGAACCAGATGAGGCGGGTCCACACCGAGAAGCCCCCGATGGGGATCAGCGAGAACGGCGCCATGATCACGGCGCCGATGACCGCGCCGATGACGGCACCGGTCCAGGCGCCGGTGGACATCGACGCCGGCAGCACGCCCGTGGTCGGGGTTCCGCCCACGTGGTGGGTCTCGGCCACCTGGCGGCCTCGGAGCGCATCGACCTCCTCCGGCCGGGCGGTGTCCTCGGTGGTGTCGGAGTGGATCATGTGGCGCTCTGTCATCGGGTCATCTCCCTGGAGAGGGTGAATCGTTGCGGCACGCGGTCCATACCCGCGGGTCCGCGGTGCGGAGAACCCCGCGTAGGGTCGCGGCGGTGCGCTCGCTGACCCCAGCCGACGTGGCTCGCCGTCCCGTTCCGGGGGCCACGTCCCCGTCCCACCTCGGCTTCTCACCCGACGGCGCGACCCTCACCTACCTGCTGTCCGAACCGGGTTCGCTCCAGCAGCGACTGGTGGCGGTCGACGTCGGATCCGGGCGCGCCCGCGACGTCGAGGTCGGCGGCGATGCGGTCGACGAGGCCACCTTGAGCCTCGATGAGCGCCTGCGCCGGGAGCGGGCCCGCGAGCTCGCCGTGGGCGTGACCCGCTACGCCTGGGCCGCCGACGCCGACCGCCTCCTCGTGCCGATGGCCGACGGGCTGTGGGTGCTCGACGGTGCGGACGCCCCCGCCCGTCGGGTGCTGGCCGCCGATGACGGCGACGTGCTCGATGCGCAGATCAGCGACGACGGTTCCACGCTCGGCTGGGTCACCGACGCCGAGGTGCACGTGGTGTCAGCGGGCGGAGGCGCTCCGGTCCAGGTGACGGCCGGGGCCCGAGGCACGGGGCGCACCAACGGCCTGGCCGAGTACATCGCCCAGGAGGAGATGGGTCGTCCGTACGGCTTCTGGCTCTCCCCCGACGGCAGCCGGGTGGCGTTCTGCGAGGTCGACGAGACCCACATCCCCGTGTACCGCATCGTCCACCAGGGCAGCGACGCGGTGGGCGCCGGCGCCCAGGAGGACCACCGGTACCCGTTCGCCGGCGCCGAGAACGCGCTCGTCCGCCTTGGGATCGTCCCCGCCGACGGCAGCGCGCCCGACCGGCCGCTCTGGCTCGACTTGGGATGCACCGGCATCGGCGACGACCGCTACGTGGCCCGTGTCGACTGGGACGGCCCCGACTCGCTGCTGGTGCAGGTCCAGAACCGGGCGCAGGACCGCCTGGACCTCATCCGCTTCGACGTGTCCTCGGGTGCCGGGTCGCTGCTGCTCAGCGAGCGTTCGGACACGTGGATCAACCTGCACGACATGCTGCGCCCGTTGGGTGACGGTCGGTTCCTGTGGGCCAGCGAGCGCACCGGCTTCCGGCACCTCGAGGTGCGGGCCGCCGATGGCGAGCTGCTGCGCACGCTGACCGGCGGCGAGTGGGTGGTCACGTCGGTGGCCGGGATCGGCGACGACGAGGTCTGGTTCACGTCCACCCATCAGGGGCCGCTCGAGCGTCAGGTCCAGCGGGTCGCGCTCGACGACTCGACCGGTCCCGAGCCGGTCAGCCGCAGCCACGGGGTCCACCGTGCGTTGGCCCACGTGCCCACCGGGGTGTGGGTCGACGTGCACAGCGCGCTCGACGGCCCGCCGACGACGCACCTGCGACGCCTCGACTCACCGGACGGCGACCTGCTGCTCCACGACGCCGGCCACGATCCGGCGTTGGCCGAGCTGACGCTACGGCCGCCCGAGCTGCGCACCGTCGCCGCCGACGACGGCACCACGCTGCACGCCGCCGTGTACCGGCCGGACGGCGACGGTCCGTTCCCGACGCTGGTGTGGGTGTACGGCGGTCCCCACGTGCAGCTGGTCATGGACTCGTGGGGGCTCACGGCCGCGATGCGTGCCCAGTACCTGCGCCAGGAGGGCTTCTGCGTCGCGGTCGTCGACAACCGGGGCTCGGTCGACCGTGGCCTGGCGTTCGAGGCCGCGCTGCACCAGCGCATGGGGACGGTGGAGGTCGACGACCAGGTCGCGCTCGTCCGATCCCTCGTCGACGACGGCATCGCCGACGCGGGCCGCATCGGCGTCTACGGCTGGAGCTACGGCGGCTACATGAGCGCCATGTGCCTGGCCCGCCGGCCCGACGTCTTCCGGGCGGCGTGCGCCGGCGCGCCGGTCACCAGCTGGGACGGCTACGACACCCACTACACCGAGCGCTACATGGGGACGCCTGCCGACAACCCCGATGGCTACCGGGATGCGTCGGTCATGACCCACGTCGCCGGCTTCGCCGACCGGCACCTGCTGCTGGTGCACGGCCTCATCGACGAGAACGTCCACTTCCGCCACACGGCACGGCTGCTGGACGCGCTGATCCACCTCGAGCAGACCGAACATGTCGACCATCGGCTCCTGCTCTACCCCTCCGAACGCCACGTCCCCCGTGCCGAGGCCGACCGCATCTCCATGGAGCAGCACATCACCCGGTTCTTCACCGAGACACTCACCTGACGATGAGCGCGGCACGACCCCGGCCTGAGGCCGGGGTCGCGGGCCACCGCCACGCAAGCCGGACGACGGAGCGTCGCCCGGGCGCGATCAGCGAGTCATGCGATCATTCGGGCTCGATCTGGCCTTCGCCCTTGACGTTGGCGCCGGTCTCGGCCATCTCCTCGTATTTCTCGGCCGTCTCGTCGCCCATCTCGGCCTGCTCGGCGGCCTTCTCCTCGCCCGGGGAGGGCTCTCGATCGGCGTGTCCGAACTTCGGGTCGTCGTTGCTCACGAGTTCGATGCTCCTGTGACGTTCCTGCGCAGCGGACGTTCCGCCACGTAGCTGACGTACCCGGGCGCGGTGGACCACAGACCTCGACAGGCCCGCCCATCGGCTTCTGGGGTACGACATCTGTTGGTTTGCACAGACCTCGTACCCCAGAACGGATCAGTGTGGGGTGGGTCGAGGACCTCGCTGGAGCGATCCCGGGCGCTCGCCGGTGAGCCGGCCGTCCTCGACGGTGGTGACGCCACGCTTGATGGTGGCCACGTACCCGTCGGCCTCCTGCAGCAGCCGGGTGCCGCCGGCGGGCAGGTCGGCGGCGATGTGCGGCGGGTGGAGGGTGAGCCGGTCGAGATCGATGACGTTGAGGTCGGCGAGGTACCCGGGCGCCACCACACCGCGGTCGAGCCAGCCCACGTGCGACGCCGTGCGCTGGGTCTGGTGGTGGACCATGTGCTCGAGCGACAGCTTGGGGCCACGGGTGCGGTCGCGGGTCCAGTGGGTGATGGCCGTCGTCGGGAACGAACCGTCGGAGATGGCGTTGCAGTGGGCGCCGGCGTCGGACAGGCCGACCATGGCGTGCGGCGAGGTGAGCATCTCGTGCACGTCGTCGAGGCTGCCGCGGGCGTAGTTCATCAGCGGCACGTACAGCAGCGTCGAGCCGTCGCCCTGGGTGAGCAGGTCGTAGAAGACGTCGAACGGCGCCCGGTTCTGAGCCGCCGCCAGGCCGGCGACGCTGCGCTCGGGCGTGGGCTCGTAGTCGGGCGGGTCCGACAGCGGGTACATGCGGTCCCAGCCGGAGTGGATGATGCCCGGGAAGCCCCGGAAGCGGCCGGCGGCGTCGGCGTGCTCGCCGCGGAGGCGCTCGCGGACCTCGTCGCGTCGCAGCTCGGCGAGGCGGGCGGCTCGATCGGCGGGCAGCGTGCCGAAGCTGGGGCAGAACAGCAGCGGGTTGGCCGATGCGTGCAGCCCGAGCAGCACGCCGATGGGACGCACGGCGACCTGGGCCCGGGCGGTGGCTCCGGCCTCGACCCAGCCGGCGATGGCGGCGAGCAGCTCGCGGTAGCGGTCGGGGGTGTCATCGTTCTGCTGCACCGTGAACGAGAGCGGCCGGCCGACCTTCAGCGCCAGCTCGCCGAGCAGCTCGAGCTCTCGGGCCACCAGGTCGTCGTCGTCGGACTGGTAGGCGTCGGAGATGAGCTGGATGACGCCGGCACCCGCCCGGCTGAGGGCGTCGGCGATGCCCAGCACCTCGTCGGTGGCTGCGGTGAGTGTGCCGATCTGCTCGCCGGCGCTGGTGCGGTGGACCCAGGTTCGGCTGGTGGTGAACCCCAGCGCGCCGGCCCGGATGCCCTCCTCGCACAGCCGGCTCATGGCCTCGATGTCGGCGGCGGTGGCTCGCTCGGTGTGGTCGGCACCTCGGTCGCCCATGACGTAGGTGCGCAGGGCGGCGTGGGGCACCTGGGTGCCGACGTCGACGGTCCAACGGTGGTCGTCGAGCACGTCGAGGTAGTCGCTGAAGCGCTCCCAACCCCACGTGAGCCCTTCGGCCAGGGCGGTGCCGGGGATGTCCTCGACGCCCTCGAGCAGCGAGATGAGCCAGTCGTGCCGGTCGGGGCGGGCCGGGGCGAAGCCGACGCCGCAGTTGCCGGTGACCACGCTGGTGACGCCGTTGACCGACGACGGCGCCAGGTCGTGATCCCAGGTGACCTGGCCGTCGTAGTGGGTGTGGATGTCGACCCAGCCGGGCGTGATCACCAGGCCGTCGGCATCGATGGTGCGACGGCCGGCACCAACCTGGTCGGCGACCTCGACGATGCGCTCGCCGTCGACGGCGATGTCGGCGCGGCGGCGCGCCGCCCCGGTGCCGTCGACGATGGTGCCGTTGCGGATGACCAGATCGTGCATGCGTTCCCCCGAAGTCGTGCTGCCCGACCGACGGTACCCGTGGCCGGAGACGGACCACCACGGCGCCGCCCGCGGGGCGCCGCAGCCGGCGATGTGATAACCATTGTTATCGCAGCACAGGGGAGCTGCACGACCGCGCACCCGGAGGAGCTCCATGACCGATGTCCAACGTCCGCCCGTCGAGGACTGGGCGACCGACTTCGATCACACCCATCCCGACTACGCCGCCCACGCACCCGAGATCTGGGACGACCTGCGCCAGCGGTGCCCGGTCGCGCACTCCGAGCGCTTCGGCGGCACCTGGCTGCCCACCCGCGCCGAAGACGTCCGGGCCATCGCCGAGGACACCGACCACTTCACCAGCCGGAGCATCATCGTCAGCGACTTCCGGCCCGAGCCCGACATCGCGCCCCGCGGGTTCGCCCCGCCGATCACCTCCGACCCGCCGTTCCACAAGGGCGCTCGCCGGTACCTGCTGCCGCCGTTCTCGCCCAAGGTGATCGAGGGCTGGGAGGACATGGCTCGGGCGTGCTGCCGTGAGCAGCTCGACGAGATCGAGGAGCGCATCGCCGGGGGCGAGAACGTCGCCGACGCCGCGGTCGACTACGCCCAGCACATCCCCGTGCGGGTCATCGCCGCCATGCTCGGCCTGCCCCAGGAGGACGGCGACAAGTTCCGCGTCTTCATCCACCGCATCCTCGAGACGCCGGGTCAGAACGGCGACATCGACCCGGGCGAGACGCTGCAGGCCTACCTCACCGAGCAGATCCGCGACCGCCGCGAAGAGGGTGTGCGGGGCGACGACCTGGTGTCGTACCTGCTCGACATCGAGGACGAGAACGGCGACAAGCTCGGCGACGAGCACATCTTCGGCACCATCGCCCTGCTGCTCATCGCCGGCATCGACACGACGTGGTCGGCCATCGGCGCCAGCCTGTGGCACCTGGCCCAGCACCCCGACGACCGGCGGCGCTGGACCGAGGACGAGGGCGTGCGCCAGTTCGCCGTCGAGGAGTTCCTGCGCTTCTACGCCCCGGTCACCATGGCCCGGCTCGTGGCCGAGGACGTCGAGGTCGGCGGCTGCCCCATGCACAAGGACGACTGGGTGCTGCTGCCGTTCCCGGCCTACAACCGCGATCCCGACGCCTTCGAGCAGGCCGACGAGTTCATCATCGACCGCAAGCGGAACCGCCACTCGGCCTTCGGCCTGGGCATCCACCGCTGCCTCGGCTCCAACCTGGCCCGCATGGAGCTCACCGTGGCCGTCGAGGAGTGGATGGACCGCTTCCCCGACTTCGAGCTGGCCGACCCGGCCGCCGTCCGCTGGTCCACCGGCCAGGTCCGTGGGCCACGCACCCTGCCCGTCCGCATCCACCAGGAGCAGAACCAGTGAAGATCTCCCTCGACCGCGACGCCTGCCAGGGCCACAACCGCTGCTACTCCCTGGCGCCCGAGCTCTTCGACGTCGACGACGAGGGCTACGCCGTGCTGCTGGTCGACGGCGAGGTGCCGGCCGGCCTCGAGGAGAAGGCGCAGCTCTGCGCCGACAACTGCCCCGAGTTCGCCATCGAGGTCAGCTCGTAGCGGCGGAGCCGCTCGCCATCAGCACGCCGGCGTCGGGAGCGCCAGCGAGCAGCCGGCACGCGAGCGGCGGAGCCGCTCGCCATCAGCACGGGACGATGCGCACCTCGGTCACCGAGTGGTCGCCCACGGCGGTGACCACGAAGCGCCAATCACCGACGTGCACGGCGTCGCCGGCGCTCTCGGGGATCTTCTGCAGCGCATCGAGCACCAGGCCGGCGACCGTGGTGTAGGGGCCGGGCGGCACCTCGATGCCGATGTCGGGGAGGTCGTGCACGGGGAAGCGCCCCGGGACCACGAACGCACCGGTCGCCTCCCGTCGGATCCCGATGAGGTCCTCGTCGGTCTCGTCCTGGATCTCACCGACGAGCTCCTCGATCAGGTCCTCGACCGTCACGATGCCCTCGGCCGCCCCGTGCTCGTCGACCACCACCGCGAGCTGGGCGTGGCGGGCCTGCATCTCGCCGAGGGCGTGCAGCACGCTGACGCTCTCGGGGAGCACCATCACGGGGCTGGCCACCGACTCGACGCTGCGCTCGTCGTCGCCGAGCAGGTCGCGGAGGTGGACCACGCCGACCACCTCGTCGAGCGCGCCGCCCCGACCCACCGGCGCCCGGGAGTGCCCCGACGCCGCCAGCACGTCGCGCACCTCGGCGCAGCGCGACTCGGCGGCGAGGGTGAGCACGTCGGTCCGCGGTCGGTACACGGCGTGCAGCGGACGCTCGGAGATCTCGATGGCGCCCTCGATGATCGCCTGCTGCTCGGGAGTGAAGGTCACGTGGGCCGACACCAGCTCGCGGATCTCCTCGGCCGTCACTTCGTGGGAGCCCGGGTCGGGATCGCCGCCGAACAGCCGGACGACCAGGTCGGTGGCACGGGACAGCAGCCACACGGCGGGCCGGGTGGCCTCCGACAGCACGGTCAGGGGTCGGGCGACGACCGTCCCCCAGCGCTCGGCCCGCTGCATGGCCAGTCGCTTCGGCGCCAGCTCGCCGAGCACCAGCGTCAGGAAGGACAGGACCACGGTCACGGCCGCCACGGCGACGGGCCGGGCCGCGGCGCCGAGGAAGTCGAGCGGGCCCTCGAGCCGCTCGGCCAGGCCGACGGCCGCTGACGCGGAGGCCAGGAACCCGGCCAGCGTGATGCCGATCTGGATCGTGGCGAGGAAGCGGTTGGGGTCGCGCGCCAGGCGGGCGAGGGCGGCGCCCCTGGCCGATTCGTTCTCGAGCCGGCGCAGCTGGCCCTCGCGGAGGGACACGAGCGCGAGCTCGGATCCGGCGAACAGCGCGTTGACCAGGACCAGCACGGCCACGAGTCCGAGCTGCAGCCACACACCCACGCCGCTCAGTTGACCACACGCACGCAGGACGCACCGCTCGGCACCACCGAACGGACCGACCTGGTCAGGTTCAGGAAGCCTCGTCGAGCGCCATGGCTTCGTCGAGCTCGATGAAGATGCACTCGCCCGGGCACAGCTCGGCCGAGGCGATCACCCGCTCGTGGAAGTCGGGAGCCACGGGCACCATGGAGCCGGCACCGCCGGGGTCGTTGCCGATCTCCATGCCGTCGCGCACGTAGGCGATGCCGTCCTCGAGGATCACGAAGATCTCCGGGCAGTGGTCGGTGCACAGACCATCGCCGGTACAGAGGTCCTGGTCGATCCACACGTGCACCCCACCAGCCTGGCTGCCCGTGCGGGCGCGTTGGAAGTCGGCCTCTACGCTCGCACCATGATCCACGCCGACGAGATGGCCACCGTCTGGGTGACCCGGGCGGGCGACCACGACCGGCTGGTGCGCACCTTCCTCGACGACGGGGTCATCGGTCTGACCTCGAACTTCCCCGACGGCCACGACGTCGACCGCAGCCACGCGCTGCGGATCCTCGGCGTCGGCATGGACGACGAACCCACCAAGCAACAGGAGCACGAGGCGGCACTGTTCCTGTCGTTCGTGCGGCGCATCCGCACCGGCGACGTGGCCCTGCTGGTCGACCCGGTGGCCGGCGGGTTCGCCTGCGGGGTGGTCACCGGCGACTACGCCTACCGCGACGACCTCGACCCGTCGCGCGCCCGCCACCGGCGCCCGGTCGACTGGCGCCGGCGGCTGCCCTTCGACGCCCTGCCCGCCCGGCTCGATCACCTGCCCCGGCAGAAGGCCGTGCTCGAAGACGTCGCCGACGGCCGCCTGCGCGACCTGGCGTTGCAGTGCTGCCGGAACGAGCTGGGCGAGGACCCCTTCGACCGGCCGGCGGTGCCGACCCGGCCCTCGCGGACGCGCTCGGGCGGTGGCCGTTCGACCCGGACGGCCACCCGACGGCCCAAGGCTCCCCCGAGGGCCGAGCGCCGGTGCACCATGTGCCTGGTGACCAAGCCCGAGGACGCCTTCGACGGCACCGCCGACATCTGCCGGGACTGCCTGTAGCGATGACCCGTCCGTCGGCGCTGCTCCGGCTCGTCGTCGCCGCCGTCGCCCTCAGCTCGATCGTGGTGCCGTCAGCGGCGGCACAGCTCATCCCGGGTGGCGACAGCTCGACGACCACCACCACCACGACGACGACGACCGCGCCCGGTCCGACGCTGTTGCCGACGACGACCACCAGCTCCACAACCTCGACCACCGCGGCGACGACCACGTCGACCACGGCGCCACCGACCACGACCGCCCCGGCCACCACCGCCGCACCGCGGACGACCGCCACGACCGAACCGCCCACCACGAGCACCACGGCGGCACCGTCTGCACCTCCGACGGCCCCCACCACCACGCTGTTCGTGGAGCAGACCGCTCGGGTCACCCAGGAGACGCCGGGTCTGGGACCGGTGATCGTCCTGTGGATCATCGGCATCCTCGGCACCGTGGCCATCCTGGCCACCACCTGGTGGCGGAACCGGGAGACCGGCTGAGCCGGCGCGAACGACTCAGGCTTCGAGGAGGTGGCGCAGCTTGGCCCGCAGCCGCTGCACCGTGTTGTCGACGAACTTGTCGGTCTTGCCCATCTGCTCGGCGATCTCACGGTACTTCTTGCCCGACAGCAGACCGACGAGGACGTGGGCTTCGTTCTCGGACAGCCGGTCGGGCTCGTCCTTGCGCCGGCGCGTGCTCTTGCCTTCGAAGTGCTGGCGCAGGATCTCGTGCACGGCCTCGTGGCCGTAGGCCTCGAGCAGGTTCTCGATCTCGGTGAGCCCGAACGGCATGCCACCGCTCTCGTCGATGTGCAGGCGGTCGACCGCAGACGCCTCGTGACTCACCGACGGCAGCTGCGCCGCGGCCGCCGCGCCGTCGTCGTCGTGCTCGGCGTCGTGGTGGGCGATGCGGTCGGACTCGTTGAGCGGCGAGTGCTTCATGCGGTTGGCCGCCTTGACCGCGGTGATCACCTGGCGCTGCATGCAGGTGCGGGCGAAGCTCGGGAACGACGCCGCCGCGTCGCCGCTGTAGTCGCGCACCGCCTTCCAGAAGCCGATCATCGCCTGCTGGCGCACGTCTTCGTGGTCGCCACCGGGCACGAAGTACCGGCGGGCGACCGAGACGATGAGGCCCTCGTGGCGGCTGAGCAGCTCGTTCACGGCGTCCTTGTCGCGCGCCGACTGGAACGAGGCGACGAGCTCGTCATCGGCGAGCTCGCCGAGCGATGCCCGGCTTCGCCTCCGCTGTCCCTCCGTCGTGTCCGCCATGTCGTCCCCCACCGTGCGCTCAGTAGCGCAGGTGCTCGTGCACCGCGCCCGGGTTCTCGGCGTCGACCAGCTCCCACCCGGTGGCTTCACACCACCGGCTCACCCGATCGGAGAGGTCGTCGACGTCGAAAGGCTTGGTGATGTAGTCGTCGGCACCCGAGATCACGCCACGGATCACATCGTCCTGCCCGCCGAGGGCGGTGAGGATCACGTACACCGTGCCGTCGGACGGACCGTGCCCGCGCGCCCGTCCCTCCTCCATGGCTTCGACCCCGTCCTTGCCCGGCATCATCACGTCGAGCAGGCACAGCACCGGCCCGAACTCGTCGAGCAGATCGGCGACGTTCTCGCCGGTGTCGGTGACGTGGACCTCCCAGCCGTCGATGGTGAGCAGCGAGACGATCAGTGAGCGGATGCCGGGTTCGTCCTCGGCCACGACCGCCAGCCGGCGGGCCTGACCCCGGGCACCGGTGTCGTCGAAGCCGGTGTCGTCGAGACCGGCGGCGTCGACGTCCGCGCCGGAGGTGGGTTCGTCCACGTCCACGGTTACGGAGGGTACTGCCCGTCCCGACCCGCTGCGGGGTCGGGCGAGCTCAGACGACGACCTGCGGAGGGAAGCCCGAGCGCTCGACGAGCGAGGCGAGCACGCCGAGACCGACCCACGCCCGCTCGCGCTCGGAGTCGATCCCCACCTGGGAGCGGGTGAGGTCGATGGTGGCCGGCAACCCGCCGCCCCGCAGCCACGCGTCGAACACGCCGACCACGGTCTGGGGGTCGTCGGCGTCGGCGGCCACGTGGTCGCCGGCATCGGGGTCGTCGGCGGTCAGCGCCCGCCCGGCGACGTCGAGACGGTGGGCCACCGCCGCCCAGCTGGTGGCCTCGGCGCCATCGTCGAGCGCACGGCGCGCCACGTCGGCCTCGCCGCCCAGCAGCGCTTCGAGCGCGGCGACGACGAAGCGCGACTCGGGGCCGTTCACGAGCGCCCCAGCGGCTTCCGACACATCGGACACACTCGACAGTTCGCCGCCCCGCTGGACGGTTCCTACCGAACCGGCCGAGTTCCTCGTCGCCGCCGAGCAGGATACGGTCGTTGCCAGTCCGCCCCGGGTCGGAGCGGACCTCCGCACACCGGGTCGCACCAGGGGGTTCACGTGCCACACATCGCCATCGTGGGAGCGGGGTTCGCCGGCCTCGGGCTGGGCATCCAGCTCAAGCAGCAGGGCATCGACACCTTCACCATCTACGAGAAGGCCGACCGGGTCGGCGGCACGTGGCGGGCCAACACGTATCCGGGCGCCGAGTGCGACATCCCCTCGGCGCTGTACTCGTACTCGTTCGAGAACTTCGACTGGCCCAACAAGTGGTCGCACCAGCCGGTGATCCGCGACTACCTCGAGCACTGCACCGACGTCTACGGCCTGCGCGCCCACCTGCGCTTCGGCGCCGCGGTGACCGAGCTGCGCTGGGTCGACGAGGCGGGTGCCTGGGACCTCGACGTGAACGGTGGCGAGGACGGCGGCGGCACCACCGAGCGCTACGACATCGTCGTGTCGGCCACCGGCCAGCTGAGCCGCCCTCGCTGGCCCGACATCGACGGCCTCGACAGCTTCGACGGGCCGGTGTTCCACTCGGCCGAGTGGGACCACTCGGTCGACGTGGTCGGCACGCGGGTGGCCTCCATCGGCGCCGGCGCCAGCGCCGTGCAGTACGTGCCCGCCATCGCCGAGCAGGGCGCCCAGGTCACGATCTTCCAACGCACGCCCAACTGGATCATCCCCAAGAACGACCGCGACTACACCGAGTTCGAGAAGTCCCTCATCCGGCGCAGCCGCATCGCCCGCAACCTGCGCCGCTTCCTCATCTGGGTGCGGGCCGAGTTCCTCGGCTTCGATCTCATGAAGCAGAAGTCGGTGGTGCGCGACTTCATGGAGAAGTACGCCCGCAAGAACATCGAGGAGAAGGTGAGCGACCCCGCCAAGGTCGCCAAGCTCACGCCCGACTACCCCATGGGTGCCAAGCGGGTGCTGTTCTCCGACGACTACTACGAGGCCATCGAGGCCCACGACATCGAGATCGTCACCGACCCGATCGCCAAGGTCACCGGGAACGCCATCGTCACCACCGACGCCGAAGGCGAGCCCACCGACCACGAGGTCGACGTGATCGTGGTCGGCACCGGGTTCCACACCCACGACTTCCTCACGCCCATGCGCGTGGTGGGCCCGGACGGCGCCGAACTGAACGAGCGGTGGCGCGAGGGACCCGAGGCCTACCTGGGCATCAGCGTGTCGGGCTTCCCCAACCTGTTCTTCATGTACGGGCCCAACACGAACCTGGGCCACAACTCGATCGTGTTGATGATCGAGTCGCAGATCCGGTACCTGCTGTCGCTCGTCACCCAGATGTCGGCCCGCTCCATCCAGTCGGTCGAGGTCCGCCCCGACGTCCAGCAGTCCTACAACGACGAGCTGTCCGAGCGGCTCGCCGACAGCGCCTGGGTGCTCATCGACGACTCGTGGTACCTCCAGGGCGGAAGGGTCACCAACAACTGGGTCGGGCGCACCACCGAGTACCGCCGGCGCACCAACCACGCCGAGCTCGACGACTACCTGTGCCGGCCCAAGCCGGTGCCGGCGCCGGTCGCCGGCTGACCACCCAACCAGGATCAGTCCGTGCCGAAGAGCTCCTCGTCCAGGACGGGCAGCAGGATCGCCTCCTTGAGGCTGGCGTAGCGGTCGACCTCGTCGAGGGTGCCGTCGTCGTCGAGCCAGCACAGCGCGTACGAGCTCGGCTCGTCCTTGACCACGACGTAGACACCGCCCTCGGCGTCGAAGATGGCGACCGCTTCGAGCTCGTCGTCGAGATCGACGACCGGGAGGTCGCGGGCGGCCTGCTGGGCGACGGAGGCCACGTACTCGACGGCATCGATGAAGGTGCGGTGGCGGTCGGGGAGCTCCTCGACGTCGGTCATGTCGGCCGTGCCCCGCACCACGGTCCAGCCGCCGTCGGAGGCTTCGACCACCAGCAGGGTGTCGGCGGGGAGCCGGACCTCGAGGGCGGGCAGGACGATCGCATCGTCCGTGGCCACCGACATTGGTTCGACGTGTGCGCCGGCCACGAGGTCGAGCCCGACCTCGACGATCGGGTAGCGCTCGCCGTCCTCCTCGACCCAGCGGACGGGACCGACGACGTGGCCGGCGGCGTACGGCCCGGAATCGGCCGCCGCTCCACGGATCCGTAGCTCGGCGCGCTGGCCGGGCGCGACCCGGTCGATGTCGTCCTCGTCGACCTCGAACTCGAGCACCGCCTCGCCGTCGGCGAAGGTGAAGGACAGGTCGATCTCGTCGGCGTCGACCTCGAATCGCCAGGGGGTGGACGGGCCGGCGGGGTCAGGCGGAGTCATGGCCCACGCGTCTACTCCTTGAGCACCGAGCGCAGCCCATCGACGATGTCGTCGACCTGTGGCAGCACCGTGTCCTCGAGGACGGGCGCGTAGGGCACGTGGGTGTCGAGGGCGGCAACGCGGCGGACCGGGGCGTCGAGCGACCAGAAGCACTCGTCGGTGATCCAGGCGACCACCTCGGCGCCGAAGCCGGCGGTGAGCACGTCCTCGTGGACCACCAGCGCCCGGCTGGTGCGGGTGACGGATTCGGCGACCCGCTCGCGGTCCCACGGAGCGATGGTGCGCAGGTCGATGACCTCGACCTGCCGGCCGGTCTCCTCGGCGATGCGGTCGGCGGCCACCAGGGACTTCTGCACGGTGGCGCCCCACGTGACGACCGTGCACGCGTCGCCTGGCCGCCGGACCGCGGCCTTGCCGAAGGGGAGGACGTAGTCCTCGGGCGGCAACGGGTCCTTGGTGTAGGGCTGGCGGAGCAGGTGCTTGTGCTCGAGGAAGAGCACCGGGTCGTCGTAGCGGAACGCCGCCCGCAGCAGGCCGGCGGCGTCGCGAGCGCGGGACGGGAAGGCGATGAGCAGGCCGGGCACGTGGGCGAAGATCGACTCGCCGCACTGGCTGTGCCAGATGGCGCCGCCGGCCAGGTACCCGCCGATGGGCACGCGGATGACGGCGGGGCACGACCACGAGCCGTTCGAGCGCCAGCGGACGGTGGCCGCCTCGCTCTTGATCTGCTGCATGGCCGGCCAGATGTAGTCGAAGAACTGGATCTCGGCGGCGGGATGCAGGCCCCGGATGGCCTGGCCCACCGCACGGCCGATGATGTTGGCCTCGGCCAGCGGCGTGTTGTAGCAGCGGGCCATCCCGAACTCGCGCTGGAGGCCGGCGGTGGTGCCGAACACGCCGCCCTTGCCCTCGACGTCGGCGAGCACCGCCTCGCGGGCGTCGGCGACGTCCTCGCCGAACACCCGGATGCGCGGGTTCGCGGCCATCTGCTCGCGCAGGACGGCGTGGATGGCGCCGCCCATCGCCACCTCGTCGCCGCCGCCGTCGGGCTCGTCGAGCTCGGGCAGGTCGGGCAGCGCCACGACGTGGCGGGTGATGTCGGCGGGGTCGGGGGGCGCGGAGGCGAGCGCCTCCTTGGCCGCGTCGGCCACCGTCTGGCGGGCCTCTTCGCGGACCGCCCTCGCCTCGGCCGGGCTCAGTGCCCCCGCCTCGACGAGCGCCTGCTCGAGCCGGCCGATGGGTTCGCGCTCGGCCTCGTCGGCCAGCTCGCGCTGGGAGCGGTACTTGGCCTGCGTATCGGCCGACGAGTGCGAGTACGGGCGGATGACATCGGCGTGGATGAGCAGCGGCCCGACACCGGCCCGGACGTGGGCGATGCCGTCGGCCGCCCGACGCCGCACCTCGAAGTAGTCGGTGCCGTCGAGCCGGAGGATCTCCAGGCCTCGGAAGCCCCGCACCAGCTCCGAGACCGGCGCCGGCGACTGGTCGGAGACGGGAACCGAGATGGCGTACCCGTTGTCGGCCACCGCGTAGACGACCGGCAGGTGGAGGGTGCACGCCGTGTTCAGCGACTCCCAGAACTCGCCCTCGGACGTGGCGCCCTCGCCCAGCGACACGTAGGTGACCTCGTCGCCGGTGGCCGGCAGGTGCGAGAGCTCGGGGGTGCGGCCGATGTAGCGACCGGCCTCGGCACAACCGACGGCGGGGATGCACTGGCTGCCCGTGGGGCTCGACTGGGTGACGACGTGCCGGTCGCGATCGCTCCAGTGGCAGGGCATCTGCCGTCCGCCCGACGACGGGTCGGCGCCCGATCCGACCGCCTGCTGGAGGATGGCCAGGGGTGTGACGCCCAGCCCCAGCATGAGCGCCATGTCGCGGTAGTACGGGAAGAACCAGTCGACACCCGGACGCAGGAGGCGAGCGAGGGCGAGCAGCAGCGCCTCGTGGCCGGCGCCGGAGATCTGGAAGAAGACCTTGCGCTGCTTCTGAAGGCTGATCTCGCGGTCGTCGATGGCCCGGGAGATGCACGCCAGCCGGAAGTCTTCGAGCGCCTCGTCGACCGGAACCCCGTGCAACTGATCCACCACCGCCGAGTCTGCCATCCGCCCGAGCGTGGTGCGCGCCGGACCAGGTCGGGTGCTTGGCTACGGCGATGATCCGCCGGCCGGTCGAACCGAAGCGTGACAGAGCCGGGGCGAGCCGGACATGAACCGCGTGTGGACCGTTCCCTGCTCCGCGCCGAGGACCCGACGATGACCGACCCGGTGGCGGCGTTCTCGGCGCTGTTCGACGAGCACTGGCCGGCGGTGCACGCCTACGCGCGACGCCGGGTCCCGACGGCGGACGACGCCCACGACGTGGCCGCCGAGGCGTTCACCGTGGCCTGGCGTCGCTTCGCCGACATCCCCGAAGGCCATGAACTGCCCTGGCTGTACCGCACGGCGGCCAACGTCTTGCACAACCGTCGCCGGGGCGACCGCCGGCGGGACCGGCTGACCGTACGGCTGGCGTCGCTGCCGGATCAGCACGGTGCCGACCCGGCCGACGTCGCCACCGACGACCGCGTGCTCCTCGATGCCTTCGCCACACTGTCCGCCGACGACCGCGACGTGCTGCGCCTGGTGGCGTGGGAGGGGTTGGCCAACGCCGACGTCGGCGTCGTGTTGGGTGTGTCCACCAACGCCGCTGCGCTGCGGGTGTCGCGCGCCCGGCAGCGGCTCGAGCGCGCCATCGCAAGGGCGGAGCGCACCGCAGATCACCTGACAGGAACCGGGTCGCCCGGACATGCACCCGACGACCGCAACGGCACGTCCGGACCGCACGACGACCGGAGGAACCCATGACCGATCCCATCGAACGACTGCGGGCCGCCGACCCCGTGCCCGAACCGGTCTCCCATCCGTCCGAGGCCCGCGTCCGGGCCACGCTCCAGGAGATCCTGATGACCGACACCGATGTCCGCACCGACCGACCGACCACGACTCCTTCCCGCCTCCGCGATCCACGGGTCATCGGCATCGCCGCCGCCCTCCTGCTGCTCGCCGGGGTGGTCGGTGCCGTCCTGGCCTCCGGCGGATCCTCGTCGGAAGAACCGGTGGCCTCGGGCGCGACGACCGTGCCGTCCGGTGACCCCAGTGACGGTGTGTCGAGCGGCGTGACCCCGGGTGACGGCGGAACCCAGGCCACGTCGTGCGTGGAGATGTACGACCTCGACACCCTCACGCACCGCCAGTACGCGTTCGACGGGACCGTCACCAGCGTCGATGGCCGGGACATGACGTTCCAGGTCAACGAGTGGTTCACCGGCGGCGAGGGCGACACGGTCACGCTGGACCACCAGGGCTACGCCGGCATGCTCTTCGCCCCCGAGGGACCCGCCCTCGAGCCGGGAACGCGTGTCCTGGTCGCCGGCGACGGCGGGTTCGTCTGGTCGTGCGGGTTCACCCAGGCCTACGACCCGGCCCTGGCCGAGCAGTGGCGAACGGCCCTGGCGGGCTGAAACCGACACGTCGGTTGGGGAGGATCCGGTCCGGGCTGCGGCGAAGCCTGGGGCGTGCCTCTCTCCCGTCGTCGTTTCCTCCAGTCCGCCCTCGCCGGCGCCGGCGCCGCTGCGCTCGCCAACCCCGCCGCGCGGGCGGCGTCGGACTACATCAACATCACCCGGCCGTCGTCGCTGCTGCTCGGTGGACCGAAGCCCAAGACCAACATCAACCACGTGGTGGTCACGATGATGGAGAACCGCTCCGTCGACCACTACCTCGGTTGGTGGGGAGAACGGCCCGACACCGACTTCGACGCCGGCACGACGCTGAAGGGGCGCAAGACCTTCGACTTCGGCGCCAAGGGCGAGGCCAACTACACGGGCCACCCCTACAAGGACCCGAACCACAGCCACGACGGTGGCCGGTACCAGCTGGTCTCCCACGACCACGACCGGGTGCCCGACGGCTGGAGCACCACCGAGGACGGGAACGACCGGCCGCACTCGGGCACCGACCGGTACGCGTCGAGCTTCTACCGCGGCGGCGACCTGCCGGTGATCAGCCAGATCCTGCGCGACTTCACCACGTTCGACCGCTACTTCTGCTCGTGGCTGGGCAGCACGTACCCCAACCGGTACTACATGCACTCGGCCCAGACCCACGGCGTGACCAACAACGACTACCCGCCGCAGATGGCGGCCGACCATCCCGAGTGGGCGGCCGGGTTCGACTGGCCCACGCTCTGGGACTACCTCACCCTCGCCGGCGTGACGTGGACGTACTACTACTCGAACCTGCCCGCCATCGCCCTGTTCGGCGCCCGCAACCTGCCCAACACCCGGCACATCAGCGAGTACTACGCCGACTGCGCCGCGGGCACGCTGCCGCAGGTCGCGTTCGTCGACCCGTTCTTCGTCGCCCCGGAGGGTCTCGCCAACGACGACCACCCGCACGCCGACATCCGCCTCGGCCAGGAGTTCTACAGCGACGTCGTCACCGCGTTCCTGCAGTCGCCGAACTGGGCCGACGGCGCCATGTTCATCACCTACGACGAGTGGGGCGGGTTCTGGGACCACGTGGTCCCGCCGCTGTACGGGAAGAACGTCGACCCCTACGCCCGCTTCTCCGCCACGGATGCCAAGAAGGTCGACTACACCCGGCTCGACGAAGAGGCACCCGACGACAAGCCGATCCGCGGCGACGACGCCCCGCCCGACTTCGGCCTCTACGGATGCCGGGTCCCCACGTTCCTGCTGTCGCCGCACACCCGGGCGCCGAAGTCAGGCGACCAGGCGGGTCGCACGATCCACACCCAGCACGACCACACCACGATCCTGCAGTTCATCGCCGACAACTGGGCACTGCCCAACGTCGGGCAGTGGCAGAAGGGCCACGCGCGCCGCCCGCAGAACTCGATGATGGACGCCTTCGCCTCGTCGGCGTTCGAGGAGGGCAACCCCGGCGACCCCGAGGTCGACGTGGCGGCCTACGCCTACCAGGCGCCGCCCGACGCCCGGACCACGGCGCTCCCGATCCCGGCCAGCTCGGTCAGCTCGCTCTGGGGCGCGGCCAACTGGATCGAGGACCAGGGCTTCACGGTGCACACCCGCTTCACCGAGGCCCTGCCGGTCACTCGCTGACCCGGCGTTCAGCCCAGCTGTCGCGAGCCATCCGGCTCCGGCTCGGCGTCGGCGACGTCGAACAGCACGAGATCGCTGGTCTCCGGGTTCTCCCCCACCGAGATGACCCCCCGCACGGCGTGCAGGAGCATCAGCACCACGGCGATGAACATCCCTCCGGTGATGGCGCCACCGAGGATCAGCGCGTAGTACACGTACACGTACCAGTCCGGGGCCACGTCGGCTTCGCTCAGCGGGAAGCTGACGAACAGCAGCATGAGCACCGACGAGATGATCGCCATCGTGGTGACGGTCGCGATCTCCCGGATGCGCCGGTAGTGGCGACGGTGGAAGTCGAGGTCGTGGGAGATGCTGAACGTGGTCAGCGTGAGCATCAGCGCGAGGACGGTCGCACCCGTACCCACGTAGGCCGCGGCGGCGAATCGCAACGACGGCAGCGCCGACTCGAGCAGGCGACGCGCTTCGAAGGTCGAGGCGGTGCCGACGATCGCCATGCCGCCGAAGCCGACGACCGATGTGGCGATCGCACCTCCGACCGCCCACCGGCGATCCTGCAGACGCCCGCGGCGCTCGGCGGGGGTCTCTTCAGCACCGGGGGTACCCGCATCGCGCGACATCGGCGCTCCGTACCCCCGGCGGGCGGCCTTCAAGAAGCCATGACCGATTCGTCCCTTTGGTGCGTGCCTTTGGGTCTCTCGGCCTGGCTGGTGATCAGCCGCCGCTGAGGAACGGAGCGACGCGCTCGGTGGGGCGGCCGATGATGGCCCGGTCGCCGCGCACCAGCACCGGGCGCTCCATCAGCTCGGGGTACTCGAGCAGCAGGCCGACCACGGTCGACTCGTCGAGCACCTCGGGCAGGTCGATGCCCTTGCCCTTGGCGTCGCCCGTGCGGACCAGGTCGGCGACCGGGTCCTCGAGCTTGGCGATGACGGACTCGAGCGTCTCCCGATCGGGTGGTGTGTCGAGGTAGCGCACGACCTCGGCCTCGGTGCCCGCGTCCTCGATGGCCGACATGGCGGCGCGGGACTTGCTGCAGCGTGGGTTGTGGAAGATGGTGAGGTCGGCGGCGCTCATGGTGGACGAACCTACCCAGCTGTTCTACGCCGCGATCGCCGCCCAGCTCGTCGAGCGCCACGGCGGCGTACATGGCGGTTCCGACGGCCATGGCGTCCTCGTCGAGGACCATGCGGTTGGAGTGGTTCGGCGCCACCATGCGGGGGTCCTCGCCCGGCGGGCACGTTCCCAGGAACGCCATGGCCCCGGGCACGCGCTGGAGCACGTAGCTCCAGTCCTCGGCACCCATCACCGGGTTCGGCATCTCGACGGCCCGGCGCTCGCCCACCAGCGCGGTGGCGACACCGTGCACCCACGCAGCGGCATCGGCGTCGTTGACCGTGACCGGGTAGCCGGGCTCGATCTCGAACGTCGCCTCCATGTCGTGGGCGGCCGCGATGTTCGTGGCCAGCCGGTCCAGTTCCCGGTGGACCAGGGTCCGGGTGGCCTCCGACGTGGTGCGGATCGTGCCGGCCAGCCGCGCCGTCTCGGGGATGACGTTGGTGGTGGAGCCGGCGCGGACGCTGGCGACGGTGACGACCGCGGGGTCGAAGACGTCGACGCGCCGGGTGACGAACGTCTGGAACGCACCGACCATGGCGCAGGCGACCGGGACCGGATCGTTGGCGTGGTGGGGCATCGACGCATGCCCGCCGCGCCCCGTGACGGTCACCGAGAACACGTCGGCCGAGGCCATCAGCGGACCGGGCCGGGTGGCGATCATGCCGGAGGGGAAGTTGGGCGACTGGTGGATGGCGAACGCGCGGGTGACGGGCTGGTCGTCGAGCAGGCCCTCGTCGATCATGACCTGGGCACCACCGAAGCCCTCTTCGCCGGGCTGGAACATGAACACCACCCGCCCGGAGAGGTCGTCGGCGAGGTCGACCAGCAGCCGGGCCGCCGAGGCCAGCATCGCCGTGTGGGCGTCGTGACCGCAGGCGTGCATGGCGCCGTCGATCTCGGAGGCGTACACGAGCCCGGTGTCCTCGGGCATGGGCAGCGCGTCCATGTCGCCGCGGAGCAGCACGGTGCCGCCCGGGCGACCGGTGTCGAGCGTGGCGATCACCGAGCTCAGGGCATCGCCCGTGCGGACGTCGAGTCCGAGGTCGGCGATGGCCTCGAGCACCCGGGCCTGGGTGCGGGGCAGGTCGAGCCCGAGCTCGGGGTGCTGGTGCAGCTCACGGCGCAGCGCGACGGTCTCGGGCAACAGACCGCGGGCCTGCTCCAGCAGCTGGTTCATGTGGTGCCCGCCCTGTTGATCAGCTGAGCGACTCGAGCGCCGCCTCGTAGTCGGGCTCCTGGCCGATATCGGGGACGAGCTGGCTGTGGAGCACCGTGCCGTCGGTGTCGAGCACGACGACGGCGCGGGCGGCGACGCCCTCGAGCTTGCCGTCGGTCATGCGCACGCCGAAGTCGTCGAGGAAGCTGGTGCGGAAGGTCGAACCGGTGATGGCACGGTCGATGCCCTCGGCTCCGCAGAACCGGGCGGCGGCGAAGGGGAGGTCGGCCGAGACGTTGACCACCACCGTGTTGTCGAGATCGGCCGCCTTCTCGTTGAACGTGCGCACCGAGGTGGCGCACACCTTGGTGTCGATGCTGGGGAAGATGTTGAGCACGACGCGGGATCCCTGGAGGTCGTCCGAGGTGACCGGCGTGAGGTCCTGCTTGACGAGCTCGAAGGACGGGGCCTTGTCGCCGGTGGAGGGGAGATCGCCGCTGGTGTGGACGGGGTTGCCGCCGAGGGTGATGTCAGCCATGGCGTCGTTTCTACCGGATCGCGACGGCGATGCGGTCCGGGGGCGGGCTGGGTCACCGTCGATAACGACCATTACCGTGGTGGCGGTGTCCCGCTCCGCCGCCAAACGCTCCGACGTCCAGGAGCGGCTGTCCGAGGCGGGGAGCTACCAGCGCTGGGTGCTGCTCACCGCGCTGGCGGGCATGTTCGCCACCACCTTCCCGGTCACGCTGCTGACGGTCAGCCTGTCGACCATCGCCGAGGACTTCGGCACCACCGAGACGCTGGTGGCCTGGGTCATCTCGGCACCGCTGCTCGGCTCGGCCGTCGCCCTGCCGATCCTCGGCAAGCTCGGCGACCTGTACGGACACCGGCGCGTGTTCCTGGTCGGGTTCGTGATCTCGACGGTGGTCACGGCAGTGACCACGCTGGCGTGGGACCCGTACTCGTTGATCGTGCTGCGGAGCCTGGCCGTGATGATCGGCGCCGCCACGATCCCATCGTCGATGGCCCTCATCAACTCGGTGTACCGACCGGCCGAGCGGGCCAAGGCCATGGGTTGGTGGTCGCTGGTGGCGGCCGGCTCGCCGGCCATCGGCCTGGTGCTCGGCGGACCGCTGATCGACGCCGTGGGCTGGCGCCCCATGTTCGGCATCCAGGCCGTGCTCTCGGTCGTGCCGGTCGCGGCGGCGTTCCTGGTGCTGCGTGAGACGGTGCGACGCGAGGACGTCGGATTCGACATCGCCGGCGCCGTCACGCTGGCGCTGGGGGCCGGCGGCGTCATGATCGCCCTCAACCAGGTGCCCGCTCGGGGCCTGGACACTGTCGTGATCGCCGCAGCCGTCGGCGGCGTGGTCGGCCTGGTCGGATTCACGCTGGTGGAGGACCGGGTCCGGTACCCGCTGATGCCGTTGGAGCTGTTCCGTCGCCGGAACTTCACCGCCTCGATGCTCGGCTCGCTGTTCGCCGGCGCCGCCTACATGGGCGGTTTCGTGCTCGCACCGCTGCTGTTGCAGTCGGTCTTCGGCTACTCGGTGTCGATCACGTCGCTGATCATGCTGCTGCGGCCGGTGTCGTTCGCCGCCACCTCGCCGGTCGGCGGCGCGCTGGCCACCCGCATCGGCGAGCGACCCGTGGCCGTGTTCGGCGCCGTCGCCATCGCATTGGCGCTGCTGCTGCTCGGCCTGGGCGCCGGGCAGGACCTGGCGTTGATCGTCTTCGTCGGGCTCGTGATCCAGGGCGTCGGCAACGGCACGTCACAGCCCACGCTCACGGCGACGCTGTCCAACTCGGTCGACGAGCAGGACCTCGGCATCGCCGCCGCCGCCCAGCGGATGATGTTCCAGGTGGGCGCCGCCCTGGGCGTCACGGTGATGACCTCGATCTACGGGGGCACCGAGAAGGCGGGCGACTTCCTCCTGGCCTACCTCGTCGGCGCCGGCCTCGGCGTCGCCGCCATCGTGTTCTCGGCCATGATCCGCTCGACGCCGGGGACGGCGGCCGAGCTGGCGCTCGACCGGGCGGGTGCGCTCGACCCGTCGGCGTCGCTCTCCGCCGGCCGCTGACCCCACCCGTGGGGAAACTGGCAGCCCGCGCGTCACACTGCCGGCATCGCACCCCGGGAGGGATGCGCAGGCGTGTGACGCAGCAGCTGCCAGTTCCCTCAGGGGTTGAGGATGACGGCGTGTTCGCCGGCGAGTGTCCCGTCGAAAGGCTCGCCGGCTCCCGTGCCGTCGGAGCGCACGACGATGGTGCCGCTCCGCTCGAACTGCGCCGGCACGTCGCCGAAGTTGATCGCCACCACGCGCTCGTCGGCGCCGTGGATGCGCCGGTACGCCAGCACGCCAGCCGGAGCGTCGAGCAGCTCGAGCCGACCCAGCTGCAACGCCGGCGAATCGTGCCGGGCCCGCAACAGGGCACGGAACAGCGACAGCACCGAACGGGGATCGTCGCGCTGGGCCTCGACCGAGCGCGCCACGGCATCGGGCGGGAACGGCAGCCAGTGGTCGGCACCCCAGCCGTGGTCGCCGGTCCGCGTCCACGGGATGGGCGCACGGCACCCGTCGCGACCGCCGGGGTCGATCTCCTCGCCCTGCGGGATCACCGCGTCCTCGAGGCCGAGCTCCTCGCCTTGGTAGAGGAACGGCGTCCCCCGCAGCGTCAGCAGCAGCACGGCCGCAGCGCGCGCCCGGTCCTCGCCGCCGCCGTAGCGGGTGCGGACCCGCTGGTTGTCGTGGTTGGACAGCACGTACGAAGGCCAGATGGCGCCGCCGTGCACGTACACGTCCTCGGTCCCCTGGATCAGCAGCCGCCAGGCGTCGGCGTCCCACGGGGCCCACACCGACGCGAAGTTGACCGGCACGTGGATGCCTTGACCCTCGCAGGCGTAGCGGGCCTGGACCTCGAGGTCGCCGGTGACGACCTCGCCGACCACGAAGTGGTCGCCGTCAGGATCGATCGTGTCGCGGATGCGGCGGATGAGCGGGAAGACGGTCTCGTGGTGGGTGAGCACGACCTGGGGGATGCCGACGAGGTCGTCCGGCACGTCGCGCGGATTGGGGTCCTTGCCGATGCCGTTGATGACGTCGATGCGGAAACCGTCGACCCCCCGGTCGAGCCAGAACCGCAACACGTCGTGCTGGGCCTGCTCCAGGTCGGGGTTGGCCCAGTTCACGTCGGGCTGTTCGGGCAGGAAGAGGTGCAGGTAGTACTGCCCCGAGGCCTCGTCCAGCTCCCAGGCCGACTCGTTGGTGAACGACGCCGTCCAGTTGAAGGGCGGTCCGCCGTCGGGCGCCGGATCGGCCCAGATGAACCAGTCGCGCTTGTCGGAATCGGGATCGGAGACCGCCTCCAGGAACCACGGGTGCTCGCTCGAGACGTGGTTGGGGACGAAGTCGACGATGATCCGGATGCCTTGGTGGTGGAGCGTGGCGACCAGTTCGTCGAAGTCGTCGAGGGTGCCGAACAGCGGGTCGACGGCTCGGTGGTCGGAGACGTCGTAGCCCATGTCGTGCATCGGTGACTCGTAGAACGGCGACAGCCACACGGCATCGACACCGAGATCGACGAGGTGATCGACGTGGTCGATGATGCCCCGGAGGTCGCCCATGCCGTCGCCGGTGCCGTCGGCGAAGGAGCGCGGATAGATCTGGTAGACGACGCCGGACTTCCACCACGGGGCACTGGGATCGGTCACGGCCCGGACGTTACCGACGACCCGGTGGTGCGTCGTCCCCCATCCGGCCGGCGTCGGCCAGACTGACCCGGCGTGGAGGCTCCGAGCGTGGACGACCGCATCGAGCGCCCCCGGTGGCGGGCCCGGCTCGTCCGTGGGTTCTTCGCCGCCGTCCTGCTGGTCCAGGCCGGCCTCATCGTCCGCAGCTACTGGGACCCCCACAACTTCTTCGGGTACCAGCCGTTCAACGAGTCGTCCGAGTGGCGGGCCGACATCGTGCGCGTGACCAGCGACGGCCGGCGGGTCCCTATCAGCGAGGCGTGGCCGGGCGGTTACCGGTGGAACGACCTGATCGGGTGGGGCGTGCTGGAGGACCCCGGCCGGCGCAAGCACGCCTACGCCGGCCTCGGCGCCTCACTCGACTTCCTCGACGACTCGCTCGACTGGGTGGCCGACCACACGCCGGACGATCACGAGACGCTCTACCTCGAGGCCGACGTCGAGGGCTGGCACAACACGCGGGGACCGCAACCGCGTGTGCTGCGCAGCGACGTGCGCGAGGAGGCCCGGTGACCGCTACCGCAGTAGAGGCCCGTCACTCGCGGCTCGACGACGTCTTCGACCGGCCCGGTTCCGTCCGATCGCTGGCAATCCTGCGCATCGCGCTCGGTCCGGTGGTGATCGCCCACCTCTGGCCGTACCTGACCTCGACCTGGCACGGCGTCACCTACGACGAGCACTTCTTCGTGCCGTGGTGGGGCTTCGCACCCCAGCCCCCCGGTTGGGTGCAGGTGGTCCTCGTCTGGACCGGAGCCGTCGCCGCCGTCGGGCTGATGCTCGGGTGGCGCACCCGGCTGGTCGCCGGCATCACGTGGGCGTGTGTCGCCGGCAACCTGTTCCTGTCGCAGCACCACTACCACCAGAACCGGGCGTTCCTGCTCCTGCTGCTCGGCGGCGTGACGCTGGGCGAGAGCGGCCGGGTGCTGTCGCTCGACGCCCGCCGGCGCCGTCGGGTCGAAGCCGGTGCCGTTGCCGACGACCGGGCCACCCTGTGGCCGCTGTACCTGCTGCGGGCCCTCGTCTCGTCGGTGTACTTCGCCTCGGGGTTCTCCAAGCTCACCGATCCCGACTGGGTCGGCGGTCTCGTCCTGTGGGACCGGGTGATCCGCTACCAGGACAACGTCCGCCACAGCATCCTCCCCGGACCTGTGGCCGACGCCGTGCTCGACGTGCTCACCACCCGCTGGTTCCACGCCGTCCTCTCCCCCGTGGCGGTGGCCACCGAGCTGTTCATCGCCATCGGGCTGTGGTTCCCGCGCACGCGCCTGGCCGCCGTCTGGGCGGCGCTGGCCTTCCACCTGTCGATCGAGATCTCCGCGTCGGTGCAGGTGTTCAGCCTGGCCGGCGTGGTCGCCCTGGTGATCTGGGCGACCCCGTCCACGCGGGACCGCACGGTCGTCGCCGACGCGGCCACCGCGTCCTGGGTGCGTCGCCTCGACTGGCTGGCCCGCTTCGACGTACACGAACGACCGGGCGCCGCGTTGCGGCTGGTCGACCGCGACGGCTCGGTCCACGCCGATCGGGATGCACGGTGGTTGGTGACGAGCCGGCTGCCGCTGGTGTTCCCGATCGTGGCTCCCCTGCGTCGGTGGTGGCGTTGACGGCGGCGAGGCGGGCACGCCTGGCCGTGCTCGTGTGGGCGATCGGCCTCGGGGTGCTGCGGCTGACGCTTTGGGCGCCCGAGGTCTGCCCGACGCTCTCCCGTGCCGAGGCGCGCACCACCGCCCGGGACGCAGCCGACTGGATCGTGGCCAACCAGGACGACGACGGCCGGTACCTCTACGAGTACGACCGTGACGACGACCGAACCATCCCCGGCTACAACCTCGTGCGCCACGCCGGCGTGACCATGAGCCTGTTCCAGATGGTGCGTGCCGGCGAGGTCGACTACCGCGACGCCGCCGACCGGGGCCTCGACTGGATGTTGCGCCAGCTGCAACCCACCGGTGGTGACGGGGTGGCGTTCGCCGACGACAACCAGGCCAAGCTCGGTGCCTCGGCGCTGCTCACCGTGGCGCTCGCCCAGCGCCGGCTGGCCACCGATGACATCCAGCACGACGACATCATGCGGGCGCTGGGCCGCTTCCTCGTGGAGCAACAGCGTTCCGACGGGTCCATGCTGGAGCTGCACGACCTGAGCGCCGGCGAGCCGGTGGCCGGCGCCACGTCGGTCTACGCCACGGGCGAGGCGCTCTGGGCGCTGGCACTGCTCCACGAGGCCTTCCCCGGCGAGGGCTTCGACGACGCCGCCTGGCGCACGCTCGACTACCTGTCCACGCGCCGGGACCTGGAAGAGGGCTTCCTGCCCCAGCCCTGGCCCGACCAGTGGGCGGCGTACTCGCTGCGTGAGATGGCCGAGTGGGGCCTGGCCGATCGCCACGTGCGCTACGCCCGCCGGCTGCTCGAGCGCTACGGCCTGCTGGTCCGCTGGGACGCCCAGCGAGGCACGGCCTATGGGTCGCTCACCCATGGCCCGGCGCCGCGGGGGGCGGGCGAGGGCACCTGGATCGAGGGCATCGGCGCGCTGTTGCCACTCGCCACCGGCGACCCGCGCCTGGCCGACCTCGCCCGGCCGGCGGCCGACACGCTGGCCTGCGGTGCGGCACGCCTCGCTGATCGTCAGGTCGACGGCGGACCATCCGTGCCGCCCGAGGTCGCCGGCGCCTGGTTCTACGATGACGCCACCCGCATGGACGACCAGCAGCACGCCGCATCGGGCCTGCTGCTGGCCGAGGCGGTGCTCCCATGACCCTCGCCCTGCTCGGTTTCCTCGCCACCGTCAATCCGGCTGCCGCAGCCATGGCCCTGACGCGCGACGACCGACACGCCGACCGGCCGGTGCCCGTCACCCTCGGCGCGGTCGGGGCACTCGTGCTGCTGGTGGCCCTGGCCGCCGCCGCCGATCCGCTGCTCGACGGGCTCGACGTGAACCTCGGCACCTACCGGCTGGGCGCCGGCGCGGTTGTCGCCGTCGCCGGGCTGCGCTGGCTGGTGGCCGGCGCCGTGCGCCCGGCCGAGGAGCCGGCCAGCGACCGCGGGCTCGCCGGCTTCGTCACGTTCCCCGTGCTCCTGACCCCCGGTGCCGCAGCGCTGGCCGTGTCGGTGGGTGCCGAGCACGGCGTGGTCGCCACCGCCGGCGCCGCCGCCGTGGGGGTGCTGGCGGGCGGTCTCGCGCTGTACCTGCGCCGTTCGGCACCGCCGTGGGCGGTCGGGGGTCTGGTGCGGTTCCTCGGGGCGGTCGCCGCGGTGGTCGGCGTGATCGTGGCGATCGACGGGATCCGCACGCTCTGAGGCGACCGCTCGACGGTCGCGGGTTCCGCGGGTTTCCGAGTTTCCACCGATGCGCCACGACACACACCTGCGTACGGTCGTGTTCGTGCCGGGAAGCGGTACGAACAGCGATCCGAGGGGGACGAGATGCCGGTGTACATGGTCGACCGAGATCTGCCAGGCGTGACGATGGACGCGCTGGGGCAGGCCCAGCAGAAGGCGATCCAGACGGCGGAGGCCTACCAGAAGCAGGGCCGCGACGTGCGGTACCTGCGCAGCACGTTCGTGCCGGGCGACTCGCACTGCATGTGCCTGTTCGATGCGCCGACCGCACGCGACGTCCAAGACCTCAACGACGAGGCGCAGATCCCGTACACGCGCGTCACCGAGGCGCTCGACCTGACGCCGTGAAGGGTCTCACGACTCGACGGGCACCTGGTCGAGGAGGCCTCGACTGGCGGCCCACCGAGCCAACTGCGTGCGGGAACCGAGTCCCAGCTTGGTGAAGATGTGGGACAGGTGGCTCTCCACCGTTCGCTGGGAGATGAAGAGCTGCTCGGCGATGGTCCGGTTGGCGAGCCCCGCGGCGACGAGGACGGCCACCTGCGCTTCGCGCGCGGACAGCTCGGCAGCCGGTGGGCGCAGCTCGGCCAGGTTCTGACTGGCCGCATCGCGACCGAGTGCATCACCGAGCTCGGCGAAGAGGTCGATCGCCCGCTGGTAGCTCCGGGCGGCTTCGTCGGTGGCGCCGCCGGACTCCCAGAGACCGCCGAGGTTGTTGTGCATCGCCGCTTGTCCTCGACGGTCGGCCGCTCGCACGAACAGCTCGAGCGCCTGCGTCGCCAGCTCGACGGCGATGTCCAGGTCTCCACGGACGCGCGCCAGGATCGACAGGTTGTTCAGGCACAGCGCAGCGCCCCGAGCGTCGTCGAGCTTCGTGAACAACTGCAGCGCTCCGTCGTGGAAGCGCATCGCCCGCCGGCGGTCCCCGACGTCGTCGGCCAGGTTCCCGAGGTTGGCGAGCACCGACGCCGCTTCGTGGGCAGCACCCGCACGGCGGAAGAGGTGCAGGGCGCGGAGCAAGTGGTCGAACGCCTCATCGGCACGATCCGCGGCGGCCGCCACGAACCCCAGCGCGGCCAGGGCGTAGGCCTCGCCCAGGACGTCACCGAGGTCGACCATGACGTCGAGCGCGCGTCGAGCCGCAGCTTCAGCGTCGTGGTGGTGACCCAGACGCAACAGCACCATGGCCAGTGCGTTCCGGCTGGAGGCGGCTCGTCGGCGATCGCGTCCGGCCTCGTGCAGCGAGAGCTCGTGCTCCCGAGCGGCGCGCGCACCTTCGAGGTCTCCCTGGGCCAGGGCGAGCGTCGACAGCGCTGCCAGCGCCGCGGCACGCTCGGTGCGCGTGCTGCCGGTGGTGGTTGCCAAGGCGACCTCGAGCGTCTCCCGTCCTGCAGCGAACTGGCCGTGCGCCTCCCAGTGCGGCGCCAGCTGGGTGGCCAGTACGAGAGGGGACGACACGGCGCCGTGCGTCTCTTGCCCCTCCCGTCCAGCGTCCCGAGGCTGGCCCTCTGGTTCATCGCCCACGCACGCGATCAGACCACATGCGCGCTCGTGCTGCTCAGGTACTTGCCGGCGCCTCGAAGATCCAGGGTTCGAGCGGGACGGCATCCGGGTCGAAGCGCCCGAGCAGCGTCGTGGCATCGACTCGCTCGCCCGATGCCGCCAGCCCGAGCGAGGTCCCCATCCACCCGAGCAGCGCAGTGGTGTCGACGCCCGCCGCCGCCAGCTCGAGCCTGGTGACCGAGCCGTGGCGCTTGGCCAGACGCTCGCCGTCGGGACCCAGCACCAGCGGCACGTGCGCCCACGAGGGCCGGGGCAGGCCGAGCACGTCGTACAGCCACGCCTGGCGGGGTGTTCCCACCAGCAGGTCGTCGCCCCGCACCACCTCGCCGATGCCCTGGTCGTGATCGTCGATCACCACGGCGAGGTTGTACGCCGGGACACCGTCGCCCCGGCGCACGACGAAGTCGTCGACGATCCCGGTGTGGGCACCGTGCAGCCGGTCGACCACGGTCACCTCGGCGGCATCGGCCCGCACGCGCAGCGACGGCGAGCGACCCGGGCGCGCCGCTGCCCGTTCCGCCTGCTCGTCCGGGCCGAGGTCGCGGCAGGTCCCCGGGTAGGCGCCTTCGGGCAGCGGACCGTGAGACGCAGCGGCCGCCTCGCGTACCTCGCGGCGGCTGCACCAGCACGGGTAGAGCAGGCCGCGCTCGTCGAGCTGATCGACCACCGCTTCGTGGCGGGCTCGCACCGCCGGGTCCGACTGGCGCACGATCGGACCGTCGTGGTCGAGCCCGAGCGCGGCGAGATCGGCGAGGTGCTCGGCGACCAGTTCGGGCTGGCTGGCCACCGGATCGAGATCCTCGACGCGCACGACGAACCGGCTGCCGGCGTGGCGCGGCGAAGAGCCACGCCAGCAGTGCGGTGCGCAGGTTGCCCACGTGCAGGGGTCCGGTGGGGCTCGGTGCGAATCGTCCGTCGGCCACGGGTCTGCATCCTCGCGTGCACGCCGTACGATCCGGGATCCGTGTCGTCGCCTCCCAACCGCCGGGACCGTCTGGTCGAGATCGTCGAGCGTGACGGTGCGCGCTACCTCTGGTGCTGGCGCGCCGCCGACATCGACCTCGTGCGAGCCGCCACCGACTCACCGCTCCGTCGGCTGCGGACCCGATGACCGACGCATCCGCAGACCGGACGACGCTGGCGCGGCTGCGGGCACTGGCCGATCTGCGCCGGTGGCCCGAGCTGGAGCACGCCGCACGTGAGGCGCTGGCGGTCATGCCCGACCACCCCGACGTCCACGCCCACCTGGCCCGGGCGCTGCTGCTCCAGGACCGACACGACGAGGCCGTCGCCGCCGCCGAGGACGGTCTGCGGATCGCACCGGACGACGACTGGCTCGGACGGGTGCTGACGTCGGCCCTGGTGGCGGCCGGCCGGATCGACGAGGCGAACCGTCAGCTGGACCGACTGCTCGAGAGTGACCCCGACCGCTACCACGTCCGCGTGCTGGCGGCGCGCGTCGCGCTCCGCCGGTTGCACCTGGCCGACGCCGAAGACCACGCCCGGGCCGCCATCCGCGCCGACGCCGACCGTGCCGGGGGCTATGTGATGCTGGCGGCCACGCTGTCGCAGGCCGGTCGTCCGCTCGAGGCCGAGGACGTGGCTCGCCAAGGGCTGGCCGTGAACCCCGAATCGGGAGACCTGCACTGCCAGCTCGCGGTGGCGCTCGAGCGGACCGGGCGCCGGTCCGAGGCCGCCCGCCACTGGGTCGAGGCCGGCACCGTGGGCCGCTACCCCGAGGTCGCGGTCGACGGGCTGCGCCAGCTCATGGTCGAGCCGCCGATGTTCTGGCTCTGGACCGTGGTCGCCGCGGTCGCGCTGGTGGTGTGCCTGGCGGTCGCCGGCCTGGTCGTGGACGACGCCTGGCTGACTGCAGTGATCGGCACGCTCGCCGCGGTGGTCGTGACCGCCGCCGCCGTGCGGTTGCTGGCTCCGGTGTCACGACGCCGCCGGCGCCGGCGGGCGCTCGCGCACCTCCCGCCCGAGGCGCGTGGCGTGCTCGAGCTCGCCGGCGGTGACGAGCGGCCGTGATCGGTCGACCGGCGACGGCGCTCGTCAGCTCAGAGCACGCTTCGGCACGACCACGGGCTCCAGCCCTGCCGGTCGTAGATCCACTTGGCGTAGATCGTGTTGATCTCGGGGTCGAAGACATCGGCCCACGGGTGGCCGGTCACCGCCTCGAACTGGGCGCGGTGGGCGGACTCGTGGATCTGGAACAGGCCGTAGTCGCCCGTGGCGCTGACCGCTGCCGGGTTGAGCTTCGACTCGCACGTGGCGATGCGGATCGCCTGGTCGGCGGCGGCGCCGAAGTGTCGCTGGATGATGGCCTGGATCGAACCGGCCGGTGCGGGAGGCGGCGGAGCCGGGGCGGCCGGAGGCTCCGGCTGGGGGGCGGGTGCCTGCTCCTGCTTCTGGGCAGCAGCGACGCTCTGGGCGACGTGATCGCCTGCGGCGGCCAGCACCTCGCCCGGCGTCGGCGGCACGGCGACCTCGTCGACCAGCGAGAAGATGACCGGCGGCGCCACCGCGGCAGTGGAGACCTGTGTGCCATCTGCTCGGTCGGCACCGCTCGGCGGTGCGGCCACGGCGGCGAGGGCGAGTGCCAGGGCCAGACCGACGAGGGCTCGCAGTGGGTACTTGGACATGGGGCTGAACGGTCCTTTCCGTCGGTGCGCCACCTGGGGCGGCATCACCGGCGTCGGGGGGAGATCACTCCGACGGTCGGGCCAGGACACGAAGGGGGACCGTGTCCCGGCCCCGACCGGACCGGGGGCGCCCCGGGCTGGAGGGGCACCGACCACGGCTCGATCGACGTCGAGCGAACTTGATGTTGCAGATCCTGGTCGGTTCGTAAACCAAACGCAACATATCCGCTCGTGAAAGTGGTCACAACCTCCCAAACCGCGCTCACCGCGACTCGTGTCGAGCCCTGGTCGTGCCAGGGACTAACCTGCGCACCTCCCGGAGTGGTGACCGAGTCAGGCCGAAGGTGCTTCCCTGCTAAGGAAGTGAGGGTTCACGCCCTCCGTGGGTTCAAATCCCACCCACTCCGCTCGACCGCCCGGCAGCTGCTGCCGGGCGGTTCCGCGACCAGCGGTAGCATCGCCGGCGCTCCCAGCACGGGGCTCCGGGAGGGGTGCCAGAGCGGACGAATGGAACGGTCTTGAAAACCGTCGGGCCCCTCGCGGGTCCCGTGGGTTCGAATCCCACCCCCTCCGCCACGAAAACGCTGGTCAGAGCAGGTTTTTCTTCGGAGCCTGCCGACCAGCGTTTCTCGTTCCAGAAGCCACTAGCGGCCTCCGTACCACTGTGGTACCACTACTGGACGGCATCAGGCGGATCCAGTGGTACGGGGTGGTACGGGGTGAACACGCCGCAGAAGATCCAGGTCTTCTCGCTCGGGAAGCCGGCGAAGGGCACCCCGACGGCGCGACGGCGGTACCGCGTCAAGTGGCGCATCGATGGCCGGGACCGGACCCGGTCGTTCAAGACCCGGGCCGAGGCCGATCGGTACCGCCGCCAGCTCCTGGATGCGATCGAGGCAGGCGAGCACTTCGACGACAGCTCCGGCGAGCCGGCCGTGTGGTCGAGCGAGTCGCTCACCTGGTTCGTGTGGTCACAGGAGTGGCTGGCGCTCAAGTGGCCGCAGTGGGCGGGGACGACAAGGCGCAGCGCGCTCGAGACCCTCGTCGCCATCACGCCTCGCATGGTCCACTCCAAGGCACCCCAGCCGCCCGACGAGGTGGTCGGCTGGCTCCGCTCCGACGGGTACATCCCCGGCTCGGACGGATGGTCCTCCCCACCGGCCTGGCTGGCGCGCTGGTCGCTGCCACTCGACGAGATCACGCCTCGGATCCTCGAGCAGGTGCTCACCGAGATCACCACCCGCCAGGACGGCAAGCCCGTGTCCGCCGCCGTGGCCCGCCGGCGCAGGAACACGCTCGGCGCCGTGCTGCGTGCCGCCGTCCGGCGCGACCTCCTCGACCGCAACCCGCTCGACCGGGTCGAGTGGCGCACGCCCAGCCGCGACCTCACCATCGACGTCACGACCGTGCCCTCGATGGCCGACGTCATCGCCCTCGTCGACCACGTGACCGCCCTCGACTCCCCTGGCGCCCGCTACGGCGCGCTGTTCGCCTGCGTCGGGCTCGCCGGCCTGCGGCCGTCGGAGGCCATCGGCCTCCGGGTCGACGACCTCGAGCTGCCGGTGGGCGGGTGGGGCATGGCCCGGGTGCGGGGCGCCACGACCGAGCCCGGTGCCCGGTACACGGCCGATGGCGACCGGTCGGAGGAGAAGGGCCTCAAGCACCGGGCGACCGGCGCCGTCCGCGAGGTGCCGTTGCCACCGATGCTCGTGGAACGGCTGCGGACGCACATCGCCCGCTGGAACGACGAGTTGCTGTTCCGCAACGTGAACGGTCGGCCGATGACCTCGACGAGCTACCAGCCGGTCTGGGATCGGGCTCGGAGCGCAGCGTGGGCCGACCGGTCGGAGCTGACAGGGACGACGCTCTACGACCTCCGTCACGCCGCGGCCACGATGATGCTGCGTGCCGGCGTTCCGCCCGCCGAGGTCGCCAGGCGCTTGGGGCACTCCATCGACGTGCTCCTTCGGGTGTACGCCGGCGTGCTCGTGGAGGAGCGGGATCGCTCGAACGAGCTCATCGACGCCGAGTTGGACCGCCAGCTCGACCGCTGACTCCGCGTCAGGCCCGGCGGCGGGGTTCGTAGCGGCACTCGGTGAGCCAGGCGGCGATCTCGGTCAGGTCGAAGCGGAGGAGGTGGCCCCACTTGTAGAAGGGGATGCGGCGTTCGTGGACGAGACGGCGGACGTGGCGGATGTCGACTCCGAGGTACTCGGCGACCTCGGCGATGCTGAACCGCCGTACCGGTCCCCAAGACGCCAGTCGGGCCGCTCGCACAACTGCCATCGGTTCCGCACCACCCACCGGAGAACGAGCCGATCGGGACGCCCAGCGGTCAAAGGTTCGGCGGATACCCGATGCGGCTCATCGGCGCGTCGGCACGGTCCCCGTAGCGAAGCGGCGCGTCGCGCTACGGAGTGCAGACTGGCGGTATGCCGGATGAGATTGGCCACGAGATGCCCGCCGGTACGGCTCGGTCGATCATCGAGACACTCCGATCCGCCGGGGTCGATGCCGTGGTCGGCGGCGGGTGGGCAGTGGATGCGCTGCTGGGCGAGCAGACCCGACGCCACGGCGATCTGGACCTTTGGCTCCCGGCGCACCACTACGAGCACCTTGTTCGGGCGGTCGCTTCGATCGGACTCGACCGGCTCTATCCCTGGGGCGATGATCGACCGTGGAACTTCGTGCTCCACGACGGCGGGTCGCGTCGGCTCGACCTCCACGTCTATGAGCCGGTGGATGATCAAACCGTCCACTACGGCTCTGCCGTGAACGGTGAGACATTCCCGGTCGACGCCTTCCTCGGCAGCGGTGTGATCGACGGGCTGTCCGTCCGCTGCGACTCACCGCAGTGGGCGGTGCGCTTCCACACGGGGTACCCGCTCCGCGAAGTCGACCGTCACGACGTTGAGCGCCTCTGCGAGCGGTTCGACTTCGACCTCCCGGACGAGTACCGGTAGTAGGCCGCTAGAGCGTTCCCCTGCGCAGCCGCCTCGAATGCCGGGTCGTGTTCGCCGGGCGCTCGCCGGAATGGTTGATAGGCGGAGAAGCCGACGTGGCCGCCGCCCGCTCGCCGGCGACAACTCCCGGCACGTAGGGGCGCCACCAGACCAAGGCAAGACACTGTCCCGTTGCCCGTGCGACGATGCGAGGCTGTCGCCATGATCTTCGGCGACGGAATGAGATCTCCCGCCACGGTGGAGTCCGCCAAGTGGATCAAGCCGGCGTGCGACGGGCCCTGGGGCACCGTCGGAGCGCTGATGCCCAACCGGTATCCAGGGATCCTGCGACTGCGTGCCCCCGACCCAAGCGTTCCCGACTGGTGGTTGGCCTACCGCGCTCTGTTCGAGTTCGTCGCGGCGGTCGGCGACCGACACACATCCACCCCGGAACGAGCCTGGTTCGCCGTATGGGAGGGACATGGTTTCGACGGCGGGACCAACAGCATCGCCTGGCCGACGCCGGCGATCGAGAAGGACACGATCCGCCGACGCGAAGCTGAGCAGGCACGCCTGGTCGACGAGACCACACGCCGCTACGCCGCCGTCCGTGCAGCGCTCGACAAGGTACCGCGCTTCCATGTTCCGAACCGGGGGTACTACCTGGTCGAGGCCGCGGTATCGGCGGTGTCTCAGCTCCGGTACCCCGACTCGCCGAACGAGTGGCGCAACCCCGACCTGTTCTGGCCGGATGACCGGAGATGGTTCGCCGCAACCGATGTGGACTTCTGGTCTGTGTACGTCGGCGGGGACGAAGAGCACCTCGCCGAGCTCGACACCAACTCCCCGACTCCCACCGAGTACGTCACTCTCGGCCACCCCTTGGAGATCGAGAACTGACCGCCTCACCCGCCCAACCCCGTCGATCGACGGCCAAGAACCTGCGTGCTACACCTCGACGGCTGTCGCCGCACCGAACTGTTCAATCGGTCCGGGTCCCCTCCACCTGGGCGGTCTCCCCAGGACCAACAACGAGCGGCACATCTCCTTCGGTATCAGCCTGATACCATGACGACATGGCCATGACGCTCCGGCTGACCGATGACGAGCAGGATCTCCTGCGCAAGCGGGCCGCTGATGAAGGCGTGTCGATGCAAGAGCTCGCACGACGCGCCATCCGCGATTACGTGGGCCTCGAGGACCACCGTGACCGCGTGTTCGCTTCGGCCAAGCGGGTCATGACGGCCCACGCCGACGCACTCGACCGTCTCGGACGTTGACGGCACACTTCGAGTACCTCGATCTCGACGACCTCGTGGCGCTGGCCGCCGGGCTCCTCGGCGACCCGCCGCCCATTCGCGATCTGGGCCTCCTCGGCGCTGCGGCGGCGCGGCCTCGATCCTCGGCCTTCGGTGACGATGCCTACCCCGATGTCTGGACCAAGGCAGCCTCGCTCCTTCACTCCGTCGTCAAGAACCATCCGCTCGTCGACGGCAACAAGCGCCTGGGCTGGCTTGCGTGCGCCGTGTTCCTCGACCTGAACGGCATCGATCCGACGAGTGCCTCGAACGACGCGGTCTACGAACTCGTGATCCGCGTCGCGTCTGAGCCGATCGACGTGACCGACCTCGCCACCGGGCTTCGATCGCTGATCACAGAGAACGGTTGATCGGGGCCGGCTGGACACGGGCTGCTCCATGACGAGACGACGGCCGTTGATCGGCACGTCGGGGCGGCTCAGACGCCGTTCAGGAGATACCTGCCAATGGACCAGACGGCCTGCGACTGGTCCGCCGCCCACAGGCCGACGGTCAGCGACAGGATGGCCGGGGAACGGGACGCGTCGATCTTTGCTTCCTGATCCCCTCGTGGAGTATCGGTTCTCCCTCGTCGTCGATCATGCATACGGCCCATCGCTTGCATCGCTCGACGACGACCTCGATGTCTCCAGCTCTTGCCTCGAGCCGCCGCAGCGAGATTTTGGTCACCCCGAGCAGTTCATCGCCGAGGCGCCAGCGACCGAGAGTTGGATCGCCAACGGGATTCGCGCCGATCCGGCCGAGGACGCAGGTTGGAAAGTGCCAGCCCCACACGACCGCCACTCGTCGGGAGACGTATGGCAGGCCGGAGCCGTTGAGCCGAGAGCGAAGCCGATCAGGGGCCCGGGGCTCTCGCCAAACCATGCCTGCTTCACGAGCTGAACGCCAGGATGGACCACTTGGTCCGACCGCGTTGTCGGCTTGAGGGTCAACTCGACCACGTTCCTAGGCTCCTCCTCCTCCGCCTCCAGCGGGGGCCGGATACTGCCGGGTACACCGAGTTGGGTCAATGAAGAACAGATCTTCGGCGCGGCCGGCGACCTCGACGACCTCACGCACCGGGGTGCCGAGGATCGGCACCCCGGGGTGCCGTTCGTCCGGCGGTGCGGCCGCCGGCCCGAGTCCGAACCCGCGGATCCTCGCCGAACATGCGTGGGCGGCACCGAACGAGAGGATCCTCGCCCACGATGCACCGCTGCGGGGTGTAACGAACCCGAGGATCCTCGCCGAAAGGGACCCAGTGACCCCGAACGAGAGGATCCTCGCCGACGATGCGCCGGTGGCCCGAGCAATGAGACCCAGTCGGGGACGCCGAGAAATGCCGGGTACATCGCGCCCGTCGCAACAGATAGCTGGGACATCGGTGCGGTCGAGAGCATCTCGGACGTCGAGCTCGGACCCACGGCGTACCGGCACCTCGGAGGGGTCGTAGGGCTCTTGTGCACTTCGGGCCTCACCGCTTCACTTCACATCATGCGTGTGATCACGGCGGCCCTGATCATGGTCTCGCTGCTGGCGGGATGTGGAGACGGTTCATCGCCTGCGGCCTCGACGTCAAGCAGAGCTCCGTCGTCGACGAGTTCCCCGGTTACGGCTGACTCCTCGACCACCGAAGCGGCGGCGCCGTGCGACTCGGCGGTCATGCTGCCCGTCGTCCAAGCCGCGGTCGGCGACCCCTCCTCCCTGTCGATCGTGGCCATCGAGATCACCGAGTGCCAGAACGGGTACGCCCGCGTCGGAGCCGTCCCGGACAACTCTCGGTGCGAGCCCGGCGGCGGCGGGACCTGCGTGGACACAGAGCAGGTCTTCCTACGGGCCGATGGCGAGAACTGGACCTACCTGACCAGCGGCACGGGCATCAGCTGCACCGATACCACCCTCGAACCTGACCTTGCCAGGGCGTGCGAAGCGTTGGGCCTTCGAGACGCTCAGACGGTCCGAGCCGAGCAGGTCCTGATGGAGTACCTGGCCGACAACCCTGACGTCGTCGTGTACTCGCCGACGCTCCATGTTGGAGCGGACATGGTCGCGCTGGTGGGACGCAACGTCGACGAAGGCGCGGCGGCCACGGTGCTCGACCTCACCGGCAGCAGTGCATCGACCATCGCCCAGTTGACCGTCCCTGACCAGCGTTTCACGGACGCGTTTCCTGTCCAGATCGGTGATGTCACCGGCGACGGCGAAGACGACGTCCTCCTGCCACTCGAGGCAGCGTCCGCTCGCATCGGGATCGTTGCGTCGAACGAGAACGGCCGGTGGCACCTCGTCCGCGCCGACTCTGGAGGCGGTGACACCACGGACGAGTTGGTCTTCGCACGAGACCCGCGGTTCGAGAACGGTCGACTGGTCACCACCTACAACGACTGCGTGCCCAACTGCGCCGAAGGCACCCAGAGCGACGTGGTCTGGGTCTACGTCCGAGCAGATGACCTGTTCCGGAAGGCAGCGTCTTAGCCGAGCAACATCACCGCTTCGACTGCCGGATGACCAGCCGCTCCCGCACCACCGAAATGAGAATCGCGAGCGGTCCCCGGTTCCGTCGACGACCCGACCTCGTCGCTGACGATCGGCACGTCGGTCCGGGTCGCAGCTGTGGGACAGTCATGGCATACTTGTGGCATGGCTCGGGAACGTGTGAGCACGACCGTCGATGGCGATCTGCTCGCCGAGGCGCGGTCCCGCCAGGGCGGACTCAGTGACTCCGCCCTTTTCGACGCCGCCCTCGCTGCGCTCGTTCGAGCAAGCCGCAGCGCAGAGATCGACGCTGCCTATGCCGCCTACAAGAGCCACCCCCTCGACGAACCCGACGAGTGGGGCGACTTGGCCTCGTTCCGGGACGCCGCAGCGGCGTCGTGACTTCCGTTGCCGGAGCGTGGCGAGATCTGGTGGTGCGAGCTGCCCAACGTCGGACGCCGACCAGTCGTGGTTCTCTCCCGGGACGCCGCGATTCCGCGGCTTCGCCGAGCGCTGGTCGGGCCGTGCACGACGACGATCCGCGGGCTGTCAAGCGAAGTCGTGCTGGAGCCGGGTGACGATCCTGTGCCACGCCGATCGGCGGTCAATCTCGACTCCGTCGAGAGCGTGTCCATCGCGGTGCTCGTCGAGCGCCTTGGCCGTCTGAGCGACCTGCGCATGGAGCAGGTCTGCAACGCTCTCGCGGTCGCCGTGGACTGCCAGCGCTGACCGCTCCGACTGCCGGATCGCGGCGCGTGATTGCGCGCATATCGGGGTGATCGGTGTCAGGCGGACTCGACGACAGCGCCGTAGCGCTGCTGTGCAGCTTGGGCTGATGTTCCGAGTACTGCGCCGATGCGGGCCCACGACATGCCCTTGCTCCGGGCTGCGGCGATGGCCTCGACCACCTGGCGCTCGCTACGAGCACGGTCGAGCGTGGCGCGTTCGAGCACGTACTCCTCGACGGACCGCTCGTCACCTTCGGCGGGTTCGTAGTCCTCGAAACGGGCCGCGAGCTCGTCGGCGTGATCGAGGATCTCCTGGATCGATCGAGGCATGGTGCTACTCCAAGAACCTGGGACGGGCCGGCATGACGTGGACGACGAAGTCGATGGACTCCGCGTGGGCGACACCGACCTCGAGGAGGCGGGCTGTGCGGTCGGGGCCGATGAGCATGGTGAGGTCGTCGAGGTCGAACACTCGGATCGGGTTGCGGTAGGCGTGAAGGATGTCGTCGTCTTCGACCCGGTGCTTCCGGGCGCTGGCCAGGATCACCGGGTCCACGGACCAAAGTTACCTTGATGACCGCCGCAGCGCACCTAGCTGGAAATCGGGAGCGGCTCGCCCAACCCGCGGGGCGCCGGAGCTACCCGCCGGCGATCGGCACCTCGGAGCGGCCCGCAACGACGGGACGCACCTGGCGGCTCACGGGATAAGTGGCCGACCGCTTCATTCTCAGCGATTCTGGGATGAGTCAACCGAGACGAGTGGCGGCGGCGTCGACGAGGGACGAGAAGGACTGGGTCGGCTGGGGGTCTCCGGCGTAGTTGAGGTCGACCACGATGAGTGAGTGCCCGATGGTGGCTACGGCAACGCAGCTGCGGGTGTCGGCGCCAGCGGGAGGCTGACAGAACGCCTGGAATGGGCTGGCGGTCGTGAGAGGTGCGCTGCCTTCGCTGACAGCTTGGTTGGTGATCTGCTCGGCGCCCCGCGTGGCGTCTTCGGACGTCGGGAGTTCGATGGCCGTGGAGCTGACGGAGATGACGATGTCCTCGACCGGTTCGTCGAAGCGGTGCGAGTAGCTGGCGCCCCAGACTCGCCGCACACCGCGAATGGCGTTTGCGGATGGACCCCCGAAGCTGTCGGTCGGCACAGTGACGTAGCCGCCGCGGGCTGATCCGTCGGTGCGCGGCAGTTCGGGGAACAGTTCGGAGATGGACTGGTCCGATACCAGGTAGGACGCCAAGGGAGCTTCTGTCGTCTCAGCGGCTGGCGGTTGGCTTGCCGTGAGGTTCTCGTAGGTGATGATGAGCGTTCCAGGCGCACCCGTCTGCTCCGTATGCGTGAAGGGCTCATCTGAACGGTCGATGGCGATCTCCCAGATGAACGGGCCATCGCCGGGAGGGTTCATCCCTGCCAGGTCGCGCCACAGGGTGACAGTCACTGTGTGGGAGCCACCAGGCTCCAGAGCGATCGGCCGGTAGTCGAACTGGCATCCCATCGCCGCAGGCTCATCGCCGGCGGCGCCATACCCGCAACCCTCGGTTGCCACGGCGACCTCCCGGTTCCCGAGCATGTTCCCCGAACGGAAGTCCTGCAGGTACACGGTGTCGGCGGCGGTGTTCTCCAGGGTGATCGTGTGCTCGAACCATCCCTGGGGGGACGGTGCGAGTGGTGACACGGACGCGATCACAGGCCCGAGACCCTCGGTAGCGACGGAGACTGCCGGCGACTTGAGGCTCGGGCTCGCCCGATCGAAGATCAACCCACTGTTGCCGTCGTTGAGTAGCCAGAGCTCATCATCGTGCACCTCGTAGGTCGGGTTCTGGCCAAGCGCCTGCCAAAACAACGAGCCGACGCGGGCGGCTGCGTCGTTCGTGCATCCAATGAGCGTCACCGGTCCGGGATCACCGACTACCCCGTTGTGCAGCGTCGCTTGTGAGCCGTTCCCGCAGCCGTCGTCCACGACGCGCAACGTGTCGCCGTCCACGACGATCGCCGCGCCACTGTCGGTTGGCTGACGCTCGCCCGACTCGAGCAGGGCAGCGAGCTGCCACTCACCCTGCAAGGGCGCCGCAGTCTCGTCCGGTCCGGTGACCGTCACCGCATCCGGGCCGTCATCACCGATGAGCAGCACGGTTCCGCCGGCGACTGCGACCAGCACGAGGACCGCTGCAGCGACCATGAGCGGCCACGAACGGCGAGCATCTCCGCCAACGTGGGCGCGCGCCGCTGCCAGCACGTCGGCTGGGTCCGCCGGAGGAGTCCGTGTTGCCCGACGTTCGAGCTGTTCTTCGAGTGTCATCGCTGGTCCTCCTCCACGACCTGGGCAAGACGACGTCGGCCGCGTTCCGCGGCCTTGCGAGCTGCAGCGCCTGTGCAGCCGACGAGGTTGCCGACGTCGTCGAAGGGCAAGCCGTCCACGTAGTGCAGGTACAGCACCGCACGCTCCCGGGGCGGGAGCCGCTCCAGGTCACCCAGATCGGACGGGTACTCGTTCTGCACGTCCTCGCGCCGACCGAGCCGGGCGACAGCTGCTCTGCGCCGGCTCCACGAGCGACGCTCATTCGACGCAAGGTTCACGATGGTCTTCGTCAGGAACGCACGCGGCGACTGCACACTGGACCTATCCCGCAGCTCCAGGTACCTCACGAGGGCGGTCTGAACCAGGTCGTGTGGATCCACATCACCCGGGGCAGCGACACACGCCACTCGGTGCAGCTGCGGGTACAGCGCACCGAACCAAGCGTCGCCATCGTCGCTGGTGGCTGCCCGAAGGCTCGCAGAGGAAGAGTCGACGTTCATCGTTCACCCATGACGACACCGCAGCCGCCGGTTTCGTGACATCGCTGATGCTCCCACCAACAACACCGTGCCCGACCGCCAAGGCCAGACGCACACCCCAGCGCAGCCGCCGACGCCGAAATACCCACCGACGGACCCAAGAGGACAGAGCGGCTGAATGCGCCGGGTACGTCGCGTCGTGTCCACCGGAGAACAGGTTGACCGGTGCGACTGCTCGACGATCTGGCGTCAAGCTGACGGCCGTCCCGAGCGGCACTTCCGTACTGGTCCGGCTGAGTGGCGCCTGCACGCTGTGGAGCACGGCACCAGACTGTCCACCGTGATCAAGGTCCGACGCGCGGGTCAAGGTGACCTGGCCGTGATGCTGAGCGTCGACCCGCGGGCTGTTTCGGGGGATGTTGAGAGGCGCGACTACCTGACCGATGCCGTTGATCGAGACACCTGCTTCCTCGCAGTCGTCGATGACGTCGCCTGCGGCTTCGTCGTGATCAAGCCGCGTCACTTCTTCGGCCGCGACTTCGTTGACCTACTGATGGTCTCGGAAACGCACCGTCAACGAGGGGTAGGACGGGCGCTCATGCGAACGGCCATTGAAGCCGCGTCGTCAGCGGATGTATTCACCTCGACGAACCGGTCGAACACGCCGATGCAGACGCTCCTCCAGTCCGAGGGCTGGAGCTTCAGCGGGAAGCTCGACGGCCTCGACGACGACGACCCGGAACTTGTCTACTTCGCGCGGCGCTGACTACTGCGGGCCGCCGGCGTGCTCGCAACGAGAAACGGATCTTCGAGACGCTGAGCCGCGGGTGACACCTCGACGGCGTACCCGTCCCGAGGGTGCCACTCCTGCTGAGTCAGCTCGAACGGGCTCGAGCGGTGCGCTTTCGGTAACACCATCGCCGAGGCCACCGGTCGGCCGTGGGTCAACACTGCCACGCACACGCGGTCATCGAGGACGACTTCGTCGTCGATGTCCGGCGAGCAGAACGGACAGGACATCAGTGGTCCTACCCCAGGTGTCCCAGGTGGTCGAGGGCGAGGTAGCCGAGGTCGACGTCGGTCAACTGTCCGCCACGTAGATGTGCGCGGAACTGGCTGAGGTCCTTGAGCACCACGTCGATGAACTCTCCCGGTTCCGGTGTGGGCTCGGTGACCTTGCGAGCGTTGTGCGCGACGGCGACGTGGCGTCGGGTGCGCGCTGCCGATGCCAGCCAGGAGCATCCGGCGAGTTCCAGGTCTCCGGCGTAGCCGGTCTCTTCGAGGAGCTCTCGTCCTGCGGCGGTGAGTACGTCTTCGCCGGGGTCCACACCGCCGCCGGGTAGCTCGTCGAGCACCCGTCCTGGTCCGGGTCGGAACTGTCGAGCGAGAACGACCTGTTCGTCGGCAGTGACCGCCAGAATGGCGACGGAGGCGGGGGCGCCGAAGACGTCCCACACGGCCTGGGTGCCGTCGGGCAGTTCATACCGTCGATGCTCCACCCGCAGGTACCCGGCGGAGCCGTCGTTGCTGTCCAGAATCGTCCACGCTTGCACCGAGCCATGTTGACGCACCGAGCCAGCGACGAACCCCAGCTACCCCGTCTGGGCGGCTGGTTAGGTCGATGGCTTCGGATCGAACTGGTTGATGTAGGCATCGGCTCGAGGTACGGGGTCCGCTGCGTACTCGCTTGGCAAGCGGTGGCGGTGGTCGGCGCAGAACTGCTCCAGCGTCCACACCAATCTGGGTGATCGGCGCGCCGGCCGCTCTACACCGCTGCCGTGAGGACCCGCTGGGCAACGGCGCATCGGGCGGGTCAGCCGGCGAGTCCGAAGAAGACGAGGATGGCGCGCCCGAGGCGGACCATCTGCTCGTCGTCCAGTCGCCCGATGTGCTCACCCAGCTTGGAGCGAGGCACCGTCGTGATCTTGTCCACCATCAGGCTGCAGGGCTCGTGCAGGCCGTTGACCTCATCAGGTTCGACCGGGAGCCGGAACAGCGGCGCATCCGTCGCGTCGGTCGTGAAGGCGCACACCGTCACCGACTCGGTGGCGTCGAAGCGGTCGTCCTGAACGATCGCTACCGGGCGAGGCTTTCCGACGTACCCGCTTCCCGCCGCAGCCGTCCAGATCTCCCCACGTCTCAATCGTCATCCAGGCTGATCGCATCGATGAAGGCCTGGTCGTCATTCGCGTGTGGGCTCGCGGCGACTGCCGCCGACTGGCGGTGCGCTTCGCGGGCAAACTCCGGCGAACGGACATCTGGTACCCAGATCTGGATGGGCCGAAGTCCTTGATCGCGCAGTCGGCGACGGTGCTCGCGGACTCGCTTCCGAACGCCGGAGTCCTCGTGGGGTGCGGCCATGAACCCATGTTACATGTAACGGACTCCATCGCAATGCTCGACTCGAGGATGCGTGCGCGATTGATGGTTCTTGTTGAGGTTTGTCGAGCCCATCTCACCCGACGGTGGCGCTCCTAATTGGGATTCTGCAGCAGGTCATCGAACCTCCGCGCTCGTCGCCAGCCGCGGCGCTCCGACCTCCGCTCCGTCGACGGTCCCGGCGGCGCCATAGGCTGGAGTCGTGGTACGGCGCGCCGAGGACCTGCAGAACGACCCGGTCCTCGAGGTCCTCAACCCCGATGAGGACCTCGGTTCGGTCGACGACTGGCTCGAACGACTGCACCAGATCGAACCGACGGACGTCGACGCCCACGCCGCCGACATCATTCGAGACATCCGAGAGCACGGCGAACGTTGACCGATGTCGTCATCGACGCCTCGGCCGGCGTCGAGATGGCCCTCCGGACCGCGGTCGGACTGCGCCTCGAGGCCCAGCTCCCGACTCAGGCTGCGTTCTGGGTCCCAGAGCACTACTTCGCCGAGATTACGGGCGCGTTCCGACGGATCGAGCTCGCCGGCACCTTCGTGCCGGGGCGTATGCAGCTCTCGCTGGATGCCGCGCTCGAGCAACCCGTCCGACGGGTCGGTGTCCGACCGCTCATCCTCGAGGCATGGTCGCGGCGTCACAACCTCACCATCGGTGACGCGGTCTACGTCGTGCTCGCCGAGCACCTCGACGCAGCGCTCGTCACCGCAGACCAACGCCTCGCCAACGCCCCGAACCTTCGCGTCTCCACCATCTCGCCGTGAGCGCCGAATCCGGGTCCCGTACCACTGTGGTACCACTGGCAACGGCAAATCTCGGTAATTCTCGGTCGGTGGCGGGGAGTCGACACGACCTCGCAAACGGCCTTTGACCTGCACTTTTGCAGCAACTCTGGCAGTTCGCCGAAATCGGGGGCCTTGGTCTTGAAAACCGTCGGGCCCCTCGCGGGTCCCGTGGGTTCGAATCCCACCCCCTCCGCCACGAACTCGACCCAACACCGCAGCGGGTCCAACGGCACGCCCCCGAACTCGACCTCGGGACCGACCTGTGATTCCGACAGGTCCCGGCTCCGAGGTCGCGGCAGATCAGTGGGGGACGCCCGCTCGCGAACGGCTGATCTGCAGCGCCACCGGCACCATGTACCGGCACGTCGGCGCGGCCGAGTCCGGGGCTGTGGCGTTGCACCAGCGCAACGTGACAGCCCAAGTCTTCGCGAGCGTGAGACCTGGCGCAGGGCGTTGCAGCACCGCAACACCACAGCCCAGGCGCTTCTGCGGCTGTACGACGGCACGGGAAATGCCGGATCACCTGCCACATTTGCCAGCCCGAACTGGACGATCGGGGCGCAGGCTCGTCAGGCCTTCTCGGTTCGAAGGTCTCGCCAACGCCACGGAACGTCGTAGACGAGCAACTCGGGGTCACCCGTCCACAGGATCGCGTCTTGAGCTACTGCAAGTGCTGCGGCGAACGCGTCTGCGTAGGCCATCGGATGGTCCGCCTTGATCCGGGCGGCGTCGAGAACCAGGCGCTCGTCGGGGAGGCGGGCATCGATCACGTCTCGAAGATCTCGCACCGTTTCGGCGGCAGCGTCTTCGCCGTGGAGTCGGCGGAGTACGTAGTGGACCTCGCCGAGATTGATCCAGGACATCAGCGGCCTCTCGCCGTCGAGCAGATCTGCGACTGCGGCTGCTGCGGGGGCCGTGTCCTCCAGGTAGCGGAGCACGGCCCACGAGTCGAGGACGATGGTCATCGAGCGAACTCGCGACTCCTGTCGACGGCCCGTTCGTGCTCCAGCTCATCGGTCAACTTCGAGTTTCGGAATCGGCCACGCAGAGGTCGCTGTCGCCCGGACGGACGCAGCGCGACGTGGTCTTCATGACGCCAGAAGCTCACTTCGTCGCCCGGCTCGATACCGAGTTCGTCACGCAGTTCTTTGGGGATCACGACCTGCCCCTTGGGTCCAACACGGTGAGTCATACCGGTTAGTATAACCTGCGTGGTGCATCGGTGCTCGGTCGCCGAAGCCGCACCGACTGCCGGACCACCGGCGGCTGTGTCACCCGCGAACTGGGAGATCGGTGCGGTCGCTGATCTCAGGACGGTCCGGTGCGGACCTGCTCGGCAACGGCACCTCGGTTGCGCCGGTCTGCGTCACGCCATCGCCGCGAATCACCGACGGAGCTGTGCCCGCACCCATCCCACGAAGGTACGAAGTTGACGCCACAGCCATCCCACCAACGGGTAGCACCCGTCCTGGAGCCCGGCGACAGACGGCCCGGCGAACTCGGCCCCTGGCTCTCGGTGCGACGAGAGGAAGTCGCGTGTCGTGTCGCAGCTCTCGCTGTCCGCCATGCCACCAGTCTCGCCGACTTCCAGCGTCAGTTCGGATAGCCAGCTCGTCCGGGCCGGATCACCTTGGTGGCAGCCTTCGTGGAGACGTGGGATAGTCGATCCATGGCGGCGCAGGACGTCCAGGTTGCTCCAGGGGTTCACGGGCGGACCTTCATGGCCCTCGACGAGCGCGGGATCGGGCTGCGTGCTACCTGGCATCCAGCCCGCGGCTTCATCAACGTGAGCCTGTGGAGAAACGATCGCTGCGTCGAGACCTTCCACCTGAGTCCCCACGCATCAAGCGACCTCACAGCCTTCGTCGTGCGAACCCTCGCCTCCAGCATCCCGGGACCGACACAGTCCCGACTGCGGGTCGTACGCGACGGCGACTCGAGTCACGGTCACCGACATCTGCGCGGCCTCCTACCTCGAATGCGGCGCAGACTTGCGCACGATCTTGAGGTGATCGCGCGGCACCTTCGCCCGTAGGGGCTCATGGTCCTGTGGGCAGTGGTCGAGAACACAGCTGCCTCCTGACGGCTCGGGAGAAATGCTCGGCGAGTGGCGGTTGAGGGCAGGTGCCGGTTGAGGAGGCGCCGACGCCAGCGCGAACTGGCTGATCGGGACGGGGCTGTCGCTCCGATGTGGCGCAGCAGGGCCGCCAACACTCGGCACCTCGGCGCGGCGGCGCCGCAGCGCCCGGCCGGGCCGTGTATCGAACCCGAGGATCCTCGGCGAAGACATCTCGATGACACCGAACCCGAGGGTCCTCGGCGAAGATCCGCCGGCACCGGCTCACCCAACCCGAGGGTCCTCGGCGATGATGCGCCGGCAGCACCGAACGCGAGGATCCTCGCCGACGGTGCAGCGATCGTGCCCGTCCACGCACTCGGCCGGACGCACCGAGCGCCGGTGCTTGTCGAGGTTTGTCGAGCCCACCTCACCCGACGCTGTCGCTCCCACCTGGGATGATGCGGCAGGTCATCGAGCGTCCGGGTCCGCCGCCAGCCGCGGCGCGCCGACCTCCGCGCCGTCGACGGTCCCCGCCGGCGGCATAGGTCGAGCCCCACGCCGCCGAGATCATTCGAGGCATCCGAGAGCACGGCGAACGTTGACCGATGTCGTCGTCGACGCCTCGGCGGGCGTCGAGATGGCGCGCTCCGGTTCGCGAGCTTTGTCGGAGGCGCGCGTCATCGCGGACCAGAGTCAGCCGGACGGCGCCCAGCGCTGAGCTGAGGCGCTCGGCGAACCGTTACCGTGGATGCCGTCGTCGGTGCAGCATCGGCATATGAGGGGCCCCTCGCGTGTCCGTGTGTGGTCCGACCCCAATCCCTGGACGGACTGCGGCACCGGCGGCCCGTCCCGAACCGGACGTCCAGCCCGCCGCCACAACTACCCTGAACCGCCCGCAGCACAAGGGGGGGGGCCACCCTGCCCGATACAGCACCAGACGAACCGGCGAGCCAGACCGATCAGCGAGCGCACCACCTGCCGGGCTACATCGACCGGAGGCAACACGACGCGATCGCCGGTATCGGCCACCGCCTCCGCTCACCGCTCGCCGTCGCACTGAGCGCCGCGCACGAGCTGAGCGGCACCGCAGACCTGCCGCGCTCGGTCCGCGAAGCCATCGAGCTGCTCGAGCGCCAGCTGGACCAGGTCCACGCCGACATCGAGCAGATCCTCGAGATCGCCGGCTGGCGGGCCGACGAAGCCCGGGACGTGGACGTGGCCGCCACGCTCCACCAGCTCGCCGGCGCCAGGCGCAGCGACCTCGATCGCCGGGAGACGCAGCTCCTCGTCGAGGCGCCGCCCACGCTCGTGGTTCGTTCCGTCGCGCCCGACGCCCTCCACTGGCTGCTCGAGACCGTTCTCGCCGAGGCGGCGGCGCGCACCCCGACCCGAGGCTCGCTGGTGGTGTCGCTGCAGGACGGCGACGAGCGGACGGTCATCACCTGCACGAGCCGCGGCCCCCAGGGAACGGCCCCCGATCAGCGGTCATCGAGCGTGCCCGAGCCAGAGCTCGAGCTGGCCGGCCGCATCGCCGCCGTCCACGGCGGCGATCTCGAATGGCCCGAACGCGGCGACGACGCCGTGCGAGTCACGCTGGGACGGGCAGACGTGCTGCCGTCGAGCCGCCCGAGCGCAGCCGACGTCCCGGCCGGCTCCGATACCGACACAACGGTGGATCACGACGAGGGGATCATCGTCGGCCCCGACGGCGCACCGCTGCTGCTGGTCGTCGAGGACGATGCGGAGCTGCGCCGGTACCTCCAGCGGTCGCTGTCCACCGACCACCGCGTCGTCGTTGCGGCCACCACCGCCGCCGCACGGCCGCTCGCTCGGCAGCTCGTTCCCGACCTGCTGGTCTGCGACCTGCTCCTGCCCGACGGAAGTGGCGAAGAGCTGGTGCACGAGATCCACGCCGATCCCGACCTCTCCGAGATCCCCGTCGTCATCGTGACCGGCCGCACCGACGAAGAGCTTCGCGTCCGGCTGCTCCGCGACGGCGCCGACGACTACGTGACCAAGCCCTTCGTCGTCGACGAGCTGCGGGCGCGCATCACCAACCTGATCGCACACCGGCTCGACGTCGACGACCTACGCACCAAGGTCGCCGCGGCCGAGAAGGTCGCCGGTCAGCTGCAGCACGCCCTGAACAGCCGCGTCATCATCGAGCAGGCGAAGGGCTTCGTCTCGGCCGAGCGAGACATCACGCCCGACGAGGCGTTCGAGATACTGCGCACGCAGGCCCGGTCGGGCAACCGCAAGCTCCACGACCTGGCCGCCGAGGTCGTCCTCCGGGCCCGCGGGTCGGAGACCCGGTGAGCGACGGGGAACGACCGGACGAAGGTGACGACGGCCCCACGGTCGTCGGCATCGGCACCTCCGCCGGTGGCCTGTCGGCGCTGCGCGACTTCTTCGCCAACGTTCCCGAAGACAGCGGCCTGGCGTTCGTGGTGGTGGTCCACCTCGACCCCGGACGGGAGAGCCACCTGCACGAGGTGCTCCAACCCGCGGTGCCCATCCCGGTCCACCAGGTGACGGAGACCACGTCGCTCGAACCGAACTGCGTGTACGTGATCCCGCCCAACCGCAACCTCAACAGCATCGACACGCACCTGCGACTGTCGCCGCTGGAGGAGCAGCGCAGCCAGCGGGCACCGATCGACCACTTCTTCCGCACCCTGTCCGAGACACACGACGGCAACGCCGTGGCGGTCGTGCTCACCGGCACCGGGAGCGACGGCGCGATCGGCATCAAGGACGTCAAGGAGCATGGTGGACTGACCATCGCGCAGGATCCCACCGACGCCGAGTTCGACGGCATGCCGCAGAGCGCGATCTCCACCGGCGTCGTCGATCTGGTCCTGCCGCTGGCAGACATCCCCCGGGCGATCCTGGACTTCGCCCGCACCGAACCGGACGTGCAGATACCCACCGACGACGGCGAGCTCGGTGAGACCGAGACCGCCATCCTGCACAAGGTGTTCGGCCAGCTGCGCGCTCGCACCGGCCGCGACTTCAGCCAGTACAAGCGCGCCACCCTCATGCGCCGCATCCGGCGCCGCATGCAGGTGCGACGGATCGAGCACTTCGGTGACTACCTCGAGCTGCTGCGGACCGAACCGGACGAGGCGCGGGTGCTGGGGGACGATCTGCTGATCACGGTCTCCAGCTTCTTCCGTGACCCCGAGGTGTTCCAGCACATCGAGGACGTGGTCCTCCCGGCCATCTTCGCGACCAAGGCGCCCGGCGACCAGGTGCGGGTGTGGTCGGTGGGCTGCGCCACCGGCGAGGAGGCGTACTCGTTGGCCATGCTGCTCGCGGAGCAGGCCGAGCGGTCCGACTCGCCTCCGGAGATCCAGGTCTTCGCGTCCGATCTCCACGAACGCTCACTCGGCAAGGCGCGCGACGGCTTCTACCCAGGCGACATCCGGACCGATGTGAGCGCCGAGCGGCTGGGGCGATACTTCCGCGAGGAGCGGGGTGGGTACCGCGTGCGCGACGAGCTGCGGGAGCTCGTCGTCTTCGCTCCCCACAACCTGCTGAGCGACCCACCGTTCTCGCGCATCGATCTCATCGCCTGCCGGAACCTGCTCATCTACCTCCAGCGCAAGTCGCAGGGCGACGTCATGCAGGTCTTCCACTACGCCCTGAACAGCGACGGCTGGCTGGTCCTCGGCTCGGCGGAGAACGTCGACGCGCTGGATCTGTTCCGCACCGAGGACCGCACGATGTGCATGTACCGGAAGCGCAACGTCCCGGCGGCCGAGCCACGACTGCCCGTCTTCCCGCGTCCTCGAATCCGCCTTCCCGGCACCACCGAAACCCGGCCTCCCACCGAACCACCCACCGATCTCGACGAGATCCACCGTCGGCTCGTCGCCGCCATCGCACCGCCGAACCTGCTCGTCGGGCCCGACGAACGCATCGTACGGCTCTCGGCGGAGGCCGGTCGGTACCTGCGGCATCCGGGCGGCGAGTTGACGGCGAACGTCTACCGGCTCGTCCGCGAAGAGCTGGCGCTCGAGTTGCGCGCCGCCATCCACGACGCGAGGGAACGGCACGAGCCGACGGAGTCCGCACCGGTGCCGATCGTGATCGACGGAGCACGCCACCGCGTCGTGCTCAGCGTGCGGCCGGCCGACGATGACGGGGAGGACCTCTGCCTGGTGGCCTTCCATGCGGTCGACGAACCCGGCGAGGAGCCACCGCCAAACGCCACCGACGCCAGCCAGACCCTCGACCAACACATCCGCCGGGCCGAGTCCGAGCGCGACCGGGCCTGGGCGCAGCTGCAGAGCATCGTCGAGGAGTACGAGACGAGTCAGGAGGAGCTGCGGGCGTCGAACGAAGAGCTGCAGAGCGCCAACGAAGAGCTGCGCTCCACCCTGGAGGAGCTGGAGACCTCGAAGGAGGAGCTCCAGTCGATGAACGAAGAACTGCAGACGGTCAACCAGGAGAACCGCCACAAGGTCGAAGAGCTGGGCCAGCTGTCGAGCGACCTGCAGAACCTGCTGAGCGCGACCGACATCGCCACGCTGTTCCTCGACCGCAAGTTGCGGATCATGCGGTTCACGCCGTCGGTGACCGAGCTGGTCAACGTCCGGGCAACCGACCGCGGCCGTCCGCTGTCGGATCTGACCCACCGCCTCCGCTACCCCGACCTCGACGACGATGCCCGCACGGTGCTCGAGCAGCTCACGCCGGTGGTGCGCGAGGTGCGCGACGACCGCGGACGCTGGCACCTGGGCCGGATCCTGCCCTACCGGAGCACCGACGACCGGATCGATGGTGTCGTGATCACCTTCGTGGACATCACGGTGCAGAAGGAGGCCGAGGAGTCGGTGCGAGCCAGCGAGCAGTGGCTGCGGGACATGTCCGACGCCGTGCCCAGCGTGCTGTTCACCCACGACGCCGATGGACGACTCGACTACCTCAGCCGCCAGTTCGAGAGCCTCACCGGACTCCCCGTCACCCGGGCGCTCGGCGGGCCGCTGTACCCGACGCTGGCCCACCCCGAGGACCGCGCGACGGCCACGGACAGGTGGCAGGCGGCACTGGCGGGCACGGCTCCGTTCGAGACCCGGCACCGGGTCGTCGACCCCGACGGCAACCCTCGGTGGGTCTTCGTCCGGGCCCACCCGGTGCAGAACGCCGACGGCGAGCTGCGGTGGTTCGGCACCGTCACGGACATCGACCAGCTCGCCCGCGCCGAAGCCGCCCTGCAGGAGTCCAAGGACACGCTCGAGCGCAGGGTCCAGGAGCGGACGCAGCAGGTGCGCGAGCTGGCGGCGACGCTGACCATCGCCGAGCAGGACACCCGGCGACGCATCGGTCAGATGCTCCACGACGATCTCCAGCAACACCTGTACGGCGTCCAGATGAAGCTCGGCTTCGCCCGACAGGACGTCGCCGGGGACAAGGTCGACGACGCCGTGGCGGCCATGGCGGATGCCGACCAGCGACTCACCGAGGCGATCGAGCTCACCCGCGCCCTGTCCGTCGACCTCAGCCCGCCGCTGCTGGACACCGACGGGCTGCCCGAAGCGCTGGCATGGCTGGTCTCCCACATGCAGCACCTCCACGGACTGCACGTGGAGATCGAGGTGGCCGACGAGCCCGGTGACGTCGGGCAGGAGCTGCGCGTCACCCTGTTCGACGTCGTGCGCGAGCTGCTGTTCAACGTGGCCAAGCACGCCGGGGTCGACCACGCCCACATCCGCGTCGGCCGCGACGGCGACGACGTGACCATCGAGATCGGCGACGACGGTCGGGGCTTCGACCTGACCCAGATCGACGCTGCCGACGATCGGCCCGGGCTCGGGATCGTCAGCATCCGCGAGCGCTTGCGCCTCCTTGGTGGTGACGTCGAATTCGACACCGCACCCGGACGTGGGACCCGCGTGATCGTGCGGGCGCCCCGCACGATCCGATGAGCACGACGACCAGGGTCGTCGTGGTGGACGACCACGCCGCCATGCGCGACACGATGGCCGAGTGCATCGACCGGCTGCCGGGCTTCCGGGTGATCGAACGGCTCGCTTCAGCGGAGGCGACGCTCCAAGCCCTCGACGACGCAGTTCCGGACCTCGTCGTCCTCGACCTCTCCTTGCCGGGCATGAGCGGCGACGAGCTCGTCGCCGCGCTGCGGGAACGCGCACCCACGGTGGCGTGTCTGGTGCTCTCCGGACATCGAGAGGCCCACTACGTCAGCCGGGCCAGGGAGGCGGGCGCCCGCGGCTACGTGCTGAAGGGCCGACCGGAGCTGCTCCAGGCCGCCGTGCAGGAGATCGCCGCGGGCGGCACATCCTTCTCCTGAGGCGGTCGCCTCCCGGCCGAGGAGGGACAGCCCGTGCCGGCGTGATACCAAGGTCGCCTGCGGACGCCACCACGCGGCGGCCGACATCAGCTGCTGGGAGGCTTCGATGGGGACGCACACACCGGTCTACGCCGAGCACGTCGGTCGGCAAGCCGACGAGATCCCGACGATGTACGGCGAGGTCGACTTCGGCATCGTCCCGGAGCGCTACGACCGCGATGCCGCGGCCGACGACGCGCGCTTCGCGCCGATGCGCAGCGCCGCCGCCCGCGTGTTCGAGCTGCCGTCGCTGATCGAGACGGTGCGGAACGCCACCATGACCGGCGATCGGGTCGCCGACGCGTACGCCTCCCTGATCCCCGAGCTCGGCTTCCGCCGGCTGGTCGAGATGCTGGAGACGGCGTGCGCCCAGGGAGTCGAGGCCGTCGAGGACGCTCCCCCGGAACTGATCGGCCTCATCGGGGCGATGGAGGCGACGCCCGACTGGGTCGACATGGAGCTCGTCGAGCGCGGCGCCCGGGCCGAGCGCGTCCCGATGGCGACGGCCACCCCCTTCGCCATCCGGGGCGCGTTCCTCGCCACGTTCCTGAACAAGTACGCGGCCCTGCCGATGACCATGACCGGAACGCTGTCGGACGAGGCCGCCGCCAAGCGGGTGTTCGAGACGGCGAGCTTCTTCACCGCCACGACGATGCCGGGTGCGCTCGAGCGGCACGGCAAGGGCTTCGAAGCCGCCGCGAAGGTCCGGCTCATGCACTCGATGGTGCGGTTCCACCTGCTGCGCTCGGATTCCTGGGACGTCGCCACCTACGGAATCCCGATCCCGCAGGTCGACCAGATGCCGGCCGGTCTCATCGGTGTCTTCTTGATGTCGGCCACCGCGCTGCGCAAGGGCCGCACCGAGTTCACCGAAGCCGAGCGGGCACAGGTGGAGCTGTCGCGCTACCGCTGCTTCCTGCTCGGGCTGCCCGAGGACCTGCTCGGCGAGACACCCCAGGAGATCGTCGATCTGCTCATCGCCCGTCACGTCTCCTTGCGCGAGTCCTACGACGACGAGATCTGCGGCGCTCTGGTCCGGGGCACGATGGCCGCCGATCTGTTCGACCGGTCGACGCTGCAGGGACGCCTGCACGCGTGGCTCGAGAACGGCTTCTCCCGATTCGTGCTCATCAAGAGCTTCCTCAACGGCGACAGCGAGCGGGCCGCGTCGATGGGCATCAGGTTCGGCCGGAACGAGAAGCTGGCAGCCGGACTGGCGGCGGCGACGGTTGCGGCGAGCGCCACGTTCTACCGCATCGGCCTGCGCCTCCCGATGGTCGGCCAGCACGTCGATGCGCACCTCAACGCCCGGCTCGCCCACCTGCTCGAGACATACGGTCACGCCGACTTCGTCACCGACGCGGAGCGCTACAAGATCGCTGCGTGACCGCAGCGAAACATTGACGTCACTGTTCGAAACGCCTACGGTCGATGGTGGGCAACTCGCTGGGGACCTGGGGAGATACGTGACTGACACCAAACCGCTGGACGATGCGCCGGTCGATCCGTTCGCGCAGATGGATCCGGAGATGGCCCGCTGTCCGCAGCCGGTCTTCCGGGAGATGCGGGCGGCCATGCGGGTCATGGCCATGGAGGGCATGGTGGTGCTCGGCGGACGGGCCGAGATCGACGACGCCCTGCGCCGGCCCGAGGTCTTCTCCTCGAACATGTCGGCCGTCGATCTGCAGAACATCCGGCCGCTGATCCCGCTGCAGATCGATCCGCCCGACCACAAGAAGTACCGCAAGATCCTCGACCCGCTGTTCGCGCCACGGAAGATGGTGCAGCTCGAGGAGCCCATCGCCGAGCTCGTCAACCAGCTGATCGACGGGTTCGGCGACCGCACCGACATCGACTTCGCCCGCGAGTTCTCCATCCCGTTCCCATCGCAGGTGTTCCTCACGCTGCTTGGGCTCCCGCTCGACGAGCTACCGACGTTCCTGGCCATGAAGGACGGCATCATCCGTCCCAACCACGTCACCGGCACCGAGTTCGGCAGCGCCGAGGCGATCGGCCACCAGAAGGCCACCGCCCTCTCCGTCTACGAGTACTTCGACCGCGTCATCGACGAGCGCACCGCGCAACGGCGCGACGACCTCATCAGCCAGTTCCTCGACACCGAGATCGACGGCCACCGGCTCACCCGCCACGAGATCCTCGACATCTGCTTCCTGTTCCTGATCGCCGGGCTCGACACGGTCACCGCCACGCTCGACTGCATGTTCGCCTTCCTGAGCGAACATCCCGAGCATCGGCGCCAGATCGTCGAGACGCCCGAAGTCATTCCCGACCGCGGTCGAGGAGCTCCTGCGCTGGGAGACGCCGGTGATGGGCATCGTGCGCGTCGCCACGAGCGACGACACCCTGGGCGGATGCCCGGTCAAGGCCGGCGATCAGGTGGTGGCCCTGCTCGGCTCGGCCAACACCGACGACGCCGACCTCGACGACGCCGACGTGGTCCGCTTCGACCGCACCACCAACCGCCACCTGGCGTTCGGCGGTGGCGTGCACCGGTGCCTGGGCTCGCACCTGGCGCGCACCGAGCTGCGGGTGGCGCTGCGCGAGTGGCACCGCCGCATCCCCGACTACACCGTCACCGCCGACCAGCAGCTCGAGTACACGGCGGGCATCCGGTCCATCGACCACTTCCCGATGACGCTCGGCGCGCCGGCCGGTACCGGCGACTGAGCAGGTACCGCGCCGTCAACCCTGGACGAGGCCGACCGCCTCGTCGACGGTGAGGGGGCCGTCTCCGAGCCGGGCCATGAGCTTCATCACCTGGCGGGGCATCCCGAAGCCGACCACGCCGGCGACCTGCGCGTCGCGCCCGGCCAGCGCCACGAAGCGGCGCTCGTCGACGGAGCCGGCCACGACCTGGACGTCGTCGTCGGCACCGACTCGCCCCAGGATCTGGATCTTGGTGCCGTACTGGTCGGACCAGACGTAGGGCACCGGCGAGTGCGGCTGGGCGGCATCGGCTCCGGCGACGATGTTGGCGCCGACGGCCTGGCCGTGATCGGCGGCCACGGTCCAGTGCTCCCAGCGCACGTGCTCGCCGTAGCCGAGGTGGAACCAGCGGGCCACGTCGCCCACCGCCCACACGTGTTCCACGCCCTCGGCCGCCAGCGTGGCGTCGCACACGACGCCGTTGTCGAGCCGCAGCCCCGATCCCTCGAGCCAGCGGGTCTCGGGCACCACGCCGATGCCGACGACCACGAGGTCGGCCGCCACCGTCGTGCCGTCGTCGAGCACGACGCCGGTGACGCGATCGGAACCCTCGAACCCGGCGACACCGACGCCACAGCGCAGGTCGACCCCGTGCTCCACGTGCATCTCGCCGGCGATGGCACCGAGCTCGGTCCCCAGTCCCCGCACCATCGGCACGGGCAGCGGGTCGACCACGGTCACGTCGAGCCCACGCTCGCGCCCGGCCACGGCGACCTCGGCGCCGATGAATCCCGCCCCCACCACGACGATGCGAGGCTCCTGGTCCATGGCGTCGCGTATGGCCAGGGCGTCGTCGACGGTGCGCAGCACGTGCACGCCGGCCAGCTCGGTGCCGGGCAACGTCCGGGGTGTGGCACCGGTGGCCACCACCAGGTCGTCGTAGGACAGGCGCTCGTCGCCGAGCACCACCTCGCGGCGGTCGGTGTCGAGCGCCGACGCCCGCACGCCGAGGCGCAGGTCGAGCTCGAGGGCCTCGAGCCGCTCGGGCGGCCGCAACGTCACGCGCTCGGGTTCCCACGTGCCGGCCAGCACCTGCTTGGACAGCGGTGGCCGGGTGTAGGGCAGATGCTGCTCGGCACCCACCAGCGTGATCCGACCGCCGAAGCCGGCGGCCCGGAGGCCCTCGGCCGAGCGCAGCCCGGCCAGCGAGGCACCGACGATCACCACGTGTCCTGACTGCACGGACGACACGCTAACCCCCGTGCCGACTACTCTGACATCCGTGTCAGGTAGCGAGACCACCAGCCCACCGGAGATGACGCCCACGCCGCAGGAGATGTACGCCGCCATGCGAGCGACGTCACCGGTGGTCGGCGGCGACGGGTCGGTGCTGGTCGTGTCCGACGACGCGGTCCGCCACGTCCTGCGCGACCCGGCCGTGTACTCCTCGGGATTCGACGCCGTGCACATCGGCCAGGTCCGGCCGCTGATCCCGTTGCAGATCGACCCGCCACGACACCGCGACTACCGCAAGCTCCTCGACCCGCTCTTCGCCCCCAAGCAGGTGGCCCTGCTCGAGGACACCACACGCGCGCTGGTGCGGTCGCTGATCGACGCCGTCGCCGATGCCGGCGGCTGCAACTTCCACCGGGCCGTCGCCGAGCCCCTCCCCACCATCGTCTTCCTCCAGCTCCTCGGACTCCCCCTCTCCCGTCGTCAGGAGTTCATCGAGCTGAAGGACGGCATCATCCGACCACCCGCCGACACCGAGGCCGAGCGTGACCGGATGGTCCAGGAGACGGGCGCCAAGATCTACGCCGTCCTCGACGAGGTCCTCGCCCAGCGCGTCGAGCAACCCGAGGACGACTTCCTCACCCGCTTCCTCCACGCCGAGGTCGACGGCCACACGCTCACCCACGACGAGATCCTCGACATCTGCTACCTGTTCTTCCTCGCCGGCCTCGACACGGTCACCGCCTCGCTCGACTGCTTCCTGGCGTACCTGGCCCAGCACGACGGCCACCGGCGGCGCATCGTCGAGGACCCGAGCTGCATCCCGCACGCCATCGAGGAGCTCCTGCGCTGGGAGACACCGGTGCAGGCGGTGCCCCGCATCACCACCCAGGACACCGAGCTGGCCGGCTGCCCCATCGCCGCCGGGACGCCGGTGCACGTGCTGCTGGGCGCGGCCAACACCGACGACACCACCTGGACCGACGTCGACGTCGTCGACTTCGACCGCGCGGTCAACAAGCACCTCGCGTTCGGTGGCGGTGGCCACCGGTGCCTCGGATCCCACCTGGCCCGGATGGAGCTGCGCGTCGCCCTCGAGGAGTGGCACGCCACCATCCCCGAGTACGCCATCGCCGACGGGGTCCAGCTGAACTACAGCCAGGGCCTGCGCGCCGTCGACAACCTCGAGCTCGTGTGGTGAGCGGCGGCCCGCTCGCCACTGCCGCCACCGAACCCCGCACACCCACACCATCAGGGAGCAACGACATGCCCGGACCACTCGACGGCGTCAAGGTCATCGAGGTCGCGAGTTGGATGTTCGTCCCATCGGCCGGCGCCGTGCTGGTCGACTGGGGCGCCGACGTGATCAAGGTCGAACCCCCCGCCACCGGTGACCCGCAGCGTGGGTTGGTGACGTCGGGTCTGCTGCCCGGTGGGTCCCAGGGCGTGAACTTCATGATGGAGCAGCCCAACCACGGGAAGCGGTCGGTGGCCATCGACATCTCCAACCCCGACGGGCGCGAGGCGCTGCTGAAGCTGGTCGAGAGCGCCGACGTCTTCCTCACCAACTACATGCCGGCCGTACGGCGCAAGCTCCGCATCGACGTCGACGACATCCGCGAACGCAACCCCGACATCATCATCGCCCGGGGGACGGGACAGGGCTCGCGTGGTCCCGACGCCGAGAAGGGCGGCTTCGACGGCGCCTCGTTCTGGGCGCGCGGCGGCGTCGCCTCGGTCATGCCCGAGCGCGACGGTGGCTGGCCTCCGGGCCAGCCGGCGCCGGCCTTCGGCGACGTCATGGGGGGACTCGCCGTGGCCGGCGCCATCGCCGCCGCCCTGTTCAAGCGCACGAACACCGGCGAGGCCAGCGTCGTCGACGTGTCGTTGCTGGCCACGGCCATGTGGCAGGTGTCGCCCCTCGTCGTCGCCTCGAAGCTGTTCGGCTTCTCCAAGATCCCCCAGGGCAACCGCAAGAAGGCGCCGAACCCGGGCGTGGGCGTGTACCGCACCGCCGATGACCGCTTCATCTCGCTGATCCTGCTGCAGAGCGACAAGTACTGGACCGACCTGGTCACCCGCCTCGGTGTGCCCGACATGGCCGACGATCCGCGCTTCGCTGATTCGGCCGCCCGGGCCGAGAACAGCGAGGAGTGCATCACGCGGCTCGACCAGGCGTTCGGCGCGCAGCCGCTCGACCACTGGAAGAAGGTGCTCGATGACTTCGATGGCGTGTGGACACCGTTCCAGACGCTCGACGAGCTGTACGACGACCCGCAGGTCGTGGCCAACGGCTACCTGCCCACCATCGCCGCGGCCAACGGCCAGGACGTGCAGCTGGTGGCCAGCCCGGCGCAGTTCGACGAAGTGCCGGTCGAGATGACCCGCTGCCCCGAGCACGGCGAACACACCGAGCTCGCCCTCGTCGAGGCCGGCTACGACTGGGACGAGGTCGCTGCGCTCAAGGAGTCCGGCGCCATCCTCTGAGCTGATCGCGCGCCGTCAGGTGTGGCGGGTCAACAACATGGCGCCGGCGATGGGACCGCCGCCGTTGGCAACCGCCGCCACCTCGGCACCGGCGACCTGACGTTCGCCGGCCTCGTGGCGCAGCTGCAGGCAGGCCTCGTGGATGAAGCCGAAGCCGTGGAGGCGGCCGCCGGAGAGCTGGCCGCCGTTGGTGTTGAGCGGGAGGTCACCGTCGAGGGCGATGCGCCCGCCGCCCTCGACGAACGGGCCCGACTCGCCCTTGCCGCAGAACCCCAGCGCCTCGAGCCACACCATGGTGAGGAAGCTGAACCCGTCGTAGAGCTCGGCGACGTCGACGTCGGCGGGCGTCAGGTCGGTGCGGGTCCACAGGTGAGCACCGGCGTCGCGAGCGGCCATGGTGGTGAGGTCGTCCCACTGGTCCCAGGACGGCCGGCCGCGCAGGGCGGTGCCGACCGCCTCGACACGGGCCACAGGGTGGTCGACGTCGGCGGCGTGCTCGGCCCGCGACACGATCACCGCCGTCGAGCCGTCGACCGGAGCGTCGCAGTCGAAGAGCCCGAACGGCGTGCTGATGACGCGAGCCGACAGGTAGTCGTCCATCGTCATGGGGTCGCGGTAGATGGCGTTGGGGTTCAGCGCCGCGTTGCGCCGGGCGTTCAGGGCGATCTGGCCCAACTGCTCCTTGGTGGTGCCGAACTCGTGGAAGTGCCGTTGGGCGTTGAGGGCCAGCCAGTTGGCGGCCGAGTAGGCGCGGAAGGGGATGCTCCACTGCAGCGTGCCGCCCATGCGGGGCACGCGGCCGCCGCCACCCCCCATGCCGATGCCCTGGCGCCCGCCGCCCCCCTGCCCGGTGGCCTCGGTGACGGTGCGGTACACGAGCACGTGACGGGCCAGGCCGGCGCCGACGGCGAGCACGGCGTTCACCACCGCCTGGAGCTGGGCCGGTCCCTCCATCCCACCCGAGTGCCAGTTCACCTCCAGGCGCAGCGCGTCCTGCACCTCGGGCGTGCCGGGTCCGGAGAAGTCGGCACCGCCGGCCGAACCGCCACCGGGGTAGCTGGCGATGCCGTCGATGTCGTCGAGCGTGAGGCCGGCGTCGGCGACCGCGGCCAGGGCGGCCTCGATGGTGAGGTCGAGGCCGGTGCGGTTCAGCCGACGCCCGACGGCCGACTGCCCGATGCCCGAGATGATCGACCGGTTCTCGAACTCAGTCATCGGCACCTGCCCCGGCTCCGGTGACCGGTCGGAAGAGCGGGAACCACACGCCGTCGCGCTCGTCGAAGGTGACCTCGACCGGCTGGCCGATGGAGATCTGGTCGGCCGGGCAGTCGACCACGTTGGTGGTCAGGCGGAGGTCGTCCTGCTCGTCGAGCGCCACGATCGCGATCACCCACGGGTCTTCCGGGCCGGCCCACTGCTGGTGGTTGACCGTGAACGTGAACACGGTGCCCCGGCCGCTGACCGGCTCCGGCGCCAGCTCGGTGCTGCCGCAGCGCGGGCAGCGCGGACCGGGTGGGTGCAGGAAGTAGCCGCACCCCTGGCAGCGGAGGAAGCGCAGACGCCCGTCGGCGCCCGAGGTCCAGAAGAACTCGTTGGTGTCGTCGAGCGCGGGCAGGACGCGGAAGGGCTGATCACTCATCGGGGGGAGGGAAGCCTCAGGCCCGGTTCTTGGCCATGCGCTCGGCGAGCGTGAGCGTGGTGACGATGCCCTCGTCCTGGAACTTGCCCGTTCCGTAGGCGACCAGCGAGGTGTCGACGTCGCTGGCCTGGGCCCGCAGCGCACCGACGGTGCACTGCTCGCGGGGGATGTGGGCGAACGGGTCGTAGGAGAAGTTCCGCATGGCGTTCAGGTGCGTGATGCGGTTGATGTCGTCGTCGGGCAGGCCGGCGAGGTACTTCATCGCCATCTCCGGAGCGTTGGGCCACGTCGAGTCGCTGTGGGGGTAGTCGCACTCCCAGTGGACGTGGTCCATGTTCAGGTGGTGCCGGATCTCGACGCCGACAGCGTCGTCGATGAAGCAGGTGAGGATCCGGTCGTTGAACACCTGGCTCGGCAGCTGGTCGCCGAAGTCCTGGTTGGTCCACTGGTGGTGGTGCTCGTAGACGTAGTCGACCCGCTCGAGGAAGTAGGGCACCCAGCCGATGCCGCCCTCGGACAGGGCGATGCGCAGGTCGGGGAACTTGCGCAGCACCGGCGACCACAGCAGGTCGGCGGCGCACAGCACGATGTTCATCGGCTGCAGCGTGATCATGGCGTCGATGGGGGCGTCGGACGCGGTGATGGCGAGCTGCGACGACGACCCGATGTGCAGGCACACGACGGTGTCGGTCTCCGAGCACGCCTGCCAGAAGGGGTCCCAGTGGTCGGTGTGGAAGCTGGGGTAGCCGAGCTTCTCGGGGTTCTCGGAGAAGGTGACGGCGTGACAGCCCTTGGCTGCGCAGCGGCGGACCTCGTCGGCCATGAGCTGCGGGTCCCAGATCGGCGGCACGGCCAGCGGGATCATGCGCCCGGGGTGGGTGCCGCACCAATCGTCGATGTGCCAGTCGTTGTAGGCCTGCAGCAGCTCGAGCCCGATGCTGCGGTCGTCGACCGTCGTGAACAACTGACCCGTGAAGCCGGCGAGGCTGGGGAAGTTGAGCGAGCCGAGCACACCGTTGACGTTCATGTCACGGATGCGCTCGTCGATGTCGTAGCAGCCGGGCCGCATCTGGTCGAACGACGTGGCGTCGAGCCCGTACTCCTCGGGCACCCGTCCGGCGACGGCGTTGAGGCCGACGTTGGGCAGGGCGTTGCCCTCGAACATCCACACGTCGCGCCCGTCGTCCAGCCGACGCACGAACGGGGCACGCTCCTCGGCCTTCTTCGACAGCCTCCCCTCGAACAGGTCGGGCGGCTCGACGACGTGGTCGTCGACGCTCACGAGGATGAGATCGTCTACCTGCATCAGGGGCCCTCCCCCGGGTCCGGTTCACTGACGGGAGTGTTAGATTAGTCGGTGTGCGCCGGGCCGTGCACGCGGCGCTCCGGCTGCGTCGGCCAGGACGCGACGGAGGTCCCGGTACCCTGCGATCGATGAGCGACGCAGCGGAAGTGGTCCGACGGGCCCCGTTCGGAGGCAACCCGTCGGTCGGCGAGCGGGGGGCCAGCACCCGCCGGCGCATCCTGCAGGCCGCGCTCGAGGTCTTCGCCGAACACGGCTACCACGACACCCGCGTCGAGCTCATCAGCGACGCCGCCGGCTGCTCGCGCCCCGCCTTCTACCAGTACTTCTCCAGCAAGGAAGACCTCTTCTGGCGCCTCGCCGGCCTGCTGGCCAAGGAGATGGGCGAGCTCGCCGAGGGCATCGGACCGGTCACGCCCGACGGCGACGGCGTCGCGCACCTGTGCGAGTGGCTCGAGGCGTTCATCGACCTGTGCATCGTCTACGACCCGATCTTCTCCGGGTACCAGGCCGCCGTGCGCCAGCGCCGACCCGACGCCAAGGACACGCGCGTCATCGGCAACCGGGTGGGCGAGGCCATCGTGCGCAGCGCCGGCGCCGGCCACTCCGAGCTCGACCGTCCGGCCCTCACCAACGCCATCGCCGGCGTGGTCATGCGGGCCATCTCGTACTGGCAGATCGGCCTCGGCCAGCTCGACCGTGCCCGCTTCGTCGACGGCCTGGCCCAGACCCTGCACCGGCTGCTGCACGGCGCCGTCGACGGCGTCAACGTGTCGGCCCGCCGCAAGGGACCGCCGCGCACCGCTCCGGCCTGGCCCGAGTTCCCCGGCTTCGGCGCCGACGACCAGAGCCTGCGCCCCCGCGGCCGCAAGACCCGCCAGAAGCTCCTCGAGGCCGGCACGCGCGTGTTGCCCGAGTGCGGGTACCACGACACCCGCGTCGACGACATCGTCGAGCAGGCCGGCGTCTCACACGGCAGCTTCTACCGCTACTTCGAGAGCAAGGACCACCTGTTCCAGGTGCTGGCCGAGGACGCCGCTCGCTCACTCGTCGAGTTGGTCCGCACGTTCCCCGAGGGTGCCGAGCAGGAGCCGCTGCGGGCGTGGCTGCAGGGGTGGTTCCAGACCTACCGGGAACACGGCGGCGTCATCAGCGCCTGGCAGGAGATCGACTTCGGCGAGCCCGAGCTGGTGGCGTTCTCGCTCGAGGTGGCGCTGGTCGCCTTCGACCGGCTGGTGCGCATCGTCCACCAGCGTGGGTTCGGTGACTCCACGGTCGACGCGCTGGTGCTGCTGGCCGTGATCGAGCGCATGCCCTACAGCGTGCTGGTCCCCCGGCACCTCGGCGAGGACGAGGCCGTCGACGCCTCCACGTTCATCGTGCGGCGCGGCCTGTTCGGCGGCGAGGTCCATTGAACCGCCGGGCGACGCCCAGCGCTGCCCGCTAGTCCTCGACGATCGTGATGGCGTCCTCGGGGCAGTTCTGGGCACCCAGGCGCGCCGCGGCCTCGAGCTCGACCGGCACCGTGCCCGTGGGGTCGATGCAGTAGCCGTCGTCGTCGGCCTCGAAGACCTCGGGCGCCATCGTGTAGCAGCGCCCGTGTCCGGTGCAGGCGTCCTGGTCGAAGCGGATCTCCATGACACGACGCTATCTGGATCCGTTGCGATCTAACAAACGTGTCAACTACGATCCGGCCATGCCGTCCCGCGAGCTCGCCTTCCCCGTTTTCGACGCCGACAACCACATGTACGAGACGAAGGAGGCGCTCACGAAGCACCTCCCGCGCGAGTACGACGGCGTGATCGACTACGTCGAGGTACGAGGACGCACCAAGATCAGCGTCAAGGGCCAGATCTCCGACTACATCCCCAACCCCACCTTCGACAAGGTGGCGGCGCCGGGAGCGCAGGAGGAGTACTTCCGGGTCGGGAACCCCGAGGGCAAGTCACGACGCGAGATCATGGGCCGGGCCATCGAGTCGCCGCCGGCGTTCCGCGAACCGGGACCCCGTCTCGAGCTCATGGACGAGCTGGGCATCGACCGCGCGCTGATGTGGCCCACCCTGGCCAGTCTCGTCGAGGAGCGCCTGCGCGACGATCCCATCGCCACCCACGTCGTGGTCCACGCGCTGAACGAGTGGATGCACGAGCAGTGGACGTTCAACTTCGAGGACCGCATCTTCGCCACGCCGGTCATCACGCTGCCCGTCGTCGAGCGGGCCATCGAAGAGCTGGAGTGGGTGGTCGAGCGTGGGGCACGTGTCGTGCTCATCCGCCCGGCTCCGGTGCCCGGCTTCCAGGGTCCGCGCTCGTTCGCCCTGCCCGAGTTCGACCCGTTCTGGGAGCGCGTCCAGGAGGCCGGCGTCCTCGTGGGCATGCACGCCAGCGACAGCGGCTACCAGCGCTACACGAACGAGTGGGAAGGGGTGACGGGCGGCGAGTTCCAGCCCTTCCGCGGTCCCAGCGGGTTCGCCGCCATCGTCGGGGGCACGGGTCGGGCCATCATCGACACGGTCGCCTCGGCCATCGGTCACGGCATGCTCACCCGCTTCCCCGACGTGCGCATCGCTCCCGTGGAGAACGGCTCGGGCTGGGTGCGGCCGCTGTTCCACGCCATGGAGCACGCCTACCGGCTCAACCCCCGAGCCTTCGACGAGGACCCGATCGAGGTCTTCAAGCGCTGCGTGTACGTGCACCCGTTCCACGAGGACGACCCCCAGGGCCTCGCCGAGCTGATCGGCATCGACAACGTGATCTTCGGGTCCGACTACCCGCATCCCGAGGGCCTGGCCGACCCGCTCAGCTTCGTCGACCAGCTCCCCGACTTCAGCGAGCAGGACAAGGCCAAGATCATGGGCGGCAACCTGGCTCGCCTCATCGGCGTCGGCCAGCCGGCAGCCGCGTAGCACCCAGGAGTTGCTGGGGGACGTGGCGAAGTATGGGGGGATGAACGGGACGCGAGCGCGAGACGCGCACCGCTTCCGGGGGACGCGCATCGCCGTCGCCCTGGCGGCCTGTCTGCTGACGGCTGCGTGCGGAACGCAGCTCCCCGACGAGGCCTTCACCCCCACCACCCAGGTGGTGAGCGCCGACGGCGGCGCGGCCATCTCCGACTCGACCGGACACGACCCTGGGCAGGCCGTCGCCGACACCGCCGGCAACGACGGTGCACCGGACAGCAACGACACGGCGACCACGGCGCCCGTCCTGTCCGCAGGTGACACCGGTGGCGGTTCCCCGTCGCCCGGCGGCCAGGCCCAGCCGGCCGCCCCCGCCGAAGGCACGTCCGGCAGCGCCGACGGTGGCGCCCCGTCCGCGTCCCGAGGACCCAACCAGGCATCCGACGTCGGCATCACGCCCACGGTGATCCGCATCGGCAACATCACCGCCGAGAACGGCGTGCTCGGCGACACCTTCGCACCGGCCGTGCGTGGGCTGCGCGCGTGGGTCGCGGCGACCAACGCCAAGGGCGGCATCGGCGGCCGGCAGATCGAGCTGTACACCTGCGACGACCGCGAGGACCGGGCCCGTTCGCTGGAGTGCGCCCGCCGACTCGTGGAGCAGAACCAGGTGTTCGCACTGGTGGCCACCAACTCGCGGTCGCTCGGCGGCGCCGCCCAGTACCTGGCCGACCAGAACGTCCCCGTCATCGGCTTCCCGATCTCCAACAGCTTCTACCGGTACCCGAACTTCTTCACCATCTACGGCACCGGCTACGCCCGCGACGGCCAGACCGTGGGCAGCGGCGGCAAGATCATCACCCAGTCGGGTCAGTACCGCTGGTTCAAGGAGAACCTCGGCGTCAGCAAAGCGGCGGTGTTCAACTACGACATCAACGAGTCCAGCCAGGCCGGCGACCAGTTCGTGGCCGGGCTCGAGTCCGAGGGCTTCTCGGTCACGCAGTACACGGTGTCGTTCGCCGCGCCCAGCTTCGACCAGGCCGTGGCCGACATGCAGAAGCGCGGCACCGAGATCATCTTCGACGCCATGGACGACGGGGCCAACCGCCGGCTGTGCGACTCGATGACCCGGCGCAAGTTCCAGCCCAAGGCCAAGGTGTCGACGGTGGTGATCCTGGGCGACGGCGTCGGCTCCAAGTACGACGCCACCTGCCGCGACATCATCTTCTCGCCCACCGAATCGGTGCCCTACACGTCCGACGTGCCCGAGGTCGTCGCGTTCCGCGACGCGTACGCCCGCTACCAGCCCGGTCTCCCGCTGCACCAGTGGGCGATGGAGGCGTGGGCGATGGGGAACATCGCCGCCGACGCCATCGAGTCGATGGGCCCCGCGCCGACGCGCGACGGGTTCATCACGTACCTCGACACCATGCCGGCCAACGACGCCGGCGGGATCATGGTGGGCACCGACTTCCGCCCCAGCTCCTACCACTACGACGCGGCCACGGCGAAGGACTGCTTCGCCATCGCCCGCTTCCAGGAGTCCCAGGGCGGCTGGGTCGCAGCCAGCTCGCCGTTCCCCTTCTGCTACCCCGACGCCCACAACGTGGCCACCACCGCACGCGAGCAGGGCAACTGACGCAGCAGCTCAGGCCATCAGGTAGTGGGCAGCCGCCGAGCCGTCGCGCAGCTCGGCCGGCTCGCCCGCCCAGCTGATGACGCCGCGGGAGAGCACGTAGCAGACGTCGGCGAGCTCGAGGGCGTGGGTGAGGAACTGCTCGACCAGCACGATGGTGGTGCCGCGGTCGCGCATGGCCGCCACCTGGGCGAACAGGTCGTCGACGATGAGCGGTGCCAGGCCCATCGACAGCTCGTCGAACATCACCAGGTCGGCGTTGCCGGTCATCGCCCGGGTGACGGCCAGCATCTGCTGCTCGCCTCCCGACATCGAACCGGCCTGCTGCCCCATCCGCTCGCCGAGCCGCGGGAAGACACCGGTGATCCGGTCGGCGAACGCATCCCAGGGCTCGCCGTTCCCGAGCGCGCCGTGGATGAGGCGAAGGTTCTCCTCGACGGTGAGGCCGGGGAAGATGCCTCGCCCCTCGGGCACCATGACCAGCCCGTCACCCGCGACGCGCTCGACGCGCCGGCCGTCGATGCGCCGGCCCTGGAACCGGACCGAACCCCCGGTGATCGGGAGCACGCCGGCGATGGCGCGCAGCGTGGTGGTCTTGCCCACGCCGTTCGGGCCCAGCAGCGCAACGACGGACCCGGCCGGTACGTCGAACGTGACGCCTCGCAGGACCTCGATGCGGCCGTACCCGGCACGCAGATCAGCGACTTCCAGCACCGGCGGCACGGTCACCCACCTCCTCCCCCAGGTAGGCGGCGCGGACCTCGGGATGGCCGGCCACGACCTCGGGCGGTCCACTGGTGATCGTCCGCCCGAAGTCGAGCACGTAGACGACGGCGGACAGGTCCATGACGAGCGCGACGTCGTGCTCGATGAGCAGCACGGCGGTGCCGGCGGCGGCGATGTCGCGCAGCACGGCTTCGAAGGCCGCGGTCTCGGTGTCGTCGAGGCCGCTGCCGGGCTCGTCGAGCAGCAGGACCTGGGGCGCCGTGCACAGGGCGCGACCGAGCTCGACCATCCGCAGGGTTCCGGTGCTGAGCGCTCCGGCAGGCTCGTGACGGACCGCACCCAGGTCGAGGCGTTCGACGACCTCGTCCACCACGGCGGCCACGGCGGGTTCGTCGCGGTGACGGAGGCGGAACAGGCCGCTGTAGGTGCGACCGGGCGACGCCGCCTCGGCCGCCACGCGCAGGTTGTCCTCGACCGACATCCCGGCGAACACCTCGAGCCGCTGGAAGGTCCGGCCCAGACCACGCCGAGCCCGGGCCGACGCCGAGAGGTGCGTGACGTCGCGACCGCCCAGGAGCACGCGGCCTTCGTCGGGTGCCCGGACACCGGTGATGGCGTTGAACAGCGTCGTCTTGCCGGCGCCGTTGGGTCCGATGAGCGACGTGATCTGCCCGCGCTCCACCGCCAGCGACACGCGGTCGAGCGCCACCAGGCCACCGAAGCGGACCACGACGTCGTGCGCCTCGAGCGCTGCCCCGGTCATCGGGCGCCCCGCTCCTGGAGGATCCTCCGGGCGAAGCTCGACGGCACCGGGAGCGGTGCGGGGTCGGGCTGGCGGCGCTGGCGGGCACGCCGGTACTCCTCCTCGAGCCGCCGGGGGACGGCGTCGGCCAGCCGGCGGAGCGCGACGACGAGCCCGCCACTGGAGCGGCCGATGAAGACGGCGCCGATGCCGAAGATGCCCACCGCGCTCTGGATGTCGAGGTCGAGCAGGCGGGGGATGGCCACGTAGCCGAACGCAGCGAGCAGCGCCCCGCCGGTGCTGGACAATCCGCAGACGACCACGGCGGTGAACCAGAACAGCCCGAGCACCGGGTTGAACGTGGTGGTGTCCCACGCCTGATCGGCCTGGGTGAGCATGGCTCCGCCGACGCCGGCCATGGCCGAGGACACGCCGAAGACGAACAGCTTCGCCCGCCGCAGGTCGATGCCGACCGACTCGGCGCCCACGTCGGAGTCGCGCATGGCGCCGAGGACCCGACCGAGGCGCCCGCGCCGCAGGTTTCGGGCCACGAACAGCACCAGGCCGAGCAGTGCGGCCTCGTAGAACCAGAAGGCCACGTCGCCGCCGAGGTCGAGGCCGAACAGCGCGGGGCGGGCGACGGTGAGCCCACCCGGTCCGCCCTGGAACAACTGCTCGTTGAAGACGAACCGGTCGATGATGAGCGCCAAGCCGAGCGTCGTGAGACCGAGGAACAACCCCCGCCGCTTGAGCGCCGGGTAGCCGGCGGCGAGACCGGCCAGCACAGCGACCAGGGCACCCGGGACCATGGCCAGCAGGACGGGCAGGTCGAAGGAGTTGGCGAAGCGAGCGGTGGCGAACGCCCCCAAGCCGGCGATGGACGCCTGCCCCAGGGTGAGGTGGCCGGAGAAGCCGGTGATGGCGACGATGGACACGAAGATGACCGCCAACGCCAGGAAGGTGTGACCGGCCCGCAGGTCGGCGCCGTCGAGGACGAACGGTGCGGCGATGAACGTCGCGGCCAGCACCACGGTGCCGAACCCCCGGCGCCGGCGCCGGCTGCCGAAGCTGGCCAGGACCAAGCCGCTGCCGCTGCTGCGGTCTCCACCGACCTCGTCGAGCCGGCGGAACACCAGCAGAGCGGCGAAGAGCACGATGCTGGACAGGTTGGTGACCACCGCCTGGTAGGCCTCGGCGGCGGCGCCCTGGGAGCCGAACGGCTCGAAGGCGTCGAGCAGGCTGCGGCCCAGGCCCATGACACCGAAGCCGAAGGCGAGGGCCACGGGGATGCTGACCAGCCGGGCGACGACCGCCACCGAGAAGGTCTCGATGCCAAGGAAGATGATGCGGGTGGGTTCGAGTGTGCCCTGGGTGATGATCAGCCCGGTGAGGGCGGCCAGGGTGGAGCCCAACGCCCACGCCACCTGCGAGACGCGGTCGGCGTTCACGGCGGAGAGCTGGGCGAGCTCGCGGCGGTCGACCACGGCACGGATCCGTACGCCGAGCATGGTCCGACGCATGATGACGTAGAGCCCGGCGGCGACGGCCAGCGTGACCAGCAGGGTGCCGACCTGCTCGTAGTCGAAGATGAGCGACCCGATCTGGAACGTGGTGAGCGGGAACAGCCGAGGGACGGGCTGATCGATGGTGCCCTGCACGCCCGGACCCCACACGACGTTGATGACGGCCAGGACGACGACGGTGACGCCGAGCGCGGCGACCAGCTTCTCGGAGCTGGACGCTCGGCGTTCCTCGAGTGGTCGAAAGACCACCCGCTCGAGCACCAGGCCGAGCAGGGGTCCGCAGATCAGGAGCACCAGCGGGACGGTGAGCAGCAGCGGCACACCCCAGACACCGTTGAGCTGCCATCCGAGGTAGCCAGCCAGGAGCCCGATGGCGAAGTGAGCGATGTTGAAGACACCGGTGGCGCTGTAGGTGAGCACGACGCCGGTGGCCGACAGCGCGTACACGCAGCCGACGATGATCCCGAGCAGCGCGACCTGGAGGTAGAACACCGGCGCCCTTCGCCTAGGCGACCGTGACGGCGGGCTCGCACACCGGGCACGGGCGCAAGCCCTGCGCGGACGCCGTAGCGCCCTCGAGGGTCGTCGTCGACTTCCCGGCGACCAACGCGCAGTCCGCTGTGTGATAGGTCTCGCCGGCTTCGACCACCGTGACGCGCCCATGGTCGGCGGCGCCGTCGTGTCGGTGCGCGTGACCGTTGCTCGCCGGTGGGGTCGTCCCGGCCATCGCCGCTTCGAGGGTCTCGAGCGACGGGGCGTCGGGGCGGTCGAGGAGGATGCGGTGCAGCTCGGCCACCTGCTTCTCGATGCGATCGAGGCGGCCGCTGTCGGCACGCAGCTGCTCCATGCCCATGAAGCTGGCGCCGAGCAGGGCGAGCAGGATGCCGCCGATGCCGCCGGAGATCAGGTACGGCAGCTGCTTGGCGACGACCGACTCGTTGGCGATGCCGAGGTAGCCGACGAGCACGAGGACGACGCCGGCGCCGTAGAAGGCCCAGCCGGCGTAGGGACGGAAGGTGTTGGCCAGCGCTTCCCAGAACAGCGCGCGGTCGTCGTCGGTGGGACGGTGGTCGGTGGTCATGGGCGGCTCCCCGAGAGGCGGGCGGGCAGGATGAGGCGCGGTCCGAGGCACATGGCCAAGGCGATGAGCGTGAACGCGAGGTAGGTGAGACGGACCCGGCCGGGCGCCAACGCTTCGGAGACCGAGACGATGAGCTGGCGTCCTCCGGTGCCAGGCGCAGCCGATGGGGCAGGGCCGGCGGGCGCGGGTGCCGCCGGCGCCGGTCCGGTTGCCGCCGGCGGACGGAAGGTGCTGCCGGCGTCGGTCACGCGGCCGGCGGTGTCGGGCAGGGCGGCAACCCCGCCATCGATCGGCGGCACCGCAGCGGATACGGGCAGGTCGATGTGCGCGGCCAGGCCGCGCACCCCGGTCTGGCCGAGCACGATCGTGCCGGTGTAGAAGCCGTTGGGGTCTACGTCGCCCTGCGGTCCGGGAAGGATCGGCAGGTCCTGGACGTCGACGCCGTACTCCACCAGCACGCCGCCGGAGCGGGCGAAGGCGAGTCCGGCGTCGTCCTCGCCGTGTTCGACAGCCAGCGGGGTGATCCGCACACCGAGGTCGCGCAGCAGGTCGTTCAGCGACGCCGCCAGCTGCTGGACGAGCGGACCGTCGGCGCCGGTCGGTGATCCGACCACGAGGCCGTCGTCGGTGAGCTGGGCCGGCACGCCGCCGACCGTGATGCCGCCGATGGTCAGGTCGGCTTCCTCGGACGGATCACTCCGGCCGTCGTCGACGACGCGAGAGACCGATCGCAGGGAATCGATCTGGATCAGGCCGCCCAGCAGCCGGACGCCCTGCATGGTGGTGGTCGCCTCGGCGATGAGCCGACCCTCGTCGTCGATGTGCTGGTCGGTGGTGCTGGCGCCCTGCGCCACCGTGACCACCGTGGAGTCGAGCTCGGGTCCGCCGGGCACGGGCATCGGCAACGTCACCGGGCCGAACGCCGGCAGCCCGACGATGCGGAGATCGGCGAGGGCGGCATCGGTGTGGGAGGCGTCGTCGGCAGCGTGGGCGACGGCACGGACCGCTCGGCCCGAGACGGGGTCCGAGCGGGCACCGAGCTGCAGGGAGCCGGTCGTGGCACCGTCGGGGTTCAGCGAGTCGGCGAACACCGTGAGCGGATAGCGGTACTGCAGGCAGGCGTCGAGGATGGGCGCGAACTGCTCGGGGAACTGGCCGCCGAAGGTGCTGCACGCCAGGCCTGGCCCGGAGATGATGCCGTTGCCCGGGTAGAAGATCGACGACCGGGCCGTCTGGTTCGACGACTCGTACGTGCCGGTGCCGTCGAGCGCGATGAAGCGGAAGGCGTCGTTCACCGGAAGCAGGGCACCGCGGTCGAGCGACGCCGACAGGAGCTCGGCGCTGGCGTCTGACCGGAACACATCGGGACGCGCCGGCGCGTCCTCCTCGGCCCCGGCCGACCCGAGGCCGGCGAGCACGAGGCACACGATGGCGGCACCGACGCACGCCCGCGCCGCCCAGCGACGATGTGCCCGCCGTCCCCCATGCTTCCTGGCCATCCTGCCTCCAGCGGGGCCCAGCCCCCTCTGCGTGCAAGTATGACGCAGATGTTAGATCCGGTGAAAGGGGTCCCCGTGACGAGAATCTTCCACGCGCGAGATGCAGATCCCTCCGTTGCGGCCGGAAAACGCTTCGCCGTCGTCGGCTACGGGAACCAGGGCCGATCGTGGGCACTCAACCTCCGCGACTCGGGCCACGACGTGACCGTGTGCGTCCGGGCGGACGAGACCCGCGAGCGAGCGGCGGCCGACGGCTTCCCCACCGCCGAGGTGTCCGCGGCCGACGAGGCCGACATCGTCTGCGTGCTCGTTCCCGATGACGTCATCCCCATGCTCGGCCTGCAACCCCGGACCGATGCGTGCACGGTGGTCGCCAGTGGGTACGTGCTCGCCTTCGACCGCTTCGATCCCGACGGCGACGTCGTGATGGTGGCGCCACGCATGATCGGCCCCGAGGTGCGGGCGTGCTATCAGGAGGGCGTCGGCTTCATCACCGCGGTCGGGGTGCACCGCGACCGCAGCGGCCACGCCGAGCAGCTGGCGCTGGCGGTCGCCGACGCCATCGGCGGCCTGCGTCAGGGCGCCATCGAGATGACCCCGACGCAGGAGGCGGTCCTCGACCTGGCCGTCGAGCAGGTCCTGTCGCCGGCGCTGACGTTCGTGAACACGGCCTTCGTCCAGGTCATGAGCGAGCAGGGGATCCCCTTCGAGGCGATCATGACCGAGCTGGTGCTCTCGGGCGAGGTCGAGCGCACGTACGCGCGGCTGCGCGAAGAGGGCTTCGCCCGGCAGATGGAGCACCACTCGCCCACCAGCCAGTACGGGCAACTCTCCCGGCGGGGCCGCTTCGACCACCTCGACGTGGTGGCGACGATGCGCGCCCTCACCGACGACATCACCTCGGGGCGGTTCGCCGACGAGTGGGACGCCGAGCGTGAGGCCGGGCATCCGCAACTCGCCGCGCTCAAGGAGGAGCACTGCGGGGAACTGGTGCGAGGCATCGAGGACGACCTCCGCCGGAAGCTCGGCGCCACGTCCACCGCTATCTCGGCCTCGAGCCCCTGAGGGCTCTTCGAGCCTCGAAACGCTGCCGGCTGCTCGCTGGCGCTCCCGACGCCGGCCTGCCGCGCATTGGTGCGGGTCGTAGCCCGCGTCAGTCGCGGGGCAGGCCGAGCAGGCGCTCGGCGATGACGTTGCGCTGGATCTCGCTGGTGCCGCCGGCGATCGACAGGCTGCGGTTCCCGAGGAAGCCACCCACCCAGAGCGCGGCGGCGTCGTCGCCGGATGCCGCCGACGGGCCGAGCAGTTCGAGACCGACCTCCTGCACCCGCTGGTCGTGCTCCACCCCGAGCAGCTTGCGGACGCTGGCATCGGGCCCCGGGGCGGCGCCGGCGAGCGCCCGCAACGTCAACCGCGCACCGAGGGCGGCCAGCGCCTGGGCGGCGGAGACCACGTCGCCGAGGGTGTCGGCGAACAGCGGGTCGTCGAACGCCCCGCTGCGCTCGGCGAGGTCGAGCAGCGCCTCGACACCGGGCCCCATGGACGAGCCCGAGCCCATCGACACCCGCTCGTTGCCGAGCGTGGTCCGGGCCGTGTGCCAACCGGCCGTGGGAGCACCGACCACGCACTCGTCGGGCACGAACACGTCGTCGAGGAACACCTCGTTGAACATCTCGGCACCGGTCAGCTCGCGCAGCGGCCGCACGTCGATGCCCGGCGTCTTCATGTCGACCAGGAAGCAGCCGATCCCGTCGTGCTTGGGCGCCGACGGGTCGGTGCGGGCCAGGCAGATGCCCCAGTCGGCGAAGTGGGCCAGCGACGTCCAGACCTTCTGGCCGGTCAACGACCAGCCGCCGTCGACGCGCTCGGCACGGGTGGTGAGCGACGCCAGGTCGGAACCGGCGCCGGGTTCGCTGAACATCTGGCACCAGGTGAGCTCGCCTCGCAGCGTCGGTGGGATGAAGCGCTGCTGCTGCTCGTCGGTGCCGTGGACGATGATCGTGGGCAGCGCCCACGCACCCACCGCAAGGTGGGGGCGGCGGACGCGGGCGGCGCGGAACTCTTCGTCGATGACGAGCTGCTCGAGCGGCGAGGCGCCACGACCCCACGGCGCCGGCCAGTGCGGCACCAGGTAGCCCGACTCGCCGATGCGCCGGTTCCACTCTGACTTGGGATGGGTGGCCAGATCGGACAGGAAGGCCCGCACCTCGCCACGGTGCACGTCGGCATCGTCGGGCAGGTCGATGGAGACGTCGCTGCGCACGCCCTGGCGCACGAGAGACGCAGCCACCGCGTGCCAGCGCTCGGGCCGGCCCACCAGCGAGCGGGTGGCCATGGCCCGCTTCAGGAACAGGTGGGCGTCGTGCTCCCACGTGAAGCCGATGCCACCCAGCACCTGCACGCAGTCCTTGGCGCACCGGTACGCGGCTTCGGGTCCGAGCGCAGCGGCCACGGCCACGTCCAACGGCCATGGCTGGGTCGGCACGGTCGACGGCGCCGGCCGCGGCCCAGGTGGCCGCCCGTGCCGCCTCCAACGTGCAGAGCATGTCGGCGCAGCGGTGCTTGACCGCCTGGAAGTGCCCGATGGGGCGACCGAACTGCTCGCGGACGCGGGCGTACTCGGCGGCGGTGTCCACGCACCACGCCGCGGCGCCCACCGCCTCGGCGGCGGCCAGCAGGCCGGCGATGCCCGTCACGCCCGCGGCGCCGGCGGGGCACTCGAGCACGTCGCTGGGGTCGACGCGGAGCGAGTCGGCCCGGACGCGGGCCGGGCGACGAGTGCGGTCGACGCCGACCTGCTGTTCGAGCGACACCGAGTCCGCGGCCACGACGATCCACCGTTCGACGGACGGGTCGGTGGCGGTCACCGGCAGCACGAGCACGGTCGCCAGGGCGGCGCCGAGCACTGGTTCCCACGTGCCGTCGACGACCACCGCACCGTCGTCGTCGCTGGCCACCACGGGAATGCACCCGACGCCGACACCGGCGCACGCACGGCCGTCCGCGAGGACAGCCAGCAGCTCACGGGCGCGGCCGCCGGAGCAGAACCGGTCGATCGCCGACGATGCGACGACGGTGGACAGGAACGGACCGGGGGTGCACCAGCGCCCCAGCTCCTCGAGCACCACGGCCAGTTCCAGGATGCCGTAGCCCGAGCCACCGTCGTCCTCGGGGAGGTGCAGGCCGAGCCACCCCAGCTCGGCCAGGTCGGGCCACCAGCCGGGCAGCGACTCGTCGTCGGCGTCGAGCATGGCCCGGGCGTGCTTCAACGGTTCGTTTCCCAGCGCCCACCGACGAACGGTGTGGCGCAGGGCGAGGTGGTCGTCGTCGATGCCGATGCTGGTCGGGGCGGCGCGCTCCATCCCGCCATCATGGCGCCGATCTGACACCGGTGTCACCTGCGCGGTTATCGTCGCTGCCGTGGAGGCGCACGAGTTCGAGGGGACCATCGCTCCGTACCACTGGGACGCCGAGCCGTTCTGGCCGCCGACGCCCCGACCGCCGGCGGGCGCGCCGAACGTCGTCATCGTGCTGCTCGACGACGTCGGCTTCGCCCAGCTCGGCTGCTTCGGTTCCGACATCGACACGCCGGTGTTCGACCGGCTCGCAGCACGCGGGCTGCGCTACACCAACTTCCACACCACCGCGCTGTGCTCCCCCACCCGAGCCTGCGTGCTCACCGGGCGCAACCACCACAGCGTCGGCATGGGTCGCATCATCCAGCTGGCCACCGGCTTCCCCGGCTACGACGCCCGCATCCCGCGCTCCGCCGGGTTCCTGCCCGAGATGCTGACGCCGCACGGGTACGCGGCGTACGCCGTGGGCAAGTGGCACCTCACGCCCGAGGACGAGACCCACCTGGGAGCCAGTCGTGAGCGGTGGCCGCTCGGCCGCGGCTTCGAGCGCTGGTACGGCTTCTTCGAGGGCGAGACCCACCAGAACGCCCCGGCGCTCGTGCACGACAGCCACGAGGTTCCGCCGCCGGCGTCGGTCGAGGACGGCTACCACCTCACCGAGGACCTGGTCGACCACGCCATCGAGTACGTCACCGATCTGCGTCACGTCGACGTCGACAAGCCGTTCCTGCTCTACGTCGCCACCGGCGCGTGCCACTCACCGCACCAGGCGCCGGCCGAGTGGATCGAGCGCTACCGGGGCCGGTTCGACCGGGGCTGGGACGTCTGGCGCGAAGAGTGCCTGGCCCGCCAGATCGAGGCCGGCGTCCTGCCCGAGCACACGGTCCTGTCCGAGCGCCCCGACTGGGTGCCGGCGTGGGACTCGCTCGACGACCGCAGCCGCGCCGTCTACGCCCGCTTCATGGAGGCCTTCGCCGGCTTCTTGTCGCACACCGACCACCACATCGGTCGCCTGGTCGACCACCTCGAGGCCACCGGTGAGCTCGACAACACCATCTTCATGGTGCTGTCCGACAACGGCGCCAGCTCCGAGGGCGGTCCGGTCGGCTCGCTGAACGACATCCGGACCTGGAACGCCGTCGCCCAGTCGACCACCGAGGCGTGGGAGCGCATCGACGAGATCGGCGGCCCGCGCATCCACAACAACTACCCGTGGGGGTGGACCGTCGCCGGCAACACCCCGTTCCGGCGCTGGAAGCGCGAGGTCCACGAGGGCGGCGTCGCCGACCCGCTGATCGTGTCCTGGCCGGCGGGCATGGGTTCCGACGCCGACGCCGCCCGGGGCTCGGGCCTGCGACGCCAGTACGTGCACGCCATCGACCTGGTGCCAACCATCCTCGACGCCGCCGGCATCGAGGCGCCGCGCGAGCTGCGGGGCGTCACGCAGAAGCCCATCGAGGGCACGAGCTTCCTGCCGACCATCGCCGACGAACATGCACCCGACCGGCACGTCACGCAGTACTACGAGATGTTCGCCTGCCGGGCCCTGTACCACGACGGTTGGAAGGCGGTGACCTACCACCCGATCCAGGACGACGAGCCGGGCATCGACTCGGTTCCGTGGGAGCTCTACGACGTCCGGGCCGACCCGTCGGAGACCAACGACCTCGCCGAGGCCGAGCCCGAACGGCTGCAGTCGATGATCGAGCGGTGGTGGACCGAGGCGTCCCGCTACCAGGTCCTGCCGCTGGACAACCGGCCGTTCTCCGAGCTCGTGCTCGAGCGTCCCGAGTCGGTCCCGCCGCGGGAACGCTACGTGTACCACCCGCACACGGCCATGGTCCCCGAGCCGGTGGCGGTCAACCTCAAGAACCGTCCGCACACCATCCGCGCCACGGTGTCGGTGCCCGACGAGGGGTGCCAGGGCGTCATCATCGGCCAGGGATCGATCCTGGGCGGGTGGGCGCTGTGGGTGGGCGCAGACGGCCGTCCCCGCTACGTGCACAACCTGACCAGCCGCGAGGAGCACCGCGTCGAGGCGGCCGAACCCCTCGACCCCGGACGCCACGAGATCGAGCTCCGCTACGGACGAGTTGCCGAGCGACCCAAGCTGGCCCAGCTGGCGGTCGACGGCACCGTGGTGGCCGAGGACGAGATCCCCCGCTTCACCTGGAACCGCTTCTCCATCTGCGGACACGGACTCACCTGCGGCTGGGCCAATGCTCCGGCGGTGTGCGACGACTTCGTGGCCCCGTTCCCGTTCACCGGCGAGCTCGACCCGGTGGTGATCGACGTCGAGGGCACGCCGGTCGTCGATCCCATCGCCGAGGCCACCGACGCCATCAACAGCCAGTAGCGGCCGGCGGCGGAGTTGACGAGCCGGCCGGCCGGAGGACGGCGGGCGAGCAACTCCAGAAGCGGAGCCGGCGGACGAAGTCCGCCGGCGAAGCGGCTCAGTCAGCGATGGAGCGGAAGCGCTCGTACCGCTCGGCCACCGCACCGGTCCACGCCGGGTCGGGCTCCACCCGGTGACCGGTGCGGGCCCAGCGACGAGCGTCGTTGGCGTTCTCCTCGAGGCCGGCGACAACGCGGGCCTGGAAGGCGGCGCCGAGGGCCGCGCCCTCGGGCACGGCGACCACGTCGACCGGGAGCCCGGTGGCATCGGCGATGGCCTGCAGCCACCCCGGCGAGCGCGTGCCGCCGCCGGTGGCCACGATGCGCTCCGGCGAGAGTCCGGCCAGGTCGAGCTGGCGGCGGATCACGAAGCCCGCGGCCTCGTGGGCGGCACGGATGACCGCCCCCGGGCCCTGCGTGAGGTCGAGCCCGTGCAGCTCGGCCCGCCGGGCGGGGTCGTGCAGCGGCACCCGCTCGCCCCGGGGGTACGGGGCCCACACCGGGACGCGGTGCGGGTCGTCGGCGGGCGGGGCGTCGGTCGGAGGACCGCCGGCCAGCCGACGCGCCCAGTCGAGGAAGAGGCCGCCGGCGTTGCTGGGTCCGCCGATCAGCGACTTGCCCGGCGCGCTGTGGGGGATCGTCCAGAGGCCGTCGACGTCGCGCCACTCGGGCAGCACCGCCCAGCTGATCAGGGTGGCACCGAGGATCACCAGCACGTCGCCGTCGCCGTCGGCGCCGGCCACGATCTGCTCGGCCAGAGCGTCGACCGTCCCGCCGCCCAGCAGCGGACGTCCGGCCAGCAGGTCCTCGGAGACGCGCCCGGCCACCTGGTCGCCGGGCACGATCCGGGGCAGCTGCGCGGGGCGAGCACCGGCGTCGGCGGCCACGCCGGGGTCCCAGCCCACGTAGTCGAACAGCGGCACGGTCGTCATGGCGCTGGTGGTGTCGAGCACCGCCTCGCCGCACAGCGCGTGGTTCGCCATGGCCTGTGCCGGCCAGAAGCCGGCGGCCTCCGGCGCCTGCTGCGCGCACCAACGCAGGAAGCCCACCGCCTCGCCGCTCTGGGACGGATCGGCGGCGGCCGACGCGGCCGCACGGATGTCGCCGTACAGCAGCCCGGGCGTGAGCGCCCGGCCATCGGCGTCGACCGCGCACATCGACGGCACCATGGCGGCCACGTCGACGGCCACGACGTCGAGATCGCGACCGACCTCGGCGGCGGCGCGTCGAACGCCGTCGCGCCACGCCTGGTCCGGGCGGTGCTCGAGTTGGTTCGGCGCCAGCACGACCAGGTCGTGGGGAATGCGGGTGCGACGGACCACGTTGCCGTCGCCGTCGGCGGCAACCGCCTTCACCGAGGTCGTCCCGATGTCGATGCCGACCGTGACCTCCGCCATGCGCGCAGTATGACACGAGCGTCAGATACCGGTACCGTCTGCCGCCGTGACGGGGGCGACCATGCCGGCAGCGGTCCTGTACGGACCGGGCGACCTCCGCATCGAGCATCGACCGGTACCCGAGCCCGGACCAGGCGACGTGCTGGTCGAGGTCAGCCACTGCGGCATCTGCGGCACCGACCTCCACATGGTGGTCGAGGGCTGGGGCCGTCCCGGCAGCGTCGGTGGGCACGAGTGGTCGGGCACGGTTGTGGCGGTCGGTGCCGACGTGCCGGCGGTGGGCCTCGGCGATGCGGTGGTGGGCGGCCCGCCACCGGGATGTGGTCGCTGCGACCTGTGCCGTTCCGGGCGGACCTGCCTGTGCCTGGCCCGCCCGCAGCCCGGCGGCGAGGGTTCCGACGGCGCGTTCGCCCCCTACATCCGGACCAACCACCGATCCGTCGTCCCCGTCCCCCACGGGCTCGACCTGCGCACCGCCGCGCTGGCCGAGCCGCTGGCGGTGGCGTTGCACGCGGTGAGCCGCAGCGGGGGGCGTCCCGGACAGCGGGCGTTGGTCACCGGCGCCGGTCCCATCGGTGCGCTCGCCGTCGTGGCGCTGCGAGCCCGGGGGATCGACGACATCGTGGTCAGCGAGCCGAACCCGGTGCGCCAGTCGCTCGCCCGCGCCCTCGGAGCCGTCGTCGTCGAGCCCGACACGCTCGAGGTGCCGTCGATCGCAGAACCGGCGCGCATCGTCGACGGTGCCGTCGACGTGGCCCTCGAGTGCTCGGGCAAGGCGGCTGCGGTCGAGGCGGCCTGCGCCCAGCTGAAACGAGGCGGGGCGATGGTGCTGGTCGGCACCGGCATCGACCCGCCCCGGCTCGACACGAACCGCATCCTCCTCAACGAGCTCGTGGTCACCGGCGCCTACGAGTACGACGACAGGGGCATCGTCGACGCGCTGGAGCTCCTCGCGTCCGGCGCCGCCGACGTCGGCGCCCTGGTCGAGCCCGACGACGTCCCGCTCGACGGGATGCTGTCGGCCATGACCGATCTGGCCCGGGGCCGCATCGCCGGCAAGGTCCTCGTCAGGCCGTCCGCGACCGCAGCCGCCGCAGGAGAACGAACATGAGCCATCCTCGCTTCAACCACGTCGCCATGAGCGTCCCGTCGTCGCTGCTCGACGACCAGGGTCGTGCCGACATCCTCCGCTTCCACGAGGAGGTGTTCGGCTGGTCCGAGATGCCGACGATGACCGAGCCCGGACGCCGGCTCGTGCTCCAGGCCTACCGATGGGACCAGTTCGTGTTCCTCATCGCCGAGGACGACCCGATGCGCTGTCCCCGCCTCGATCACTTCGGCATGTCGGTCGACTCGCAGGAGCAGTTCGACACCTACCTCGAGCGGGCCCGGGCGTTCGCCGACAAGGACGAGCGCGTCGATCTCATCGACCACGAGGTCGAGGAGTTCGGCGACTTCCTCACCCTGCACAACTTCTACGTCCGGTTCCTGCTACCGATGATGGTCGAGGTGCAGTACTACGACTGGGCCGAAGGACTCGCGCCCGACGGAGGAGACTCGTGACCGACCGGCCCACCGCCCTGGTGACCGCACCCTTTCGCGGGCCCGGCGTCGACCGCCTGCGCGCCCAGGTCGACCTCGTGCTCGACCCCTGGATCGACCAACAACCGCTGCGCCTCTACGGGGCTGCTGACCTGGCCGCGCGAGCCGAGGCCGAGGGGGCGACGATCATCCTGTGCGAGGCCGACGAGGTGAAGGGGCCGGTGTTCGACCTGCCGCTCGTCGCCATCGGGTCAGCCCGAGGCGACCCCACCAACGTCGACGTCGCCGGCGCCACCGCCGCCGGCATCCCGGTGCTGCACGCGCCCGGCCGCAACGCCGACGGCGTCGCCGAACTGGCCGTGGGGCTGCTCTTCGCCGTCACCCGACACCTGCTGTCGGCGGATCACGACGTGCGTACCGGCGAGGTGTTCAGGGACGGGTCCATCCCGTACCAACGCTTCCGCGCCTGGCAGCTCGCCGGCCGGACGATCGGGCTGGTCGGGCTGGGCGCTGTCGGTCGGGCCGCCAAGTGGCGGTTCGAGGGCCTGGGCATGAAGGTCATCGCCGCCGACCCGTTCGCCGACGACGCCACCCACACCCTCGACGAGCTGCTCGCCGAGGCCGACGTCGTGTCCATGCACGCCGCCGTCACGCCGGACACGGCGCGGATGATCGACGCCGACGCCATCGCCAAGATGCGCGATGGCGCCGTCTACCTCAACACCGCCCGCGCCGGTCTGCACGACCTCGACGCCCTCACGGACGCGCTGACCAGCGGCAAGCTCGCCGGCGCCGGCCTCGACCACTTCGAGGGCGAGATCCTCCCCACCGACCATCCGCTCGTGTCGATGCCCAACGTCGTGCTGGCTCCCCACATCGGTGGCGCCACCTACGACACCGAGACCAACCACACGACCCTGCTCGCCGACGACGTCCTGCGTCTGTTGGCCGGCGAGCGTCCGCTCCACTGCGTCAACCCCGAGGTGCTCCCGTGACCGACCTGCGCTCGATGCACGAGATCGTCCTGGCCGCGGCCAAGGAACTGAACGACCGCGGGCTCGTAGAGGGGAGTTCGGGCAACCTGTCGGCGCGCATCGACGAGCGCCACGTCTGCATGACGCCGTCGTCGATCCCCTACGACGAGATGGTCCTCGACGATCTCGTGGTCGTCGACCTCGACGGCTCGGTGGTCGAGGGCGAGAGGGGCCCCACCAGCGAGAAGGCGCTGCACCTCGCGTGCTACCGGGCCTACCCCGAGGTCGGCGGTGTGATCCACTCGCACGCCGTCTACGCCACCATGTTCGCGGTGGCCCGACAGCCGATCCCTGCCGTGGTCGAGGAGGTCGCCGTCTACATCGGCGGCGACATCCCGGTGTGCGAGTACACGATGACCGGCACCGACGAGCTGGGCGACGCGGTGGCCTCGAAGCTCGGCGACCGGGCGGCAACGCTGCTGGCCAACCACGGCATGGTCACGGTCGGACCGACGCTCGACAAGGCGCTTCATGCTGCCCGGCTGGTCGAGCGGACGGCCCAGATCGTCTTCGGCGCCCAGTTGCTCGGCACGGTGCACCACGTGCCTGCGGAGAACAACGAGAACTTCGCCAGCGTCTACCGGATGATGCGCGGCCTCTGAGCGACCGCCGCAGAGCGGCTTGCCGTCTGGGCGTTGATAGGTTCGCAGCGCCACCTCGGAGCGACAACGGCCGATCACGCTTGCTCGATCGCCGGCTATGTGTGGGTGGCTCGGGCCGCTCGTGTCCGTTCGGTCCGACGATATGGGGCGGCCTTCATGATGCTGTCGGTGGTCCTACGTACGGTGGACCGAGTGCCCCGGCTCAGCGAGTTCTACGGGATCGTGATCTACATGTACTGGAAGGATCACGCGCCTCCGCACTTCCACGCGATCTACAGCGGCGAAGAAGCACTGGTGCGGATCGAGGACGGCGAGTTCATCGAGGGTCGTCTGCCTCGCACGGCCAGGAAGCTCGTGCTGGAGTGGCGAGAGCAGCACGTGGATGAACTGCTCGCCAACTGGGAGCTCGCACAGCAGCCGATGACCCTCCGCCCCATCGAACCGCTCCGATAGTCTGAGACCGATGGATCGTCCTGCTCGCGTTGTCTCGGCGGAGCACCTCGGTAGCTTCCGCCTGCGCATCACCTTCACGGACGAGCTCGTACGAGAGCTGGACTTCGAAGGGGTGCTCACCGGCGGCGTGTTCGCCGACCTCGAGGACGAACACACCTTCGCCCAGGCCGAGGTCGACAGAGTTGCCGGGACGATCTGCTGGCCCAACGGCGTCGATCTCGACCCAGATGTGTTGCACGGCGACTTCGAGCCGGCGACAGGCAAGGCGCCGAAGGTGCTGCGCGAGTATCACCTCCGCCCCACCGGCTGAGCGCCGAGAGAGAACGTCGCACCGATCAACAGCGGGGCGGAGGGCGGTGTGCGCCGCCGATCGGCGCGTCGCGTCTCGGGTAGCGCGGCGAGGAGCCAGCGTCCCGGAAGGCCGGCCGGCTACCGGTAGAGGCCGTCACGGAGGTTGATCCCGTGCTCGACCCATGCCTTCAGCGCGAGCAACATGCCGGTCCAGCCGGCGCAGTTGCCGAAGGCGTTCTCGGCACCGGCAGGCGTGGGCAGCCAGGACGACTCGGTGATCGTGACGAGCGTGCGGGCACCGTCGTCCACGGGCTCGAACTCGAACGTCGTGGTGGTACGGCCGGCGTCGTTCGCCGTGTCGCTCCCGTCCCACTCGATGACGATGCGATGGGGAGGTTCGGCTTCCAGGACGGTGACGGGGAAGGCGCCCGGGAAGTCGTGGAAGTCCCAGGTGACGTCCGCGCCCTTCTCCAACCGCCCTCGGGCACCGCCGGTCGTGAAGTACCTCGAGAGCTGCTCCGGGTCGGCGACCGATTCGTAGACCTCGTCGCAACGCCGGGCGATGTGGGCGGACACGGTGAAGGAGAGCTCGTGGAGCTGGGGAGTAGTCGTCATGTGATATTCTTACAACATGTCTGGCGCGGCCGACAAGGCCCCTGATGACGACCTGGTCTTCAAGGCGCTCGCCTCGGCGACCCGACGCCGCATCCTTGACATCCTCCGGGAGTCGTCATGCACGACCGGAGCGCTCTGCGAGCGTTTCCCCGACCTCGACCGAACCACGGTGCTGCAGCACCTCCGTGTCCTCGAGCGAGCCGAGCTCGTGACCGGACGCAAGATCGGCCGCGAGCGGCACCTCGCACTGGCGCCACTTCCGATCAAGCGGATCTACGACCGGTGGCTCGGCGAGTACACGCGCGCTGCCGTGGACCTGCTCAGCCGGCTGGACTCTGCACGTGAGGACTGAGGAGCGCCAGCGCTGTCCGGAACGTGCCGGTAGCGGGCCACCTATCGGCTGCCACCGAATCCCGTCCCCGACCGTGTTCGAGATACTGGAGAACGGCGCGTCGGGAGCGGCGGACCACCGGCATGTTCTCGCATCGCGCGGCATGGTCTGGGACGCTCGTCAGCGATCTTCGTGGACACGTCGGCCACGTCGATCGTGGCGTCAAGCCAGCGTTCGGGCACATCCACCTGTACCGAACCCGAGGGTCCTCGCCGAACAGACACCGCGGTCATCTGATGAGAGGGTCCTCGCCCACAATGCACTGGGGCCAGGTGTCGCGAGCCCGAGGATCCTCTCCGAACAAACGCCGGGGGCGCCGAACGAGAGGATCCTCGGCCAAGGTCAGCGCTGTCACGACGTGCCGGTAGGCCCGCACAGATCGAGCGTCGCATGAACGCGTCCGGAAACGTTCCGGGACCGCCGACTGTCGGCGCGTAGGCGGGTGGGTCACGAAGACCCGCGGGACCAGAGCCGGCCTGCAGAGTCGGGTAGCGGAATGGTCGAAATGCCCTCGTCGGCGCACAGATCCAGCAGATGTGGGTCGGCTGTGGCGAGCGATCGTCCGGTGGCGTTCGCGATGGCCGCCGCCACGCAGTCGGCGAGGCTGACGGCGCGACGTTCTCGGTGATAGTGACGGCCGCGGAGCAGACCGGCGGCCAGGCTCAGGTGGTTGTCGATCGGTGGTGCGTCCGCGAGACCGAGCTGAGCGAGGTCGAGCACCGCTTCTTCTTCGGACGCGGTGACGATGCGCACGAGGTGATCGAGCACCTCCGCGATGCCCGTTGGCGTGAGAGAAGCATTGCCGGTCTCGATGAGCCGCTGGACTTCGGCGGCGGCTGGTTCTCCTTTGAGCAGCGCGAGCACTGCGTATGCGTCGAGGATCGTCAACGGGTCTTGCGGCGTGCGGTCTCGGCATCCTGCTTGCGCGCCATCCGGCGCGCGTCGTCGGTGCTCGGGCCCCGGCTTCGATACTTACCGACGAGTTCGGAGACCGGCTCGTCGGGTAGTGGGCGCATCACGATGCGGTCACCCAGGTCGACGACGACAACTCGGTCGGTGTGCCAGCGAGTCCTCGCCTCGGCGGGGATCGAGACTTGACCGTTGGAGGACACCTTCATCACATAGTTCGTCTGCACCGAAGCCCTCTCTCGCACGTGTCGCTCATTGTATCGTTCAATCGCCGCGTTGTATGAGCGAGCGCACCTATCGACGGCACCGAATCTCATCGGGCCAGGACCCTTCACCCGAGACCTCTCGGCGCACTGCTCTCTCGACCGGCGTGGGATCGGATGCCTCCAGGTCCAGGGGTTCGCGACGTGCCCAGCGAGAACCGCTTCTCGGGAGACGCATTCGCGTTCGGCCCCGACGCGAACCCTGCTTCGTCTTGAGCTGAACCGCACAGACGAGTCCGCCCGCTCACGTGCACAAGAACGGTCGCTGGACGCACACCGCGCCGCGCCGCTCGACCCGCCGGCGCCTGTCCCGACGAGGCGAAACCGTATTTCCGTCCGCATGATCGGTCAGAGGACACTGAGGGCGTCCCAGTAGAAGATCGCTCCGGCCGCGGCGGACACGATGCCTGAGACGATCCAGTAGCGGATCACGACCGTGGTCTCGGGGAGCACGAGTTCGAAGGCGTGGTGAATGGGGGCCATCCGAAACAGTCGCTGGGGCTCGTGGTCGCTGCGGTAGCGGCGCGTCGCTTTGAACCAGAACCGTTGAGCGAAGCTCGACAAGCCCGAGACCACGTACACGGCGCCGAAGACCGGGATGAGCAGGTCGACATGGAGTTGGAGCGCGGACACGGCGATCGCTGAGCCGACCGCGAGCGAACCGGTGTCTCCCATGAACACCTGGGCCGGCGCTGCGCTCCACCACAACAGCCCGGCACAAGCGGCGGTGACGGCGATCATGACCAGCGCGATGTCGAGTGCGTTGTCCGTGCCGGGGTACATGGCTCCGTGGCGGGATTGCCAGAAGGCGATCACGCTCAACAGCGCCAGCGGCGCGATCGAGCTGCCGGCGAGAAGTCCGTCGAGGCCGTCGGTGAAGTTGACCGAGTTCGTCGTCAGCCAAATGACGCCGATCACCCACACGAACCAGAGCGGCGCGGGAAGGCCGGTGATCGGCGAACAACGTGCGATCGACGGCGCCGTGCACGCAGCTGCGCCGCTCGGGGACTGCGCCACCACGAGAACACCCAGGGCGAGGATCAGCACCGACTTCTGTCGTTCCTGAAGACCCAGGGTGTTTCGACCGCGGGTGAGCTTCATCCAGTCGTCCAGCGCGCCAACCGCACCGCCTCCGACGATCGCGACCACGAGTGTGATGCCGGTGGCCGTTGGCGCCTGCCCGAGCACGACAAGCCCGCTGCCATATGCGACCGGCGCTGCGACGGCGATGGCCAAACCGCCCATGGTCGGCGTACCCGCCTTCGCGGCGTGCTGCGTCACCGCTGAGTGGATCGGCTGGCCGATCCCGCGACGGCGAAACCACCGGATCAAGATGCGAGTGCCCACCAGCCCGATCAACATCGCGACCGCACCAGTGGCCAAGAACGCCGTCATCGATTCCCCAGCACGGACGCCACCGCATCAGCCTTGCAGGAAGGCGTACCCATCGATGGCCGGCCGCTCTGCCGTGGGCAGAGCAGCAGGCTTGGGCAATACGAGTGAGGACGCGACCAGCCGCCGCTGGCATTCGCACGATCCAAACGAAGCTGCAAGCGCAAACGTCGCACGGATCGCAACAGCAGCAGCCCTGACGTCTCACACCGGCCGGCTATCCCTCATGGAGCCGGGCGAGCACCGCCCACATGGCGACGGCCGCAGCGACCTCGATCGCACCTCCAACGGCGAAGGACCAGCGGACGCTCGTGGCGGTGGCGAGCGCCCCGGCAGCGAGCGCACCGAACACGATGACGCCCCGCGTGAAGATGCGCGTGGTGACGTTGACTCGGCCCAGCAGGCGATTCGGTGTGAGCCGCTGCTGCATGCTTCGAGCAGCCGGACGCTGCGCGCCGGCCGGGATTCCGTTCAAGAGCCACAGTCCGGCCACGACCGGCACGGACGGTGCGACGGCGACAGCCGCAAGGGTGGCGCCCTGCAACGCGACGCAGCCCGAGAGCATCGCCCGCGTCCCCACCGCTGCGCCGACCCGAGCCCCGGCGGCGGAACCGACGAACGCTCCACCAGCGCCGATGGCGAGCAGAACGCCGAACGCAACGCTGGACCCGCCGAGTTCGTCGGTGACGAGCACCACGAGCAGGCTGAAGCCGGCCGCGAACCCGAAGTAGTACACGACCTGAGCGGCTGTGAACGGTGCGAGCACGCGGTGTCGCCGGAGCCAGCGGAACCCCTCGGCAGCGTCCGCCCGAACGGTCGGTGCTGCGTCCTTCGGCTGCACTGCGATCGAGGGATGCCGGGGTAGGCCGGCAAAAGGAAGGAGCGAGCCGACGTAGCTGGCCGCGTCGATGAGGAAGGGCAGCCACGGCGCGAGGCTGAACAGGGCGGAACCGACGGGTGCGCCGGCGAAGTCGTTCGTGGCGATCTCGACACTGGAGATACGCCCGTTGGCACGGTCGAGTTCGTCATCGCCGACGAGCGTTGGGACGAGCGCCACGGTGGAGGGGTCGACGAGGATCTCCCCCAGTGTGATCGCGAACGCGACGATGCACACCTGCCAGATCCTCGCGTGGCCGGACCAGACGATGAACGCGAGGGCGGCCATGAGCAGACCGCGCCACGCCTGGGTCGTCAGGATCGTGCGACGCCGGTCGGCACGATCGACCAGCGCGCCACCAAGAGGTCCGAAGGTCAGCCAGGCGAGGTACTGGGCCGCCGTCACCGACGCGATCAGGAACGGTGACGAGGTGAGAGACGCCGCCAGGAGGGGAAGGGCGGCGAGTCGGATGCCGTCCCCGATGTTGGAGACCATGGCACCGGCGAACAGCGATCCGAACCCCGGTCCGAGCGAAGCCGAATCGGTTCGGCACATCAGGTACGCACCCGGCCGGAGCCCGCGGAAGGGGTCAGCGCCTCCACATCAATGCAAGCGCGATGTCGTCGGGATCCTTGAAGTTGAGGATTGCTCCGGGCGGGACCTCGATCACGCCCGAATGCTCGATCCCAAGGCTGTCGAAGCGCTCGGCCCAGTGGTCGAGCTCCTCACGACTGTCGACGGAGAACGCGAAGTGGTCGAGCCCGAGGTGGGTCGGGTCGAAATGACCTTCGTCACGTTCGTAGAAGTGGCAGATGCCGATCAGCAGGTTGCTGCCAGGCAAGCTGAGTACGGCAGCGTGGCGATGATCGCCTGGCTCATCCATCAGCACTTCGGCGTCGAAGAGCGTTCGATACCACTTCAGGGACCGATCGAAGTCGCTCACCGAGAAGGACACGTGACTGGCTCCGAGGACGCGCATGCTGCAGTGTCACACGCACGACCCCTCGCCGGAAGATGCCCCAGGCAACACCGGCTCAGGGCGGAGGCGCGTCGAAACGGGGAACGGTCAGGTTGCCGTCGGCGTCCAGGGGGAAGCCGGGGTTGCACGCGATCTCCCACACGTGGCCGTCCGGATCGCGGAAGCACCCGGCGTAGCCGCCGTAGAACGTGTCCGCCGGCTCGCGTGTCACCGTGGCGCCGGCGGCGGCCGCTCGTCTCATCACCTCGTCGACCTCGTCGGCCGAGCGCACGTTGTGGGCGAGGGCGATCCCACCGAACGAGCATCCGGCCTCGTCATCGACGCCCGAGTCCGCGGCGAGCTCGTCCCGACTCCACAGCACGAGGGCCTGGCCGCCGGCCTGGAAGAAGACCGTCTCCTCGACTTCCTGGCCCCGCCACCCGAGCTCCTCGTAGAAGCGACGTGCGCTGCCCACGTCCTTCACGCCCAGTGTGATCAGACTGACTCGCTGCTCCATGCCCCCGAACGCTACGGCGCCAGCGCAGTTCAGGCGGCTCGATCTCGTCGCCGGAACGCAGTCCGTCAACCCGGCGTCGCCTGCGGCTGGTACCGAAGGGCGACCGCGCCGGACCGGAGCTCCTGACGCCCGACCAACGCCAGGTCGAGCCGATCTCTCAGACCGGCGAACAACGTCGGACCGTGCCCAGCGACAACAGGCTGCACGACGAACTCGTACTCGTCGATCAGTCCCAGGTCCGCCAGCGCGAGCGGAAGGGTCACGCCCCCGACGGCGAGGCCGTCGCCGGGCTCCTGCTTGAGGCGCTCGACAGCCTGGCGGAGGTCACCCCGGACGAGCGTCGCGTTCCAGTCGACCTCCTCCAGCGTGCTGGAAACCACGTACTTCGGCGCTTCGTCGATGGTCCGGGCGAAGGGGATCATCCAGGCGTCCATCCAGTCCGGCCACGTTCCGGCGGACGTCCGGCGCCACGCCTCTTCCATCATCTGGTAGGTCACACGGCCGAAGATCAGGGCATCGGCCCGCTCGAGGTTCGCCGCGTGATGGCGGTGCAACTCCTCGTCCGGGATGCCGACCCGGTGATCGCAGCAGCCGTCCAGGGTGACGTTGATCGAGAATCGGAGCGGTCTCATACGTCGGCCGCCTGGTCAGTACTCGGAGCCCAGTTGGCCGGAAGGTGTTCCGGGAAGCCGAAGCGCTCGAAGCACTCGGCGGTGTCGAGGAAGGCATGCACCTCGGCGATGCGGTCGCCGCGCAGCTCGAGCACCTGGAGCGCCCATGGGGCGTGACCCCCGTTGGGATCGGCCCGATACTGGGCGAAGGCGGGGCAGCCGTTGGCCCACCCGCGCAACAGGCGGGAACCCTTGCAGTCGATGCCCGGACCGGCGTACCAGGTGAGGACGTCGTCACGCCCCTGCAGCCACATCGCGTAGGGCGGCATGGTCTGGATGGCGTCCTCGTGGAGCAGCGCGGCGAGTGCATCCATGTCGTAGCGCTCGAACGCGTCGAGGTAGCGGCGCAGGAGCTCCTCCTGCTCGGCGGTCAGCGGGCCGGTCGGTTCAGCCTGGGGCGCCAGGGCCATCGTCGCCCGGGCACGCTGGAGCGCGCTGTTGACCCCCGGCACCGTCGTGTCGAGCAACTCGGCGATGTCGCGCGCCGACCACGCCAGCACCTCGGCCAGCACGAGCACGGCTCGCTGGCGGGCGGGGAGCCGCTGCAGCGCCGAGATGAAGGCGAGCCGAATGGTGTCACGTCCTGCGGCCACGTCGGCCGGGTCGCCGTGCAGGTCGAGCACGTGCTCGTCGGCGACCGGGGTGATCCAGCGATCCTCGGGAAGCACGTCGGTGAGGTGCACCGGATCGGGCGTGCGCACCGGACCGAGATCGACCGGCCGCGCCCGTCGCTGCGGGCTGCGGCCCATGTCGATGCACACGTTGGCGGCGATGCGGAACAACCACGTCCGCACGGAGCTGCGGCCTTCGAAGCGATCGGCCGCTTGCCATGCCTTCACGAAGGTCTCCTGGACGGCGTCCTCGGCCTCGGACCCGGACCCGAGCATGCGGTAGCAGAAGCCGATGAGCTCACGTCGATGCGGCTCGAGATCGTCGGCGGCCAGTGCGGGCACCGAGGTGGTCACGGCGCTCATCGTAGATCCGATTGGTCGCAGGTGAGGCCGAGAGGTCGGTCGTCGGCACCGGCCAGCGCGATCAAACCGCGCAAGCCGGATCCGACGAGGCATCAGGACGTCGGCTTCCACGTTCACCATCCACGCCACGCCCCACCGGTCGGTGCACATACCGAACCGCGGCGAGAAGAACGTCTCGCCCAGCGGCATATGCGCCTCGCCGCCGTCAGCGAGCGCCGTGAAGATCCGGGTTGCCTCGTCGGGGTCGCTGAGTTGCACGCTCACCGCCATGCCCTTCGTGCCGGCACCGTCGCCGGTCGGATCGTCGGAGGCCATGAGCAGGTCACCGTCGCCGAAGACGAGGGCGGCGTGCATGACAGCCTCGGGATCGACCGGCGCCGGCGGTTCGTCGCCGTCGGGCACCTGGTCGAACGTCATCACCTCGAGCGTGCCGCCCAGGATCTCCTGGTAGCGGGTCATCGCCTCGCGGCAGGTACCACTGAAGAACAGATAGGGGTGCAGGGACATCGTGTGCTCCATGGGGTGGGCTCGGGTTACAGGGACAATGACGGAGCCGGCGAGTCGAACTCATCGGTGATCAGCGAGGTTCCTGTTCCGGCTCTCCGCCAGCGCGACAGCGAGCAGTCACGCCGTGACGTCACGCTCGTCGAAGACGCGGACGGCAACCACGGCCAGCACGACGCAGAGTCCAGCGAGCAGCAGGTGGTGCCAGACCGGGACGCCGTTGTCGATGGGGATGCTCCCGTTCGCGTGGTACAGCGCGGACAGCGGGCGCAGGGGCTCGAGCGCATCGACGAGTCCGCTGAGCGCCTGGATGAGGTAGCCGGCAACGAGTGCTGCCGAGCTCGCGCCGATCGCCAGGGAGCGGTTCCCGGTCGCGGCACCGAGGGCGAGCGCGAGCAGTCCGTGGAGCAGCGCGACCAGTCCGCTGCCCAGGCAAGCGGCGACGACCAGATGGACCGCGATGTCGAGGTCGACCAGCGCTCCCACGCCCAGGATGACGAGCACCGACGCCACCGTCAGGACGAGTACGCCGGCGGTCACCGCCACCACCTTCTCCCGAACGATCCGGGCTCGCGTGATCGGCAGGGCGAGGAGCAAGTCGAGTTGGCCGCTCTGCTGCTCGCCGGCGAGGGTCGAGGCTCCGTAGCCGATCCCGAACGCACCGATCAGCAGGGGGAGCAGCAGCGAGAACAGCTGCGTGTTGAGGAAACCGCCCGGGCGCGTGTAGTCGAACGCGGCAGCACCGCCGAAGAACTCCTTCATCGCGTCCGGATAGTTCTCGATGGCTTCGCTGATCTCGCTGGACCCGCGGATCGATGGCCAGAACGCGACGATCAACCCGACGTAGACGCCCACGCTCAACGTCCAGGTCGTGAGCGAGCGCCGCCGGTCGCGGAGGGAGCGTTCGAATACGGGCCACCGCGTCACGCCGACCGAAGCCTGGCGCCGGTGCGCGATGGTCGTGACGCTCACGGCTCCTCCTCGCGGTAGTAGCCGAGGAAGATCTCCTCGAGATCGGGTGGCGCGCTGACGAGGTCGACGATGTGGTGCTGCGCGGCAGCCTTGAGCACGCCGTCGAGCTCACCGCTGATCCGCATCGACACGGAGCGCTCGTCCACGGCGAGGTCGGCGACGCCTTCGAGCGCGACGAAGGTCGAGGGCTCGACCGGATCGGCGAAACGGATCGTGAGCTTGCGGCCGGCGCGGGCCCGGAGGTCGGCGACGTCCTCGACGGCGACGATGCGGCCGTCGCGGATGATGGCCACGGCGTGACAGAGGTGGTCGACCTCGTCGAGCACGTGCGAGGACAGGAACACGGTGCGGCCTTCGGCGACCGCCTCGTGGACGAGCTCGTGGAACGTCTCCTGGACGAGCGGATCGAGGCCGGACGTCGGCTCGTCGAGGAGGAGCAGCTCGGGGGCGTGGAGGAACGCCTGCGCCAGCGCCACCTTCTGCCGGTTGCCGCGGGACATGGCCCGGATCGGCCGGGACAGATCGAGCTGCAGCCGTTGCGCCAGCTCGTCGATCACCCGGAACGGGATGCCGCCGCGGGCGGCGGCGACCCACCCGAGCTGCTCGCCGGCGTCGAGACGCTCGAAGAAGGCGTGCTCGCCGGCCACGTAGCCGACGCGGCGGTGGATCTCCACACTGTCGGCGGTGCTGTCGAGTCCGAGCACCCGCGCCGTGCCCGCCGTCGGTCGGAGGAAGTCCATCAGCAGCCGGATCGTGGTGGTCTTCCCGGCACCGTTCGGACCCAGGAAGCCGAACACCATCCCGGGCGGGACGGCCAGGTCGACGTCGACGATCCCACGCGCGCTCCCGTAGGACTTGGTGAGCTGCTCGGTCTCCACGGCGGGAACCACACGTCGATGGTCACGGTTGGGCACCAGCGGCGCCAGGGCACGAAGTCCCGAGCCGCCTCGAGCTGTTTCCTGGCTCAGCCGTTCGGAGCGTCGACGCCCCGTGGCAGACCCATGGGGTTCGGGAACATGATCTCTCCCGAGGCGGCGACAGCGTCGGCTGCCGGGCCGAGGACCGTGAGCAGCCGCTGGACGTGGTCGTCGCCGAGCGCGAGGTACGGCTCGATGGCGAGCTCATCGGTTCGTTGCTCGATGTGCTCACGGATCTCTCGCCCGCGGTCGGCGAGCGTGCCGTCCGGCGCCAGCAGATCTCGTGCCGCCAGCCGCTCGGACGCCGCGTGCCAGTCGTCCTCGGACCATCCGCGGCTCTGCTGGTACAGATCCGCCGGCGCTCCCTCGGACGCCGCGAACAGCACGTGAGCCTCGCAGCCGTCGAGACCCTCGCCGGTCAGGAGCGCGACGTGGCCGTCTCCACGGTGCTCCCGCAGCGTCGTGGCCGCCTGCCAGAGCGCGGCCACGGGATCGTCGGGGACGGCGACGTCACGGTTGGCGGCGAAGAGCGGTCTGCCTGCCGCGGTGCCCGCGCCGATGGCCTCGTGCAGCAGCGGCACGCAGTCCTGCGCCAGCCGAGCCGAGGCATCGTTGCCGAGCAGGCGGCGCAACGCCGCCGCTGCGGCCTCCGATCGGACGCCGATCAGGTGTGTCGGGTCGATGATCGCCCAGGCGTCGGGGATCGCTCGTCGGACGCGATCGGGGTGGAAGTTGAAGAACGTCGCCTCCACCACGCCTGGCGCCACGGCTCCCAGCGGGGCGGCCCGGCAGGCGAAGTAGCCCATCCAGAACCCCTGCAGGCCGGACCGAGCGGGCCCGTCCCGGCACTCGCGGCAGAAGTACGCCACCGCGTTGAGCGACTCGAGCCGATGCCAGATCACGCGCGCCAGTGCCGGTTCCACCGAACCACCCTCGCACGTCCACCCGGTGCCCGGCACCGGGAAATGAGCGTCAGGCGGGCTGCGGCGTGATGAGCTCGAGCACGTTGTCGCGCATGACGGTGCGGACCTCGTCGTCGGTGAACGTGGGGATGTCCTTCACGAAGTCGGTGGGCTCGGGCAGCCCCTCGGCGTGCGGGAAGTCCGAGCCGAAGAGCAGGCGGTCGATCCCCACGGCGTCCTTGAGCATGTCCATGTCGTCCTCGTAGTAGGGGGCCACCCAGACGTGGCGGCGGAACTGCTCGACCGGGTGCACGTCGAAGACCATCGGCATCTTCCCGTAGCCGTCCTCGAGGTTGCGGAGCAGGTCGGGCACCCACATGGCACCGTTCTCGATGGACGCCACCCGGAGGTTGGGGAAGCGCTCGAAGACGCCGTGGCAGATGAGCGCGGCGATCGTCTGCGAAACGCCCAGGTCCTGGAAGGCGACCATGGGGAACACCGAGTGCTTGAACCCCTCGAACTGGCCACCGGCATCGCCGGTGCCCCAGAACTTGCCGTACTGCGAGACGCCGCTGAGCCCGGCGTGGAACACCAGCGGGACGCCGGCCTCGTTCAGCACCGCCCAGAACGGGTCGAACTTGGGATGGCCGGGCGAGACGTAGCCGTTCCCACCCGAGGCGCCGTCGGGCACGGGACCGGGCACCGTGACCAGCACCCGAGCGCCGGCCTCGATGGTGCGCTCCGCCTCGGCGGCCGCCCGCTCGGGATCGGCCAGCGCCAGCATGGGCGCCGCGTACAGACGACCGTCGCCCCGGTCGAAGCCCCAGTCGTCATCGAGCCAGCGGTTGAACGCCTCGAACGCCGCGTGCAGCGCGGGCACGTCGCGCTTGAGCGCCTCCTGCATCCCCACCCCGAGCGTCGGGAACAGCAGCGCACCCTCGAGGTTCTGCTCGTCGAGGAGCTTCACCCGGGCGGCGCGGTCGCGGTACTCGGGGTGCTGGTCCATCGGATCGAGGTCGCCGAACATCGTCTTCAGGTCGAGCCCGTCGCGGTTCCGCCCCCGGAAGTAGTCCTCGAGGCTGCCCGGGTGGGCGATGGGATCGAACGTGGGGTTGGGGATGAACTTGTTGACCTTCCCCCCGACGAGCAGCCGCTGCTTGCCCCCGACGTCGGCCCACTGCATGCAGCGCTTCGCCATCTGCGGGTCGATGTGCCGGGTGAAGGCGTCCTCGGCCTCGTAGTAGTGGTTGTCGGCGTCGAACGCCCGGAACCCCAGATCAGCCATGGACCGAGTCTAGATCGAAACTGACGCCGGTGTCAGGTACGATCGCCGGCCATGGCTGAGCAGATCGTGGTCGACGCCTGGGTCAACATCTTCCCGGAGCGGTTCGCCCAGGAGTGGACGTCCAAGCGCGAGAACACCGACGTCGGCACGCTGTTCGGCGAGGACCTCGGCAAGGGGCGCACCGTCGAGCAACTGGTCGAGGCGATGGACGACGCCGGCGTCACCACCGGCATCCTCACCAGCGGCCTGCGACCACCCGACCACGCCCACCGCAAGGGCATCTACGCCGCCGAGGACTTCGTCGCCGTCGCCGAGGCCCACCCCGGACGGTTCGCCGTCTCGGTCACCGTCGACAAGGCCGAGCGCCCCACCGACAACGCCAAGCGCATCCGCGAGCTGGCCACCGATCCCCACGTCGTCATGGCCAGGGTCACCCCGCTGGTCGAGCAGTACGACCTCAACCACCGCCTCTACTACCCCGTGTACGCGGCCTGCGAGGAGATGGGCCTGCCGGTGTCCATCAACGTCGGCGTGCCCGGCCCCAAGGTCCGCTCGCACTGCCAGCACCCCGAGCTGCTCGAGGACGTGCTCATCGACTTTCCCGACCTGGTCGTGATCGGCGCCCACATGGGCCACCCCTACGAATCGCTGATCATGCAGTACATGCTCAAGTTCGAGCACCTGTACCTCATGACGTCGGCGTACCTGGCCAAGTACATGGACGAGGCGCTCGTGCGGTTCATGGACAGCTCCCGGGGCCGGGGCCGGGTGTGGTTCGCCTCCGACCATCCCGTGCTCCCCGTGGGCAAGGCGCTGGCCGCCGCCCGCGACCTGCCGCTCTCCGACGAGGCCATGGCCGAGTTCCTCGGCGCCTCCGCCAACCGGGTGCTCGGTCTCGACGCGCTCCGCAGCCGGGGGTGAGCCCGGTGGAGCGCGCCGACGTCACGGTCGAGTTCGACCACCACGACCCCGGCTTCCACGCCGAGCGGCATCGTCGGTGGGCCGAGCTGCGCGCCACCTGCCCGGTGGCCTGGAACCCGGCCCACGGCGGCTTCTGGGCGGTCGCCGGCTACGACGAGGTCAACACCGTGTCCCGGCAGGGCGACGTCTTCTCCTCCCGGTTCGAACCGGACGCCAGCGACGGCATCGACTACGTCGGCATCGCCGGCATCCCCCGCCCCAGGGGCATCCCGCCGGCGGGCATCGCCGAGGTCGAGGCCGCCCACCACGCCGCACTGCGCCGGGCCATGAACCCGTTCCTGCTGCCGAGCGCCGTCGCCGAGCACGAGCCGCTGGTGCGCGACGCCGCCCGCTGGTTCCTCGACCAGCACATCGAATCGGGCGCCATCGACCTCGTCGACCACTACGCCAGCCCCGTCCCCGCGGTGCTGACCATGGCCATCGTCGGGCTGCCCCTGGACGACTGGCACCTGTACGCCGAGCTGTTCCACGCCACCATCGCCCGATCGCCCGGCGACCCGCTCCACCGCCAGGCCATGGCCCGTGTCCCCGACATGCTGGCCCAGCTGGCCCTGGAGGCCGACCGCCGCCGAACGCGAGCCACGCGACGACCTGCTCACCGCGCTCGTGCAGATCGAGCGCGACGGCGAGCCCCTCGACGACGCCGCCATCACCGCGGTGCTGTGGAACCTGGTCGGCGGAGGACTCGACACCACGGCGTCGCTCACCGCCCTGTCGCTGCTCCACCTGGCCGAGCATCCCGACCAACGGCAACGCCTGATCGACGAGCCCGAGCTGCTGCCCTCGGCGACCGAGGAGTTCCTCCGCTACTTCTCGGTGAACGAATCCCTCAGCCGCACCGTGGCCTGCGACACCGTCCTCGGCGGCGTGTCGCTGGCAGCCGGCGACCGCGTGCTCCTCAGCTGGCTGTCAGCCAACCGCGACGAGCGCCACTTCCCCGATGCCGACTCGGTGGTGCTCGACCGCGCCCCCAACCCGCATCTCGCGTTCGGCGTCGGCGCCCACCGGTGCATCGGCATGCACGTGGCCCGATCCAGCTTCCAGGTGCTGCTGGGCGAGGTGCTGCAACGCATCCCCGACTATCAGGTGAGCGGGACGGTCGAGCACTACGCCGGCAACCCCACCCTGAACGGGCTGGTGGCGTTGCCGGTGACGTTCACGCCCGGACCGCGCCTCGGCCCCGAGCGGCGGCCGTTCTGACGATGGCCCTGTCGTTGCGAGGCGCCCGGGTGCTGCTCACCGGCGCGTCCGCGGGCATCGGCGCCGCCACCGCACCGGTCCTCGCTCGGCGTGGCGCCGTGCTCGCCGTCACCGGACGACGGGTCGACCGCCTGCACGACCTGGTGGCGTCGCTGCCCGGCGACGGACACGTGGCGCTGCCGGCCGACCTGGCCGACGGCGACGCCCCCGAGCGGGTCGTGGCCGACGCCGCTGAGGCGCTGGGTGCGATCGACGTCGTGATCCACAACGCCGCCATGCCCAAACGGCGGCACCTCGCCCAGCTCACCCTGGCCGAGGTCGACGAGGTCATGGCCCTCAACTTCCGGGTCCCGGTGCGCATGACCATGGCCACGCTCCCCGGCATGCTCGAGCGAGGCCGGGGCGCCCAGGTGTACGTGTCGAGCCTGGGCGGCCGGCTCGGGATCGCCGACGAGGCCGCGTACTGCGCCAGCAAGTTCGCCCTGGCCGGCTGGGCCGAGGCGGCGGCCATCGACCTGTGGGACGAGCCGGTCGGCGTGCACCTCGTGCTACCGGGCGCCATCGACACCGAGATCTGGGACCGGCCGGGAGCGACCCCGCCCACTACGACGGCCCCTCGAGCCGCCGGCAACCGTCGCCGTAGTCCATCGCCGATGCCGTCGAGCAGGGAAGGTTCGAGGTGTACAGCCCCGATCTCCGGGGCGTGGTCGAGTTCAAGACCACCGACGTCGAAGCGTTCCTGGCCGGCGTCGCCGACATGGCTCGGCAGAGCCGCAACCGATGAAGGGGCTCGTGGCCTCGACTTCCGCTGACTCGACCACCCGTCAATCGGGCGACACGGGTCGGTGGTCGACGTGGAGCAGCTCGAGCAGCTGGCCGTCGGGGTCGCGCACCATCACCGCCATACCGATGTCGGTGTCGTCGAGGACCTCGCCGCCGTGCTCGGTCACCGCGGTGCGGGCGGCGGCCAGATCGTCGACGCCGATGGACACGTGCGTGAGGCCGATGTCGGTCATCGCCCGGTCGGCCGGCGGCGACGCCGTGGTGCTCGAAGGCCATCAGCTCGAGCACGAAGCTGCCGTTGGTCAGGTACTGGCCCGCAGCCCGGCCGGTGGCTTGGACGCGGAGCAGCCGCTGCGTGACCCGTCGGGGATGTCGAGCGAGGGCGGTCCGAGAAGCCGAGGGCCTCGTAGAAGCGCTGGGACCGGGCGGGGTCGGTCACCCGCAGCCCCACGTGGTTCACGATCACGTGTCGTCACCTCCGATGCTGGTGCACTCGGAGCCCAGGCGCCCCGTGTGGCGGTCAGCGTAGAACGGCGCCGTGCTCAAGCCGCGTGGACGATGCGGACCACGTCGGCCATGCCCGCCACCAGGTCCGGGCGCCGTCGCGTGTCTCGCGAGTCGGGGACGAGCGGGTGCAGGTAGCAGCGGACCTCGCTGATGCCCACGTCGCCGAGGGCCCGGATCGTGTCTGCGGTCTGCTCGGCGAACGCGAGGTCGTCGTCCGTCGTCGGAAGGTAGAGGTCGTAGGTGCGGCGCAGCGACGCCGGATCCCGGCCTACCTCCTCACAGGCACGATCCAGCTCGTCGAGCAACGGCCGCACGGCCGCCGACGTGAAGCCGGGGCCACCGCCCCACCAGTTCCACCCGTCGCCGAAGCGGGCGGCCAGGCGCATCATGCGCGGTCCGCCGGCGGCGACCACGATCGGCGGTCCATCCGGGCGCGGGCCGTCGAGGACCATGGGCGCGTGGTCGACGCGGTGATACGTGCCGGCGAACGTGGCGACACCGTCGGTGAGGAGACGATGCACGATCTCGATCGTCTCCGCGAACCGGGAGTAGCGGGGATCGGCTGCGATTCCGAAGGACCGGTAGTCGCCGTCACCGCTGTTTCCGGCGCCGATCCCGAGGAAGAAGCGGCCGCCGGAGATCTCGTCGATCGTCTTCGCGATCTTGGCGATGAGCCCGGGCGATCGGTACGGCCCGTTGAGCACGCCATGCCCCAGACGCAACGAGTTGGTGACCGCGGCGATGGCGGACAGCACCGACGCCGATTCCCAGTACCCGGCGGTCTCGTCGCCCCACTCCATGGACAGCGCGTCTTCAGCGATCAGCAGATCGAATCCAGCGTCCTCCGCCGCCAGCGCCTGATCACGGATGCTCGTCCAGTCGGGTGGCTCGATCCGAGCCTTCGATCCGGGCACTCCCCCGAGCGCCACCGCGATGCCGATCTCCATGTCGCCGTCTCCCATCGGTCGGAGACTCCGAGGGTACCCACGGTTGCGGCACCCGAAGCCGAGCTCACCGACTCAGCTGGCCAGCGACCGCACGGCGGAGCGGTCGTCGGCGGCCAACGAGCAGTCGGCGCAGATGTGGTTTCCCCAGCACCCGCACAGGACGGGTTCATCGGCGGCGACGAGGTCACGCAGGTCGCTGAGGAGTCGACGGGCTTCCGTCGACACGATGGCGAGTGGTCGGATGAGCACCGACCACGTGTACCCGGTTCGGACGCGTTCCAGTACCGGTTGTCGACAGCCGTGACGAAGCGCACACCGGGGAGTGGCCAGAGCCACTCCCCGGATGCGAGCCCCATGGTTCCCGCGAGAGCTACACCTCGTCGACGTAGGCGATCATGATGCCCATGTCGCCGTCGTTGGAGTCGGGGCGGTTGTACTGCGTGTGCAGCCGCACCGTGTCGCCAGCGTTGATCTGGGCGAACGACTGACAGGTCTCGTGGCCCGAGATGTGGCCCTTGTAGGAGGCCAACGTCAGATCCGGGTGGTCACTGGCCGTCATGTGCATCCAGTCCGACGGGTGATTCACGTCGGCACCGGTGCCGGGCCCGACCGGCTCACCGACGCCACCGACCTCGTAGCCGGCTCGCGAGGTGCAGATGTTCGCGCCGGTCGTGGCGTTCTCGGCGGCGATGCTGATGCCGTGGTCGTGCACGTGCCCGCCGGCGGCGACCACCTGTCCGGTGACGTTCGAGGTCCAGTCCCACTGGATGTCGCTGTAGCCGGCGGGGGTGGCGACCTCGGAGTCGGCGCAGTTGTCGATGTCGAGCCACATCGGCGTGACCGGCTCGGCGTTCTTCACCCAGGTGAAGGTGAAGACCAGGTCGTACTGCCGCGGCTGTGGCGTCATGTTCATGAGGTCGGCGATGAAGCCCCACTCGTCACCGCGGCCGACGTAGTAGCCGTACCCCGGCGGCAGGTCCATGATCGTGCGCTCGTTGCCGGAGGCGAAGTACCGCTCGTTGCCTCCTTCGGCTGCCCCCAACTGGTTCACCGAGTCCCCCCACCAACTCGGTCGGCAGGTGATGTCGTCGCGACTGAAGTTGACGTTCACCACGTGGTGGAGCATGCCGCCGTTGTCGTAGTTCACCGGGTTGTTCGTCCCGGACTCGACCAGGTTGGGCACGACCTGGGTGATGTAGCAATCCTCGCAGGGCTTTTGCACCGGCATGCTCTGGCAGTCGTTGAAGTAGCCGACGATCCACGAGCAGCCACCCTCCTTCACGATCGTGTTCTCGAAGGCGCCCGGGCCGTTGGCGTCGGCCGCCGGGATGTCGAGCGGTCCCCAGCGGACGGTGGTGACGTGCTCGCCACCTCCGCCGCCACCTCCTCCCCCTCCGGCGTTTCCACCCTTGGCGGCCTGGGCCACGCTCGGTGCGACCCCCAACGTTGCGATGATCAAGAGCCCTGCGGCGCAGAGCATCAAAAGTCGTTTCACGACTTCCCCCTGTTCGGTACGGGATGCGGACTTCTTCACCAGCCAGGTCGATTCGTTGCGTTCTCGATGGTCGAGACAGGTGCTGCGACGGTGCTGGTCCGGATCACGTGCGCACGCGGCGCGGCCTCACCCCCTCCCGGCGTCCGGAGCCGTCGGGACCACCCCGAAGGCGAAGAACTGGTCGAAGAAGGAGCGGACGCGATCCCGGCTCATCGACGCCGGATCGGCCAACCACCGGTCGACCAGGTGCTGCAGGATGGCGACGATGGTCTGGGCAAGCAGTTCGGGATCGGTTCGCCGCAGCTCGCCCGAAGCCATGCCTTCCTCCAGCAGCGGGCGCAGGTCGGTGGCGTGCTGGTCGAGCGCCCACGTGGAGAGCCGACCCTTGTTGGTGTCGACGGCGTCGGAGTCGCGGAAGTAGCGGAACCCGTTCTGGTTCTGCTCGACGAAGTCGAGGTAGGCGTCGAACCGGCGTGCCATGCGCTCGAGCACGGTTCCGCCGCCCTCGACCGCCTCCGCCAGCCGGCCCCGCAGGCGCTCGGTGTCGTCGAGCACGAGTTGCACGAACAGGTCGGCCTTGCCCTCGAAGTACAGGTAGAAGGTCCCGACCGACACGCCGGCCTCTTCGGCGAGCTCGTTGATGCGCAGGTTCGGGAAGCCGTGCTCGGCCACCAGCCGCCGGGCGGCCTCCATCAGGGCGATTCGAACCGCCTCGTTCTCCGACTGGAGCTGCCGGCGCCCTGACTTGCGGCCTCGCACCGCCCGAACCTCTGACACTGAATCAAATCCTATTCAGTGTCGGATCGTGGTCAAGGGGCAATCTTGGTGGCCGTATCCCTACTCAGCGTGCGGACTCAGCGGCGGATCTGTCCGCGGAGGTCGGCGATCCAGGCGTCGGCCTCGCGCCACGCGGCCTCGGCCTCGCGTCGCACCTCGGGCCCCAGCTCGCCGGCGGCGTGGTAGCTGCCCAGGAACAGGACGTCCTCGTTCTTGGACTTGAGGTCGCGCAGCGCGTCGGCGACCAGTTCGTCACCGATGTGACCTTCGAGGTCGATGATGAAGCAGTAGTGGCCGAGCCCCTTCTTGGTGGGGCGGGACTCGAGCCGGGTGAGGTTGATGGCGCGGGCGGCGAACTCCTGCAGGATCGACAGCAACGAGCCGGGACGGTCGGTCCGCTGGAACACGACGATGGTGGTCTTGTCATGGCCGGTGGGGGTGGGGACGCCTCCCCGGGCGACGGTCACGAATCGCGTCTCGTTGCCGCTGTGATCCTCGATGTCCTCGGCCAGCACCTCGAGGCCGTGGACCTTGGCGGCCAGTGCCGTGCCGATGGCGGCGGTGCGACCGTCGTCCTCCGCGGCCACCGAGCGGGCGGCGCCGGCGGTGGAGTTGGTGGGCACCTGCTCGACCCCGGGCAGGTGCTCGGCCAGGAACGTCCGGCACTGGGCGGTGGCGACGGGGATGGACACGACCCGCTCGACGTCGCGCAACCGCACGCCGGCGGGGGCGAGCAGGCACATCACGATGGGGATGACCACCTCGCGCTGCATCTTCAGCTGGTGGTCGAAGATCAGCGAGTCGAGGGTGACGTTGACCGACCCCTCGATGGCGTTCTCGATCGGGACGAAGCCCAGCTCGACGTCGCCGGTGGAGACGGCATGCAGCACGTCGGGGATCGACTCGAACGACACCAGCTCGAGGCCTGCGTAGTCGGGTTGGCTCAGCAGCGCCTGCTCGCTGAACGTACCCTCGGGGCCGAGGAACCCGATGCGGCCCGCGCCGGCACCGGAGGTGTGGGAGACGGTCACGACGGGTCAGGATAGGGCCGTGGACGCCGACAGCCTGCGGGAGATGCTCGACGAGGTCGCCAGCGGCCGGCTCGCGCCCGACGATGCCGTCCGGCAGCTGCGCCGGCTGCCCTTCGCCGACCTCGGTCATGCCCGGATCGACCACCACCGATCGCTGCGCCAGGGGCTGGCCGAGGCGGTGTACGGACCGGGGAAGACTCCCGAGCAGTGCGCGTCCATCGTCGCCGAGCTGCTGTCGGACCACGCCGGGACGCGCCCCGTGCTGCTGACCCGCGTCACCGATGAGCAGGCCGACGCGGCGTGCTCGGCCAACCCGGGCGGCACCCGGGTGGGCGACACGGTCATCTGGCGGTCGGCGGCACCCGTCGAGGTCGCCGACGGCGGCCACCGGGTGGTGGTCGCCGCCGCGGGTACGGCGGACCTGACCGTGGCCGACGAGTGCGCCGCCGTGCTCACCGCACATGGCATCGTCCCGTCGCGGCTCAACGACGTGGGGGTCGCCGGCGTCCACCGCCTGCTCGGTTCGGTCGACGAGCTGGCCGAGGCCGACGTGGTGGTCGTGGCCGCCGGCATGGAGGGTGCGCTGGCGTCGGTCGTCGGTGGCATCACGGGTGCGCCGGTCGTGGCCGTGCCGACCTCGGTGGGCTACGGCAGCGCCTTCGAGGGGGTCACCGCCCTGCTGGCCATGCTGTCGTCGTGCGCTGCCGGCGTCACCGTCGTGGGCATCGACAACGGCTACGGGGCCGCCTGTGCCACGCTGCGGCTGCTCGGCACGCTCGAGCGGGGGCACAACGGATGAGCGGCCCGTCGTGGTCCACGCCGCCCGGCGCTTCCCGTCCGAGCTGGGTCGGTCCGGCCGACCGGTTCGCCTGGTTCCACGCCTTCTCCGGCATCGCCGGCGACATGGCACTGGGCGCGTGCCTCGACGCCGGCGCACCGGTCGACGACGTGGTGGCGATGCTCGAGGGTCTCCGGGTGCCGGGGTGGTCGCTGCGGGCCGAGCCGGTGCTGCGCGGGGGGCTGGCCGCCACCCACGCCGTGGTGGAGACCGACGACGAGGCGCCATCACGGGCGGCGAGCGAGATCGTGTCGCTGGTTCGCGGCTCCGACCTGCCCGAGCGCGTCCGTCAGCGGGCGGCGTGGATCTTCGTCCGCCTGGCCGAGGTCGAGGGCGCCCTGCACGGCGAGCGACCCGAGGACGTCCACTTCCACGAGGTCGGTGGCCTCGACGCCATCGTCGACGTGGTCGGCACCTGCGCCGCCCTCGAGCTGCTGGGCGTCGACCTCGTCTTCGGCGGTCCGGTCGCCACCGGCGTGGGCACCACGACATCGGCCCACGGGGTCATCCCGCTGCCGGCGCCGGCGGTGGTCGAGCTGCTGCGGGACGCCCCGGTCTCCCGGGTCGACGTACCGCTCGAGCTGACCACGCCCACCGGCGCCGCCATCCTGGCCTCGCTCGCCGCCGGGTGGGGGCCGATGCCCGAGATGCGCATCAGCGGGTCGGGCTACGGCGCCGGCACGCGCGATCTCTCCCGGCCGCGTCAACGCGGTGCAGCTGGTGCTCGGAGAGCCGACCACCGCCGAGGCACCGGGGGTCGGCGCCGGGCAACCGATGGTCGAGCTGGCCGTCAACGTCGACGACGCCACCGGCGAGACGCTGGCGCACGCCATCGAACAGCTGCTCGACGCCGGGGCCGCCGACGTCTGGGTCACGCCGGTGCTGATGAAGAAGGGCCGTCCGGGTCACGTGGTCACGGTGCTGGCCGACCAGACGCTGGTGCCCACCCTGGCGACGTTGCTCACCGTCGAGACCGGCTCGTTGGGTGTCCGGGCCCGACCCGTCGACCGGTGGCCGGCGGCGAGGGAGATCGACTCGGTCGACGTCGACGGCCATCCGGTCCGCATCAAGATCACGCCGGCCCGCACCAAGGTCGAGCACGACGACGCCGCCGAGGTGGCCCGCCGAACCGGTCGGCCGCTGCGCGAGGTGGTCTCGCTGGCCGAAGAGGCGGTCCGGCGGCGTCGGCGCCCCGGCTCCGACGAACCCGACGAGCCCGCCTGATGCAGACGCTCGTGGAGACAGCACGGTGATCCTGGTCGACCAGGCCATCTGGCCGTGGCGTGGGCACAAGTGGGCCCACCTGGTCTCCGACGAGTCCTACGACGAGCTGCACGCCTTCGCCGACCGGCTGGGCATCCCCCGGCGGGCGTTCCAGGGCGACCACTACGACGTGCCCGCCCACATCCGAGACGAAGCCATCGCCCTGGGCGCGACACCCGTCGACGCCCGGGTCCTGGTCCGGCGCCTGCGCGCCGCCGGCCTGCGCCGCGCCCACGGGCCCCGCTGACGCATCGCTCGTCCGACCGTTCTGGGGTACGGGGTCCGTTGTCACGAACAGCCCAGGTCACCCAGAACACGAGGGATCAGCCGGCGAGTTGGGTGAGCTCGGCGGAGATGTTGATGCGGGCGCGGGGCTCCCAGCGCTCGCGACCGGGGATGGTCCGGTAGATCCGCGGGCGGTCGAGGAAGCTGCGCAGCAACGCTCGCCGGCCGGCCCGCCAGGTGTCGTCGTCGACGTGGGCATACTCGGCACGCACCGCGGCAACGTATGCCCGGTAGTCGTCCTCGTCGGAGGCCAGCACGGCCAGGTCGGCGTCGCAGAGCAGGGCGCCGTTGCGGTCGCCGACGACCGGGTCGTGGTGCGCGGTGAGGCAGATCAGCCGGGCGACCTCGCCGGTGGCCGTGAGCGTGGCCCCGAGACCGGCCAGCGCGCGGGTGGCCAGCACGGCCGAGCGTCCCTCGTCGCTGCCGGGCGGGGACGTCGAATCGTGGACGGCGTCGTGGAACCAGGCGGCGAGGACGGTCACCGCCCAGGCGTCGCCGGTGCTGTGGAGCGACAGCACGGTGTCGACCACGCCCGAGGCATGGGCGAACACGTGGTAGTGACGACCTTCCTCGCCGTACCGGGCCACCAGGTCGTCGAAGACCGCAACCCGGTCTCCCCGGCTCGCGCCCACCGCGTCGAGGGCGGCGTCCCAGCGCTCGTCGGGTGCGATCACGCGTGGATTCTGTCAGCCGCGGCGCGCGCGACGGATGCCAGACTCTCCGGCGTGCTGACCGCGACGTGCGAGCGATGCGGGTTCCAGGCCGCCGACTACTCGGCCCGGGACCTGGCCACGGCGTCCCTCTGGTTGGACGCCATGGTCGACCAGACCATCGACGGCGCGGACGCTGACGTGGTGGCGGCACCACCGGTGGCCGCCACCGTCGGGTCGCTGCAGACCGCCATCGATGGGCTGGGCGAGTCCGACCCCGACACCGTGCACGAGTGCCTGCACCTGTTGCGCCTGCTCGGCCGACAGTTGCACGACGCCGGCGCCGGCGCGCCCACTCAGACGGGGACGCTCGCCCAGATCAACACGTCCGACGGCGGGGTCCCGAAGGGGGCGATGGCGTCGGCCGACGTCGGTCCTCGCGGTGTCCTCGGCGATCGTCAGGCCAACCGCACGCACCACGGTCGGCCCTTCCAGGCGCTGTGCCTGTGGTCGACCGAGATCATCGACGCCCTGCGTGCCGAGGGGCACCCGGTGTACGCCGGCGCCGCCGGCGAGAACCTCACCGTGTCGGGCGTCGACTGGTCGACCCTGCGTCCCGGGGTGCGGTTGCTGGTGGGCGAGGTGCTGTGCGAGCTGTCGGTGTGGGCCACTCCGTGCCGCAAGAACGACCAGTGGTTCATCGGGCGCTCCGACCGCATCGACCACGAGCTGCACCCCGGCTGGTCCCGCGTCTACGCCTGGGTGCTCGAACCGGGAACGGTCCGCACCGGCGACGCCGTCACCGTCGAACCGTGACGTCCCGCGCCGACGCCGCGTAGGCCAGGTTCATGGCCGCCAGCGTCCCGATGACCCAGTAGCCCTCGGTGCCGGGCAGCGCCGGCACGAAGAAGAGCAGCAGAGCGGTGACGACCAGGACGACCGACACCGGTCGAGCCAGCCGGTTGCGACGCCAGCCGAGGACGCCGACGCCGGCGGTGCCGACCACCATGCAGACCATGGCCACGGCCGAGAGCCCGTCGGTCGAGGCCGAGATCCGGTCGAAGGTCGCTTGATCGACGTACTTCGAGGCGAACGCCTCCAGCGACACGAGCGTTCCGATGAGCATCGTCGCTGCGGACAGCGCTCCCACCACGAGTGCTGCGTACCGGTCGCCACCGAGCCGCTCCCGCACCGCAGGGAAGCCGGCCACCAGGAGCATGGCCCCGGCGATGAACAGCAGGTGCACCGAGCCGAACCGATCGACAGCACGGGAGGCCGCCTCGTGGTCGACCGGATGCAGCAGGTGCCCGGCGGCGGAGAGCACACCACCTGCCACCAGCGACAGGCGACGCATGCCGAGGGTCGGGAAGGTCGTCGACGACGAAACGGGGGCAGCGGTGACAGCGGTGCCGTCGCCGGGAAGGACGATGGTCATGGGAACGGGACTCCTCGAAGCGGAGATGGATACGGCGTACCCGAGTATGCGGATACGGCGTACCCATGTCAAGCGGATACAGTGTGTCCATGTCCTCCACTGGTTTCCAGCGCAGCGACGCCGAGGAGACGCACGAGCAGATCCTCGATGCCGCCTCACGCATCATCTCCGAGGAGCCGTTCGAGGCCCTGTCCATGCGGCGGGTCGCGCGCGATGCGGGCGTCTCGTTGTCGACGGTCGTGCGCCACTTCGGAACCAAGGACGAGCTGTTGGCTGCGCTGGCCGCGCACGGCGAGGACGACCCGGAGCGTTCGGGCCGCTACCAGATCGAGCCGGGTCACCCCGCCGACGCCGTGCGGGCCGTGGTCGACGACTACGAGGCGGCGGGCGACACGTTCCTCAACGTGCTGAGCCAGGAGCACCGGTTCCCCGCACTGTCGGATCTGCTCGAGACGGGGCGCAAGGGTCACCGCGAGTGGGTCCGGTGGGCGTTCGGCCCGCAGCTGCGCCGACGCCGGGGTGCCCGGCGGCAACGCACCGAGGACCTGCTGGTGGTGGCCACGGACGTGTACACCTGGAAGCTGCTTCGCCGGGACCGATCACTGAGCGTCAGCGACACGTGCGAGGCCATGACGGAGCTGGTCGACGCCGTGGTGCATCGGTGAGCCGCTTCCTCCTCGCCACTTGGGACGGTGGCGGGGTCGTGACCGCCGAGCTGGCGCTGGCCGCCGAGCTGGTGCGGCGCGGCCACGACGTCCTCGTGCTCGCTGACGACACCGTCGCCAGCGACGCCGCCGCCGCTGGATCGGACTTCCGGCCATGGAGCACGGCGCCACATGCCCGTGCCCGGGACCGCGACGGGCACTGGTGCGCGACTGGGAGACCCGGAACCCCTTACGAGAACAGGGGAACATCGGCAGCCAGCTGTTCTTCGGTCCCGCCACCCGCTTCGCCGCCGACACCGTTGCAGCCGTGCACAACTGGCAGCCGGACGTCGTGATGAGCGACGCCTTCCTGGGTGGAGTACTGGCGGCCGGTGAGGCGAGCGGTCGCCCGGTCGCCGCGCTCGCCCCCAACGTCAACATGCTCCGTGCGCCCGGCGTTCCCGCCTTCGGCGGTGGCTTCCACCCTCCGCGTGGCGTGGCCGGGCGGCTCCGCGACCGGGCGGTACGACGTGTCACCGACCTGCTGATGGACGTCGGCCCGCTCAACGAGGCGCGGCAGGCACTGGGGCTGCGACCGGTTGCGGACATGGACGACATGGTGCGCCGCGCCGATCTCGTACTGCTGCTCACCAGCGCCGCGTTCGACTTCGGCGCGCCGGCGCGTGCCGGTTCGGTGGTCTACGGCGGTATCCCGGTACCTCCGCAGGCGCCGCCGTGGTCCCCGCCCTGGAGCGACGACGGCCGACCGGCCGTGCTCGTGGCGCTGGGCAGCACCTACCAGCACCAGGAGGCGACCCTCGACCGGGTGGTCGCGGCGTTGGGTGAGCTCCGTTGCCACGCCATCGTCACCCGCGGCCGAGGCCTCGCCGGCCACCGTCCGGCGTCGGTCCCACCCAACGTCCACCTCGTCGACGAGTTACCGCACGATGCGGTGTTCCCGCACGTCGACCTGTGCGTCACCCACGGCGGGCACGGCACCGTGGTGCGCTCGCTGGCCGCCGGCGTGCCGATGGTGATCCTTCCCATGGGCCGCGACCAGGCCGACAACGCAGCCCGCGCGCAGCACCTGGGTGCGGCGCGCCGCCTCGCTGCCCGGTCATCGGTGGAGCGCATGCGCAACGCCGTGGCCGAGGCACTCCTCGATGCGCGCCTCGCCGAGGGCGCCCGCCGAGCGGCAGAGCTGCTGTCAGGCGACGTGGGTGCTGCCGTGGCGGTCGACGAGCTCGAGGCACTGGCCCGCCGGCGTCCCTGACACCGACCTGACCGGAACTGGCAGCCGCTGCGTCACGCCGGCTGTGACGCAGCAGCTGCCAGATCCTCAGATGGTGTAGGCCGCGTTCTCGATGACCCGGCGGCCCAGGTCCTGGTCGCCGGCGATGCGGACCTGACCGTCGTCGGGGTCGCCCGGGCGCCGGCCGGCGGCCCAGCGGAACCACAGAAGCGTCGGCACGGTGACGGTGGTGGTCGGCTCGTCGAGGTCGTCGACCACGTGGGCCCGACCGTCCACCCGCACGTCGATGGTGCGGCTGGTGGGCCCGGTGAGCTCCAGGCGGACCGACTGCCCGTCGCCGGCACCGGCCTTCTTGCCGACGATGAATCCGAGCGCGGTGGCGTGCTCGTCGAGGGCGACGTCGACGGCGGCGCCCTGGTCGTGGCCCGGCATGTCCAGCGCCTCGCGCACGTCCTGCTCGTGGATCCAGCAGTCGAAGACACGGATCTGCATGAACCGCCCGTAGGTGTCCTGGCCGGCGGGCGTGAACGACTCGGCGTCGAAGTCGGCGTCGGACATGGCACGCAGCGCCTCGAGCCGTTCGTTGGTGACCGACACGAACTCGGCCAGCACGTCGGCGCCGGGGCGGTCTCGCCGCAACTGCACCGAGCTCTCGTTGAACTTGGCGATGTCGTTCTTCAGGTGGGGGGCGTCGCCGACGTCGATGGTGGGGTCGGGGCGATCGAGGAGCATGAGCTCGGTACCGATGATGTGGCTGTACGAGTCGCGCACGGTCCAGCCCGGGCACTCGGTGGCCTGGTCCCACTGCTGCGGGTCCAGCTGCTCGCCGAGCTCGGCGAGCGATCGCCACACCTCCTCGAGGGCGGCGACGAGCGTGGTGCGGTCGTTGGCGGCAGGCATGCGCCGGAGGCTAGAGCCCACCCGCCGGGTTCTGTCGTCTCCTGGTCAGCACAGGTCTGACGGGGCGACGAAATTCCCGGTCAGGCGGGGCGGCTGGAGAGCGCCGACCACAGGGCCCGGTACGACGGGTAGGTGTACTGCTCGGTGACCCAGCCGGCGGCCACGAGCTCGTCGTGGAGGGCGGGCAGGTTGCGGAACGGCACGCCCATGTCGACGTGGTGGGCCAGGTGCCAGCCGGTGTTGAGCGGGGCGATCCAGAACCGGGCCAGCCACGATTGACGGACGTGGTGGGTGGTGATGCGCCGGTCGGGCGAGGCCTGGCAGCCACCGTGCTCGGCGATGGAGCGCAGCCGGTTGATGACCCGCCAGATCGTGAGCCACGACCCGAGCCACAGCACGGGGTAGGTCAACAGGCCGACCCAGCCGGTGACGGCGACGCCCCAGGCGGTGAGCAGCGCGGCGAGGACGACCTGGGCGAGCAGGATCTTGCGAGCGATGCCGAAGCCCTCCTCCTTACCCACCGCCTTGAGGAGCACCTTCAGGTTCTTCCAGCCGGAGCTACCGCGCAGGTCGCGCCACAGCTTGCGCTTCAGCGACGCCCGCGTGATCGGGTACCCCTGGTACAGGTTGAGGTCGGGCTCGTCGGGGCCGAACTCCTCGCGGTGGTGGGCGAAGTGGCTGCGCCGGTACAGCTCCATCGGCACCAGCGCGGGATAGGACGCCATCCAGCGACCCACCGTGTCGTTCGCCCGCTTGTTGGTGAACAGCAGCTTGTGGGCCGCCTCGTGCATGAGGATGGCCATGCGGGCGTGGGCGGCACCCATGAACACGAACGCCACCACCCAGGCGAGGGGATGGTGGAGGTAGAGGGCGAAGGAGACGGTTGCCGCCACCTGCGCCCAGGTCAGCAGCACCGAGCCGACGTTGCGGGCGTCGTCGATGCGGCGGAGCTCGTCGCGGATCTCGCGCACCGGCTTGCCGGTGACGCCCAACCGGTCGGTGGGCAGCACGTCGGGCAGGGCCTCGGGCGGTGGGACCATGGAGGTGCGCGGTGCGGTGGTCATCGCCATGCCCATATGTTACAGACTACAGACACGTGTCTCCACTTCGTGATACCTCGATGACGTCGAACCGCCCGCTGACGGCCCGGTCGGTGATCGCGTCCACCCTCCTCGGCGTGGACCCGCCACGGCTGCCCGCGCTCGCCCTGGTCCGGTCCGGGGAGCTGTTCGGGCTGTCGTCGGGAGCCACGCGGACGGCCCTGTCCCGCATGGCCGCCGCCGGCGAGGTCGAGGCCGACGACGGCCACTACGCCCTCGCCGGGCGGCTGCTCGAACGCCACCGGCGCCAGCAGTCGGCCCGTTCGCCCCGGGCACTGCCGTGGACGGGCACGTGGGAGCTGGCCGTGGTCACGGCGGACCGCCGCTCCCCGGCCGAGCGGGCCGAGCTGCGCGACGCCGCCGGGCGCAGCAAGCTGGCCGAGGTACGGGAGGGGTGTTGGGCACGACCCGAGAACCTCCCGGCCGACCGCGATCCGCAGGCCGCCGCTGTGGTCGAGGCGCAGTGCACCCGCATCTTCGGCGCCCGCCCCGCCGACCACGAGGCCCTGCTCGATGCGTTCGACCTGTCCGGATGGGCGGCCACCGCCACGGCCCTCATCGAACAGATGGCGGCGGCGCAGCCTGCGCTCGACGCCGGCGACGTCGACGCCCTCGGTCCCACGTTCGTGATCGACGCCGCCGCCGTGCGCCATCTCGTCGCCGATCCGGTGCTGCCCGACGAGCTGGCACCACACGGATGGCCGGCCGCCGAGCTGCGCCGGGCGTTCGATCACTTCGACAACGGCTTCAAGCGCACCTGGCGGTCGTGGTATCGGGCGTTCAGCGACCGCTGAAAACGACCGGACATCCCGATTTGTGGCTCCAGTCGTGGGGGTGAGGTGCCGAACATGCTCTCATGGAGGCCGTGGGAGGGAACCCGACCCGAACGCGCACCGCGACCGCGGTGTGGCCGCTGCTGTTGATGGCCGCCCTCCTCCTGATCGTCGCATCGTGCTCCAGCTCCGGCGAGGTGGCGTCCGACGGGCAGAGCTCCTCGGCGACCTCCAGCACCACAGCCTCAACCCGCACCGACGTGGCCGGGGACGACACGGAAGCGGCAGGCACCGACGGAACGACCACCACAACAACCACGTCCAAGCGGACGTCGACCACGACGACGCCAGGGCCGACCAGCTCCACCACCGCAGGCCGGACCACCTCGACCACGGGGGCGCCGACCACGACCACCGCGCCACGCACCACCACCACGGCTCCCCCGCCTCCGCCTCCGCCTCCGCCACCGCCCACCACGACGGCGCCTCCGCCACCTCCGCCTCCCACGACGACCACCGCCCCGCCGCCGTCCGGACCCAAGTACGGCACCCGGAACACCGGCTGCGAGCAGTACATGTACAGCCACATCAACGCCGCCCGGGCCAACGTGGGCTCGCCGGCGCTGGCCTTCGACTACGGCATCCAGTACATCCCCCTGGACTGGAGCGACGAGCTCGCCCGCAGCCAGACGCTGCGCCACAACCCCGACTACGGCAACCGCATCTTCGCCGCCCGCCCCCAGGCGATGACCGCCGCCGAGAACGTCGGCCGGGGCTACAGCAACGACTCGCTGTTCAACGCCTTCATGAACTCCGAAGGCCACCGGCACAACATCGAGAACCCCACGTTCTCGAACGTGACCATCGGCTGCGTCAACGACGCCAACGGCCAGATCTGGGTGACCCAGAACTTCTGGGGATGAGGGAACCCCGTCCGTAGGCTGGCGGAATGGCTCAGGACCGCCTGTACTTCCGCCAGCTGCTCGCCGGCCGTGACTTCGCCCGGGGTGACCTGGTCGCCCGGCAGATGGTGAACTTCGCCTACCTGATCGGCGACCGCGAGACCGGCGAGGCGGTGGCGGTCGACCCGGCCTACGACATCCAGGGACTGGTCGACGTCCTGGCCGCCGACGACATGCGCCTGGTCGGTGCGCTGGCCACCCACTACCACCCCGATCACGTGGGCGGCGACATGATGGGCCACTCGATCCAGGGCGTCGCCGACCTGCTGCGGGTGAATCCCGTGCCCATCCACATCCAGGAGGACGAAAAGCCCTGGGTGCAACGGGTCACCGGTGCCAGCGACTCAGACCTGCGCACCCACGTCTCGGGCGACACGGTCATGGTCGGCGAGATCCCCATCGAGCTGATCCACACGCCCGGGCACACCCCGGGCAGCCAGTGCTTCCTGGTCGACAACCGGCTGGTGGCCGGCGACACGCTGTTCCTCGAGGGATGCGGCCGCACCGACCTGCCCGGCGGCGATCCCGAGGCGCTCTACGAGTCGCTCACCCAGAGGCTGGCCAAGGTGCCCGACGACGCCACGCTGTTCCCCGGGCACCTGTACTCGCCCGAACCGTCGGGCTCGATGGCCGACGTGCGCCGCTTCAACATGGTGTACCAACCCAAGGACAAGCAGACGTTCCTACGCATGTTCGGCGCCTGAACGGCCCCGCGCAGGTCAGCGCAGCAGCTGCAGCACGCCCCCGCCGGTGAGCGCGATCACGAGCGTCGGCGGGATCAGGCCCACGAAGGTCGCCGACAGCACGCGCCGCAGGGGCATGCTCGACAGCCCGCACAGCCAGTCGACGGGTTGCATGAGGAACGTCACGCACCGCAACGCCACGACCCCCCAGAAGCCCCGTGCGGCCACACGGGCCTCGATGGCCAGCAGGCGGTCGGGCACCCGGTCGCGCACGGCGTCGCGGCCCAGGTGACGGGCACCGCAGATGCCGACGGCGCTGGCGGCGAACCCGCCGATGAGCGACAGCACCACACCGGCCGCCGTGCCGAAGAGCGTGGTGGCCGGGATGACGAACAGCACGCCGGGCACGTTCAGGGGCACCAAGGCCACCATCAGGGCCAGGAAGAGCAACGGGCCCCACGCCCCCGCCTGCTCGACCGTGCGCTGCAGGCGTTCCGGATCGGTGAGGTGACCGACCACTCCGGACCGGACGACGGCGACGACCACCAGGGCCACGCCGACGACGATCAGCAGTCGACGGGTGCGTCCACGCGGTCGCTGCCCCCGGGTCTCCACACCGCGAGCTTCGGCGCCCGCGGGCCGGGTTCCTGCCCCCGGGGAGCCGGCGCCTCCATCCCGGCGAACCGGGATGGAGGCATCACGCCTCAGCTGTTGACTGCGTCCTTGAAGGACTTACCGGCCTTCACCTTGGGGACGTCGGCGGCCGCGATCTGCAGCGGCTCGCCCGTCTGGGGGTTCTTGCCGGTGCGGGCGGCCCGATGTCCCTTCTCGAAGGTGAGGAAGCCGGGCAGTTGCACCTTGTTCCCCGCCTTCACCTCGGAGATGACGGTGTCCTCCAGGGCACTGAGGACCGCCCCGACCTGCGTCTTGGGCAGATCCGTGTCGGCGGCCAGCTTGTCGATGAGCTCTGACTTGTTCATGGGTAGACCTCCAGGTTGCGACCCGGGTACCAGTTTCAGCCCTCCGCCGCCGGAAATCGTGGATGGTCACCTTTTCCTGTCATCTGTGGTGTCAGAACCGTGACGCGGCGCGCTGGGATCTCGGTACGACGTCGAGCTCCGAGCAGGAAGCAGGGGCGGCGCCGGCGAAGCCTCGCAGGTGCCCGTCGCCCTCGAGTCGCCGCTCGCGCCGCCCCGCTGGCGGAACCGTCGGCGGCGGCTGCTGGCGGTGGCCGTCGTCGTGCTCGCCCTGTTGATCGCCCACCGCACCGGAGCGCTCGACGCCGTCACCGACCAGGACCACCTGCGCCGTCTGGCCGACGGTGCCGGCTGGTGGGGCCCCATCGCCTTCTCGGCGCTCTTCATCGCCCTGGTCCCCGTCGGCGTTCCCGGGCTGGTGTTCGTGCTGCCCGCGGCGGTCGTGTTCCCGGCGCCCACCGCCATCGTCGTGAGCCTGGCCGGCGGATACGGCTCGAGCGCCATCGGTATGTGGTTCGCCCGCACCATCGGCCGCCAGCACGTGGCGACACGGCTCCCCGCCCGGTTCCGCGCCTGGGACGACCGCATCGCCCGACGGGGCCTGGCCGCGGTGATCGTGCTCCGGCTCGTCACCTACCTGGCGGCGCCGGCCGACTGGGTGCTCGGGCTGACCAAGATCTCGACGCGCGATCTGGTGCTGGGCACGGCGATCGGTCTCGTGCCGCCGACCCTGCTGTACGTGTTCGCCGGTGGCGGGCTGCTCGATCTGGTCCTGTAGCCCTCTAGCCTCCCCGGCATGCCCGACCACGACACCGGTGAGAAGCCCCACGTCTACGTCCCTCCGGGGGAGATCCCGCCGATCAAGCTCATGACCGAGGACCTGGTCGAGGGCGACGGACCCACGGCCACCAGCGGCGACACCGTCGACGTCCACTACGTGGGCGCGTCCTGGAAGACCCGCAAGCAGTTCGACGCCTCATGGGACCGGGGCGAGCCGTTCTCGTTCCGCCTCGGCGCCGGCATGGTCATCAGCGGTTGGGACGAAGGCGTCCAGGGCATGCGGGTCGGCGGCCGCCGCCGGCTGGTCATCCCGCCGGACAAGGCCTACGGCAAGCAGGGCGCCGGCGGGGTCATCGGACCCAACGAGACGCTCGTCTTCGTGGTGGACCTGCTCGGGGTCCGCTGATGGCCACCGCGGCACGCGACCGAGCCGTCGACCGCGACGAACTGCTCGAGTTCCTGCGCCCCCGCCACAAGGTGGTGCTCGGCACCACCCGCCAGGACGGGCGCGTCCAGCTGAGCCCGGTCACCGGCGGCATCGACCACGAAGGGCGACTGGTCGTCTCCAGCTACCCCGACCGGGCGAAGACAGCCAACCTGCGCCGGAACCGTGCCGCCACCGCCATGGTCCTCTCCGACGATTTCGGCGGCGAGTGGGTCCAGGTCCACGGCCGAGGCGAGGTCCTCGACCTGCCCGAGGCGCTGGAGCCGCTCTGCGACTACTACCGCTGCATCAGCGGCGAGCACCCCGACTGGGACGAGTACCGCGAGGCCATGCAACGCCAGGGCAAGGTGCTGCTGCGCATCGCCATCGACGACTGGGGCCCGATCAGCCGGGGCGGCTTCCCGCCCCGCCTCCTCGCCGACTGACTCCGCCCCGTTCAGCGGCCGTTCACGCTCCAGTGCCAGGGCTCGCTGGGGAGGTTGAAGAAGCCGTAGTCGGCGGCGTGGGCGGCCAGCCACTGGTACGCCGGCGACTCGTGCGTCGAGATCGACGCCCCGTCGAACGTGAAGTCGATGGCCAAGCCGATCTCGTGCATGGACGTCCCGGGGATGGCCGTCGGCGGCGCACACTCCCCCGCCGGCTTGAGCCACACGTCCTCGGGGTTCGGCCCGCAGTGCGCCTGGCGGAGGGCGATCTGGGAGTCGTGGCTGCGGTAGCCCCAGCCCTTGAGCTCGATCCCGTCCTCGTGGGCGGCGGCCAGCATGGCCTCGAGCCGGGCGGCGAGCACGGCGTTGACCCGGATGCCCTCGATGGCCACCGTCGGCACGTCGACGCCTCCGGACTGGGCGGCGGCCACGATCGAATCGTCGGAGAAGGCGAAGGCGGCCGCGACCTCGTCGAGCACGCCCCGCCACGTCTCCAGGCGGCTCTCGATCTCGGTCTGCGCCTGCGTGGTCCGCATGAAGGCGAGCGTGTGCGCCTCGCGCCGGGCCACCAGCCGGTCGAGCTGCTCGGTGGCGGCTCGGCTGCGCCGGCGGGCCTCCTGCTCGGACACCGACAGCACACGACGACGGCTCTCGAGCGTGGCGACCTCGACCTCGCGCAGGTCCTTGACGACCAGGTCGTGCTCGAACTTGGCCTCGTGCAGGACCGGGGCGGCCAACTGGTCGGTGGTGGTGGTCCCCGCGTTGAGCACGGCGTCGACGGTGTCGGCGTCGGGCGGGTGGATGTAGGCGGCGATGGCCGCATCGACCATGCGCGCCTCGTGCGTCTGCAGCTCGGCCTGCTGGGCCCGGATGCGGGCCGACAGCGTGGCCAGGCGCTCCGTCGCCTGGACGGCACGGCTCCTGGCGAACGCCGTCGCCTGGCGCTGCTCGCCGATCCGCGGGTTGAGGCCTTCGATGACCCCGCGGAGCAGCTCGGACAGCTGCTCGAGGCCATCTCGCTGCTCGACGAGGGTCTCGACCTGGTCGGCAGCGGCCTGGGCCCGGCCGAACAGGTCGGCGGGCAGCGCCTCGAGGTCGGGCGGCACCGTGAGGTCGACGGTGCCGAGCTCGGGACCGTCGTAGCCCAGCTCGCCCAGATCGACACCCGGGACGCCCGGGAACGGCAGATCGGCCGGGGGGAGGGCGTCGACCGCGGGCGGCGTCGCGGGCTGGTCGTCGACCCGGGCGCCAGCCGCGGTCGCCGGCACCGACACCGCGGTGACGGCCAGCAACGTGGCGAGGAGCGTGCGCAAGAAGGTCATGGGCAAGACGGGTTCAGGGCCCAGCAGCGGGCATCACGGACATTCGGTCCGGGCCGGCAGTGCCGGTACCAGATGCATCGGCACGCGGAGGCTCCGAGTTCAGCCATTCGTCGAAAAATCCGTCATCTCGTCGACCCCGAACCGCAACACCGGGCCGGCCCAGCTCATCGCCCGGTCAGGCTCCAGTGCCACGGCTCGCTGGGGAGGTTGGCGAAGCCGTACAGCCAGGCGTGCGACGCCAGCCAGCGGTACGCCGGCGAGCGCCGACTGGTGATGCCCTGGCCGTCCCAGGTGAAGTCCACGGCCAGGCCGAGCTCGTGCATCGAACGCCCCGGAACGGCCGTGGGCGGCGAGCACCGACCGGAGGGCTTCTGCCAGACGTCCTCGTGGCTGGTGCCGCAGTGGGCGCGGCGCAGCTCGATCTGGCGCTGATGGCTGCGGTAGCCCCACCCCTTCAGCACGATGCCGTCGGCACGGGCTGCGGCCAGCAGCGACTCGAGCCGGTGCGACACGGCGACGTGGACGGTGATGCCGCCCACGTTGCGGACGGGGACGTCCCCCAGCTGACGTCCCCAGGCCGGTGTGCCCGACCGGGTGTTGAACAGCGTGTGCGCCATGGCGTCGAGCTCGTTGTGGATCCACTGCACCCGCGCTTCGATGGCCTGCCGACGGGCACGTGCCCGCTTCCGGGCCACGGCCAGCGAGGCCCGCCGGTGCTGCAGGTGGGCCAGCTGCTTCCCGGCCTCCCGACGGGCCGACGCCAGCTCGATCGCCCGGTCGGCCCGGTCGACCGCCTCGACGGTCGCCGCCGCCAGCGAGACGCGCAGGCGGTCGCGCAGCTCGAGCTGGTGATCGATGGTCGCCTTGCGCAGCACCGGGGCGGCCAGCTCCTCTGCGTTGGTGGCGACGCCGTCGAGCACGCCGCCGAGCGTGTCCGCCTCGGGCGGGTGGACGTAGGCGGCGACGACGGACTCGGTGACCCGCTTCTGCTGGGTGGCCAGCTCCCGCCGCCGGCGCGCGACGCGGGCCCGTGCCTCGTCGAGCCGGTCCTCGGCCAGCCCGGCCCGGGTCGTGGCCAGCTCGATCCGGTGCCGCTGGCGCCGGATGCGCGGGACGACCGCTCGCTCCGCGGCGTCGAGGAGCGGTACGACCGTGGCCAGCCCGTTGCGCTCCGGGTTCAACCGGTCGAGACGCCGTCCGAGATCACGACCCCGGGCGGCGAACTTCTTCGGCAGGGGGGCGTCGAGGTCGGTCACGGCGAACGAACCGATGTCCGGGCCGGCGTAGCCCAGACGGGACAGGTCGACGCCGGTGACGCCGAGGAAGGACACCTCGGGAGCGGGCTGCTGCGCCGTTTCGCCCGCCGCCGATTCCTGGGCGACCGATTCTTGGGCCGCCGACTCCCGCGCCGCGGTTTCGTGAGCCGGGTGACCGGTGTCCGCGGATGCGGGCGCCGCCAGCAGGACGAGGCAGGCAAGGGCCAGGCCAGCCCCGGTCAGGGCGAGCACCGGGCGGAGGATCCGGGTGGTAGGCGTGGGGCGCATCAGGGCCTCGTCGGGGACGGGAGCACGACCGACCCCAGCCGCGGCACAGATCGGCCTGTCGCCCGCGCGTGGGAGCTGCCCCTCACCGTGCCCGGACCCGGTCGCCTGCGGCCCACCCTGACCTGGCGTCGCTCGTCACTGCTCTGCGTGTGTACGAGGACGCAGACCGTACTGGCCCGCGCGGCGCCCACACCGTCAGGTCACGACATTTCTCGCCGATCATGACCAAGGTCCCGGTTTCGGGGCGCTGCGCCGTTGTCGGTGCCCCTCGGTACCGTCGACGGGATGCACATCGGACCGTCGACCGAGGCCACGTTCGTGGCCGGCCAGCACGGCCGCGACGGCGCGCTCGCCCTGTGGGACGTCCAGACGCCTGAGGACGACACGGTTGTCCGGGGCGATGCCGACGGTGCACTCGAGATCGATGGCGGTCCGCGACCCCGGCGCACCGATCGGCAGGTGCTGGTCCTGGTCGAGGGTCCCGCGAGCTCCCCGTCGAGGTCGTGCCCGTCGGTCGGGCCATCGCCACGCTGGCGGCCCTTCCCGCGGGTGCCGACGTCCGTCCCTCGGTGCGGGCGTGGGCGGTGGCCACCCGCATGGCGCTCGACGCCATCTGCCGTGGCCGGATCCTGCCCGCCGCGGCGCCCGATGGTGTCGACACCTGGAAGGTCGGCCCCCTCGACCTGGCCGATCGCTCGCGGGTCGACCAGCTGGTCGAGGCGCTGCCGCCCGCCGCGCACGCCGCGCCTGCGGCCGATGACCCCGAGCGGATGATCGCGCCGGCCGTCGCCGCCACGGCGTTCCTCGACGCCGTCGCCGATGCGTTCGTGCGCAGCGCCGCCGCGCCCATCGCTGCCGGCGGCGACGCCTTCGCCGCCGCGCACGCCACCGACGTCACGGGCGTCGAGTCCTGGTTGCACTCGGTCGTCGCCGGCACGGCGTCCGACACCGCCCCCGGGCTGCGGATGGTCCTGCCCGACGACCCCGATCGCGACGCGGTGCGAGCCGTGCTGCAGGTGCAGAGCCGCCTGGACCCCAGCCTGGTGATGGACGCCGCCGAGCTGTGGCGGGCGCCTGCGGCCGTGGTGCGCCGCTTCGGCACCGACGTGGAGACCGACGTGCTCCTCGCCCTGCGCAGCGCGGCGCGGGTGTGGCCGCCCATCGGTCGCCTGCTGCAGGAGGCCGCGCCCGAGGCGCTCGTGCTCGAGGACGCCGAGGTCGAGGACCTGTTCGGCCCGGTCGCCGACGACCTCGCCGCCGCCGGCTTGCCGGTCCTGTGGCCGGCCGAGGTCTTCCGCGCCGTCGACGTGCGGCCAGTGGTGGCCGCCCCGTCCGACGACACCGACCGGTCCGAGGGGGGCGGGCGCGGCGGTCTCGACCTGTCGTCGCTCGGAGAGATGCGCTGGCACGCCACGGTCGACGGCACCGACCTCACCGAGGCCGAGCTGCTGCAGTTGGCCGAAGCCAAGCGGCCGGTGGTGCGCCTGCGGGGCCGGTGGGTGCGGGCCGATCCCGAGCGTCTGCGCCGCCTCAGCGAACGGACACCGCTGGGTCCGGGCGACGTGCTGTCCGCCGCCCTGGCGGGCACCGTCACCGTCGACGGCGAGACGATCGAGGCCGAGGTCGAGGGACCGCTGCGGCACCTCGCCGAACGACTCCGCACGCTCGACGAGGTCGAGACCCGACGGGCTCCCGACGCCCTGCAGGCCACGCTGCGTCCCTACCAGGAGCGGGGCCTGTCGTGGCTGGCCGAGATGGCGGCGTTGGGTCTGGGCGGTGTGCTCGCCGACGACATGGGGCTGGGCAAGACCATCCAGGTGCTCGCCCTGCACCTGCTGCGTCACGACGGCGAGCAGCGGGGTCCGACGCTGGTGGTGTGCCCGGCGTCGCTGCTGGGCAACTGGCAGCGCGAGGCCGAGCGCTTCACGCCCGACGTACCCGTGCGCCGCTACCACGGTGCCGACCGCACCCTCGACGACCTCGCCGACGACGAGCTGGTCATCGCCACCTACGGCATCGTGCGCCGCGACGCGCTGCGCCTGGCCGAGGTCGGTTGGGACCTGGTCGTGGCCGACGAGGCCCAGGCCGTGAAGAACCCGGCGTCGCACACCGCCCGCGCCCTGCGGGCCATCCCGGCACGGGCCCGGTTCGCCCTCACCGGCACGCCGGTCGAGAACCGGCTCTCCGACCTGTGGGCGTTGCTCGACTGGACCACGCCCGGCCTGCTCGGCACTCGCGAGGGCTTCCAGCGGGCGGTGGCCACCCCCATCGAGCGCGAGCAGGACGAAGAGGCCACGGCACGGCTGGCCACGCTCGTGCGGCCGTTCCTGCTCCGGCGGCGCAAGTCCGATCCCGAGATCGCACCCGACCTGCCACCCAAGACCGAGACCGACCGCTTCGTGGGCCTCACCGTCGAGCAGGCCACGCTCTACAAGGCGGTCGTCACCGAGCTGCTCGACGACGTCACCGAGGCCGGCGGCATCGAACGCCGGGGCCTGATCCTCAAGCTGCTGACCGCGCTCAAGCAGATCTGCAACCACCCCGCCCAGTACCTGGGCCAGGAGGGGCCCGTCCCCGGACGGTCGGGCAAGCTCGACGCGGTCACCGAGCTGGTCGAGACCATCCTCGACGAGAGCGACTCGGTGCTGATCTTCACCCAGTACGTCGCCATGGGCCACCTCCTGCGGGCGCACCTGGCTGCTCGGGGCCTGCGGACGCAGTTCCTGCACGGCGGCACGCCCGTGACCGCACGCGAGGAGATGGTCGACCGATTCCAGAGCGGACCGCCGACGGCATTCGTCATCTCGCTCAAGGCCGGCGGCACGGGACTCAACCTCACCCGGGCCACCCACGTGGTGCACTACGACCGCTGGTGGAACCCGGCGGTCGAAGACCAGGCCAGCGATCGGGCCTGGCGCATCGGTCAGGACCGACCGGTGCAGGTCCACCGCATGATCTGCGAGGGCACCCTCGAAGAGCGCATCGCCCGGCTGCTCGAGTCCAAGCGCGCCCTGGCCGACTCGGTCATCGGCGGCGGCGAGTCGTGGGTGTCCGAGCTGTCCGACGACGAGCTCACCCAGCTCGTGGCCCTCGGCATGGATCCGGACTTCTCGTGACGGGGACGGTCCGCTGATGGCCGGGTTCGGCTCCACCTGGTGGGGGCAGGCCTGGGTCGACGCCGTCGAGGGCATCGCCGGTGGCCGGGGCGGTCGGCTGGCGCGCGGCCGGCGGTTCGCCCGCCAGCACGCCGTCGACGAGCTCGGCATCGAGCCGGGCAGCGTGCGGGCGGTGGTGCAGACCGACCGCGGCGAGCCCGGCGAGGCCCACGTCCTGTTGCGGGTGTTCCGCGACGACGAGTGGGACGCCGTGCTCGACGCCATCGCCGCCCGGGCCGGTCACGCCGCCGCGCTGCTCGACGGCGAGCTCGACCCGGCGGTGGTCGACGACGCCCGAGCGGTCGAGGTCGAACTGCTCCCCCGGGCCCGCGACCTGCAGACCTCCTGCACCTGCCCCGACGACGCCGAGCCGTGCGAGCACGCCGCAACGATCTGCTACCTGCTGGCCGCCGCCATCGACGCCGATCCCTTCGTGCTGCTGCTCCTGCGTGGCCTGCGCCGCGACCAGATCCTCGACGGGGTGCGCCGGCGACGGGCGGGCAGCGCCGGCGCCGGTGGCGGCGACGGCGCCGGGCCGACCGATGACGACACCGGTCCCGGGGAAACGGCCGCCGGCGACGGCGTCGACCCGGCCGAGGCGTGGGCCCGGGACCCCGGCCCGCTGCCGCACGTCCCGCTGCCACCCCACGGGCCCGGGCGGCCGGCGGCGTGGCCCAGCGACCCGCCCGCCCACGCCCCCTTCGACGGCGCCTCGTTGCGGGCGCTGGCCGCCGACGCCGCCCGTCGGGCGTGGGCGATCTCCGCCGGCGCCGTCGACACCGGCCTCGAGCTCGACGAGCGCGCCGACCTGGCCCGGCGGGCCGCCGACGCCTCACCGACCGAGCTCGAGCTGCTCGCCCAGCGCGCCGGCCTCGCCGTGGTCGACCTGTCGGTGCTCGCCGACGCCTGGGGGTGGGCCGGCGCCGCCGGCGTCCGGGCCAACGACGAGCCACGGTGGAACCCCCCACCGCTCGACATGGCCCGCGCTCGCGACCTGGTGATCGGCGCCGGCATGACCCCCCGCCGGGTGCACGTGTCGGGCAACCGCGTCACCGGCGAGGGCCGGGTCCAGTTCCGCCGCAGCCGCGACGGCCGCTGGTACGTCTTCACCAAGGACACCGGCCGGTGGGCCATGGCGGCGCCACCCGAGGACGACGTCGACGACCTCCTCGACCTCGACCTCTCCTGAAACTGGCAGTCCGTCCGTACCGGAACTGGCAGGTGCTGCGTACCAGCGTCACCCAGACGTGGTACGCAGCGGCTGCCAGAATCCGCTGGGGTTACTCCCAGCGCATCATGCGGGCGTAGTTGCCCCGGTAGAAGGCGTCGCGGGCCGGGGCTGACACGCCGTCCATGGTCTCCTCGAACCGCTGGATCGGGTCCTTGGTGCCCTCGGGGTGCGGGTAGTCGGACGAGAACAGGAACAGGTCGTCGCCGCACTGCTCGATCATCCAGCCCACGGGCTCGCGCGGGAACGGGGTGAAGAACAGGTTGCGATGCACGTAGTCGGAGGCCTTGAGCGGCAGCTCGGACATCGCCGGCTCGCCCCGGCCGAACGTGGCCTGGCACAGGTCGAGACGCCGCAGCCACGGCACCACCCACATGGCGCCCTGCTCGATGCAGCCACCCATCAGATCGGGGTGGGCCTCGAAGATCCCGTCGAGCACCATCGCCGACAGGAACTGCTCGGGCTGCTGGTGGATCACCATGTAGTCCTTGCCCCGGATGTTCTCGCCACCGCCGAGGAAGTCCTTCACCGGGCGACCGTTGTCGTGGAACGCCGGCTTGAGCGACCGGCCGCCACCGCCGATGTGGAGCATGAACGGGATGCCCCGCTCCTCGAGCGTGGCCCACAGTGGGTCGTGGTCGGGGTGGGTCGGGCTGATGCCCTTGCCCGGGTGCGACGGGAACATCACCGCACCGGCGCCGTCGTCGAGGGCGTGCACGGCGAGCTCGAGCGTGGTGGCGGGGTCGAGCCACGGCACCGACGCCACGGGGACCAGGCGGTCGTCGTCGGCGCAGAAGTCGTTCATCGCCCGGTTGAGCGCCTTGGTGCCGCCGACGTGCAGGTCGAGATCGTCGCCGGCGAACTGGGTGGCCGCGAAGGTCGGGAACACCAACTGCGACCCGAAGCCGAGCAGGTCGAGCGAGCGACTGCGCTCGCGCCTTGTCGAACGCACCCAGCGCGTGCCAGCCCTTGGCGGTGAGGATCTGCTCCTCGAGCTCGGCGGCCGCCTGTGGCATCGCCCGCCCGCTTCTCGGCGTCGTCGATCGCCTTGTCGGCCAGGGCGCCGGCACCGCCCAGGTACAACGGGCGGATGCGCTCGCGGATGCCCGGGTCGGCGTAGGTCTCGAGCCAGCCCGGCAGCTCCATCACGTGGCTGTCGGCATCGAGGATCGTGGTGGCGCCCGCGTACGGCGCGTCGGACGTCGGCGTGGTGACGGTCATCGGCTTCCCCCTTGGTTGTTACGCGACCGTAGCTCAGGCCGGCGACGGACCGCCCAGCACAGGACCGGCGACAGAAGGCCGAGCTACAGGAACGCCGCCAGCGGATCGCCCTTCGACTCCTCGGCCACGGTGGCGATGTCGTCGTCGATGGTCGTGGCGCCGCGGGCCATCAGCAGACCCCCGATGATGCCGGTGGGGGCGAGGCTGGCCAGACCCCACCGGATGTCGGTGGCCTCGGCGATGGCGCCCACGACCACGCCGCCGGCGATGCCGCCCATGACGGCGATCATCAGGCCGAGGAGCGAGAACATGAGCGGGCGCAGTCGCGGCGGGCTGATGGCCGACAGCGCGGTGTACAGCGGGGCGATGCCGACCTGCAGTGCGAACAGGCCGACCCAGGCGGCGGGCACGAACAGCCACACGGTGGGCAGGAACACGGCGAAGCTCAGCAGCAGCGAGAACCCGGCGATGGCGGCACCGACGATGCGCACGGCCCGGGCGGGCGAGGTGGCGAAGATGCGCTCGCCCACGTTGCCGCCCACCAGCGTCCCGAACAGCATGGCCGAGGCGGTGATCATGCCGATGACGGCACGACCGTCGGCGTCGATGCCGTACTGGCGCTCGAGGAAGATGTTCACGAACGCCACGACCCCGACCAGGCCGAACCCGAGCACGCCGATGCCCACGATCTGGCGCTTGAAGGTGGGGATGGCGAACAGGCGGCGGACGGCCTGGCGGAAGTTCATGCCCGACGGTGCACCGGTGACGGTGAGGGTGGCGCCGGCGAGGCCACGCACCATCTGGTTCTCGGGCTCGCGGAGGCGCCGACTGGCGATCAGGGCCACGACGCTGGGCACGGTGAGGACGGGGAACGCCCAGCGCCACACGTCGTCGCCGCTGCCGGCGAAGAAGGCGATGGCGAAGGCCAGCGCCGGCCCGAGCAGGGCGCCCAGCGGGTTGGCGGCACCGTGGATGGCCAGGATCCGGTTCCACGAGTTCGGCGGGTAGTAGTCGGTGAGCAGCGACTTGCCGACCGGTTCGACACCCGACTTGCCGATGCCCACACCGAAGCGGGCCAGGAAGAACAGCGGGAGCGCCAGGGCGAACGTGGTGGCGAAGCTCATGGCCGACCAGGCCAGCGCCGACCACCGCAGGATGCGGCCGCGGTCGACCTTGGTGCCCAGGTAGCCGATGGGGACGGCCAGCAGGACCAGTGCCGTGACCTGCACGCCCACGAGCAGACCGAAGACGGTGTCGCTCATGCCGAAGTAGCGCTGGACGTTGGGGCCGAACACGCCGAGCACGGCCCGGTCGAGCTCGTCGACCACGTTGAGCGTGGTGATCACCGCCAGCGGGTAGACGCCGCCGGCGAGGGTGATCTGGCGCAGCGGCGGCCCCTCGCCCGGCGACAGGAGCGCCTTCGCACGGGCCCAGACCGAGGGCGGAGCCGCAACGGATGCGCTGGTCGTGGTCATTCCCGACGGATTCGACCTCGGACCGGCCAAGTCCTGCCCGCCGATGCCTCGGTGGCGAGCGTGGATCAGAGTGCGTCGAGGAACCGCCGCAGGTGCGGATTGACCTCGTCGGCGTGGGTGAGGCTGGCGGCGTGGGCGGCGCCCTCGACCGGCACGAGGTCGCGGCAGTCGGGCAGCTCGGCCCGCAGCAGCTCGGCCTCGTGCATCGGGATGGCCTGGTCCTCGGTGCCGTGCACCACGATGGCCGGGCACTGGATCTCGTCCAGCCGGTCGGTGACGTCGTCACGATCGAGCAGGCAGTTGCCCGGTTCGACGATCCGCTCGGGATCGCGGGAGACCCACTGCCGCCACTTGTCCTTCCACTGCTCGTTCAGCTCGGGATCGCCGATGATCAGCGAGGCGACGATCTCGTACACGCCTTCGCGGGTCTCGTCGTCGCCGTGCGCGACCGCCTCGGTCATGCCGCGGTAGGAGTCGACCGAATCCGGGTCCTCGGTCCCGGACTGGGTGTCGATCAGGATGAGCCCGCGCACCCGGTCGGGGTGAGCGAGCGCGGCCCGCAACGACAGGAAGCCGCCCTGCGACATCCCGGCGAACACCGCCCGGTCGACGTCCAGGTGGTCGAGCAACGCCACCGCGTCGTCGGCGAGGTCCCAGTAGGTGAACGAGCCGGTGGACTCGGTCTGGCCGAACCCGCGCTCGTCCCAGCGGATGTGGCGGTACCCGTCGAGGGCCTCCACCTGTGGGTCGAACATGGTGTGGTCCATGAGGAACCCGTGGCTCCAGAGGACCGCCGGTCCGTCCCCACCCGAGTCCTCGAAGAAGATGCGTGCGCCGTCACGATCGAAGAAGGGCATGCCGCGGGACGGTACAACGGAGGCGCCGGCGCCGGCGCTCAGGAGCGGGGCTGCCGGGTCATCATCGTCATGAGCGGCCCGTCGCCGCCGCAGCGGTACTCGGCCTCGACCACGAACCCGTGGCGCTCGTAGAACGGCAGGTTGCGGGGGTTGGACGACTCGAGGTGGGCGATGCAGCCGGTGCGGTCGCACTCGGCCAACACCGGGGCCACCAGGGTGCTGCCCAGCCCGGTCGACTGCGACGCCGGGTCCACCCCGAGGATGCCCAGGTAGAAGTGCGGGACCGGTGGCCGGTACTCGGCGGCTCGCGCCAGCTCGCCCAGGCGCGGCAGCGTCTGGTCGCCGAGGTGCGGCTCGAGCGCGCCGAGCAGCGCCTGCACCCGCTCGCCCTGCAACGGGTTGCGGTCGGGAGGTGCCCACAGCGCCGCGCCCCGCACCTGCCCGGCCCGGTGCACGACGTAGGCGTGACCGAGCCAGAAGTAGTCGGGCGTGAAGATCTCGAACAGGGCCCGCCGGGCGGCGTCGGGCGCCTCGGCGGGGGCGAAGAGCCACCGCTGCACCGGATCGTCGGCGAACGCAGCGTCGAGCACCGACGTGACGTGCTCGACGTCGGCGGCCGTGGCGTGGACGGCGGCAGGCATGCGGGCGACCCTATGCCGGGGCACTAGGAACGCGGCCCGGCGAGTGCGTCGAAGGTGGCAGAGAGCACCTCGACGAAGCGCTCGTGCAAGGCGGCGATCCAGGCCGGGTCGTCGTCGGCGAACGCGGCCCGCAGGTCGGCCTTGATCGGCGCGGCCTCGGCTCCGGACGGGTCGCCGTGGGCGTGCAGCCAGGCGTCGGCCCGCAGGGCCTGCACGACCGTGATGGCATCGACCGTGCCGAACTCGAGCGCCACGCCGGTGACCTCGGTGCCCCCGAGTCGGGCTGCCACATGGGGAAGCCACTCGCCGGCGAGCTTGGCCGAGACCGAATCGCCGGCCTCGAGCGAGGTCACGTCGTCGCCGTACCAGCGGACGGCCCGCCGGTAGGCGGGATCGTCGGGCCTGTCGCTGCTGATCAGCTCGCCGACACCCCAGGGGCCGAGGCCGGTGTGCAGGTCGACGATGGCGACCCGCTCCCTGCCCGACAGGGCGGCCGCTGACCAGGTCGTCGAGCAGCCGGTGTGACCACGTTGGTGCGGTGCCGCCGTAGAACAGACCGTCGGGGTGGCGGTACTGACCACCGGTGACCCACTCCTGGAAGGCGGCGAAGCCGTGCTCGTCGGCGACCGCCAGTAGCTCCGCGGTGGTCGACGCCTGCGTCGGCTCGTCCCAGCGCTCGGGTACCAGCAGGTGAGCGATGCGGTCGTAGCCCTCGTTGGTCGGCGGGTCGGCGAAGTCCACGAAGTTGCGGTTGAGGTCGACGTTGTCCTCGTTGACCCGACGGACCCAGGCGAAGCCGTACGGGTTCAGGGCGTGCAGGAGGCACACGGCCACCCCGTCGGGTCGGGCCGGGCCGGCGTCGCGCAGCCAGGTGCGCTGCAGGGCCGAGCCGGCGTAGCCCTCGACGCCGTGGGTGCCGGAGACGACCAGCACGACCGAGGGGGCGTCCTCGGGCCCGAGCCAGACCGTGTCGGCTGCCAGCCCGGTGCCGCCCGGTCCAGCCATCGGGTGGGGGTGCGCGGTGGCCGACGCGCCGGCGGCTTCGGCCCGCTCCAGGAGGTCGGTGCGAGACGAGGCGAAGTCGGCGGTGAGCGGCAGGGGAGCGGCCATCGCCGGGACGGTACGCCCTCTGGGCCCGTACCCTCGACGCATGCGCATCGCGTTCGGCACGGACGAGCGGACGCCGGTGACCGACGCTGTCGAGGCCTGGCTCGCGGGCAGGGGCCACGAGGTGGTGGTGCCGGCCGATCGGGGCGGTCCGTGGCCGGACGTGGGCACCGCGGTGGCGCACGCCGTCGCCGACGGGGACGCCGAGCGCGGCGTCGTGTGCTGCTGGACGGGCACGGGCGTGTCGATCGCGGCCAACAAGGTGGCCGGCGTCCGCGCGGCCCTGTGCACCGACGCCGCCACCGCCGCCGGCGCCCGGCGATGGAACGACGCCAACGTCCTCGCCTTCGGGCTCCGCCTCACCACCGCGTCAGTCGCCGAGGAGCTGCTCGAGGCGTTCCTGGCCACCGAGGTCGACCCCGACGAGCGAGACGAGATCGCGAAGCTCGGATGACCGGCGCGGCGAACAGCGCGTGACGGATGGCAAACCGGCACGGGGTCCGCGGGGCACCCCAGTAGCGTGGAAGACAGGTCGGAACCCCCTGCCCCGCCAAGGAGCCACTGATCCCCGTGCCCTCCACGATCGCTCGACAGCTGTCCGATGCGGCCTCGACCGAGTACGAACGCTTCGTGCCCCGACCGGTGCGCGGCATGCTCGATCGCGCCCTGGTCGACACGGCGTGCATGACCCAGCGCGGCATCGACGCGGTGGCGAACGAGCTGAGCGTCGACGTGCCGGCGGTGGATGCGTGGCGCCGCCTCGGCGTCCCCGCGTCCTTCCGACCGCAGCTCGCCGCCATGGTGATGCTGCCCCGGCCGGTTCGGCGTCAGCCGTACCGACGAGCCGCCTGAATCAGCCGACGGCAGCGATCTCGGCGAAACCCTTCTCGACGAACTGGGTCAACAGCGCAGGGTCGGTGACGGCCGTGGCATCGCTGGTGATGCCGACGTGGCAGGTGCCGTTGTACGAGAACAGCGTGAAGTTCACGGCCGAGCCGCCGAGCGGCCCGAACGGGAACATGTGCTCGATGGCGGCGCCCTGGGAGTAGACCTGGAACGGCGGGCCGGGGACGTTGGACGTGATGATGTCCATGGTCTTCATCATCGAGCCGACCAGCGCCACCGACAGGTTCACGCCCAGCCGGCTGACCACCGTGTTGATGGCGTCGGCCAGGGGCATGGCCGGCTCCTTGCGCATCTGTTCGACCAGGGCGTGGATGACCCGCATGCGATCGATGGGATCGACGATGTCGAGGGGGACGTCGAAGCGGGCGGGCACGAAGTGGTTGCTGGCGTGGGCGTCGTTGCCGTCGTCGCGCACGTTGATCGGCATCTGCATGTGCACGGCACCGACCTCGTCCTCGCCGACGGCGTGGAGGTAGCCGGCCAGACCGGCGGCCACACCGGCCACGAACGCGTCGTTCAGCGTGCCACCCGCCGCCTTGCCGGCGGCCCGCAGGTCGTCGAGCGGAAGCGACACCACGTCGAGGTGGATGGTCATCCCCTTGTGCGCCAACGTCTCACTGCGTGACGGAGCACCGGGCTTGACCAGGCGACCGATCGATCCGGCGACACCAACCAGGTCTCGGGGCCGGCGCTTGGCGGTGGCCAGGTCGGCGGCGGTGGCGAGGGCGGCGCGGATCACCCCGACGGTGTTGTGCACCGCTTCGTCGGCACGGTGACGGACGGCATCGGTGACCAGCTCTCGGCGGTTCGGCAACCGGGCGTCGGTGGTCCACGGTCCGTACTGGCGGCGCTGGTGGTCGGGGGTCGTCTCGACCAGCGACTCGGTCATCTTGACCAGTCCCATCCCGTCGCCGACGGAGTGGTGGAGCTTGAGCACCGCGCCGACCTTGCCCTCGGCCATGCCCTCGACGAGGTGGAGCTCCCAGAGCGGCCGGTCCTTGTCGAAGGCCGTCATCGCCACCGGCGCGGCGTAGTCGAGCAGGTCGCGCAGCGTGCCCTCACCCGGGCAGCGGGTCCAGCGGATGTGGTAGTCGGGATCGAAGTACGGGTCGTCGACCCAGCGGGGCGGGGCCAGCCCGAGCGGATCCTGCATCGCCCGCTGGCGCAGTCGGGGGATCTTGTGGACCGCCCCGTACAGGGTGTTCTGGAACCGGTCGGCATCGGGCAGCCGGTCCAGGATCCACACCGACAGGATCGTGGAGCGCAACATGGGGTCTCGCTCGATGTTCCACAGCACGGCATCGCTCGTGCTCATCCAGCCGTCGTAGGTGATGTCAGCCATGGCCAGGGATCCCCGTGTCGCGTGTTGGATGGTCTCAGGAACCATCATTCGCCAACGACCGGCGGATTCCTACGCGAAATCCTGACCTTGCGGTCAATTGTCCACTTCGCGGTGGTGAAATCGATCACACCCCGGGTGTGCCTCAGCAGCTCCCGAGGTAGAGCGGTGGGGAGATCTTCACCGGATGCTCGTTGCCGGCCGGATCGAGGACCACGACCTCGTCGAGGTAGGTGGACGATCCGGCGGGGATCTCGTGCGTCGACGTGCGCACCCCGTCGCCGGAGTCGTCGGGGTAGAAGACCCCGTCGAAGGCGATGTTGAGGGCGCCGGAGAACTCGAAGCGGAACTCGTGGACGTCGACGCCGCCCTCGGTGGTGCACCCGGTGGTCTCAGCGTTCAGCAGGAAGGGCGCACGGAACGGCGCGTCCTCGCTGGCGGCCGGGGCTGCGGTCGTGGGTGTGGTCGTGGTGGCCGTGGTCGTGGGTGCTGGCGCCTCGGCGGTGACCGGCGCCGACGTCGGCGCCTCGGGCCGAGCGGTCGTGGACGGGGACGCGGTCGTCGTGGGCGCGACCGTCGTGGTGGACCCGCCGGGATCCGGAGGCGACGTCGGCGTCGCCGGAGGCGGCCTGGAAGGCGAGCAGCGCGCCGACGACCGAGCGCCGCCACCACCACGATGCCGGCGACGATCTTGGCGAGCCGTCCGCCCGACCCGCTCCGACGGGAGCGTTCCGGTTGCTCGAGGCGGGCCAGGTACGCCTCGGGGTCGGCGATGTCGTGGCCGAACTCGAGGTGACCGAGGAGCGCGGTGCGGCCCATGACCGGCTTGTCGCAGAGCGGACATCCGTCGTGGGGTGCCGGGCTGTTCACGCTACGAGTCTACGCCAACACGCAACGTAGGGCCAGTGGAACCGGCAGAACGCGCAGAACTCGAAACGAGGGACGGGGTGGTTGTGCTCAGATCTGGAGGTTGAGCCCGCCGGCCCCCACCATGGCTTCGAAGAACGACTGGTCGTACACGTGCTCGGGATCGGCACGGACCCGCTCGTCGAGGACGTGGGCGTCGTCGCCGACCAGGATCCGCCACCGACCGGCCTTGACCCCGCCGAGGATGATGGTGGCCGCCTCCTGGGCGCTGGTCGGCGCGTTGTCACGGAACGCCTCTCCTCGCAGGCGGACGAAGTCGCGGAGCTGGTCGTCGGACACGCCGCTCAGGTCCAGGCCTTGCTCGACGGCGCCGTCGCGCAGCTGCTGGAGCTGCTCGGGCGTGAGCGACTCGGGGGTGTGGCCGTGGACCTCGGCCGAGTTGAGCACGATCGAGGTGCCGATGTGCCCGGGCATGACCACATGGGCGCGGACGTGGGGAGCGTGCACGCGGAAGTCGGTGACCAGAGCCTCCGTGAGCCCGCGCACGGCGAACTTCGCCGCGCTGTAGGCGGTGTGCGGGGTCCTCGGACCGATCGAGGCCCACAACCCGTTGACGCTCGACACGTTGACCAGGTCGGCGTCATCAGCCGCCACCAGGAGGGGCACGAACGTGCGGCAGCCGTTGTAGACGCCACCCCAGCAGATGCCGAACGTCCGCTCCCACGCGCTGCGGTCGTCGGCGATGAAGCTGCCCGCACCGCCGACGCCGGCGTTGTTGATCACCAGGTGGACGTGGTCGGTCTCGTGCTCGGCCGTGACATGGTCGCGGAAGGCCTGCATCTGGGCCTCGTCGGCCACGTCGGCGACGAACGTCGTGACCCGGGTGCCGGCGGGCGCCTCCTTGTCGGCCAGGTCCTTGGTCTCGGCCATGGTCGCCGGGTTCACGTCGCAGGTGGCCACGTGGCACCCCTCGGCCGCCAGCTGGCGCACCAGCTCGCGGCCCATGCCCGTGCCCCCGCCGGTGACGACGGCGATCCGCCCCTCGAAGTGCTCCATGCGCGTGCTCCCCTCGTGCCGGCCACCGGTCGTGGCCCGGTCTTGACCGAACGGTCAAGACCCTAGGCGCGCGCCGGGCCGGCGCGCAGGCGATCACCGCCGGTGCCGGTCCGACCACCGGCCCACCGCTAGCGTGCACCCCGATGACCGACGTCGAGCTGCGCCACGGGGCGCCCGGCGCCGGGGTCGACGCCAGCCACCAGCGAGCCGACGATCCCGCGCCACGGAGTCGGCTCGGCGCCACACGTCTGGCCCTGCTCTGCGGCCTGCTCTATCTGCCGTTCACCGTCTTCGGCTACGGCACCGACGTCGACATCACCAACCTGTTGCGCAGCGGACGATCGCTGCTCGACGGCAACTACCACTACGCCCGCCCGCCGGGCGCACTGCCCTACGAGGCGCTGGTCGGCGTGCTCGACCGCATCGGCGGACCGACGGCCATCAACCTCGCCTCGGCGCTCATGGCCACCGCCACCCTGGTGATCCTGGGTCGTCTCGTGTCTCGTGAGCTCGGCGACCGGGCGGGGGTCATCGCGGTGCTGGTCGTCGGCACCCAACCGTGGTTCTGGGTCGCAGCCACGTCGCTCGGCGACTACGTGTTCGCCCTCGGTCTCCTGCTGGCCGGGATCCTGGCTGCCCGACACGACCGCCGGATCGTCGCCGGACTGGCGTTCGCCACGGCCATCGGGTTCCGCTCCGGCACGGTGCTGCTCGTCTGGGCCTACCTGCTGGCCGAGGTGGTCGGGCGCCCTGATGGCGTCGATGGCCCCCCACCCTCCTCGCGCGATCGTTGGCGAGGCGTCGTCATCACCGCGGCCACGACGGTTGCGGTCGGTGTGCTCTGGTTCATCCCGCCGTGGTTGTCGGTGGGCCGCACCGGTCGGTTCCTGATGAACGAGTTCGAGACCACCGGCGTGGTGGCCACCATCGGGCGATGGGGCGTGAAGAACATCGCCTTCTTCGGGGTCTTCACGCTGGCGGTGCTGCTCGTGCGGGCACCCGTGCTGGTCGCCGCGCTCGGCCGCTTCCGCACCAGCACCCTGGTCCGGGCCGCCGTCCTGGTCGCCGTGGCCGCCGAGGCCCTCTTCCTGCGCTTCCCGTGGAAGCCGGTGCACCTGCTGCCCACCATCGTGTGCGTCGCCATCCTCCTGGCCGCCAGCCCCCGCACCACCAACCGCCTGGTCGGTGCCGTGGTCGTGACGCAACTGCTGCTCGCCGTCGTGTCGGTCACCATCGCCGAACCCGACGACCCCAACGCCGCCACCACCGGCCGCGTCCACCTCGGCGTGACGTGGGGCGTCGTGGTCAACGAGCTCGACTGCCGGATCGATCCACCGTTCGACGGCACCTGGCCCGACATCGACACCCCGGCTGCCGACTACGCGGCGATCGACGTCTTCACCTGCCAGGCCCGCTCGTGGCGACCCGGCGGCATCCCGCCTGACTACGGCGAGGGCTCCTCGAGCTGAGCGGCTCCACCCGAGGGTTCGTCCAGCCGTCGGCCCAGCTCGTCGACGACCTCGAGCAGACGCCGCACCATCGGATGTCCGGGGAGCCGGTCGGCCAGGGCGGCGGCCAACGACTCGTAGTACCACCGCTGGTCCTCGGCCCGGCCCGTGGTGAACCGGCTCCACAGCTCGTCACCGAGTCGCTCGTGATCCTCCAAGATGGCGCTGGCGTTGTGGAGCTTGTCGGCCGCGGCCACCACCAGTGACGCCTCGGGCTTCCCCGCGATCGACGCCAGGTAGCGCTCCTTGCGCTGTCGCCACGGCGCCTTGGCCTCGCCAGCGGTCGTGTCGACCAGCGAGTCGGACAGGTCGGCCACGATGGTGGCGACGGCGTCACCGAAGCGGGCGCGGATCTCGTCGAGCCTGGCCTGGCCGCCGTGGTCCTCGGCGGCGTCGTGGAGGTAGGCGGCCGCCACCTGCACATCGGTGCCGCCGTGGTCGGCGACGATCGTGGCCACCGGTTCGAGGTGGCCGGCGAAGTACGAAACGCCCGATCCCTTGCGGACGTCGCCGGCGTGCACTCGGCGCGCGTACTCGGCGGCCTCGGCCACAAGCGTCGTTCGCCCGTCCACGCCACCAGCGTGCCACCTGAGCCGAATCCAGGCCGGCGACGACCGCGACGTAGCGTGACCTCGATGCCCCCCGTCACCGTCGAGCACCTGGTGGTCCGCTACGGCACGGTCACCGCGGTCGACGACATCTCCTTCGACGCAGCCGCTGGCGAGGTGCTGGCCCTCCTCGGCCCGAACGGCGCCGGCAAGACCAGCACCGTCGAGGTGCTCGAGGGCTACGGCCGGCCCACGTCGGGCGCGGTGCGGATCCTCGGCCACGACCCCTGGTCCGAGCGCGAGCACATCGTCGGCCGGATCGGCGTGATGCTCCAGGACGGCGGGGTGTACCCCGGCATCAAGCCGCTCGAGATGCTGAAGCTGCTGGCGGCCATGTACGACGACCCCGCCGACCCCGACGCCCTGCTCGACCGCGTCGGTCTGCGCCACCGCACCTCGGCCACCTGGCGCCAGCTCAGCGGCGGCGAGCAGCAGCGCCTCAGCCTGGCCATGGCGCTGGTGGGCAAACCCGAGATCGCCTTCCTCGACGAGCCGACCGCCGGCGTCGACGTCCGCGGCCGGCAGGTCATCCGCGAGATCGTCCGCGAGCTCGCCGACGGTGGGTGTGCCGTGGTGCTGTGCACCCACGAGCTCGACGAGGCCGAGAAGGTCGCCGACCGGGTCGCCATCGTCGACCACGGCCAGCTGGTGGCCACCGGAACCCTCGACGAACTGCGGAACCGCACCGCCGGCGAGGTCCGGTTCTCGGCGGCACCCGAGATCGACGTGGCCGCGCTCGGCCGGCACCTCGGCGCCGAGGTCCGTGAGGTCACGCCCGGCGAGTACGCCATCCGCGGCGACGGTCTGCTGGTCGAACGACCGCACCTCGCCGCCGAGCTCACCGGCTGGCTGGCCAACCACGACATCGTCCTGGGCGACCTGCGGGCCGGGCGCCAGCGGCTCGAGGACGTCTTCCTCGCCCTGACCTCCGACGATCGCGCCGACGAAGGGACGGACCGATGAGCGCCCTTGTCGCGCAGTTCCGCACCGAGTGCACGCTCACCCTGCGCAACAAGGAATCCCTGCTGCTCACGCTCGGCATCCCCGTCGGGTTGCTCGTGTTCTTCTCGCTCGTCGACGTGCTCCCGCTCGACGACGTCCTGCGCGCGGGCGGCGATCCGGTCGACGTGCTCGCACCCGGCGTCCTCGCCCTGGCCATCATGTCGATGGCCATGACCGGCCTCGCCATCGCCACCGGCTTCGAGCGCTCCTACGGGGTGCTCAAGCGCCTGGGCACCACACCGCTGGGCCGGCCCCGGCTGCTGACCGCCAAGATCGGCGCCGTGGTGGCCATCGAGGCCATCCAGGCCGCCGTCCTCATCCCCGTGGGGCTGGCGCTGGGCTGGAGCCCTTCGCTGTCGGTCCTCCCCCTGGCGGGGGCCGTGGTGCTGGGCACCACCGCGTTCGCCGGCCTCGGCCTGTGGATGGCCGGCACCCTCCGAGCCGAGATCACCCTGGCGCTGGCCAACGGCCTGTACCTGGTGCTCCTGCTGCTGGGCGGCTTCCTCATCCCGCTCTCGCGGTTCCCCGACGCCCTGCGCGTCGTCGCCGAGGCCCTGCCCGCCTCCGCCCTGGCCGACCTGGTCACCGCCGGCTTCTCGTCGGCTGATGCGCCCGGCCGTGCGTGGGCCGTCCTGGCCATCTGGGCGACGGTCATGCCCCTGGTGGCGGCCAGAACCTTCCGCTGGGCCCCGTCCCGCTAGGAATCTGGCAGCCGCTGCGTACCACCGACCCAGGATGCGCTCGACGTTCGAGCATCGGCGCGAGGTACGCCGTCAGTCGCTGCCAGATTCCTCCTCAGAGGAGGGCGAGGACCTTGGCGACGGTGCGGGCGGCCTCGCCGCCGGAGTCGATGGCGATGTCGAGCGCCCGGGTGACGTCGAGGTCGGTCATCAGCGCCTCGAGGGCGGCGGCCACCGCCGCCTCGTCGCCTCCGGGCGTGCTGGTTGCCGACCACAGCGACTCGAGCCGGGTTGCGCTGGCGTCGAGGTCGGACTCGACGAAGTCCCACGACTGCGACCACGGGCGGTCGAGCAGGTGCAGGCGCAGGGCCTGGGGCGCCCAGCGCTGCAGGAGGTCCATGACGAACACCAGGTTGCCGGTGGACTTGGCCACCTTCTCGCCGTTGAGGGTCACGGTGCCCACGTGCATCCAGGCCCGGGCGAACGGGGTGACGCCCGTGGCCGCCTGGACGATGGCCTCTTCGTAGACGTGGTGGGGGTAGGCGAGGTCGGCGCCACCGGCGTGCACGTCGACGGCCAGGCCGAGGATCGACGTGGCCATCGCTGCGCACTCGGCGTGCCAGCCGGGACGACCCCGGCCCCAGGGCGAATCCCAGGACGGCTCGCCCTCGGCGGACCGCTGCCAGATGGCGGCGTCGAAGGGGTTGTCCTTGGCCGGATCGTCGGCGCGACCACCCCGCTCGCCGTACACGGTCAGCGCGTCGGACTCGGAGAGCCCTGAGCGCTCCCACAGGTCGCCGGCCCGGAGGAAGACCGAACCGTCTCGCTGGTAGGCGACGCCACGGTCGAGCAGCGCCCGCGCCAGGAAGACGACGTCGGTGACGTAGTCGCGCGACGCCGGCTCGAACGACGGCCGCTGCACCCGCAGCTTGCGCATGTCGTCCTCGAACTGGAACGTCTGCTGGGTGGCCAGGGCCGACCAACTCGTACCGCGCGAGGCGGCCTCGCGCAGCAGCTCGTCGTCGATGTCGGTGATGTTGCGCACGACCTCGGGTTCGATGCCGACGTGGGCCAGCACCCGGGTCAGCGCGTCGACCCACACGAACGTGGCCGCGTGCCCGATGTGGGTGGTGTCGTACGGCGTGATCCCGCACACGTAGATCCGGGCGCGGGACAGCGACGGCAGTGGCGTGGACCCGAGATGCAGCAGCACGAGCCCAATCTAGGTGGCGCCGTCGACCGTCCGACCGGTGGCACGATGGACCCACCGTGGCCCTCGCCGACCCCGACACCCCCGACCACAACATCGGTACGCAGTCGGAGGGGTCGCTCCACGCCGCCCTCAAGCTGCACATGTCGGCGCCCGGCGACCGCTTCGAGGTCCCCCTGCACGGCTTCGTCGTGGATGTGCTCCGCGGCGACACCTGCATCGAGATCCAGACCAGCGGATTCGCATCGATGGGTCGCAAGCTCGATCGCCTTCTGCCCGACTTCCACGTGCACGTGGTCCACCCCGTCGCCGTGAGCTCGTGGATCCAGCGCCGCGAGCAGAAGACCCGGAAGTCTCCCAAGCACGGCGACGTGTACGACGTGTTCGCCGAGCTGGTGTCGGTGCCCACGATGCTGGACCACCCCAACCTCACCATCGAGGTCCTGCTGGTCGAGGTCGACGTGATCAAGGTCCCCGATCCGGCGATGCGACGTCGTCGCGGCGGCTGGCGCACCGTCGACCGGCGCCTGCGAGCGATCGTCGGCAGCCACGGGTTCCGCACCACGCACGACCTGGTCGCCCTGTTGCCCGGCGACCTACCGGGCGAGTGGACCACGAAGGATCTCGCCGGCTGCGCGGGCATCGCCCGCCGGTCGGCCCAGCAGATGGCCTACGTGCTCAAGGCCAACGAGCTGATCACCGAGGTCCGGCGCGACCGGGCGGGTGCCCACTACGTGACGGCGAGCTGAGGGCGCGCGTCGGCGGCGCCGCCCGGCTCAGTCGCTCTCGGACACCTGCCACACGACCGGCGCCAGCGGGTCGGGCACGTAGCTGCAGTAGGCGCCGGTGCGAACGGCCTGCTCGAGGTGGGCGGCGAGGGCGGGATGGTGCTCACCGACTCGCTTGATGGCGTAGCGCAGCGTCCTGGTGACGCTGGTGCGAGCGCGCTCGGCCGAACCGCCGACCGACCGCAGTCGTCCACCGAGGCCGACCGCCTGCGCCAGTTCGTGGATGAGGTAGTCGCGGTCACGCTGCGCCAGCTCGAGTCGTCCGAGGTCGTTCATGCGGGTGGCGTCCTCGATGTCCTCCTCGACCTCTGCCAGACGCCGGCGGTACGCGTCGCGCGCCTGCGCGTCGATCACCGGGAGGCCGGCGTCGCCGTCGTGCTCGAGCTCGGCGGGGTCGACGGCACGTCGAACGGGCAAGGTCCCCTGTTCCGCAGACACCAGATCGAGGGCGTGGAACTCCCGGCCCGGCTCGGCCAGCAGCCGGGCGAGGTAGCGGAGTCCCTTCAGATCGCGAACCGGCACCGTCTTGCCCCGGAAGCAGATGGTGCACAGGTCGCCGGCACAGGTGAACGTCGCCCTCTCCGCACCCGCTGCCCCCGGCGGGACCGGCGGCTCGGATGCGGACGTCTCGCCGGCCAGCAACCGAGCGGCGCGCTCGGCCCAGCCGGCGGCGCCGAAGGTCTCGAAGGCGTCGCGTGCGGCCTGCCACTCCATCCGTGCCCGATCGACGTTCCCGGATCGCTCGTGCGCCTCGCCGAGCACCACTCGGGCGACGGCGGACTCGTACGGAGCGCCGAGCTCGAGCCAACCGGCGACCGCAGCGCCGGCATCGTCCATCGCTCGGGACGGGTCGCCGTCGAGCAGCGCGACCCGCGCCTCGGCGAGCGCGGCGGACGCGTCCAGCGCCCCGCTGCCGTAGCGATCGGCGATGGAGCGCAGCTGCTGGGCAGCGCGCTGCGCGGTGGCAGCGTCGTCTGCCGCCGCGGCGATCTCCACCTGGGCATCGAACAACGGCGCCAGCCGGAGGTCGCCGAACGGCGGCCGCTCCTTGGACGGGATGTCGAAGGGATGGGCGATGGCGTCGGTGATGAGCTGGGTGGCGGCGTGCACGTCACCCTGGGCGAGCCGGACCAGGGCGAGTCCCGGGTGGGGGGTCCAGGCGTGGCGGTGCGCGGCGACGAACGCCTCCTCGGCCCCGACCAGGTCGCCCTTGCGGAGCCGGATGGTCCCGAGCTCGACCAGCGGCCAACCGAATTCACGGCGCATCCAGGGGCGCAGCTCGTCGCACGCACCGAGCGCCTCCTCCTCGGCGGCGTCGCACGGGCCGGACATGCGCAGCATCTCGGCCCGGTGCACCCGGCACCGACCGTTCATGCTGCCGGTGGCCGCACCATGGCGCCACTGCTCCATCACCGTGGTCCACTCGCTGGCCAGGTCGAGGCGTGCCAGTCCCTGGGCCGCGCAGATGAGCTCGCAGTACATCATCCCGGTGGTCAGCGGATCGGCCCCGCCGGACATGAGGAGGGCGCCGACTTCGCTCAGCTGATCGAGACCGTCCTGGACGTTCCCGGTGTAGATCTCGATCCGGGCGGAGGCGACGCGTCCGATGACCACCGCAGGTGCGACGCCGAGCCGGTCGCCGAGCTCGATGGCTCGCGCCGCCTGGATACGAGCGGTGTCCATGTCGCCGCACATGAAGCGCTCGTAGGTGCGAACCATGGCGATGAAGGCGTGCGCCGGACCCTCGTCGTGGCCGTCCAGCAGGCGCTCGGCGCGGCGCAGCCACCCGCGGACCGTGGCCATGAGCCCCGTCTCCATCATCAGGTACATGGCGACCATCGCCGCCGCCCGCGCCGCCTCGCCATCGTCGCGTCGCACGACGTGCAGCGCGTGGAGGTCCTCCCACGCGGTCACCGCCGCCTCGAAGTGGCCGCCGCCATAGGCCGCCTGCGCCCGCAGCTCGTAGCCCTCGGGGGTGTGAGCACCGGAGCCCGCCCGGTCGAGCACCTCGAGGGCCCCTGACCAATCGCCCCGCGCCACCGCATCGCGGGCGTCGGCGAGCGGATCGATGTCGTCCGATGCGGGCGAGTCGAACCGCGTCGGCGGGGTCACGCCGTCCCGCAACGCAGCCCGGTCACGCCCCACTGTCCCATTGTGACACCGATTGTCACGCCACTTCTGGTGTCGGCCCGATTCCGCGGGGTGACGACGCACCAAGAGACACCGGGAGGCACCCATGGAACCGATCGAGCAGCTTTCGCAGATCCTGCCGACGCTCACCGAGCTGGTGGACCGCATCGAACCCAACCAACTCGATGCTCCGACGCCGTGCACCGCGTTCGCGGTCCAGGACGTGCTCGATCACATGATCGTGCTGGGCGGGACGTTCGCCTACGGCTTCCGCGGCGAGGAGGCCCCACAGATCGAGGCGCCGGTCAGGGACGGCCACGTCCCGAGCGCACGGTTCCGCAAGACGATGGACGACCTCCTCGACGCCGTGCGCTCGCCCGGCGCCATGGAGCGCACGGTGGCCTCGCCGATGGGTGCCATGCCCGGCGAGACCTTCGCCCGCCTCGTCGCCTTCGACGGGCTGGTCCACGGCTGGGACCTGGCGACGGCAACCGGTCAGGAGTACCCGGTCGACGACGACGTCGTGGCCGAGGTCGACGCCTTCGCCCGGGCCGCCATCACCGACGAGCTGCGCGACGGCGACACCTTCAAGGCCCCGACGACGCCGCCGGAGGGCGCCAGCCGGCTCGAGCAGCTGGTCGCGTTCAGCGGCCGGTCGCTCTGATTCCCCCCATCCAGACCAACCCGACCAACACCACCAATCAAGGAGAACCGACCATGCGCACCCCGAAGGAAGACATCCCCGTCAAGATCGACGTTCCCGGAGCAACGGCACGCCAGCTCCCCGACTTCGGCGAGGCGTCCGGCACGCTCGGCGCCGAGTGGTTCACCATGGCGGCCGGCACCGACATCGAACCGCTGCTCGAAGGGCTCGACGACGACCTGTGCCACGCACCGCACTGGGGCTACCTGCTGAGCGGCGACCTCGTCGTCACCTACCGCGACGGGGCGATCGAGCGGTGCACCACCGGCGACCTCTTCCACTGGCCGCCCGGGCACACCGTCCGCGTCGAGCAGGACGCCGAGGTGATCATGTTCAGCCCGCAGGCCGAGCACCAGGCCGTGATGGACCACATGCTCACGAAGCTGGCGGGATGACCGCGGCGCCGACCGGACACCCGACGACCACAGGAGGGACCACCATGACCACCACCGCCGAGCTCGTCGCCGCCGCTCGCGGCCGCGTCGAGGAACTGGACCCGCGCCGGTTCGCCACCGAGGCGGACCGATCGGAGGCCGTCGTCATCGACCTGCGCGAGTCGGACGAACGGCAGTCGGGCACCATCCCCGGGGCGATCCACGTCCCTCGAGGGATGCTCGAGTTCCGGGCCGACCCGACCAGCCCGTACCACGATCCCCGACTGGCTCACGGCCGTCGCCTGTTGCTCCACTGCGCCACCGGCGGGCGCTCAGCCCTCGCGGCCGAGGTGCTGCGGGTGCTGGGACACCAAGACGTCGCCCACCTCGAGGGCGGGATCGACGCGTGGCGGGCGGCCGGGCTGCCCGTGATCAACGAGGTGGTCGACCCCTACTGACGTCGGCGCCACCGTTCAGGCAGACTCGGTGCCGGGGCGGGCACACGGGCCGCCCGCGGACGAAGGAGCGCACATGGCCCAGGTCGGTACGGTCGCCGCCCTCAACCGGTATCCGGTGAAGTCGATGCAGGGCGATGCCCTCGACGAGGTCGCCGTCGATGCGAACGGCGTCGTCGGCGACCGCACCTGGGCGCTGCGCGACACCGAGACGGGCAAGCTGGCCAGTGCCAAGCGGCCTCGCCTCTGGCGGACGCTGCTCGACTGCGGGGCCTCCGGCACCGGCGACGACGTCGTCGTGACGCTGCCCGACGGCACCCGGTTGGGCATCGCCGATCCGGCCCTGTCGGTGGCGCTCGAGGCGTTGTTGGGCCGCAGCGTCACCATCGAGGCAGCCAGCGGCCCGCAACAAGGCGTCTACGAGTCGGACTGGCCCGAGATCGAGGGCCTCTCCCTGGCCGGGGAGATCGATCTGCCCACCAACCTCACCGGCGAGGGCACCAGCTTCATCGACCTGGGCATCCTCCACGTGCTCACCACGACCTCCATGGACTCGCTGGCGGCCGCCGACGACGCACTCGAGGTCGACGCCCGGCGCTTCCGGCCCAGCATCCTCATCCAGACCCCCGATCTCGAGGGGTTCCCGGAGAACGACGACTGGACCGGACGCGTCCTGAGGATCGGCACCGGCGAGGACGCCGTCGAGATCGACGTCGGCGATCCGACGCCCCGCTGTGTGATGACCACGCTCGCCCAGCCCGACCTCGGCCGCCAGCCCGAGGTGCTCCGCAGCATCGCCGCCATCAACAAGCGGTCCAACGACCTGGGCACCTTCGCGTGCCTGGGCTCGTACGCGACCGTCGCCCGCCCCGGAGTGATCCGGACGGGCGACGCGGTCGAACTTCTCTGAGCGCGGCGGCCTAGCCGAGCATCCGCAGACCCTGCTCGTAGTTCTGCGACCAGAACTCGAACGTGGTGATCACCACCAGGTAGACGGCGACCGCCAGCACCAACCCCGAGATGAACAGGTTCCGGAACATCCGGTTGTCGAACTTCAGGTGCATGAAGTAGGCGCAGATGGTGGTGAACTTGGCGACCATCATCACCAGCAGGCCACCGATGATCAGCCACTTGAGGTCGTGGTTGTAGGGGTCGCTGGTGATGAAGTAGGTCGAGACCTCGAGAGCGGTGAGCACGGCGAGGATGCCGCCGACCTGCCAGTACTTGGCGTCGCTCGGGTGGTGCTCGTCGTGGCCGGGGTCGGTTGCGGCGTGGTACTCGGCGTCGGAACCCTCGTGGGTGACGGTGCTCATCAAGATGCTCCTACGGGATGAGGTAGACGAGTGTGAAGATCAGTACCCACACGATGTCGACGAAGTGCCAGTACAGACCGACGATCTCGACGGTCTCGGCCCGTTCCTGGGTGAGCCGTCCCCGCAGCGACATCACGAACAACGACATCAACATGATGATGCCGACCGAGACGTGGACGCCGTGGAAGCCGGTCAGGGTGTAGAAGGCCGACGAGAACAGGTTGGTCGTGTAGCCCAGGCCCTCACGGTAGAAGGACGTGAACTCATACGTCTGGCCGGCGATGAACACACCGCCGAGCATCGAGGTGACCAGCAGCCACAGGCGCAGCTTCTGGTCGTCGCCACGAGCGATGGACGACACGGCGAACACCATCGAGACCGATGACATCAGGAGCACGAAGCTCGACACCGACGTGAAGGGGATGTCGAAGATCTCGTGCGGCTGGATGCCCGGACCGCGGTGGCGCAGCAACAGGTAGGTGGAGATCAGCGCACCGAAGAGCAGGCAGTCCGATCCGAGGAACAGCCACATGCCCACCTTGGTGTTGGACAGACCGGTGGCGTTGTTGACGCCGTGACCCCAGAGCTCGAGGTCGACGCCGTCGAGGACGTCGGGCTCGGGGCCGGCGTGTTCGGTGTGGGAAGCGACGTCAGTCAACGAGGGAGGCCTCCTGTTCGGGATCTCCGGCCTCGGCGGCGTCGGAGGCGCCGTCGTCGGGATCGTGGTGGTCCTCGGGCCCGTGCTCGCCGTGGGGGGCGTCGGGGTCATCGGCCGGCTCCATCGCCAGACCGTAGACGGCAGCCAGGGCGATCAGGCCGCCGACGAAGGCGAAGCCGAGGTTGAAGATCAATCCGTAGCCGATCAGCGGGAACGAGAAGCACAGCACGATGGGCCAGTACGAGGGGGCGGGCAGGTGCACGTCGGAACGCGTACCGGTCTGGGCCACCTCGGTGGCGTCGGCGATGCGAGCCACGCGCCCGTCGTCGGTCTCGCCGTACTTGCGGTGCCAGAACTCGTCGCGGTGCGTGATGACCGGCGTGTGGTCGAAGTTGTGCGCCGGGGTCGGCGACGCCGTCATCCACTCGATGGTGCGGGCGTCCCACGGGTCGGGACCCGGCGGGATGTAGCCGACCTTCTTGGTGTCTCGCCACGACACGTAGATGTTGGCGAAGAACACCAGGAACGAGGCGGCGATGAGGAAGGCGCCGACCGTGGCGACCGCGTTCCAGAAGTTGAAGCCGTAGCCGTCGAAGTACGTGTGGGTCCGGCGGGGCATGCCCTGCAGGCCGAGGATGTGCATCGGCCCGAACGTGAGGTTGAACCCGATGAGCATCGACCAGAAGTGGAGCTTGCCCAGCCCCTCGCGCAGCATGAAGCCGAACGCCTTGGGCCACCAGTAGTAGAAGCCCCCGACGAAGCCGAACAGGGCGCCGCCGAAGAGCACGTAGTGGAAGTGGGCGACGATGTAGTACGTGTCGGTCTGCTGGGTGTCGGCCGGGGCGACGGCGTGGGACACACCCGACAGGCCACCGATGGTGAACATCGTGACCAGGCCGATGGAGAACAGCATGGCGGTGTTCATCCGCAGCTTGCCGCCCCACATGGTGGCCATCCAGTTGAGGATCTTCACACCCGTGGGCACAGCGATGAACATGGTGGACACGGCGAAGGCGGCCACCGAGATGGGACCGAGGCCCGAGGCGAACATGTGGTGGGCCCACACGCCCCAGCCCATGAAGCCGATGGCTGCGCCGGAGAAGACGATGAACTCGTAGCCGAAGATCGGCTTGCGGGAGAACACCGGCAACGTCTCCGAGACGATGCCGAAGGCCGGCAAGATCATGATGTAGACCTCCGGGTGCCCGAAGATCCAGAACAGGTGCTCCCACAGCAACGGGTCGGCGCCCATCGACACGTTGAAGAAGTTGGCGCCGAACAGGCGGCTGAAGGTGAGCAGGAACAGGGCGACCGAGATCACCGGCATGGCGAAGAGCAGCAGGAACTGCGTGACCAGGCCCATCCAGGTGAAGACCGGCATCTTCATGAGCGTCATGCCCGGTGCCCGCAGGTTGAGCACGGTGACGATCAGGTTGATGGCACCGACCAGCGAGGCGATGCCGGTGATCTGCAGGCCGACGGCGTAGAAGTCCATGCCGTGGCTCGGGCTGAAGATGACCGAGGTGTTGGGGGCGTAGGCGAACCAGCCGCCGTCGGCGCCGCCGCCGAGGAACCACGAGCTGTTGAAGAACAGACCGCCGAACAGGAAGCACCAGAACGAGAAGGCGTTGAGGCGGGGGAACGCCACGTCGCGGGCACCGATCTGCAGCGGCATCAGGTAGTTCATGAACGCCGCACCGATGGGCATCACCACCAGGAAGATCATGGTGACGCCGTGCATGGTGAAGACCTGGTTGTACAGGTCGGCGGAGATGATCTGCTGGTCGGGAGCGGCCAGCTGGGTCCGGATGATCAGGGCCTCGACGCCACCGATCATGAAGAAGAACAGCGCGGCAGCGCCGTACATGATGCCGATCTTCTTGTGATCGACGGTGAACAGCCAGGAGCGCCAGCCGGTGCTGCCGGAGGGGCGCTGGAACACGCCGAGCGCGTCGTCCTTGGTGGCGGTCCGCTCCCCCGACTCGATGGCCAGGGGTTCGCTGGTGGGTCGTTCGACGATGGCCATGGATGGGCTCCTCAGTCGAGGCTGGTCAGGTAGGCGACGAGGGAATCGATCTCGGCTTCGGAGAGACCGAGGTTGGGCATGCCGCGTTGTTGGTTGGGTGCCATGGGCTTCTCGCCGGGCGGGTTGCGCAGCCAGGCCTCGAGCTGGTTGCGGTTGAGCTGCTGGCCGATCTCGTCGAACTCGACGATGCCGTCACCGTCGAGATCGTCCCAGAGCTTGAAGATGCCCCCGGCGTAGATGCCGCGCGAGGCGAAGTGCGTCAGGTTCGGGGCCATGCCGGAGACGACGGCGGCACCGTTGTAGGTGTCGTCGTTGACGCCCTCGACGAGGTGGCACGTGGTGCAGCGCTGCTCGAACAGGGCCTTGCCGGCCTCCTCGTCGGTGGTGGAGGGCTCGTTGGCATCCTTCATCTGCTGCTGGACCCAGGCGTCGTACTTCTCCTGGGACACCGCGTGCACGGTCATGCGCATGTAGGCGTGGGACAGGCCGCAGAACTCGGTGCACTGACCCACGAAGGTGCCCTCGTGGTCGGCCTCGAGGGTGAGGTGGTGCGTGCGACCGGGAACGGCGTCCTTCTTCCCGTTGAGCGCCGGGATCCAGTAGCTGTGGATGACGTCGCGGCTCTCGATGTCGAGGTACACCGGCGTGTTCACCGGGATCACCATCTCGCTGGCGGTGATGATGTCGCTGGCGTACTCGTCGCGGTTCTCGATGCCAGGCTGGTTGACGTTGTCGTCGGCGAAGACGCCGTCGCCATTGATGTCGTAGTCGTAGGACCACCACCACTGCTGACCGACCACGCGGACCTTGAGGGCGTTGGCCGGCTCGTCGGCGAGATCGAGGATGGTGCTGACCGTGAACACGGCCATGAAGGCCAGGATGACGGCCGGCAGCATGGTCCAGCCGATCTCGAGCTTGGTGTTGCCGTGGACCTGCTCGGGGAACTCGGCGTCGTCGCCGTCGCCGCGGTGGCGGAACTTCCAGATGATCCAGAGCACGCCGACCTCGACCAGCACGAACACGACGGCGGCGATGCCGAAGGTGAGGTTGGAGAGGTCGTTGATCTTGTTGGCGGCCGGACCCTGCGGGTCGAGCGTGGTCTGCTGCGCGTTGGCCGCGCAGCCCGACAGCACGAGGCCGACGGCGACCAGCAAGCCGAAGATGCGGACGCCGGAGCGGCGCTTGGCAGTACGGACGTCAGGCATCAGTTGTTCTCCTGGAAGACGATCGCGCCTTCTTCTCCGGACGTGGCATCCCCGGATGTGGCGTCTCCGGACGTGGCCCCGGACGAGCCACCCTCCGAGGAGGTGCCCTGGTCGAGCTCGGACCCCTGGGGTTCGTGGTGCTCGAAGGTGCGCTCGCCACGGACGGCAGCGAAGGTTCCCAGCGCGATGGTGGCCACCGCCGCGAGCGCGAGGATGCCGGCCACCAGGTCGGAGCGCATGCGGTCGCGCGTGGACAGGATCGTGCCCCCGAGGAAGATGACCCCTGCCAGGGCGATGGCGACCCAGACGGCACCGTCGCGGCTGGCGGTGAGGAAGACCCGGGAGAAACCGATGACGACGATGCCGATGGCGAGCGCGCCCGCGACCGGGACCTCGATGGGGAACATGAGCCGATTGCGGATCTCGCGGTTGACGGCGGGATCGCCCGTGGCCCGCTCGGACCAGGCCTGGATGGTCCACTCGATGGCCACGGCACCGAGCACGATCAGCCCGGCGACGAAGAACACGTTGTTGAGGACCACGCCGATCAGGGCCAGCCCGAGGCCGAACGCTCCGACGATGGGCCAGTACGACGACGCCGGCGGCGTCACCCGGTCGGGCACCACCTCGCTGGTGGGAGGCAGGCCGAGCAGCTCGGCCGCGGCCTCGGGATCGGCGTCGCGGAAGGCGGTGGAGGCGAAGCCGAGGAAGAGCGACGCTGCCGTGGCGGTGAGCAGGACCGTGTAGCCGACGATGTCGCCGACCGCACCCTTGTAGCCCGCGCTGAGCGGGCCGACCTCGCCGCCTCCGGTGGAGTAGCCGTAAACGACCGCGGCCACGGCGAGCAGTGCCGCGAGTGCGTAGAAGAACTTCGAGCCGGTGGTGATCATGACGCCTACTTCGTGATCAAGATGCCGTACCAGAGGACCGCGAAGATGGCGACGGTCACGTACCAGTAGAGGGCGGCGGCGGACAGGCCTTCGACGTCGCGGCCGGTGAACTGGCCACCGAGGCTGCGGACGGTCATCAGGGCGAGGAAGATCAGGGCCCCGGCGACCATGGCCAGGTGCATCCCGAAGATGGTGAACAGCAGCACGGCCTGCGGCGTGACGTCGCCGTTGAGCGGCAGACCCCACTGGGTGAACAGGTAGCCCATCTGCACCACGTGGGCGACACCGAGGAGGATGGTGAGGCCGAGTGCCTGGTAGGCGTGCGGGCGATCGCGGTGACCACCGGCGTGGACCGCCCACTGGACCGTCACGAGCGACATGATCAGCGTGATGAGGCTCATGTTGCCCGGCGACAGCGGGATGCTGGCCCCGCTGGGCAGCCAGGTGTCGCCGCCGGCGATGACATCGGCACGGAGCGACCAGTAGGCACCGAGCACGGCGGCGAACGCGGCCACGGACCCAGCGGCGGCCAGCGACGAGCCGATGAGCAGGACGCGGGGCCGGCGCTCGGGTGCGTCGGGGACCTCGCCGAGATGGAGCGGGAGCCGCTCGGGCGTCGGGGTGGTGGTTGCAGTCGCCATCACGGAGCCTCGTTGTCGGGAGCGGTGTCAGCGGCGGAATGGTGGCGGGCGTCGTAGACCGGTGCCTCGGAGGTGATCGCGGGCACCTCGGTGAAGTTGCCCACCGGCGGCGGCGACGTGGTGGCCCACTCGAGCGTGTGGCCGTCCCAGGGATCGTCGGGTCCGGGCTCACCGCCGAGGCCGGAGGCCACGACCAGACCGAGGAAGGCCAGCGCCACGATGACGAGGAGCCCGCCGCCGATGATGCTGACCACGTTGAGTGCCTGGATGGCGTCGACGTTGTCGGTGGCGCCGCCGAGACGCCACTGCTGGTCGAGGAAGCCGCTGATCAGGTCGGGCAGGCACAGGGCGATGGTGCCGAGCAGACCGAGCGCGGCGAGGGCGCTCGAGGCGCCCTCGACGAGGGTGCGGCCGAAGAGCTTGGGCGACCAGTGGGCGATGGCGGCGAACAGGCCGAGCAGCGTGGCGCCGAGCACGTAGTGCATCTGTGCCGACTGCGCCGTGGTGCCGGTGAGGTCGAAGGGCTCGATGCTGACGAGGATGCCGTTGGCGATGCCGGCCAGCAGCATCAGCAGCGCCGACAGGCCCCAGACCAGCGGGCTGGTGAGGCGAACCGAGCCGCGCCGGGCCGTGTCGGCGAGCAGGCCGGTGAAGGCCAGCGCCGGCAGCAGGATGCCGATGGCGAAGGCGTAGAAGGGCACCTCGCCCACGTACCGGAGCGGCAGGTCGGGGTTGCCGTCGATCTGGAACCCGGGCAGCGCCCAGGCGCCGAAGGCGAAGATGCCGAACGCTCCGATGCAGCCCATGGCGATGCGGTGCTTGGTGAGCCGGGTGCGGGCGGCGACGGGCACGATGTCGCCGACGATGCCCAGGACCGGGATGGCGAAGACGTAGACGCTGGGCTGGCTCCAGGCCCAGGCGATGCGCACGAACACCTGGTCGGCGCCACCGAGGAAGGTGGGGCCGTAGGAGAGGTCGACGTAGACCAGCACCATCAACCCGGCCAGGACGGGGAGGGTGAGCACCACCAGCGCACCGGTGATCACGCTGGACCACGTGAACAGCGGCACCCGGTGCAGGCCCATGCCCTTGGTGCGCATGGCGATGCCGGTGGTGGCGACCGACACGGCGCCGAGGGTGAGCGCCACCAGGAGCACGACGAAGGCGGCGACGAACAGCAGGACGGCGTCGCCGTCGCCACCGAAGGGACCGCCGTCGGCGACGAAGGCGGCCAGGGTGACGCCGCCGGCGACCAGGTACGTCCAGTAGGCGGCGGCCGCCGCCCGGGGGAAGGCGACGGTGGACGAGCCGATCTGCAGCGGCACCAGGTAGGTGGCGAGACCGATCAGCAGCGGCAGCAGGAACAGGAAGGTTCCGGCGACGGCGTGCAGGCTGTAGGTCTGGGCGAAGATGTCGGCGTCGATGACGCTGAGGCCGCTGATGTCGACCTTCTCGATGCCGAGCAGGAAGCCGCTGACGCCGGCGACCAGCAGGTAGATGAACGACGTGAAGATCCACAGTCGCCCGATGACCTTGTGCTCGCTGGTCCCGAGGACCGCGGCCAGGCCGCGGGGCTGCGGGGGCGGAGCGAGGGCGGGTGTGGTGGCGCCCACCTTCGACGGCGCTTCGGTTTCAGTCACGGTCATCGCAGCGGGTCTTTCCTCCGACCGGGGCGACACCGGGGGTCGCGCACCGGAGTAGGTCCGGGTCTGTTGCCGAATCCGAGCGGACAGTACCCAACGTCCACTCGGGGGCACGAACCAGGGAACAGGGGTACGGCCGGCTGGTGCGCACGTCGTCAGATACCGGTGCGCACCAGCTGATCGAGGGCCATGGCGCCGAACAGGAGGGTCACATACGTGATGGACCACCCGAAGACGCGCATCGCCCGGGCGGGCGTCGGGTCGACGAACAGGCGCACCGTCTGGAACGTGAACACCCCACCCAGGGCGAGCGCGGCGACCAGGTACAGCACGCCCATGTGGGCGACCGGGGCGAAGAGCAGGGTGAGGCCCCAGAGCAGGATCGTGTAGGCGATGATGCGCCGGCACGTCGTGCGCTGGTCGGCGACCACGGGCAGCATGGGCACGTCGGCCGCCCGGTAGTCGTCCTTGTACTTGATGGCCAGCGCCCAGAAGTGCGGCGGCGTCCAGTAGAAGATCACCGCGAACAGCACCACGGGAGCCCACCCGAGGCTGTTGGTGACGCTGGACCAGCCGATGAGCACCGGCACCGCTCCGGCGGCGCCGCCGATGACGATGTTGCGGGTCGAGGTCCGCTTGAGCCACAGCGTGTACACGAACACGTAGAACAGGCAGGCCGACACGGCCAGCACCGCGGACAGCAGGTTGACGGTCGACCAGAGCAGCAGGAAGGCCAGCACCTCGAGCCCGACGGCGAAGACCAGCGCGTGGGAGGGCTCGATGACCCCGGTGACCAACGGCCGGTTCGACGTGCGCTTCATGATGCGGTCGATGTCACGGTCGACGTACATGTTGATGGCGTTGGCGCCACCGGCGGCCAGGGTGCCGCCGAGCACGGTGGTGACGACCAGCCACAGCGACGGCAGCCCACGTGCGGCGACGATCTGGGTGGGCACCGTGGTGACGAGGAGGAGCTCGATGATCCGCGGCTTCGTGAGCGCCACGTAGCCGCCGACGGTCTGACGCAGGGAGGGGGAAGCGGCCACGAGCATGACGGGCTCGGAGCCTACGTCCCTCGGGGGGCGGCCCACCAAGGAGCCCCTTGGGGCCGGCGGGGCGTGGGGCGCACTGGCGGCCGGGGCGCGGGGCACGCCACGCTGGTGAGGTGCGGCGACCCACGCTGTCCCCCACCGCCTACCGGCGGATCACGCTCTTCGCGCTGCTGGCGCTGGGCTTCATCGTCGTGACGGGCGCCGCCGTGCGGCTCACCGGCTCGGGCCTGGGCTGTCCGACGTGGCCCAACTGCGAACCCGGCCGGCTCACCCCCCGGCACGCCACCAGCTACCACGCCTACATCGAGTTCGGGAACCGGCTGATCACCGGGCTGGTGTCGGTGGCGGTGATCCTGGCCGTGCTCGGCGCCATGTTCCGGGTCCCGCGCCGCCGCGACCTGGTCTGGTGGTCGTGGTCGCTGGTGGCGGGCGTCATCGCCCAGATCGTGCTCGGCGGCCTCACCGTGCTGTTCGAGCTGGCGCCGCCGTTCGTCATGGGGCACTTCCTCCTGTCGGCCGTGCTCGTCGCCTGCGCCGTGATCCTGCACCACCGGGCCGGCGAGCCCGACGCCGGCCACCGGCGTCCCGTCGCCACGCCCGAGGTGCGGCTGCTCGGCCGCTTCCTGGCCGGAGCCGGCGCCATCGTGTTGCTCACCGGCACCGCCGTCACCGGTTCGGGTCCGCACGGCGGCGACGCCGACGTGCAGCGCCTGCACTTCTTCCTGCCCGACATCACCCGCGTGCACTCGCTGGCCGTCTGGGCGCTGCTGGCCACCACGGTCTGGACCCTCGTGCTCGTCCGCCGCGGCGGCGCCTCCCCCACGGTCGAGCGTGCATTGCGGACCCTGGTCGCCCTCGAGGTCGCGCAGGGCGCCATCGGCTACACCCAGTACTTCACCGGCGTCCCCGAGGGCCTCGTGCTCGCCCACATCGTGGGGGCCATGCTCGTGTGGGGCGCGGCGCTCGAGGTCAGCCTGCGCACGAGCGTCGTCGAGCCAGCTGCGCTGCGGGCGCCCCAGGCCGCCCAACCGGCAGCGTCGGGGGTCTGATCGTGTCGCGGCTGGCGGCACCGTCGCCCGTCGAGGTCGCCGAGCCCGACGTCGACGAGGAGGTCGAGACCGACAACCCCTGGGTGGCCATCGTCTGGAACGACCCCATCAACCTCATGAGCTACGTGTCCTACGTCTTCCGCAAGCTGTTCGGGTACTCGCAGGCCAAGGCCGACAAGCTCATGCTCGACGTGCACGAGAAGGGTCGCGCCGCCGTGTCCACGGGCAGCCGCGAGAAGGTCGAGCTCGACGTGTTCCGCCTGCACGAGCACGGCCTCTGGGCCACCATGGAGCAGCAGTAGTGGCACTGTTCCAACGCCGGATCAAGCGACTCGGCCCCGACCGCTACCGGATCCAGTTGCCCGGCCCCGAGCAGGAGCTGCTGCGATCGCTGCTCCCGCAGCTGCGCGAGCTGCTGACCACCGACGACCCGTCACTCACCCGCCTGTTCCCCACCGCCTACGCAGACGACCCCGAGCGCGACGCCGGCTACCAGGCGCTGGTCCGCGACGAGCTGCTCGAGAAGCGCTTCGCCTCGCTCGACGCCCTCGAGCGCACCATCGACGGCGGCGAGGTCGACGACGAGACGCTGTCGGCCTGGATGCGTGGCCTCAACGACCTGCGCCTGGTGCTCGGCACCCGACTCGACGTGTCCGAGGACGACGAGCCGATGGACGTCGACGCCGGCGATCCCGAGGCGGCGGCGTGGTCGATCTACCACTACCTGGGCGGGCTGTTGAGCCTGGTGGTCGACGCGCTCACGACCGACCTGCCCGAGGGCGACGACGAGCCATGACCGCCGTCGCCACCCTCGAGCCCGACGAGGTGACCGACATCCCGGTGGCCGACGACGTCCGACTCCACACCCGGCGCTGGCACGGCGGTGACGGCATCCCCTTCGTCCTGGTCCATGGCTTGGCCTCGAACGCCCGCCTCTGGGACGGCGTGGCCACGACGCTCGCTCGAGCCGGTCACCCGGTGGTCGCCGCCGACCAGCGAGGTCACGGTCGCTCCTCCAGGCCCGACCACGGCTACGACCTGGCGACCGTCACCGACGACCTCCGAGCGCTGATCGACGCGGTCGCCGGATCGTGGACGTCCCGGCCCGTCGTGGCCGGCCAGTCCTGGGGCGGCAACGTCGTGGTCGAGCTCGCCGCCCGCTTCCCGGGGCTGGCCCGGGCGGTGGCCGGCATCGACGGCGGCGCCATCGAGCTGTCCGAACGGTTCGCCTCGTGGGACGACTGCGCCGCCACGCTCCGCCCGCCACCGCTGGCCGGCACCCCGCTGGAGCAGCTCGAAGCCCGGCTCCGGCGCATGCACCCCGACTGGCCCGAGTCGGGCATCCAGGGGACGCTCGCCTGCTTCGACGTGCGCGCCGACGGCACGGTGGCGCCGTGGCTCGATCTCGAGCACCACCTGATGGTGCTGCGCGGCCTGTGGGAGCACCGCCCGTCGCAGCGCTACGCCCAGGTGCAGGAACCGGTGCTGTTCCTCAACGCCGACATCCCGGACGACGCCGGCGCCGAAGAACAGGCGTGGCGCCGGCAGAAGACCAACGCGATGGCCCAGGTGCAGGCCGCACTGCCCCGAGCGCGAGTCGAGTGGATGGTCGGCGACCACGACCTGCATGCCCAGCACCCCCGAGCCGTCGCCGACCTGCTCCGCTCCTTCGCCCTCGACGCCACCTCGGACGAGTGACGTGCCCCGGCTGCTGACCATCATGGGGTCGGGCGAGACCGCACCCACGATGATCAAGGTCCACCGCCGCCTGCTCGAGCGAGTCGGTGCCGACGCCGCCGACGACGCCGTGCTGCTCGACACCCCGTACGGGTTCCAGGAGAACGCCGACGACATCTCCGCCCGCGCCCAGGAGTACTTCCGCAACTCGGTCGGCCATCCGATCACGGTCGCCCGGTGGCGTGGCGACGACGACGAGGTCGTGATGCGGGAGCGGGCCCTGGCCGCCATCGCCGACGCGTCGTACGTGTTCGCCGGCCCGGGCAGCCCGACCTACGCCCTGGGTCGGTGGCGGGGCACGCCGCTGCCGCAGTTGCTGGCCGACAAGCTGCGCAACGGTGGCGCCGTGACGTTCGCCTCGGCGGCGGCGCTCACGCTCGGCGTGGTCACCGTGCCGGTGTACGAGGTCTACAAGGTCGGCATGGCGCCCACGTGGGTCGACGGCCTCGACCTGCTGGCCGAGCTCGCGCTGCCGGTCGCGGTGATCCCCCACTACGACAACAACGAGGGCGGCAACCACGACACCCGCTTCTGCTACCTGGGCGAACGCCGGTTGTCGATGCTCGAGCCCGAACTGCCCGCCGGCGCCTGGGTGCTCGGCGTCGACGAGCACACCGCCCTGGTCATGGACCTCGATGCCGGCACCGCCACCGTCGAGGGCAACGGCACCGTGACCGTCCGCCGCGACGGCACCTCCGAGGTCTTCGACGCCGGCACCGAGCTGCGCATCGACGACCTGCGTCCCGGCTCGGGACGGGCGACGGCAGTCGCGCCGCCGGCCGGGTCCTCGACGGCACAGTCCTCGGCGGCAGCCGACGATCGGGGTGCCGGTGCATCCGGCGAGGCAGTCGGGCTGGCCGCGGACGTCGCCCGCCTCACCGAGACCTTCGACACCGCCATCGCCGAACGCGACCCCGACGCCGCAGTGACCGCCGCCCTCGATCTCGAGCAAACCATCGTCGACTGGTCGGCCGACACCCTCCAGAGCGACGAGACCGACCGGGCCCGGGCCGCGCTCCGGCGCATGATCGTCCGCCTCGGCGAGCTGGCCGCGGTCGGCGCACGCGACCCCCGCTCGGTCGTCGCGCCCTACGTCGAGGCCGTCCTCGATGCCCGGGTGGCCGCCCGTGAAGCCACGCAGTACGAGCTCGCCGACCGGCTGCGCGACGCCCTGCTCGCCACCGGGCTCGAGGTGCGCGACACGCCCGACGGCACCGAGTGGGTGCTGCCCGACGACGGCGGTCGCCCCGACTGAGCCGGATTGCCTCGGGGCGGGGGAGGGTTGGTAGGGTCACGCAGCCCACAACGGGGAAGAGCCCCCATCGTCCAGCGGCCTAGGACGCCTGCCTTTCACGCAGGTAACACGGGTTCGAATCCCGTTGGGGGTGCACATCTCAAAGTTCTGGTCCCGTGGTGCAGTTTGGAGTGCACGCCGGCCTGTCAAGCCGGAGGTCGCGGGTTCAAATCCCGTCGGGACCGCAACACACGGGGGCTCCGCCCCCGTGGACCCCCGCTGCCCGTCTCGTTCGTAGGCTGGGCCAGTGGGACCACCCTTGGTCGGGTAGCTCAGTTGGCAGAGCGTCCGCCTGAAAAGCGGAAGGTCACCGGATCGACGCCGGTCCCGACCACCACAAAAGCCCAGGTCAGAGGCCATGCCACTGAGTGTGGCCTCTGATCGGGAACTTTCCATCCCGCGAAAATCCCGCGCGAGATTTCCACAGGGTTTTTCCACAGCACCGAAATGCCACGGTGTGTGGTCAGTTCCGCGGATCGACGACCGGTGGCAGACTGGTGCTCGTGGCCGTCCCCGTCGATCAGGAACTTGCCGGATCCGCCCGGGCCATCGACCGGGCGCTGCGCCTCGTGGAGGACGGGGCGCGCTCGCTCCGTCAGAAGCTCCTGGCTCGGCGCCTGGCGCACACCCTTCCCCGCGGCGAGTGGACGCCCACGGCGACCGAAGAGGCGGGGCTCAGCGCTGACGACCTCCGCCGGCGCGCCGCAGAGATCCGGTCCCGCCGGGACGGGTGAGCTTCCGCCTCGTCGGCGTCGAGCTGCTCGAGCGGTGGTACGAGGCCGAACCCGACGAAGACCGCCACGCGCTGATGAACGAGTGGCTGGCCGATCTTCTCGATGCACCGTGGTCGCGCAGCCACGACGCCGTGCCAGGGCCGAACGCCCTGCTCCGCATCGCCATCGTCCCCGCAACCGGGTGGGCGGTGCGGTTTCTGATCAACGACGGTGACCGGCAGGTGGAGCTCAAGGGCTTCCTGCGCCTCTGATCAGACCGACTTCCGGCGATCCTTGATCGCACGAACCTCTGCCGAGGGCGCAGGCTTGGCGGCCCGGGCCATCTGGTCGAGGCGTTCGGCGACGCTCTCGGCTTGGCCGGGCATCAGATGCCCGTAGCGGTCGAGCGTCAACGCCGCTGAGGCGTGGCCGAGCATTCGCTGGAGCACCTTGACGTCGGCGCCGGCGGCGAAACCGGTGCAGAGCAATATTCCAACCGTGTCGAATGCCAGCTTGGGAGCTCAGGGGTGTTGCATCTGGTGTGGTTCTTGGCGGGGTTGCGCGACTCGGGTGCGGGCGGTGGCGGCGGCGTAGTTGGCCCAGTCTCCGCCGGCGGCTTTGACCCAGTCGGTGGCGGTGGTGGGGGTGATGCCGAGGGCGTCTGCGATGACGGGCGCTGGGAGCTGTGACCCGAGCTGGAGCAGGGCGGCGCGGCGGCCGGCGCGGGCGTCGATGCCGAGTGGGCTGAGCCGGTCGCCGAGGCGGCTGGGGGTGATGGGGCGGCCGGGGAGGTGTCCGGGGAACAGCCAGGGTGTCGTGGCGGTGGCGCCGATGCCGATGTGGCGGCGGTGTTCGCCCGTGGCGAGATCGGTGACGAGGGTGGCGAGGGGTTCGGAGATGTCGACGTCGTGGACGGCGAAACGGACCGAGACCGTGCCGTGGCCGGTGTTGATCTGGCCGGTGGTCATGGTGGCGATGCGGCTGAGTGGTTGGGCGTAGAGGAGCACGAAGCAGCCGGCGACGCGGTCGACCAGTTCGATGGTGTTGTCGTGGAGGAGTCGGCGGGCGATGTGCCATCGGTCTTCGGAGTCCAGGGCGGTGCCCGCTCGGACTGGCGCTGCTCGGATGGTCAGGTTGGTGGTGAGTTGCTGTTGGGCGGTCCAGGCGAGGAAGCGGCGGGCATAGCGACGTGAGGGTGGACCGGCGAGCCATCGGTCGATGTCGTGTTGGGTCAGCTCGGCCAGGTCGAGTTCTTGGGCGATCGGTCCAGTCGAGAAGGGCGACGGCGGCGTTGATTTGGTTGCGGGCGTGGGCGGTCACGGTGCGTCGGCCCTGGTTATCTCGGTCGGCGCGTCGGCGGTGGGCGCGCAGGATGTGCCAGGTCGCGAAGCGGCGCAGGATCTTGGCGTGGTCGGGGTCGTTGAGGTCTGCGACCTTGTTGTCGATCCATCGCTCGAGACGGGCAAGAGCTTCGTCGCGTTCTGGCAGAGCGCCGTGCGCGACGAGCATCTGACGGAGGTGATCGGCGGCGCGTGGCCTGGGGTGTTCGTCCAGGGCGGCGTGGGTCAAGGGCATGGTCCCGGCGGCGATGGCGGCCAGGATCGGTGAACCCGGCACCCGAGCGCAGCCAGTTGAGCGCTTTGCGAGGAGATGGTGAGGCGACGATGGCGTCGTACACGCCGGCAAGTTCGACGGGCACGTTGCCGTCTGGTCCCGCCATCACCTCTCCGGCGCGGCGGGACAGGCTGCAATGGACGCAGTGGCCTCGTTCGTAGAGCTTGTCCTCGCGGCCGCAGACCGCACAGGTCGAGCCGACCGCCGGGACTCCGGCGCAATCGCAGCAGATGGTGGCATCGGGGCCGGGTGGGGAGACGAGGCGACGCTCATCGCCGCAACCGGCACAGGTTCCCCGCCGGGCCAGAGCGGCCGTGTAACACCGCTCGCACACCGGGCCTTCGGGCCATCGGGTTTGGGGCGGCCGAACCTGGCCGCAATGCGCACACTCGACGGTGTTGCGGGGGCTGCAGTTCTTGCAGATCGGCTGGCCCTCGGCGACGTAGTTGCAGGGCCGCTGCTTGCCGCAGGACCCGCACACCGCTGATGGCAGGCGATAGCAGTTGACGCAAATGTCGGGTTGACCGTCGACGGCTCGGTAGCCGATCTCATCGATCCGGCCGCATCGCCCGCAGAGCCGTTCAGGCTGGCGGTAGCCGCCCCGGGGTGCCATCAGGACTCGTCGTCGACCACGATCCGGGCCCGGGCGGGACGACGCCCCTTCGGCGCAGCCGGTGGCGTGGTGTCGGTGGCGGTCTTGGCCCGCCGGCCCGTCTCGACGGTGACCTCGATCAGCTCGGCCGGGGTGCAGTCCAAGATGTCACACAACGCGGCCAGGGTGGTCAGGTTCAACCGTTCCGGGGTGCCGGTGACCAGCCGGTAGACCTGCTCGCGGGACAGGCTCACCCCCCGCTCGGCCAGCAACGGGCCCAGATCGGTGGTCTGGAACATGCCCGCTGCGGCCATCAGCTGACGCAGATGCCACCGGTAGCCGACCCGGCGGCTCACCGGCCCGCCTCCCCGATCTCGGCGGCGAAGGCCCGGTCCAACGCCGACCGCAACACCCGGTTGCGGTAGTCGGTCGACACCGACGTGTAGATCGCCGTGGTCGCCGCGTGGCTGTGCCCGACCTGTTGCTGCACGAACAGCGGATCGACGCCGTCTTCGACGAGATGGCTGACATAGGAATGACGAAGACAGTGCGGGCTCAACTCGCCCGGCAACCCCAGAGCGTCGCGGTAGGTGGCGAACCGGTCGTTCATGTGCCGCACGCTGATCCGTGTGCCCCGCTCGGTCAACCACAACGCCGACGACGTCGGCCGATAACGCGGACGAACCTCAGCGAGATACTCGGCCACGGCATCGACCGCCCAGGGCATCACCGTGGCCACGTTGCGCCGGCGCGGCTCGCTGCCCCGCATCGCCTTGCCGTAACGGACCGCCAACATCCCGAACCGGTCCAGCTCCGGGGCCGCCGCGTTCGCGGAGAAGTCACCGACATCGAGCATGGCCGCTTCCCGCCGCCGTAGCCCCCACGCATAGGCGACCTTGAACAGCACCGCATCCCGCCACGCTGCCACCCCGCCCTTGCGGCCCCGGTCCTGGGCGTGAGCAACCACGTCATCAGCGTGATCGAAGAACGCCTGCAACTCGGCGCGGGTGAAGGGCCGCCGGCCCGGACTGCCCTCGTAGTCGGCAACATGATCGGCCGTGTTCCACTCGTGACAGATCTGGACCGGGTGCTCACCGAAGCGGTCCTCACACTCGAGGACCCACCCGTAGCGGGCGTCGCACAAGTAGTCCATGAACATCGCCAACGCGTTCTGATAGGCCCGGATCGTCGACCGCGACCGACCCGTCGACCGCAGCGACACCGTCCAATCCTCCACATCGCCGGGCTGCCAACGCCACGGGAACTCGCCACAGAACCCCTGGAACCGACGCACCGTCTTGTCTCGCGACTCGACCGTCGTCGAGGCCAACAACCGGCTCTCCTGTTGGCGGCGCCAACCCGACAGCATCGCCTCGAACATCGCCGGTGCCGGGTGCAACAGCTCGACGCCGTCGACCAACACCAACCGGGCCGCGCCCGCCAACTCCGACTGGCCCATCAAGCATTCCGTCCGTTCGCGAGGTCTCCGACTGGCTGCAGCATCGTTGCATCCCGTGCAACAGCCGGCGGGGATGCCCAGGTCACACGCCCTCGGCGGTTGCTGCGACGGTCTGTCACGCAGCAGACCGGAAGCCCAGACCCCTTCTGCCACCACGTTCGCGAGACCTACGCAATGATGCACCCGCTGCAACTCCGCCCACTTTGGCGAGCGAGGCGCAGGTGTGGCGCAGGTCGTGGAGCCGCAGCGGGGCGACACCGGCAGCCTCGACCGCGGGGTTCCAGACCCGACGCCGGAAGTTGGTCAGGTGCAGGTAGCCGCCCTCCGGTGCCGGGAACACCAGCCCGTCAGCAGATTGGTCGTCCAGGGCCCGCACGTGTTCGTCGAGTTCGTCGGCCACGAGCTTGGGCAGCGACACCGACCGCCGGCCGGCGGCGCTCTTGGGCGGGGAGACGACGTACTCGCCGTCGAGATGCTGGACCTGCTCGGTGACCGAGATAGTCCGGTGGAGCAGGTCGACGTGATGGCGGCGCAGCGCGGTGAGCTCCCCGGCACGCAACCCCGTGTAGGCGGCGACGAAGACCAACGCCCGGTACCGGTCGTCGATCGCGGAGGCGAGCGTGGCGACCTCCTCGTGGGTCAGGAACCGCATCGGCTCTTCCTGCACCTGCGGGGGCTTCACGCCCTTGAGCGGGTTGCGCCCGATCAGCTCGTCGTCCACCGCAGCGGCCAAGAGGCGGTTGAGCGTCCGGTACGCCTGGGCGACGGTGCCGGGAGCCAGCGGCTTGCCACGACCGGTCTTCTTCACCATGAGATCGGACAGCCAGGCCCGAAGCTGCGCGGGAGTCAGCTTCGCCAGCTCGTGGTCGCCGAGCACCGGGAGGATGTGGTTCCGGAGGTTGCCGTCGTAGATCTTCCGGGTCTTGGGCCGCAGATGGACGACGGTCCGCTGCCACTCCTCGGCCCATGCTCGGAGCGTCGTGCGGCCGGCTCGGGGGTCGATCCAGGTGCCGGCGTCGAGGGTGGCGTGGTGGTTGCGTTCGTGGCGTTCGGCGTCCTTCTTGGTGCGGAAGGTGCGGGAGCGTTCCTTGCCGTCGGGACCGCGGAGGCGAACTTCGTAACGAACCTCTCCCTGGCGGGTGGTCTTCTTGGTGATCACGGTGTTCCTCCTTGCCGGCCCGGCGGGGAGAACGGGTCGTCGTGGGTCAGGGAGTGTCGTCGTGTGCCGGTTCGGGTTGGTCGAGGGTGTCGAGGACCTGGCCGAGTGCGCCGAGCACGTCTCGGGCGGCGTCGAGGTCGCCGAAGGTTTCGCGCAGGAGCATGCGGGCCCGGAGGGTGGTGAGGGCGGCGAGGCGGGGGTGGACGTCGTCTTGGATGCGGCCGAGGTTCTCCATCCTGCCGTCGTCGTAGATGCGAACGCGGTGGCCGGGGTGGGGCCAGGACAGCAGGAACTGTTCCCAGGCGGCGAGGTTGTCGGGGGTGCCGATGACCACGTCGAACAACTCGACGGGCTCGAGGCCGTCCGGGTCCGTGTCGGGGGTGGCGACGACCCGGCCGTCCCAGGCCGAGGGTGGGGTGAGGAAGAAGCCGATGGGCAGGTCGAAGGCGCGGGCGAAGGCGACGAGTTCGTCGGCGTCGATCTGGCGGATGCGGGTGCCGTCGACGGAGCGTTCCAGGGCGGACCAGCTGGCGGTGGACAGGCGGGTGCCGAGGTAGGGCTCGCAGGCTTCGGCGGCTTGGTCCTGGGTCCAGCCGCGCAGCAGGCGGGCCTTGGCGATGTTGTGGGCGACGATCTGGTTCGGCGTCCAGGCCGGGGTGGCGGGCTGCTTCTTGCGGGGCACGAGAAGCATCTTGCCATCACCCACCGACATCAACCGGACAGACGATCGTTCAACATTCGGGTTGTCAAGGTAGTTACATGGGTGTAATCTGTCAACCCGCTCACTGCTCTGCAGGTCGGGTTGAGTGGACGAGATGGGGGTGGCACTGATGCCGCAGCGGACCGAGTTCTGGACCGTGCCCGAGGTGATGGCGTACCTGCGTCTGGGGCGCACGACCGTGTACACGCAGGCCCGCCGGTATCTGGCCACCGGTGGGGCCGAGGGGATCCCGTGCCGCAAGTTCGGCCGGTCCCTGCGGTTCCCGGCCGACGAGCTCGTCGCCTTCGCCGAAGGCGGCGAGCCCAGCCGCGACGAGTCGGCGTCGCCGCCGGCGCACGCCGGCCCGGGCGCCCCGATCGTCGACGCGCCCATCGAAGCGGACCCGTCCCTCGAGCCCATCCCAGTCCCAGTCCCGGTCCCGCCGAACGGCAAGCGCCCGCCCCGACACGGTGCAGGCCGCGCTCCCGTTCACCGACTGAGCCCCGGAGCGTCTCCGATGACCTACCTGATGAGCCGACGAACGCAGCGACAGGACAGACAGGTGCCCGCGGGGCGGGAGGGAGCGCGCTCGTGCTGGATGTGAACACGATCTACGCGTCGCTCGGCGGGCACGTCGGCCGCCTACTACACCCAGTACCTGACCCCGGACGGCACCGGCGAACGACCGGGCGTGTGGGCCGGCCGGGGCGCCGCCCAGCTCGGCTTGTCCGGGGAGGTGTCGACCGAGGACCTCGAAGCCGATCCTCTCCGGCCACGACCCGCACACCGGTGGGCTGCTCGGTACCAGGTTCGTGGATCGGGTGACCAAGCACGGCGAGTTGATCCAGGCGGTGGCCGGCTTCGACGGCACCTTCTCCGCCCCGAAGTCGGTGTCGGTGCTGTGGGCGCTCACCGGCGACGACGGCTGGCGGCAGGCCCATGATCTGGCCGTGCAGGCGGTGGTGGATCATGTCGAGCGGTTCGGGGCCACCACCCGTGTCCGGGTGAACGGGCCCCGGTCCTATCCGGACGCCATCGGGTTGACGATGGCGCTCTTCCCCCAGTCCACGTCCCGGGAGGACGACCCCCAGCTGCACACCCACTGGATCACCTCCTCCAAGGTGCAGCTGCCCGATGGCCGCTGGTATGCGCTGGATGCGTCGTATCTGAAGGACAACCAACGGGCCCTGGGCTTCGTCTACCAATCGGTCCTGCGCACCGAGCTCACCGCCCGCTACGGCGTCGCCTGGGGACCCGTGGTCAACGGCCAAGCCGAGATCGCCGGCATCCCCACCGAGGTCCTCGAGGTGTTCTCGAAGCGGACCCGGCAGGTCGAACACCTCCGCGAGATGATGCTGCTCGGCTTCCGCGAACGCGAAGGCCGCGACCCGACCAAGCGGGAGTACGCGGCCATCTCCCGGGAAGCCGCCGCCGACTCCCGCCGGGACAAGACCGGCATCCCCCTCGAGGAGTTGATGCCCCGGTGGCGGGGCGAGGCCGAAGGCATCGGCTGGACCGGCCAGCGCGTCCTCACCGCCGCCCGGGAAGTGGCACGCACCGTCACCCGGCAACCCAGTCGCCGACACTCGACGACATCCTCGACCGGGTCTCCACGCAGGCCTCGACGTGGAAGCGCATCGACGTCCTGCAGGCCATCTGCGACCTCACCCCCGTCCAGGCCGGCTTCGACGGCCAGTCCTGGGCCCGCACCCTCGAGGCCACCACCGACCAGGTCATCGCCGACCACCTCCACCTGGATCCACCAGCACCGCCGAGGGGCTGGTGCGGGCCTCCGACGGCCGCTCCATCTGGGTGGACCCGAACACGTCGCATCTCACCCACCCGACGGTGATCGCCCAAGAAGAACGCATCCTCACCTTCGCCCTCGACACCCACGACGCAGACCCCACGCCCTCGCCGACCGTCGACTGCGCCGGCCTGGACGTCCTGCAAGCCGACGTCGCCCGAGCGGTCGCCGGCCACGACGCCCTCGTGCTCGTGGTCGGCCCGGCCGGGACCGGCAAGACCACCACGCTCGAGCGGGCCCGGCTGGATCTGACCGACCAGCAGCACCGGCCGGTGTTCGGGATCGCCCCCACCGCCAAAGCCGCCCGGGTCCTGGAGGCCGAGACCGGCATGCGCGCCGACACCCTCGCCAAACTCCTGCACGAATGGAACCGACCCACCGGACCCCACCCGGCGTTCCACCTGCCGGCCGGGACGACGCTGGTGTGTGACGAGGCCGGCATGGTCGGCACCGCCAGCCTCGACCGCCTCGTCCACCTCGCCCGCACCCAACAGTGGCGGCTGGTGCTGGTCGGGGACCCCGCCCAGCTCCAAGCCGTCGGCCGGGGCGGCATGTTCTCCGAACTGTGCCGCATCGGCCGCACCCACCACCTCGCCACCGTCCACCGCTTCACGCAGCGCTGGGAACAAACCGCCACCCTGCAACTCCGCGACGCCCGCCCCGGCGTGCTCGACACCTACCTGGCCCACGACCGGGTCAGCCCTGGTGGCATCGACGACCACCTCGAGGCCATCGCCCACGCCTGGACCAAGCATCACGCCGCCGGGCGGTCGGTGGCCGTGACCGCCCAGACCAACGCGCACGTCGACCTGCTCAACGAAGCCATCCAGACCCGACGCCGCCAGCGCGGTGACCTCGACCCGTCCCTGGCCGTGCCCATCGCCGGCAGGTGAGACCGCCGGACCCGGCGACCTGATCGTGACCCGCCGCAACGACCGCACGCTCGTCGACGATCACGGGGAGCCGGTCCGCAACCGCGAGTCCTGGCACCTCGACCACGTGCACCCCGACGGCAGCCTCACCGTCACCCGCACCACCGGGCCCGGCCGCGTGCGTCTACCCGCCGACTACGTCCAAGAGCACGTGCGCCTCGGCTACGCCGCCACCGCCCACGGCCACCAAGGCGACACCGTCGACGTCAGCTACACGCTCGTCTCCACCGCCACCACCCACCGAGGCCTCTACGTCGGCGCCACCCGCGGTCGCCACGACAACCAACTCCACGTCATCACCGACACCCCCGACCTCGGCGCAAGCCACCGGCATCCTCGAATGGGTCCTCACCAACGACCGCGCCGACATCCCCGCCGTCGTCCAGCGCCGCCGGCTCACCGAAGCCGCCCACCAAGCGCCAACCCTGTCGCTCGAGGACCAGCTCGACGCCGCCCACCAAGCCGTCACCGCCGCCCACCACCGCGCCGCCCCCTTCGAGCGAGCCGTCGAGGACACCCACCAACGCCTCACCCAGGCCACCACCCGGCTCCACGAGCTCGAACGTCAGGCCGACGCAGGCCCGGCCCTGGCAACGCCGCCGCTACCACCAACCCCTCGAGTCCGCCCGCCAGGACGTCGAGGCTGCCACCGCCCGCTACGAGACGGCCGTCGATGCCGCCCAACCCACCCGCACGGCCCTGTCCCGGGCCGTCGGCCACCGGAACCGGATCGACCAACAACTCGACACCCAACGCATGCGCCAGCGCCTCGACGACCTCACCCGCCGACCCGCCCTCGAACAAGAACCACCCGGCCTCAGCCTCTGACCCTGCCGACGACCAGCGCCGGAGCCGACGCAGAGCGATAGGTGACACAGCCGATCACCCGGATAACGGCACGTCGGAGCGCCCGTTCCCGGGAGTGGGACGCTCAGGAGCGCATCGAAGGCGTGCGGCGCGTCCCGCTCCGAGACCGCCATCGCAGCGGGACGCGTGCGACGCCTCCGGTGGCGTTGTCCGCGTCCCACTCCCGTATGCGCGCTCGTTGATTGCCGGGTCTTCCGCGCCGACGGCCAGCCCAACTGGAAGTCGCGAGCGGCGGGTGCCGCGGAGACAGCCCGTCGGGCCACCAGCGAGCCGCACATCGGTACTCGCCGGGGCTGACCGCTCGTGGAACGTGAAACGTGACCGCTTCGGCTGTTTGCCGCACCATCTCTCTTGTGGGACGTAAACGCTTCGGCACCCTTCAGACTGTGTGTCAGTGATGGCCGAAGGGGAAGACGACTTTGCGGACATGTTCCGTCGCGAGTACCAGAGCGTCGTCCGGGCCGTGCTGCCGATCGTCGGCGACCAGGGCGAAGCCGAGGCCATTGCCCAGGACGCCTTCGAGAAGGCGCTCGGCCGCTGGGGTCGGATCCGCAACTACGACCGTCCGGGGGGATGGGTCCGGCGGGTGGCCATTCGAGACGCCGTTCGCAGCTTCAACCGTGGGAACAGAGCGAGCTCCCTCCGAGTCGACTCCATCGCCGCCTCGGAGCCGGTTACCGACCGGATCGACCTCAGATCGCGCGATGCGCAAGCTGTCCCCGAACCAGCGGGCGGCGGTCGCACTTCACCATTTGCTCGGCTGGCCCACATCGGAGATCGCTGAATCGCTGGGGTGCTCCGAGTCGACCGTGCGCGTCCATCTGCACCGCGGCAGGCAGGCCCTTGCGGCGCTCCTCTACGACCAACACGACGCCGTCCCCGTCTCGGAGGCCGACCGATGAAACTCGATGAACTGCTCGAAGGATCGACGCTTCGTACCCCGCGCGTCGATGTCGAGGAGGCCCTCCACCAGGTCCGATCACTACACGCCTCCAGCCGCCGCCACCGCCGAGCACGTATCACTGCGGTAGCTGCGGCCGTCGTGGTCGTCACCTTGGTCGCCGGATTCCTGGGCGCTGGACCAAACGACGATGACCGGACCGAAGTCGCCACCGACAAGGTCGCAGAGGGCGTCGATGCCGACCGAGTGCCCGGCTGGGAGGAACTACCAGACGCTCCCATCGACTCCCGGACCGGCGTTGCCGCCGTCGCAACGGACGACGAGTTCTTCGTCTGGGGCGGGCACAGCGACGGGGCTGCCCACGAGGTCTTCTCCGACGGCGCCGCATACTCCTTCGACGACGCCACATGGCGCAGCGTCTCCAACAGTGCCCTCGGCGCCCGTCAGGAGGCAGTCACGGTGTGGACCGGTACGCACGTCGTGGTCTGGGGCGGTGCCGGGTCCGAGACGGCACCGGCGTACTTCTACGACGGTGCGGCCTGGGATCCGGAAACCGACACCTGGACGCCCTACGAGCAGTTCGCAGGTGCTTTGGCCAGTACGACCGCCGCGGTATGGACCGGCGACGAAGCGGTCCTGGTGGGCGTCAACGCTCGTCCGAACGAGCTCCTACCTTCGGACACCTACGCGTTCGACCCCGCCACCGGCGAGTGGCGCGCTCTGGACCCGTACCCGCATGCCGAGGATGCTCCAGTCGAGTCGCGCAAGGCGTTCTTCACCGACCACGGCGTCCTCGTCGTCACCGTCACCACCGAGGCCGTCACCGTGGCCCGCCTCGACCCCGACACCGGCCAGTGGCACGAATCCGTCTCGGTCGAGATGTCGTCAGACGACGTCACCGCTGATGCTGCCGCTTGGACCGGAAGCGCCGTCGTGATCGCCAACCGCACGAAGAACGGTCTCGCCTTGTTTCCCGATTCATGGTCAACCGTGCCGCTTCCGCCATCGGAAAGCGAGCTCGCCTACCCCGCCGCAGCTGTCACAGACTCCATCGTCTCCGTCGGTGATCGCTGGATCGACACGCGAACGCTCACCTCTGGATCAGCCGAGTGGCACGCCAGCAATCTCTCACCCGACAGTGCGCTCTCGCCTGCGGTCGTCGTCCACGACGACCGGCTCTACGCGTGGGGCGGTTGGCGCTGCCCCGACAACGCCCGGTGCGTCACCGCTCGCCCGGGCACGGGCGCAGTCTGGACACCGCCAAGCCCAGACGGCAGCACGCCCCAGGACAGTGAGCTCGACGAGCCCGCCACGGCGACTGACCCGGCGGCTGGAGCGGTCGACGGGCCTCACATCGGCCACGAGCAGGAGTCGGCCAAGGACCTGGCTGAGCGCTTCATGGCCGACGTTGTAGGCGACCCCTCCGTGGCTATGAGCGCCACGGACACGGACCGCCGGACGACGGTCGTTCGACTCGAAACCTCCACCGGCACAGTCGTCGATGCCACCGTGATCGCCGACCCACGCCGACAACGTCTCGTACTCGAAGCGGTTCGTTCGCCTGGGCTGACGTTCGAGCCGAGCGATCGCACGATCGCGGTCCCCGGCGCCGGGTCACTCGTAGTCATTGGGTACGACGGCGGCTTCACCGGCGACGGTGAAGTCATGGTCGACGAGCTCACGATTGAGCAAGCCGGCACGGTGGGCCCACTAGACCTCGTCGAGTCGTCCTGGCTTCGTGTCGACTTCCGAGCTACTGACGGTCGAACGCTGTACCTGATCCAAGCCCGCGGATGACGTCACGCGGGTAGGTCCGCAGTGAGTGCCTGTCCCGACCGAGTGCTGAGGGCCCGGTACCTAGTGCCGGCTACTTCGCTGTCCTGGCCAACGCGAATGGTTGATCGGCGCTACTCGCGCTCGTCCGAGTCCACCTGACCAGGTCGCAGGTCATCGGCACCTCGGCGCGGCCCACTTGACCTTCGACAACAGCGGCGTACCGTAGGAGGCAACGGCGAAGGGAATACGTAGGTGATGCGCACGGACGCATTGACAGGCGGTGCCCTCGGAGGCATCACGGGCGGGGCGATCGGCGCCGTCCTCGGTGGTGTTGGGTTCGGCGTAGCGCTACTGGTGTTGGGTGCTGTTGCGGGCTCTGCATTCAATGGGCGGCGTCCGCACCCGAGGCCGGAGCACTGAGTTCGGAGCTTCCAGCGGTGACTCCCTCGGTCGACGATGGGCCGTCCTGAAGATCCAGTTCGGAGCATGTCGCCGGATCGGGTCGTGCCGTAGGACCACCAAACATGGCAAGTAGCGGCGGCCCGTCGTGAACACTCGGCTAGACCGAACGCCGATGGCTGCACCGAAGTTGATCGTGGTCAGTGGGCCTGCCGGTGTCGGCAAGACAGCCTTGGCGCATGGGGTCGCTAGACCGATCCGGTGCCCCGCAATCTGTCAGGACGTGATCGAGGAGAGCCTCGTCCCACGCTGCCGGTGACTATGGGGCAGCCACGGGCGACGACCTCACGGTCAGGGCGTCCCGACTCTTCTTTGACGTCGTGCGCACCCTGGTCGGGGGTGGCGTGACACTCGTCGCCGAGGCGGCGTTCCAGGACAAGGTCTGGAGACCGAACCCCCGGGAATCCGGAGAGATGGCTGGTTGACGCCGCCACGGTAGAGATGCATACTCGGTATTGCATACCGAGTGATGGAGGTCGGGTGGGCGTACGCGAGGGTCTGTTGGTGTTGTTGGACGATGGTCCGCTGCACGGGTACGGGTTGAAGACGGCTTTCGAGCGGGCCACGGGTGGCGTGTGGCCGCTGAACGTGGGCCAGGTGTATTCGACGCTGGATCGGCTTCAGCGGGATGGCCTGGTGGCGGAGAGCGATGCGGACGACGGCCAGCGTGCGTGGCAGCTGACTGATCGGGGCCGAGAGGAGCTGGGCGAGTGGTGGTGGGCCGTGCCGGGCGAGGACCCTCCGCCGAGGGATGAGTTGGTGTTGAAAGTCTTGATGGCGGCGGCGGGTGATCCCGAGCGGGCGTTGCGGGTGGTGGCGCACCAGCGGGATGCACTGCTGGGACTGTTGGCTCGCAGGCGGAGGGAGGCGGTGTCTCGGCGTGGTGAGGACGACGATCCGTTGGCAGCGGCGCTGATGGTCGAGGTGTTGGTGTTCCGGGCAGAGGCGGATCTGCGGTGGCTGGATCTGTGTGAGCAGCGCTTGAACGTCCGCCTGTCCGAGACAGGTCAGCTGCGCAAGGGAGGGCGTCGGTGAGCGTGGTCGAGTACGTGGACGTCGGAAAGGTGTACGGGTCCGGGTCGACGCAGGTCCGGGCGCTGACGGATGTGTCGTTGTGCGTGCGGACCGGCGAGATGGTGGCCGTGCGAGGACCATCAGCTTCGGGCAAATCGACGCTGCTGCATCTCGCCGGCGGCTTGGAGGAGCCCACCGCCGGGCAGGTGCTGGTGGATGGCCGGGACGTGGCCGAGATGAGCATTGCCGAGCGCGCGGCGTTACGGCGCCGTGACGTCGGCTACGTCTTCCAGCGGTTGAATCTGGTCGTGGGCCTTACGGCGGTGGAGAACGTGATGTTGCCCTTGGAGCTGGATGGCATGGCATCGCGGGTAGCTCGACGGCGAGCGGTAGAGGCGCTGGCGTCGGTGGGCTTGGACCATCACGTCGACCGGTTCCCCGACGACTTCTCCGGTGGGCAGCAGCAGCGGATCGCGATCGCCAGGGCGATCGTTGGCCAGCGTCGTCTCCTGCTGGCTGATGAGCCCACGGGCCAGCTGGACACGGCGACGGGTGACGCGATCATGGCGTTGTTGTCGTCCTTGCCAGGTGAGCAGGGGACAGCGATCGTGCTCGTCACCCACGAACCCCGCTACGCCGCATACGCGGACCGGGTGGTGTCGATGCGTGACGGCCGCATCGTCGGCATCGCCGATCCGGTATCGGGCGCCGACGAGTTGGAAGCCGTTCGATGACCAGCCCGGCTGGGTGGTCTGGAGGCGGGATCCCGGCATGGCGGCTCGCAGGCCGGTTGGCACGCCGGGAAACACGCCGCCGACCGGGCCGGACGCTGTTGACGGCGGTGCTCGTGGCCCTACCGGTCGCCGGCATGTTGATCGCTGCGGTCTGGGTGCGCACCGACCACCGCAGCATGCTCGAGGAGTGGCGAGCGACCAACGGCGACGCCGATCTCATCGTCCAGTCCGGCGCACCGGTCGGTCCGGTGATGGTGCAGACGGGTCCGATGCCGGGTGCCGCCGTGCAGGGTGACATCGTGGACGACCCTGTCCAGACGGCGAGGCGGATGCTGCCGGCGGGCACGGTGACGGTGTCCTACCGCGCCCAGTTCGACCGTGTGCTGCGGACCGAAGGCGGCGCCCTCGCAGCGGTCTGGGTGTCGGATCTTCCGATGAACCATCGACTCGCTGCACCGATCATGCAGGTCACCTCCGGGCGAGCACCCCAGCGCCCTGGTGAGGTCTTCCTCACTCGCCAGGCCGCCAGCGACCTGGGGACCGGTGTCGGTCATGTACTGCGTCTGCAACGACCAGTGCAGGCGCAGTGGCGTGTGGTCGGCGTCGGCGAACGCGCCGGCGGGTGGGGCGACGCCACCGCAGTCGTGTCCCCGGGCACCGAGTTCCCGTGGGACGAGGGCGAACCGGTCACGCAGACGGTGCTGGCCGACCTTCCCAACGACATCACGACCCCCGGGCTCGTCGACCTGGCCGGGCAGCTCGACTCGTTCGCCTTTGCTCCTGGTCTCGTACCGCCCGGAACGCCTGGCGGCAGCACCGGCGACATTGCGAGTGCGGGCGCGACCTCCGTCGCATGGAGCTGGGTCATCGGTGCAGTCGTCCTGACCGTCATGGGCATCGTCATCGCCGCCGCGTTCGCCGCCGGTGCCCGCCGACAGCTCGTCACGCTCGGCCAGCTCGCCGCCAACGGGGCATCCCCCAAGACGCTGCGGCGTGCTCTAATCCTGCAGGGCACCTGGACCGGCATCCTCGGCACCGTCGTTGGATTCCTGCTCGGCGGTGCTGCTCTCGCAGCGGCAGCACCCCACGCCGATGCGTTGCTGCAACGAGACGTCGATCCCTACACCGTCCACGCCGCCGATCTGGTCCCGATCATCGTCTTGGGTGTCGCCGCAGCGACGCTCGCCGCCCTGATGCCGGCACGTACCAGCTCGCAGGTGCCGGTCCTGACCGCACTCGCCGGCCGGCGCCCACTCCGACCGGTCGCGGCCTGGCTGACCACCGCCGGAGTCACCGGCTCAGTCGCCGGGCTCGGGTTGTTGGCCCTGGCCGTGCTCGGATCTGCCAGCGGCCGGAGCACCAACGTGTGGGCGGCCACCGCGGTGCTCGGCGGTGTCGCCGTCCTCCTCGGCACCTGTGCCATCACCCCCGGCTACGTCAGTGTGCTCGACCCGCTCGGCACCCGGTTGCGCGGTCCCGCTCGCCTCGCCGCCCGCAGCCTCGTCCGCCAACGCACCCGCACCAGCGCCGTCGTCTCCGCCATCTGTGCCACCAGCGCACTCGCCATCGGCTCAGCCGCCCTCATCCTCGCCTCCGATGCCAAGAACACTGACGACACCGACTGGATGCGCTCCGACGAGATCCAACTCCAGGCCACCAGCCAGCGGATCACCGACACCTCCAGCACCCAGGGACTCCGGGACGAACAACCCGCAGCACTGCCCGACGACCTCATCGACGACCTACGCACCCAGGCCGTTCCCGACGCCCAGGTATACCGGCTCACAACCGCCAGTGTCACCGACGCACCGACCTCACCTTGGTGGGAACTCACCGAGTTCACGCCCACCGACCCGGCCGACCCCAACCCCTGGCCGCGGGTGCTCGACGCCCGCTTCCCCAGCGACGCCGCCGTCGTCGACGACACACTCAAGCACCTGTATTCACTCCATGACGACGCGCTCCAGGCACTCCGCGAGCACGGAGCCGTCGTCCTCGGCTTCGACGACACCCCAGGCACCGCCACCCTGGAGTTCGTCTCCATGGCCTCCTCCATCGAACCGTCCGCCGATGAACCACCCGGTCGCGTAGAGCTAACCGGGCCCATCACCGTGCCCGTCGTTCCCGACCACGACGCCCCCCTCGGTGCACTGCCCCGCATCCTGCTCAGTCAACTCACCACCGAACGGCTCGGCCTACAACCGCTCCCTGGCACCACAGTGCTGCGCAACCCGACGCCATTGACCAGAACACAACGCAGCCTCATACAGGACCTACTCGACACCCGACGGCTCGAAGCACGCGACGGCGCCCGACCCGGTGATCAAGTCCTTTCCGTCAACCCGCAGATCCTCTACCCAAGCACCAGCATCAACCCCCGCCTCCTCGAAGCGCTACTCGCCGCCACAGCACTCATGTTCACGTTGTTCGTCGTGACTGTCAGCCTCGCCCTCGCCGCTGCCGAAACCCGCGACGAACGCGACATCCTCGCCGTCGTCGGAGCACCGCCCCGCACCATGCAGGCCGCCAGCGGCCACAAAGCGCTCATGCTGACCGCACTCGGTGCCCTACTCGCCATCCCCACCGGCTTCCTCCCCGTCGCCGTGTTCACCCTCGCCACGAACGACGACCTCCCTCTGGTGTTCCCCTGGCGTCTCGCCGCCCTGCTCGTCGTCGCCGTACCCGTCACCGCCGCCGTCCTCACCACGACAGCCAGCGCGATCGCCCTGCACGTGCGACCCGTCCGTACATCCACCATGGTCTTTGACTGACCGGCCCCGCCGGCCACCAACCTCCCGGTCCCGTCAACGGGCGATAGAGAACAGATCTTCGGAGCGGTCAACCACCTCGAGCGACGCTCGGGGTCGGCCGCCGAGGATCGATGCTCCTATGGGTTGTCAAGATGCTTCTCGGCGGTGCTGGCAAACCAGTGATGGGCCACTCCGGCTTCGTGGAGGGCGAGCTCTTATCAGGCCAACGCGGTGCCGATGGTGTGTGGGATCCCGGGTCGGCAGATCGTTCGAAAGACAACTGTTGGTGTCAGGCACATATTGGGCCAAACCCGGGACCCCAGATGGCGGCTACCCGCGCGGGAGATGCTTGAAGGTTTCCCGGGCGACGTAGCGCTTGAGGATGCGGATGATCTCGGCGCGGGAGCGGCCCTCCGCGAGGCGTCGCTCGACGTAGTGCTGGGTCCGCTCCTCGGAGGCGATGCGGGTGAACACGATCCGCCACAGCGCATGGTTCGCTTGGCGGTTCCCGCCCCGGTTGAGACGGTGTCGGTCGACAACCTTGCCCGAGGTCGCGGGTAGCGGGGCGACGCCGCACAGGTGGGCCCAGGCGGCTTCGTTGCGGATGCGGTCGGGGTTGTCGCCGGCGGCGACGAGGAGGATGGCTGCGGTGTCGACTCCGCAGCCGTAGAGCTCGAGCAGCGACGGTGCGGTGGCCTCGACGAGCTCGCGGAGCAGCTTGTCGATCATTCGTGCATCGGCGTCGGCGTCCTGGACACGACGTCCGAGGCTGCGCATCGCGGTCTTCGTCGCGAAGGTCACCACGTCTCCGCCTCGGCGGGGACGCAGCGCGGCGGCCTGGCGGGCCAACGTCGTCTTGGGCACATGGCGGAACTGCTCACGCAGCGCATCGGGGCCGCAGAACCCGAGGTGGCGGATCTGGTTCAGACACGTGATGCGTGACTCGCGGATCGAGCGCTTCGCGATCAGCAACGCCCGCATCGCTTCGGTGTTGCCATCAGCGGTCTTGGCGATCCCCGAGGCTCGTCCCGACAGCACCGCTCGACCTGCCTCGACAGCGTCGACGGTGTCGGACTTGCCCTGCATCCGGCGCAGCTGGCGGTTCGGACGGTCGACCTCGATCACCTCGACGCCCTGTCGGCGCAGATGTCGGGCGAGCCCGGCACCGTACGCGCCGGTGCCTTCCACGCCGACCCGCTCGAGCGGACCAAACGACTCCAGCCACTCGGTCAGCTCCTCGAACCCCGCCGCGGTCGTCGGAAACGACTCGACGCCGAGCACGCCGCCGTTGGCATCGAGAGCAGCGGCGACGTGTAGGTCCAGGTGGGTGTCGACTCCGCCCGTGATCGGGCGCGTCATCTCTACGATGGCCATGGCCATCCCTTCTCTTGAAAGTGGTTGAGGGGTGGCACGCACGTCCCGGGAAGGAGACCGTGAGCGAGCAGGCTGTTGGCGCAGCCAGCTCGATCACCCTCCGGAACGGGGCGTGCCTTCGTTTCGGTTCCTCTCAGCCGCTCGACAATCACCTGCGAACCTGGGTGTTTCAAACCGAGTCAGAGCAACCGAGAGGGCCGCTGAACGTAGCGACCCACCTCGACGAGGACGTGGACCCCTACAGCGACGATCTCATCCTCACTGGCACCTATGGGCGGACTCCACCGGGAGTGATTCCCATCTGAGCGAGTCGTTCAAGTTCCGGCCCGATCTTGGCGTAGTAGCCGCCGGTGTATCCGAGGTCAGTGTGGGTCGGATCGATGACCTCGCGGACAGCGTCACCCGCCGCAATGAAGAGCGGCGCGTGCCACAGCTGATGCGTTCCATCCGGCAGGCTCCGAAGTCGATCGACGAGGGAGTCGCCCGAGGCGCATTGCATGTCCACAGCATGAAGGGCCTCATGGACGATCGTCTCGGTCAGTGCCAAGGCATCGATCCCCTCCACTGCGACGAGGCAGATCGGTTCGTCGTCGAGTGTCTCCCCGGTTAGGCCTCCGAGCGGAACGCCGGACCACACGACCACGACGTCGATCTCCAATGAAGTGTCGGCGGGGAAGGTGAACCCGAGCCGATCTGTCGCGGAGCCGATGGCCTCCTCCATCAGCGCAATGTCGACAGCACGCAGGGCGGCGTGCACCGCCTCGCGACGACGTTCAGGTGCAGGTTCGGTAGCGAGGAGCGCTTCAGCGAGGCGCCTCAGTGATCGGTGGATGTCAATGCCTGCGATCTCGGGTGGTAGTGCGCCCACGGACTGGAGGATGTGATTGGGGTCGTGAGCGTGACCAGCAACGGCTGGGTCCAGCAGCATGAACGCCAGCGGCGGCTCCGCTGCGAACACGTCCCGAACGATGGAGGCACCCTCTCCGCTGTCGTCCTCGGGCAAGTCTCGAAGACGGAAGTACCGGTCCACCGGCTCCCGATACTCGACGTTGAGCGTCACGGCGATCCGGTTCCCCACGGCGCCGGATACTGCCGGGTCGGGAGCGCCGCTGTCGAGCAGATCGGGAAATCGCGAGCGATCAGCGCCGCGATCCGTCGTCGACGGTGATCGTCCCGAGCGGCACGTCTGAGCGGAAGACCTGCAGCCGACCAATCAGCCACTCGCCTCTGAACAGGGCACACTTACCTGGTGCTGGGAGACGCCAATCGGGAGGATGTGGCTCGGCCTGAACCGCACGATGGCAGTGTCAACGGTCGCACTCGGCTCGTCGTTCTCGGCACCGGGCTCGTGGCACAGGCGTTGGTGACGCTTGTTTGGAGCTACGGCCGGGCGAGCAGTTCCGAGACGCTGCTACTCGTCGCCTTGGGTGCTCTGGCATGGGTCGGTCCGGCAGCGTCAAGCCCGCTCCGCTGGTTCCGCCTTGGCACCGCGTTGTGGTGCGTGTTGCTCGGTCTTGCCACGCTCTGGTTCGTTCCCTTCACCTGGGTCGCGCTGGCGGTCGGGTTCGGGGCGCTTGGTACTTCCCGGCCTGCGCGGGGTGAAGCGCTGAGGACACTTGGGGTCGTTCTGGCAGGCACGGGTGCGGCGGTCGCGGGATACGTCGTTTTGGTCGTCCCGGAGCCGCCGAGCGACCTCTACGTCTGCCTTGCAGGGACAGCCGATCCCTCGGACACGAACATGGTGTTCGACGCGGCGTACCCGGGTGGTGATGCCAACGACTCGGGAGTGGACGGGGTCTCCCGGATCTCCGCCTTCGAGGTCGTGATCGAGTTCGATTCGTGGGCGACGGACGCCGATGTCGAGCGGGTAAGAAACGGTGTCCGAGGCATTCCGACAGTCACGGGCATCTCTTCGGAACGCTGCTGAATCGAAGCCCTGCCGGTGATGGCGCGGTCGGCGCAACAGATAGTTGGACGATCGGTGCAGCCGGCGACCTCGAGCAGCTCCTTGCAGGACCCGCCGAGGATCGGCACGTCGGGGCGGCACAAGGACCGGTGGACGCGTCAGACGTCCGCTTCTCGGTCATCGTCGGGAGCGGGCGAAGAAGGGTTGCGTCTCGGTACCTTCTTCACTCGGAAGATGGTTTCGACAAGCAGTTGTACGCCGAAGAACACCGATCCGGCGGCGAAGGCGGCCGGGCGTTCTCCCCAGCCCCATGTGGCAGCCAGGACGAGCACCGCAGGGATCGCAGCGGCGACTACAACCGGCCAGCGGGAGTCACGAAGGTGACGAGCGAGGCCGCGGAGCTGGTCAGGACTCTCGGACCCCAGAACCGTGATGCGGGGACGCACGCGACGAGGGGGCTTGCTCTCGCTGCTCATGATGAAACCTGCTCGCCCACGTACAAACCTTCGACGCTGCCGCTAGCGCCACCTGCCGAGTGTTCGGCGCCCGGTGCAGTCAGTGACGCCCGCTACCGCTACCTCGGCGCGGGCTTGGGCGCCTCAAGCATCGGGCAGCCCAACGAACGACCAGGATCGGGAGCCAGCTACGACAGCACGACCGCCACCACACGACCCGCACAAACCCGGTCACCACAGAGACTCCGACCCCAACTGTCCTCCACCCTGCCTCGCCAGACAGCCACGACTGCTGGTTGAGGAGACGTCAACGCCAGCGCGAACTGGTTGCTCGGTGCGGATGGCGTCCTCAAGAACGTCGTGCCGGAACCGCTGGGCGGCAGGGCGACAACGCTTCGCTGGCGGGAACCGCGTGGTCAGATGCCCGCGTTCTCGACCTCTCGCGCAACTGTTGAGACGACAGTCTCCATGATGTCCCGGTTCACCTCGCCGTCAAAGCGAAGTGACACGACGAAGGTGACGACTGGACCGGTCCGGGCGAAGGAGATGGCCACGGCGACGTCGTTTCCCTCGCCGGCCGCAAACACGACGCTTTCGTCTCCGACGGAGAGCGGGTCAAGGGGAATCAGAGCCTCCGAGTTCATGTCGCCTGTGCACCGAGCGCTTCCGAAGTCGGTGAGGCTGGCAATCGCGTTTGACGCGTCTGCTTCCGTGCTGAACACCGCTGATGTCACCGTCACGCTCTGGATGTCCTGAACCGCGCGTTCGAGGTCTTGCTGCGAGGGATCCTCGGCAATCTCCGGGGACTTGAACGACCGAATCGGGGATTCCGCGAGCGGTTGGGCGTCGGACTCTTCGCCGAGGCAGTCGGCGAGCGACCCTGCCTTCGAGATTGAGTCAGTGTCGTCGACGAACCCGGGGCCGATGTCGTTCGGCTGAAGCAGGATCGCTGTCGCCAAGTCGTCTGCGTTCTCCGGCGACAGTGCGGACGCGCCCGTCGACCCGTCGTTGGAACACGCCGTAGCCAGCAGCGCCACCACGAGCAAGAGCAAAACCGACGCGCCATCTCATCCCAGCCATCGACTGGCGGAGACGCATATTCCTGCGACGCATATTCCTGTGGACAACCCGTCCGTAGCGGGGTCTCCTCGCCGACGCCCTCCGCGCCGCGCAACGCGCCACTCACGAGCGCTCGACAGCTGGCTGAGACCGGTCGGTTGGACCGCGACCTCGACGGCGCGCGATGGGCCGCCTCCTCGCTCGCTCCGGCCCAGAACGCCTTGTCCAGCCTGGGCTCGTGGCGTGCCCCGGTGGGCGGTCGTGGCGAGCGTGTAGCCGGATCGGGATCACGTCCCCTCCTCGTTGACGCGGCGCTGGCAGAAGGACCGTTGGCGGCCGCCCATCGGCGGCGAGCGCGAGTCCTCAAGCAGGGCTCGAGTCGTCGATCTGGGCGCAAGATTCGTTCATCCGATGCGAGTCGGCACGACGATGCCCAGGTCAGCGCACATGCAGAAGACGTCGCACCCATCCACTCATCGGGGCGCCGCGCGTGCAAACCTGCAGGTCAGCGCTGCGATCACGATGCGGTCGAGATCATGCATCAGATGGAATATGCGGCATTTGACGGATAATGCCGGATCACCAGCGGCCTCGCCAGCCCGATGCGCCAACGAATCCCGCCCGACGGGATTCGGGACCGAGCACGACCGACGGCTTCTCGCGGATATCGGCACGTCGGTTGCATCGCTCTGGGTGCCCGTGGCTAGTGACGCTCTCAAGAACGCCCAGATCGGTTGCGTCGTGGACGGCGTCAGGCGCTCAGGCCGTCCCGACTCTGCGCCACCTGACAGGCCCGTCTGACGGGCCGTGTGAGGACACGCGGCGATGACGTAGCCAAACACCCTAGGAGGCGTTCTCGTGTGAAATCTTGGGAGAAATGCGCCTATCGACCCAACGAATGCCCCCATTGGCAGGCACGGCACAGTTTCTCGCAAGGAATACCGGTAGCATTGCGGCTCTCGGGAGAAATCCGCGCACCATGCCACGCATCCCACGTCCCCACTGGCCAACCGGGCCACGCACCGTCTTCTTCGACGATGCCGCGTCCGCCAAGACCCTCGCACGTGCCGCTGCCGACGGGCGGATCCGCAAGCTCACTATCGGCGTGTGGACGGCAGACATGAACACCAGCCCCGCTGACATCGTCGCCACCCGGCTCTGGGAGATCGTCGCAAACCGCCTGCCCGGCGCGGTGATCGTCGACCGAACCGCGGCCGCCAACGGCCAGATCGTCGACGGCGCGGTTACCGTCGCCACCGACGCCCGGGCAACCAATCTCGAACTGCCCGGCGTCACCGTTATCGTCCGCGACCTCGTCCGTGACGAAACCGACCTGCCCTGGTCCCACGGCCTGACCTTCAGCGCACCCGCACGCACGCTCGTCGACAACCTCGCTGTCAGCCGAGCACGCAGTGTCCTTCCCGCACGCACCATGACCGTCGCCGAACTACAGGACTGGTTGTCGGCCAAGGTGCTGTCCTGGCCGGGCGAACGCTTCGCACGGCTCCGCGACGACGCCGTCGCCTACGCGAAGCGCACAGGCGCCGCCCACCAGATCGAAGCCATCGACGAACTGTTCGACGAAGTGACCGGACGGCGACCGCTGCGCACTCACTCCGGAACGTTCACGCGGGCGGTGCGCGATGGGGACGCCTGGGATGAGCGGCGCGTCGCCGCGTTCGAGAACGCAGCGCGAGCGCTCGAGAACCCCAGTGCCACCGCCCTCGCCGAGCTTGCGCTGCCCGCCGTCAACCCGGATGGTGAACTCCCGTTCTACGAGGCGTACTTCTCGAACTTCATCGAAGGAACCGAGTTCACCGTCGCCGACGCCCGCGAGATCGTCGAAACCCAGACCGCTCCTGCATCCCGGCCCGAAGACGGGCACGACATCCTCGGCACCCATGCCTGCGTCGTCGACCCGATCGGACGGTCCCGTACCTCCGATGACGTCGACGAACTCGTCGAGCTGCTCTTCGCCCGGCACCGCACCATCCTCGCCGGTCGGCCCGACAAGGGGCCCGGCCAGTTCAAGGACCGGAACAACCAGGTCGGTGGCGTTGCGTTTGTCGACCACACCGTTGCGCCCGGCACGCTGCGACGAGGCCTCGCCCTGATCGGCGACCTTCCCCCCGGCTTCGCTCGCGCCGTGTACATCATGTTCGTCGTCGCGGAAGTCCACCCGTTCATCGACGGGAACGGACGAGCTGCCCGACTGATGATGAACGCTGAGCTCTCCGCCGTCGACCAGGCACGCATCGTCGTACCAACGGTCCTTCGCAACGAGTACGTGACTGGGCTGCGAAAGGCAACGGTCACCGAAGGAAACGTCGACGTGGCCGTCACCGTGCTGTCCCACGCATGGCGATGGTCAGCTGCGATGCCATGGAACGACCGGGCAGCCGTCGACGGCCTCATGGTTGCCACGAACGCGCTCGCCGACTCGAACACTGCTGAAGGCGACCGGATCCACCTCGAACTGCCCTGAACCGCGACCAAGCCAACAAGGACGTCGGCCCCGCAGATTGCAGTCCTGGTAGCAGCACCGCGGTCTCGAAGGAGAACCGGTGCTGCCACGCAGAACGCCACTCATGGCTGCCGGACATTCCTTCGGGGGCAGCATCAGTTGCAGGCGGCTACGCAGGTAAATGCCGGCTCACTCGGTGCGACCGCACGCCGAACTGGAAATCGGGAGCGCCGGCGAAACTCCGACGCGCCGGCACGAGACCACCATCGAGCGGCACTTCTGCGGCGCTCTTGCCGTCGCGCCGACGAAAGGCTGCTCACCCCTCCTGGGCTGTGGACCGCCGCTGCAGATAGCGGCCGGCTGCGATCGCCGCTACGGGGAAGACAAGTTGGAGCAACGAGGTCGCGAACAGGTCAACCCGTTCACCCAAGCCGATCCCCGTCAGATCGTCGAAGCCCGGGAACTGGGAACCGCGTGACTGCGTCCGGTAGGCGAGCCACGTCCATGCCAGCACCCCAAGAATCCCGACTGCCACAAGGGCCTTCGCGGCGACATCGCCGCCGCCACCGCTGCTCGCTCGATCGGCCGGTCGGCGCTCGAATGGATCCTCTGCATCATCGTCCCAGACAGTCATGGCAGCATCTTGTCGGTACGACCGATCCGGCGCGTCGATGAACCGGATGCGGCGACCGCTCGTGTGCGCCCACCGCCCTCGGGGTGGAGCGGCGACCCCTCGGCAGCTTGGCTTCGAGCTCATACCGAACGGTTGATCGGTGGCGACAGGGAGCAGATCATCTCCCGCCCGCCCCCGATGCCGAACGGCACCTCGGTGCGGGTCAGTGGGCGGGTCCGTGGATCCCGCTCCAGCAGTGCATGCAATCGAGGCGGCCGTGACCGACGTCGAGCCTGACGTCTCGCTCCTCGTTCACCAGCGCTGAACGCACGACGTCGAAGTCGATGGGACGAGTCATCTCGCAGTCCCACCCACCTTGATTCGGCGTGAAGCCACCATGAGCAGCGGTGTTGCCCGCAGCGATGAGGGCTTCGACGACCTTCAAAAGATGGGCGTGCTCGGGTTCCTGAACCACCCGCTGAGATTGCCGTGTGTTCGGCGGCTGCGGCGAGCCGAACTGGAAATCCTGAGCGGCACGGCCTGACCGGTCGGGCAGCCGGAGGGCACCTGCCAGCGATGCTCCTATGGGTTGTCAAGGTGCTTCTCGGCGGTGCTGGCAAACCAGTGATGGGCCACTCCGGCTTCGTGGAGGGCGAGCTCTTATCAGGCCAACGCGGTGCCGATGGTGTGTGGGATCCCGGGTCGGCAGATCGTTCGAAAGACAACCGTTGGTGTCAGGCACATATTGGGCCAGACCCGGGACCCCAGATGGCGGTTACCCGCGCGGGAGATGCTTGAAGGTCTCCCGGGCGACGTAGCGCTTGAGGATGCGGATGATCTCGGCGCGGGAGCGGCCCTCGGCGAGGCGTCGCTCGACGTAGTGCTGGGTGCGCTCCTCGGAGGCGATGCGGGTGAACACGATCCGCCACAGCGCATGGTTCGCTTGGCGGTTCCCGCCCCGGTTGAGACGGTGACGGTCGACAACCTTGCCCGAGGTCGCGGGTAGCGGGGCGACGCCGCACAGGTGGGCCCAGGCGGCTTCGTTGCGGATGCGGTCGGGGTTGTCGCCGGCGGCGACGAGGAGGATGGCGGCGGTGTCGACTCCGCAGCCGTAGAGCTCGAGCAGCGACGGTGCGGTGGCCTCGACGAGCTCGCGGAGCAGCTTGTCGATCATTCGTGCATCGGCGTCGGCGTCCTGGACACGACGTCCGAGGCTGCGCATCGCGGTCTTCGTCGCGAAGGTCACCACGTCTCCGCCTCGGCGGGGACGCAGCGCGGCGGCCTGGCGGGCCAACGTCGTCTTGGGCACATGGCGGAACTGCTCACGCAGCTCATCGGGGCCGCAGAACCCGAGGTGGCGGATCTGGTTCAGACACGTGATGCGTGACTCGCGGATCGAGCGCTTCGCGATCAGCAACGCCCGCATCGCTTCGGTGTTGCCATCAGCGGTCTTGGCGATCCCCGAGGCTCGTCCCGACAGCACCGCTCGACCTGCCTCGACAGCGTCGACGGTGTCGGACTTGCCCTGCATCCGGCGCAGCTGGCGGTTCGGGCGGTCGACCTCGATCACCTCGACGCCCTGTCGGCGCAGATGTCGGGCGAGCCCGGCACCGTACGCGCCGGTGCCTTCCACGCCGACCCGCTCGAGCGGACCGAAACGACTCCAGCCACTCGGTCAGCTCCTCGAACCCCGCCGCGGTCGTCGGGAACGACTCGACGCCGAGCACGCCGCCGTTGGCATCGAGAGCGGCGGCGACATGCAGGTCCAGGTGGGTGTCGACTCCGCCCGTGATCGGGCGCGTCATCTCTACGATGGCCATGGCCATCCCTTCTCTTGAAAGTGGTTGAGGGGTGGCACGCACGTCCCGGGAAGGAGACCGTGAGCGAGCAGGCTGTTGGCGCAGCCAGCTCGATCACCCTCCGGAACGGGGCGTGCCTTCGTTTCGGTTCCTCTCAGCCGCTCGACAATCACCTGCGAACCTGGGTGTTTCAAACCGAGTCAGAGCAACCGAGAGGGCCGCTGAACGTAGCGACCCACCTCGACGAGGACGTGGACCCCTACAGCGACGATCTCATCCTCACTGGCACGTATTCGAGACCCAGTGGATCTCAACCCATCGCAAGAACCTCGGCGCACTCGCTTCGGACCTTGTCGAGCGCATCGTCGAGCGAATCGAACGTTCCGTTCTCGTACTCCCGGAGTACCGCGTCCACGGGCGCCCGGAACTGGGGCATCGCCTCGTCTGCGAGCTGCATGATGCGACTCATGTGCCAGCGCATGGCCTGACGGGCCGGATCGGTCGCATGCTCGCCAGACCCTCCAAGCGACCCTGGAGCGTCCATGTCCGTCCGCACCTCTGCTTGAACGTCGCTGTACCTGTACGCATGAGCGCACAAGTCGAAGGAGGCGCCGAGTTCGGCAGACACCTCGTCGAGGTTGAACACGTCGGACGTTGTCGCTGTCGTGTCCGTACTCCGGGGTCGCTCGCTCGTGTCTGCGGAGTCGTCGGTACACCCGGCCACAGCAAGTACCACGACCATGCCGAGGGCCGCCGTCCACGGCTTCGTCGTCATCCTTCTCATCATCGCTTCGACGCCCACCGATCCCCCGCTGGTTCCCCCGGGCCCCTCGCCGGGCGCGCATAGTGCCGGATGGCCAGCGGTCTTGTCACGACCTATCTGGTCGCTCGGTGCGGCTGGAGTCCTCAAGGACCTTGAGCACGACCCCACCGAGTAGCGGCACGTAGGGATGGCTCAGGGTGCTTCCGGCGACCCCCTCAGCGGCGGCCGCTGCACCCCCGCCCACAGGTCGCCCAGCGATTCCCGATCGCGCAGGTGCGGCCACATCTCCGCCAGCTCCGCCTCGCGGTCACGCGCTTCGTCCGGAACGTCGATCGGTTCCCGAAGCGATGCGCCAGCGTGGGTGGTCACGACCCACGTCCCTGCCGCGTCGTTGGCCGCTGCGCGACTGGCGTGTGCAGACCGAACGTCATGTCCAGCCGACGTCCACTCGTCCGCTTCCGCTGGCGAGAACCCGTGGCTACCCCAGAGGACCGTGTCGTCGAGTGACCGACCATCGGCTCGCCACTGGAGCGCCCGAGCCAAGGTCACCCGGCTGCGGTGGCAGCGCACCATCTCATCTACGGCGAAGCCATGCGCCAGCCACTCGTCTGCGATCGACGGACGAACGCCGGCGTACCAGGCCGCCGTCTCTGGACCGACTCCCAGACCCCGCCACGCGACGGCATCTTCGACCTCAACGTCTGGAGCCTCAGCGATCCACTGCTCGATGGTCGCCTCGTCCCATCCCAACTCCGTCAGCGCCTTGCGAGTGAGTCCCACTCAGCAATGGTGCCCTCTCCGGTCGGCCAGAGGAGCCGAAAGGTTGATAGGTGCGATGGAAGGGACGGAGAGGCTGGCATGCAGCGACGCCGACTACCGGCACGTAGGGACGCCGGCGGGGTCGCTTTGAGCCACGGCAGGATGCCGGTCGCAGCGCTACTCCGCCGATGCGGATGGCCGTCGGGCGCGGTGTCGGTGTGCGTCAGCGGTGACCACGCTCACGGAGATCTCCCCAGACCTGCTCGCTGAAACTCCCCACCTCTGAGGGTCCACCAACAGGGGTGGAGCCCCTTCCCACGCTGGCGGTTGCGACACCTGACCGGCGAGAAGAAGGGGCTCCGTCTCGATGCTGTCACCAGAGGAAGACGTGGAGATCACATCGTTGAAGAAGAGGGGCTGGTCGATCTCGGCCATCGCCCGACACACCGGCCGGGACCGCAAGACGGTCCGGGCCTATCTGAACGGAGAACGAGAACCCGGCGTACGAGAGCGGGCCGAGCTCGACGTGTTCGACCGGTTCGAGCCCTACGTGCGCCAACGGTTGGCCGACGATCCGCATGTGCGGGCGACGGTGCTGTTCGCCGAGCTGGTCGGTCTCGGGTTCGATCGGTCGTATCCGACGTTCACCCGCCAGGTCCGTGACCGCCAGCTGCGGCCGCATTGTGAGGCGTGCGCATCGAGCAACGGTCGAGCGCACGTCGACATCGACCATCCGCCCGGCGAGGAGATCCAGTGGGACTGGCTCGAGCTGGACGACACCCCGTGGGGAGACAAGGCCTACGTGCTCGTGGGTGCGCTGTCGCACTCGGGGAAGTTCCGGTGCTGGTTCTCCGACTCCGATGACCAAGCCCATCTTGTCGTGGGGATCGACGAGATTCTCCGCTGCCTCGGCGGCACAGCGAAGCGTTGGCGTGTCGATCGGATGGCCACGGTCATCAACCCGCAGACTGGCAAGCTCCAACGAAGCTTCGCGCCGGTTGCCAAGCACTATGGGGTCGGGGTCGACCCGTGCCCTCCCCGGCACGGGAACCGCAAGGGCGTGGTCGAGAAGTCGATCGACTACCTGACCCAGTCGTGGTGGCGGACGGCTCGTGTCAGCTCGCCGGCCGAAGCTCAAGCATCCCTCGACACGTGGTGCGCCGGCACCGCCGATGCCCGTCGACGGGACGGTTCGACGGTCGGTGAGCTCGCTGCTGCCGAGCCGTTGCTCGCTTTGCCGCCGGTCCCGTTCCCGGCCGAGGTCCTCGAAGTGAGGACCGTGGCGGCGAACGCGTTGGTGTCGTTGTGGGGGAACCGCTACTCGGTCCCACCGGGCCTGGTCGGCGGACACGTCCAGATCCGCTGGCGCCTCGGCGAACCGACTGCGTCGTTCCACGCCGGCGGCCGCCAGGTCTGTGTGCATCGCCTGGCGCCGCGTGGCGCGCAGCAGACGGTCCGGTTGCCTGGGCACGCCGCTGCACTCGAGAACGTGGTGCTCGACGCGTTCAACAGCGACAAGCCCTGCAAACGCAAGGTGAACCGGCCGCCCTCGGACGCCGCGCTCGCCCTGGCCGCCGAGTTGGTCGGCGAACAAGCAGCTGCGGATCCGGTGATCGACCTCGACGTCTACCGGCGCCTCACCGAAGGCGAGGAACTGGCATGAGCAAGACCGACACCATCTACCAACACGTCCGGTCGCACCTGGCCTACCTCAAGCTCACCGCCGCCGCCGAAGCGCTGCCCGCCGAGCTCGATGCGGCGGCCAAGACCAAGCTGAGCCACACCGAGTTCTTGGCCCGGCTCCTCGACGTCGAGGTCGACGCCACCGAGGCCCGCCGCCACGCCGGCCGGTTGCGGTTCGCGAACTTCCCTGCGCCGTGGCGGATCGAGGACTTCGACTTCGAGGCACAGCCCTCGGTCGACGCCGCCCTGATCCGTGACCTGGCGACGTGTCGCTACGCGGATGACGCCACCAACGTGTTGTTCATCGGCCCGCCCGGGGTCGGCAAGACCATGCTCGCCATCGCGCTCGGCCACGCCGCCGTCGACGCCGGGCTGCGCACCTACTACTGCACCGCCGCCGACCTCGCCGCCCGCTGCCGCAAGGCCGCCGTCGAGGGACGCTGGGCGAACACGATGCGGTTCTTCAAGGGACCGTCAGTGTTGATCGTCGACGAACTCGGCTACCTGCCCATGCCCGCCGAAGACGCCAACGCCCTGTTCCAGGTCATCTCCCAGCGCTACTTGAACGGCAGCATCATCTTGACCACGAACCGCGGCGTCGCCTCCTGGGGCGACATCTTCGACGACACCACCATCGCCGCCGCCATGCTCGACCGGCTCCTGCACCGCTCCGTCGTGTTCAACATCACCGGCGACAGCTACCGCATGCGCGCCCACCGAGCCCGCGCCCGCAAGCTCACCGAAGGAGGCCCCGCCTAGAGTTCACCCGCCTCCGAGGTGGGGAATTTCAGCGAGCAACCCTGGGGAATTTCAGCGAGCGGCGTCAGCGGTTCTCGGTGTAGCGCCACTGCGCTGGCCAGTCGTCCGGTGGGGTACGGCATCGGTCATCGCGATGGTCGGGAGGGGTGAACACCCACATGCCGTCTTGTTGGGTCTCCATGACGAACGGTCCCGAGCCGTAGTCCTCGGGCGGAGCGTCGATCCACCACTGCTCCCAAGTGACGTTGATGTCGAAGTCGAAGAAGGTGCACACGCGGCCGACAGCCGAATGGGCCTCACCGTCGCTGGCGCAACCTTGCGTGCTGTAGAAGTCGACGACGTGCTGGTCGAGATCGCAGCCGGCGATTGCGAGGTCGTCGTGGGGCAGCGAGCGGAGCTCATCGCATCGGTAGGGAACGAGGTTGCGGAACGGCATCCGCGCCCAGGCCCCGCGCATCTGCTTGGACTCCCACTCCTCGCCACGCGCACCGAGGAGACCGGCGTCGGGGATGAACACAACCGGTGCGAGATCGGCGATCGTCTCCTCGTGCCCGTCAGGCGGGAGCACCCGGCGCAGGTTGGTGCACTCGTAGCGGTATGACCTCGCTGCTGCTCCGGAATCCGCCACACACCCACCCCACGACCGGTCATCGCTGAACGGGCCCAACAGCCGACCGGGGAGTTCACGACACGCCGGGAGGCCCGCTGGTGCCGCCGCAACGCCGTTGGAGTCGCCGCTCTCGTCCAGCGCGCCGAAGACCACCACAAACCCCACGACGGCAAGAAGCACCGCTCCAACCGCGATGATCTTCCAGCGCATCGTCGTCGCGACTCCTCCCTCGGGCAGTCTCTCCGATCCATCGTCACTCATGGTGCTTCGACGCCCGGACGCAGAGACCGGGTTCCCTCCCCGGGATCGTCTCTTACCGGGAATCGCGAGCGGTTCGCCATCCCCCAAGCCGGCACGGGGCCGCACCAAGCAACGGCACGTCGGTTGCACCGGTGCGCGTCGAGCCATCGCCGAGCAGTCACCGACGGAGCTGTGTGCGCACCCATCCGACGACGGTGCGAAGCTGACGCCACAGCCATCCGACCAACGGGTAGCACCCGTCCTGGAGTCCAGCAACAGACGGTCCAGCGAACTCGGCCCCCGGCTCTCGGTGCGACGAGAGGAAGTCACGGGCCGTGTCGCTGCTCTCGCTGTCCGCCATGCCACCAGTCTCGCCGAGTTCGAGCGTCAGCATGGACAGCCGGCTCGTCGGACCCGTGCTCACTGGAGAACTGGTCGA